>NZ_BTGQ01000003.1:0-628601 GCF_036985505.1 Croceitalea sp. MTPC5
GGCATTAGTTTTTATTATTTAAGCATTTCATATAATCCGTTTTTGCTTTTTCAAATTCAGGAATAAATCTCTGTTTGAAGCTAACTTTCGGATATCTTTTATCTACTTTAATTGGAAAATCATCAAATTCAGTTATATCGAATTCATAGTATAACTTTCCATTAAACTTTGGTATTTTAGTTAGAAATAAATCTGCACGAAAACAGTTGTCAGGAAAATTTGTTGATGAATATCCAGACATTTGATTTCCTAGGTGTCTCATTGCACATAAAAACAATATTGAACTCTCTTGATTGTTCAAACCTAATGTTTCAAAGTCAATATTCTTTTCGTAAGATTCTATATTTCTTTGATTATTTAAAACACTTGCAAAAATCGTTTTGTAATAAAAAGCAAGCATTTCATTCTTTTCGGGATTTTCCTCTAGCGTTTTTGATATTACTTGTTCAATAGAAAGTTTATCAGTTCCGCGATTGAAAGAATTCCATTTGAGTTTTATGTCAAGATAATGAGCAAACAAAAAGTCTGAACTCGGAACTTTAAGAAATTTATCAGATAGTATTTCCTCATTCCGTTTTCCCAATTGTGTATAAAATTCATTTATTCCATTGAATTTTGGCAATTCCACTTTTTCAAATAGCTGCCCGTTCCATTTAGCTTTTATATAGTCTATAAAATCAGAGTCGATTTTTGATTCCGATTGTTTGGGTGTTTCCGTTTTTTTCAATTCCATACTAAACCCTTTTTTGAAAGCTCGTTTTTCTGGTTTAGTTAGTTTTCTTTGTTTTATTTCTTCCCATAATTTTATGGATTCTTTTATTGAAAACTTTTCAGTTTGTTTAATAGCTTGAGCCCAAAGTAAAATTCCAAAATCCTTTCTGTTATATAAAATATTTCCAACACGATAGAATGGTGCTTCATCGTCTTTCATTTTTAACTCAAAGTCAAGTTTTCCGTTTATCGTTTCTGTCCGAAAATATTCGAGAACAGTTTCCTTGTCTTGATTAAATATACTCTGTTCGGCTTGTCCAAAAGACAAACAGGATATGGTAAGGAAGAATATTGTTAGGAATTTGTTCATTTTCTCAAATTAATGCCAACAATTGTATATGATCATTGATCATATTTCTTTTATATGCCGAACTAAGATACCAAAACCCTAAAACCTTTTGTCAAAAACAACCCCTTACCAGAATTCCAGCAAGGGGTTTTTAATTAAAAATTAGCGTGATGTAGCGGTATTCTTAGATAAGAACCTCTAAGAACAATTATTTTTTAAGGGCATCGCGAATTTCCATAAGCAATTCTTCTTGGGTCGGGCCTTTTGGCTCTTCTGGAGCGGGCTCCTCTTTTTTCTTCATTTTATTCACCCCTTTGACCACCAAGAACATGACAAAGGCCACAATAATGAAATCAATGACGTTCGTTAAAAATGTACCGTACTCTAAAAAGACTTCCCCTACTGTTTCCCCTGCATCGTTCAATGTGCCATCTTTTAGTTTCATACGTAAATCTTTAAAGTCAGAATCAAAAATTAATCCGATCAAGGGAGAAACGATCCCTCCCGTGAATGAGGTCACTACCTCTTTAAAAGCAGCACCCATAACGAAACCTACGGCAATATCCACGAGGTTTCCTTTCATTGCAAATTCCTTAAATTCCTTAAGCATTGTGTTTATAGTTTAAGTGGTTAATATAGTTCACAAGGTACAAAAAAACTAAATGAAATGTTAAGGCCTTGCTACGGGTAATTCAAACCACCACCCTTTTAACCCGCTCTGATATAGCGGTTAATAGTTCATACGAGATGGTTGCGCTCGAATTTGCAAAAGACTCTGCCGATAGTTCCCTTCCGAAAACAATGACCTCATCACCTTCTTTGCAATCAATGCCCGTTACGTCGATCATGATCATATCCATACATACATTTCCGATGATGGGGGCTTTTTTTCCTTGGACCAAAACCGCTGCCTTTTGATTGCCATATTGCCGGCCGATTCCGTCGGCATGCCCTATGGGCAAGGTCGCTGTGATGCGATAGCCGTCAGATTTGTATTCCCTATTGTAACCCACGGTTTCACCCGGTTCGATTTTGTGCAGTTGTGAAATAAGGGTCTTTAAACAGGCAACCGGTTTTAACTGGGTATCCGTTTTGGCATCATTTCCGTAACCATATAATCCGATACCACTACGAACCATGTCAAATTGTGCTTCTGGGTAATTTAAAATACCGGAAGTATTTAGTATATGCCTTAGAAAAGGGGTGCCTGATTTTTCATTTAATTCATTTGCTATCCTGTTAAAGGAATTGATCTGCGCAATGCTAAATTCACGTTCACTTTCATCTTCTGACGCAGCCAAGTGTGAAAAAATAGTCTTAATATGCAGTTCGTCCCTACCGGTCAAAACTTGTAATATATAATCGACATCAGTCTCCCAAAACCCCAATCGGTTCAACCCGGTATTAAACTTCAAATGTACCGGATAGTCTTTTTGTGCCTTGTCTTTGGCGACTTCTAAAAAAAGCCGCAGAATTCTGGGGGAATATAAACTAGGTTCAAGACAGCGATCTATGAGTTCTGTAAAATTAACGGGCTGGGGATGTAATACTAAAATAGGTGCTGTGATACCTGCATCACGCAACAGCACCCCTTCTTTTACATAGGCAACCGCAAAATAATCGGTGCCGAGGGCCTCAAGTTTTTTCGCTACCATGACCATATCACTGCCGTAGGCAAAGGCTTTGACGACTGCTAAAAACTTGGTCTTTGGTTTTAATCTTGATTTTAGATAATTGAAATTGTGTTCTAGTGCAGAAAGGTCAACTTCAAGGGTGGT
Source organism: Croceitalea sp. MTPC5 (assembly GCF_036985505.1). Classification (NCBI taxonomy): domain Bacteria; kingdom Pseudomonadati; phylum Bacteroidota; class Flavobacteriia; order Flavobacteriales; family Flavobacteriaceae; genus Croceitalea; species Croceitalea sp. MTPC5. The sequence goes on from NZ_BTGQ01000003.1 coordinate 2,839, forward strand.
CTCGCCGATGTTACTCATTTGCCGCCTTTTTATTCGCTTTTATTTCTTCGGCATCAACATTCATATCCCTCACTTTTTCTTTTAACATGGCTTTGTAGAAAGCCGCCCTGCTGAGTGGCTCGTAATCTTCCGTTTCGCCCAATAATACCAGCTTATTGTTGTTGGATTTTCGAAAACTATAGTTGGCCAGATTACCGGTTCTGGTGCAAACGGCATGTACCTTGGTGACATATTCCGCGGTGGCCATTAGGGCCGGCATCGGTCCGAAGGGATTTCCCTTAAAATCCATATCGAGCCCCGCAACGACGACGCGAACGCCGCGATTGGCCAGATCATTGCATACCGTTACGATCTCATCATCAAAAAATTGGGCCTCATCGATGCCTACGACTTGACAATCATCGGCCAACAATCGAATGTTGGCTGCGGCCGGTACGGGGGTAGAACGTATTTCATTGGCATCATGTGACACCACCATTTCTTCATTATAGCGCACATCGACCTGTGGTTTGAAAATCTCTACTTTTTGTTTGGCGAATTGGGCGCGTTTGAGCCTTCTAATAAGCTCTTCCGTCTTACCTGAAAACATAGAACCGCAGATGACCTCAATCCATCCGAACTGTTCTTTGTGGTTTACCGTGTTTTCAAGAAACATATCGTATTTTTAAACGAAATTAAGGGGTTTGTGCGTTTTAATTGATACGAGGATAAAAGTAATTAAAATAAATACCTTTTTAGGGCAACAAAAATTTAACCTTTTGTTCTCAAATACGAAGAAGAATAGGCAGTACATTTATAATTAAAGTGTTAGAAACATGAAAAGAAAGTTAAGGGAAGAATTGGTCAAACTTTCTACTGATATCATCACTTCCCGTGAAGATAAAGAGCTCACCGAATTGTATGATATGGCTAAGGAATTGTATGAAAAACTGGCCGTTTTAAAGTTTATAGATGAAAAATTGAACGATGTTGAGGTAGATGTATCGAAAAACGTGCTTGCGACCCGTTTCGAGAAGTTGGCCGGGGCGGTAATGAGTGAGAATAGAACGGTGCCTGAGAACAATCCGCATGAAGAGGATATCATCACCCCCGGAATGGATACCATCAAGGGCATGGTTTCAGAAATGCCCAGCGAGGCCATTGAATATATTTTTGGCGATTTTATGGCAAAGCCAGAGCCGATGAAGAATGATAAGGATGTCATCTCCCCCGTTGCTACAAAAGAGAACACGGTATCGAAGCACCAATCGTTGAACGACAGGCCAACGAAGGACCTTAAAATCGGATTGAACGATAAACTGGCGTTCGTCAAACATCTGTTCAACAATAATATGGAAGATTATACAAGGGTTCTTTCCCAACTTGCCACCATTGATACGGCCGAGCGTTCGCTGGCCTTTGTCAATAATATGGTAAAACCGGAATACGATGACTGGCAGGGTAAAGAGGAGTATGCCGAACGTTTTGTGGCCTTGATCGAACGTAGGTTCTCATAATCGCTACTTTTTGGTTACATTTAGTTCACTCAACAAAATGTCTCTATGGTAACCAAGGTTTTTTATTGGGTGTCAACCGCACTTTTGACGCTCATCATGCTGTTTTCAGTTTATAATTATTTTTTTAACCATGAAGCCATAGCTGGCTTTTATGAAAGTATGGGATACCCAACCTATCTCATTTATCCGTTGGCAATTGCGAAAATCTCAGGATTGGTAGCCGTTTGGGGCAACTTTTCAAAATCGCTTAAAGAATGGGCCTATGCCGGATTCTTCTATAATGCCGTATTGGCCTTCTTTGCGCACTATATGGTAAATGATGGGCAACACATGGGTGCGGTCATTGCATTCTTTGCAGTGTTGGGCTCTTATTTTTTAGGAAAAAAGGTTAGACCGTAACATAGCCAATGGGAAAGTTATTTTTGGTGCCAACACCAATTGGTAATCTACAAGATATTACGTTTAGGGCAATTGCCGTTCTAAAAGAAGTCGATTTGATTTTGGCAGAGGATACACGTACCAGTGGTAAGCTCTTACAACATTATGAAATCACAACGCAGATGCAGAGTCATCATATGCACAATGAACATCGCACCATAGAAAACCTCATTACCAAGTTAAAAGCAGGGGCGACCTTGGCGCTGATTTCTGATGCTGGAACACCCGCCATTTCAGACCCAGGCTTTTTATTGACCCGTGCCTGTGTCGAAAATAATATTGAAGTGGAATGTTTGCCCGGGGCAACAGCCTTTGTACCCGCTTTGGTCAATAGCGGCTTGCCCAACGACCGTTTTGTTTTTGAAGGATTTCTTCCGGTAAAAAAGGGAAGACAGACCCGGTTGGAGCTTTTAGCCCAAGAAACACGAACTATGGTTTTCTATGAATCTCCCCATAAATTAGTAAAGACCTTGAACCAGTTTTCGCAGTATTTCGGAGCCGATAGGGGCATTTCCGTGTCTCGGGAGCTGACCAAAATGTATGAGGAAACCATTCGGGGCACCGTGAGTGAAATCATTGCGCATTTTGCCCAAAAGCCCCCAAAAGGGGAATTCGTTATCGTGGTGGAAGGTAAAAAATGAGGCAATTACTTAAAGAAATACGTGCCTGCGAGGTCTGTAAAGCACATCTTCCCTTAGGCCCTAGGCCTATTGTTTCCTTTTCAGGAAAATCAAAAATCGTGTTATTGAGCCAAGCCCCGGGAAGGTTGGCGCACTTACATAACAAACCTTGGGATGATCCTAGCGGCAAGACCCTTAGGAAATGGCTGGGGGTCAACGAAGACCAATTTTACGATACCGATAATTTTGCGATCCTACCCATGGGTTTTTGTTATCCTGGGAAAGGTAAAACGGGTGACTTGCCCCCAAGAAAAGAATGTGCTCCCCTTTGGCATGATCAAGTTTGGAAAACATTACAAGGGGTACAGTTGACACTTCTTATTGGTAAGTATGCCCAAGACTGTTATTTGAAAAAACGTTCAGAACGGAACCTCACCGAGAATGTGGCCCATTATAAAAAGTTCTTGCCCACCTATTTTCCGCTACCACATCCATCACCGGTGAACCGGTTTTGGCGTGTCAAAAACCCATGGTTTGAAAAAGAAGTCCAGCCGATTTTGAAACAAAAGATCTCAAAGATCTTAGGGCGGGATGGCAACCCTTAGCCAATTGAATATTTTTTGGGTTTCAGTTTTTAATAGGAAATCAAATATTTTTGAAGCCCATCTTTTTTGGTGGATAAATGACTTTCCACATTTACCGAAATTGGCCTTCGTGAAGCCAAGTTGAGTGCTTTGTATTTTTAAAAGTTGAATGCTAGAATATTGCAATGCCCTGTCCTGATTAGAATAACCAAAGATTTTGATGTATTATGATGTGAAGGCATCAATACTAGTTGATACGCTTTGGTGGTGTAAACAAATCATAAAATCACATACCTGGCTTTTTAATACATTTAGACAAATATGGAAAAATTACTTTCTGATATTAGAGCTTGTAAAGTCTGTTCGGCATCCCTGCCTTTAGGGCCAAGACCTATAGTTACCGCCCATTACGATGTGAAAATCATCATTATTGGTCAAGCACCAGGTACCAAAGTCCATGAAACGGGAGTTCCTTGGGATGACCCAAGTGGAAAGCAATTACGAAAATGGTTAGGGGTTTCCAATACGGTCTTTTATGATGAAACAAAAATAGCCTTAGTACCCATGGGTTTTTGTTATCCGGGCAAAGGAAAGGGAGGCGACTTACCGCCAAGACCGGAGTGTGCCCCACTTTGGCATCAAAAACTTTGGGATGGTATGCCGAATTTGAAGTTGATCATCTTAATCGGAACTTACGCTCAAAAGTATTATCTAAAAGAAGCAATGGAAAAGAACCTGACCGAAACGGTGAAGGCGTATGAAAAGTATTTGCCCATTTATTTTCCATTGCCACACCCATCACCCAGAAATCGGTTTTGGTTAACGAAGAACCCCTGGTTTGAGCAAGAAGTACAGCCCCAGTTAAAAGAGCGAATAACCCAAGTCTTACTGACCGATAGAGGCTCTTAATCTACTGAATGTTTCAGGCTTCAATCCATTTTTTTCTTTTGCCTAACACCTAACACCTAACACCTAACACCTAACACCCAACACCCAACACCCAACACCCAACACCCAACACCTAACACCTAATATCTCGAACCATCATGCTTCCCCTTTTCCCAGCCATGTTTTCCTAGATATTGGTTGGCACTTTCGACGGCCCCTTCCTCAATATCGGTACCCTGGCTATCATTCCAACGGTTTAGGTATCCAAAAAGGGAAATTACCCCCAACATTTCTACGATTTCACCTTCATTCCAATATTGATATAAACGTGTTTTGATTTCTGCATCAACGGCATTGGGCACTTGTGATGCCTGTAAGGAAAAATCCAAGGCAGCACGTTCCGCTTCAGAAAATGCGGGGTGGGTTCGATACTCCCAAATATTATCCAATTGTTCTTGTGCTGCCCCATAACGCTCCGCTGCTCGTATCGCATGCGCTTGGCAATAGCGACAACCTGTAGCATTACTACTTACCCAGGCAATCATTCTTTTTAGTGCTGAGGTAACGCGACCTTCATTGGCCATCACCGCTTTGTTCAGGTTGATGAAGGCTTTTGAAATTGCCGGTCTGTGCTGCATGGTCAACACGGAATTTGGGCAGAAACCCAAGGTTTCATTAAAGAATTCAGCCAATTTTCTGGTGTCGGGATCGTGGTTTGGATCAAGGGGTTGTACTAAAGCCATTTGGTTTCTTTTATCGTATTTTTATTCCCTACAAGAAACAAAAATTTATGGGAACAACGAATCATATCAGTACGAAATGGAAAGGCGGAATGGCCTTTGAAAGTAATAATCCTTCAGGACTTGATTTGACCATTGATGCGGCGCCCGAAGATGGTGGCGAGGGGAAAGGCCTGCGACCAAAGGCCTTAATGCTTTCTGGCTTGGCAGGTTGTTCAGGATTGGACGTAGCATCGCTTATAAAAAAAATGAAACTTGAGGTCGATGATTTTAGTATCGAGACAATTGCAAATTTAACCGATGAGCATCCGAAATACTATGACCATGTGGTCATTGAATATCATTTTTACGGGCCGAACCTAAATGAAGAAAAACTGCAACGCGCGATAGATTTATCGGTTGAAAAGTATTGTGGTGTTATGGAAATGTTCAGAAGATTTGCCGAATTGGAGATTAAAACGATTTTTCATAAAGCTTAAAAAGTTCAAGCTCAAGTGTCAAATGCAAGTTCAAGCAAAGTAAAGTTGAAAAAAAAGTTTGATTTAGAAGATAGACTAGTTGAATTTGCAGCAAAAGTTGCCCTGTTCAGTAGGGATTTACCATCTGACATGACGGGACAGTATTATGGAAATCAATTGTTACGTTCTGGAGGCAGTTCAACATTGAACTTTGGTGAAGCACAAGGCACGAATTCGAATAGGGATTATGTAAATAAAGCCTCTATTTCCCTCAAAGAGCTAAAGGAATCAAGAGTAAATCTAAAAGTGCTTAATAAGATTCACTATGGGGATACTAAGAGTAGTGCTGAACTTTTGGATGAAGTAGAGCAATTAATCAAAATTATTGCAACAATAATCAAGAATAAAAAATAACAAAAAACATCGTCTTTGAACTTGAGTTTGATTCTTGAGTTTGAACTTCAAAACCATGCGTTGGACCATTAAGCCTATTCCAGAATCTAAAGAAATTGAAAGACTTTCAAAGGAGCTCAAGGTAGATGATCTCGTTGCCCAATTACTATTACAAAGAGGGGTTTCGACCTATGATGAGGCCAAAAAATTCTTTCGCCCTGAGTTAAGTGACCTTCATGATCCTTTTTTGATGAAAGATATGGACGTTGCTGTTGCGCGAATTGAAAAGGCAATTGAGGCGAATGAGAATATTCTGGTCTATGGCGATTATGATGTTGACGGTACCACCGCGGTTGCCTTACTTTCATCCTACTTGTTAGAAGAACATCCCAATGTAGCTACCTACATACCCGATAGGTATGGCGAGGGTTATGGGGTTTCATTACAAGGCATCGATTTTGCCGACGACAATGGTTTTTCGTTGATTATCGCCTTGGATTGTGGGGTCAAGGCAATTCATCAGGTTGCTTATGCCAAAGAAAAGGGTATTGATTTTATTATTTGCGACCACCACCGTCCGGGAGAAAAATTACCCGACGCAATCGCAATTCTTGACCCGAAGCGAGATGATTGCCAGTACCCCTATGATGAATTGTGCGGTTGTGGAGTGGGCTTTAAACTAATTCAGGCCTTAGCCACTCAAAAAGGGGAATCAATAACCGATTTGATACCGTATTTAGATTTAGTGGCCACGGCAATTGGCGCAGACATAGTGCCTATCACAGGCGAGAATCGCGTTTTGGCATATCATGGAATGCAGGTCATCAACTCCAACCCTAGAGTTGGTTTTCAGGCCATTATCAATCAGGTCAAAAAAAAGGAACTTACCATTACCGATGTGGTTTTTATCATTGCGCCACGCATTAATGCCGCTGGCAGAATGGAACATGGGCAACATGCTGTCAATCTGCTCACCGAAACAGATTTAAAACAGGCGGAAAAATTTGCAGCGGCAATAGAGCAATACAATTTTGATAGAAGGTCTTTAGACCAAGAAATCACCAAAGAAGCACTCACACAAATTCAGGAAAACAAAGAAGAAGAACGCTTTACCTCGGTGGTCTATAATGAAAATTGGCATAAAGGAGTGATAGGAATAGTTGCTTCAAGGTTGACAGAAACCTACTACCGTCCGACATTGGTTTTTACCAAAAGCGGCGATAAATTGGCAGCATCAGCTCGTTCGGTAAAGGGTTTTGATGTTTACAATGCCTTGGAAGGTTGTGCTGATTGCATCGAACAATTCGGGGGTCATAAGTATGCTGCGGGGCTTACACTTTTAGAGGAAGACTATGAAAATTTCAAGGCAAAATTTGAAAAAGTGGTAGCAGAAAGCATTGCCCCAGAATTTTTGGTTCGGGAACAACATATTGATGCCCAAATGGAATTAAGCGAAATTACACCGAAACTAATGCGTATTATAAAACAATTTGCTCCCTTCGGACCGGGTAACATGACCCCGGTTTTTATGGCACAAAATGTTCAGGATACTGGTTATGGTAAAGGAGTGGGTGAAGATGCAAAGCATTTAAAATTAACCGTTACGCAAAAAGGTTCAAACCCTATCGCAGCGATTGGGTTCAATCTTGGTGATAAACTAAGTCAGGTTAAAAAAACGAATCATTTCGATATTGCATTTACTTTAGACGAAAATGAATGGCAGGGTGCTAAAAATCTTCAATTGAAATTGAAAGACCTGAGATAAATCCATGAAAAGAGCACATATCGCAATATGGGTAACTGATTTAGAAGTAATGAAGCACTTTTATGAGACTTATTTTGAGGCAAAGGCAGGGGAAATTTACCATAATCCCACAAAAAAGTTCACCTCATATTTTTTGGGTTTTACAACCGGTAGTCATTTAGAGCTAATGCACCGCCCTGACATTAAAGATTTTAGAAAAGGTGCTCAAGAATTTATGGGGCTGACCCATTTTGCCATTTCCGTAGGTACCAAAACAAAAGTGGATTTACTGACCGAACGCCTTCGTAAAGATAGGTATACCATTGTTGGTGAACCCAGAACAACAGGTGATGGTTATTACGAAAGTGTGGTACTTGACCCAGAACAAAACCGAATAGAAATTACGGTCTGATATGAAAAACAAGATAGACCCCTACGCAGCGTTACGTTTCAAAGAGTTCAATATCTTTTTAGGGGTGCGTTTTGCTATGGTATTTGCATGGTCTATGCAGTTCATTGTCATTGAATGGCAAGTGTATTCCCTGACCAAAGATCCGCTATCATTGGGTATTATAGGTTTGATGGAAATTATTCCCGCAGTCAGTATTGCCTTATTTGCGGGCCATATTGTAGATCAAAGTGAGAAACGAAATCTTTTAGTGAAATGTATCTTAGGTTTTTCAGTGGTGGGTTTGGGGCTGTTTCTGATCACCCATCCTTACGTAGAAACAAATTATGCTTCTAAGACGATATTGTATGCAATTTATATCCTGGTTTTTTTGGGTGGATTGGTTCGTGCCTTTATAGGCCCGACCATATTTTCATTAATCGCATTGTTGGTACCAAAAAAGATATACCCGAATGCAGCCACCTGGAGCAGTTCAACATGGCAAATGGCAGCTGTACTCGGACCTGCCTTTGCGGGCTTCGCTATTAGCTGGATTGGGGTGCACTGGTCAATGTGCATTATTTTCGGATGTTCTATATTGGCCTTACTATTCCTATTTCAAATTTCGAGGAAACCTATTTTGAATCCGAAACTAGGGGAACCAGTTTTTCAAAGCCTAAAAGATGGTTTGAAGTTCGTTTTCAGTAGTAAAGCCATTTTTGGGGCATTGACCTTAGATATGGTTGCGGTACTTTTTGGTGGGGCCGTAGCATTGCTCCCCATTTATGCCCAAGATATTTTGCATGTAGGCTCAGAGGGTTTTGGTATTTTAAGGGCTGCACCTGCAGTAGGTGCTTCGATTACGATGCTGGGCTCGACCCGTTTTCCGCTTCATAAAAATGCGGGCCGTAAATTATTGTGGGCAATTTTTGCCTTTGGTATCTGTATCATTGTATTCGGCATTTCGAAACTCTTCTGGCTTTCAGTGATCACACTCTTTTTAAGTGGTGCCGTAGATGGGGTAAGTATGATCATTCGTCAAACGATTCTGCAGTTGAAGACTCCCGACAATATGCGAGGCCGAGTGGCCTCAGTGAACTCCATTTTTGTGGGATCTTCAAATGAGTTAGGTGCTTTTGAAAGTGGTTTGGCGGCCAAAGTATTGGGTACCGTTACCGCAGTAGTTTTTGGAGGTTGTATGACTTTATTGACCGTAGGCACAACGGCATTGGTTTCGCCTACTTTTCGGCGATTGGATTTGTCAAAAGATGTTGAAGCCCACGAAAAAGACCTATCACTTTAAAAAGGCATTTTTTTGAATGCTTTAATTTCTTGTATCACTTTATCGAATAAACCGACTTATACTTTGTTATCACTTTTGATAAGTGTAGTTTAGAAATACAGTCCCCCAATCGTAACCAGAAAGGCGAATTCATTTATCTGGGTCAGCTGTCGAGAGGAGGGCTGTTTTTTTATAAAACGAATAGCTTACCCTTTTGATTGCACTAATGATAGTTTTTCCCCATCAAAAACGGCATACGTGAAATAATTGATCCAATCCCCTAGATTGATATAGGTAGATTGGTCATTTAACTTGATTTCTAGAGGAAGATGCCGATGCCCGAATATAAAATAATCATAATGCCGGTTTTCCAGTTTTCGTTTGGCATATTGTACCAACCATTCTTTATCCTCACCTAAAAATTTGGCATCTTCATCACCGGATATCATTTTGTTGCTGACTGACATGTACTGCCCCAATCGTACCCCCAGATCAGGATGCAACCAACGGAACAACCATTTACAAAAAGGGTTTGTGAACACCTTTTTCATTCGTTTGAAACCTTTATCTCCAGGGCCCAGGCCATCTCCATGTCCTATGAAAAAAGAAGTATCATTGATGGAAATTTGTTGCGGTTTATGAAAAACGGGAATATTCAGCTCTTCTTCAAAATAACCGTCCATCCAAAGGTCATGGTTACCCACAAAATAGGTGATGGCAATGCCTGAATCAGAAAGCTCGGCGAGCTTGCCTAAGGTTCGCGTAAATCCCTTTGGGACCACTTTTTTATACTCAAACCAAAAATCAAAAAGGTCGCCCATCAAATAAATTGCAACAGCGTCTTCTTTGATGCTATCCAACCAAGCGACAAATTTTTTCTCCCTAGGGAGACTTTCTTTATGGGTAGGCGCCCCCAAATGGTTATCACTTGCGAAGTATACTTTTTTACCTTTTGGAATATTGAAGCTATGCAATTGTATTATGGAAATAATTTATAAATATCGTTGCGTTTAACAATTCTTGCAATTTTGACAACATCATTTTCGTAATAAAATCCTAGTCTATAATTACCTATTTTTATGCGATAGGCACTAGGGTGACCCGACATTTTTTTTAGGTTGCCCAGCTCTTTTAAAGATTCAACTTCTTTTATCTGAAGGAAAATCCTTTTGATGTTATCTTTGGTCTTTTTATCCTTAATTTTCTTAATGTCTTTTAGTGCTGACGATAAATAGTGAATCTTCATTCATCAAGTGCCTTAAAAATTGTCTCTTCAGAGACGAAATCTTCTTTGTCCACTTGTTGCATTAAAAGAAGAAGACCTAGGTCTTCTTTCTCTTCATCTGAAAGATTTTCTACTCTTTCGATTTCTTTTTTCGCCACAAATTCTCGAATGGCCTTTTCCATAAGAGCCTTCACGCTTAAGTCTTCAAAAGCAGATAACACCTTCAGTTTTGTAACAAGAGACTTATCTATTTCAATAAGTTTCTTTATAGTACCCATAGATTTTTCCATTAATCCTCTGTAAATATATAAAATATATATTATATATAAATTTAATTGAAGAATTTATCCCAAGCCATAGTTTTTTCGGTACGCGCAGCTTCTTTGGCTATTTCAAGTATTTGCATGACGATAAGGTTATTCTCTAAAGAAGAAACACTGAATTTATCAAGAGTGTGATGGTGTTTTACTACGTTGTTCAAAAATGCAAACGGGTCGTGAATGCCCATTTCGAGATCATCAGCTTTAAAGTTCCCTGGACCGTTTTCTTCATTTAGCAAGACTTCCATATCCGTTCCAGTTTTACAGATGACATACCCTGTCTTACCATAGACCTCCATATCTTTTCGATTATGCGACCAGTTCCATGAAGCTTGAATAATGACTTGTGTGCTTTCATAGTTCAGAATGATGGTGGCATCGTCTTCTACATCAGGATATTTTTCCGGCTTGTAATTTCTGGTAATAGCAGCCACTGACTTTGGTTTTTCGCCCTTTAAGAACCAAGTGGCTAAATTGGCACCATAGCACCCAAAATCGGTAAGTGCCCCACCACCATTTAGTTTGGGGTCGGTCAACCATTCTAAAAATTCTTCGTTACAACCGATTTCTATCGGGCCGGGGTGACCATGATGGAATACCATACGTTGCAAAGGGCCAATTTCGTTTTTTTGGGTTACCCGATCGTACGCATCGTAATTGGAACCGTACCAAGAGGTTTCATAATTGGTCAACAAATGAACATTGTTTTCTTTTGCAAGGCTTGCCATTTTTTGGGCATCTTCCCAACTGACGGCCAAAGGCTTTTCAACCATGATATGGATTCCCTTTGGGGCGAAGAACTCCACGACTTCTAGGTGTCCGTAAATGGTATTGAAAGCGGTGACGGCTTCAGGTTGTATAGTTGCATAGAGTTCTTCCATGGTATCAAAAACGATATCCATTGAATAACCGTGCTGCGTACTGTACGCCTGGGCGAGCTTGCGATTGGGTTCAACAATACCAACAATCTCAATATCGCCCCACTTTTCTCGACCCAAAATCCAATGCACATGGGTATGCACCAGACCGATTACAGCAACTTTCAGAGGTTCGCCTTGATAGTAGTTTTGTTCTTTGTTGGATTTTATTTCCAATTTGGGCACCGGCTTTATTTGGTCTTTACAACCCCAGAAAAAGAGTAGACCAATGGTCGTTATGAAAAGTAGGATATATGTCTTCATCTTGCTCCATTTAACGGGTAAGATAAGAAAAAGCAATTATCGAGAACAGCTGGGATATCTAAGCTAATGGAACGGAAACCTTATCGTTTGAATCTTCTATTATTTCGAATTCGTGTAAAAATATAGATGCCAATGACAAGCAAGGCCAATGTTGGCAGTACCAAATCACTATTTAAAATCGAAAGAATGTCCATTGTTTAGCTATTAAAACGGTATTATTAAATACTAAGACGTTACAAAGGCGATAGCATAACAACGAATATTCAAGAATTTTATTTTTTTCTTACAAATAAGGCTACAATAGCCGAAGTGACGATGCCCATACCTAAAGCGCCGAAGGCTGCTTGAATTACGTAACTTTTAAAATTGAAAAATGTTTCCGCATTTTCTTGGGTCATTCCTGCATTTTCAACTGCGTTGGTAATGGCATTTTGAAAATAATCGGGAGTGATGAACTCGTGGGTAATGTATTGTGAAAGGGGAGCTAAAATTGCCACAACGACACTGATAATAATACCCGAGACAAAACCTTGTACCCAGGTCATTTTACCCCCCAAATCTTTGTTACGTTTTTCTATCAAGGCAAAAACAAATAGGGCAACGGCGATGACCGCAAAAAGATTGGTGTAAATGGCATGTTTGTCAATATGGGCATCATGCCAACCTAGGGTTTTTTCAACCACCATCCATAACAAGGCGGAAACCGTAAAAATAACACCCCATTTGACTTCGGTTGCGTACTTTTTCATAATCTTAATTTATTGGTTGTTAGAGGGTAAGATAGGTAATTTTATTTTTTGAACTTGGCTAAAGCCTCTTTTGTCGCTTTAGATAGGGCCAATCTACCAGATTGTTCTGCGCGTTCCAATAAGAGTTCAGACCAATGTGCCGTACCTTCCCAAAGTGCTTTTTTCATAACGGACAATGCTTCTATATTATAGGAAGCCAATTTTAAGGTGTGATGATCTAATGCTTTATCCATTTCAACAATGGAATCATAGACCTTTGAATACAAGCCCTTCTCTTTGGCCCAATAGGCATTTTTCCATTCGGTGGGGTTTAAAGCCAATTCGGCAAGGCCATCTTTCCCGATTTTGTGTTCTACTACGGGTGCGATGACCAAGGGAGCAATACCAATGGAAATTTCAGAGAGTTTTATGGACGCCGATTCGGTAGCATACACATAATCACAGGCAGCAGCCAAACCTACACCGCCACCAACGGTTTTCCCTTGAACCCTACCAATGATAGGTTGTGTGCAGTTGCGCATCGCATTGATGACGTTGGCAAAACCGCTAAAGAAAGTCTTCCCTTCCCCTAAATCCGAAATCGCCACCAACTCGTCAAAAGAAGCCCCTGCACAAAAGGCGCGTTCCCCCTCAGATTTTAAGACAATTATGGAAACTTCAGGATGTGCCGATATTTTATCGATTTCAGTAGTGAGTCTTTTCAATAATTCTGAAGTAAAGGAGTTACTCGCAGGATGACCAAACTCGATGGTCGCAATGTTGTTTTCGATTTTGGTGTATAAACTTCCGTTGGGCCGGGTTGTTGACATACTTTGGTTAAAGGTTAAAGGTTAAAGGTTAAAGGTTAAAGGTTAATTTTGATTACTGATTACTGATTACTGATTACTGATTACTGATTACTGATTACTGATTACTATCTCTGACCCTTGAATTAGAACTACCCTAAATTACGTTTTTTGCAACAACGGTCTAAACTTCCTTCGAAACTTCCAGACCAAGGCACCCCCTCGAATGGCCATCCACACGATAAAGGCGATCCAAATGGCATAAAATCCCCATCCTAGATATTTGCCTAGATATAAAGATGGTAAAAACCCGAGAAACGTAGCCGATAGCAATACATTTCTTAAATATTTCATTTCGCCCAATCCTTTGAACAGGCCGTCAAAAACAAATGCCAAGGTATTCATGGGCAAGCTTAAAATGACGATATAGAAAATAGCGTAAAAGGTTTGCAGCACAACCGCTTCGTTAGAAAAAATACGTCCCAAAGGATAGTAGAAAACAAATCCTGCGAGCATCAAAATGATACTGACTACCATGCCATATAAGATGATTTTTTTTGCCAATAACCAGAGTCCATCATAATCTTTTTCCCCTAAGAGCTTGCCGCCCATACTGTTACCTGCTGCACCGTAACCGTCAATGAAAAAAGCGGAAAACAGCCATAAGTTGATGGCTATGGTATGCGCCCCGATAAAACGGTTGCCTAAGGCAGTTGCCTCGCGAACGGCTATTATCAATGCGGTATTTAACGCTAAGGCCCGAACAAAAAGGTTAAGGCTCATGAATATCAATCGCTTCAACTCTTTATTGAAAGGAAAACGGAGTTTTAAACTGATATCGGTTTTGGCACGTAATAAAAAGAAGACTAATATAGCCATTACTGCTTGTGAAATGAGACTTGCCCAGGCAGCACCTTCTAAGTACATGGCCGGAATAACACCCTCAATTCCATATACCATGATAAAATCGAGAATAATGTTCAGAATAGCACCTATAATGGCTATAATCATAGGGTAATAGGTGTTTTGTAATCCCCTAAAAATACCGAAAACGGCAAAAGTGAACAAGGTCAATGGAAAACCCCAAACACGTATGCCATAATAGGAAATACAGTACTCCAAGATTTTTCCTGAGGCTTCAAAAAGTGTGAATATTTCCTCTATTATAAAAATGGTACTTACCAATATGACCAAACTTAGTACAATGTTCAAAAAGATGGCTTGGGCAGGTAGGTCATCGACTTCCTTGATTTTGCCGGCACCCAAATACTGTGAAATGATGGCCGATATGGCACTTCGGGTCTGCCCCAGTACCCATATCAACATCGATAGAAACGACCCGACGATACCGGCTGCCGCCAAAGATTCGAGGCCATCAACAGGGATGTTTCCAACAATAGCGGTATCGGTAATGGACAAGATAGGTTCGGCAATACCCGATATCGTTGCAGGTATGGCCAAACGATTGATATTTTTAAAAGTTACCGCTGTTTTAATGATCATGAGGCGCTAAAGTACAAGTTCATAGCAATGAAAAGGATGTTCACTTTGTTTGGGAAAGAAAATATCGCCTAATTTTTGATAGCCTCTGGTCTCATAAAAATGCTGATTGCGTTTGTTCTGAGAGAAAGTATCCAAACGAACGGAACAATACGCATTGGTTCTAGCATGGGTTTCAGCGAAATCCATAAGTTTTTGCGCATAGCCCTTGCCTTGATGGTCAGGGTGTACGCACAGGCGATGAACATAAATGTTATTACCATTTTCAGTCAACCATTGTATAGGTAAGTATTCATCGTCCATAAGTGTGGAAACCACAACAGCCCCGATTACGTTGCTGTCTTTTAACAAAACATACAACTCTTCACGGTTCAAGTCTTTCACAAAAGCCTCTTTTGTAGGATAATGCTCGTTCCATTGAAATATTCCTTGAGCTTGCATGTATGTAGCACAGGCCCTGGTAATGGTAAGAATATCACTTATTTCAGATAACTTTGCACGTCGTATCATGAATTGATTTCGATTAAATCGTAAATTTAGGGTATAATACTAATAACCAGACCATGAACAATATATTGGTTCCACTGGGCACATCGCCCAACTCGCATGAAACCTTGCAATATGCCGTAGACTTTGCCGCTGATTTTGGGGCTAAGGTATTTATTATGGATATTTATCAAGTTACCGCGAGCGCCGGAAGTTTAGGCAATGTAGAGCAGAAAATAGCTGCTACCAATCGCGAGAATATAAAGGCCTTGGTCTCTGAAATGGATACCAAGGGGGTGGATGTTAACATTGCTTCATATAACGGTGATATTATCGACGGACTCATAAAAATTACTAAAGAGCTCGATATTGATTTGATTCTTATTGCACCAAGAAGCAATGACATTAATGAAGAATTTTACCTGGGCTATACCTCGGGTAGAATTATAAAGCAAACCGACATACCAACATTAATTGTACCGAAGGGCACGAAATATCAGCCCATCAAGAATATTCTGGCCGCTTTCAAATCAGGTATTTTAAAAAGGAGTAAAGTATTGCACCCTCTTATTGAAATAATGAACAAGCATAGTGCAGACGTGAATTTATTGCTGGTAAAGACCCCTGGTTACACTGAGGATGATTTAAAGATCAATACGGCATTATTGGATGTTAGCCGCAACTTGACCATTTCAGAAAATGCCACTACCTATCATGGGGTATTGGAACATTTTCAAACCAAACAACCTGATTTACTCTGTGTATTTAGAAGAAAGCGGGGTTTCTTTAAGAAACTTTGGGAGAAAAGTACCATCTTAAAATCAGAGTTCTATGCCACGATACCCGTTTTGGTGTTGAGCGTAAAAAAAGACTAAGCTTTCGTTATTTTGAAATTGCATTAAAAAGTAGTTCCTTTGCCGAAGCCAAATGGGGGATTAGCTCAGCTGGCTAGAGCGCTTGCCTGGCAGGCAAGAGGCCACCGGTTCGAATCCGGTATTCTCCACTAATGTTTACAAGGGCTTCAAGAGTTTATGACTTTTGAAGCTTTTTTCATTTGCACGCAATTTGCACGCAATTTTGGTTTCAAATTAAACTTAGTTTTTTATGATATAAACTGGTCTGTTTTGATGTTTTTCACTCTTTGGAGTATATTTTTGAAAGAGTATCACATCATCTATTACATTCTTAACTTCTTCTTAGCTTTAAAAAGCTATGTCCCATAAAAGGTGAATTTACGAAACCATGAAAGAAACCACCATTGAGACTAACTCTGGGAAAGTAGTAATTATTGGAGAACCGTTCCTTAAATCGCCCGTTGTGAAAGACTGGAGTGAAAAACCAGCAGATTCCTTTAAATTCTTCGGACCAAGAAATCTTTTAAAAAACTTCAAAAAGAAGTTCAATTCTTAGGTGAGCACGAACGACTACAACACTGTGTAAGGTTTAAAAATATTTGAGTAAGGTTTCTAAGAAATATTCCTTTATAACCTATCCGAATCTGGCCAATATTCCTCGTCCAATTTAAGCTCATACTTCTTGAAAAAGAAATGATTGTTTACCATAGGATTTTTGTCATTGTAAAAGAAGGTTTCGGTTAATTGTGCAATAAGTTTTTCCTTCAGTTGCTTTTGGGACAATTTCTCTTTCCTTATCCATAGAAATAATCTTTTTAGAAGATTTTTCTACCTCAGGTTTTTCAACTAATATTCTTCCTTATTCTTTGGGATGTATAACAAATGTTCACCACTGTGGCTGTTCTCCCTTATACACACCTTTCCATTAAAAGGAAAGATTTCAACGGATTCGGCGAGTCCTTTACGAAATAAAAACATTGATGTTTTAAATCTTCACGATGACTATTAAAGAAAAATATGATATTAAAATAGCCTTAATGCCAACTTTTACCGTTTTTGTAGGACTAATTGAATCAGCTTAAAAAATATCAATCTTAAACAAAAAAGTGAGTGTTCCGTTTTTTTATAGTTGATATCATATTACTCCTCCAATATTTTTTTTAAGTATTCAGAGACTTCTTCGCATTCGGGAACAAATATTTTGGTTATAAAAGCCTCATTCTCAACTTTGTATTTTTCAAACATCCTTGAACCATTATTTTTTGAATGAGTTACATTGGCAATTCTATCGCAAAACTTTATGAATGAAGCATTTTTGGTCTCTCTGATTCCCTTATAGTATTTGTCATTGGCCCGCTCCTGCCTGGTCCGTCCCTTTTCATTTGTCAAGGCATAAGCAAGTTCAGCAATTGTTTCATTTGTCTCCCTCTTGACATCGTTGTAGGTCTCTCTTGCATCTTCAATAATATCGTGTACCCAACAAGCAGCCAATACATTTTCCCGTTCATCAAATTCTATCAAGTGTATAAATTTCAAAGCTGTTTCAAACACCATGTTTAAATGAAAATCATAATCATGTTCGCCATATTTTTGATTTACACTTTTATGTTTTCTGATAGCGTAGTCTTTTGTTCTTTCCAGTATATCCATAATTGTATGGTCTATTTTTGTCTTTGGAGAATTATGGTCACCTTCTCAAGGAATTCAAAATTTGTTTTAAGAAAAGAGAAAACCCAAATAGTCATTACATTAAAACTTGAGTAAATATCCTGATTCTTTTTCACTTTTTGCTTCCCAAAACCAATGGGAATATCATTTATATCATTCTCCAACTACTAGTGGATGGAGGCATAGATGTTCTTTCAATCAGGTTTTCATGTTTTGAACCATAGGAGTATATTGATAAATTTCATTAAAAAAGGAATCTCCACAAAAAATCTACCTGGAATATTCTCCTTTCGCATAAGAAGCCAATATGGATGCATTTGGTGTTTTACAATTATTCGGGAAATCGGAGAAATAGATACATTTCGGAATACCTTTTTCAAAGGTGATCCTAACAGTTCCTGGACTGTTGGTTTTGAACCCGTTGTATCTATAATTTGCGACCAGCTCTGTGGGTCTTCCTCTGGCATTTGTATATTTTTTTACACCGGATACACTGTTTGGAACGTAACGATTGAATGCCCAAGTTTTTGCCTGGTCGTCCACTAGGTCGTCTATCAATCTTTCAAAGTCTTGGTCACCACTTGGCCCTCCTGAATTTTTTATTTTTTCATATTTGCTGCGCTCCTTCATTCGAATTGCCGGCCGGTCCAATGCAAACAATCGCAAATTCTCTTCAAGGCGCTCAATAGAGGGACTGGAACAGGGATTAAGATTGAAGATCATGGTCATATCCGTTGCCAGACCTTTGGCTTTATGGGCCATATCAACGGTATTTCCCATGGCGTTGGGATCGGTCATAATCTCAATAGTAGTCTTTAGTGCGTTTCTGTTCTGTATGTCACGAACGGTCAAATAAGCCCCGTAAAGTTGAGGACGTGCATAGATTCCTGTACCCACGGTTTCCCACTGTACGCATGTCCTATCCGTCTCCACCCCGAAAACATCGGTTTTGACTCGTTCCCTAACGCAAACATCTTCCATAATCTCAACTTTATCATAGGGTAGTGCTTGAGGGCAATGCTTTCCAAAAGCCCTTAGATATTGACTGAATAAAGATAGGAATTCCATGTCCTCCCTGGTCATTTCAATGTTTTCAAAATGCCCCCGAAAGATATAGTCAAAGAACTCTGCATAGTATAATCCTTCTGTATTCAGTTCCATGGAATCGCCGCTCTTTTTAATATTGATTGGATGTTGTTCAACAGGGTAATCAAAGGAACTAAGGAACATAACTATCATTATAAGGACTGAATTTTTTAAATACGTATTTTTCATCGGTTCAAATTTTCTATAGAAGTTTTTAAGGCTCAAAGCAGTACCTATATCTTATCAATTTTTATTAGGTAAAAGGAGTAATTATCCTTCGTGTTTCCCTTTGCCTCGGCCGTTATCATTGCTGATATTTTCTCAACAGGAATTTCCTTTTTAAACAACTTTCCAATTTTTTCCTCGTCTATATTCTCGAGGATTCCATCGGAACAGAGCATAAAGAAATCATTCTCTTGAAGATTTTCGATGGTTTTCACATCTACTTTGGATGGGTTCAGGCCATTGATTGCCCTCGTAATGATATGCCGTTTGGGATGGTTCCTTGCTTCCCGCGGCGTAATCTCTCCCATATCCAACATTGCCTCCACAACTGAATGGTCCTTGGTGCGGTAGAGCACTTCTCCATCACGAATATGGTATATCCTGCTATCACCTAACCAAGCTATCTGCACTTTTCCAACTTGGTCTGATATATACAAAAGACTCAATGTACTTGCCATGCCCTTTGATTCCGGAAAGTTTCTTAAATGTTCACGGAAGGTATTTTCCACAAATTCTAGGGCTTTCGACCAATAGGCTGGATCTTGCACTCCCCTGGAAGGGTTATCTTTGATAAAGGAAGCCATTTCGTTACACACCAGACGGGATGCCAATTCACCTTTGGCCTGGCCACCGACACCGTCACATACCATGAACAGACGGGAATCCTTGGTTGGAATTGCAGGGTATATGGTATCCTCATTTGATTCCCTACTGCCTATTTCATTGCAACGGACCGGTAGTTGAATTTCCATTTTCTTCAATATTTTTTAACAACCCAATCACAGGCTTTTTTATACCCCTTTTCACAAGATCGTTGAAACCAGGTTTTTGCCAGATAGGTGTTTTTTCCGGTTCCAAGGCCACTATAGTAACAAGAGGCTAGGTTATACATTCCGACTCGATCACCATTTTTGGCAGACTTTTGATATAGTTCAAAAGCCCGTTTCATGTTTTTAGACCCTCCGAGGCCACTGTCGTACATATAGCCGAGATAACTTTGCGCATTGGCATGATTTCGATCGGCCGCCTTTTGGAACCATTTTTTGGCAGCGTAATAATATTTGCCATTGTAATACATCACCGCCACCCTGTATTGGCTGTGCAAGTCACCATTTTCTGCGGCTTTCAAATACCACGGGGTAGCATTTCCTTTTTTGTCCTTGCCCAACTTGAGGTCGTAATACAGGTCAGCCAATTTTATTTGGGCTTCGAGATGGCCTTTAGTAGCTACATTGAGATACCTTCTTTCGGCTTCCAAATAGTCTACAGGCCCAGCCAAACCCTTTTCAGCCATAGTGCCTAACATGAAGTCTGCAGCTAAAATATCTTGGGCCGCTGATTTGGTAAAAAATTCTTTGGCCTTTTCGTAATCCTTGTTTATTCCTTTTCCTTCATAATATAATCTGCCTAAAGCGTAAAGAGCTGAACCTTGATTTTGACCAGCGGCAAGCTCATAATATTTTATTGCCTTGGGCAGGTCTATGGTTCCATCCGCTTCCCCATATTCAAGGATTTTGGCCATCATGTATTGTGAGTTGGCATACCCTTTGTCAGCGGCTTTTTGGTACCAACCTTTTGCATTTTTTATGTCTTTTGTAATACCCCATCCATAATAGTGCAGAAGACCCATATTGTGCATTCCGAACGTATTTCCCTTATCGGCCGCCAATTGGAACCATTTCTTGGCCTCTTGATAATTCTTGTCGGTGAAATATAAAGTGCCCAATTCATTTTGAGCTCCCAAATGTCCTTTATCTGCCGCTTTGGTCAACCATTGTATTGCCTTTATGCGGTCCATTTTAGCCAATACTCCATTTTTATAGAAAATGCCCAGATTAAATTGGGAAATAATATCCTCGTTCTCAGCAGCGATTGTAAATAGTTCCAAAGCCTTCACAGTATCTTTGGCCACATACTGACCAAACCTGTACATATTTGCCATGCCCCGATATCCAGAATACCTGCCGATGGACGCGCATTTTTCATACCCCTCGAACGCTTCCTTATAATTTTTTTCAGACGTATTGAGGATTGCTAGGTTTTCGATTGCAGCTGGATGGCCCTTACTAGAAGCTTTTTCATAATACAGTTTTGCCTTACTCGCGTCCTTTTCCATAACAAAACCAAAAAAGTGCATTAACCCCCTTAGATTTAGAGCCTCTGGGTTGCCATCATCGCTTAGAGTCACAATGCTGTTCTTTGCCTTTCCATAGAATTTTTTGGCCTCGACCGTGTCCATATCCACACCGAGTTCGTTCTGATAGGCCCATCCATGATTAAAGTTCGCCAGGTCATATCCTGCATCAATGGCCATATCCGCATATTCAAAGCCCTTTTCGTAATCGACCTCTGTCCCGTACCCATTTTGATTGAATCTGGAAAGGAAATAAAAGGCTTCTCCGGACCCATAGTCGGAGGCCTTAATAAAGATGTCATAGGCCTCTTTGAATTTGCCTTCTTTATAAAGGTTCCACCCATCTGCCAAAAGCGTATTTATCTTATTGGAGCGATAAAAAGCGTAGCCCCCGAAGCCCAGTCCCAAAACCAAAAAGAATGTTATCAGGGCAGGCCAGACCTTTTTCCTTTTTCCCCTTTTACCTTTGTCCTTGGATATATTTGAAGGAATAAAAATGGTGCCCTCGCCATCATCGATTTCGTTCACCGCACGTACGAAGCCGGAGACAGAGGAAAATCTATCTATGGCATTTTTTTCAAGACTGGTGCGTAAAATGGCTTTATATTTTTCTGGAACTTCCGAGTAATCCGGTTCTTCACCAATGATACTATCCCTGGTCAGTTCATAGTCCTTACTGCCATGACCAAAAGGTAATTTACCCGTCAACATCTTGTAAAACATGATTCCCAAGGCCCAAACGTCCGTTCGTTCACCGATTTCACCATTCAATCCAAACTTCTTTTTGAAGAACTGCTCAGGGGCCATATAATGGGGTGTTCCTACCCCCTCGGTCATGGACTGTTGGATGGTTTTTTCGGATAGGACATCTTGACTGATACCAAAATCCGTTATTTTGGAAACTCTATTTCCGCCTCTATCCTTGCCGAAAAGAACATTGCCAGGCTTTAAATCCCTATGAATGATACCCTGTCCATGAAGATAATCCACGGCTTGGGCGACTTCCAAAATGATTTTTTCGGAATCCTCTAGGGACAGGCCTTTTTGTATGGCCTGGGCTAAGGTGCCCTCCCCAGCATATTCCATAATAAGAACTGGATAGCTGGCATTTCTTCCCATGGCATCTTTGTGGACAATGTACTCGAGATCATAATAAGTGATCAGATGCGTATGAGAAAGCCCATCAATTTTGGAGAACTCCTGTTCCAGACTGTACTTTTTCTGTCCCGTACTCCCTTGTGTACCCCTGGATACGGCTTCTTTGTAAATCTTTAGTGCCACATACCTGCCTTCGGTATTTAAATCACGTGCCTTGAAAACCTCGGCAAATCCACCTTCCGCGATTAGGTCTTTTTCAGGGTCCCACTCATAATGTGATAGTATCATAGGTTTTTTGTTGTTTGTTCGGTCGTTTTCTAAATGTACTAAAAATCAATGTTGTTCTTGGATATGAGCCACCATTTTGCATGCCCCATCATGGCCTTGTCCACAAGCTTTGTTGAACCATACCTTCGCCTTGCCCAAGTCTTTCGGAATTTCCACCCCTTCATAGTAGAGGTTGCCCAATGTCACATTTGCATTGGTGTTTCCTATATCCGATGCTTGTTCAAATAGCGGAACGGCTTGCTGGATGTCTTTTGGCACTCCCTGGCCCTTGAGGTGCATGATTCCCAAATTGAATATCGCCGGGGCATATTTCTTTTTTGCCGATTTTTGAAAGTATGCAAAAGCCTTGGAATAGTCCACTTTGACATTTTTCCCAAAATAGTATGTGCAACCCCTTTCAAAAAGGGACTTTCCGCTTTTTGGAAAGAACCAAATCACCGCCAATATTACCATTAATATCCAAAGAGAAAAACCCCATAGCCAATCCGTAAATGGTATTTCGTAAGACGGCATAGGATTCGGGAGACTACCGTTTTCTTGAAAGGATAAAAGTTGTTGGTTATCCAGTGGATAGTACGATCCAAACTTTCCCCTAATGCCCAAAACGTAGCCATCATCCTTTATGTATACTCCCATAAAGAAGAATTGGGAAGTGGTCTTATATCCTAAATAAAGATCTTCCCCATTCGAACCCTTTATGTCTACATCCATAATTTTTTCTATGCGTTCGCTTTTTCCGAAAAGACCCCTGACCCTTTTGGCCATGGCTATGTTTGGAACGAGGGCCATTAAGAATACTATCAAAACAAATTTTTTCATTATTTCAGCTTTTATGGTTATAATTAGAGTTTGATCTACTTACTTTTTTGAAAGCCCATTTCCTGGCTTCTTCCCCAAACCGGGTATGCTCTCCGAGCAAGTCCCTAAAACTGTGCGATTCGAAAAATGCACAACCAGCACAAAACGATACCTCGCTTTCCGAATCATAGAGACCTTTAACGTAAAGTTTCTCCAAATTGGTCAATTTGATAACTTTTTGTTCTTCCAATGCCTCACATAGCACTACCGCCAAATATCTTTTTCCGGTATCATTCGAGAAAAGCAGCTTACGGATCTTTTCATGTTCCGATCTTTTTATGGCCAACTCCATTTCCAAAACCAACTTTGTTGGTCTGCCGAAAAAAGAGCAGTGAAATCCTATGACTGACCGTTGTTCTTGTGCATTTTGGGTATATCCATGTTTCATCCCTGATATTAGGAAGCAGAATACGAGGGAAATAATCAATAAAAGTGGGGGTAATTTAAAGCTTATGTAATTTAAGGTCTTCATCTTCTGTTTGGTTCATGTTTACATACATGTATAACCATAAAATGAAAATGTCATCTTTTTTACGACCTCTATTCTTTTATCCGTTCAAAGGGTGAGCTGCATTTTCTGAAAATTCCCAAATAATCAAGGCTTACAGGAATGACCTCATCGCCGTCGGTATTCACCGCGCCCCATTTTTTTTCAAATTTGACCGGGGCCAAACCGTAGGAAAACCTTTTGGCTTCCCAGTACCTTAGAGGAACTACCTCATCCCCATCACTATTTATAAAGCCTCCAAGGGAATTGACAACGAAAGCAAACCCGTCTTTAAAACCATGAGTCATAGAAAACTTGAATGGTATGACCTCGATTCCATCTGAATTGATGAAACCATATTTGTTACTGAATTGAACCGCTGCCAGGCCTTCAGAAAAAGCTTGGGGTTCATTGAGCACATAATGGAATGGGGATTCCTCATTATATTTAAATTCAGTAATGGGATTTCCTTGGGAATCAAGATATCCCCAATATTTATCTTTCGCCACGGCAACCCTGCCCTCAGAAAATATACTGGCATGCTCATATTTGCCAGGAATTGTTTCATTGCCCCTCTTGTCTATAAAACCATAACCGTTTCCAAATTCTACACGGGCCAAACCTTCTGAAAATTCCGAGGCATCGGTATACTTTAAAGAAATGATCTCGTTACCTATTTTGTCGATGTAGCCCCATTTCCCATTTAATTCGACTTCGGCCAAACCTTCTTGAAATTCGTAGGTAGTGCTATACTTTGGGGGTATGACCATTTCGCCAAGTTTATTGATGTATCCCCATTTTCCATTTGTTTTGACCGCGGCCAGACCTTCTGAAAACCCATAAATTTCTTCAAATTTACTTACGTCGATTTCTTCTCCATCTGTATTTGCTATGAAGGACTTCTCTTCTAGTTTTAACTTGACAAAACCATCATTAAAAAAATTATAGGAACCATCTATGTCAAAAATGGGAGGAATCACGAATTCTCCCACAGTATTTATGAAGCCGCATTTTTCTCCAAGCACTACCTTCGCTAAGCCTTCATAAAAACCAAAGGCCCTATCAAATTGGAGCGGTATTTCAAAATCGCACGCTTTATTGATATATCCCCATTTTCCGCGAACGAGAGCCGGGGCAAGGATTTTGTCTCTTTTTTCCATTCCCATTTATCTTTCTTCGTAAACTACTGTTTTTATGGGTTCCCTTGTTATAAAAAGTCGTGCCAATCTGTTCTTGGTAATATCAACGGTAACTAAGGGCGTCGCATCTTTTGCATCTTCATCCAAAGCATAAATTTGACTGTCCTGGACCAGGTAATAGTAATATCGTCCAGCTTCTTCCACACGGTATACCATTGCCTTTTCCAAATCCAGATCGGCTTGGATTATAAGTTCCAACTGCCGTTCTTCTTTATTGAAAAAATATGTTTGTTCTCCACTATTGTCATTATCAAACCTAACCAACAATTCCGATAGGACAGTTGAAGCATTTTGGACGCCAACAATGTTCACGGTTACCTCTTCTTGGGATGGAACTGATTTAATGGGTCTATTGAAAAGTGTATTCACCCCCTTGTTGTTGCGCTTTGCATCAACCTTTATCAACGGTAACCTCCGTTTTGTTTTTTCCAGATCATAGTAGTCGTTTTTATACTTAAGAAAATAGCCAGATTCCTTGTTCTTTAAAATCCTAAGGGACAGGGCTTCCAATTTCCCCATCAATGGACGACCGTACAATTTGAAAACACCGTCATGAAAAGTATAGGAAAGGGACCTAGAGGATTGATATTTTCTTACCGCTCTGCTTGGAAGGGTTTTGTAACCACCAGTAGCCAATTGTACCTCGCTCTCTGTGTTGGGATTTTGAACACTGTCGTGTTTTTGTAAACCATCGGTATTCTCTCGATTGACCAGATTGTCATTATCCTGCACTCTATCAATATCTGGCTTATCCAGCTTATTTTCTTCGACCAGTTTTCCCTCATCCAGATCAAAAATGGAATCGGTCTTCATTGTGGATGTTGTATCCACGTCCACCACGGTGGGTTCGGTGTTTGATGTTGAAGGGCCGTACTGATTGAACAGTAAAATGGCCCCACCGATTATCAAACAGGCTGCTATTGCCCCACTATAAATGAAAAGTCTTCGATATCTTCCGTTTGGTCGGTCTGAAGTTGGAGTTTCTTGGTTTTCTTGATACTCTTTATAGTACTTTCGTAAGCGGTTCTTTAATTCTGCCTTTTCTTTCTTGGTTATTCCCTCATATATTTTTTCATAGACCCTTACCTCTTTGGCAAAATCGGGATTGTGGTGCATTAATTCCTCTACCTCATCTTTTTCCGATGGGGCCAGTGTACCTCGAAGGTATTTGTCTATCAATGCTATGTACTTTAATTCCTCTATCATTTTACTGTTCTAAAGCGATTATGTCCTCGTACGAAATGCTGGACCTTAGCTTTTTGAGACATCTTAATTTTTGCTGGCTTGCCGACCTGGCGCTTGAATAGTTGAACCTTTCGGCGATATCCTCCATGCGCATGCCAAAAAAAATAGCGGTTTCCAGAAGGGATTTGCACGGTTCCCCCAAGCGTGACATGGCCCTGCCCAAATAATCCTTTAATCTGGGCCCTGGGTGGGTAACCTCATAGATCAGTTCTTCTTCAAACTTGCTTTCAAAACCATTGGCTTCCCTAGGTTGTTCGTGGCGCTTTCTTCGGTTGAGTTGGTTGAGCCACTGTCTTTTAGAAATTTCAAACAGGTATGTGCTTATTTTACTTCTTTGCTCGTATTTTCCCGACATGACATTCTTGTAAAAGACGATTATCGCTTCTTGGAACACATCGAGGGCATCTTCCTCGTCCCCATTGTTTCTGCAAATCCAGCTTTTTACCATCCCCAAATGGGCATATAACTGCCCAAGGCATTCCTCGTTACCTGATTTTAGCTGGCGTAAAAGTTCGTGGTCAGTCATTTAGTCAAAAGGCTTTCTTAAAAACTTATTTCAAGTAGGTCTTCTATGGGCACATTGAACCTATACCCCTCTATAAGTACCTGTGCCTCCCCCAAAATAACAAAATTCACTTTTTGATCGGTCAGCCAAGAGAATTTCATTTGTTTCAACAAGTCCAGATTGTTAAAAGTAACCTGTAAAGGAATTATTTGTGACCCCATGGGTTTCTGATCATATGGTTCTTCCAACGTCCAATGTGCTACGGATTCTTTAGCCTTATCCAGATAAAAGCCCAGCTCCAAACTATCGATTTGATATGCAATGGGCATTTGGTTGATGGCCTCCATTTCGAGTCTGAGTTGCGTTTTTCTTAAAGAAGGTAGCTTGTCACTGGATATGGAGCGTAACTTAAAATTTTTACCATAGTCCAAGTTTTGCTCAATCTGGGTCAGAATAGCTTCTTTGGTATTAAGATGAATTTGGTCATCCAATCCTATACTGAAAGAGTTCAACATAAAGCTGACCTTTCCGTTTCCCTTGAGCTCAAAAGTCGAAGAGTCCGAGGTAAGCAGTTCGGGATAAAATGTGCTTAACCTTTTTAGGCTTATTTTGCAGCTTACAGGGATTCCTATGGTATCATTTGCATTTAGCGCAATCTGTTCCTTTAAGAATCCATTGCCCACCAACGAGTCCCTATAGTAGATTTCCATACTGGATTGGCGCAATTTTGTCCTGACATTGTTTGGGTTGTAAACAATGTAGTCCATCCCTACCATAAGGGTGTCATTTTTGGAATTCAAAATGGCAATGTTGTCGATGGCCACGAATTCCGGTCTCTTGGCACATGAGATAATGACAGAAAGGACGGCAAACAGGACTGTTGCCTTTATTTCGGTTGTTATTTTCATAGGGCATCCTTCTTTTTAAGTGATACGAAAATCAGCAGGTAAAAAAGCATGCTGAGAATGGCGATGGCTAGAAGGTTCCTATCAAACCCATCAAAGAGACTTCCTATCAATTTTCCTTGGTCCACCAGTTTTTCATTATAAAGGTCCAATATTCGAAGGGCTGAGGAGGGGGCATCCCGTACCCCGTTGGCAGGAGGGGGCAGTGCCACTGTAGCAATTACGGATTGTGTGGTATCGACAGTGCCTTCCAAATTCGGGGATACTTTGTCCTGTACCCGTGCCAATCCCTCGGTGCCCCATCTTCCCAGAGTGAAAAAACTCAACAGTTCCACAAGGGTATTGTTTATTTTGGTCATTACCCCTGCCAACATAATCTGTGGCATCAATGCAATGGGTACCACTGTCATCACCTTTTCTGTATTGTTGAAGGTCGCTGAGAGCCAAAGCCCTATGAGTGACGCCGAAACGGAGATATAGAACATGAATGCCGCGCTTCCCCAAAACGAGCGAAGAAATATCTCTTCAAAGTCGGGGTGGGAATTCCATTTAAAGTTAACATACACAATGCCCACAAAAATCAGGGTCTGAATCAGTGCGATGAGCGCAAGAACCGCCCATTTGGAAAGAATATATGTATTGATGGCCAAATTGAACATGCGCTCCCTTTTGTAAATGGGGAGTTCCCCGACAATTTCCTTGGCGGCATTACTGACTCCGAACCAAATCCCTGAAATGGCCATCAAGAACAGCACCCCTACCTGGAACTTGTCAAAGACCAAACAAACAAGCCCCCCTATAATAACAGGTTGTGCCAAGAGAAGTCCGAGGTTCTCCCTGTCGTTGACCTTGATTCTGAAATACCTGGAAATCAGCCAGAACAATTGCAGCCAATGGGAGTCTTTCCGCTCTTTTTTGATTTCCTGGTTAATCGTCCTAGGCACACTTTGCTTGGGCGGTTTTTGATAAAACTTACCAACCACCTCGAAATCGCTCATTTTGCTGTAAACCTCTACAATATTGCCCACTTCAAAATGGGCTGTCAATAAATCCGCTGATCCTTTAAAGACCAAATGCCCCTGTACTCCCAGAAATATGACCTCATCCACATAACTGAGGTCTTCTGGTTTGTGAGTGACCATGACTATAGTAGTCCCATTGTGTGCCAATTCTTTTAAGCTGGTCAAGAAACCCTCTATAGTTTCAGGATCCAGTGGAGAGGTGGGTTCATCCAAAAAGAGGATAGTAGGTTCGGTCAAAAGTTCCACGGCAATGGAGACACGCTTGCGTTGACCGCCAGATAGACTACCTACTTTTATAGTCCGAATATCTTTCTCTTTGTCTTGGTCCAGATTTAGATCGGAGATTACCTTGTCTATTCTTTCATTGATTTCTTCATTGGTCGTATCATCCGGCAAACGCAATTTGGCGGCATAGAACAAGGTCTTGTAAACGGTCAGTTCCCTATGGACAATATCATCCTGTGGTACGTATCCTATCTTTTTTTTGATTAAGCCAAAATTTTCTGTCAGCGAAAGTCCATGAATCAGTACTTCCCCAGAAGTGGCGGGATTCTCCCCATTGAGACATTTTAATAAAGTTGATTTTCCGCAACCTGAGGGACCCATCAATGCCACGAACTTGGATTGATGGATATCCAGTGACATATCTTGGAGCCCGATTTTGTTGTTCGGGTATTTTTTTTGTATGGCACGGGCCATAATGGCACTTTTGATTTTTCTTAGGTCTCTGGGACCGTTACCAAGTGTTATGCTGTAAAAGGATATGGTGATAGTATCACTGTCGTTCAGCTTTGTCTTGGTCCTTACTTCTTTTCCGTTTAGATAGGTCTTATTGGTAGACCCTAGGTCCTCAACCCAAAAACTTCCCTGGGAATATGACAGCAGGGCATGTTCACGGGTCACCGTAGGGTCTTCCAAAACAAGGTCATTACTTTTTTGGCGTCCAACTTTTAAAATCCCTTTCGCCATTATTTTTTGTTTGAAATCGAATGGACCTTGTCTTTCAATTTCTTCTTGTTCCTTTTTTTTGGTAGGTTTTTCAGTGGAAAGGTAAAAGGTTAAAGAAGCGATATTGACCATGTCCCCTGGTTTCAAACTTGACCAAACATTAGGCTGCAGGCGTTTTTTATTCACCTTGGTACCATTGGCACTCTCCAAGTCGATGATAAAGACCCCTTCTGATCTTCGTTCAATTTGGGCATGCTCCCGGGAGACCCTTCTACCGTCCACTTCAATCTCCGCACCGTGTCCATTTCTTCCAATGGTCAGCTTTTTCCCCGGCTCAAGGGGTATCGACCGCGTATTGTAAATTAAATACATCTCTTTTATCTATTGTTGTCTATATAGGAGTGTATGCAGTTCTTTCTATGTTCTGCAAAGGGGTGTGTCGAAGTAAGCTTTCTTAGCAAATCCTGTTTTTCATATCGCTCCAATTTTTTGAAAAAATCCGCAAATCGGTTAACATTGTACCCTGCGGCCTTGGCAAGCTCAAAGCCGACTTTGTCGGCCTCATATTCGTCAATTTGATCAAAGGGCGGGGCCAGTGTTCTGTTGATTTTACTGGCTATTTCCGTAAAACCGTCCATTCGGGTCATATCCCCTAGATCAGTGGAGAGTGTGAGCTTGGTCACTTTACGCTGGGTGTGCAATCGGTCCTCGTGGGCAACTTCATGACCAATGATGAAGGCCAGTTCGTCATAGGAATCCACAAAGTCCAATAGTCCGGTGGTGATGTAGAGATAGCCACCAAGAGTGGCGAAAGCATTGATTTCATCCGATTTAAGTATGCTCAATTTGTAGTTTACCCCTTTACGGGAAACGTTCTTTGAGATTTCTTGTAGGATTTCCTCGACCTTTTCCCTGGCAAAATGGGTGTTGTCCAATTGGCCCAACAAGACGTATCGGCTGTAAATTTCCCTGCCGATGGAGCTTTTGGAATTACTGCTGATATAGAGTGCAAAATCAAGCCAATTGTTCTCCGCCTGTTTCAATAGAAAGGCGGGGCCATCAAATGCATGGCCACAGTTGTTCAACAAGGCTGCATCTTCAACTTTGGAGGTGTAGACGGCTATAGCTTCGTCAAGTTTATCCAAGGGCAGTTCCTGTGCACCGGACCATTTAAAAAGGAGAATGACTAGAAGAGTGGAAAGGGTTGGTTTCATCTTGTTTTTATGGTATATAACCAAATGTAGCAAATGTCATCTTTTAAGTGGAAAATTTCCCTATAAATCTTTGCTACAGACACTTGACAACCACTGCTTGGTCACTTTGGATTCCTCCTCCGAAGGTCTTCTGTTGCCTTTGCCCAAGCACTGTACCAATATGCGGAACTTTGGACTTATCTCGATTGTAATGACCCTGTTTCCATTCTTTTTCAGGGAGAAAATTGCCGAAGTGCCCGAGGCGCACCTTCCTGCATAGGTTCCCACACAATGACGCATAATCCGTCCTTCTTCATACAATTGTTTGCCGTTGGTCAGTTCCACAAAATCCCATGTATTGTCCTTCCCGTCCGTAAAGGTCCAATCCAATAATGCCCCTCCCATTGGTATCCTATCCATGAGGGCAAGTATCGGGAGGCCAAATATTCCTCGCTGGCCGCGAGCACGTTATTTACCGTCCTCCCCTTCCATGTAAATTCCGCTTCAATACCATTACGAGTCGCTTCGGTATATCGATGAAGAGCCCAATCAATTATTAGGTTGCTTTCCTCGTCGCTTATTGACTCTCGGTTTCTAATCAACCATACCACCGTGTTTTTCCAAAATCTGCGATAAGGCTCATCGGACGTCCGTTCCGTCGGGTCAATCACCAGTGAACGACTGTACATAATGCGCATGAAGTCCTGTTGGTTCCCTCCCAACCTTCGTATTTCTGCATAGAGACATGATTCCATGGGGTAATCGGTGTTGGGTGCGTCTTTAAGAAAGTGCTGGAATTTATTGGAAATATTCCATCCAAAGTATTCTGACGCCTTCTTAAGACTTCCACCTTGTCCAATAATCAAGTACCAGCATATCCACTTGAAGGGAATGTAGTCTCTTCCAAAGCCGCCATTGTGATTTGGGAACCATTGTTCATTGAGAAAACTGGGCACATAGTATGCTGTGAAAAGGTGATCAAGGATGTGTGCTCCGCTTTCCGGTGTCCAAGATTCAGGACCTCTCAACCAAAAAGGGGACAACAAACTGCACCACTTTGCAATAAACTCCCCATGTTCTGGGCCTACCGCCTTTCTGATTATTTCGATATTTGATAGATCACCAATCGCTTTTCGTAGGTATTCCACGGTCTTGTCCATAGTGTCTGGTAGATTATTTAAATCCTTAAAATAGGAGTGCAGTCTTTCCTCGATTTGGTTCCCCGGCACCAAAGTCTTTTGAAGTTCTTGTAGACGTGAATCCCAAGGCAGCATATCACCGATGTTTAACTTCTGAACCGTCCTTTCCTGGCTGATGACCTTCTCGTACACCCTTTGATAATTGTATTCGCAGATATCTTCTTGGCTTCCCATGCCAATGTCGCTATAATAGCAATCAACACAACAGTGGAAACCGGGAATATAACCATTCAAAGCGGCCAAAGGGTCCCTTAGGTTGTTCCAGTACATATCATGGACATGGCCTCCAGATTTGTCTAAATGGTATTGTTCCAGTTCTTGCTCCAAAGAAGTCTGGGAATTCTTCAATTCATAAAGTCGTTGCCAACGCCAGTTGTGGGGTTTTTTGTAAAACTTACGGCCCATTTTGGAATGCTTTTGATTATCCTCTAGTAGTATATAACTAAAATAAGGGAATATCATCATTAAAGTTTGTTTGTAAGCAGATTGAATGAAATTTATTGGTTTAACAGTTTTCTTAGCCGTATTTTAAATCCAGTATTTAAAGGGATGGTTTGTTTTTTTGTTTTCATTGAGTTACCCGTTTTAATTGATATTCATGAGTATCACAATAAGAACGAATTTTAGAACAGTTTTTCCCAGAAATGTTTAGCTTTCTATCAGAGGCATTAAAACTTGAAATAAACAAACACAAAAATCCACCTCTTCTATAGCACCAGTTTTCAACTTCTGCTAGTCTTAATTGTTGATAACCCCAATTTCTTCTATTCAACCACCTATTTGCCCATATTAAAAATAGCTTGATTTGGTATCAAATAAAACCAAATAAATCTAAGGATTCATCAATGCTATTTAATCTGAACTATTTTGATGTAAAAAACAGTAAATCAGATATTTGTGAATAAAATATGTCGTCCAATCTTACTTTTCCCTAATCCTCTCTTTATCTTTATCCAAAGAATTCTTCAAAAGAAAACAAAAGCGCTTTTGTTCATTTTTAATCTATAAAAAGAAACAAAATGGACAATTTTTTGATACTCGAACGGCTCGACCGTTTGGAAAGGCTAATGATAGCCAACAAAGAGGTGCTCACATTTGATGAGGCCTGTGATTACACCGGCATATCAAGAAGCTATCTGTACAAGCTTACCGCTGCGGGGCATATCCCGCACTCCAAGCCCAATGGAAAACTGATATTCTTTGAAAGGGAAAAGATAGTCAGTTGGTTGCTACAGAACCAACGTAAGCCATTGCCGGAAAGCGATACGATTGTGGATTCAAATCCTTAGCCACGGAATCATTTTTAAATTATTTGTGGATTCACCAAAAGTGGAAGTAATCACAAAATTCCAAAAAGCACCAATATGGAAACAGTACCATACATAAGGGTCGGGACCACTTTTTACAAGTTGGTCAGGGTTCCGACCATTTCCGGACATTTCAACGAGCAGCTGGTCCCTTGGAACGAGCATATCATCAAGCAGGACCATGGCAAGGACTATCTGGGCAAGGTGCCCAAATATGATGGGTTCGCCTGTATTCCCTGCCATGTGGATTTTAAAAAGGAGCACCATGGTTTCTACAACACCTATTCCCCATTGTCGCACCAACCGAAAGAGGGAAGCATCAAAAGGACACGGGCCTTTTTGGGGCATATCTTCGGCAACCAGCTGGAGCTGGGATTGGACTATCTGAAACTCCTGTACCAAAGACCGGTGCAGGTGCTCCCCATCCTCTGTCTGGTCTCCACGGAAAGGAACACCGGGAAAAGCACGTTCCTCAAATGGCTCAAGGAAATCTTTGGAAACAACCTTACCTATCTGACCAATGACAGCTTTGCAAGCCAATTCAATGCGGACTGGGCTAACAAGCTGCTGATATGCGTTGACGAGGTACTGTTCAACAAAGAGGAGCTTACTGAGCGCATCAAATATCTGAGCACCACCAACCGGAACAAACTGGAGGCCAAGGGAAAGGACAAACGGGAAGTGGAGTTCTTCGGGAAGTTCATCCTCTGTAGTAATAACGAGGACAGTTTTATCAAGATCGATGCCCATGAGACCAGGTTCTGGGTTAGGAAGATTCCTTCACTTAAAAGGGAGGACACCGATTTCTTGGACCAGTTGTCCAAGGAAGTGCCCGCTTTTTTGGATTTCCTGTCAAAAAGGGAATACAGCACAAAACAAAGAACCCGAATGTGGTTCACGCCCAAACAGGTTTATACCACAGCACTGAAGAAACTGGTGAACAATAACCGGAACAGGGTGGAGAAGGAACTGGCCAGCCTATTGCTCAGTGCCATGGAAAAGTTCGAGATGGACTATGTGGACCTTTGTCCCATCGATGCCCTGCACATGCTCAACCGCACACGGGTCAAGACCGACCTTACCCAACTGAGGCGGTTGCTAAAAAATGATTGGAAACTGGACAACCAGCCCAATTCCAATAAGTACCAAAAGATTACCATCTGGAACACCGGTGAGATCAACATCGAGGACGCCAAGGGAAGGTACTTTACCATAAAAAAGAATTTTTTGATCCAAAATTTTGATGATTTGATGACAGATTGATATAAGCCCAGTGTTTATAAGGGTTCAGGCTGTCATCACTTTGTCATCATTCTGTCATCAAAATAAAAAATGATGACAGGGACAATGAAGAAAAAAACAAAAGTGATGAAACGATGACAAAGTGATGACGGGGGAACAACCAGTATTTACAGGGTCTCCCAGAGATTTGTCATCAAATCATCAAAAATCGATTAAAAACAGAACCATGAAGGAAAAGAGAATGGACTGCGAAAAAGCCCGCAACATTGACATCGTTTCCACGCTGGCCAAGTCGGGGCACTTTCCAGTCCGGAAAACGGAAAAAGAAGCTTGGTTCCTCAGCCCGTTCCGGAGCGAGACCCAAGCCTCTTTCAAGGTATCATTGAAGAAAAACTATTGGATAGACTTCGGGACCTTCGAAGGGGGCAGTACCATAGACCTGGTCATGAAAATGGAGAACTGTTCGGTAAAGGAGGCATTGGAGCGTTTGTCCGGAAATATGGACCATTTTTCTTTTCACCGGCGGTCGAATCCAACCAAAACTGAACATAAGGCCAATCCTATTGAAATCATCGAGGTAAAGGAAATCGAACACCAGGCCCTACAAAACTATCTGAGCTCCAGAAAGATCTCGACCAAGACCGCAAGAAAACTTTGCAAGGAAATCCATTATCGAATAGGTGGTCGAAAATACTTTGCCATCGGACTCAGGAACAGGTCGGGAGGCTGGGAGCTGCGAAACAGATATTGGAAAGGGTCCACATCGCCAAAGGATGTTTCGATGATCGGGAAGAGATTCAAGAAATTGGCCATTACAGAAGGCATGTTCGATATGCTGACCCTAATGGAGCTGATACCGGATATCGGGAATAGCCATGACCTTTTGATATTGAACACCACGGCCTTTGTAAAACGGATGACCACAGAGATAGGGGAATATGAAAATGTGGAGCTGTTTCTTGATAGGGACAAAACGGGACTGGGGATGGCGGAACTGTTATTGGAAAAGTGCCCGAACAGCAGGGATATGTCATTTCTCTATGAGGATTTTAAGGACATGAACGAATGGAAGGTAAAAAGCGCGAAGGATGAAGTTCGGCAACGAATTCAAGATGTGTCATTGTCATGACAAATCTTGCTTTTGCTCCCGAAGGTCGCAAAAGATGATGGAAAAATGAAGAAAGAGTTCGTCCAGTTCCGGTGCTCGGTCTACGAGAAGAAACTGCTGAAGATCAAGGCCCGGAAGAGCGGTCTTTCCATCAGTGAGTATTGCCGCCGTGCGGCCTTCGAAGACCGGATAGTGGAGCGGATGAC
Organism: Croceitalea sp. MTPC5; assembly: GCF_036985505.1. Lineage (NCBI taxonomy): Bacteria > Pseudomonadati > Bacteroidota > Flavobacteriia > Flavobacteriales > Flavobacteriaceae > Croceitalea > Croceitalea sp. MTPC5. Next base: position 38,893 of record NZ_BTGQ01000003.1, read on the forward strand.
GGACGAACAGATAGAGGCCTATAAACTATTGGTCAAATACCAGCGGAACTTCAAATTAATCACGAACATGTTCCGGAAGCGGAACCCCAAGTTGGCAGAGGAAACTGCTCAACTGGCCAAAGAGATACGACAACACCTTTTAAATTTTAAGAAATGATTGGCATGGGCAAATCCATATCGCACACTGCAGCCTCGATGAGCTATGGGATGAACCAGGAGAAAGGATCGGAGATTGTCCACAGCCAATATCTGGCCGGGGAGACCCCTCGGGAGATTACCGAGGAGTTCAAGGTCATCCAAGAGCAGAACGAACTGTGCCGGAAGAACACGCTGAGCTTTGTGCTGAGTCCCACCATTGAGGACGGGAGGAAACTGGAAAGGGAACAGCTCAAGGAAATGACCGAAAGGTTCCTTAAGGAAATGAACCTCAAGCAGCATCAGGCCGTTGCCTTTGTCCATAGGGACAAGGAACATGTGCATGTCCACCTGTATGCCAACCGGATAAACTTTCAGGGGAAGGCCTATAACGACAGTTTTATCGGGAAGCGTAGCCAACAAGTAGCGGAGCGGGTGGCCAAACAAATGGACCTGACCACGGTAAGGGAGGTACAGCAGGAAAAACTCTACCGGATGCAACATGTCCGCTCTGAAATACAGAAGATCCATGAAAAGGTCATGGCCAGGGAGCGGCCAAGGGACTTTGACCAGTACATCAAGTCCATGGAGCAGAACAATGTAAAGGTCATCCCGAGCATTAACAGGCAGAACCAATTGCAGGGTTTCCGTTTTGAGCATAAGGGAACCAATCTCAAGGGAAGCGAGGTGCACCGGTCCATGTCCATGGGCCGGATCGCCCGTCACATGAACTTTGAAAGAAATATGGCACAGCGGATTGCCAAGGACAGGAGCATGCAGCTTTTGGGCAGGACCGTGAATGTCCCAACAAGTCTGTCCCAGACCATCATAAAGAAAACCATCAAATTGGCCATCAAGGTGGTCAGGGACACAGGAATAGGAATCTAAACATAACATCATGGCAAAACTGGATGAAATAGCGGAACTGTTGACAGAGGAGATCAACGGGTTTGAAAAGAGTATCAGCCGATTGGAAAAGGTTCATGAGGATTTCAAAAACCATCCATTAAGGCCAGATACCAGCGGGTTAAATGCTCTTCTAAAAGAGTATGACAACAACCAAAATAACAACATTAAGGAACAACAAAGACTGATGGAAAGGATTCTTCATAAAGTAGAGCGGTCCGTTCTCTTGCCCAGTTGGGCCATAAAACTTACTTGGGGGTTGTTGGTCGCGGTCCTTTTGGTCCTTGGTTTTTCAATCCATCAGGTATCAAGGATAGCCAAGAAGGAAGAGGCTGCTTATTTAAAAGGTCAGCATGATACCATTGAACACTACGGGACATTCTTTAAAGAAAACCCAGAGGCAAAGGTACTATACCAAAAATGGTTGGAGGATAATGGCCAAAAGTAGGACAGCGCCCTATCCTATTTTTGTTCAACGCTTATCTTCCCAAACGCTACAAAAATAGGCCAGGATCCATGCGCTGAAGTTAAAGGTAAGGATTTGGGACTAGAAAGGGTTAAGGCTACAGTTTAACCAACTTCTGATTATAATTGTCTAGTATATTATTCGGTAGGGACTTCAGATATATTTGAGTAGTTGATAGTCGATTATGGCCAAGCATTGAAGAAATAGCTTGTAAGGGAACGTCCTGCAGCATAGCTTGGGTTGCAAAACTATGACGAGATACATATGAAGTCAACCGCTGTTCTATCTTGCATTTTATTGCAATTTCTTTAAGTCCTTTATTATATCTCTTCCGTGCCCATAAGACGTCTTTATATTGAAGTTCAAATGTGGCTCTTTTAATTATTGGAAATATAAACTCAGACCTCTCTTTATCCCTAAGATAAAACGAGAGGATTTCCTTTAACTGAGGCGTAATGTTAATATCATACGGTTTTGATGTTTTTTTTCTTTGGAATTTAATTCGGTTGTCAATGATATTTTGAACCCTTAAAAAAGCCAAGTCCATAAAGGAAATACCATAAAGCATGTAAGAGGCAAGGAAATAATTTCTATAGTGAAACAGACTATCCGTTTCTTCCAGTTTTAAAAGCATAATTGATTTGATGCTTTTAATGTCAAGCGCTCTTTTTTCTGTAGGAGTAGTTTTAATCTTATAATGTGTAAAAGGATAAGCATCTCTGGAAACAACATCAGACTTAATGGCCTTGTTAAAGACCGCTTTGATTGTTCTCATATACGTCGATAGGCTGTTAACAGAATTACCTTTGGAAAAGTGCCAGTTCTCAAATCTTTTGAGAAAATCATAATTGATTTCGTTGAATTTGATATCATTTCCATCAACGAATTTCTCCAATACCTTAATTACCGCGTAGTATGTGTTTGCATTACCATAACGTTCAGCTGCTTTTAACTCATCGACAATATCCTCGCTAAACTTAAAAAATGAATCCAATGATGCGGTTTTTACAATCTTCTTCTTAAGCTGCAAAATGGATAAAAAGTTAAGCTCGTCCTTTTCGTTCAGGTCATTAATTATGTCGACCGCTCTGGTCTTTTCTTTTAAGAGTTGATTATTTAGTTTACTAACTGATGAAGTTCCTTTGAATGCTCTTTTAACTTTCTCGTTTTTATTATCCCAAAATTCCTTTTTTATTGATTGACCTAAGCTTATGGAAGTTGTTTTTCGAAAATGGGTTAACCGTAAAATAATAGGATAGGAGTCATCTTTTTTCTTCCTACGCGTATCTAAAGAAAGTTTTATATTAGTATTCATCCTAATCAAAGGTAAAAAAAATTTGCACGCAATTTGCACGCAAATAGGTGGTTTTAATTGAAATCAAATAAACATAAAATTTTTTAAAATACTGAAAAACAAATAAATATGTGATTTTTTGATTCGATATAGTATAGTAATCCTCTTTCTGGCAGGCAAGAGGTCACCGGTTCGACTCCGGTATTCTCCACGATCAAGCGCAATTGGTATTGTGTTTTAAAACAAAGAAAGCCGCTAAATTTATTTGAGCGGCTTTTTTGCTTTTAAAAGGCCCATGCTGATAAGAATGGCCAATTGCATTTGCAGGACGGGAGATTCTTTGGAGCAACGCAGTTACTCCGGTATTCTCCACCAAGTTTTATAGGGCTTCAAGAGTTATTGACTTTTGAAGCTTTTTTCATTTGCGCACAATTTTCATGTAAATCTTATTTTGAATTAAGCTTGGTATTATTTGATACGGATTGAACCCATTTTAATACTGTTTCGTACACTACGCATTTTTTGAGAAAGTATGTGATATGTTGGATACATTATCCCCAATCTCAAATGGTGGTGCCTAAAACCTTAAAATCGGAATAGATGAAAGCACTAAACGACCCCAAAGATTCTCTTGCCCTTTAAATTGCTACTATATAAACCAAAATATATTATTTCTTCAAAAATTAAGGACTTCTATTTTAGATGCCCATTCTATATTTAAGGACATTTTCTAAAATTCTTTGGGCTTTCACCAGTCTTTTCTTTAAAAAAACGGCTAAAATACTGAGGGTATTCAAAACCCAATTGATACGCAATTTCTGAAATGGACTTATCGCTGCCCAATAAGAGGTGTTTCGCCTTTTCCAGTAATTGAAACTGAATATGTTCTTTAGTGGTCTTTCCTGTAAGGTCTTTCAACATATCACTAAGATATTTTGAAGAAAGGTTGAGTTTACCTGAAAAGTAGCTCACTTCTGGAATACCCGTTTCTGGTAAGTCATTTTGTGAAAAATAAGACTTTAGTTCTTTTTCAAAAGTGGCCACTATGGATGAATCCGCATCGTTTCTGGTTATAAATTGCCGCTTGTAAAAGCGCTTACTATAGGTCAACAACAATTCAATATTCGATAGAATGACCTCTTTACTGAACTGATCTATGGGAAGGATGTATTCATCATAAATATTTTGAAAGATCTGCTCTATTTGCTCTTCTTCCTTTTTAGAGGCATGCAAGGCCTCACTGGTCTCATAGTTGAAAAAACCATAACTGTTGATTTCGTCGGCTAATTTTGAATGGGCCAATAACTCAGGATCAAAATACAGTTCCCAACCTATCGACTCCTTGGCGTCACACTGATCAAATGAGATGGCTTGGTTCGGCCCGACGAAACCCAATACCCCTTCTTGAAAATCATAGGTCTTTCTACCATATTCAATATATCCCTTCAATTTCTTTTTGAGGCTTATACTATAAAACCCGAGGGATAGTGTGCCTAATTCCTTGGCGTAGGCCGGAATATCTTCAAGACGTATAATGCCAATGAGGGGATGCAAAGGTTCTACATCGGCTAATTTACAAAGATCAATGAATTTCGGGATATGGGTGATATTTCTTTTTTTCGACATGTTTTTATATTTAAAACCTCCAACCAATAAGAATATTGGACGGAATAAATGTAGGAGGCACTACACGCTCGATATTAAAAACGGTATCGCCCACTAATTGCTCATCGGAGTTGTTCAAGATAAAAATGATATTGTAATTCACACCAATATTGAAGTTTTTCTTTTTGAAGGGATACCAGGTATAACCAACCCCAAATGAGAAGAACCAATTGTCGAAAGAGGTGTCGGCATCAGAAGAAATTTCATTGACCGTCCAGCCTTCAAAGCCTACACTACCATTTACGTAAAATCCGGCATCATAGCTTTCTTTGTTAAAGCGATAGCGCGCCTCAACGGCCATCAAATAATCCCAATCCACGTCAATGGCCTGATTGTCATTGAAGAAGAGGTCCCTAAAATCATCGGGCAATTCAAAGCCCGCTTCGACATTAAGGCCAAATGACCATCGTTTTGGTAGATGATAAATACCTCTTATACTATAGCCGCCCAGGGCAAAATAGGTAGGGTTGGTACTGACTCCAAAACTTCCTTTATCCAAAGGGGGGTCTTGGTCCTGTGCTTGTAAATTGCCCATACCAATAGTGGCCCATACCGTTATTATCGTCAGTGTTATTCTTAGGATTTTCATTTTTACAATTTTTTAATTATTACTATATTTTCTCCGACGGTGTCGGCATAATGTAGGAGTAATTGGTTTCCCTTGTCATACGCAAGTGTTCCTCCCGAATGATGTATAGTGAAACCTTGACCATAGTGCCAATCAGGTAGGTATAGCTCGGTTGGTAGCTTGCTTGATGTGTCGGCCCGGTATTTATAAATGTATTCTCCCGCTTCCATGTTAAATTGATGGAACAGCGGTATGCCAGCTGTTTTGTGTGGGTACGGACGTAACATGGCGTTCAATGCACGACCCCCTGAATTGATGTCCGAGGTATCGGATTGTTGGCTTTCTGAAAAAATGGACAAGTCTTCACCATTCCATTGGTCTCCCCTTTCATTCGTATTGTCTTCCACATAAGTCCAAAGGGCATAGTGGAGTAATTCATTTTCTATGGCGTTGAAACTCCGGTCCAACACTTTTTCCTGTTCCGTGAAATCACTGGTGGCGTAGGCCTCTCCATTGTTCAAATCCATGGGTATACCAAATTCCCCTATGATGGTCGGTCGAGCACCCATGGTATGCTCTGTCTCCGATTTGATTTTTGCCATTCGTCCCTCGAAATATTGGCGCACATTTTTTCTGCCGATTACCAAGCTTAGATCCTCTTCATCCACAGTAAAAAAGGGTACATATTTCTTGGTAAAAAGGGCGACAACATCGTACCAATGGGTAGCATTGACAAAATGTCCCGTTTTCTCTCCTTTCCAAGAAGGCATTTCAGTGGTCAAAGGTGGTTCCACAAAGATCAAGAGACGGTCATCCACAGCTCGGATCGTATCAGAATAGCGGTCTACAAAAGGCTTAAAATAAGTGCCATTCGGATCACTGACCTTGAAATAGTCCGGCTGCAACAACATTGGGCTGCCTTGGTCATCGAACCCCCAAACCCCATGACGTTTCCATATGGGTTCATGACCCTCATTCCAGACAGAGATGCCTTTGGGGTTGATCTTGACATTGGGGCCCTGTTCAAAGCCAGTGGTATTGATCGCCCAATATTCCACGTCCATGGTATGTCCTGCACCGGCTACCATACCTTCATAAAAATTGGGTGAATCCCCATTTTTCACAAATGACCAATCTTCAAGATGCTGCCCGATATATCCCATACTGGGTTCGTTCATGGTTTCGAAACCAACTACATTGGGAAGGTCTTTTACCTGAAGCGCCACCTGTTTCATCGCATTGATAAAATGACTTTGCAGGTATTCTTGTACTGGAATGCTATCTATGGTAACGTTGGGCGCAAAATCATTGCCCCCAAAAAACAAGGTAAACATCGTAGCGGTAGCCAACTTGCCATAGTTTGTTGGCCATATCATTCTAGGGTAAGGATCGCCGTGGGTATTGTGCACCACGGCAGCGCCACTCTCTTTAAATTTAGTGACATTCAATCCTACTTTGTCAAATGTCCACTTTGGTGCACCTGATCCCCCTGAAAAGCGACTCCAAACATCTTGGTGGGGATCAATAAAAACATTCAGCCCATAATCGCCTGCCTTTAAAATAACCTGCCTTACATAACTCAGATATTCTTGATCATATATTCCGGGGCCTTTATGTTCTATGGCCTCCCAGGTAACCAAAAAGCGAATGAGATTAAAACCCCAATGCTTTATCCGTCTTAAGTGCTCGTCAGCTTCCTCTAAAGGAAAAGGCCTGCCTACAAAAGAGATATCGGTGGCATTGAAAAAACCTTCTTCCACATGTGAGGGAAGGTTGGGGGTCTTGGGAAGTTTGGTTCCGCCGCCCAGGTTCAATCCCCTAAGCACCATCTTCCTTCCTGTGTGGTCCGCGAACCAAATACCATCGGTTACAATATTTTTTTGATTTGTCGTGTCTTGTACAAAAGGGGTACTCACAAGGGGTATTCTTTCACTAGTGGCAAACGCCAAACCTTTTGTGGATAGTTTTTCATAAGGGGTGTCCCACATCAGGTAGCTATAGCTACCGAGTGCTACCAGCACCAAGCTACTAAAACCGATCAGGGTTATTTTGGCCCATTTTTTCATTTTCTATTGGTTTTGACAAAGAACCTGTTGGCAACTGCCCAGAGGTACAAATGCCACTTCACTATTGATTACCCAATTGATGTACTCTTCAATGGTGGTCACCTCTCCGGCTTCGTTAAAATCTAAACGGAAGACATAGACTTGGTTATAAGGTGCCCCGGTAGGTACAAATGTCCAACTGTCTGAAATGGCCTGAAAAAAGATGGAATTGCCATCTTCAGATATGGTAAAACGCCTTTCGATAAACGAAATGTTATCGAACACTTGAAATATGGTAGTAAAAAAATCAATTTGTGCTTGGGCATTGGGCAGTACAACAGGGTCTTGTGCCCCGCTGGGGTTAAATCTATTAAATCCAACATAATCATCTGAAAATACATTGAAGATGGCAGTATCTTCCTGTTCGAAGCCATCCAAGAATTCCATGGCGGTCTCTAAATTCCGTTGTCCGTTGTTTTCGACTACCTCTGGGGTCGAATCGTCATCGTCGCTACAGGCAACGAACAGGGCCGACACCATTAATAAACCTAATACCTTTAATTGTAACTTTTTCATAGCAATTTTTATTTGATTAATAAGAGATTGTGTACCCCGCGGGCCACTTTTAATTGTTTTTCCGTTTTGATCAATCGATCATCCTTGAGTTCCCAAAAGTCAATCCATCCCTCTTCGGGAAATTCTTCGTTGCGGTCGTGATATACCGCGACCGCTATGGTGTTGTTGTCTTGGTCAAAGACGGCATCTTCGGGCAGAGCCCCCTCAAAGCCATAATCTTTGCCCACCTTGGTCAATTCGCCGGTATTTGGATTAATTCTCACCAGTGACAGTGACGACTCCTTGCGTGCAGGTACAAACCAGAATCCTTTTTTGGGTGCCCAGGTTCGTCTCATATTGGCCGTGACCGCGTAGTTGCCATCAGGACTGATATCGAACCCTTCTGGGCTAAGACCGACCTTTTCTTTATCGATTATCGTATGGTTTCCCCCTTCATCGAATCCGATGGATACCAACTTTCCCTTTCCGTGGGTGATTTGGCCCAACCCATCGCCCCATCTCAAATCGGAAAGGATAAAATATTTACCTGAGGGATGCCAATTGCCTACGCTCCAGCGCTTTGCCACTTCCATGGTGTCGCCCAGTTGTGAGAGGGTAACCGTACCATTGTTTTCGATAATCTTGAAAAATACCAAATCGGTATTGTTGAGGTTGACGGCGATGATATTCTTGGTAGGATGGAATTCTATAGTTCGTATGCCTCCATTGCCAGTGTCTTTCGCAGAAATACCTTCATGGGTGAAAGACTGCACGTCTTGAACGAGCCCATCCTTTAATCCCATAACCACCAATTCTTTTCCTTTTTCAGTAGAGCCTGATACTAATAGCGTTCCGCTTGCATTGATGCTAACTCCCTGAATGTTTTCACCAATCTGTTTCTCTTGTACGACCTTTGGTGTTGTGGGATTGGAATAATCGACAACGGTGATTTTCTTTCCAATCGGAAAATCGGTAAACACGTTCTTCATTTTTTGAGCCTCTCCCTTATGAACGGCCCGGGTCTCTGCGATATAGGCAAATTGATACTTGGGGTTCCATTCAAGGATAGCTGGCCACGAGATGACCGAATTGCTAATGTGTAATGGTTCCGTCAAGCTTGATGTATTTTCCTTATCATCGAACAATACCAATTCATCTTCAATACCGGGCACTTTATTCAATTCCCCATTGGCATAGGCACCCGCTATCATATCGGCATCGGAGATGGCCAAGAAACGTCCTTTAAAGTTTGGCGATACTTTTTGTGAAGGTGCAATGGACTGGCCCTGTGTGAAATGCCAGACACCGAATAGGGCCACCAAGGTGCACAGGCTGATTCCTGTAATTTTCATAACTTTTTTCATTTTACTTTTCTTTGTTGATGTTGTTTTTGTGTCAATTACTTCTTATAAATTCTTTTATTTTTTGGGCCGATAGAGGTCCTCCATGACCAGGGTACCACCATTTTATATGGGCTTTATCGGCAAGCATTCTGATATTCTTTAGATTATCCGCCAAATCGCACATGAAAAGATGGTATGCCGGCTTCTTTTTGTTTAAAACCTGCCCCCGGATCAAGTCACCTACAAAAATGATATTGTTCATCTCGATATATAGCGAACCGGGAGTGTGCCCAGGCAGGGTATGAACCAATCCTTTGAAACCAATTGAGGCAAGGTCAAAACTATCTTTGACTAGAATATCCGGCACAAAATTTTTATAGGTTGCCTTGGCGTGCGTCTGTTGTATTAAGAGACCTAATGGTCCGCGCGGACATAGATGGTTATCCTTACCTTGAGCTTTTACGATTTCCATCTCATCGGTGCCGACCAATAACTTGACCCCGTAATTTTCTTTAAAATATTGGGCATTTCCGGCATGGTCGGGATGGGCATGGGTCAAAATCAGGTAATCAATGTCAGCTGGATCTATGCCGATGTCCATTAATTTTGAGGCCAATACATCCCCCTTTTCCGGATTACCGGCATCTATCATCAAAACCTTATCGTATTGTTCAACGATAAAGACGTTCGAGAAGGATTGAGTGATCTGGTGAATGGTAAAACCCTCGCTGTGGTAAGTAGATAAATTATTTGAGCTGAGGTTTGCAAATAGGTACAAAACAAAAAAACCGGCAATGAACTGCGTCATTGTCGATTTGGTTATTGTATGTAGCTGTTTTGGTACCATTACTTTTAATTTCTGGTACAAAATTGTTTAACAAAAAGCTAAAAAAAGTATACAAAAAGCGGAAAGAAGTATACAAAAGGAGGTATGAGGTATGATTTGGCTGATAGCAATATTAATTTCTTTAATTTGAACAAGCCGACGTCTGCATTGGTAACTGCCATCGATATCAAATCTCAAAAAGAGTTTCATGGCGTCACCCTGCAATATGTACTTTATGCTACTTATGCCTACAATGTTGGGAAAAACACTTTGGACAAGAAAAAATAAAAAGAGCAGTAATTTAAGCACTTTTTATTGCCTGATTACCTACTAAGGGTTTAGCATAACCTTATAGTAACGTGCTTACCCCGCCTCCCATTTGAATAGCACATTCAGGATAAACCTTTTACTTTTAAAGGGGGAATGTTTTTTTAAAGCTGTAATATTTTATATCAAAAGTTCGGAGAAGCAAAAGGTGATCTCTTCCCAGGATAATATATCCACTTTTAAGAATTAATGAAGCTCCGAGACGGCCAATGCCATTCTTTTAAAGAATTCATTATAGACGTAAGGCTTTCCCTTTTTTGGGTTTCCATCTTCTCCCTTTCGAACAAAGACCATATTCCATTCTGGGATGACAAAGCACATGTTGTTGTGCAATCCGCTTGCATAAAAAAGGGATTGAGGGGCATCGGGCATATGAAATGTACCGTTAGGCATTTTTCCATTTACCCACCAATTATATCCGTAACAGCCGCGGCCATCAACGGTATTGCGATCAGTGTCGGCGACCTCTTTTGCAAAAACTTGATTTTTGGTGGCTTTTTCAATCCATTCCTCAGAAAGTAATTGCCTACCGTTCCATTGTCCCCGGTTCAAATAAAAGTGTCCAAACCTCGCGAGCTGTTCCGCATTTATGGTCACCCCGGTACACCCGTTATTTAAAAAAATTCCCTCAAATTGCGAATCCCCCCACCATTCAAAATCGCCGAAACCAATATGGTTACCGATACCATCCATAAAAATGGATTTTAAGGTTTTTCCACTTTTTACGGTCAATAGCCTACCGAACATCATTTGTGCCTCATCCCAATAGGCATATTGGTTTCCGGGTGAAAATGAGGGCCAATCTATAGCGAACGGCGTCCAAGACCAATCTTTGCTGGGTTCATTCCACCTGCTATCACCTTGGGCACTGTAGCCTGAGGTCATACTGGAAAAATGCTTTAATTTGAGGTCGGGGTACCATTCGGTGAGGGCGGTATCGATTTCCTTGGCATAGGTTTCTTCAGACACGATTCCTTGGTCGCTCAAAAGACCCAATACGGTGCTGGTAAACGATTTACTGCTAGAGTATATGTTGTGCTTTTTATGCACACTATCCCCTTGGTAAATCACATAGCCGTTTCTTACTATAAATACTTCTTCGAGACCATCCTCACCTGATTCTGAGGCCAAATAGGCTAAGGCGTCTTGCAACTTGACTGGATCGATACCCAGTTCTTCGGGTTTTCGTTGTTGCCATTCTTTGTCCGGAAAAACCATGGGCAACGTATCGGTACCGGTAGTACAGGCCATGACCCAAATGACACTAACCAATAGGGGTGCCATTTTTTGGACACAATGTTTTTTCATTGGCTTATTTGGTTATTGGGCGTTTAATCGGGCACTCTTTTGAGGAACACGGCCCAGTCTACATTTTTCTTTGAAGGCGGATTTCCAATATCTGACCATGAACCACCGACCACACGCCGTACGGAACCTTTTTGCAATTTGCCCCCCAAACGTGGATCAAACCAATGGATTTCATAATCGGATCGGAAACCAGTCAGATCAAGGGACACCTTACCCCCATGTTTTATATAAATAAGATAAGCATCGCCTTCTCGACCAAAGCAATAGGCAGGACTCCCTTTAAGCTTGTCATCAAGATTGACCATTTCGGTATAGGGAAGGGTCTCAAAAAAATCTTTGGCAATGGCAGTTTGTTGCCAGACTTTGCCACGACTTCGCCAATCTTCGGCATTAAGGTCATTTGGGGGCCTTAACCAACCAAAATACCATTCTACCCCAGCGCCGCCCGCGGTCAATGTAGACCACAATACTTCGGTTCGCAAAGAATCCAATCGGGTATTATTGGCATCATCAGGGGTGCCTGTGTGCCATGGGCCAATTTCATCCATGCTTACGACCCAAGATCTCTCGGATTTTTGCGATATGGCAATCCATTTTTTAATGTCTTCGTGAATATCGGTTATGTTGGAAACCTGCATGGAAATTCCGTCAAGCCTATCAAAACCAACAAGCTTGTCAAGAATGGGGCTCCTTTGTCCTTCTTCGGGCAAGGTATGGATGACAATAGGGTTGTTATAGGGATCAATATCCTTTAAATGGCGTATCATGGCAAAACGTTGTTGGTCGCTTTGGCCTTGGGGCCACCATGGCGCGGAACCGTTTTCTTCCCCCATATTCCAAATGATGTTCTTGTGGTATCCAAATCGTGCCACAAGTTCACGGTAATACAGTTTTCGCTCGTGGGCGGTATCCCCATTATCCAATAGGAGTTCATTCTCTTTTTCTTGGGTAACCAATTGTATGATGATACCGAGTTTTTCGGCATGTGAAAAAATGAGGTCCCATTGGGCCAACTTACTGACGTCGTACCGCAAAAAATCTTTTCTTTCATGACTGAGAAAAGGCCATACATCTTTGGCATCCCCCTCAATATTTAAACTAAGGGCATAAATGGCGTTCATTTTCTCTGATGCGAGGTAATTGAGGGCACCAATGATCCCTTTGCCTTTTCCGTTCTGCCAAGTAGGATCTCCCTCCCTCCAATCTTTGACATGGGCTTGCCATTGCTTTAAGAAATTTTTTTCTGAATCATACGAGTAGGTACCGTCAATATCGGCATATGCCAAAAAATTTTCTGGGGAGTTGGCGCCGAATTTTAATATAGGTTGTCCATCTTGGGTATGAAAATAGCCGCTTGAATGATGCATTAGCCTACCTCTCGTGGTAAAAAACCCACCGTTCTCCCTAGCTGGTTGCACCTGTAATTTTTCCATTTTTCCGTCGTGCGGTCTTATGGGATCTCCAGAATAGACATCAGCCGATATGGCAATATCCTTGCCCTGTTTAAAAGAGACCCTATATTGCCATTCCCCTGGGGAGTCAGGCACGAACTTGACTCGATAAATCCCTCCTATCGAGGCGCTTGTCTGCGCGGCATCGCCATCGGCGGCATAGTAGCCCGGTACGGAAAAACTAGTGCTGCCAAGGGTGAAATCTACCTGTAAGCGATAATCGGTAAACGGGTTAATAGGTGCTGTTTCAGAAGTGGCATCGACGGAAAAATCAAGAACAATGGGCTCGTTCTGCCAATAGTTCGGTTGTTGGGCAAAGGTCTTTACTAAAGAAAACGAAAAGAAAAATATAAAAAGGCCAAATAAACGAAAACACATGATACTAGGTTTGTTTGACTAAGATACTGAAATGTGTTCCATTACCTGTAACGCCGCTTTTATTCTAGAGTTGGAAGATGAGGTTTTCTAAGGGCTTCATTTGGGTTGCACAAGTCTGCAATTCATTGGGGCCTGAAATATCAATATGACATGCAATGCTTTTATTTACTTTATAGCGTATCACTCACTTCATCAGAAATAGGCCGCATGGCCAGAGTGTATTCGTACATAGCAATAGCTTTTTAGCTCAAAGTTTTCAGTACGGCGTTCAATTGTTTTTTAATCTGGGATTTGGATAGTTATCTGACTGGTCTTCGATGGTATTGTCAAGGCAAGTAAAGTCTTTTTCCACCAATACCGAAAGTTTCGTTTCATCGTTCCAATCGACGTTGTTGTCATAGCCAATGCGGTTGCTTGTCGCCCAAGTTTTGCTTGCAGCTTCTGGAAAGTAAACAACAATCCCATCTCCTACAAAATCGGCTTCGACCTCTGAGATGTTTGGCTTAGCTTTCAAGGCATAGGTAAGTGTTTTCGTTCCAAATTGCGTGGTCGCCGTAAATTTTCCCGTCTTGGCGAACATATCCACTTCGGTTTTTGTCAACCTGAGCCGTATCGAATTATTTTTGATCCTTATTTTCATTGCTTTCTTTTTTATTGACCAAGCCCTTAGTGAACTCGTTCAGTGTTTCCACCTTTTCTTCAAAGTCACCTTTAATGGTCTTGCGATATTCGTTAAGGTTTTTCACGAGATCATCAATATTCTCGGGAATCACATCCTCAAAAAATTGTCGTAACCGTTTTGCGGTTGTAGGGGACTTGCCATTGGTGGAAATCGCCACTTTCACATTGCCCTTCGTAACGATGCCCCCCATATAAAAGTCACAAAGGGGTGGGTTATCGGCTACATTGACCAAAATAGCATGCTTTCTGCAATCGTGATATACCTTTTCATTAACACTTGGTACATCGGTTGTAGCGACCACCACATGTTTGTTCTTTAAAAACTTTTGACGGTATTTGCCGTGGTGCATTGTAACTTGATGCTTTGTGGCAAGTCGTATCGTACCTTCACGATACATGGGGGAGATCATGGTCACCTTGGCATTTGGACTTGATTTTAAAAGAAAGGTCAACTTTTCCTCAGCTACCAGTCCGCCACCCACGATCAATACGTTTAAATTGCTCACTTTTAGAAAAACAGGGTACAATTCATTGCGCTCCATCCGTTTCAATTCTCTTTAAATTATAATTTGTAGTGTCATTGGTTTTAGCCCCCAAGTACCGAATTTATGAATAATCTATCATCAATATGACTGATATATGTTCTTATATGGAATACCCCGTACCACTTTCACCTTCGTTTTTTGTTCTACATTCTAGGGAGGCACCATTAATACCAATATTCAAAAGAGTATTTTGAAAATTGATGGTCTGTATCATACGGTTTGCTTCGACATACATGACGGAATCGTTGACGGTTTCTTGCGTAGCGCCCTGAATAGTAATCCCATAAAGGAATCAAAACCTTTTTATGTTGTTGAAATGGCTTGACGGATCAATTCAGAAGATTTTTTGGAAAATGGTATGTTGAGGGCAGCCTTTTGTCCTTTTTCAGACATTTTACGCCACGTCTTTTTCAAAATATCGATTATTTTGGAAGAATCATGTTTCGTTGCGAAAGGTTCAAGATAATATTCTAGAAAAACTAGACAGATAACGTCCTCTAGGGTTTGGGTCTCCTTATTTTTTTTCAATTGTTTTTTTAAAAGAAGAAATTCAACTTGGGCTATGGTTTCTTTATCATAACCTACTTTTAAAAGAATCTCCCTTGCCTTTTCGGCATGGAATTTTTTCAATTCTTGTCGCCATTTCAAATATCCTGAACGATTCATTTCATAAGAACTACGGCTAATTTCCCAACGGCTAATATGTTGGCAACGTGCGGTGAGTTTCATGGCCTCTGAGGCCTCAGGTGCAAAATCAGAAAGCGTTTCAGTCATTCTTTGAGCGTATAACAACTCTTTTGGAAACGATTTTTTAGAAATAATCACGGTATTCGGGTCTTTGCTATTGGCTTTATCAAAGAGCTTAAATGCTTCTGACAATTTATGGGATTCGGACATAGGGTCTTTTTATTTTTTAAGGAAGTCTTACTCTGAAAAGCCAAGATACACAAAGTTTTACGCTATGTAATCGCCTAAAAAATCAGTCTTGTAAATCAACTTGGAATAGCACTTCAAACGAGATACGGCATTCTTTCTAACAATAAGTTTTGATTATAACCTGTGAAACAAAATACAATTACACACAAATAATTACTACCAGATGTAACCTTTCAACTCAAATCTGTATCCTAAGGGTAAAGAATAATCTAAACTTTAAAAAAGAAATCATGAAGTTCAAAACGTTAATAGCACTTATTTTCATTGCGACAGTCGTAAAAGTAAATTCGCAAGCTCAAGAAAATACCGATTTATATCGAGTATTAATGGCAAAGGACAGTTTACTATTCGAAGTCGGGTTCAATCAATGTAACCTACCTCAAATAGAAAAACTAACTATGGACGATATCGAATTCTACCACGACAAGGATGGTATTACCAAATCACGCAAAAAGTTCATCGCTTCAATAAAAAATAACTTATGCAGCACCGGATCGAATGTCTTGAAAAGGGTCTTGAATAAAGGGAGTGTTGCGGTTTTTCCATTGTACAGGGGTGAAGAACTTTATGGTGCCATACAAAATGGCTCGCATAGTTTTGGACAAACGCAAGCCACATATTCACATTTATGGCTCCTTGAAAAAGAAGAATGGAAGCTTTCAAGGGTGTTGAGCTATAATCACTATCAAAATCAAGTTGACCTAAAAAATAATAGGATAGCTCTTTCTGAGGCTGCCTTAAACCAGTATGTAGGCGAGTATGAATTCTCCCCAGAGTTTGTTTTGACAATACGCGTAAAGGATGCACAATTGTATGGCGGTTCCCAAGGTCAAGAAGTAAAGATCAACTGTTATGAAGAACACAAATTCATTGATGATGGCCAAACCCATGACCTTGAGTTTCTGATAGATGAAAAAGGTACCGTTACCGGGCTGCTCATGAAAGGTTCTGGAATGGAAATGACGGCAGAAAGAAAATAAACTACATTCCAATACACTTAAACAGCAACATTATGATTGAATCGATAGTCTTTTGCATTATAGCCGTAGCCGCCATCACTGCTTTATTTTTAGCATGGTATTTCTATCAAAAAGCTAGGGATAGGGAACGCATCTATCTCATTAAAAAAGGAGAGAAATTTTCAGACATTTTAAAGGCCCAAAAAGAGTATGGCGTTAAATTCATATTTCCGTGGTTGCAATTGGCGATTGTTACAAGCAGTCTAAGTATAGCTTTTGTGGCTATCGGTTTTCTCATACGGTATCTAGACAACGATCTTGAATTATTTAAAGGTTTTTTGATAACCGCTACCATTGGTATTTTTTTAAGCGTTTCATTTTTCACCATAAATTTTATAAGTAAAAAGAAGAGGACCTGATATGGAGGAAATCTATATTGATAAGGTGCTCTCTGGCGATGTTGATGCATTTACCTATTTCATCAAAACCTACAAGAACATGGCATTTAATATAGCCTTATCAATAGTAAAAGATGAACAATATGCTGAAGAAGTTACCCAAGATGCCTTTATGAAAGCGTTCCATGGACTTAAGGCCTTCAAAAGAACCGCAAAGTTTAAATCTTGGTTTTATCGCATTGTTGTCAATGAGGCCTTCTTGAGGTTAAGGTCGCTCAAAAAGACCCAAACCTTTATTTCGGTAGACGAAGGCGACGACACTATTTTGCACGAACATTTTGAGCCCATATCAGAAGATTATAATGATAAGATCCAACAGGTGCTTTCACGATTAAATACCAAAGAAAGTTTGGCGTTAGAGCTTTTCTATTTACAAGAACTGGATATCGATACGATTATGGATGTTACGGGTTGGACTAGGGCAAACGTAAAAGTGATTCTACATAGGGCCAGAAAGAACACACGGAAAATCTGGAAAGAAACAACATAAATAGCTATGGAAAACGAAAGATTGGAGTTCAAAGATGATTTTATCGAATCAGTGCTTGAAAATGCAAATCGTAAAAGCTTGACCAATGACTTTGAAAGGAGTTTAATGAAGAAAATCCATAATAGCCATGCCCATAAAAAGGAGGTGGCATCTCGATTGAAGAAATCGATGTTTTATTTTTTTATCGGGATGTTTTTTATGGGGACCTGTTCGCTAATGCTAATTTTTGGTAATACACTTTTTAGAAGTGCTATTAACTTATGGCCGATACTAATTCTCTTTATTGCAATAGTGGCCGTAATCGTCTTCGCCAATAACTATAAACGATTTTTTAAGTTGGTGTATCCACTTAGTGGAGAGGGATTGCTTACCGAGTTCTCTAAATAACGGTTTGGATGTTGTAATATTTGCGCTACTAACTTTCTAGAAAGTTAAAATT
Source organism: Croceitalea sp. MTPC5 (assembly GCF_036985505.1). Taxonomy (NCBI): domain Bacteria; kingdom Pseudomonadati; phylum Bacteroidota; class Flavobacteriia; order Flavobacteriales; family Flavobacteriaceae; genus Croceitalea; species Croceitalea sp. MTPC5. The sequence goes on from NZ_BTGQ01000003.1 coordinate 56,668, forward strand.
CACGCAATTTAGGCTACTTTAAACCGAAATCGTAAATAAATGAAACGAAGGGATTTCTTTCAAAAAACACTATTAACGTCCACTACTGCCTTGGCATTCGCTGGAATCAGCCCCTCTTTTGCTTTATTAGAACCCATCACAAAAATTTAACTTTATGCAGAAAACACATCCTAATTTGACCTTAATCAATGATTTTTTTGACGCGTATTCCAAAAATAATATGGAAGGCATAAAAAAAGTGTTGGATAAAAACATTAAATGGCATATTCCCGGCGAGCATCCCTTGAGCGGCACCAAAATAGGTATAGATGAAGTACTTGCATTTTTCAAAGCACTTACCAAAGGAGCTTTCAAGGCGGAGCCTATCATTATGGGTGTCAATGATGATTACGTTATTGATTGCCATAGAAATTGGAGCAACATTGAGAATTTGGAGAACTTAAATGCCATGTCTTGTCTTTTATGGAGAATAGAAAATCATAAGATTAAAGAAGTACATAACTTTCCACAAAGCCAAAAAGATGTCAATAAGTTCTTTAACGAACTTTATGGTTAGAACAAAACGAGTTACAAAGCCATAAAATGGAGCTTCAAAGCAAGGTACAATTAACTCCATTTTGGTAAATTACCATTGTAATCCGTTAGGATATTCCTTTTTCAAATGATCATTGACGATGGCAATATCCTCTTTGCTGGTAAGGTCTATAACGTGTTCACAGATGGGAATGACCACAACGCTTTCCTGAAAATCCGTAACCATATTCAATAGGGCGGTGGGCAGTTCTTTCTCATTTCGTTCTGAATGAAGTGGGCAATCCCTTAAAAATGGATATATCTGTTGACCGTCAAACTTAAAGATATTCATGCTGACCCTGAGCTTCCCTTGTCCATCCCTGTAATCTTCTACCTGAGAAGAACGTGGTTTCTCCAATATCGAGACCAGATGGTTTTGGGCATCGAGTTTCATTAAGGCAAACCTTTCAATTTTTTCTTGCTCGTAATGTAGCCCCTCGCTATCATATCCTAAAAGGGCATTCTTGTATTTTGGGTTGTTTAGTGCGAGCAACGCTTTTACGGAATAGAGATTATCGCAATTGCAAACCAGAAAAGGACTGGCCTTCAATTCAGGATACTGCTCCATGGCCTGAAACAAAGCATCGGCCGTACCTAAGGGTTTATCCCTGTCTTTTGGTATGTATTGACGAACGAATGAAATAGACAGTCCGTTAAATTCATTTTGTGCCTTTTTACGACCATAAACAGCAGGGAAAAGCTGGTCATTTTGACCAATAACAATAAAAACGTTGGTATGGCCTGCTTGCTTTATATTGTACAAAAGATAGTGTAGAAAGGGAAGTTTTTCTTCACCCACTTCAATAAGCCCTTTGTTACGGGTATTCGCTTGGGCAATATCTTTTTGGGTAATATGCCCTGCTGTAGTTTCTTTTTTCATTCGAGATGAAGCTCCCCCTGCTAAAATTATAATAGTATCACACATATGCTAGTTTTTTGACGAAGCACCTTCAGCAACCGAAACCGTGTACGCATTGACAGCTCCCGCTTTAAGCATATTTTCGATTACCTGTTCTTCGTTGCCCGGGGCCAGCGCAACGATACAACCGCCGCCCCCAGAACCCACGATTTTTGCCCCAAGGGCACCTGTGGCCAATGCGGCTTCGACCATGGCATCGATTTGTGGTACGGTAATTTTTAGGGCTTCTTTCAGAATTTTATGATGCACACTCATTAGGCGACCAATTTTCAGAAAATCCAATGGCTCTTTATAAAACTCTCGTAATGCTTTTTGCGTAATGGTATGGTTTTGAACAGCAGCGGAGAAAAAAGGTTTTATGTCTGGTGGCAGTTCGTCAAGATATTGGGGCAAGACATCTTCAGTGATATTTTTAATCTCGAATCCCTCATCACGCTTTTTAAAAAATTCAATACTTTCCAATGCTAGATTTCGCCTGTCTGCCAAAAGACCTAGGGTATCTTTTGGAATACCTGACTCACCGATCACTAAACCATGTAGATTGGCTTCAATTACCTGATATTTTGAATCCACATCGGTCTCTAAATAAATAATCTTACCTACACTTATGGCGTACTGATCCATTTTTCCCCCAGGGCCCTTCTGTTCCAGTACCTCTGCCTCGTAGGCAATTTGAGCGATAAGTTCGTTATTCAAAGAATGATTGGAATAATCAAGGCCAAAAGTCTGAATTAAAAAATGTATCCAACATACTAATAGGGCTGAGGAACTTGATAAACCGGCGTTAATGGGTATGTTCCCCTCAATTGCTATACTATATCCTTTGTCAGGTATACACCCGTACTTTCGCAATACTTTTACAGCAGCAATGAACGTGTCTGAAGGGTCATAGCCCTCGATTCGAAAAGGTATGGGTATTTTGCGTTCGGTGTTCAAATCCGAAAACGCAATTTGAAGGTATGGCAAATGAGTTTCCTTGGCTTCAAGCGTGATATACCTATCTATGGCACATGCGATGACAGGTAACTGTAAATAATCTTGATGATCACCGAACAGACAGATTCTTCCTGGGGCTTTACAAAGTGTCATATAAAATATCAAGCAATAAGACCGATGATGAAATTAGAATTTTTTGATGATAAGATGGTATATTTAAGGCAATAATATGGCGATATGGATCTAACAAATAAGGTGGCCTATATAACCGGTGGCAGTAAGGGCATTGGTTTAGGTGTTGCAGAGGCATTATTGAAAAAAAAGATGCGGGTTGTTATTAGCGGCCGTAATAAAGAAACCTTGGAAGTTGCCAAAGATTATCTTGGTAATTCTTCATCAGTACTGACGATACAATCGGATGTTACGAACTTTACGGATGAAGAGAACGCCATTAAGACGATCAATAATACCTGGGGTCGATTGGATGTGGTTTTGGCCAATGCTGGTGTAGGGAATTTTGCGCCAATAGATGAGATGGGCCTCGAACAATGGCATCAAATGTTGGATACTAACCTGACAGGGGCGTTTTACACACTTAAGGCTTCCATAGCTGCCTTAAAAATTACGAAGGGATATTACATGACCTTGGCAAGTTTGGCGGGTACCAACTTCTTTGCACAAGGCGCTGGGTACAACGCCTCAAAGTTTGGAGTGGTTGGTTTTAGCCAAGCAGCCATGCTCGATTTACGAAAATATGATATCAAGGTAACTACGATAATGCCGGGGTCCGTTGCAACGTATTTTAATGGAAATGAGCCTTCTAAGAAAGATGCCTGGAAGATACAGCCACAAGATATTGGGAAGCTGGTTGTGGATTTATTGCAAATGCACCCTCGAACCTTACCCAGTAAGATTGAGGTAAGGCCTACAAGGCCTGATTTGAAATAGTTGCCCTAAATATCCTCAAAGGGAATTGATGGATTGAAGATCTCTAAAATGAGTTGTGTCAGTACCTTTTCAAATTCCTGTCGTACGGAATCATGGATTGATTTGTTCTTGGTTACGGGCCTACTGCCTTCTTTAACACAGAAATCAAGTAAACCGGAATTGATTTTTTTAATGGGCAGGATACTTGCATGAACGTTTTGGTGTTGACCAACGGAACCATACATAAAGGCATAACATAACAATTGGAAAGCCTTCGTTTTTTTGTCAGTGGTTATCAAATCAGTAAACGTATCTATTTCAAGCTCGCTAAGGGTCACATTTCCGGTCTTATAATCAATAATGCATAATTCCCCATTTCTGTACTCGATACGATCCAATTTCCCTTTTAAACGGACGGGAAAACCTAACCCTGGTATATTTAAATCGACTTTTAAATTTTGTTCCAGTCCTATAATGCAAATACTATGCGTGCCAATCTGTTTTATTTCGTAATCAATGGTCGAAAGAATATATTTAAGTATCACCCTGAAAACAATAAGATTTTGACCCTTATCAATAGTGCTGTTCGAATACGTTCTTAGAAAGTGCTTTCGAACGATACGCTCTGTATTATTTTTGATTTCGAGTAGCGATTCCTCGGTAAGGGTTTGCCCTATCAATGGCGTATACAATTCTTCCAAAACATCGTGTACAATGGTTCCAAAGGTATTTGGGGCTATCGTTTCCTCGACTGTGGGTACATCTTGAATTTTTAAAACATTTTGTTTGTAAAAGGTATACGGATTGGTAATATAGTTGGTCAACGAAGAAGGGGAAAACCCAGAGTTGGCCATAATCTTGAGTTGCTCAAGTAACTGTGCTGTTTTGACTATTTTTTTCTTGCCCCTTTCCTGTATGGGTATTTTAGGTGTTGCAATTTGATGCTTGATACAGGCATTGATATTTTCATCGGTAAGCAATTGATTGATAAACCTACTTTTTTCGCCACCCTCTAAAACATCGGGTTCCGTATTATAGGTCAAGTAGATATTTTTTGCACGCTGTAGCAAACGATAAAAATGGTAAGTGTAGACAGCATCTTTATCTTTAAATGTGGGCATGTCAAATTCTTTTTTGACATCATAAGGGATAAACGAATTATTGGTCTTGCCGGCGGGTAGTATTCCCTCGTTGACCGAAGTGATGATTACGGTATCAAAATCAAGGGTTCTGGTCTCAAGCATTCCCATAATCTGCAAGCCGCCTATAGGGCTACCTTTGAAATCTAGACTTTCTGAAGTTATTAACTCTAGAATAATACTCTTTAATGCCCTAAGGTCTTTAAGGTAATCTAAGTTATCAGTGTACGCTTTTAACTGGTTGAAGAGTTTTGAGATGAGGTGTACACTTTCCAGTTCAACACGCAGCTTTTTTTCTATAAAGACCTTTTTTATAGCTGTGAATATATTGTCGCACAAGGAGACGAATGCACCGGAATCCGGCAGCTGTGTTGGAAACAGTAAGGCTGTTCGAAGCGCTTCATCGCTAGGGGCTATTTGCTGAATTCTAGCGGCGGTCAAGTAGGTATGGTTGTATTTGGTAATATGCTTCACTATGTTTGACGAAATAGTACTTTGTTCAGAATCGAGAAAGTACTTCAGAATAGGGTTCGATAACAATCGAATCAGGTCTTTGTAATACCAACCTCTTTCCGTACGATTAATATGAAAATCAAGAAACTGGTTTATAAAGCTGGCAATTGAGGTTTGTTTAAGAGGAAACCCCATGGTAATGTTAATGTTCTTCACCTCTTCTGGAATGGCATTGAGTATTGCGGGCAGTAACGATTCATCTGCTAATACCAATGCTATGGTTTTATTAGGACTATATAAGTCTTTAAGGAGTGATCCGATGAACTTGGTTTGTGATATGGACTTGGGAATTCCTGTAATTTCAATCTTTTTCGAATCAGTAAGGTAATGTGTTGAAAAACCAAGGGGTTTGTGTCTTGAAAAGTAACTCCAGTTTTTTAGGTGTTGTTTTATGAAGTAACTAGCATCGTGTATGGGATCATTTAAAAAATAAGTGTCAAGATCCCAAAAAATTGAGGCATTTGTAGTCTCCAGAGTGGTTTGTATAATTTGAACTTCAGCAGTATTCAAGGCATTGAACCCAATAAAAACATGTGACTTCAAGTCTTTTTGATTAAGATAACTATCGAGATTAGCTATGGCTCTTCGGTACCGTAGACCCTGATATCCTTTATGGGTTTCCAAAAGCCGTTTTGTGAGTTCTTGGTATAAACCGGCGATACTTTTGCTAAATTCGATGTAGTTGTTGACTAATTTTGTTGACTTTCCATCGGTTGCCCATGCCTTCAACTTCTTGATTTCGGTCAGGTAATTAAAGAGCTCTAATGGGGGAACTAAATAACGATCTATTTCATCAAAATCGGCGAGAAGGGTCGGTGCCCATTGGCTGAAAGTGTAGAAATCATCTTTATCAGTGAAGGGGGCATTTTTATATATTTCATAGAGGTCAAATAACACTTCTGTACGAGTGACGGGCTGAAGTTGGGATAATTGGGTGATATACTCTTCAATACTCAAGATTGTAGGAGCGAAAATAGGGGTGCTGATCGAATGGGAAATATGGTTTTTTAGAAAAGTAGCTGAACGTATGCTCGGTACAACAAAGATAATGTCATTAAATGACCCATGGGCATTTAATACAGTCTGTACTAAATAGTTCAGAAAGGTTTTCATTAGGCATAAATACAAAAAAGCCCCGACAATAAATGTCGAGGCTTTTTGAAATGTGTTGTTACTTAAACTTATTTGACTAAGTTGATTTCAACTCGTCTGTTTTGAGCTCTACCAGCTCTATTGTTATTAGTGGCGATAGGCTTTTCTTCACCGTAACCAATAGCTGTCAATCTATCAGCGCCGATTCCTTTGTCAATCAAGAAATCCCTAACTGAATTGGCACGCTCTTCAGACAATTCTTGATTTCTTTTAGCACTACCAACACTATCAGTGTGACCTTCTACGGTAAACTTAGCAGTTGGGTATTCATTCAAAATTTGGATGATATCAACCATTACAGAAGTAGACTCTGCTTTGATAGAAGATCGACCTGTATCGAACAAAATAGTTCTAGCGTAGTCGTTCAATTGTTTTTGAACTTCTTCAGTTACTTCAGGGCAACCGTTGTTAGCAACAGTACCGGCAACTTGAGGACATTGATCATCTTTATCTAAAACGCTGTCACCATCAGAATCTGGCCAAGGGCATCCGTTATTCTCAGATGGACCTGCCTCACTAGGACATTGATCGTCTTTGTCAGCAATACCATCGCCATCAGCATCAGGACAACCAGCCAAAGCAGCAGTACCAGCTTCGTTTGGACAAGCATCATCTTTATCAGCAATACCATCACCGTCGGCATCAGGGCAGCCGTTCATTTCTTTAGAACCAGCTTGGTCAGGACAGCTATCCTTACCATCTTCGATGCCATCACCATCAGAATCAGGACAACCATTGAATGCTTCTAAACCAGCAACTTCTGGACAAGCATCGTCTTTGTCATATATACCATCACCATCAGTGTCAGTTCCACCAAATTTGATGTTCAAACCTACTAAGTGCTGAAAATGGGTAACCCCATAATCTTCAAAAGCATGCTTGTATTGGGTCTGAAAGTTTAAACCAACATTATCAGAGAACCAAACGTTAGCACCGATACCTCCATTAAAAGTACCTGCACCTATTTCATTTACCCAAGTATAACCACCACCGATTTCAACGAATGGGTCAATTGTGGTGTTTTTTAGGATGTTGTATTTAATAGTACCGTCAATTGCGTAATGAGAGACATCTTCAATTTGAACATCCCCTAAATTTTCTATTCTATTCAACGAACCTCTAGCCCCGACAGAAAAACCATCGCCGATATACCTTGAAACACCAATATAGGATATTGAAGGGATAATGTTCCAGTGGTCATTCGTATTGAAATATTCACTGAAAAGAGAACCCGTTTCATATGCTGGTAAGTTGGTGCTCGTAGAATTGTCGTTAGTCGGAAAAACGTCAATAGCGTTCACACCAAAACTCACCTGCCACGGATTGTTTTCGTCTTGCGCTTGTATGTTGTTTAAGCCTAACACCATTAAGGCAACAACTAGAAATTTGCTTACATGTTTCATGTTCAAAATTTTAAGTTTAAGTGTTTATCAGCTGCAAATGTAAGTTGTTAAGAATTATTAACAAAATCAAATTCTTATTTTTTTTAACGCATTACATGGATTTTTTTGAGCATTTAAACGATATTCAAAGCTTTACCAACCTCAATAAATGCGTTAATCGCCTTATCGAGATGTGCTCTTTCATGAGCCGCCGATAATTGTACCCTAATACGTGCTTTTTCTTTCGGTACTACAGGATAAAAGAACCCTATGACATAGATGCCTTTTTGCAGTAACATATCTGCCATTTGTTGCGATAGCTTGGCATCGTACAACATTACGGGCACAATCGCAGAATCACCATCAATGATATCAAACCCTGCTTCTTGCATGGCTTTTTTAAAGTACAGGGTATTCGCATGCAACTTGTCCCTTAGCGAGGTGTCATTTTCAATCATCTCGAAAACCTTTATGGATGCACCGACAATAGCAGGCGCCAAAGAGTTTGAAAAGAGGTACGGCCTAGATCGTTGCCTTAAAATTTCTATGATTTCTTTTTTCCCGGTTGTATAGCCACCCATTGCACCACCCAACGCCTTGCCAAGGGTACCTGTAATAATATCAATTCGACCCATTACCCCTTTTTCTTCAAGCGTTCCACGCCCGGTCTCTCCTATAAATCCTGCAGAATGACATTCATCGATCATCACCAAGGCATCATATTTATCGGCTAAGTCGCATATTTCATCCAAGGGGGCTACAAGCCCATCCATGGAAAATACCCCATCGGTCACTATAATTTTAAATCTTGAACCATCGTTATTGGCGGCTACAAGCTGGGCCTCCAAATCTTTCATATCATTATTGGCATAACGATACCTTTTGGCCTTACATAGTCGAACACCATCAATTATGGAGGCATGGTTGAGGGAATCTGAAATGATTGCATCCTCTGCGGTCAAGAGCGGTTCAAAAACCCCTCCGTTGGCATCAAAGGCGGCAGCATATAGAATGGTGTCCTCAGTTTGGTAAAAGTCCGCGATTTTGGCCTCCAGTTCTTTATGGATGTCCTGCGTGCCGCAAATGAAACGAACGGATGACATTCCAAAACCGTGGGAATCCAAAGTATCTTTTGCAGCCTTTATTACTTCAGGATGCGCTGATAACCCCAGGTAGTTGTTCGCACAAAAATTGATGACCTCTTCACCAGTGCTGATTTTTATAACTGCATCTTGGGGTGAGGTAATAACGCGCTCTTTTTTGTAAAGACCGGCCTCTTTGATGCTTTCGAGTTCTTGCTGTAAATTTTCTTTGATTTTTCCGTACATAACTAAACAAATATTGGATTGACCGATTCGTCAATATAGACAAGTATTTTATCCGTTACAAAATACCCCATTTCTGAGACAATAGCAGCATATTCCTGTACTTGATTTATATGTGATTTCGAAGGTTTTCCGGTTTTATAATCTATGATTATAGCTTGATCGTTATTTAAGATAAGTCGATCAAGTCTGAATACCTCACCAGTCGAACTTAAGATTTCGACTTCGTTGTACACTTTTGATTTTTGGCTGAAGTATGGTCTCAATTTAGGATGGGTAACGATGGCAACGAGAAGGCCTTTATATGTTTCACGTAACGCTATGTTCAATTCGCCCGATGCGATGAGTGCCGTCAAACTGGGCTCGATATCATTTTCATCAATTATTTTTGATAATGCCAAGTGTAATAAATTTCCTTTTGCTACTGCTTCGAGAGTGTCGTCTTGCCAAGATGACAATGCCGATTTGACCATATTAAAATCGGTGTATGGTTTTGAGGTATATATATAAGGTATGGTCAATTCACTCGTTTGGTCTTCAACTGTTTTGTTATTGGGTAAAATTTTACCGAATTGATAGGTGGTTTTTGAAGGATCCCAGTATTTGCCAAATTCGAGATAGCTTTTGAACAAAGAGCCGTATGATACCTGTTTAGTCGTCTTTGATTCGTTTGATACTATGAACAATCCATGAATAGCACGGGTCAGTGCAACGTATAGCACATTGAAGTCATCAAGTTCAGATTTTTCTTTTTCTTCAAGGTACAACCGGTTTGCTTCTTCTGAATAGTATCCAATTTCTTCTGAGGCCCTTACCATGACCTCGTTAAATCCATGGAATTCGTTCGGGTCTACCGGAACCCAGACTGCATTGGTTTTGGCGCTATCATTTATTTTACTATCGGCAAAGGGAAAGATGACAAACGGGAATTCCAATCCTTTTGATTTATGGATGGTCATAATACTAACCGCATTGATAGTTGTCGGTGAGACAATGGCGAGCTTATCTTTCTTTTGCTCCCAGTGTAATAAAAAGTCGTGTACGGCAACGCTCTCTTGTTGACAGAATTCGAAAACCTCATCCAAAAAATAGTTGATATACGCGTTGGAGTCTTGCACGAGGTCAAATCGTAGTATCGCCAATTCTATAATGTCATAAGTGGCAAGCAGCTGTATGGCACTTAAATCAAAGCCATAATCAACAAGCAGCAGTTTTTCTAAACGGCTCAGGTTTTTAAAAATGAAGTCATGATCGGTACCGGTGTTTTCAGACAGATATTCCAGAATCTTAAAGCGATACTCTTTTTGCCCTAAATCGATAATCAGGTACAACAGGGTGATTAAAAAAGCAACCTCATGATTATTTTTGAGCATTAGTGCTTCTGATGAGACAATCGGAATATGCTGTTGGGCCAAAAAATCTGCAATGGTTACACCTTGCCTATTGTTTCTGACCAAAACTGTGATATCACCATATTCAAAACCCTTTGATAAGATTTCTTGAATAAGATGATGTGTTTTTAAACAATGGGGATGAATTTCGCTTTCTTTTTCTTCTGGCAAGAAACACACTTCGACATAACCCCCAATCTGCGCATTACTTTGTTGTCTATTGCCTAGTTCAAAGAGGGCTTGGTAATCAGGGCTGCCCAGTGTTTGGGCGGCAAAAGAAAAAAAGGCGTTGTTGAAGGCTACGACTTGACTGTAGCTCCTCCAGTTCTTCTCCAACGTGTTGACGCTTGGCCTTATAGCGAAGGGGTAATCCCTATTTGACAAAAGTTGTAAAAATTGTTGTGCTTCACCACCGCGCCATCTATAGATAGCTTGCTTTACATCGCCTACTAAAAGCAAAGATCCTATTTCACCCTTTTCATCCTCGCTTTCAAGGGCATTTCCGATTAATGGAATGAGGTTTTCCCATTGCATTTGTGAAGTATCTTGAAATTCATCAATGAAATAGTGCTTGTACCGTTCTCCCAAGCGTTCATAAATAAAGGGTACGGGTTGGTCTTTTATCTCATTTGAAATGATACTATTGAATTCTGAAATGCTTAGAAGGTTTTTTTCCGTTTGAATATTTTTGACCTCTTTAGAAATCTCATTGATCAAGGTCAGTGATAAGATGTTTTTGTAAGCGTTACGGTAGAACTTGCCGGTGTATATCCTCTTTTTTATCTCAAGATAGTGCTCTAGTAACAAAATACTTAGTTCCGTTGATGATTTGCCTGCACTTGCCTTTAGGATTTTGTCGTTGATAAGGTTTTCTTCGAGCTTGTTGGCGTACAATGTTTTTGGATTCGATTCCCCGGCGATTAATTTTTTGAAGTGGTTGGGAAGTGTTTCCCTCGGAAAATCGTCTGCCTCAAACCCCATTTCATGTATTTTTTCAAGTGCCGCTTGAGCATCGGCCTCAATCTCTTTGGTCAAATCCATTAGTTTTAAATTGATTGACTTTTTTAAATTGGTGAATGCCACGATAGACTTTTCATATAAGGCTACCGTATGGGGCCTATGGCTTTCTTGAAACAAGATTTTCCCTATTTGGCTGAGGTCATGACTAATGTTCCAACTTTTGTCATCATCAATTTTTTCAAAGGTAAAGTCAATGAGTACTTTTGTCAATTCATGATCTAAACCTGCTTTATTGAGTACCCTGGCAATGGCCTCGTTCAAAAGTGATTCGGTATCGAGGGCTACTTGAAAATTTTGCGACAGTCTTAAATCCCTTGCAAATGTTCTTATGATCCTGTGGTTGAATTTGTCAATGGTGGCTATCTCAAAAAAGGCATAGTTGTGCAGTAACTGCTTCAAAACACTTTTTGAGCGTTCTCTGAGTTCATCGGTCGTATAATTGTAGGCAAGCTGTATTTCGCTGAATAGGGCAATGCTCTTGTTTTCATTTTTTGGTAGGGTAAAATGGTATAGGCTTTGAAGTATGCGTTGCTTCATTTCACCAACCGCCTTATTGGTAAATGTAAGGGCCAGTAGCTGTTTGTATTTTTGTCTTGCATTCGGGTTTAAGATTAGTTTCAAATAGCTTTTGGTAAGTTGGTAGGTTTTACCAGAACCGGCAGATGCGCTATATATTTTAAACCCTGGGGTACTCAAGTGATTTTATTGCAAAGTACGGATTCTTACCATCTTGTTAACATATATTTTTCAAAATCTGTTTGTTAAAATTGTATTTTTGATGAACACAATAATAACTTTTAAACATATAACATTATGGCTTTTGAATTGCCCAAACTTCCTTATGCATATGATGCATTGGAACCACATATTGATGCGAGGACTATGGAGATACACCATACAAAACATCACAACGGATATACCTCAAAGTTAAATGCCGCGATTGAGGGATCTGATTTGGAAGGAAAAGATATTTTAGAGATACTGTCGGGGATGGATATGTCTAACGGAGCGGTAAGAAACAATGGGGGTGGATTTTATAATCACAGTTTATTCTGGGAAGTGATGTCTCCCGATGGTGGGGGAGAACCAACGGGTGAATTGGCAGATGCAATAAACAGTGCTTTTGGATCTTTTGAGGGCTTTATGGAGAAGTTCAGTGCCGCAGCCGGAACCCGTTTCGGTTCTGGATGGGCTTGGTTATGCGTAAATAAGGAAGGGGCATTGGAAATTTGCTCGACACCGAATCAAGATAATCCGCTAATGCCAGGGGTTGGATGTGAAGGAACCCCAATTCTCGGTCTAGATGTTTGGGAGCATGCCTACTACCTAAATTATCAAAATAGAAGGCCAGACTATGTCAAAGCATTTTTTAGTGTCATAAACTGGGATAAGGTAGCGGATAACTATACTTCGAGTAAGTAAGAAAGATTTTTTTAACGTAAGAATTTAAACGCAACCTATAGGGTTGCGTTTTTTGTTTAAAGGCTAAAAATACAAATAGAAAAGGGCGGGGAAGTCCCCACCCTTTTCGTCCCAAATCTTACCATAAACTTAACCTACTTATGCTATGGCAAAACTAAATTACTGGTATTGTGGGAAATAACAAAGAAATATTAAGAATTTTTTGAGGTAGAAAAAAGCAGGTATCAATAAAATCCAACCTTCAATAAAGATAATAGCTTGGTATTCAAATATAAAGAAGGCGGAACAATGTCCGCCTTCTTTCCCCAAATCTTACCATGAACTTAACCTACTTATGCTATGGTTCTCCAAATGTATTCCAAGCCATGACAATGAGAAAAGCTTTTAGATGAAAACCCTGTAATTAGGTTAAACTGCCTTTTGATTTCAAATGGATTATAAAAGCTAAGGAAAATAAGTACAAACCGTGAAGAAACCGAGTAGGCGTAAAATAAAAAAGGTGGAGAAGTCTCCACCTTTTTTGCCCCAAATCTTACCATGAACTTAACCTACTTATGCTATGGCAAGCACTAATTTAACCTGCTGAACCCTTGTATATTTAAAAAGACGGTAAAGTACCGGTTTCATCGATGAAATACACAATTTGGAGGTCTAATTGTTAAATTCTAGTAGGCCCGTTCGTTTTTACCCTCGTAAAAATTGATAAATGCCCTATTGACGACCCTATTTCCGCCAGGCGTGGGATAATCACCCGTAAAATACCAGTCCCCAAGGTTTTTAGGACAAGCTTTGTGCAAATTCTCAATGGTTTGGTATATGATCTCGACTTTGGCCCCAATGTCTTTCGGGCTTAGAAGCTCCCCTATTTTCTTCGAGATGGTTTCAGGGCTGAAAGGTTCATACAGCTCTTTGACGTAGTTTACAACGTCGGTATCTTTAGAGTTTACCTGTCTCAGGCACTTTTCATAAATATCCTTTATATGGTATTCGGTATCATTTTCTTTGTGAAGCGCCAATGCAGCTTTGAAAGCAACAAAATCTTCTAATTTGGCCATATCAATACCGTAACAATCAGGATATCTGATTTGGGGTGCAGAGGAAACTACGATTATCTTTTTCGGATTCAACCTATCGAGCATACGAAGGATGCTGCGTTTCAACGTGGTGCCGCGAACGATACTATCATCAATGATAACTAGGTTATCTTCAGGGTTGACCGAACCATATGAAATGTCATAGACATGGGCGACCAAGTCATCACGGCTACTATCTTGTGTAATAAAGGTTCTTAGTTTGGCATCTTTTATGGCCACCTTTTCAATTCTTGGCCGAACATCCAATATTTTATGTAGTTCTTCTTTAGTAATGTTGGGGCCCAGCGCTAAAATTTGCGCTTCTTTTTTGTTGTTAAGGTAATTTTGCGCTTCTCTTACCATACCCAAAAAAGAGGTTTCGGCGGTATTCGGGATATATGAAAAAACGGAATGGCTCAAATCATCATCAATGGCTTTTAAGATTTCAGGAAAAACCAATTTTCCCAACATCTTACGTTCTTGATAGATCTCTTTATCACTGCCCCTTGAAAAGTATATGCGCTCAAAAGAGCAAGCTTTTCGTTCCGTTGGTTGCAATATCTCTTCAAACGACACCTTGCCATTTTTTTTGATGACGATGGCATTGCCCGGGTCAAGCTCTTTGATGTCATCGTACCTTACATTGAACACTGTTTGGATCACGGGTCGTTCTGAGGCTACCACTACTATTTCATCATCCTTATAATAGTAACTTGGCCTAATACCTGCAGGATCTCGCAATAAAAAGGCATCACCATGGCCCAAAAGACCACCCATTGCATAACCACCATCCCAGTTTTTTGCCGCCTTGCGCAACACTTTGGCTACATTAAGTCTTTCTGCAATAAGGGGTGACGCTTCCCTCTTATTGAATCCTTCTTTTTTAATTTGCTTGTAGAGCTTTGCTACGGCATCATCTAAAAAATGCCCGATTTTCTCCATTACGGTAATGGTATCGGCCATTTCTTTCGGGTGTTGCCCCAACGCGATCAAATTACCGAAAAGCTCGTCGACATTGGTCATATTAAAGTTGCCCGCGACGATGAGATTACGATGCATCCAGTTGTTTTGCCTTAAAAAGGGATGTACACTTTCAATACTGTTCTTGCCAAACGTACCGTAACGAACATGCCCTAAAAGGAGTTCCCCAATGTATGGAATCTCCTTTTTTTGTCGTGCTACGTCATTTTTCAAATCGGGATCTTCAATAATGGCCGTATTGATGCGGTCATTGATCTGTTTGAATATGTCTTGAATAGGTTGCTGTTGACTTGAACGAACCCGGCTCATATAACGTTCACCGGGGTTCATGTCTAATTTAATGCTGGCAAAACCCGCACCGTCTTGTCCACGGTTGTGTTGTTTTTCCATCATTAGGTACATTTTGTTTACCCCGTAGAACGCAGAGCCGTATTTCTCTTTGTAATATTCAAGGGGTTTCAACAAACGAATCAGTGAGATTCCACATTCATGCTTAATAGCATCACTCATCTTATAACAAATAAAAAAGCCCTGAATTTTCAGGGCAAATGGTTATTCTAACTCAATATTGAACTGCGTCAACGCCTTAAACTGATGCAGTCTTTTGTCAATTTCTTCTTTCTTCAGGTTTTGCATGCGTTCAGTACCAAACTTTTCGACACTGAAAGAGGCAAGATTTGAACCGTATATGATGGCATTCTTCATGTTTTCAAACGAAATGTCATTAGTGGCCGTCAGGTAGCCTGCAAAACCACCGGCAAAGGTGTCGCCCGCCCCTGTTGGGTCAAAAACTTCTTCTAATGGTAATGCCGGCGCAAAGAATATGTCCTTTTCGTGAAATAGCAGTGCACCATGCTCACCCTTCTTGATCACTACATATTTCGGACCCATCTCATGGATTTTTTCTGCTGCCTTTACCAAAGAATATTCATTGGTCAGCTGTCTCGCCTCTTCATCATTGATTGTAATTACATCAATCTTCTTGATTACGTCTAGAAGATCGTTAAGGGCATTATCCATCCAAAAATTCATCGTGTCTAGAATGATGAGCTTTGGTCGTTGTTCCATTTGATTAATTACACCCATTTGTACACTTGGGTTCAAATTGCCCAACATGGCCACATCGGCATCCTTAAAATGGTTTGGCACGATAGGGTTGAAGTCCGCTAGGGTATTCAGTTCAGTGACCAAGGTGTCACGAGTGTTCATATCATTATGGTAGCGACCTTTCCAATAAAAAGTTTTACCTCCCTTGACGACCTCTACACCAGATAGGTCTATGTGCCGTTCTTTCAAAAGGCTTAAATATTCTTTCGGTAGGTCTTCGCCAACAATCGAAACGATACCTGAGCTTATCTCAAATTGATTGGCGGCCAAACCTATGAAAGTAGCGGCACCACCCAGAATTCTTCCGGTTTCACCAAAAGGGGTCTCGATTTCATCAATAGCTATTGAACCTACTATCAGCAATTTGCCCATTACCCAATTTTTTGCTGCAAATATAGTTCTATTTCCACAACTATTTTCTGCCAAAATCGGCGGGTATTTCACCCCAAGCCTTGGTTTCCCATTTTACGATCGGGGTATCGAACCGATTATTCTTTAACCAGGTCTCAGCGCGTGTTATTAGTTCAAAAACCGCTGCATTTTTACGATTGGGCTTGAGCTTGGTCTTACAGCTTTTCTTGCGAACCCAGCCAATGGCGATTCTAGAATCGGAATAAATGATGCGGTCACTTTTTTGTTGTTTTAAGAACGCCAGACCATGGACTAAGGCCAAGAACTCCCCGATATTATTGGTACCCTCTTGAAAAGGCCCTTGTTTGAACAATTTTTTTTTGGTTTTGGTATCTACCCCTTGATATTCCATTACACCAGGATTTCCACTAGAGGCAGCATCGACCGATATGGAGTGCATATTGGGTTCCCCGATTTTCAGAAGTTCTTCGGGGGTAAGTTCAGACTTGCTTTTTTTCTTTCCTTTATATTCAATATAATTGCTATTAAAGGCTTTCTTGGCTTCCTCAAAGGTCGAAAATGACTTGTATTGTGCGCCCTTAACGCCTTCTATCTGCGCTTTGCAATCATCCCAAGATTCGAATATGCCAGGGTGCTTTCCTTTCCACACTACGTAGAACTTCACTTTTTTAGCCATTCTTGAATACTAGTTTTTCAATCACCTTCGGAAAATGTTCAAATTCCAACCCATGTATTTTTTCAGCAATCCGCTCTACGGTATCGGTTTTTAAAATCGTCGTTTTTGCCTGATGGATAATGGCGCCCTCATCATAGTTTTTATTGACATAATGGATGGTGATACCTGATTCCTTTTCATTATTGGCCTTGACGGCTTCGTGTACATGGTGCCCATACATCCCTTTTCCACCATATTTTGGAAGTAATGCAGGGTGGATGTTGATAATCTTATTAGGAAAAGCAGCGATAATATCCTCCGGAATTTTCCATAAAAAGCCAGCAAGTACTACCAAGTCGGGCTCCAGTGATCTTAAAAAGCGCAAAACCGTATCGGTATCCTTAAAAGCAATTTTATTGAAATGTATCGCTGGTATACCTAAACGTAGGCAACGGTCTAGAACGCCGGCATTTTTTCTGTTGGTCAGTACACATGAAATCGATACACCCGTATTTTCCTTGAAATGGGTATTGATGTTCTCTACGTTCGAACCTGAACCAGAGGCTAGAAGTACAATGCGTTTGACCGATTTTTCCAATACGTTCGTTCTTGTCTTTTATGAAGGTCAAAATTAAGGGGTAAGATGGTAAAACAGTAATTTACAGCACATTTTATCGACAAATAGTGTAATTAATCCAAAGTTTTATATTTTTGCCAACGATTAAATTTTAAAACCGATATTATTATGTCAGACATTGCATCAAGAGTAAAAGCTATTATCGTTGATAAATTAGGCGTTGATGAAAATGAAGTTGTTTCTGAAGCAAGTTTTACCAACGATTTGGGTGCAGATTCATTGGACACTGTTGAGCTTATTATGGAGTTCGAAAAAGAATTTGATATTCAAATTCCAGACGATCAGGCTGAGAACATTGCCACTGTTGGTCAAGCAATAAGCTACATAGAAGAAGCTAAGTAATTTTATGATATCTTACTAAAGATTATAATTATCCATGTGGTAATCCTTCCGCATGGATAATTTTTTTTAATTTCAAGGGTAAATAGGTTAAAAACAAGTTCTATGCAATTAAAGCGAGTTGTCGTTACCGGTTTAGGTGCTTTAACACCTATTGGTAATAATATTAAAACCTATTGGGATGGGCTTAAGAATGGAAAGAGTGGCTCAGCTCCCATTACATACTACGATACGGAAAAGTTCAAGACAAAATTTGCCTGTGAGCTGAAAGGTTATGACCCCCTAAATCATTTTGATAGAAAAGAAGCCAGAAAACTAGATCGCTTTGCCCAATATGCATTGGTCTCTTCAGACGAGGCCATCTTAGACTCTGGTCTTGACTTGGAAAAGGTCGATAAATTTAAAGTCGGTGTTGTTTGGGGGGCTGGTATTGGTGGCCTGGAGACTTTTCAAACAGAAGTTTTGAATTTCGCGCAAGGCGATGGTACCCCAAGGTTCAACCCTTTCTTCATCCCTAAAATGATTGCTGATATCGCTCCCGGAAACATTTCCATAAAACATGGCTTCATGGGCCCTAATTATACCACGGTCTCTGCTTGTGCATCGTCGGCGAATGCCATGATCGATGCATTGAATTACATTCGCTTGGGTCATTGTAACGTAGTGGTAACCGGCGGTAGTGAAGCAGCCGTTACCATTGCAGGAATGGGAGGTTTTAACGCTATGCACGCCTTGTCAACACGAAATGACAGCCCGGCAACCGCATCAAGGCCTTTCGATGCCACAAGGGATGGGTTCGTATTAGGTGAAGGTGCCGGTGCCCTGATACTCGAAGAGTATGAGCACGCCAAGGCTAGGGGTGCAAAAATATATGCAGAGGTGCTAGGTGGTGGACTTTCAAGTGACGCATACCATATGACGGCCCCACATCCTGAAGGTATTGGCGTCGTTAAGGTGATGGAGAATTGTCTTGAGAACGCAGGCCTGAAACCTGAAGACGTTGATGCTATCAATACGCATGGTACGTCGACCCCATTAGGTGATGTTGCTGAGCTCAAAGCAATATCCAAGGTATTCGGAACACATGCTGCGAACATTAATATCAATTCGACCAAATCAATGACCGGGCATTTGTTGGGTGCAGCAGGTGCTATAGAGGCAATTGCCTCCATTTTGGCGATGGAGCACAGTTTGGTACCACCAACTATAAATCATACCGTAGTTGATGAAAACATAGACCCTTCATTGAATTTAACATTGAACAAGGCCCAAGAACGCGAGGTAAATGTTGCGATGAGCAATACATTCGGGTTTGGGGGACATAATGCTTGTGTATTATTTAAAAAACTTAGTTAATACAGTAGATGAAGTTTGCTCCTAAAATATTTAGTTCCCATTCGAAATCGGATGGGAATTTTTTTTTGGGAATTAAACATATCCTAGGGTTCAAGCCCAAAAGGCTTCCTATCTATAAGAAGGCTTTTTTACATCGTTCGGTAAATAAAAGGGATAAGGATGGAAACCCGATGAACTATGAACGATTGGAGTTTCTGGGTGATGCCATGCTCGGAACGATTATTTCGAAACACCTCTACAACATGGTGCCTGAAGGCGATGAGGGCTACCTGACCAAAATGCGTTCTAAAATAGTCAGTCGCAAACACCTTAATGAATTAGGGAAAGATTTAAACCTCTTGGAGTATGTTGAGAGTAGGATACCAAAATCCCATTTTGGTGAGAACATACATGGTAATGTGTTTGAAGCATTGGTAGGGGCGATTTACCTAGATAGGGGGTACACCTATTGTGAAAAATTCATACATGAAAGGGTCATTATGCCTTATGTGGATATTGAACAATTGGAAGGTAAGGTAATCAGCTATAAAAGCTTGGTAATAGAATGGTGCCAAAAACAGAAAAAGACATTTCATTATGATGTTTACGAAGATACCGGCAACGATGCCCTTAAACATTTTGCGGTAAAACTGACCATAGGCGGACGCATATTGGCGAAGGCAAGGGCCACCTCAAAGAAAAAAGCTGAAGAGAAAGCATCAAAAAGAGCCTATTTCGCACTTCAAGATAGGATAAATAATAGTTAATTGATCGTCAACAAAAAGTCAACTTAAACGTTTTCGTTGGTCTTTCACACCTCAAACAAAGGTATAAACTAGGCTAGTTTAGGGATTACGCCTATATTTACAATTCGCATTGATTTAATGGTAACAACGCATAAGATATCCGCTGAGTTATATGAGGATAGTTTTAAACTGGTCGCTATACATTCTAGTTTGAATGCCCATTCCATGGCATACTATATGAACAAAGCAGCGAATCTCAGGCTTAAAAGGGCCTTGTATGATTTAGATGTGAATAGTTTTTCATTCCCTTTCTTTGAGTGGGAAGACCATTTAAACGAAAATAATTGGGTCTTGATTTGCAATACCGTTAAAAAAATACAACGGAATGAATCGATAGGGCTCTTTTTTGGGAACGACTCAGAAAGAACACACTATTTGGTTCAAGAACGTAAAGAGGTGGATTATTTTTTAAAAATTGAAGCAGACCAAGAAAGCCATATTGAAACCATAATCAATGCCATAAAATCCATTCCATCGGTAGTTACTGCTTACGGAGTTGATTTGAACCAATTAAAATCGAAAAGAAACTTAATTTTTTGAGAATGCCAACGAAAAAGAAAACGAAAATAGTTGCAACCCTAGGACCAGCTACCAGTAAAAAAGAAGTATTGAAAGAAATGATATTGGCAGGGGTTGATGTATTTCGAATTAACTTTTCGCACGCCAGTTATGATGACGTAGCAGAGCGAATTCAGATGATACGTGAGCTAAATGAAGAATTGGAGATGAGCACCGCTATCTTGGCCGATTTACAAGGACCAAAACTTAGGGTAGGTGTAATGGGCGAAGAAGTAGTCGTCGCCCCTGGTGATGAAATTCTTTTCGTGACGGGGGAACCTTTTGAAGGTAGTGCCGAAAGGGTCTATATGAACTATAAGGAATTCCCCAGGGATGTCAAGGCCGGCGAGCGTATTCTCTTGGATGATGGTAAACTGATGTTCGAGGTTGTCGCTACCAATGGCGATAATGAGGTTAAGGCGAAGGTTATTCAAGGGGGACCCCTAAAATCAAAAAAAGGGGTGAACCTACCGAACACCAATATCTCATTGCCGGCCCTAACGGAGAAAGATGTCAAAGATGCCATTTTTGCCGTCGGACAAGATGTGGACTGGATAGCCCTCTCCTTTGTTCGTTTTAGCCAAGATCTGATCGATCTTCAAAACCTGATCAAAGAGCACTCAGAACATAAGATTCCGATCGTAGCCAAGATTGAAAAACCTGAGGCCGTTGAGAATATTGATAAAATTGTGGCCTATTGTGATGGGCTAATGGTGGCACGGGGTGATTTGGGTGTTGAGGTGCCCGCGCAAGAGGTGCCCCTAATCCAAAAACAATTAGTGCTTCGTGCGAAGAAGGCAAGAATTCCCGTAATAATAGCCACTCAAATGATGGAGACCATGATTACGAGTCTTACCCCTACACGAGCTGAGGTAAACGATGTTGCCAATTCAGTGATGGATGGCGCTGATGCCGTAATGCTTTCAGGTGAAACATCAGTAGGCAATTATCCTGTTCAGGTCATTGAAAAAATGACCAGTATTTTAAAGAGTGTAGAAGGCTCGAATTTAATCAACGTGCCCCAGACCCCACCACACATCAAAACAAAGCGATACATAACAAAATCGGTGTGCTATCATGCTGCGTTAATGGCAAATGAAATTCAGGCAAAGGCTATTTCCACCTTGACCAATAGTGGATATACCGCTTTTCAGATTTCGGCATGGCGGCCAAGTGCCCACATTTTGGTATTTACCTCAAATAAAAGAATACTCACCCAATTAAATCTGCTATGGGGCGTAAAGGCATTTTATTATGATAAGTACGTCTCTACGGATGAAACCATCGATGATGTGAACCAAATCGCCTGTCGAAAAGGCTTTTTAGATGTAGGTGACATGTTGATTAGCCTAGCTGCTATGCCCATTAAAGAAAAAGGAATGGTAAATACGTTAAGGGTTACCGAAATAGAAACGTGTAACTTTTAGGCAACTTCTCGTTCAAACGCGATAAAGTTCACCACTTCGCCAGTAGTATTGCGCACAGGACCGCCCTTGATCCAACAATTGTAATGCGAGCCGTCTTTTCTGTAATTCAAGATCACCGCCTCGAATAGTTGATGGTTCTGCACGGCAATGGCTATTTTTGATGCCGTTTCAGCACAGGTTTTGGGTCCTTGAAATATTTTTGGTTGAAGTCCTTTTATTTCTTCCGGTCTGTAACCGTTCATGTCATAAATATTTTTTGTAGCATGTACGATTCTCAAATTGGTATCGGTCACAACGATAATATGCTCTTTTTGTAAAATCTCTTCATTAAAAGCGAAACTTTTTTCCCATGATCGTTGTTTAGAGATTTGTTGAAGGGTCGTTACATCGTTGAAATCGCCGCAAATCTTTTGAAAGTATCTTGAAAAGATATCCCATCCTAATATAGGCAGATCTTTAAACTTTTGCTTAGCATAAAAATTATAAGCTGCCTTATCGTAATGTTGTAGTTCTTTCATATTCAATACTATGAAAAGATATAGTGGTACTAAAATTTATAACATGGATTAACACTTCTGTTCAAAAGAATCGTATGCAAACGGTTCTATCCGTGTTAAAAGGGTCAACAAAAATTTGATGAAAATCGAGAGAGTATCCCCTAGATTGAGGGCTTGTCCATAATGTCCAGTAACAGAAAATGAAGTTATTATGGTCAAATTAAGTTTTTATACCAACCCATAAAGTGTTCTTAGTCGTTAAAAAATTTCGATACGTTTTTTGAAAAAGAAAGCTGATAAGCCCTTAGAAGGCAAGACTAAAACACAAAATTTAGAATAAAGGGAAGTTTTTGCAAGCAGTCGGGAAATTTCTGCCTCTTATTCATTTTCATTTCACCGCATCTTTGCCCTGTAATTAAACATCAAATATCATGAATACAATAGAAATAGCATCTTTTAATCCAATTGGGAATTTTATGGATAATGATAAATCAGCTGATTCAATGTTGATTTCAAAAAAAAATTGCGACCAAAAACATCACGGGGATTTTTATTGTGACGCAGAAAAACCATTTGTAGCAAATTTTTAAACCAAATAATAATAAAATAAAAAAAGTAAGATTATGAACATATTTAATGTCCCTAAGAGAACGGAAGTAAGTACGAACAATCAAGCAATTTTTGACAATTTGGAAAAAGCGGTTGGTTTTGTTCCTAACCTTTTTGCCACGTATGCCCATTCTGAGAATGCCTTATCAAATTATTTGGCCTTGTCAAATGCCAAAACATCTCTGAGTGCCAAGCAAAAGGAAGTGGTAAACCTCGCAGTAAGCCAAGTGAACGATTGCGTTTATTGTTTATCGGCGCACACGGCCATTGGTAAAATGAACGGATTTACCGATGAACAAATTCTTGAGTTAAGGGCAGGGTATGCATCTTTTGATACCAAATTGGATGCGTTGGCCCGTTTGGCCAGAAACATAACCGAGAGTAGGGGTGCTACTGATTCCGTTGTACTCGAAAACTTCTTCAGGGCCGGATGGACCAAAGAAAACTTAATTGACACGATCGTATTGGTAGGCGATAAGACAATTTCCAATTACCTACACAGAACAACACAGGTACCGGTTGATTTTCCAGTAGCACAACCTTTAGAATTAGCACAAGTATAATTTTTAATCAAAATAGTTCAATCATAAAGTCTGAAAATAATATCAGCAAAAAATCAAAAATCATGAAAAAAGTAATTACAGTTTTAGCAGTAGCGTTTTTAACCATTATATCCGTGAACGCACAAGATAAAATGACGGATAAAGCAGTAAAGACCATACAATTGGAACAGACCCCAGGGGAGTTTACACAGAAAACATTGACTGTTTCTGAGGGAACCTATGTATTTGAAATAGCCAATAATGGAGTTGACCATAAAGTAGGATTCGTATTGGTCGAAAAAGGAAAAGATGTCAGTAAGCCAGAGAACCATATCAAAACGGCCTATGTCACGGCCCCCGTTGAGACCAATAAGACGCAAACCTCAAAGCCTACTACCTTGGCCAAAGGGGAGTATGTCTATTTTTGTCCATTAAATCCTACCAGTACCGATAATACACTCATAGTAGAGTAAAAATATGTTTTAAGTTGGGTGTTGAGTCCTGCCAATCCTCGAAATGCATCGAGTAAATTGGCAGGACTTTTTTATGCTTCCGCTTCAGAGAAAAGTGATGGTGCAATACGTTTTGCTAAATGAATGGGCCAATCATTTTTGTGCAAATAGCTTTCCGTTATGGCGCTTTCATACAGTAAATAAAGCCCACCGGATATTTTTTCGGTCTCTGCCTTTGAAATATTCATTAGATTATCGCCAACGATACCACCTAAGAAAAGTAAGAACTCTTTCTTATGTTTTTGTATTAATGCGCTTATCATTTGGTTGTCCGGAGGCAATTCACCAAAGGTCTTGATCCCCCAACAACCATAGAAGTCATCATTGCGATACATATCCCTTAAATAATCAAAAATTGCCAGTAATTTTTGTTTTCCTTCTGGCCTTTCAAGAACATAAGATGATAAAGACCGCATAAACGATTTGTGACGCCTTTCTAGGTAGGCAATGCAAATCGCTTCTTTTGATTTAAAGTGATGGTATAAAGTTGCCTTGGCAATTTCAGCTTTTGTGATAATTTCATTGATACCAGTGGCGTTATAGCCGTTGACGTAAAATAGCTTACTTGCAATTTCTATGATATGCTCTTTAATGTTTGATTTAGCCATATTCAAATATAGTAAAGACTGGTCTGTCTATCATAAAAATCTTGGTTTTGAACGAATTTTGTGGCGGCTATATTGCGATGTGCGTGTAAGTTCAAGAAGTAAGAATATTTCTCAAGTTTTAGCGTTTTGTTGGCTATGAATGAATGTTTTCAACTGTAGTTTTGCAAAAAATCAAGCTTTGATTGTCGACCTCATAACAGCAATACTCTGGAGCCTTTCCCCTTTTGGGGAATCAAAGGTTGGTATTCCTTACGGTATTGCGCAGGGAGTCAATAGTTACTTGGTTTTAATCAGTTGTTTTTTGGCTAATTTGCTGGTATTCCCTATCATGATGTTCTTTTTAGAATACGTGAATAAGGGATTGATTAGATGGCGACCCTATAAAAAAGCTGCACTTTGGGTGGCAAAACGCGCCAAGGTCGGTACTGGGGGTAAAATTCAAAAATTCGGTTTTTTCGGATTAGCCCTTTTTGTCATGATCCCCTTGCCGGGCACTGGGGTATATGCCGGTAGTATAGCTGCCTATCTGTTCAGGATTGAACGTAAAAAGGCATTCATAGCCAATGCTATTGGTATTTTCTTTTCTTCCATTATTATCTGGTCGCTTACGGTATCCATTAAATTAATATAACCGTTTATAGATCAAATTTCAATTGTACCGATAGCGGTTCCCCATCACTTTTATCCACATTGTTCTTTTTTCCGGTATTCAGGTTTGCCAAAGAGATACCCAACAGGCGTACAGAGTTTTGCAGGGCTTGTTGGTATAAAAGTTCTTTAGCCGTTTCCAATATCAATTCTTTAGTCGCAACAAAATAGGGGAGGGTTTTGCTACGGGTTTGTAGCGTAAAATCACTATACTTGATTTTTAGGGTAATCGTTTTACCGGCGATTTTTGATTTTTGAAGGCGTCGTTCCAGTTCACTTGCGATGTTCTCTAAACGCTCGAGCATGAAAATCTCACTGCTGAGGTTCTCCCTAAAGGTTCGTTCAGCCCCTACTGATTTAGGAATACGGTGTGGTTTTACCTCACTTAAATGTATACCTCGAACCACATTGTAATAATACCTACCGCTCTTACCAAAGGTATTATCAAGAAAATCGAGGGATTTTGTCTTTAAATCCTTTCCTGTGAAAATCCCCAATTTGTACATCTTTTCAGCGGTAACCTTGCCAACCCCGTAGAATTTTCGAATATCAAGGTCTTCAAGAAATTGAATGACCTCTTCAGGGTTTACCGTTTTTTGACCGTTTGGTTTGTTGTAATCACTTGCCACTTTTGCTATGAACTTATTGATCGAAATTCCTGCAGAGGCGGTTAGGCCGGTTTTTTCAAGTATGTTACGACGAATTTCCTTAGCAATGAGCGTTGCAGAAGGGTTTCCTTTTTTGTTTTCGGTCACATCAAGATAGGCTTCGTCTAAAGAAAGTGGTTCCACTAAATCGGTATACTCAAAAAACAAGGCGCGTACCTGTTGCGAAATTTCTTTATAACGGTCAAATCTTGGTTTCACAAAAATCAAATCCGGACAATTGCGTTGTGCCAGAAAACCACTCATTGCACTTCGAACCCCGAACTTTCTTGCTTCGTAGCTTGCGGCTGAGACCACCCCTCGTTTCGAGCCTCCACCTACGGCAACGGGTTTTCCTTTAAGTTCAGGATTGTCATGTTGTTCAACCGATGCGTAGAAGGCATCCATATCGACATGAATGATTTTTCGTAAAGGGAAATCAAGGTCCATACCTCAAATTTAGGTTATTTTAGATGTATGGAAACGAAAGGTAAAACAGCAATTATATTAGGTGCTACAGGCTTGGTAGGGAGTGTTTTGTTACAATGTCTTTTACATGATGGACGCTATCAAAAAATTATCCTTTTTTCGCGAACTTCAGTGGGTATACAAGATTCAAAGCTTGATGAGGTGCTTTGTGATGTGTTGGCTTTAGAAGCCCAATTGGATAAATTCTGGGCAGACGAAGTTTTCTGTTGTATTGGCACCACGAAAGCCAAAACACCTGATAAAGTGCTGTATAAAAAGATTGATTATGGTATTCCGGTGGCTGCTGCCAAACTTTGTAGTTTAAATCAAATACATACTTTTATCGTAGTTTCTGCCTTGGGTGCTGATGCTTCAAGCGCTATTTTTTATAATCGCATCAAAGGTGAAATGGAACGGATGGTGCAGCAGTTTAACATACCAAAGATACATATGGTGCAGCCTTCCATAATCGGCGGTGATAGAAACGAACAAAGACCTGGGGAGTTTTTCTTTAAAAAGCTAATGTCATTTTTTGGGTTTTTATTGGTGGGTCCTTTTAAAAAGTACCGGGTTATCCATCCTGATAGTATTGCGAAAGCAATGGTTTGGCTCGCGAATAATACCTATACGAATCAACGAATTGCCTCAGATACCTTAAAAGAATTAGCCGTACATGGAACATCTTGAAATTGAACGTAAATTCTTGGTCAAATCTATCGCCTTTAAAGATATGGCAGCTTCAAAAAGTAGGATAGTACAAGGTTTTTTAAACACTGATCCAGAACGAACGGTGCGGGTGCGAATTAAAGGGGATGAAGGTTATTTGACCGTCAAAGGTATGGGCAACGATTCAGGTACCACACGATTTGAATGGGAGACACGAATTTCGATTTCTGAAGCTACGAACTTAATCGACCTTTGCGAACCTGGTATTTTAGAAAAAATAAGGTACGAAGTTCCTTTTGCAGGCCATATTTTCGAAGTGGATGAATTTTTAGGTGAAAACAAGGGTTTGATAGTTGCCGAAATTGAGCTGCAACATGAAGATGCACCTTTTGAGAAACCCGATTGGTTGGGTAATGAGGTAACGGGCGAAGCGAAATACTATAACGCACAGTTGAGTAAAGTCCCTTTTTTAAATTGGTAACAGGTCTTTTCTAATGAAAATTTTCTAAAATTTTGGTCGATAACCTGCTAAAGTAGTTAGATATGACCTGCCCTGGGCGATTCTATTTCTGCATTCAGTAATTTTTGACGCTTCATCATTTTTTTTGACCAAGAGTACAATGATGGTAAAAAACCTAAGACACCCAAAACTGCAGAGACCAGAAAAATATTAGGGGTAACCGTTAT
Source organism: Croceitalea sp. MTPC5 (assembly GCF_036985505.1). Classification (NCBI taxonomy): domain Bacteria; kingdom Pseudomonadati; phylum Bacteroidota; class Flavobacteriia; order Flavobacteriales; family Flavobacteriaceae; genus Croceitalea; species Croceitalea sp. MTPC5. The sequence continues at coordinate 84,538 of NZ_BTGQ01000003.1, forward strand.
AAACGGGCCTGTGTTGAGTACCGCTAAAATAAGCAGTGTAGATAGCGGAAATGACAATGCTAGAATACTAATCGCATAATCGTTTTGAAAGGTCTTCTTTTTTACCTTGCCGGTCATCTCTAAAGTATCAACCGCCGCTATATGTGCATAGGGCCAAAAACTACAGGCACTTAACCCAAAAGCAAGTAAGAGTAGAATGTCATTTTGTACTTTCAACCCAGTGATGATGACGGCTATTCCACAAATCAGAAAGACAAGACCCGCCCTTAACGATAATAATGAGAAGATCTGAACGAATTGTTTTCGTTTTATTTTCACTGAAAGCCCTATAAACAATAGTACCAATGGAGTCATTATCATACTTAGCTTCTGCAGTGTTTCACTAATGAAAAAGGGCAATGATTCCATATTTAGGCCAAAACCGAGAAGTATCAAAGCCATGGCGATAAAAATATTCACAGGTTCAGCAACCATTACCTTGAGCATCGCACCTACTTTTGAGCCTTTGCTTTTTTGTTTTTTACCATGCAACGACAAGTACCAATTCATAGCTACTAAGTACAAAATGACCAGAACAAAAACCTTATTGCCCAAATCTGCCATTGCAGCTTTGGCGAGATAGTCTTCACCCAAGAATTCCAAGACAAAAGGGAAGCACGATAAACCCGGGGCCAAAGAAGGAATTAGCAATCGGGCAGTCCTGAACTCGGGGGTCCTTTTTTTTATTCCTAAAACGGGGAGTACCAAAGGAAAAATCAAGAATAATAGCAGGTTAAGCCCAAGGGCTAAAAGGGGTAACAATAACAAATTCAGTTTAATATGAACCCCCAAAAGGGCAATGAAGATAGTAGCAGGTAAGGCAAGGTTTAAAATAATTTTTTTAATACCCGTTACCTCATCTTTAGATTTAAACTTGTTTTTTAGTAGAAACCCGATAAAGATGAAAAATAAAAATACTATCGTTTTTTGAAAACTTATATCCATCTAGCTATACGATGACCTTCTGCAAAGCGGTTATGAAAAGTTTCATCTCATCCATAGTGCCCATACTTACGCGACACCAATTTTTACCCATAAAATTGAAGGCACGGACACCAACTTTTAATTCGGTCATCTTCTGGAGAAATTCTTTACCCTCCATTTCAATGGGAAAAATCATAAAGCTTGTATATGAAGGGACATATTCAATACCCATTTTAGTAAGTTCTTCATAGACATATTCACGGCAGGCCGCGTTTTTTACACGCGAACTTTCTAAAAATGCAACATCATCCATGGCACCCATTGCGGCATATACTGAAGGATATGAGATGCCCATACCTGCCCTGGTAATTTCTTGAAGTCTATCTAAGGTTGTCTCTTGTGCAACGGCATATCCTACTCGAAGGCCTGCCATACCATGTATTTTGGAAAAAGTACGCGCAACGATAACATCCTTACCCTCTTTGATTAAGGAAACCATGCTTTGTTCTGCTCCATTCCCTAAAAACCATAAATAGGCCTCGTCAACAAAAACCGTGACTTTTTCAGATACTCGAGAGCAGAAATCAAGTAGCTCGGTAGCATCCGTTATCGTACCTGTCGGATTGTTCGGATTACAGATATACACCAACTTGGTATCTTCGTCAATGGCGGCCTCCATTGCCTTTAGATCATGGGACCAATCCTCTTTTAACGGTACGGGCTTCCAAGTACCACCGGCGGCTTCGGCTACACGTATTAAAGACATGTATGCAGGATCGGCAGAAACAACGTTACCACCGTTCATGAACAAGACCATCGCCGTCTTCTCCAATAAATCAGAAGAACCTGGGCCCATCATGATGTTTTTTGGGGTGACACCCTCAAAGTCCGCTATTTTGTCTACCAGTTGAAAAAGTTCTTTCCATGCATAGCGGTTCCCTCCCGCAGCGGATTTTTTTAGCGCATCCAACGCCATTGGTGAAGGTCCATATGGATTTTCATTGGCATTCAATTTGGCTTCCAACAACGGAAACCCCCTTGTGATGTCAGGTAGGTATTCTTTGAAGAAAGGGCTGTAAATGGCATTACCACTAACATCTAGTTGCAGTGGGCCCCTAGAAGATTCAGCAAAGCCAAGGTACGGGGCGGCCATGACCCCGCCAGCTGTTAGTATTCCTTTTTTAAGCCAATCTCTTCGATTTAGTCGGTTGGTTTTCATAGAAGTAGTTTTTTGAATTCGCCATGACCCTAAATTAGGGAGCGAAGACAAAGAATCCTATGGTAAAAAAATAAAAATCAAGGGGTTAAAATAGTAGATATGGATTTTGACCCTGTAAAAATTATCAATCTGAAATGGTTAAACAGAAATATTTAGGGTTATTTGGCGAAAATACCATCCATTTCCAGCAAGGGAATAGTAATAAGATTATTCTTGGTTACCGTATTTTTTTCAAAGATAAACCGCCTTTCGTATAATTGATCATCAGCGTAATAGGTGACATAAAATTCATTGGTAAGGGCAAGCACGTCTTCCGTCACCATTTCAATCTTCTCATAACCCTTGGCTTTGACTACACCAAAGGCATACCTCATGGTTGAGGTCTTACGATCGTCGTCATACCCTTTTGAAACGACCAAGGCCATTTGAATAGGGGTATTTCTGTTATTGATAAGGTAGGCGTTCCAGTCTTTCGACAAGAATTCTTTGTTCCACTCGTGTACAATGGCCACGTAGACTTCTTTAGAAATAGGAATGTGGATATCCTTCTTCATTGATGGTTACGAAATTTAATTCCCCAATTGATTGGAGACCCAATCAAAACTATCTTCTATATGACGAAACACTTGTTGTTCCGGTACTAAATCAGGGATAATATCAATAGCCTTCAATAGGTCACTGGGTTGTTCTTTTAGCCCGGTAATGATGACTTTAATACCCTTGAGGGTCAAGTCTAAAATAGCGGTCTCCAAGGCGTAAATACCTGACTGATCCACATAGGGAACGCGATCCATTCTAATGATCAATATTTTAATATCATGATCAATATTTTTAACCTGTTCTTGAAAATGCGAGGTGAAACCGAAGAACAGGGGACCATATAAGTGTTTGATGTAAATCTTATCTTTGAATTTTTCATAGAATTCGGTCTCATCTTCCCATGGCTTTTCACCGTCAAAACCTGCCAAAGTACCTACCTGCATGCCTTCTTCACCAATATCACTGGCACGTTTCATAAAGAGCAGGGCGGCCAAGGTGACCCCAATGCCTACGGCTTGAATTAGGCTTCCGAAAGTAGTCCAAAGTAACACGATGATCAATACGGCCGCATCGGCCCGTGGTACGATCTTGAGATGTCGAAGACCTTTTATATCAATGATCTTGAATCCGATAGGAATTAAGATCCCTGCTAAAACAGCTAAGGGAATATAAGCAGCCAAAGAACTCAACCCTAACAAAACCGTCAAAAGAAAAGCACCGTGTAATGCTCCTGATAATCGTGTGCGTCCCCCAGAATTAATGTTTACCACCGTACCTTTTGTTGCACCTGCACCCGGTATGCCCCCAATTAGGGCAGCTACCATATTACCAATACCTTGCCCAATCAGCTCGCGGTTGCTATTGTGTTTCGTTTTGGTCATGTTATCGGCAATGACCGATGTGAGTAGCGAATCAATAGAACCCAAAACTGCCAGTACCATACCATATTCCAAAACCAAACCATATGCACTACTATCAACTGTGAAAAGACCATCGAGCTGTAGCGTGGGTAAGCCAGAGGGGATGGTACCAATAATCGGCACATCCCACTTGATAAAATAAGCGAATATGGATACCACGATGAGGGCAACTAACGCACTGGGAATTGCTTTGGTAATTTTTGGAAAAACGTAGTAAATGACCACCGTCATAGCCCCCAATGCCAATGCCTGCCAGTTAAAATCAGTGAATAACCTGGGTAGATCGGCCATGACCTTCAAGGTGGATTTTGCGGCATCCAAACCAACGAAAGGTGCAATTTGCAGAATGATGATGATTAAACCAACACCACTCATAAACCCTGAGATTACGGGATATGGAAAGTATTTGATATATCCTGCGATATTTATTAGACCAAAGACTATCTGCAGTGCACCCCCAACCAAAAAGCTCAGCAAAATAATGCCCATGGCATCTTGAAGGCTACCTGCCATTTCAATCGCATTGGCCACAAGTGCCGCCGATACCACGGTCATTGGTCCGGTTGGGCCGCTGGCTTGTGTGGTGGTACCCCCAAAAAGGGCAGCCAATATACCAACAGCAATGGCACCATAAAGCCCGGCAATGGCGCCTAGACCAGATTGCACACCAAACGCAAGTGCCAACGGTAGTGCTACAACACCGGCTACAAGTCCGCCGGTAATATCCCCTTTTAAATATTTGGTATCGTAGAATGGTTTTGCCATAAAAATCAAATTAGAACGATTACTTTACTTGGTTAAAAATAAGCACAATGCTGCTTTAAACAAGCATCTTAAAACCGAAGAAGAATGTTTTCCCGTATTTTTTTAACGCAATTGGGAAATTGAAATGATTCGTGTTTCTAAAGAGAACTTTTAAATTGCCCCAAGAATCGTATGTCATTTTCACTCAATAAACGAATATCCGATATTTGATGTAGCAATAAGGCGATGCGGTCAATACCCATTCCAAATGCGAAACCAGAGTAGGTTTCTGGATCAATACCACAGTTTTGTAGTACGTTGGGATCCACCATTCCGCAGCCCATAATCTCTAGCCAACCCGTGCCTTTGGTCATGCGATAATCCGTCTCGGTTTCTAAGCCCCAATAAACATCAACCTCTGCGCTTGGTTCCGTAAATGGGAAATATGATGGTCGAAGTCTAATCTTTGATTTACCGAAGAGTTCCGTCGTAAAGAATTGTAGGGTCTGTTTTAAATCTGCAAATGAGACATCCTTATCAACGTAAAGGCCTTCCACTTGGTGAAAGAAACAATGCGAACGTGCAGAAATCGCCTCATTACGATATACCCGCCCAGGAGAAATAGTTCTGATGGGGGGCTTGTTATTTTCCAAGTAGCGGACCTGTACCGATGACGTATGGGTACGTAATAAAATATCGGGATCCGTTTGAATAAAGAAGGTGTCTTGCATATCACGTGCCGGGTGATATTCGGGTAAGTTCAAAGCCGTAAAATTATGCCAGTCATCTTCGATTTCAGGTCCCTCTGAAACATTGAACCCTATGCGTGAAAAAATATCGATGATTTGGTTTTTGACTATGGATATGGGATGTCTTGCACCAATCTCGATAGGCTGCCCTGGCCTTGTAAGATCACCATATTGCCCAGAAACCTCTGTTTGTTCGTCAATAACCGCTTTAAGGGAGTTTACTTTTTCAGTGGCGGTAGTCTTCAATTGATTGATAACTTGGCCGAATTCCTTTTTTTGTTCGTTGGGAATGTTCTTAAATTCAGCAAAAAAGTCATTCAATAAGCCTTTTTTCCCCAAATATTTTATTCGAAAACGCTCAATTTCATCTTTAGAGGTAGAAGTGAATTTTTTAACTTCGGCTAAATGTTCTTTAATGGTCTCAATCATGGTTGATGGCGCTATTAACCCACAAATTTAGTGCTTTTTTGAATCGCTACCTATTTTTGAATTTAAGGGCTTCTTTCATAAAAATGATATAAAAAAGGTCAATACCATCGCAGCATTGACCTCTAATTGTGTTGTTGTAATCGATTTTACATAAAATGGACCTTTCCATCTGCAATGTCATACATAGCGCCAACGATTGCGATTTCCCCATTCCCTTCCATATCATTTAGTACCGGACTAAGGCTTCTTATGTCATCAATAGTCAATTGCACATTTTTTTCTGCGACATTATTCACAAAATCAATGTTCTTAGAGTTTCGGTTCGTAGCGTCCGAAGGTTCTGGAACGGCCCTTACCGCTGCCTTTATTTTATGTAGTAATATGGTTAGATTGCCTAGTTTTGCATCGTCGCAAGCACCTTTTACGGCACCACAACTCGTATGGCCCAATACTACGATTACCTTGGTTCCTGCAAGTTTGCAAGCAAATTCCATGCTGCCCAGGATATCTTCATTCACGATATTGCCAGCTACCCTTGCGCTGAAAATATCACCCACGCCTTGATCAAAGACGAGTTCTGCCGAAACCCGAGAATCTATGCAGCTCAAAATAGTTGCAAATGGATATTGACCGTTGGTGGTCTGTTTTACCTGGGCCAACAAATTACGATCTGCCTTTTTATTTTGAACAAAACGCTGATTACCCTCTTTTAAAAGCGCAATAGCACCTTCAGGATTCAATGCTGCCTGTGTTTCTTTTGTTTGAGCTTTCATGTTTTTATTTTTATGTTGTTTTTCGTCTTAGTTTAAAGAACTGAATATAACTTTCAGGGTTCTCTACTTCACCCCTTTCTGAGATTAATTTAATATCAATATTCCTGTTTTTGGCCTTTTCTGAAAAATCTTCCAGAATTTCAATGATGTCATTATCTAGGTACCTTGTCTTTCTAACATCCAATTCTAGATATGAATCTTCAGGAAGACTATCCAACTCCTTTAAGATGGCCCCTTTGTTAAAAAAGGTAACCTCTTCGGCCAGGGTCATTTTAATCTTATGTTTGCCATTACTTCTATCTTCAATATGTAAAAAGTGGGAGTTCTGGTAACTTTTAATAAGTATGACGACGATACCGACTGCCAAGCCAAGACCTATGCCGATCAATAGGTCGGTAAATACAATTCCTACGACCGTTACCGTAAAGGGGATAAATTGTTTCCACCCCATGGCGTACATTTTCTTGAAAAGGGCAGGTTTCGCAAGCTTATAACCAACGATAAATAAAATCGCGGCCAAAACAGACAAGGGAATCATGTTCAATAACCTTGGAATAAGGATTACCGAGATCAACAGAAAAAACCCATGGATAATTGCTGACGCTTTCGATTTACCACCTGATTGGATGTTCGCTGAACTACGAACGATTACCTGTGTAATAGGTAAACCACCAATCATGCCTGAAATTACATTTCCCGTACCCTGTGCCAACAATTCCCTATTGGTTGGGGTGACCCTTTTGTCTGGATCTAATTTGTCGGTAGCCTCGACACAGAGTAATGTCTCTAAACTTGCCACTAGGGCTATCGTGAAGGCGGTAATCCATATTTCAGGATTCCCTATCACCGAAAAATTTGGAAAACTGAACTGCGCAATAAAAGATTCGGCGTCCTCAGGTATCGGAACACTTACCAAATGATTCGCTGAAATTGAGAATGTATCGCTATTTTTTGTTAAGATGAAGAAGATAATACCGACGACAACGGCTACCAAGGGTCCTTGGATCAACTGGAATATCTTTCCTTTTTTAGATAATACCCTGTCCCAAAGCAATAAAATAGTGAGACCAATCAAAGCTACTAAAGTCGCCCCAGGGCTTATGTTGTTTATAGTTTCAAAAATTTCTGAAAAAGTGTTTTTACCATCAACCTGAAAAAAAGCAAAATCCCCTTCTGGGTCTGGATCATAGCCAAAAAAGTGGGGAATTTGTTTTAGGATGATTATGATGCCGATACCTGTCAGCATACCCTTTATTACTGAAGACGGAAAATAATAACCGATAATCCCAGCTTTTAAAATACCAAAAACTACTTGGATAATTCCACCCAAAACGACGGCTACCAGAAAGTTCTCATACCCTCCCAAAGCACCAATAGCTGTTAATACGATTGCAGCTAAACCCGCTGCGGGGCCACTAACCCCTATTTGTGAGCCACTTAATGAACCCACAACGATACCCCCAACGATACCTGCTATCAACCCTGAAAAAAGAGGGGCACCACTGGCTAGGGCAATACCCAAACACAAGGGGAGTGCCACAAAAAACACAACGATACTTGCAGGCAAGTCATTTTTTATATACTTGAACATGTGAAATTGTTTTTAGTCTTCTCAGCTTTTTGAGCTTGAAGATAATTTTAAAGATACTAATTTACTTATTGGTTGGTGTAGGTCATCTTTTTGGTGGAGGTAAGACAATTTCAGTCGAAACGTCTGAGTAGGGCAATGGCGTAATTTGGTTTCTAATGACCTCTTGGATCAAAGAGATTGCTTTGTTTTCAATGGAATTGGAAAAAAATAGTTCATTTTCATCAAACTTATTCTCAGTTTCGTTCTTACTGTTTTCTTCTTCATTTGAATCAAGCACAAGGGCACTTTCATAATCAGGCATACAAATTGCCTCAAGGGAAGGTGCTAGAATAGAGATTACAAGCATGATGGCAAGTAATGAAAATGTACAAGACTTTAACATTGAAGAAAAACTGAACCGTAAAGGTAATAGTAAACCTATTAAACCCTGTTAAATCTGCTTTAAAATTTTTTTAACAGTTTCAAATTCTCAGAGGGCATCCATCCTGTTTGGCCATCGGCGATTTTGATTTTTTGCCAATCATCCAAAGTTTCTAAAACATTGACTTTGGTACCTTCATGAAGTGTAAAGATCCGTTCACTACGTTTATTGGGTTCTGAGGTCACCGCTATTTCCCTAGAAAAGACTATTGCCGGATTATCTTGTTGAAACCTTTCGAATTGTAAGTAAGCGAAAGCAATCGAAGCGATGCAAATTACAATGGCAATGATGCTAAGGATAAACGAAATTCTTTTCTGGGTTGCCCCCAACAGGCTATAATAGGCGATGTAGGCGATTACAAATGCCATGGTCATGGCAATGGCCAAATAGGCCCATTGTTCAAAAGTCAAAAGGGCAATAGTGGTGTCATAAAATTTGGCAAAAGCCGTTTGGGGCATTTCTTCAATAGCATCGAGCCTCATATTTTGGGCGTACCCCAAATTGTTCTTTATCTCGTCATCATTGGGGCTTAACAATAGGGCCTTTTCGTAGTAATAGATACTTGGCCCAATTTCATTCTTTTTGTAAAAGGCGTTGCCAAGATTAAAATAGAGTGCTGCGGAGTGCTGGTTATTTTCAAGAATTTTTTCGTAAAGTTCGATTGCCTTTTGAAATTCCCCATTATTATACGCTTCGGTGGCCTTTTCGAACAAAGTGTTGTTTTGGCCGAAAACACCAACGTAGAGAAACATCAATAACGCCGTAAGAAGCAATCTTTTCATTTGTACATATTATTTATGGGCACTACCAGGGATTTACGGATGTTGTTTTTCTGGCTCATCAATTTTTTATAATTGCTTATCTATCAAAGAAATTACCTGACTTGCCCTTTCATAATCTTGCTGCATCTGAACATCGGTAAATGGACTGTAACGAGCCATTTCACAGTTCTTCAATAAACTGATAAACTGGGCTATCGTTTCTTCTGAAATAGTTCTTTCTTGTAATAGTGTCGTAATCTTTTCTTTGCTGAACTCTGAGGTTTTTATTTTGAGCTTGGCCTTTAGGTAATTGTGCAATCCTTTTTCCAAGGCTACATAAAAATTCGCCTCATTATTTAGCTCTTTTTTAGCCGTTGACAAGTATTTTTTAGCCAATCTATTCGCTTTTTTAAGCCTGTTGCCCTCAACATCATCAGCATTTATCCTTCGTTGCTTTCGGTACAATACAAACAAGGGAATAAGTAGTAAAGGGCCTAAAAGCAATGCAAAGAAACGAGTCGAACCAAAAAAGTAATTCGCACCTATTTTGGTCAAGTTGGGGGTTACTTTAATAAAATGGAATTGCTTACCGGTCTGAACGGCAATTTTTTGATTTCCAGAAATACCGTTGTCCGAAGTACTAGAAGCATCCGTGGGGCCCTCTAATACATTGACCGTGATCTCGTCGGATTCAAGGGTATTGTACGTACCTGTTTTCGGGTTAAAATAACTGAATGATATACTGGGTATCGGATATTTGCCCCTATAAGCTGGCACAATCGTATAATTGTTCGTGATTTTGCCTTGCATTCCAGAAATAGTCGTTCGAACACTTTCATCAAATTCAGGTTCATAAACTTCTAAGGCACTTGGCAGTTCAGGTTTGGGCAGTTGAAACAATTTAAGGTTACCTTTTCCTGAAACCTCGACAATGGCCTGTAATGATTCTGAGGCATTCAATGAATTTTTACTCGTTGTGACCGAGAAATCAAATTCACCTACCGCACCGCCAAAATCGACGGGTCTTCCTTTTTCTGGCAGTGGTTTTACATTCAAGGTCCTACTACCGGCTGAAACGGTCTTACTTGCCTGGGTATAGATTTTTCCACCAAAAAAATCGCGTCTATTCGTAGGGACATCCACATATACTTCAAGCGATAACGGTTCAATATTCAGCTTTCCTGATTTTTGGGGATATAACACAACCCTTTTTAAGATGACACTGCGATAGGGTTTCCCTTGATATGTTGAATTTGTGGTATTGTATTTTGTGACGGGAATATCTTGACTCCAGAAGTTATTATACTTTGGGCTGTCTACGGGCCTAAAGTTGGTTACGGAGATGGACGGACTTATATATAGTTTGTAAACCACCGTAACCGCCTCATTCAAATAAGGATTTCCTTTAGAGACTTCTGCCACCAAATGCAAATTTTCATCGGCGATATCATCGGCGGACTTTGGGGCATTCGGATTGGCCACTGCCGCCGTAACCGTGATGTCTTTTGGTAAGGTTTTATAGGTTTCACCATTGATTTCAATGGTCGCTTGACCAATTTTGAAATTACCCTTGGTCTGTGGCTTTAAAATGTATGAATACGATTTTGAAAAACTGCGTTTGCCATTGATCCATGAAGAACTAATAGACTGCGATGGCCCCATGACAACCTTAAAACCGCTGAAATCAGGCGGGCTAAAATTATCACCATCTTTATTCATGGTAAATTCGACACGTAGACGTTCATTAACGCCGAGTTTTTGCTTGCTAAGCTTTACCTCAAAGTTTACTTCAGTGTTTTCTTGTGCAAAAAGCGGGGTCGCCCAAATTAAAATTGGGAGGAACCACCATAGTTTTTTGTACAATTTCCCTTGCATTACCAGTCCTTTTCGTTTTTAATTTTGGCACCTTTGACTTTTTTGGCCTCCATTTTTTCTTGAACCTTACGTTCTTCATTCTGCATGGCCTCTAATAGGTTCTGAATTTGCTGCTTAGATAGCTGATTTGGCCGGGGCTTTTGCTTTTCCTCTTTTTTATCTCCTTCGTTGGGCTTTTGCTTCTCTTCTTTCTTTTCTTCACCATCACCCTCTTTATTCTCTTCAGGCTTCTCTTTGCCCTTATCGCCCTCGTCACCTTCATCTTTATTTTGGTCATCTTTTTGATCACCTTCATTGTCTTTTTCGTTGTCGCCGTCTTGGTTTTGGTCTTGATTTTTTTCCTTGTCGTCTTTGTTGTCCTCGTTCTTTTGATCGTCTTGATTCTGATCGTTCTTCTGCTCGTCTTGTTGTTTTTTGAGTAATTCTTTGGCCAATGCTAGATTATATCTGGTCTCATCGTCATTAGGGTTGTTGCGCAGCGATTGTTTGTAAGCCTCAACCGCTTTTTCATATTCTTTATTCTTCATAAAAACATTGCCCATGTTATGATAGGCTTTATGCTTTACCGGTTTTTCTTCAGCTTTTTCACCTGCTTGTTTAAAGCGGCCAAAAGCCTCCGTATAGCTTTCCCGGTTGTAATAGGCACGCCCTAGGTTGTAAGGTGCCACTGCATTTTCACTGCTCTTTGAGATTGCCTTTCTGTATTTGCCCTCTGCATTGATGAAATCATTTTGTACCAAGGTCTCATTAGCCTCGTAGGTTAGGTTCTTAGATTCGCTAAGTGCCTTTTCCGCCAACTTTTGGGCCTCTTTATCTTCTTGGGCATTTACGGCCATTGCAAAAGCCGCAATAACGATTACGGTGAATATCTTATGCATCATCATGTTCATTAAACAAATTCAACTTTTTTAACCATCGTGTTTTACGATCCAAAAGGAAAATATCTAAAAATAGAAATAAAAGGCCCAAACCTAAAAACCACTGAAACTGGTCTTTGTACTCTGCAAATTGTTTGGCCTCAAATTCTTTTTTATCCATTTTATTGAGTTCTTCCTTAATAAACTCAACGGCCTCTTCGGTATTTGAACCGTTGATGTACATACCATCCCCTTCATCGGCGATTGCAGCAAGAACGGCCTCATTGAGTTTTGTGATGACCACCTCTCCTTGACTGTTCTTTTTTAAACTTTCAACAACACCTCTGCGTTTGATAGGTATTGGGGCACCTTTGGCCTTACCTACCCCTATGGTATAGGTTTTTATACCATTTTCGACGGCATTTTCAACAGCTTGGGTGGTCGTGCCTTCAGAGTGATCCTCACCGTCTGAAATGATAAAGAGCACCCTATTGGTCTGCTCCTCATCATTATAAAATGTTGTGGCCAGTTCTATTGCCGAGTTAATGGCCGTACCTTGTGACGAGAGCATATCGGTATTCATGCTTTGTAAAAACATTTTTGCCGCTCCGTAATCGGTTGTGATCGGTAGTTGCGGATAGGCTTGCCCGGCATATGCAATGATTCCGATTCTATCACTTGCGAGTTGATTGATGATTTCAGAAACCAGTCGCTTTGCCTTTTCCAATCGATTGGGGGCGATATCTTCGGCAAGCATACTCTTTGAAACATCTACCGCAAAAACAATATCAACACCTTCACGCTTAACGGTTTCCAGTTTGGTGCCGATTTTAGGATTTACCAGTGCAAGAACCAAAAAACTTATTCCTAATATGAGAAATAGAAGCTTTAATGTAGATTTGAATTGAGAACGTTCAGGGGCAAGACGTTTCAATAGTCTTGCGTCTGCAAATTCTTTCTGCTTACGCTTCCTCCAGAATTGTAAAAAAAGAAAAAACACCACTATCACCGGGATGACTCCCAGAAAGTAGAAGTAAAATTTTTCGTCAAATTGAACCATTTATTTAGATAAAACTTTTAAATACCGTTGTTCTTAAGCCCCATTCCAAGAAAAGCAAAAGGCCTGCCAAAAATACCAATGGCCTGAACATCTCTTCATATTTATAATACTTGAATTCTTCAATTTCCGTTTTTTCCAGCTTATTGATCTCGTTGTAGATCTCTTCGAGTTTTTCATTGTCGGTAGCCCTAAAATATTGACCTCCGGTAACTTCAGCTATATTTTTCAATAATTTTTCATCAATCTCGACTTGACGCATGCCATATTGAAATGTGCCATCCCGTTTATATGCAATTGGGGTTAGGGCATTTCCATTTGTACCCAGACCTATAGTGTATGTTTTGATATCGTATTCCACTGCTAGATCAGCAGCCGTCTGGGGCTCTATAAAACCAGAATTATTCACCCCATCAGTCAAAAGTATGATGACCTTGCTTATTGCCTTACTTTCTTTTAGACGGTTGACTGAGGTCGCAAGTCCCATGCCAATCGCAGTACCGTCTTCCAATTGGCCATAGGTGATTTCCCGTAGTGCGCCTAAGACAATCGACTTATCACTCGTAATAGGGGTTTTGGTATAGCTTTCGCCGGCATAGGCCACCAAACCTATTCGATCACTTGGGCGTTGTTTGATAAAATCGGAGGCTACCTCTTTAAGCGCGGATAGTCGATTTGGTTTTAAATCGCGTGCCAACATACTTGACGAAACGTCAATTGCCATGACGATGTCAATTCCTTTCGTAGTCTTTGTTCGAGTTGAGATATCTTCAGTCTGTGGTCTGGCCAAGGCCGTGATGATCGCAGCAAGGGCCAATAAACGTAATACGAATAGTAAGGGTTTTAATTTGGGTAAGATGCTAGTACTTTTAAACCCTTTGATACTTGATATTTTAAGTGAGGCGACTTGTCCTTTTCTGGTAAGTATATACCAAAGTATGGCTGCCGGAAGCAATAGGAGCAACCAAAAGAATTGTGGATTTGCAAATTCTATATTGTCAAACATTAGGCCTGGGTTTTTACATTGACCGAAGCCAGTATGCGTTCAACAATGTTTTCTGCGTAATCGTCCCCGTCTAACCAAGTGATAACAATCTGTTGCATGAATCCTTTGCCACCAAAACTAAGCACGGCATATTTACCTCGAATCAATTCTGACGATTCAGGAATTTTGAATTTACCACTACCGAATGTCTTTAGCCCCTGCACGCCTGCTTTGGTGAAAAATTCTTCTTGTTTGGTAATGATGTTTCGTGCGCCTTGTTGTTCAAAAGACTTGAGTAATTGCTCAATGGGTTTTTCAAAGTCAGGGTCATTGGCCTCTGCAAAAGTAGTTGATGTCGTAAGTACGGTAAAGAGGCCTACGGCACTTCGGTACCCAAATACCTGCACTTCTTTGATACTTTCCCTGACTTCTGGGGGAAGTTCGACTTCTTGCCTCAATAGTACCTTGGGAGTCTCAATCTCAACTGGCGGAAACCCATAAGAACTAGCTACCCATTCTTTCTCCAACAACTCTTTTGTCGGGTGACCCAGTACGGTATCCTTGACGTATTCAAAACCATAATAGCCCACTGCACTTATCGTGGCAATGAGCAACAATCCTGCAAAAGACGCAGCGGCAATCCAAACACGTTTCCGTTGTTTTTTTCTTGCTAGTTCTTCCAAATACGCTTCATCATGAAGTAATTCTTCAACCGTTGGTTCTGGCAGTGCCTCTTTGGTCTTAACGACAATATTTTCCACCAGCTTTCGATCTTCTTCAGCAACGGATGTGGGTGGCTTTGATTTGGCAAATTTTACCAAATCCGCCGTTTTTAGCACTTTTTTAAACTGTGTGAGGGTGTCATCCTCTATTTTTAACTCACCGGCATCTTTTAAAAGCTCTAATTTTTGGATAAGTTCATCGGTCGTACTTTCCAAGGCTGATACATGGGCGTCTTCCTCAAGATAAGATCGTACTATTGAAGTGAGTTCAGAATAGTATTTTTTGTACTCGTCTTGAATGAGGTATCTTGAGTTTTCGAGCTCTTTTAATTGTAGAAGTGCCCTGTCATAAGGTGGCAACAAAGCTACTTTTTCCTCTTCCGTCAAAGGTTTTTTTCTAAGGAAAAACCAATATACCAAAGCACCGATTAAAAGTAATCCCAAGAATATCCATAAGAGTGTTTTCCACAATTTTGCATTATTCCTTTCGACTTCGATCAGTGGTTTTATGTCGTACAGTTTTTGCTTGGTGGTATCCACGACCACATCAGCAACTTTAATGTTGAAGGAATCCGTAAAAAAAGGGGCCTCATTAATGGCGATACGTTGCGGTGGTATGGTATAAGCACCGCTATCAAATTGTGTTAGGGCGTATATGCGCTGTAAGGTAATCCTATCCTTGTTCTTCGAAGTGTCAATTTTTAAGGCCTCTACCATTTCCAAAGGTGAAAAGGTTTGGTCTTCTGGAAAGTAGACAATATTAAGCGAGTCGGTTTCTACCGTTATCTTATAGTTGATCTGTTCCCCGATTCTGATAGTTGAAGTATCGATCTGTGCGGTGACCCTCGAATTTTCTTGTGAGGAGACCCCAACGGAAAAAACTAGGAGGCATAAGCCGATACCAAGCCTTATGGGCTTGGTAAGCTTTTCGATACCATATTTCAAACCGTTACGTTTCATTTTATCCCCTGCGTTTAAAATAGCCCAACAACTTTTTCACATAGCTTTCATCTACCCTACAACTTAATACCCCACTACCTGACTTGGCGAATGCGTCATTGAAATAATCGACCCGTTCCATGTAATACTTCCAATACTCATGGCGTATTTTTTTTGAACCGGTATTTACCAATTGAATGGCACCTGTTTCAGCATCTTGAACTTGTATCATTCCTAAATTCGGAATATACTCCTCCTTTTCATCATACACCCGTACTCCGGTAACATCATGTTTATTACCGGCAATACGTAAGGTGTTGGCATAGTCGTCTGCCAAAAAATCGGATAGCACAAAGACAATCGCCTTTTTTTTCATTACGTTTCTCAAGAATTTTAAAGCCTCGGCGATATCCGTTTGATGGTTGCTCGGCTCGAACTCCAAAAGTTCCCTAATGATACGTAGCACATGGCTTTTACCTTTTTTCGGAGGTATAAAGAGTTCTACTTCATTGGAAAATAGGATAAGGCCTACCTTATCATTGTTTTGCAAGGCCGAAAAGGCCAAAGTAGCCGAGATTTCAGTGATGACCTCTTTCTTGAATTGATTGGTGGTGCCAAAAAGTTCTGAACCACTTACATCTACCATCAACATCATGGTCAACTCGCGTTCTTCTTCGAAAACCTTGACAAAAGGTTCGTTATATCTTGCAGTGACATTCCAATCAATAGCCCGAACATCATCCCCAAATTGATATTGGCGTACCTCGCTAAAAGTCATACCGCGCCCTTTAAAGGTGGAATGGTACTCACCCCCAAAGACATGATCAGACAAACGTCTGGTCTTTATTTCGATTTTCCGTACTTTTTTAAGTAGCTCTTTTGTATCCATTTGGCTCAGTAAACACTAATTCGTATCCAGTAAACAATATGTAGATTTAAAATTGCCCGTTGTCTACTGATAACTGATTTAAGGTACCTCAACCTCGTTTACAATCTTGTTTATGATTTCTTCAGAAGTAATATTTTCGGCCTCGGCCTCATAGGTTATTCCAATTCTATGGCGCAAAACGTCGTGTACTACGGCGCGAACATCCTCAGGAATCACATATCCCCTTCTTTTGATAAAGGCATAACATTTCGAGGCATTGGCAAGGTTGATACTACCTCTCGGAGAGGCACCAAAACTGATAAGGGGTTTTAAATGTTCAAGATTATACTTTTCAGGATAACGGGTTGCAAAAATGATATCAAGAATGTATTTCTCGATCTTCTCATCCATGTAAACCTCACGAACCGTTTGTTGGGCGCTTAATATTTGCTTTAACGAAACCACGGGTTTAATAGGCTCGTTAGCTCCCCTCAAATTTTGTCTGATAATCAATTGTTCCTCATTCAACTTGGGGTAATCGATTACTGTTTTCAACATAAAACGATCGACCTGGGCTTCAGGTAATGGATACGTACCTTCTTGCTCTACAGGGTTTTGGGTGGCCATTACCAAGAACGGGGGACTAAGTTTAAAAGTTTCGTCACCGATAGTCACCTGTTTTTCCTGCATCGCCTCTAAAAGGGCCGATTGTACTTTGGCAGGTGCCCTGTTTATTTCGTCGGCCAACACAAAGTTGGCAAAAATCGGTCCTTTCTTTATAGAAAAATCATTTTCCTTTATGTTGTAGATCATGGTTCCTACTACATCGGCAGGTAACAAATCAGGAGTGAACTGAATTCTACTGAAACTTCCCTTCACAGCTTTGGCCAACGTGTTTATGGCCAAGGTCTTCGCCAAACCGGGCACGCCTTCCAATAGAATATGGCCTTGCCCGAGCAAACCAATGAGCAGACGCTCTACCATATGGTTCTGACCTACAATGGCCTTGTTCATTTCCGTGGTAAGTAAGTCAATAAAAGCGCTTTCTTGTGCTATTTTCTCATTTACCGCGCTAATGTCTATTGTAGTATTTTCTTCCATAGGAAAATCGTATCGTAACTTGTTTATTTACTTAAGTTTTTAAAGAAGTGCAAAATGAAAATTAATTTAAAATCGGGCTGTTAATTATTGGTTAAAAAAACCGCGCAAGCCTTAGATTTATGAAGAGTTTAAGGTATTAATTTTATATTTTCACGACATATGCAAGATACTACTTCGTACTCAAGGATTATAGCCGGTACCATGACCTGGGGAAGCTGGGGAAAACAACTTTCAACCCAGCAGATGATAGCGTTGATAAACCATTGTATGGAAGTGGGGATTACCTCATTTGACCATGCCGATATTTATGGGGATTATGAAAATGAGACGGTATTCGGAAAAGCGTTTGCCGAAAGTGGTATCGAAAGGTCCTCCGTTCAGTTCATTTCAAAATGCGGTATCCAGATGACCAATGGGCGTCAGAACAAAGTCGCTCATTACCAATATGACAGTGCGTATATCATTTGGTCGGTAGAACAATCATTGAAAAAGTTACGAACCGATTATCTCGACTTGTTGTTGTTACACCGCCCTAGCCCCCTAATGGAACCCAATGAAATTGCAGGTGCCATTCAAAAACTCATGGCGCAGGGCAAGATAAAAAGGTTTGGCGTATCCAATTTTACGCCATTACAAATTGCTATGTTGGAAACTAGGCAACCAATTACTGCAAATCAGGTAGAATTTTCCTTGACACACGATGAGCCGATGTACGATGGTACTTTCGATGATAGTATTGCCGCAAATAGAATGGCCATGTCATGGAGCCCCCTTGGTAATTATTTCAGGGATAAGAACCTTCAAAATGAACGTATTCGAAAGGTGTTGAATGTATTGAAAACCAAATACGATGCCGATGAAAGTCAGTTGTTGTTGGCTTTTATCCTAAAACACCCAGCAGGGGTACACCCCGTTGTAGGTACTGCAAATAAAGAACGTTTAAAACTGTCCATTGAGGCAGTTGCCATTAAACTTGAGCTTCAAGATTGGTTTTTACTGCTAGAGGCCAGTAAAGGAGAACCCGTACCTTAATTCAAAAAACTATGGCAAAAACCGTGCTTATAACCGGGGCGACCAGCGGAATAGGGAAAGCGACCGCTGAGCTTTTGGCTCAAAAAGGGTTTAGACTTATCCTTTGTGGCCGTAGAGAGGGAAGATTAAAGACCTTACAAAAAGAATTGAGTTTAAAAACCGAGGTTACCACATTAAACTTTGATGTCAGCAACAAAGACGACGTTCATGATGCCTTGGCCTCGTTGCCTACAGCTTTTGAAACGATTGACATACTCATCAATAATGCAGGTAATGCCCATGGATTAGATCCTATTGACCAAGGTAGTTTAGACGATTGGGATGCCATGCTCGATATCAACGTGAAGGGATTGCTTTACGTATCAAAGGCGGTTATGCCCCAAATGGTGGCACGCAGAAGTGGTCATATCATTAATATCGGTTCAACGGCCGGCAAAGAGGTGTACCCTAATGGAAATGTCTATTGTGCCAGTAAATACGCCGTTGACGCCATCAATCAGGGCATGCGCATTGATTTGAATGCTTACGGAATACGTGTTGGGGCCATCAACCCTGGTCTCGTCGAAACGGAATTCAGCGAAGTCCGTTTTAAGGGCGATACCAAACGTGCCGAAAAAGTATATCAAGGATACCAACCACTACGGCCTGAAGATATTGCTGACATCATTCATTTTGTGGTTACGAGACCGTACCATGTGAACATAGCTGATTTGGTGGTGATGTCAACGGCCCAAGCGAGTTCTACCATAGTGAACAAAAAGCTATGATCAATAAGCGCCTTTTGGTGAAAAACCTTCTTGCCCATAATGATGAGAATAGTTTTTATGATAAAAAGCGTTTCATATCCATTGGTGAAAAAGAGGGGAAGGCAAAATTTCTTAAACACGTCTGTGCATTGGCCAATAGCAATCCAAAAAACAATTCCTTTATCGTTGTTGGCGTTGAAGACGAAGACAATAAAATCGTCGGGGTAGACTTTTTTGATGATAGTAAGATTCAGAACCTGGTGAATGCTTATTTAGACAATCCGCCATTAATAGCTTACGAAAACATCCCGTTTCCGCATTTGCCCGAAGGTAAGGTGGTAGGCTTGGTCACCATAAAATCAAATGGGAAAGTCTGTGCCTTGCGCAAAAATATCTGGAAGTATTACGGAGGCGCGGTTTTTTTTCGAGAGGGTAGTATTAGCTTACCCAAGGCATTTGATATTGAATTGAAGGATATCAATTCAGGGAAAGTAGCCACGATAGAGCAACATGCCCGTAATAATATCGAACTAACCTTGGATGGCGTTATTGATTTTATGAACAATCGCCACCCTGACTTGACCAGTAGCTATAAGGTCTTTAAAGAACAATTTGTCGTATGTTGGGCAGGACAAGAAAAAAAAGTAAAAGACCAAGTCTATTATTCGCGAGTCGATATCGAATTGATCAATGAACAAGTAAAGCTTTTCTATTCCGCTTTAGACGAGGTGACCATTACCTATGATGAAAACTCGTTTACCACTCTAGAATATATACAGTTGGGCCTAGGTAGTCAACAGAAATACTATCCTTTGGAAGAAATGACCATTACTTTTGCCGAGAATGGTAATTACAACATCAACAGTGAGTTATTGTTTCAGCCACCGCAATATGACAAAAAAACATTACATCATATTTTCAATGCCAATTCAGCACTATTGCAAAAGTTGCAAAAAGGGCAAACCTTGACTTCTCATGAAAATGAAGATTTACTGCACTTACCCGATACCTATTTGATCTGCTATTTGAATGGTTTTGAAGAGGCTAAAGAACGTATGGAGGAAGCAAGGCCGCTTTTAAAAAGAAAGAGCGGAAAAGCCTATCAAATATTGAAAGAGTCGCTCAGGGTAATTCGAAAAGTACGCTATAACTGATCTGTTATTTTTGCAGCCATAACAATTGGTATGGCTTCACCTCTAAAAAACCGCTATTGAGCTTGTTGGTGGTAGCGGTTATCATTTCATGGAATTCTTGATTTTTTAGGTACCCCAGTTTTGAAAGTAGACTTCCGTCCAATACTTGTGGGTTGTCATCGAAATTACATAGTACCAGTACACTTTTTTTGCTTTTTGAGGTACGTTCGAATAAGAGGATATGCTGATTGCCGGTATGATGCAAGGTGAAATTGGAATGGTCTGCGAACACGGGGTTTTTCTTGCGAATCGCAATCAACATTTTTAGGGTATCACGAATTCTTTGTTGTGGTGATTTTTTCTTTTTCAAAGTCTTGATTACGTCCCAGTCTTGTTTTGGCCTATTGACCCATCTGCTATCTTCTTTTTTACCATCTTCATTTAAAAAAGAGTAATCGTTCAGGGTGCCGATTTCATCTCCGGCATAAATGAGGGGTATTCCGCCAAAGGCCAATATAATGCCATGGAGCATAATGATCTTAGCCACTGATTGATCGATCTCTGTTTTGTTTTTGGTCAGTAACGCTTTTTCCAACCCTAATAAAGAGGCAGCACTACCTGTGATACGGCCATCACCTGTTTTTGGGTTATGCATAAAAAGCATTCCCTTTGCTGGTGACCAATCCAATCGTTGGCAATAATAATCCAACAAAAACTTTCGATGGCCCTTGGGGTTCCAACCCAGTTCTTGGATAAGCCGGTCATCCAAACCCAAGCCGATGTCGTCATGACAACGTATGTAGTTGATCCAAGTCGCATCATGTGGTTTGTTCGGAATGTCGATCAAGCTTTTGTACAACAAAGCCGTTTTTTTGGTGGCTATCGAATTCCAAAGCAAAGCCATTAGCGAGGCATTGTACGCCACCTCACATTCATTACCTTTCGTAGGGCCCGTACCAAAATAATTGATGATCTCTTTGGGCGCGACAATGGCCTCGGCAAGTAAAATGGTACCGGGGGCCACCACTTGTAGGCACATTCTAAAGAGGGCAATAATCGCGTGGGCTTCAGGTAGGTTTTGTGATACCGTACCCATCTTTTTCCATAAAAAGGCCAAGGCATCAAAGCGAACCACATCAACACCCATATTTGAGAGCTCGACCAAATTCGCCAACATGGCCATAAAGACTTCCGGGTTGGTATAATTCAAATCCCATTGATAGGTATTGAATACGGTCATGACCCATTTTTCCATTTCAGGAATATAGGTGAAGTTACCTGGTGACGTCTCTGGAAACACCTCTGGAAGGTTTTTTTCAAAGGCATCGGGAACGTCCCTTTCTGCATAGGTGTAATAATAATCTTGATACCTCGTGTTCCCCGATTTGGCTTTTTTTGCCCAAGCGTGCTCGTCAGATGTATGATTGACCACAAAGTCGAGCATGAGGTACATTTTTTTGGCCCGCATTTGTTGTGTAAGACTTGCCAAATCTTTTTTTGAACCATATTTTTTGGCTATCGCGGTGTAATTATTCACGGCATATCCTCCATCGTTCTCTCCTTTTGGCCTCTCGGTAATGGGCATTAGGTGTAAAAAGTTTATACCCAGATCTTCAAAATAACCCAGTTTGTCCTGTAAGCCCTTTAGGTCTTTATTAAAGTGGTCTACATACAGTTGCATGCCCATCATCTGCTCTGATTGGTACCAATTACCGATCCCTAGCCTATGGATATCTTGTTTTTTAAGGTATTCGGGTCGTTTATCAAATAGTTTTGGCAACTTTTGCAGTAGTGCGGCGAACTCCGTATTTCTATTTTTCCCATAAATCGAAAAAAACAGATTTTTTATCAGTGTAAGATTGGTAGCTAAACGTAGTTCAAATAAATCATTGAGGTCTTTCTTCTTTTTTCGGGAAGAAATTAGCTTATGCAATGCAGCCTGATTCATATTAAGCCTCTAGTTGTTTTAAGGTGGGCAATGCTATGATCGCACCGTAATTCGTTGTGGTAATGGCACCCGCCTTGTTGGCTTTTTCAACCATTGCCAATAAGAGCCCATCATCCTCAAAAACCGTATTATAAGTAGGTAGCTGCGCTATTTGGTACAACAAGCACCCTATAAAAGCATCACCGGCACCTGTCGTATCTATGGGCGATACCTTAATGCTGGGTACCGTTTTCTTGAGTGTTTTGGTACTTACGTAGGTGCCGTCTTTGCCCAATGTGACCGTAATAATACGGGCACCTATTTCATGTAGCATTGCACATGCCTCTTCAACCGTGTGTTTTCCTGAAAGTAGATATGCCTCTTCTAAACTAAATTTGCATAGATGGGCCTTTTCTACATAAGGCATGCATTTTTTGATAAAGACCTGCGCATCGTCCTTCCATAGATCTGCCCTATAATTGGGATCGAAGCTGATGAACGAATTTTTGGTGAGGGCATCAAAAAAATAATGGGCATATGCTTCTTCCAAAGGCCCTCCAAGCATGGCCGTGGCAGCACCCAAATGCAAAATATTACGCTCAAAATCCTTTTGCACCTTTGAATCGTATTTTAAGGCCCTATCGGCACCCCTACTAAAAACAAAATCACGCTCACCATCGTCGGCTAACGATACAAATGCAAGTGTTGTAAAGGTTTTAGAGCGTTGCACTTTTGAAATGTCGACATTTTCCCTTTTGAGCACGTCAAGTAAGAAAGAACCAAAGGGATCTTTGCCTACACAACCAATAAATGAACTTTTACCGCCTAGCCTTGCAATGGCACAAGCTACATTGGCTGGCGCGCCTCCCGCTTTTTTGGTAAAGAGGGTTGCCTTAGAGAGGTCATTACCTTGATTCTCGGCAACAAAATCGATTAGGAGTTCGCCAATACAGAAAACTCGGGTCATAAAGAATAGGTTTGATTCAAAATACAAGGTACATAGAATTGTATTGCCCGTCCAAAAAAAAAGAACAGAAGATATCTTATCGAAAAACTTTGTTCAAAGCTTCCAGGGTTTGGGGGAATTGTTTAATTATGGATAAAATTTGCGATTCATGAGGCGACTGGTAATCGGTGATATACATTCTGGGTTAAAAGCGTTGCGACAAGTACTTGAAAGGGCTAGGGTGACAACTGACGACCATTTGGTTTTTTTGGGGGATTATGTCGATTCATGGAGTGAGGCATTTGAAACCGTTGATTTTTTGATTGGTCTCGACAAGACGCATAACTGTACTTTTATCAGGGGAAACCATGATGAGTTGTGCTATGGGTGGATGCGTACCAATGAAGAAAATCCTACCTGGTTGGCACATGGTGGAGTAGCGACCAAGATGTCATACTTAAACGTCGAAAGGGAAAAGTGGGATGCCCATTTTACATTTTATGAGGGCCTTCAGAATACGTACCTCGATGAGAACAATAGGCTTTATCTTCATGCCGGGTATACTAATTTAAAAGGTATCGAATACGAGTACTTTGAAAAGCTGTTCTATTGGGACAGGACTTTATGGGAGTTGGCAAAAGCAATGGACCCCACATTAAAACCGGGAAATGAGAACTTTCCAAAAAGGTTGACCCACTATCATGAGGTTTTTATAGGACATACCCCGTTATCAAAAAAAGGACATGCAGAACCTCAAAAAGGGGCAAATGTTTGGAATGTTGATACAGGTGCTGCTTTCATGGGTGCCTTGACTATATTGGATGTCGAGACCAAGGAATTCTGGCAAAGTGATCCAGTACATACCTTATATCCCGGTGAAAATGGTAGAAACTAGATAATTATGATGACCTTTACAAAAACACGAAAAAATGTCTGAAAAAAATATCAGATTGGAAGTGATGCAGGCGGTAGAACCCCAAGTCGCTGGTTTTATGGAAGATTTTTTGGTGCCAATAGACAAAATCTGGCAACCCACTGATTTTTTACCAAACTCTCAAGAAGATGGTTTTTTTGATGAAGTGGAGCAGATTCGAGAAGAAGCCAAAGAACTAGGGTATGATTTTTGGGTCACCTTGGTAGCCGATACCATAACCGAAGAAGCGCTGCCTACCTACGAATCTTGGTTGATGGATGTTGAGGGTATCGATCAACACTCGGGCAAAGAGAATGGATGGTCTAAATGGGTTCGTGCATGGACGGCAGAAGAAAACCGACATGGCGATGTGTTGAACAAATACCTTTACTTGTCTGGCAGGGTCAACATGCGTGAAATCGAGATCACTACACAGCATCTGATTGCAGATGGTTTTGATATAGGTACAGATAGGGACCCCTACAAAAATTTTGTGTACACCACTTTTCAAGAGTTGGCGACCAATGTTTCGCATAAGCGCGTAGGGCAAATGGCCAAGAAAAAAGGAAATGGGCTTTTGGGTAAAATGTGTACGATCATCGCGGGTGACGAAATGCGGCATCATTTGGCCTATCGTGAGTTCGTGAAAACCATATTTGGCCAAGACCCCAACGGAATGATGTTAGCTTTTGCCGATATGATGAAAAAGAAAATTGTGATGCCGGCCCATTTTTTAAGGGAATCGGGCGGTGAAATAAGTACGGCTTTTGAGCTTTTCTCCAATTGTGCCCAGCGACTAGGGGTCTACACGGCACAAGATTATATCGAAATCCTTAGAAAACTGAATGACTATTGGGCTATCGGAAATGTCAGATCCTTATCAGAACAAGCAGAAAAAGCAAGGGATTATTTGATGAAATTACCCGACCGATTACAACGCATTGCCGAACGAATGCAATTCAATCAAGACCAACATAGGTTTAAATGGGTAGAGGCAAACGGCATGTTATAATAAAAAACCGGTTTCGATAGAAACCGGTTTTTTTTTGGTGGTTATTTGAATTAGGAAAACATTACAATTTTCCAGCTTTGTGTTCATCTTGCCATTTGGCTAGATTTTTCCATTCCCCTTTAAAGGCCATTTTAGCTTGAAGTGGCCATGATGCGGGGTCATGTATGCGATAGCGTTCTCCACCTGAATCAAGGACTTCTTGACATTTCGCGACGGTACTATCGGATAATGCCTGCCAAGTTTTAATATCAAAATCATGAAAAAGCCCTTCGATTTTCGGGCCAATACCCTCTACGATCTTAAGGTCATCTTGTTTGATTTTTTTACCAAAGGCAGCTTTTGCTGCAGCAGCATCAAAGGCAACTGCGGTCACTGCACTAGCAGCAATTGAAGACGAGGTTGAAGGTTTTGACTTAGGGATCGCGACCAATTTTTTGTTACAAGCGTCAAGGTCAGCTTGCAATTTATTGTTTTTATCTTCCAAGGCCTTTAAGGCTGCGGTATTGTCGACTACCTCCCTTTTGCCCTTACCCCAGAAATATCCAATTATTCCACATATCAACCCTGTTAAAAGCGGAATCAACCAGCACCAAATGTTATCAAAATTCATTTTTATAGTTTTAAGTGTTATTGTTTTTAGTTAAGTGTCACGACGGTTCTTCGATTTTTAGACCTACCCTCTTCAGTATTGTTTGATGCAATTGGAACATCAGGACCTTTCGAAGTGGAATTGATTTTTTCGGCTGGAATACCATTGCGGATAAGGTACGCCATAGCAAAATCGGCTCGTTCTTGACCAAGGGTAATATTGGTTATCCTATTACCCGTATTATCAGTATGCCCTACGATCTTGCATCTTGCCCCATCTACTTTATCAAGATATCGCGATATGTTGGCAACCTTTTGGCGTTGTGCCTCAGTAAGGTTGATGGCGGCCTCACCAGTGTCGAAATACAATACTAGGGGATTGGTTTTGATGTCATCATACAAGGCCTTTAAATCAGCCTTATTGTCCTTATTACCCTCCGTTATTTCGTAGGTAACAGGTCCGAGTAGTGTATTGTCCAACGGTACCAAATCATTCATTAATTGCCCAAAGGTGTTCGTCTGGGTCGATGAAATACCTTGCGCGACCATATAATTCTTGACGGCATTGGCGCGTGCCAGACCCAAATTCGGAAATGCGGATGTATTGTCTTCAGAGCTTTGGTAGAGCCCGGTCATGTTTATGGCCTTATCAGTATTGGCCGATAAATAATCCTTTAAACGTAGCACACCATTTTTTACATTTTCCGATAAGGGAAGAAGTACGGTATTGGAAGACAAATTGAAATTGAAATTATCGTTTACCCCATAGGTAAAATCACCATCATTCAATGTGAAAGGAAATGAGGTGGCTTGGGGTTCGGGTATAGGAACTGTCTCTTCTTTTAAAGGTTGAACCTCTGCAATGGGTACTTGACAATCACTGCATAAAGTGAAATAAAGAAACATTCCTAATGCAATGGTAATTAGCATACCTAATACATAAGGGAAGTTTTTAGTCATTATAAGTGGAATTAGTGTTCGAGCCCCAAAGTATTAAAAATTCGTTAAAAAATTAGAAATACCATTATGAAATTATTGTTAACCAAGTATTTATGTAGGTATTTAACGTTTTAAGCGACTAATTTAAAAAATGGAAAAGTATTTAAGAACATACCGATTATACAGTTTTTCAAACCAGTTATAACGAGTTGGTTTTTAGTATGGACAATTATTCAGAATTTTAGTGAAGTAATATAAAATCCCTATTTATCCCGACAAGGTTCCGGCATTTAAATAGGGTTTCAAATTATAAGTTTGAGTTAGTTAAGTTGGTTTTAAAAGCCGTTATGCCCGCTCGGGAATAGCGGTTTTTTTCTGCAATGACAATTTAGTATCTTTCCTATCCTACAATCTACAAGGCTTATGAAAAGAAGGGCGGTTATCAAAAAAGGGGCATTGGCTGCGGGTGCCATGGCAGTTCTACCCTCGTTTAAGGGATTTGAGGAAATACCTAAAGGGCGTAAACTTGGGGTTCAATTGTTTACAATTCCTAAAATGATCGATGTTGACTTGAAGGGAACCCTTTCACTTATCGGAGAACTTGGATATCAAGAAGTCGAATTTTTCGGTCCTTATCCCTTCAGTACGCTATCGGCGAAACAAGACTGGAACCAGATCAAACCAATGCTGGGTATTAGAAATGATGCATTTTATGGGTTTACCATTGAAGAAGTATCCCAGATGCTAAAAGATAATGGACTGACCGTACCCTCCATGCATACTGATTTCGATACCCTAAGAAAAAGACTTGACAGTATGTTGGATGAAGTTGCTAAATTGGACACAAAATATTTAGTGCTACCAGCTATTCAAGAAGAAAAGAACACACTGGATCACTACAAAAGATTTGTTGATGAGTTCAATCTGTTCGGAGAAAAAATGGCCAAGTACGATATGCAGTTCGTATACCATAACCATGGGTATGAACATATGGTTCTTGATGGTGAGGTACCTATGGATTTCTTGCTTAAGAATACCAATCCGGACCATGTAAAGTTTGAATTGGATATTTTCTGGATGCAAGCGGCAGGTGCAGACCCTATTTCATATTTAAAGGCCTACCCCAACAGCTATAGGCTTCTTCATTTAAAAGATGCCTCAAAAGAATTTCGTTTTTCAGGTGACGGGCAGACCCCTGACCAATGGATGGCAGGTTTTCCGTTCATGAGTGATCCCGGTGATGGGGTATACGATATCAAAGGCATCATTGCCCAAGCCGAAGCATCAGGGGTAGAACATTACTTTCTAGAGCGTGACTTGGCTCCAAACCCTGAAGAAACGTTGAAAAACTCGTATAAAAACCTGAAAAAGTTCGGTTAGGGATATTTATAATTACAAATCAAACTTGATACCCTGGGCCAAAGGTAGTTCCGTGGTGTAGTTTATCGTATTGGTCTGGCGGCGCATATATACTTTCCATGCATCCGAACCACTTTCGCGACCACCACCGGTTTCTTTTTCGCCACCAAAGGCACCACCTATTTCAGCCCCTGAGGTACCTATATTGACGTTAGCGATACCACAATCACTACCCGCTGCAGAAAGAAAACGTTCTGCTTCGCGTAAATTATTCGTCATTATGGCCGAAGACAATCCTTGTACAACCCCATTTTGTTGTGCAATGGCATTGGTAACATCACCGGAATATTTCAGCAAATAAAGTATGGGGGCAAAGGTTTCCTCTTGCACGGTTTCATAAGAGTTATCAGCTTCGACTATGGCAGGCTTGACATAGCATCCGCTTTCATAACCCTCACCGGTCAATACTTCACCTTCTACCAAGATCTTTCCTCCTTCGGTGATAACTTTTTTAAGGGCATGCTCATACATCGCTACCGCATCCGTATCGATTAGGGGCCCTACATGGCTATTCTCATCCAATGGATTACCAATACGTAATTGCTTGTACGCATCTACGATACTATTTTTGACCTGATCGTAAATAGACTCATGAACGATTAATCTACGGGTTGAGGTACATCGTTGGCCCGCAGTACCGACAGCGCCAAAAACGGCACCAATAACGGTCATTTTGATATCAGCATCAGGCGTTACGATAATGGCGTTGTTACCACCCAACTCCAATAATGATTTGCCTAAACGTGAAGCTACCGCCTGTGCTACGATCTTACCCATTCGAATGGACCCTGTGGCAGAAACCAAAGGAATTCTCTTATCATGGGTCATTAGTTCACCAACTTTATAATCGCCGTTGATCAAGCATGAAATGCCTTCGGGCAAGTCATTATCTTTAAGTACCTGTGCGATGATATTTTGACAGGCGATTCCGCATAAGGGGGTTTTTTCAGAAGGCTTCCAGACACATACATCACCACAAACCCACGCAAGGGCCGTGTTCCATGCCCAAACCGCTACCGGAAAATTAAAAGCTGAAATAATCCCTACGACCCCCAAAGGGTGGTACTGTTCGTACATTCTATGACCAGGCCTTTCAGAATGCATGGTAAGCCCATGTAACTGTCGTGAAAGCCCGACGGCAAAATCACAGATATCTATCATCTCTTGTACCTCGCCAAGACCTTCTTGATATGATTTTCCCATTTCATAGGAAACCAATTTTCCAAGTGGTTCTTTTAGCTCACGTAAGCGTTCGCCAAATTGCCGAACAATCTCACCGCGCTGTGGTGCAGGCATTAATTTCCATTCTTTAAATGCAGCTGTTGCACTGTCCATTACTTGTTCATAATCAGCTTTAGAGGTGGTATTTACCTTGCCTATAAGTGCACCGTCAACAGGGGAGTAAGACGCTAAAAGTCCACCCGAACCAAAGTGGGTTGAACCAGTAGAGGTGCCGGGGTTGATTTCTTGTAGACCAAGTTGTTCCAATGCTTTTTGTAATCCGAAGGCAGCTGCCGTATTTGACATTTTATAACTTTTTGTTGAGATATTGTTGTATAATTCACAAAATTACGAAGAATAAGCGGTTGTCAAAAGTAAAACAAAACCCATAAGTGCGGGTATTGCCTGTACCATGAATATCTTTCTAGATACGCTAAAAGCACCGTAAATTCCCGCAATTATCACACAACCTAAAAAGAACAGGCCCACATTGACCTGCCATACAGTATCTTTAATTAGAAGGGACCAAATTAGCCCGGCGGCTAGAAAACCATTATATAGCCCCTGATTCGCGGCCATCGATTTCGTAGGTTCGAACAAGTCACTAGGGAAATTTCGGAATACCTTTCTAGCCCTTGTGGTCCAAGCAAACATTTCAAGCCAGAGAAAATAGCCGTGTAAGATGGCCACAATTGCGATAATTATCTTTGCGGTAAGTAACATTTAATCGTCTTTTGTGATAAATCGTTCATCTATGGGCATCACGGTGCCACAATTATTGCAGGTACGCAGCTCTTTAGAACCATAAAAATGTTTGAAATGACCCAAAAAGTCCTTTTCAATATCATGAAGGGTAAAGTAGGCCTCATAAAGTTTATGATTGCAGTTGTCGCAAAACCATAATAATCCATCATCAACGTTCATTTCAGCTCTTTTGCGTTCAATGACCAGACCTATGGAACCTTCATGTCGAACTGGGGAATGGGGAATTTTTGCCGGATGCAGATACATATCACCCGCACCTAACTTCATCGTCTTTTTTTCCCCATTTTCTTGAATATGTATTTCTATGTTACCTTCCAACTGATAAAAAAGTTCTTCGGTCTCGTTGTAGTGGTAATCTTTGCGGGCATTGGGTCCGGCTACAACCATTACGATATAGTCACCGGCCTCCTTATAAAGATTCTTATTGCCCACTGGGGGTTTGAGGGTAGCTCTATTATCCTCAATCCATTTATTCAAATTAAAGGGCGCTGTAACAGGCATTTTTTTTTGAAAGTTACAAAAAACCTACAGTATCCAAATAGAACTAAAAAGACCCGTAGCAATTGCTACGGGTCAAGTTAAAACCAATTAAACTTATTAAAACACTTAATATAAAATCCGAATCTAAAATTTTACTTCTTTAAAAAAATCTGTGTATAGAATAACTTGCCTTTTGAATTTTCCCTAATCGCTATGGCAGTATGGGTGTAATCTCCTTCAATGGTGCTTTTATGCACATCGCTCTGCAACCAACCTTCTAGCGCCAAGGTAACCTCTGTATAGTCTTTCGCCACATTTTCCGCAACTTGGGTCGCCCCGGTTTCCGCGGCAATTTGTGAGGCCCGGTCATTAAAATTATCATGGCTCACGCTATTTTCCCCAATCATAAATTGGGTATGTTCTTCGGCATATTTATAGGTTTCTGGGCTAAAGGCCAATTCTTTCAGACCATTTTCTACCCGATAATCATTTACTTGACTGAACAACTCTGTTTCTGCTGCGGTTATAACTAAGTTCTTCTCTTCAATGGTCGTCTCCTCATTTTCGAATAGGGCCTCTTCATCTTGCACCGAATTTGAACTGCATGATGCAGCAAAACAACAAAGGATAATCAACGCAGGGGAATAAAATTTCATCTTACTGTGTACTCAATTAAAATCATAGCCTTTTGACCGGTGCTTTGCTAAAGTAGTACTAGACCTTGTTGGGGCGCTAAATTATCTTTGAGCAACCTGATTTATTCGATAAGCTGCAGAATCAAGTATAATGTTATGTTCTCGATAAAGGGAAGACCGTTTTTTATCGATGAACAAAGTATTTGAAATGGTCTTTGCCCATTTAACCTATCGTTGATGTCATTAAAAGAAATAGTTGAAAAGAACCGTAGATGAATGGTCGAAACGAATCGATTAATGGATCAGGCCAACCTATTCTTCTGAATCGGAATCCTCATTTTTAAAGACCATACTAAAAACAAGGGCACCCGTATCGCGAATTGGGGTATATAAAATCGAGTCTTGCTTGGTGGCCTCATTGATAAAATTAAATGAAGAGGTCGCCCTTTCAAAGAAGATAAGCAAAGCACCCAATATTATGGCCACCTTTAAAGTGCCAAAAACGGCCCCGGCTAACTTGTTCAACAGCCCGAGCATTGCAAAATCGGCAATTTTGGTCAAAAACTTTCCAGCTAAATGAACCAGTAAAACGATGGCAATGAATGTTATCAAAAATGAAGCAATTTTAATATAGCGGTCATTCCAATCCATATTTTGATGAAGGTAATCAGCGGCAACAAATGAAAAATGAATGGAGCCATAGATTCCTGCTATTAGGGCAATTAAGGAAGCAAGTTCAACAAAAAGCCCATTTTTTAATCCTTTGTATAAACCCCAAAGTAATAGTATTCCCAAAATAACGTCCAGAAAGCCCATGGTGTCAATTTAGACAAATATAGTTCTTTGCATGGCTCTATTGCAAGCCTAATCAAAGCTGGTTGTAAGTTAATTGAACTATTTTTGTATTTAAGTTAGACCCGAAGAAAATCCTTTCAGTGGCTATGGCACGAGATGTACAATTAAAAGAGCGTTGGCAATTATTGGTGGGGAAACTCTCGTCAAAGTTCTCTGATGGAGACCCCTTAGAGCTTGATGCCATTATTTATTTGGTTGGAGTTCAAGAGTTGGGTCAACACCAACGAAGCTATAAGAAAGATGAAAAGGTGAATCTGATGCATATTGCGATTTGCAGATTGTTGGAACCCTACGGCTTTTATGAGTTTGATTTCTTTGATGATGAGGGTTGGCCCCATTATAAGGTCAAAGAAGAACTGCCACCCTTGAAAGCTGGCGAACAGACCGTTTTAATGAAAGAGGCGATAGTGGGCTATTTTTTAGAAAAAGAATTTATTAGCTGACAGGTCATATGAAACCATACTACGCGGTGATTTTTACGAATACCAGAACCCCAAGTGATAATGGTTACGGAGAAATGGCCATTGCTATGGAACAATTGGCCCGAGAACAAGATGGGTTTTTAGATTTTGAAAGCGCGCGTGACGGATTGGGTATTTCAATCAGTTATTGGGAAAGCTTAGAGGCCATATCGAAATGGAAAGCCAATGTCGAGCATCAAGTTGCCCAGAAAAAAGGAATGGAAAATTGGTATTCGTGGTACAAAATCCGCATTTGTACGGTAGAGCGCGAATATGAGTTCACTAAACCATAACCCTACCTAAATTTGTCAAGGGGTTTTGATTTCGTATTTTTACAGTCTTTTCATAAAAATTGCTAGATATAATGAAAGAACCCGTACGCTTTTCAAATACCGATAGATTTAAAACCATTGCGCAATTGAAGGAAACTACATTCGATCTCGTGGTCATTGGTGGCGGAATTACGGGTGCTGGAATTGCTTTGGATGCCGCCGCTAGGGGATTAAAAGTGGCATTGCTCGAAAAGGGTGATTTTGCCTCTGGTACCAGCAGTAAATCAACCAAACTGATCCATGGCGGATTACGCTACCTTAAACAGTTTGATTTTTGGCTGGTGAAAGAAGTAGGTTCTGAAAGAGCTATTGTTCACAAGTTGGCGCCACATTTGGTATTACCTGAAAAAATGCTTTTGCCATTGATCGAAAATGGGTCATATGGCAAGTGGCTGACTAGTATCGGGTTAAAGGTCTACGATATTTTAGCTCAAGTAACTGGCGATGATAAACGTCAAATGCTTGATAAAAAAGAAGCTTTAAAACTAGAACCCTTATTACCCAAGAAAATATTGAACGGTGCGGGTTATTATGCCGAGTACCGCACAGATGACGCCCGATTGACCATAGAAAACCTAAAAACGAGTTTGGCGTATGGTTCCCTGGCTTTGAACTATGCCGAGGTCACTGATTTTCTTTATGAAAACAATATCGTCTCGGGTGTGAAGGTGAAAGATGTTGCCCAAAATGAAGAATTTGAAATAAAATCGAAATATGTAATTAGTGCTGCGGGCCCATGGGTTGACGAACTCCGTAGTACGAACAATTCTAAAAAAGGTAAGCGATTGCACTTGACCAAGGGGGTCCATCTGGTTTTTCCGTTTGACAAACTTCCCGTGAAACAATCGGTATACTTTGATATTCCTGATGGACGAATGATGTTTGCCATTCCGCGTGGTAAAATTACCTACGTAGGTACCACCGATACCAATTATAATTTAGATAAAGACGACATACGCACAGATTTGGCCGATGCCATTTATTTGATTTCTGCGGTGAACAACATGTTTCCTGAAATCAATCTAGAAATGGAAGATATCATTTCTTCATGGGCGGGGGTTAGACCACTGATTCATGAAGAAGGGAAGTCTGCTTCTGAGCTTTCAAGAAAAGATGAGATCTTTACATCAGACACTGGTCTAATTAGTATCGCCGGTGGAAAATTGACGGGATATCGTAAGATGGCGGAACGCGTGGTCAATCGTATTACCAAGCAAATGGAGGAAGAAGGACTAAAAGTTGCCCCATGCAGCACGGATAAAATCCCCTTATGCGGTAGTGATTTTAAAAAGTTCAAACACGTCAAAAAATATATTGCTGAGGTTTATGAGCGCATTAAAGAAGATGGTTTTACGCAGTACGATGCATGGTTTTTGGTTACAAATTATGGTAAACAGACCGAGCTGATTTTACAGTCTTACCAAGAATTTCAAGAAGGGGATGCCCACTTGAAAATGATCCGTGCAGAACTCAAATTCGGAATTGATTATGAAATGGTCTTGAATCCTATGGATTTTTTCATCAGAAGAACAGGTCGGTTGTACTTTGATATAGATAGTATCAGAACCTATTTAGAACCGCTTCTTGATGATTTCAAGACAACCTTTGGTTATGATGATGCCAAACTTTTGGAATTTAAGGAGAAAATGAACCATGAGCTTGAGATCCATTCCAACTTTTCATTGGAACGGGAACGGGCTTAATCCAGTTCTTCGGTCAATTTCTTGAAGGCTTTTTTTGCGTTTTTACCCTGATACAAAATGGCGTAGACGGTATTGATAATTGGTGTTTTTGATTTTTTCTCCAATTTCCCCATAAGCAGATGCGCGCTTTTTGTAGCATAATACCCTTCGGCTACCATGTTCATTTCCATCATGGCGCTTTTTACGGTATAGCCTTTTCCAATCATATTTCCGAACATGCGGTTACGACTGAAGGTCGAGTAACCGGTTACCAATAAATCACCTAAATATGCTGAATTATTGATGTTTCGTTTCATTTTGTGCACTTTGCCAATAAATCGTTTCATTTCACGAATGGCATTGCTCATCAGCACACTTTGAAAGTTATCCCCATAACCTAAACCATGTGCAATGCCAGCGGCAATTGCATAAATGTTTTTGAGCATGGCGGCATATTCCGTCCCAATGATATCATCTGAGATTTTGGTTTTAATATAATGACTGTTCAAGTGGTCGGCTAACAACCTGGCTTTATATTCATCGGCACATGCTATGGTTAAATATGACAATCGCTCTAGGGCAACTTCTTCGGCATGGCAGGGCCCCGTGATGACACCAATGTTCTCAAAAGGCACCTCATACCTTTCGTGGAAGTGCTCTCCGACGATAAGTCCGGTTTCCGGTACAATCCCCTTAATCGCCGAAAATAGGATCTTATCTTTGAGGCTGGCCGTAAGTTTTTGTAATTCAGTTTCTAAGAACGCTGATGGAATGGCAAAGATTAAAAAATTGGAGCCTGCAACGGCTTTATTGATATCGGTGGTCAAAAACAATGATTCCGTTTTTAGATCAACGGAACTTAGATAGTTCGGGTTGTTCCCTTCTTTGAGAATATGTGCTTTCGCCGACTCATTTCGCATATACCAGTGAACGGTATCTAGATTTTCGGTCAACATTTTGACTAGGGCAGTTGCCCAGCTACCTCCTCCTAAAACAGCAAATTTCAACGGCTTTTGGTTTAAGTTGATATGGTAAAGTTATGCAAAATGGAATACCTTATAACTATTTTAAAATCAAATGGTTAAATATTTTGGCACGGTGATTGGTTGAATCAAGTGAACCATAAAACTTAAGATATGAAATCTAAAAAATCACTATTCGGACTATTAGGAATACTACTTCTCGTAAGCTCTTGTTATACCGAAGTTATCATTGAAGATGATTTTATCGTAGAATCAGCCTTTAATACCGATCAGGTTTTACAATCTCATGATCTGTGGTATATTGATATCAATGCAACTGATGGTAATGGCGAGGTTCCTTTTTTACAAAGGGCTTTTACCGTATCATTTAATAATGGCATTTTATTCGCCAATAATAATATTGTGGGTATCGGTGGAACGGGCAATGGATTGGGCATTGCAATTGGTAACTATGGTACACGTAATGGGGTAGTTGATGTGGATCATGATTTAGACGGCTTGTGGTCTTTAGAAGTATTTGCCGTAAACAACAGTACCATAGAATTATATGATGCTAGATCTGGAACATCCTATTTCTTGAACGGATATCAACGGGGGAACTTTGATTATGACCGTGTTTTCTATGAGAATATCAATTACCTGTTACAAGAATACGATGTATGGGAAAAAACCTTTACAAGTCAGTCAGGTATTTTAAACGAATTTGATGAACAGAATTACCTTCAGTTTTTTTCAGGTAACAATTTTTTCAGGTCTTCCATAGACAAACCAGGTACAGCTTTAGCAAATTTACGGTGGGATTATGAAGGTGGATACGAGGTTTTTGACACCAACGATGAAACGCTTAAGACATTGACATTGGACTATGATTTTTTAGGCAATGATTATTTTGAATTATATGTAATTGATGATGAGACCATAGAACTATATCATGTGGCGAGTGAAACGGTTTATGAGTTCGGTGGTCGTGGCTTTGTTCAATATCTTAAATCTGAAAATAAAGTAAGTAGAAAGCGAACAAAAATCAATAATAAAAAAATGAACGTAACGCGAAAGCGCAAAGTGTAAGGTTTAAAAATAGTATTCGACTATTAGAATAAGTTTTTTGGTTGGTTATTTAGTTAGGAATCGCCCTGAAGTATCTTCTTACTCAGGGCGTTTCTTTTTAGTGAGATAGCAAATCTTTGATTTGCGCAATCGAACTAACCCTGAGCGTAGGCGGAGGGTCTGTTAGTGCTGTTCTGGAAATCGTTATGCAAATCTTTAATTTGTATAATCGAACTAACCCTTGATTAAAATGAAGACCATTCAAAAGAAGAACCTTACATATTTTACGGTCACCCTGTTAAAGGCCGGGCTTATGGTAAGCGTACTTGGCTATTTTCTTAAGAAGTGATTCGACTTAAATTGAGACGGATTCTCTCCACTTACCTTTTTAAACGTTCTATTGAAATAAGAGAGACTTTCAAACCCACATTCATAACAAGCTTCACTTACATTTTTCCCTAAGAGTAACAAACGTTTGGCTTGGGTAATGCGGTATTGGTTCAAAAAACTGGTAAAGGTATTGCCGGTATTTTTTTTGAAATAGCGACAAAAAGCTTCTTTGCTAAGGTTGATGGTTTTGGCAACATCTTGAATCTTTATCTTTTCGGTATAGTTTTCATCAATAAAGGAATATACTTTCTGTAGACGCGGGAGTTGTTTTTTGGCAAGTCGGTTATGCACGGGTTGTTTATGCAAAAGTTCAAACTCATTGCTAAGGGCAAGGGTACTCAAAATTTTGACAACCGCAATAAACTGTTCGAAAGCACTTAGTTGATGTAATTTTTTCATTTGTTCCCCTACCAGTTTTTTGGTCGACCCACTAAATGCAATCCCATATTGCGCTATTTCAAATAATCGATATACACTGGAAAGTTCTTGAACCTGTTTGAATATTTGTTCCTTGAAAGGCTCACTAATATGTAGAACTTCTTTTCTATAGGTTGTTTTGATGCCGTAATCAAAGTTTAAATGCGGAATGTTCGAACCGATCAATACCAAGTCACTATACGCATAGGTTGAAATATGTTTTCCGACATGTCTCGTTCCACTGGCCCCTTCAATATAAACAAGTTCGTACT
This sequence comes from Croceitalea sp. MTPC5, assembly GCF_036985505.1. Lineage (NCBI taxonomy): Bacteria > Pseudomonadati > Bacteroidota > Flavobacteriia > Flavobacteriales > Flavobacteriaceae > Croceitalea > Croceitalea sp. MTPC5. The sequence goes on from NZ_BTGQ01000003.1 coordinate 122,247, forward strand.
CCGGATGAAAATGCCAGAAAAACAAATCGTTCAGCTTCGGATTATGCAATAACCGAAACGAACTTTTCTCATCAGGCTGAATGTTTTCGAGTTGAATTTTCATTAAATTATCATTAATGCAATTTTGAACCATACAAAATATCAATATAGTTCAAATTTTGATCAATATCAAGGTGGTGACACCTATTCAAGACTAGTAGTTTTGAAGAAAGAATTTAAAGCAACTAAAAATAGATACTATTATGCAAAAGGATATAAAACTCGAAATGGCCAATACAGCACATGAAGAAATCCCCGGAAATCCATCTACGGCAACCAGTAGTACTCAAAGACTAAATGATCGTTCTAACGGTAAGCCACTTCGGGTACTCTCTGAAGAGGATTGGAACTCTTGGATACATAATGGATATATTGTTGTTAAGAACGCCATACCGCAGGAGCAAGCTAGGGTAACCGCTGAATTTTTGTGGGAATTTGACGAAAAAAATCCCAATGACCCGAGCACTTGGTATGCTCCACCACGTGCAGAAATGAAAATGAAAGAATTGACGGGTACCGGTATGGTTGAGGTTTATAATCATCAACACTTATGGAACAATCGACAGACCCAAAAAGTTTACGATGCTTTTGTGGATGTCTGGGGTACTGAGAAACTTTGGGTAACCATTGATCGGGCCAATTTAAACTTCCCACAGCGTCCGGGGGAAAATAAAAAAGGATTTATCCATTGGGACTATGATCCGGAGACACGTCCGCAAAATGTGCAAGGGGTTCTGGCCCTGGCCGATCAAACCGACGAGAATATGGGTGGATTTCAATGTATCCCCTGGCTCTATAGAAATTACGATACCTGGAAGTTGACCCAACCCGAAGATCGTGACCATTTTCAACCAGACTTAGAAGGTTTGGAAGATAAAATCGTAAAAGTCAAGATGGAAGCAGGGGATCTTTTGATCTTCAATAGCACAGAGCCCCATGGAATCCGGCCTAACAAATCCAATGGCAAAGTACGTATCGCCCAATACATTTCTATGATGCCCGCTGAAGAAGACAATGAAAAGCTTCGTGAATGGCGAATAAATTCCTGGAAAAACAGGGTAGCCCCAGAAGGCTATGCATTTCCGGGCGATCCCCGAAATTGGGAGCGTGATAAATATAGTACTGCCGAACTTAGTGAACTTGGTGAAAAGTTGCTAGGATTGAAAGAGTGGTGATAGGGCTGCGTAATCAGTTTGAAATACTAGATGGATTCCTACCTTTAATGCGGTATCATCAAATACGTTATTCACGGGAAACAATGGGAATAATGACTTTTTGGTAATATTAAGTGATTGATCGGTAAAACATACTAGGCCAGTATTTAGTACCTTCAGAACTGTAAAACCATCACTTCATGACGAGGCAAGCTTTTTGGACGGTTACTTTTTTGCTCACGTTCTTTCATACCGAGTATTCTTCCGCACAGGCAAAGAGTAAGGATGTAAAAAGTGCCGAAAAGGTCACAAAACTGTTCCGATCTGAAGCTATTTTATCGGTGAAAATGACCTATTCCAACAAAAAGGTCAAAAAAGAAACCAACGATACCACCTATTTGGAGACTTTCTTGGCCTACGCCACTGAAAATGGCTCATGGGATAGCCTAAACGTTAGATTTATGGCACGGGGCAATTACAGAAGGACGAATTGCTATTTTGCCCCACTCAAATTCAGGATTAAAAAGAAGACTTCAAAAGGGACACTCTTCACTAAGAACAAGGAGTTAAAATTGGTATTGCCCTGTTTGCTTCAAAAAGATGGCAACGATAATATCATTAAAGAATATATGGCGTATAAAATTTATGAGACCTTATCGCCCTATCATTTTAAAACAAGGTTGCTTGATATAGAACTTTCAGAAAAAACACGTAAAAAAATAAAAAAACGCCAACTTAAAGCCTTTTTTATTGAAGATATAAAACGTGTTGCAGCACGCGCAGGGGGTAATGTTTTAAAACGCAATGTACATCCGCTCGGGCAAGACGATTACCATAGCCTTTACCAAGCGCTGTTTCAATTCATGATTGGCAATACTGATTTTTCAACCGGGTTTATGCACAACTCAAAACTCTTGTTCAACGATATTGGCACCATACCCGTACCCTATGATTTTGATATGTCAGGATTAGTGAATACAAGCTATTCAACAGTTTCTGAGATTCAGGGTGAAGCTTTGCCGATTAAAGAGACTACCGAAAGGATTTACAGGGGCTTTAAAAGGGATGAAAAGCTGCTTTATAAGGTAAGGAATGAGTTTTTGCAAAAGAAATCATTAGTGTTGACCGAGGTCAAAAAATTGGAACCGCTTTTCGAGCACAAAAGGAATTTTGAAGAAGCCATTCACTATATTGAAGGTTTTTATGGGATTCTTGCTAGCGAGGCAAGTTTCAAATACCGCATTGTCAATCGGTCCCGAAAAAAGTGATTTATTCTTCAAAAAGCGCACCCAAAGGGTGACCTTGAAATACACTTGGTATTTGCACGTTCAGAAGCATGGCGAGTGTAGGGGCGATATCCGTAATATGCGTTTTATCAATCGATTCCCCTTTAGGGATGCCCTTACCCATAAAAAGTAACGGAATATGCGTGTCATAGGAATACGCAGATCCATGTACCGTTCCCTTAACGTTTGCGATCTTGATACGTGGGTTTATATTTTGAACAACACCAAAATCAAAGGTCAATACGATGTCTCCGGATCTTTTCGAATAGTATCCGTTTTGAACAATTTGACGATGGCCATCTTCGTAGTTTTGGGTTTGTAGATCATGCGCACTTAGTGCGCTAAAAACCCCTTCTTGTGCTACCATAAAGTCAACCACATCATCTTGAACATCCCTAAATGAAAGGTTGTTTTCATTGATTTTGGCTTTATTGAGGTATATGTTGTTACCCTCAAAATATTGTATCCAATTGTTTTTTCCATATTTCTTTCCGAGGTATTGGTGTAATGAAACCTTGTATTTATCGATACGGGCAACGCCCGTTTCAATCTTATTGTCTGCTAAAAAAGCCGCATTTGAAATGGCGCCATGATCAGCGGTCAAGAAAACGACGTAGTCGTCATTTCCTATGAGCATATCCAACGAATCGAACAGTATCGCGAGATCTTTGTCCAGTCGTAAATAAATATCCTCCATTTCAACGGATTGGGGACCAAAAGTATGTCCGATGACATCCGGTACCGAGTAACTTACATTTAAAAGATCTGGATGTTCATCGGCACCCAACGCTTCATTTTTCAGCGCTTCAATGGCAAACTCCGTCAAGAGGGTATTTCCCCAAGGTGATGCCCAAAGTAACTGGTACTCGGTTCCTTGCCCCCTATAGTTTTCTCTAATGGACTTAAACTCATAGGGAAAAGTTGGTGCGGGTTTTCCACCAATGGCTGGTTCATAAACAGTACTATCAGCAGTACTTGAGGTATATGTTTCAATAGGATATAGGGTATTCCAAGTTTGATCTAAGAAAGCGTCAGATCGCTCTAATTTATTGAAGTTTTTGACCCATTTTGGTAGCGCTTTCATATAATGTGAGCTGGTCACAAAATGTCCCGAAGTAGCCCGCCAGTCGTGCCAATATGCCGCATTTGCCGATTTACCTGCTGGTAATATTGCACCTCTATCCTTTAGGGATATGCTGATTACCTTTGATTTGAAATTACTAGCTATCCGTAACTCATCGGCAATTGAATTTGTCATTAGGTTTTTGGGTGAGGCTGCTGGTATATTCTTTGTCTTGGGGCCAATCAACAGTGACGCTGTATCGGCAACGTTGCCGATAACAACGTTAGAGACCCGGTCAAACCAGCTATTACCTATAATACCATGATAAGCGGGCGTGGTGCCCGTATAAATGGCGGCATGCCCGGGTGCCGTTTCTGAGGGCACGTAGTTGACGTGCGTATTTTTAAAGTTATAACCCTCTTTAAGCAATCTTTTGAATCCACCTTCACCGTAGCGCGATTCATATTTATAGAGATTGTTGAATGCCATTTGATCTATCACGATTCCTAAAACAAGCTTAGGTTTAGAGGTGTTTTGCGAAAGCGTATAGTTGACATAACCAATCGATAACACCAGTATGGCCAAGATATTTTTTAATAAGTACATTTTCTTTGTTTTGATGGACGCTACATTAGCCTAAGTCGTTCGAAGATAGAAAACATTAATGCCAAGCACTTTTAAATAGACCAGAAGGTCCCTTCGCAGGTTGAATTGTTGGTTGTAAAAGGGTTAACCGACTAAACCTTGGGTGAAAAAGGATATAAACACTACTTTTGCCCGCTTCAAAACAAACGTGATGAAGAAATATTTCAATTTATTCGATTTTAACCAAAAAGTGGATTACAAGACTGAGATTCTTTCAGGGCTTACCGTAGCCCTTGCCTTGGTTCCTGAGGCAATCGCTTTTGCTTTGATTCCCGGTTTTTCACCATTGACCGGCTTGTATGCCGCTTTTATACTTGCCTTGGTAACTTCAATTCTCGGGGGGCGACCTGGAATGATTTCTGGAGCAACCGGGGCCGTTGCCGTAATATTTGTTGGCTTGATCCTAGAGTTAAAGCGCAATTTTCCCGGTATTGAACCTACTACGATATTGAACTATGTTTTCGCCACGGTAATTATTGCCGGAGTGTTACAGATTTTAGCCGGAGTGCTGCGATTGGGCAAGTTTATTAGGTTGGTTCCGCATCCTGTCATGTTTGGTTTCGTAAACGGATTGGCAATTATAATTTTCATGGCGCAGTTTCCCAATTTTTATGAAAAGGGAACAGATGAGCTGCTTTCAGGTACTGCATTATACACCATGTTAGGACTCACGTTGTTGACGATGCTGATAATTTGGGGTTTTCCGAAATTGACAAAAGCAGTTCCTTCTTCCTTATTGGCCATTATCGCAGTCTCAGCCCTGGTTTTGGGCTTTGGTATTGACACCATGACGGTTGCAGATACCATGAAAGAAGGGGAAAGTATTAAAGGAGGGTTTCCGCCATTATCCATTCCGCAAATACCATTTACTTGGCAAACCTTTACAATTATAATTCCGTATGCGGGCATTGTGGCGGGGGTAGGGCTTATTGAAAGTCTTTTGACCTTGAATATCATTGATGAAATTACCGAGACTAGAGGTAGCGGCAATAAAGAATGCGTTGCGCAGGGTACGGCGAATATCCTATCCGGCTTTTTATCCGGTATGGGTGGTTGTGCCATGATAGGGCAAAGTTTGATCAACACCTCTTCTGGCGCAAGAGCTAGACTTTCTGGTATTACCGCAGCCGTAATGCTATTGGTCTTTATCATGTTCGGCAGTAATTTAATTGAACGCCTACCGATGGCAGCATTGGTCGGATTAATGTTTATGGTGGCCATTGGAACTTTTGAATGGGCGAGCTTCAAGGCATTTCGAAAGATGCCCAATTCAGATGTCATTGTTATGGTCTTGGTGACGTTGATTACTGCGATAACCCATAATTTGGCCGTTGCGGTTTTATTAGGGGTAATCATTTCTGCCCTTGCGTATTCTTGGGAAAATGCGAAACGTATTCGGGCAAGAAAGTATACTGATGAAAAGGGTGTGAAGCACTACGAGATTTATGGCCCCTTGTTTTTTGGTTCAACAACATTATTCGGTGAAAAATTCGATGTTCAAAACGATCCAGATGAGATCATAATCAGTTTTAAAGAAAGTCGCGTGGCAGATATGTCGGGTATAGAGGCTTTGAACAAGATTACGGAACGCTATAAAAAAGCAGGAAAAAAGGTGCATTTAAGATATTTGAGTAAGGATTGTATCAAATTACTACGTAATGCGGAGGATATCATTGAGGTCAATGTCTTGGAAGACCCAACCTATAAAGTGGTCACGGACAGGGTCAAGAAAAAGGATGAGGAGAAAGACAACCCTTTTAAGGTTTGGGGATTCTAGTATCGCTAATAGGTAGCAATTTATCTTAGCAAGAAATACGCTCCAAAAATGATTAGGACCAATATGAACAGTGAAATAAGCGAAATATTGAATTGATGTAAGCGATCCCTTTTTGCCTGAACCCTGATTTTATCCTTGATTTTCTTTTTTTCGAATTCAGTAAGTTTTTTGAATTCCAATTCTTTTTCTGCCGCATAACCAACATAAAGGTGTCTGATTTCTTTGAAGGTCCTTTTCTTCTTTAGTAAAGCTCTATTTGCTTTTATAATATTATTTGCTTGTGCCCCATACCCCATATTCCTTTTCTTTATGGGTAGTAAAAAGAACATTTTTGTTACGAGGTTAGCAATGAATTGCTAGTTTATCCTAGTTTTTCCAGTGAAAACATTCACTTTTGGATTTTGGGGATTGCCATTTGCACGTCGTAGAACTACGAGTTGGCCCGTATGATAAATACAATCGGAAAGCATTCCATTCAGCATATTCCAATAGGGGAATGCGGTCCGTTTTTCGCCGCGTTGAAAGGTCACTTTAAATCTAGAAATCTCATTGGCATTTTTTCCTTTGATTAGGTTACTGGCGTTTTGAAGGTTTTCTAAGGTCTTTTGGCGGAGTTCCTCAAAAGGGAATATGGAGAAGTCTTTAGGCCGTATACTGGGTTTGCCTTGAGGAGATTCCAAAATCATTTCAGACATGCCGTAGATATGTTGAAGGGTCTCCAAAATTGATCTTCCCTCTTCTGAGGGCCTATAGTTTAAATCTTCTGCTGTCAGGCCTTCTGTAGCCCAATAATAACGATAGCCCAAGCCATCTATGATTCTACCAACAATATTACCAGAGCTATAATCTTCGGGGTAATCGGGTATTTGATGGTAAGGTAGTTGCATGTCTTGAGCTTGATTGGTCATCATGAAAAGGAATAGGGATACACACAAAAAGGTCTTCATGGGATAGGGTATGGGATTTAGTTTCTGCGACGGCTCCAAACTTCATATAGGGGGGTACCCTTACTACTGAAACCAGAATGGTGCCAATCACCATCTTTTAACTCAAAATCAAATTGTAGACTAGCGCCAACCCTAGAATTGTCTCGAGAGAAAAATTCAATATTTTCGGTATATTTTCCATTGATGGTGGTATACGTTCCCCCACCAGTACCCTTAAATTGTTTCGTTTCGGTATTGTAGGCAATCCATTGAAAACGGGTTCCTGACAACAGTTTCATGGTCTTTCTTGGTCGATCGGTAGCCCTAGTTTGAAACTGCCCCTCCCGCTTGCGTCCAGACATTAACCAGGCTCCAGACAATGCACCTGGGGTCCCATCATCAATACGTTTCCAAACCAAGGGAGAATCTTTTATCCTTAGTTCTGTATTAGATAATTCAATTTCAAAAGAACTTTTTGTTCCGACCCGTTCTGGATTTTCACTATCAAATTCCACGGTTTCCGTTAGTCTTGAACCATTTAAAGACCAGTCGCCGCCATTGGCGCCTACAAAAGCACCTGTTTCAGTATCATAGAAGGTAGCCACTTGATGTTGTTCTGAGATGATAACAACATTTCTTAGGGTTTTTCCATTGTGTTCCATAGTGGCTTCCCAAGCGCCTATTAAGGATTGTGCCATGTTTTGGTTGATGACTAGAAAGAATGCGACTAGTAGTATTGCTCGTAACATCTTTTAACTTTAATAGTGTGGCAAGGCTTCAAAAGCGGCACGTTTTTCTTCAAACCAGTGTTGCATGGCATTGGGTCGGTTCATAAGGGCCTTCATTTTTTCCATGGCGGCCAGATGGGCCGTATCGCCTTTTTGAAACATTTCCATACCATGTTTTTTGCTTAATTCGGCAATTTCTTCGAAAGTAGCTGCATGGAACTCTTTTTCGCATGCGCCGCCTAATTGGTTGCAGGTCATTGTTTTCATTTAATACATGGTATTTAGATTAGCAGGGTTATTAGGTATTTGTTGGATGGCATCCCAATGCTCACAAATTTTTCCGTTTGAATCGAATCTGAAAAAATCCATCGTAACATATTGATCATTATCTGGCCAGGTTTGATGGGTATGTAAGGCTACTAAATTGCCTTCGGCAATACATCTCACAAATTCAATGGACTTATTGGGATACTCGTTTTGCATACGTTCAAAATAAGCTATAAATCTTTCAGTGCCATCTGCTACATCAGGGTTATGTTGAATATATTCTGAACCTACATAGGTTTCAATGGCGGCTCTTGGATTTCCTGAATATGCAGTTCTATAAAACGCAATGGCATTTTCTTTATTGATCTCTAAATTCATGCTTGCCATAAATTAAAAATGCTGTTGTTCGAAAAAGAGATGAACAACAGCATTTAAAATGAGAATATAAAACTATAGTGTTCTCAAATACTCTGCTACATCACGGGCTTCATCTTCCGTTAGGTTTTGGTTGAGCATAATGGCATTGTTATACTCTTTTAGAAGGGCTTTCGCGATGGGATCCTCCTTTAACATTCCGTCAGGATTCAAAATCATGTTCATGACCCATTCTGGGCTTCTTCTTTCATAAACCCCTGCCATAGCCGGGCCAATCATACGTTGTTCTGCCATATGACAGGCGACACAAATAGCATTGAACTTGGCTTCGCCACGAGCAGCCATTTCGGAGTCAATTTCTGCCCCAAAAGTCACATTTTTAATAGGGCCGACACCTTTGTTGTCCAAATCAACCGGTACTCCTTCACTGGCGACGTCCTTTTTTTCTTCTGTTTTGGTTCTGCTAACTTCAAAACCATCTTTCTTTTCTTCTTTTTTTCCGCCGCAGCTTACCACAAAAGCACCAAGCGCAACAAATAGGATGAGTTTTTTCATTGTATTATTGGATTGAACCCCTAATATAATTAAAAGTAACGCAATTAACATACTTCAATGTAATTTCGATAGAAGACCGTAGTACAAAACCTAACCTGTTTTTTTGGATTTGTGGATTTGACTCCGCCACAAAATGTCCACTACTTTGAAATTGTAACTGCCAAATCAAAAACTGATGGCAAAGTTTAAAAAGTAGGTTCGGCCAAAGCCATACCAGAATTTTGGGGCAAAAGAAGGGTTGTCCCTTAAGCTGTCTTGTTGTAATTGCCCAAAATTTCCGTTTCTACTTTGCTCAAAGCCCCCCGTTCTAAATACCGTATCGAACGCATTATTGATACTTGCAAATACACTGATATAGGTTCCATTCTTTAACCAAGATTTACCACCTACCAAGTTCAACAAATAAAAGTCATCCAATTTTGATTGTGCAAGCAATTTACCAACGTTCTCTTGGGTTGCTTCTGGAAAAGATGTTCCTGTATCGGGATTTAAGAAAAAACTTTGTGTTCTGGTTATTGTAGAGATGTTGGCGTAGTTATTCGCCAAATAATTTGCTGTAGCACCGACCCACCAATACTTTGGGTTTCTGTGTTCGATACCCAGGGCAAAAGCGAGTTGGGGTCCTTGTGCAAGTTTAAGCCCTTTAATATTGGCTTTTCCCAATTCAATATTTCCCTCTGGATCAATCAAATCTTCTTCGGCCCCCGCCGTATCAAAATTAATCGTGACCAGTGGATTACTTGCATATTCATAATCTCCGAGGTTTGCGACCGCTGATAGTTTGACCGTTGATGAAGCTTGATATTCAAGTCCAAGTTCGATACCCTTATGCAGTTTATCCAAATCGGTAAGGACCTCTTGCACAAAATCAGAACCGACACCAGAATCCACAAAAAAGAAATTGATATCAGTGGTGTTTTGAAACCGAGTATAGAAACCTGTGATTCTCCCAGTTAAATCTGGAAGACGAATGAAATAGTTGAGATCAAATGAAGAAATCATTTCACTTTGTATTTTGGGTACTACCTCATTATTTTCCCTAGGATTGATGAATACGTTTTGCAAAACAGGCGCCCTACTTGAAAGAATGCCATGGGCTTTGAGCCAGTGCCTTCCTGTAATTTTATAGGTAGTACCACCCTTAAGGCCATAATCTGAAAATTTAATTTCTTCGCTAAGGCCCAATGAAGTATTCAGAAAACGTTCGTTTTGAAACATTCCGTTTCGTTGATACACAGTATTGGACAAACTGGCTGATACAAAACCACTCCAATTATCGAAAGTACCGGTCAATTGCCCAAAACCATTGAGGTTGGATGCGTCCATATCATAATCATAGTTAAAGGTGGCTCCTGAAGTTTTATTGGTTGTGCTATTGATATCGTTCTGTGTATTGGAGAAGGGGTCTATGTCTTCATGAAAATCAGCACCTATCAAGTCTTTGATTTTAGCATAATTCACTGAAGATATATTACGGTATGCTGCCCCAAAATCGATATTCAGCCAATTATTGATTTTAAGGTTTCCAACACTGCTAAACGAAAATTGTGTGTCGTCAATTACATCATCGTACAGCACGTAGGCAGCCCTACCACCATTTTGGGTGTTGGAATTGGCAGTGGATATATTTGACCAGTTTAGTTGCGGGTTGTTTAAGAAACCATCCCTGGCAAGGGAGGCATTTGTAAAGTCGGCCCCTATCGGGTTGTTGATATAAAAACTCGGCAGGTACCTGTAATATGTAGGATCGGGATTAGGAGCATTGTAGTAGCCTAACCTACTTCGCGTTCGGGCTCCACCCTGATAGGCCAACCCCGTTGTTAATTTAAAATCTTGAGTTGTAACGTAATGGTTTAACAATAAGATGGGTTCAAAAATGTTCCGTTCCCTTGAGTTTCGAATCCGGCCATCTTATTTTCCCCAATAGGGGTTGTATTGGCTGCCGACGAGATTGAATACCTCTTCGGTAATGGCAGCGGAACGCCCCCTTCGATTTTTTGCTAGAATTGCGGTAAGCCCAATACTGTGTTTGGTGTTGAACTGATATTCCAAACCACCAAAAAGTGAATAGGCGTCGTATAAAGTGCCTTGAATATGGCCCTGCCCAGCCAATCTTCTTGAGGCGGAAAGGGTATAAGAGATCCCATTATTTGACAGGCCAGAACTATAGGTGGCCATAAATCGCCCGGTATACGTTCGATTTGAGACAGAACTTGATAAGCGTATGCCCGGACGCATACCAGAGGGGCGAAGATTGATATTGGTATTGCCCAAGATACCCCCAAAGGTATATGCTGATGCCGCCAACCCATTTGTAAATTCTTGGTTTCTAATCACATCATTTAGGCCACCCCAGTTGTTCCACTGCGGTCTGCCATTCAGAAATTTGTTCATTACGATCCCATTCAATAATACGTTTCCGTTTTGGGCGTCGTAACCCCTAACCCTGAAAAAGGCTTGCCCAAAGTCGAAAGCGGCCCTACTTAAAAAAACGTCACGTGTTGCCTGTAGAAGACCTATTGAAGAGGAAATGGTTTCACTGTCATCAGAAAGATCTGCCTCGGTCAATGTGATGAGATTATCGGTTTTTTCAAGGGTGATATCTTTTTTAAGAAAGATATTGCCAAGCGCTATAGTTGTATTTGTCTCAAAGGCAATGGGTAATCTTTTTGGGATATAGTCCAATCGTGAAATAAGTAGGATAAAACCATCTTTGTGTTCGATGTTAAGTTGAAATCGACCTGAAGTGTCGGATGATGCCGTATATGCGGTACCTTCAATTGTAATTTGACATGATGCCAGGGGAAGTCCGGTCTGTTCGGCCAGAATGGTACCCTTTATTGTTTTGGTTTGCTGTGCTACTGCAAGCAATGAAACACAAAGGGAAAACCCTGCAAGAAAAAACAAACGCATTTAAAGGTTGGTGTATTTATCAATGTTACATAAAATTGAAGAAAAAAAATCTTTTTTTAGAAGAAAAAACTTAAATTATCTAAAAATAGATAAGCTTACTTAAAATTGCGAAAAGTCTTATACTTATGCTTCTTTTTCATCCTTACGTTAGGTTTTACCCAAGATAAAAAGACATTTAAAATTAGGACCGTGGCCTTTTATAACGTTGAAAATCTTTTCGACACCATAAATGACACCCTGATTTTTGATAATGAGCGTACACCTGAAGGGGGTTATAAATGGTCAAAAGAAAGGTATGGCACAAAGATTGGCCATATTTCCAAGGTGCTTTCAGAAATAGGGGTTGAAAAGGTATCAACCTCCCCTGATATTATTGGCCTTTGCGAGGTTGAGAACAAGACGGTAATTCAAGATTTGATAGCCCATAAATATTTAATGGATAAAGATTATGGAATTATCCATTTTGATTCACCTGATGAAAGGGGTATCGATGTGGCCTTACTCTATAAAAAGGAGGCTTTTTTACCTACTTCCTTTAGAAGTCACCGTCTTTTGTTATTTGACACTGAAGGATACCGTGATTATTCGCGGGATCAATTGGTAGTCGGTGGCTTGTTGGACGGGGAGCAGTTCTATTTTATGGTGAATCATTGGCCTTCAAGAAGTGGGGGTGAGGCCAGAAGTAGACCTTATCGGATAAAGGCAGCGCAATTGAATAAGAAGATTATTGATTCCGTTCGGTATTTAGACCCTAACGCCAAGATCATCAGTATGGGTGATTTTAATGATGATCCTATCGATGAGAGTTTCAAGAAAGTTTTGAAAACAACCGGAAAAAGGAGTACTGTAGATAGCACGAGGCTTTTTAACCCAATGGAAAAGAAGTTCAAGAAAGGAAGCGGTACCCTTGCGTATCGGGATAAATGGAATTTATTCGATCAATTCTTTTTTACCCCAAACCTACTTCACAAGGCAAAATCAAAATATGTGTTTTGGAAAGCTGGTATTTATAATCCTGAGTATTTGAAAACACAAACTGGAAAGTATAAGGGTTATCCGTTTCGCACTTATGTAGGTACTTCGTATCAGGGTGGTTATGCGGATCACTTTCCCATTTACCTTTATTTAATCAAAAAGGCCTCCCCTAGCCCCTCCAAAGGAGGGGATTAATACACTATTTTATTGGATTCAAATAGAAGACAATCAGAAATTTTAAGATGACTTCCCAAAATAAAGTAATAGTAATTTTTGGCAAAGCGAAAGTATTCCAAAACTCTTGACCTATTAGTAGTTTTTGATGAATTCTCCCCTTTTGGGGGAGTCAGAGGGGGCTATAACCACTGCCCCCACGGAATTCTGCTTAGAATAAACAAAAGCCCTAATCCGTAAAAAATAGCAATACTTTTGAATTTTGCGGTATCATCTGCCTTTTTCTTATGACGCGACCAGCCGATGGTGATAAGGGCTATTGCAAGTATGTTGATAAAGGGATGCTCTACAGCAAGTAACCTTGAAGCAGGATTTAAACCACCCATACCCAAAGTTCGGATTGCATTAAGGCCATTGGCCGAAATAAAGAACAGAATCAGGCCGATTACCAATTGGATATGGCTTAAAATCAATGCAAATAGGCTTACGCGTAAATCTTTTTCAAATCGGAATTCTTTTTTGCCGAACCAGCCTGAGAAGGCATTGACCACCGCTAAAACTAGTATTAACAAAACAACATAAGCGAAATAAGAGTGTAGATTCTTAACAATTTCCATGGGTTTGGTTTAGAAGTCTAAATGTACTGATTTTTGCAAATAAAAAACCCCGCGATTGCGGGGTTTTAAATGTAAAGTGATAGGGCTTTTAGTTAAAGATATAACGAATGCCCAGTTGTGCTTGCCATCTTGAAGACTGAATTCCCTCATCGTCAAATTCGATGAAATTTGGATTTCCGTTCTCATCCATTACACCTTGATTGATGCTGAACACTGGAGTGCCGCTACCTGAACTAACCGTAGTTAGGGGGCTTACCTCGCTACCTACAGTTTGTAACCTACCCCAATCGTTGTTCAAAAGATTGGTGAAGTTAAAGATATCAGCAGTCAATTGAAGGGTGTGCTTTTTGTTACCCATGTTAATGGAAAAGTCTTGTAAGAATTTCAAATCAACAATATGGCTCCAAGGTCCTCTAGTGGCATTGCGCTCAGCATAACCACCCCTATTTTCCCTCAGGTGTTCCACACTATTAATGAAGGTGTCCAACTGCTCCCATTGTGCGGCTTGTTCAGCTGCATCACCAGAAAATTGTATTTCCGAAGCATTCCTAGGAATATAAATCAATGCATTGTCTCGAGAATCATCGTTCAATAGATCCCTACCTTCCCTATAGCTAAAGCTGTACGGGCTACCTTGAAAACCTTGATAGAATAAGGCTATCGTAGATTTGATGTTATCGTTCCATCGTATTTGATACGATGCATCGGCGATAATACGATTACCCAAAGCAAAATCAGAACGTGTCACAGGAAGATTCGAATTTTTACCGTTAACGGTCAAGATATTCCTCCATTGTGAACTGTTTTGGGAAGACGTACCGTCAAAAATCTTATTTGATTCCCCATACGTATAGGAAACTGATCCCGCAAACCCATTGTCAAATGGTTTTCTAATGGTAAATGTAGCGTTAGTCGAATTACCACCACCAGTATTTGAGGCTAGGATGATTCTACCATAGGTATCATCGATTTCGTCTCCCCTGTCATAGAATGGACGGTTATCCGCACCTTCATAAAAACCTACAGGACCACGAAGATTCAAGTTTTCGTAGAATACATCGGTAATGACATCGGTGTATAAGAAATCAGCAGACGCAATCAAGCCCCACCATGGTAGTTTTTGATCTACCGCAATATTGTATTTTACTACTTGTGGTAGTTTAAAATCTTCGGCAATTAAATCGATATTACCACCTAAACCGCCAGTACCCGGCGCAACTGACTTGAATTGGTTATTTACGTCAGGTTCGAATAATTGTCCGGCATCAGGGCCAAAGAATGTTGCATCAAATGTAAAACCACCGGTAACACCATTATTGTTGTAAGTTCCGCCTGGCCATACCAAAGGAAGTCTAGAGGTGAATACACCGAGACCACCACGTATTTGGGTCGATCTTTCACCGTTCACATCCCAGTTAAAACCTAACCTTGGGGCAAACATGGCAGTACCAACACCTTGCCCTACAAGGGCGCCTTGAAGGTTTTTCCCTTCGGCCTCCAATAATGGGATCGTACGCATATTAAAGTCATCATTGACCGTACCATCTTCCCATCTTGGAATATCAATACGTGCCCCGTAACTTACCTTGAAATCATCGGTAATCTGAAAATCATCCTGTACATAGAAACCAGCTTGAAAAGTGTTGAAATCAGCAGAACCGTTAGACTCATCACCAACTGTTCCATCACCTATCAAAGAATATCCATGGCTATACTCATTGGCCACTTGATTGGTCAAGAATTGGTTTAGCCCCGTAGATAATAAATTACCATCGTCATCAAATTGGTCTTCAAAAACATATGAACCAAAGTTAAATGCGAAGAAGAGGTTTTTAACGGTAGCAAATTCAAGGTTTGCGCCCACGGTCACTGTGTGGCGACCGGCATAAATCTCAAAATTATTCGTTATGGTCAAATAGTCGGTTTCCAATAAGTTGGCAGTTGAAAATGGTTCTGAACCAAAATTAATGGTTCCGTCACCATCTTGTATCTGAACCGTAGGGAACGGATCACCAGAAGGATCTCTATCATCTCGAACCGTTGTATAACCGATTACTAAATTGTTACTGAACTTATTGCCAAATCGAGAGTTTAGTTCTAAAGCCGTGGAATTCGTGGTTGATTCGAAGAATTCAGATCCGTTAAGGAAGCCGATATTTCTATTACCTGAATTTCGTGCCTCAAGATTTTCGGCACCAACATAGCTATGTCTTAGGGACAGATTATTATTCTCATTGATATTCCAATCGACCTTTGCAACAAACGTGTTACTTTCTAATGAACGCGTATTATCATCAAAGATACCTGGGTTGTACCCAAAGCTATTTTGTAAGAAACTACTCAGTCCTGCCAAATCGGCTTCTGAAGAACGCCCTGTATAATTACTGAAGATAAATGGTTGGGGTATCTCAGTCTCGTTACGCTCATAGTTTACAAAGAAGAATAATTTATCTTCAATAAGCGGCCCACCTAATCGCACACCGTAAGTATCAGCAGAAAACTCACTTACCCGCTCACGTTCGTCACCTTCGTTAAGAAGCGCGCCAGGCGTTCTACCGACCAAGTTCTCATTACGTGTGAAGTAATATGCCGAACCTTCAAACTCATTTGATCCAGAACGGGTCACCGCATTGATCGAACCACCGGAGAAACCAGATTGTTTTACGTCAAAAGGAGCAATATTTATCTGAAAAGTTTCAATTGCATCCACAGATAAGGGGTTCACACCAGTCTGGCCCCCATTGGTACCCGATCCGGCCAAACCGAAAACGTCATTGTTTACCGCACCATCAATATAGATAGCGTTATATCGGTTGTTCTGACCTGCCAACGAAATTGAAAATCCGTCATCACCTTCATTAAGCTGTGCTTGGGGCGTTAAACGTACAAAATCCGCTAGAGATCGCGAAGCCGCTGGAGTAGTGGCTACTTGACGTTGTGAGATATTGGTTTCGGTACCTGTTTTATTGGAACCGAAAACACCATTAGAGACTGCCGTTACAACTACCTCATCAAGAGCGGTAGCCGATTCAACCATTTGCACGTTGATTCTATTGGTGGAACCTAGATTTAAGTAAACCCCCTCTCTTATGTCATCATTAAAACCAACATAAGAAATGGTCACCGTATATGGACCACCGGTACGCATCCCTGATATTCTGTAAAACCCATCAAAATCAGTTGCTGCGCCATAAGATGTTCCAGAAGGCACGTGAACGGCCACAATACTTGCACCGAGAAGGGGCTCCCCAGTGTTGTCTGTTACCTTACCGCCGATGGCCGATGTGGTAACACCTTGTGAAAAAGCCATTGCAGAGACTAATAATGCAATAGCAATTAGGTAGATTCTTTTCATTTTCTAAGTGTTTGAATTGTTTCGCAAAAGTCTTGTTTTACTACTATTCGTAGGTTAACATAATGTTAAGAATATGCCAACGATAACTTTTTAGAATTTGTTCAAATAATTGAAAATGAAAAGAATATAATTGTTTTAAAGATTAATTAAAGGTGTATCAACTCTTAAAAAAATGTAAAAGGTTCAATGTAGAGGAATCATGATTGCCAATTTCGGAATTTTCAATGTCTTGAAGTACGTTTTTGGCAAGTTGCTTGCCCAACTCAACACCCCACTGATCGTAGCTGAAGATATTCCAAACGACACCTTGCACAAAAATCTTATGTTCGTACATAGCAATAAGGGCCCCGAGGCTTTTTGGGGTCAATTGCTGTATTAAGATGGTGTTGGTAGGTTTATTTCCTTCGAATATCTTGAATGGAAGTAGTGCTTCGATTTCTTGCTGTGTCATGTCAGTAGACTTCAGCTCGTCTGAAACTTGTTGGGCTGTCTTGCCGTTCATCAATGCCTCGGTTTGGGCAAAGAAATTGGCCATCAACTTATTATGATGGTCCGTGTCACCGTGTAACGAATTTTTGAATCCGATAAAATCCGTCGGAATCAACTTGGTGCCTTGATGGATAAGTTGAAAGAATGCATGCTGTGAATTGGTGCCTGGTTCTCCCCAGATTATCGTGCCAGTTTGGTAAGAAGCCCTATGGCCGGCCCTATCCATACTTTTGCCATTACTTTCCATAATACCTTGTTGCAGATAGGCAGAAAACCTATTAAGATATTGAGTGTAGGGGATTATCGCCTCAGTCTCGGCACCATAGAAATTGTTGTACCAAACACTGATTAAGGCCAGCACAACTGGAATATTCTCTGGGAAATCAGCGGTCTTGAAATGTACATCCATTTCATTTGCCCCATCCAAAAGGTTGTCAAAGTTTTCATACCCAACTGCTAATGCAATTGATAAACCTACCGCGCTCCAGAGTGAAAAACGACCTCCGACCCAATCCCACATCGGGAAAACATTTTCGGCTGCAATACCAAACTCGGCGATTTTTTCGGTATTTGTGGAAACGGCTGCAAAGTGGGCTGCAATATCGCTCTCTGATGCATATTTCAAGAACCACTTTTTAATAGTGGTCGCATTGCTCAATGTCTCTTGGGTGGTAAAGGTCTTAGAGACCACTACAAAAAGGGTGGTCTCGGGATTGAGCTCTTTTAAAACCTCATTCACATGATCCCCATCAACATTACTTACAAAATGGGTCTTAAGGTGATTCTTATAAAATTTCAAGGCTTCAACGACCATTACCGGACCCAAATCCGATCCACCTATGCCGATATTTACAACGTCGGTAAACGCTTTGCCCGTGAAGCCTTTTTTGCTTCCAGATATGATTCCTTCCGTGAAGGTCTTGATATGTTCTTTTACCTGAAATACCTCTTCCATCACGTTTTTTCCGTCAACGAGTACGGTATCTCCTTTTTTGGCGCGCAGTGCGGTATGTAAAACGGCACGGTTTTCCGTTTCATTTATCAATTCACCGCCATAATAGGCAGAAATCGCCTCTTTCAACTTTACTTCATCGGCTAAACCAAATAACAGATCAAGTGTTTCCTTGGAAATACGGTTCTTTGAAAAATCAACATAGAAATCGTTCCACTGAACCGTAAACTTCTTGGCCCTATCCGAATCGTTTTCAAAAAGTGTTTTTAAGTGCTCATTTTTACTCTTTTCAAAATGGGTCACAAGCTTTTTCCATGCAGCTGTGGTTGTTGGATCAATTTTAGGTAGGGCCATGTTACTCGTTCAAGGTTAACAGATTATCTTCTTCTTTTTCAAAAACTTTATATTGAATACAGTCAAGTTGTGTCTTTATAGGGGCTATATGATCTAAATACTTTATTTTCAATGAGTCTGCAATAGGTTCTGCGGTGGGTAATTTTTCACGCAAGGGGTCTACTTGGGCCCCATTTTTCCAAAAGCGGTAACAAACGTGGGGGCCACCCGTGTTACCCGTCATTCCGACCCAGCCAATAACATCTCCTTGGCGTACAAATTCCCCCTTTTTCACTTTTTGTTTTTTCATGTGAAGGTATTGTGTGCTGTAGGTACCGTTATGCCTAATTTTCACATATTTTCCATTACCGCCCCTTCTAGTCGATTCTGTGACCGTACCATCCGCAGTGGCGATAATCGGAGTGCCTACAGGTGCTGCATAGTCCGTACCGCGATGTGGTCTTACCTTGTAGCCGTAGTAGGCAATACGCCTTCTAAGGTTATATCTTGATGAGAGGCGGTAACTACCGAACTTGATCGGGGCCCTTAAGAAAGTACTTCTTAAATTTTTGGCCTCGTCATCATAATAGTCTAAAATTTGCTTTAAGCTATCGGTCGTATATGGAAAGGCATAAATGGGAACACCCTTATGTTCAAAATATGCTGCCTCAATAGGTTCTGAGCCGGCATAAATCGTATCATTGATGTACCTTTCTTTATAGATGATCTTGAACTTGTCTCCTTTTTCAAGTTTGAAAAAATCTACGGTCCATGCATAAATCTCTGACAGGTTAATAGTGACGGCATAGTCAACCCCTAGGGTATCCAAAGACTGTGAAAGGCTACTTTCGATAACCCCTCCAACTTCTCGTTGCACATAGCTCACTTCTTTCTTGCTTTTATAGGCTCTCACTGAATCCCTTAAATCTACGACGGTGTAATTCACTCTGTCGTTTTCATAAATAAATACTTGCGCTTTTTCGAGGGTATCTTTAGATTTTAAGATTACGTAGGGTTTGCCGACCTTGATTCGCTTCACATCGAAGGTATCTTTGAACTCTTCTGCAATTTTTACGATTTTAGGGTAGTCAACGTGGTTTTCGAGCATCAACTTTCCGAAGCTATCACCATTTTTAATAGTATCATGTACTATCTTGAATTTTTCAATATCAAAACCATATTTTTTTTCAATCGGTTTTTCAATGGCGATCTGTGCTACGGCCTTCGTATCTTTTTTTTGGTTCTCTGCACATGAACTTAAGATTGCCAATGCTAAAAATATGCCCCAAATTTTTTGCATGAATTCGTTTTTATTTATTATCAGGATTAAAGATGTGTTCGACCCACTCTTTGCCCCAAGTATTCAATTCGTTTTCAGAGTACAAAGTTGGAAAAAATATTATTTTCTGGAAACTTGGTGGTAAATACGCCTTCCAGTTGGTTCCACCTGTCGCGTCAACTGCAACCTTATCCCTTGACAGATAACGATAGGCAGAACCCATATGCATTAACGGCCAGTTCACATTGGCATTTAGATCAAGGTTTTTAAGTGCCTCTATAAGGGTTTTGTCTTCACGATGTGACTTTGGCAGTGCTAGATATTTATGATAGATCGTATTGCCTTTTACTTGATTGGCAATGCGTATCAATCTAGGGGTGTATCGATACTCAAATTGCTTTAAAGTCAATGTTTTTTCCCCTGTGTCGATATCGGTAGCTCCTTTTTTCCAATAGATATGCTCGTATAGTTCTTCGTTCGAATTTTTTTCTGAGAATTTTTCCCTTTCTTGGTAGTGGATCAAATTTTCTAAGGGTGTCGCATAGATTTCGATCATACGGTATTGTACCGATTGAAATCCACTGGCGGGCAGCAATGACATGCGATACCTTAAAAATTGTTCTCGCTGCATACCATTTATCATTATGCTAAACGAAGAGGTCAATGCTTTAAAATAGTTATTGATACGATTGGCCCTTTCGATAAAGAAGTCTAAATCTTGTGATTTGTCATCAACCAATTGCTTTTGTTCATGTAATATGAGCTTAAAATATAGCTCGGTGATTTGGTGATACATGATAAAAATCTCCTCATCAGGGAAGTACGTGCGCGGCACTTGGATACTCAGAAGGGTGTCTAGATGTATATAATCCCAATAGGTCAAGTAACGCTGATAGAGCAATCCATCTAAATAAGAGCTTAGGTCTTGTCCAGAATTTTTAAATTTTTCTTCAAGCTTGTTGATTTGGGACTCAATTCGCTCATCTTTATTCATCGGTCAATCAATCCATAATTATTTTGAACTGATTTTTAAGTCCATTGTAGCCATCTAAATCAGCCTTTATAGAGCCTACTGCCAAATCAGCTTTTATTCGAATCGGTATCTTGTTCAAATCATTCGATACCCACAAAGTTAAGCTTTCTTGCTCTTTAAAGACGCGACCCGATTGTACATATGGCCTGAATTTTAGGCATTCTACTTTGCCATACTTTGTTCTGACGACTTCTTTGCCCAAAAATTTGAGTTTGAACTGATATACCCCATCATCGTCATAAAGCATATTCATCTTAATACTTTCGCCAACTGTAAGGTCATCGATCGTATATTGATTTCTTAGGTAATACGCTGCTGATATGAGGTCTTGTACCTTGTTGTCTATTTTAAAATCAAATTCTTTTTTGTTCTTCTTATCAATTAAAAGGGCTTTTTTCTCTGTGTAATCAAAGTTGATTTCCATGTCTTTGGTATATCCGCCCTCATCGATTTTTCGTATAAATTTATGTGGTTTGTTATCGTAGCGTCCAAAATAGCTTTCATAGGTATCATCGACCTTGAAAAATAGGCGGGCCAAACCCGTTGTACTTCCTTTTCCAACGACATGGTAAACAGGTATGGTATCCAGTTTTTTTGATTCTAACTTTAAGGTGGCAAAACTTGCGTTAAAGATTCCGTAGTGAATTCGGAACTTTAACCATTCACCTGATTTATAGGCATTGTTGTTCTGGGCCATAGCGACAAGAACAAACAGGCTGAACAGTATGGTAAAATTCTTTTTCATAAAGCGTGAACAATGTAAAATTATTAAAAACAACGCATTCCAACTTGAATTTACAGTTACTTAAACAAAAGTTATTCCAAAGTATTGCACAAAAAAAGCCCCAATGTTCACATCGGGGCTTTTCCTAAATAACCAACCAAACTTTAAATTATGAAAAACCAATACTTAAAGTTAAGAGGGAACCACCCCTCTTGTTATACAAAGATAGGGTGCCCTTTTTGTTGTATAGCCGTTTTTAACCAACTTTAACTTGGGGCAATCAATATTTGGAATTTCTTAGTACTATTTAGTTTTTTGTTAAGATAAATTGTCTAAAAACAACTGATTTCAAAAGCCTAGAACCAATAGCCAACGCTAAAGAATACTTGGCTATCATTGAGTTGTGGGGTCCAAGAATAATACACCTGTACCGGACCTAAAAACGACTCCAGGCCATAGCCTACCCCAAAGCCTGAAAAATCAGGTGCGGTGAACCAATCTCCGGTTCTAAAAAGATCATCAGCTACGTTGGCTACATTTGCGGTAAATAATAAATGGTTCTTTGGGGCCAATTCATAATCCAATCGTGAATAGGCCTTTACGTAACTATTACCGGGCAAACTCAAAAAATCATAGCCAAAAAATGGCATGAAGTTGTTAATGGTTACACCACCAAACCCACCCAATACGAAATCAAATGAGGTGACTGAAGAAGATCCCAGCTTGAACCCTCCCTCGGTCTCTAGATTGATCGCTAAATTTGGGACAATCGTAATCGCCGTGCCGAGTCGTCCCTTGGCTATTGAAAACTCCCTGAAGTTTTCATTGAAATCGGATGAGAGTAAATAGAAGTGAAAATCCCCATCGAAGAACAACCCTTTGGTTGGAAAATATTTATCATTATAGGTATCAAAGGTTAGTCGACCATAGGTACTCAAGTAATGGCTATCCTCAAAAAAAGTGCGTTCATTCGAAGTAGGTTGAAATGACATAGCGTCTTCTTGAATGACGGTATTATTTAAAGTTCGGGTACTGTATCGCAATAATTTGTGTTCTAAGCCTAAACTAAAAGCAAATTCTTCACGCAAAACGGTTTGCAAGTAGATTTGATTGGTAAAGTCGGTCACGTCAAGATTGATCTCGCCGATATTGGGATCATCAAGCACATCAAAATTATCCCGGATGAGGTCAAAATCAATTTCTTCATTGAATTCGTTAAATGTTGAATTGATACCAAAACTCCAATAAAACCCCTTATCGATGTAATATTGCAAGTTGTAACGTATGTTGTCACCTACGATAAGGTCAAAAGAAGCTACGTCGTCTTTCATGAAAAGGTTTTTTCGCGTAAGGTTTATCAATGCGGAACTCTTGTATAGATCATCGTAATGGGCCCCCATCTTGATAAACATTTTGGTGGGTTTTTCTTTAAGGTTTAAGATAAGATCAGTGCCCAGGCCGTTCGAAACCAGTTTATATCGAATGGCCTTGAAGTTTCCTGTTGCCGATAAATTGCTAATACCTTGGCGAAGGTTCGAGAAAGAAATTTTTTCGGCAAGATTAAAGCGAAGCTTACCTTTTATATAGCCCCTAGTGTAGGTCTCATTACCGATGATGACCAATCGGTTTATGGTCAAACTGTCTTGCACACTGGCCGTTCTTTTAGTATCGTTACGTTCAGGTTGCTGTTGGGCAAGCGCCACAAGTGCATCCCAGTTTTCCCTGGCCGCACGCTCGCCACTTTCAATGATTTCAGGCCCTTTTTCAAAGTCTATGACTGAAAAATCCTCAATATTCGGTTTGATATAAAGATTGGTCTGCTTCCTTTTTTTGACCATATCATTTACGGTACGGTAGTTGTTTATTTGTAGCAGTATTTCAGTGGCCGACGACAACGATTCCCTATTTGCAAGGGCATCTTGAACATCCACGCCGATAATGATATCTGCCCCAAGTGCTTTGACCTCATTGATGGGGTAGTTATTGACCACGCCCCCATCTATCAGTATTTTGCCATCTACTTCTGAAGGTTCGAATAGTGAGGGAAACGTGCCGCTTGCCATAATAGCTTCTGGCAAATAGCCTTTGTTGAGTAAAATAGGTTCACCGGTCTCTACATTAGTGGCAATACATAAAAATGGAATGGGAAGCCTATTAAAGTCTTGTACATCTTTTACATGGTAGAGTAGTCTGACAAACTCACTATAAATGTTTTGTCCGCCCGAGATACCTTGAGGAAAGCTTACCTTGAAATTGTCAAAGGGAAGACTGAGTGCATATCTTTCTGAATCATCTTTTTCGTAAAACGTTTTGGCGCTTCTGGGCACATTATCTTGTATCAGGTTTGGAAAATCGGTAGTCTTGAAGATGGAGTCAAGTTCTTTGGCCGAATATCCTGATGCATAGAGGGCCCCAACGATTGCTCCCATACTGGTGCCACCGATATAGTCGATTTTGATGCCTGCTTCTTCAATAACCTTCAATACGCCAATATGGGCCAACCCTTTGGCACCACCACCACTTAGCACTAGACCGATCTTAGGCCCGTCTTGAGCCCGAACAAAGTTGAGCAGGCCGAATACTACTAGAACTATTATTTTCTTTGACATAGACTGATATCAATGAAATGACTCAAAGACTTTTTTTGCTTTTGCCATACCAATGGATTTTGCCAAGGTATCAATTGATGCCTCTCGTATACGTTTCACACTCTTGAATTCTTTCAAGAGTTGTTCAGCGGTTTTTTCGCCTATGCCCTCAATACCTTCGAGTTCTGAGTTTATGGCCGCGGCACTTCTTTTGTTTCGGTGAAACGTGATGCCAAAGCGGTGGGCCTCATTGCGTAGCTGCTGAATGATCTTTAAGGTCTCTGATTTTTTATCCAAGTATAAAGGTATGGGATCATCGGGGAAATAAATTTCCTCTAGTCGTTTGGCAATACCGATTATCGCTATTTTTCTTCGCAAGCCTAAAATATCCAAACTTTTTAAGGCAGAGGACAACTGCCCCTTACCACCGTCGATTACAATGAGTTGCGGCAACGATTCGCCTTCGTTCAATAGGCGTTTGTACCTTCGAAAAACCACCTCTTCCATAGATGCGAAATCATCTGGCCCGGTCACTGTTTTAATATTGAAGTGACGGTACTCTTTTTTTGAAGGTTTTCCATTTTTAAACACAACACATGCCGCAACAGGATTGCTCCCTTGAATATTCGAGTTGTCAAAACATTCGATATGTACCGGTTCTTCAGAAAGCCTCAAATCACTTTTCATTTGGGCCATCACCCTTTTCGTATGGCGATCGGGATCGGTGATCTTTATTTGTTTGAATCGGTCTTGTCGATAGAACTTGGCATTTCGAATTGACAAATCGAGTAACTTTCTTTTATCGCCAAGTTTAGGGAGTGTGATTTTCAAGTTCTCATCAAGTTCTACATGGAAAGGGAGGTAAATTTCTTTTGATACGGACTTAAAACGTTGTCTGATCTCAACTATGGCCAGCTGTAGCAATTCCGCATCGTTCTCGTCGAGCTTTTTCTTAACCTCTAAAGTGTGCGACCTGATAATGGAACCATGCGAAACTTGCAAATAATTGACATAGCCATATGATTCGTCGGAAAAAATGGAAAAAACATCGACATCGCTGATTTTTGGATTTACAATAGTCGATTTCACCTGATAACTTTCAAGCACTTCGATTTTTTCTTTGATGCGTTGCGCTTTTTCAAATTCCATCTCAGCGGCAAGCGCTTTCATTTGATGTTTGAAGTACTGTAATGAACTCTTGAAATTTCCTTTGATGATGTCACGTATATCATCGATTTGCTTGTGGTAGGCATCGGCCGATTGTAGTCCCTCGCAGGGCCCTTTGCAATTGCCTAAATGAAATTCGAGGCAACGCTTGTACTTGCCGGCACTTATTTTTTCATGCGACAGATCGTAATTACAGGTTCTGAGCGGATAGACACTTCTGATAAGATCAAGCAGCGTTTTGACGGTTTTCATACTGGTATAAGGCCCAAAGTACTCCGACCCATCCTTGATTACTTTTCTCGTAGGAAAAATTCTTGGAAAACGCTCATTTTTAATACAGATCCAAGGGTATGTCTTATCATCCCTCAACAAGACATTATACCGGGGTTGATGTTTTTTGATGAGACTGTTTTCGAGTAACAGCGCATCAGATTCAGTGGCTACGACAATATGCCTGATAAGATTGACTTTTTTGACCATTACCCTGGTCTTGCCATACTCATGTTTTTTTGTAAAATAAGATGAGACACGTTTTTTTAGGTTTTTAGCCTTGCCGACATATAATATCTTATCATTGCCATCATAAAATTGGTATACCCCGGGGTTGGTCGGTAAAGCGCTCAATTGGACTTCTATAGGTACTGGCATGAGTATTTGACGAAAGCGTATTTATTAAAGGTGAAATTACTATGTTTTTTAAACATTGCCGGTTTTGACACTACTAAATGTTCTAAACCAACAATTACCTTAATTGTTCTAAGGTTTTTCCGCAATTGAATTGTCACCCATATTTGGTTTCGTTAAATTTTTTATAAAAATTGTGCATTTCAACGATAAAAAAATGCATTTCATAGGACATTTAGAAAAAAAATTGCTATTTTTAGTTCAAATTAAGGTTAACAAATGGAAAATTATTTAATTGTATTGGGCATGTACTTGATTTTGATGTTATTCTTCAAAATTTATTTTGCCGCATCGACTAGAGAGTAGTTTTTGTTCCCCAAAGACCTACCCAATTTTACCTATCTACTTCCGTAGATGACGAAAGAAGAACTTAGATTAGCATACCGGAAAAAGAGAGACCTACTTGATTCCAGTTTAATTGAAAGTCATAGTTTAGAAATAGCCAATAGGTTGCTTGCTTTGCCTATATGGAATTTTTCTTTTTACCATATTTTCTTATCCATTATTTCAAATAAAGAAGTCGATACTACTTCCATACTTACGGTACTTCAAGGGAAAGACAAAAATATCGTTGTTCCAAAGATGATTGCTAACGGCCTACTTCAAAATTACCTATTGACGGATAGCACGATTTTAATATCCAACACATTGAATATTCCTGAGCCAGTTGATGGGATCAGGATTGATGAACCTAAAATGGACGTTGTTTTTATACCCCTATTGGCATTCGATAAAATGGGAAATCGCGTTGGCTATGGCAAAGGATACTATGATACCTTTTTGAAAAAATGTAAATCAAGCGTAATTAAAATAGGATTGTCCTTTTTTGAAGCCGAATCAAAGATTAATGACATCAACGAATACGATGTTCCGCTAGATTATTGTGTCACCCCAGAAAAAGTGTATAAATTCTAATGCCCTACTTTGGCGAAGGCCTTTTTATTGAAAAAGATTAAGATACCTACCCCAGTGCTGATTGCAGTATCCGCAATATTGAAAATTGGGTCGAAAAAAGAAAAATTGTTCCCTCCGATTATTGGAAACCAAGAAGGCCATGTGGCATTTTTAATGATAGGAAAATATAGCATGTCCACCACCTTTCCATAAAATAGCTTACCGTAGGGTTCTTCTGAAAATAAAGTGGCTACTTCATTGTAACTGTTATTAAAGATTACCCCGTAGAAAATAGAGTCTATGATATTGCCCAAAGCACCAGCAAAAATTAAAGAGACCGCTAAAATCAAAACCTTCGGGGACTTCTTTTGAATAATGTCATACAACCAATAACCGATACCACAAATGGCAAAAAGGCGAAAGATGGTTAAAATCAATTTACCGGCAGAATCTGAAATGGGTAGAATATCACTTAGCTTGGTTCCCCAAGCAGCTCCTTCATTTTCAATGAAAAGTATTTTGAACCAACTGAATACCTCTATGGACTCTTGGTATAGAAAATGTGTTTTGATATAAATTTTACTGAGCTGATCAATAAGTAAAATTATACTGATTAAAATAAGGGATCTTTTTAAATTCATTTCTTACATACGAATTGGGCAAAAGTAGCTATATTATTTTGGATTACTTACAACGATATTGCCTTCAATGGACTTCAGCGAATAACTAAAATTACCTTTTGGTAGGTCCGCTATTTCCACCATTCCATAAGCACTTCTGGCATCGATCATTCCTGCTTGGGTTATCACATGAATATTACCTTTTTGGGTCTTGACTTCGATGGTCTTGGAAACATCTTGTAAAATACAGTCACCCTCGGCCAAAGTAACTTTTAGGTTGCGGTACTTTCCAGAACCCGTAACATGGGTATTCGTGCCATAAATAGTGACATTACCATATTCAGGGATGATGATATCCAATCTAATGGAAATTACCTTGTGCGCACTTAATTTGTCATTCGGAGCGATAAAATTGGGCAAAAAATCGGTGCTTACGAAAACATTTTGTCCGTCTTCTTCTATCCTAACTACTAAATCTTTGGCATATTCACCTTCAATAGAGGCCTTGACGCGCAATTCTTGACTATCAGCAGTATGGAATTTTACTTCATAGCAGTTTTTAGTATCAACCTGGATAAACCGTGTATCTGGATTTGTCAGAATTTTTCGAACCACCTTTTGACCCAATACGAGACTTGAGAAAAAGAAAAGGACCAAAAAAGAACCGAAAACCTTCATTTACAAAAAAAACGCCCTAAGGCGTTTTATTATTTTTGCATATTTTTTGCCTCAATGCTCAAGGTGGCATGCGGTACTAGTTTCAAGCGTTCTTTATTGATAAGTTTTCCGGTAACGCGACATATACCATAAGTCTTGTTTTCAATACGTAAAAGGGCGTTTTTTAAATCACGGATAAATTTTTCTTGACGAATGGCCAATTGGGTATTGGCTTCTTTGCTCATGGTCTCAGAGCCTTCTTCAAATGCTTTAAAAGTAGGTGAGGTATCATCGGTACCATTATTGCCATCGTTCATATAGGCACTTTTCAATAATTCTAAGTGACTTTGCGCTTTTTCGATTTTTTCTTCAATCAAAGTCTTGAACTCCCCAAGGTCTTTGTCTGAATATCTAATTTTTAAATCTTCTGCCATTTTTTAATGTTTTTGGATAAACAATTTAGTGTTCACGTCATCAAAGGCAACTTCAGTACCCTTTTCTAGATGATCTTCATATTTCAATTCTGCGGTTAGCGTTTCACTTTTTAAATACTGTTCATTCTTGGCGATGGCCTTTTCAATATGCCCATCTTTTAGAATACTGAGGTCAATCTTATCGGTCACTTCAAAACCGGATTCTTTTCGCAGGTTTTGAATTCGATTGACAAGTTCCCTGGCGATACCCTCATTTTTAAGATTCTCGTCAATGGTAATATCCAATGCAACGGTCAAAGGTCCAGAACTTGCTACTAACCACCCCTCGATATCCTGCGAGGTGATTTCTACATCTGACAACTGTAAAATAATACTTTTATTTTCTAATTGCACCGATAATTCGCCTTCTTGCTCGATTTTTTGGATATCACCTTGTTCCAAAGTATTGATTGCATTGGCGACCAGCTTCATCTCTTTGCCAAATTTTGGGCCTAGAACCTTAAAATTAGGCTTGATTTGTTTGACAAGGATTTCTGAGGCGTCATCCATTAGTTCTATGGTTTTAACGTTTACCTCTGATCTGATTAAATCGGTTACTGCCTCAATCTCGTTACGTTGCCCTTGGTTTAGCACCGGAATCATTATTTTGTGTAAGGGCTGGCGGACCTTGATTTTTTCCTTTTGTCTAATGGAAAGTACCAACGAGGAAATTTTTTGCGCGGTTTGCATTTTGCGCTCGAGGCCGTCATCTACCATGGTTTGATCAAACCTTGGGAATTCAGCCAAATGAACACTTTCAAAACCTTCTTTTTTGGTTACCGCATCAAGATCTTTATAAAGCCTGTCCATAAAAAATGGCGCAATTGGTGCGGCTAGCTTTGCGACCGTCTGTAAACAGGTGAACAAGGTTTGGTAAGCGGCAATTTTATCGTGCTGATAGTCTCCTTTCCAAAAGCGCCTTCTACTTAATCTCACATACCAATTGCTGAGGTTTTCTTGAACAAAATCAGCAATAAGCCTTGCCGCTTTTGTGGGCTCGTAATCATTATAAGCTTCATCAACCCTTCTAATAACGCTATGGAGCTCAGATAGTATCCATTGGTCAAGTTCGGGTCTTTCATCTATTTTGATGGTAGCCTCGGCATATGAAAAGCCATCGATGTTCGCGTACAATGAAAAGAACGAATAGGTATTGTACAAGGTGCCAAAAAACTTACGCTTTACCTCAATGACACCATCTAGGTCAAACTTCAGATTGTCCCATGGGTTGGCATTTGAGATCATGTACCACCTTATGGCGTCTGCCCCATGCTCTGGCAGTGTAACAAAAGGGTCTACCGCGTTACCCAAACGTTTTGACATTTTCTTGCCCTCTTTGTCCAATACAAGACCGTTTGAAACCACATTTTGATAGGCTACCGAATCAAAGACCATGGTACCAATGGCATGCAGGGTATAGAACCAGCCTCTCGTTTGATCAACACCCTCTGCGATAAAATCAGCCGGAAACGTTTCGTTATTGTCTATGAAGTTTTTGTTTTCAAAGGGATAATGCCATTGTGCATAAGGCATGGACCCACTATCAAACCAAACATCGATGAGGTCGGATTCCCGCTTCATG
This sequence comes from Croceitalea sp. MTPC5, assembly GCF_036985505.1. Lineage (NCBI taxonomy): Bacteria > Pseudomonadati > Bacteroidota > Flavobacteriia > Flavobacteriales > Flavobacteriaceae > Croceitalea > Croceitalea sp. MTPC5. Next base: position 152,571 of record NZ_BTGQ01000003.1, read on the forward strand.
GGTTTGCCTGATGCCGACACCAATGTAATCTGGTCTACAATATTTTTATGCAGGTCGATTTTGTCATAGTTGGCCTCGCTCATATCACCCACCACGAAATCTTCGAAAATATCCTTCTCAAGTATTCCTGCGGAAACCGCTTTTGCCATTTCTTTTTTCAGCTCTTCCACAGAGCCGATCATAATTTCTTCTGAGCCATCTTCGGTACGCCATATGGGAAGCGGAATACCCCAGTAACGAGAACGGGAAAGGTTCCAATCATTGGCATTGGCCAACCAGTTGCCAAAACGCCCTTCCCCAGTGGATTTCGGTTTCCAATTAATGGTTTCGTTTAGTTCGAACATGCGGTCTTTAATGTCAGTGACTTTAATAAACCACGAATCCAATGGATAGTATAGAATAGGCTTATCGGTACGCCAACAGTTCGGATAACTGTGCAGGTATTTCTCAACCTTAAATGCCTTATTTTCTTCTTTTAGTTTAATCGCCAATTCTACATCAATGGAACGCTCTGGGGCATCGCCATCATCATAATATTCGTTTTTGACATACTTGCCACCAAACTCTTTTAGTTCTGGTCTGAACCTACCCTGTAAATCCACCAGGGGAACGGGGTTGTCGTTTTCATCTAAAACCAACATCGGTGGTACTTCGGGTTTCGCCTGTTTTGCAACGAGGGCATCATCGGCCCCAAAAGTCGGGGCAGTGTGAACAATACCGGTACCATCTTCAGTGGTCACAAAATCACCGGCGATTACGCGAAATGCGTTTTCGGCGTTTTGATAGGGTTGAACATAGTCGATTAATTGCTCGTATCGAATTCCCACCAAATCGGAACCTTTGGCTTGGGTAATTACCTTGTAAGGAATCTTCTTATCCCCTTCTTTGAAGTTCGTAAAATCTTCTTGGCTTTCAGCTTCAAAATATTTCCCTGAAAATTGTTTTGAGACCAAGGCTTTTGCCAAGACGACGTTGATGGGCTCAAAGGTATATTGGTTAAAGGTCTTTACCAGCACATAATCAATCTTGGGGCCGACTGTCAATGCCGTATTCGAAGGTAAGGTCCAGGGTGTGGTCGTCCAGGCTAAAAAACATAAGTCTCCCTCAATACCCTTTAGGGCATCTGGCAACGTTTCTTTTTTAGCTTTAAACTGCGCTGTTACGGTGGTATCGGTTACATCTTGATAGGTTCCGGGTTGGTTCAGTTCATGTGAGCTTAATCCGGTACCCGCTTTAGGGGAGTAGGGTTGAATGGTATACCCTTTATAGATAAGCCCTTTATTATGGATTTGTTTTAAAAGCCACCAAACCGATTCCATGTATTTAGGTTTGAACGTGATGTAGGGATCTTCCATATCGACCCAATACCCCACTTTTTCGGTCATATCGTTCCAGACATCGGTATAACGCATGACCGCTTTTTTACAGGCGGCATTATATGCTTCAACACTTATTTTCGTACCAATATCTTCTTTGGTAATGCCCAACGCTTTCTCCACACCAAGCTCGATGGGCAGGCCATGGGTGTCCCAACCTGCTTTTCGATTTACCTGAAAACCTTTCATGGTTTTATACCTGGGGAAAATATCCTTTATGGTACGTGCCATCACATGATGGATACCCGGCATACCATTTGCAGATGGGGGACCTTCGTAAAAGACATAATTCGGCTTGCCTTCGCGGGTGTCCACGCTCTTTTCGAAGATGTTGTTTTCCTTCCAATAGGCCAAGATTTCATCGGCAATCTTCGGTAGGTCCAATCCTTTATATTCTGCAAACTTCATAAAGCTTTCCTTCTGGATTTACAAGTTTGCAAAAATAAAAATTTAGATGGAATTTAATGGTATTCAGTGACCTAAAACACTTTAGAGGTGTCTTACTATTCATGAGATACGTCTAAAACCTATTTTTTAACGTAGCTATAGCGATTATAAACACTTAAAACCTTAAAAATGAAAAAAGTAGTATTGGCTTTTTTGGCCTTGACAATGACAACATCAGTATTGGTTTCTTGTAAAGAAGCCACAAAAAAGGCTGAAGATGCCGCTGAAGCAACCGAAAATGCCCTTGATGAGGCAGGTGAAAATCTTAAAGAAGCTGGTGATGATCTAAAAAAGGCCGGGGCGGAAGCCATGGATAAGGCAAAGGAAGCCGGCGAGGATATGAAAGAGGCTGGCGAGAAAGCCATGGATAGTATCAAAAAGGCAGGTGAAAATATCAAAACAGGAGCCGAAAAAATGGGTGAGGATGCCAAAAATGCGGTAAACAAAGCAGGTGAAGAGGTTAAAGATGCTGCAAACAAAGCAGCAAAAGAGGTAGAGGAAGCCACCGATGATCATTAACCGATATTCGTATTAAAATCATAAGCCCTGGTCTTCAATGATCGGGGCTTTTTTTTTAAAATGAATACCCTAAACCCAAAATCAAATTGATTCCGGGTGCGGCAATACCTGAAGAGTAGGTTCGATACCGCTGATCGGTAATGTTCTCTAGACTGAAATTGGTTCTTAATGCATTTGAAATATGGTATTGCGATCTAAAGTTTAAAGTGTACCATGAAGGGGAAAAGGGATTTCCGTTTTCGTCACTGGCATAGATAAATTCTTTACTTCGTTCAGAAAGTGCCAAATCATCAAATGGGATTTCACCGTTATAGTTCAAAAAGAAATCGGCTTTAAATTTTTGATTCTTCCAAATAAGATGTGCATCGGCAAATGTTGGTGCCACGTGACGGGCGGCGGAATCAACCCCATTGTCATCTTCTTCCGTCCCTTCCGTAATGGTTAGATTACCGAGAAATAAGATGTTCTCGGTCATAAACGCCTCTACCCCGAACTCAAATCCGTAGACATAAGCTTTAGCGGCATTCTGAATAGCCTGTACATTGCTTAGTTCCCCATTGAATTCAATTTCAGATTGTCCATCAAACAAAAAATCCCTACGTACGAGGGCATCTACCAGATAGGTATAAAAAGTGGCCCCTTTTAAGACGAGTTTGTCATTGAAGTTTTTTTGGATTCCGAAATCAATATTATAGGCATATTCGGGATCTAACTCCGGATTTGGCACTACGACCGAGCCGGGCTCTGAATCAAAAACCTTTCCGATATCATCAATATTCGGGGCCCTAAAACCAGTGGAACCATTCAAGGTCAGCTGTAAATCAGCTTTGGGGAACCAACTCATACCCAAGCTACCCGTCAAAGCCCCAGTAATCAAATCGGCCTCATCGAAAGGGAACGGGAAAAATGTGTTATCGAACTGTGCATCGACCCAAACTTGACTATACCGCATTCCAGAAAGTAGGGTCAAATTTGGCTTAAGCTGGTAACTTCCATTGACGTAGCCTGCAAAAGTCTGCCAAGTAGAATCATCAGGGTGCCGTGATACGGCCCCCGTCACTTCATTGGTCTCAATATTGCGGTTTTGACCAATGGAACCCACTTTATTGAAAACATACTCCGCACCATAGTACAACTGTAGATCCCCAATTTTTTTATTTTCAAAATCAAGATTTAAAGAGAGTGCATCTACTGTTTCGGTAGTCGTATTGCGAATGGTATTTTGAAAATTCCGTGTGTTTCTACTTTCTTCGAAAAATTGATAGGCCGTGGTCAATTTTACGGCATCATAAAATTTTCCTTTTCCCTGTTTAGTTACCTGTAGGTTGCCCATAAACCATTTTTGGGGGCCATAGAACCATTCGGCCGACCGCAGGCCATCACCAGCATTATTCGGGCGTATCAATCGGTCATACCTTCCATAGTCAGAGGTTTCAGAGTAGTAAAGTCCTAAATCATAGTTCCAATTGGCATTAGGGCGATATCTTACTTTTTGTAAAAAATTCACTTGGTCATAACCCGAACCTACCTGTAGCTTGGGGTTTTCGTTCGTAACAAGCACATCTTGACCATTTTCACGAACTACAAAGTTATCCCTTAGGTAAGAGTCACGACCATGTTCGCCCATTCTTAAGTCATCAAAACTATTATAGGTAAAACTGGTAAATGAGGCCCATGTGGTATGCCCCACATTGACATCGGCATGAATCGTATTTTCGGTATTTGCAGACGCGAAACGGTAACTCGTATTGCCGGAAATGGTGAGGCTGTCGGTATACGAAAACCTAGGGGTCTTTGTAAAGAAGTTCATAACGCCACCTATGGCATCACTGCCGTAGATTACCGATCCGGGGCCAAAGATCACTTCGGTATTTTTAATGGTAAAAGGATCGATGGATATGATATTTTGAACATTACCGCCCCTAAATATGGCGTTGTTCATACGAACACCATCAACGGATAGTAACAATCTATTTGTTGAAAACCCCCGGATTAAAGGGCTACCACCGCCCAATTGACTTTTTTGAACGAAAACCTTACCGCTGTTTTGAAGTAGGTCTGCTGAGGTCTGCGGATTGGTGAACACAATGCTTTTCGCATCTATGGTAGCTATCTTTTGTGGAATGTCTTTGCGCTGCTGTTCCCATTTTGATACCGATAAGACCACCTCATCCAGTTCAGAGGGTTTTAAACTCAAATAAACGGTATTACCCTTTCTAGCCAGTTGTGCCTTCGTGGTCTTGAAGGTTTCATAGCTAATGTGCTTGATGCTTAAGCGCTCGTTCGGTCTGAAAATTGAAATATCGAAGCGGCCGTCGAAATCAGTTACCGAGGTTTTTGATTTGTCTGCATTGAATATCGCTACATTCACAATGGGACTGCCTGAATCAATATCCAAAACAATAACCTGTTGCGTGTATGCAAAATAGGAAAAGCACAAAAAAAAGAATAGGATTACTACATTGCGCATACTAATCAAACACTGCATTTAAAACTGCCAAGGACTTGGGTTTTCTGAATCCGTGCAAATGTAATTCAAAATACAGAATTACAGATTTCAACAGTGATTCTCGGTCGGCCTTCGCGATTCTTATCGATGATAGTGTATCAAAATTTATGCCCAATAGCGCTTTAAAGGGTGAAATATTTTCATTGGTAATTAGGGGGTTCAGGTTAGGTCGTGCCACAAACTCTCCCTCAAGCAAATCGAAATAGTCTTTTGAAGTATGATTTTCATCCGGATAGAAACCCAGGTGTTTGGTCAAGTTCAGTAAGAAGAGCAAATGAAAATTGGTAATTTGGTTGTTCTTGTCCAACCAACTGAGGGCACCTTCGATATAATGATAGAGCTGTTCGTCTTGCTGTTGTTCTTGAATACTATTGCCCAACATTTCCGCTATAAACAGTACAAGACTGTTCTTAATGATATTGGTATGTAATGTTGTATAGGGATGAATGACCTTTGCCTCTCGAATATTTTCCAAGGTCCCTTTGTTTTTATGGACCGCGGTAATTTCCAATTGCATCAAGGGAAAAAAATAGGCCGCTTTTAGTTTTCCTTTTTTTGAGGCCAATACCCCCTTTAGCAAATACGATTTTATGCCGTCAGAGGCAGTAAGTGCCTTAACAATAAGGCTGGTGTCCCCATATTTAAGAGAAGATAGCACAATGGCTTTGGTGGTGACCTGCATGTTTTCGTAAACGCTTAAAAAAAACAGTGAACGGTAAAAGTAGTCTTCTTTAGACTAAACTTAAAACCGTTCACTGCTTAGGGTGCTATTGAAAACTATGTTCAGATGACCCCTTGGGCTAGCATCGCATCGGCTACTTTAACAAAACCGGCAATGTTGGCGCCCTTTACATAGTTGCAGTAACCATTCCCCTCTTTACCGTATTCGATACAAGAGTCGTGAATATCCTTCATGATTCCTTGAAGTCTTTCATCAACTTCTTCGCGGGTCCAACTGATCCGCAATGAATTTTGGGACATTTCTAAACCAGAGGTAGCTACACCACCTGCATTCGAAGCCTTGCCAGGGGCAAAAAGGATTTTTGCATCGTGAAAGGCATGGATAGCTTCAGGGGTAGAGGGCATGTTCGCACCTTCTGCGACACAGATACATCCATTTTTGATCAAGGTTTTTGCATCATTGCCGTCCAACTCATTTTGCGTTGCACATGGCAGGGCCACATCGCATTGAATATCCCAGGGGGTTTTCCCTTTATGGTATTCGGCCGAAGGATATTGGGCCGTATATTCAGAGATCCTACCGCGTCGATTGTTCTTTAAATCCATGACAAAGGCCAGTTTATCGCTGTCGATACCATCCTTATCATAGATATATCCGCCAGAATCAGATAGTGTAACTACTTTGCCACCTAAGGCGATGACCTTTTCCGCTGCATACTGCGCGACATTACCTGAACCCGAAATCACCACGGTTTTTCCGTTGAAACCATCACTTTTGGTTTCCAACATGCTTTGGGCAAAATAGACGGTTCCGTAACCAGTTGCCTCAGGTCTTATTTTTGAGCCACCCCATGATAGCCCTTTACCCGTCAATACCCCGGTAAACTCATTCCTCAATTTCTTATACATACCGAAAAGGAAGCCTATTTCGCGGGCACCCACGCCAATATCACCAGCCGGCACATCGGTGTTTGGCCCAATATGACGACATAGCTCGGTCATAAAGGCATGGCAAAAACGCATTACCTCGTCATCTGATTTTCCTTTGGGGTCAAAATCGGATCCCCCTTTACCGCCACCCATAGGTAACGTGGTCAAACTATTTTTGAAGACTTGTTCAAAGGCCAAGAATTTTAGTACGCTAGCATTCACCGTAGGATGAAAACGAAGACCACCCTTATATGGACCAATAGCGGAATTCATTTGAATACGGTAACCACGGTTTACGTGAATTTCCCCCTCATCGTCAACCCATGCTACCCTGAACGAAAGCAAACGTTCAGGTTCGACCATGCGCAGTAAGATATTCTTGCCGTTGTAAATTTCATGCTTCGCAATGTACGGGATCACAGTTTCGGCGACTTCTTGTACAGCTTGGATAAATTCAGGCTCATGACCATTTCTGGCCGTGACCTCATCCATGAATGCTTTGATTTTTTCTTCCATAAACGGATTGCTAATTTGTTAATCTTTTAACCTATAAAAAGACCTATTTTATTGAATTAGGAATATAACGGCAAAATTATGCTATTTGTACAATTGCAGACCCTATTTTTTAGAAATATTTAAAAAAAGATTTATCCGATTGCCTGCTCCAAATCGGCAACCAAGTCATCAGCATCCTCAATGCCCACGCTCAACCGAATCAAAGCATCAACAACCCCGCTTTTTTCCCTTTCTTCTTTTGGAATACTGGCATGGGTCATACTTGCAGGATGACCTGCTAAACTTTCTACGCCACCCAATGATTCCGCCAAGGTGAATACTTGTAATCGCTCTACTATTTTAATGGCATCATCATAACTACTGCCATTGGGCACGAAGGAAATCATTCCACCAAAATCATCCATTTGCGCTTTTGCAATCTCATGATTTGGATGATTTTCGAAACCTGGCCAATATACTTTTCCGATTTTAGGGTGATTGGCCAAATATGCTGCGACCTGTTTGCCATTTTCAGAATGTCGTTGCATACGAACATGCAAGGTCTTGATTCCACGAAGTGTCAAAAAACTATCCATTGGTCCGCAAACAGCGCCGCTGGCGTTTTGAATAAAATAAAGTTTATCGGCCAACTCCTTATCCTTGACAACCAAGGCACCGACAACAACATCACTATGGCCACCAAGATATTTTGTTGCGGAATGCATGACGATATCTGCTCCCAAATCCAACGGGCGTTGCAAATACGGCGTGGCAAAGGTGTTATCGACCGCTAGCAGCAAATTATGTTTTTTAGACAAGGCCGAAACCGCTTTAATATCAATCACGTTCATCATTGGGTTGGTCGGTGTCTCCACCCAAATCAATTTAGTGTTGGAGTTGATTTTTGCCTCAATGTCGGCAATGGATTGCATTCCGATAAAATGAAATTTAATTCCGAATTTTTCAAATACTTGCTTGAACAAACGGTAACTGCCGCCGTACAGATCATTGGTTGAAACAACTTCGTCACCGGGGCTTAACAGCTTTATAACGGCATCTATGGCCGCAAGTCCACTGGCAAATGCAAGACCATAAGTTCCATTTTCGATGCTCGCCAATGAATTTTCAAGGGCGGTACGTGTAGGGTTGGCACTTCGCGAATATTCAAATCCCTGATGGCCTCCTGGGGTACTCTGCGCATAGGTTGAGGTTTGATAAATGGGAGGCATTACGGCGCCATAGGCGGCATCTGGTTGCTGACCACCGTGTATTGTCTTGCTATTGAATTTTAAATCTTTTTTACTCATGATGTCAAATTATGTTTCAAAGGTATCGTTAAGTTTTTGAGTAATCAATGAAAGCTTATTTTTGGCCTTTATTTTAGGTGCCCATGAAAATACTTAAACTAGTGCCCTTACTATCAATTTTGCTCTTTGGTTGTAAAACGGATACAAAACTTACATACGAGCAAAGCAGTTTAAAAGGTCGCGATTGCAGCACCTGTGCCGTTATACGTATTGAGGTGCCCTACGCGCTTGATGATCTTAAAATCTCAAGAACCATTAACTCGGTCATTGATGAAGAAATCATATATGCCCTAAAGTTTGATGAAACGCTCGAGGTAACATCGGTTGAAGGAGCAATGGCCTCTTTCGATGGAAGCTACCAAAAAATGTTGGCCGAGTTTGGTGGTGTAGCGGAACCATGGGAAGCTAAGGTTTCGGGCGCCATTACTTTTGAAAATAGTGATTTGGTAACCATAGCCCTTGAAAACTACACCTATACTGGAGGGGCACATGGTTATTTCTACAAGATTTTTTTGAGCTTTGATAGAAAAAAAGGTCTGGAAATCGAACCCGGTGAGCTGTTCGGGAATTTAGACGGATTTCAACAATTGGCTGAATCAAAATTTAGGGAGGCGTATGAAGTTGCCACTGATGTCAATATCAATGCTACCGGATTCATGTTCGATAATGATACGTTCCATTTGCCGGAAAACTTCGGATTTACTGCTGAAGGAATCGAATTGCACTACAATCAATATGAGGCAGCATCATATGCCGATGGTCCCTTAGTGGTTACGATATCATTTACAGAAGCGAACCCTTTTTTGAAAGAATCCTATCGGGTTAAACCGTAATTGCTTTGGCCAATGCCATAATGGTGCCTAAATGCAATCCCTCATGAAAGGTATTGAAGGCAATGGCATCTTCCACGGTTCGCAGTTCTACCTTTGCGGAGGTCATGTAATTTTTAAACGAATTGAATTTACCGGCTTCATAATCCAACCTTGTTTTTTGAGGGAGGGATGTGAGCATTTCAGCGATCGTTTTTAGTTCTTTGTCACTCGGTTCGCCCTTTGGTGAAGTCCCTTTTTGGTATTTCTCGACCAATTCTTGTGGAATGTTGAGGGCAAGACCACTCAAGCCATAGACCAATTTTTGTTCCGTAACCACAATGTGGGCAATATTCCACCAGATATTGTTATTGAACCCTTTTGGAATTTTATGTAATTCGTCTTTGGTTTTTTGTGCTAGAAAGTGTTGCAGTGCTTTACGGTTTTGTGCAATGATGGGGAACAAATTTTCCAAGAAAAAGAATTTAGGATTAAAACATATCTAATTTTCTAGATATGTAAATATATTATATATTTGTAACGTGAATATAGTCGAAATAAGTAAGATTCTATCAAACCAAACACGGGTAGCTATTTTGAAATGGTTGAAAAATCCGGAGGAGAATTTTCCTCCCCATCAAGATATCGATCATTTTGATGATGGGGTGTGCGTTGGTTTTATTCAAGATAAAGCGGGGTTATCACAATCAACGATTTCCACCTATTTGAATTCGATGCAGAATGCAAAATTGGTGATTCCTACCAGACATGGTAAATGGACCTACTATAAAAGAAATGAAGAAGTGATACAGGCTTATTTGAAGGAATTAAAGGAACAGCTCTAATTTTTTGTCTAACATATCTATAAATAGCGAAATCTAAAAATGAATACAACTACTTTTTGCCATGAAGCACAGGCCAGGCCAAATAATAAAAATCCTTTGAGGGTTTTTTTGAATTGGCTTTTAAGGCAAAGGATTGTGGGTGCCGAAGAAATGTCAAAAACAAAATAGGAAAAAATGAAAACCATAGGATTAATAGGAGGTATGAGTTGGGAATCCTCAAAAGTATATTATGAATATTTGAATAGGTTGGTACAACGAGAATTGGGGGGCTCGCATTCAGCAAAAATCATAATGAGCTCTGTCGATTTCTCTGAAATTGAACAATATTCGTTTGAAGGCAATTGGAATGCCATTGGAATGCTTATGGCGACCGAAGCTGCCAAATTGGAAAAAGCGGGAGCGGATGTGGTTGTTTTATGCACTAATACGATTCATTTGGTCAGTGATAAAATAGAGCAAGCAATTTCGATTCCATTTTTACACATCGCTGAAGCCGCAGGTAGGGCGATACAAGAAGAGGGGGTACAAAAAGTAGCCCTTTTAGGAACCCAATTTACCATGGAAAAGGATTTCTACACCAAAATCTTAAACGAGAAGTATGGTTTAGAGGTGTTGCTTCCTAAATTGGAGGATAGAAAATCGCTGCAAGACATTATTTATAATGAACTGGTGAAAGGAAAATTCACCGAAATGGCCAAAACAAAGTGTCTCGAAATCATCGGTGAACTTGAGGCTGAAGGCGCTCAAGGTGTTATCTTGGGTTGTACGGAGCTTCCGATATTGATTCCGGATGATGCGGTTGAAATTCCAACGTTCGATACTACCTTGTTACATTCAAAAATGGCATTGGATTTTGCCCTAAACTAAAAATGGCCTAGTATGAAAATCTTGATAATCGGGGGTTACGGAACCATTGGCAAATCACTGGCAGATCATTTTGAACAAGACCATAAAGTGCTCGTAGCAGGCAGAACAAAAGGGGACATACGTGTCGATATTGCCAATAGTAAGTCTATACAGGCCTTATTTGATAAAATAGGAAAAGTCGATGCCATCATTTGTGCCGCTGGTGAGGCAAAATGGGAAAGCTTCGACAGGCTTTCAGAAGAAGATTATTACATTGGTTTTAAGAGCAAACTGATGGGTCAGGTAAACCTGGTCCGTATCGGGCAACACTATTTGAGTGCTAATGGTTCCATTACCCTGACCACAGGAATCTTGGCAGATGACCCCGTAATTAAAACTGCAAGTGCTGCCATGGTGAACGGTGCAATTCATAGCTTTGTAAAAGCCGTGGTGCTTGAGATTGGAAATACATGCCGGATTAATGTGGTTTCTGCGGGAATGGTGGAAGCGGCTTATGAAAAGTATAAAGACTATTTTACAGGGCACAATCCGGTCTCAATGAAAAAAGTAGTCAAAGGCTATGAGCGAAGCGTATTGGGTAGGGACAAGGGAAAAATAATTAGGATTTACGAGTAAAATATACACAACTAATTTACAGAACATGAAAAAAATATTCCATTTGGAAACCTGTAAGACCTGTCAAAAAATCTTGAAAGAACTCGAACCTTTGGACGGGATAGAACTTCGAGAAATCAAATCAAAAGGGGTTACCCCTGAGGAATTGGAAGCCATGCGGGCATTGACCGATAGCTATGAATCACTCTTTAGTAGACGGGCGATGCTTTTTCGCCAACGCGGCTTGAACAACCAAGAATTGGGCGAAGACGACTATAAAAACCTAATTTTAGAACATTATACCTTTTTAAAACGTCCGGTAGTAGTCGTAGATGATCAGATCTTTATTGGCAACGCCAAAAAACAGGTCGAGGGGGCTAAAGCAGCATTGCATTAATGAGCAAACGTACCTTGGCCTTGTTGGCCGCAATAGCGGCCACTACCATATATGGCATCAATCACACCATTGCCAAAGGGGTGATGCCTACCTACATTACCCCTTTTGGGTTTATTTTTGTCAGGGTAGTTGGTGCCGCCCTGCTGTTTTGGGGAATATCCTTTTTAGGACCAAAAGAAAAAATCGAGGGAAAAGATTGGGGTAGACTGGTTTTGGCGGCCCTTTTGGGCATGGTCATCAATATGCTTTCTTTTTTTAAAGGCTTAGAATTATCAACGCCTATCAACAGTGCGGTATTGGTCACCATTAGCCCTATAATCGTAGTGGTGTTGTCAGCGTTCTTTTTAAAAGAGCGCATTACCCTGAATAAAGGATTAGGTATCGCTTTAGGCTTTATCGGGGCGGTATCCTTGGTGTTGTTTGGTGCGGAACTGCGGCAAGATGCCCCGAACATTCCCTTTGGCAATGCCTTATTTATTTTGAATGCAACGGCTTATGGCTCTTATCTGATCGTGGCTAAAAAATTAGTAGGTAAATACCATCCGTTTACCTTGATGAAATGGCTATTTACCATTGCGGTCGTTATCAACTTCCCCATTACTTTTAACGATTTTTTGATGATTGAATGGACGACCATGCCTTTGTGGGCCTATGGGGTAGTTGCTTTTGTGGTCATTGGAACCACGTTCTGTACCTATCTCTTTAACATTTTTGCCATGACCGAGCTCAAGGCTTCAACCATAGGGGCATTTATTTATGTACAGCCATTATTCGGTATCGTTTTCGCATTGCTAACGGGTAAAGATGCACTTACCATAGTTAAAATTGGGGCAACCGTGCTAGTATTGGTCGGGGTGTACTTGGCAAGTAAAAAGGTCAAGGCAAAGCCTTAAAGAAATTCAAGGGTTTTTCTGAGTACTTTAGTACTACTTGTAAAAAGAGGGTCAATTTAAATTATCACTTAGAAATGACAAGTTTTTTTAAGAGGTTTAGACAAAAAATGCTTGCCAAAAACAAGTTGCGTAAATATTTAATTTATGCTTCGGGGGAAATAATGCTATTGGTCATTGGAATTTTGATCGCGCTGCAAATAAACAATTGGAACGAACGTCGAAAATTGAACGACGAAAGGGAGAATTATTATCATCAACTGATAGCTGATTTAAATACTGATAAAGTATATGCAAAGAATTTAATTATCGCCTTTGAAGCGGTTTTGAAGCAATACGAGAAATACAAAGAGACCTTTAATAACCGTCAACTAAATACCCAAAAGACTATTGAAAATTTAGGGAGCCTTCAATATTCCTCCCAGCCCGTTATATTTGAAACTAACACAATTAAAACACTTATAAACACCGGAGATATAGGTATTCTTCCTCAAAACATTAATACCAGCCTAACCACCTATCTTGGAAACCAAAATAATTTAATCGATGCCAATACCCTAAATAGTAAGGAAATGATTAAAATGTTAAATAATGCCACTTCCAATGGTGCGAATCCGTCGTTGCTAGCTAGAATTCAAAAGCAGCCAGAACTAATGGAACAATTAAAAATCGCTGAAAATTATTCACGGATAATCTTGCAGCTGGAAGCTTACCACTTATGGCAAGAAATGACCTCAAAAACATCAATTTACAACTTAAGTTCCTTAATCGAAGAAGCTGATTCGAATATAGCTGCCATTAAGAAGGAATTGGAATAACTATATTAATTCAACAAAAACGGGATTTAAACCAAATTTTCAGGTTTTCGCACAAATTTCCGTGTATCTGCCTTGGTCAAAATCTTAAAATCATCGGTTTTTTCCATATGGTCAAAAGCGTCTAAAAAGTCTTTCGGCAAAGCGGTAAGTTTGCGTGCTTCTAAATCCATCCATCCGCCCATCATTTCACAACGGGCGAAATTTACCCCTTGGGCATCATAAAAATCATGTTGAAATTCGAATAACATGCCATCTTCGCTCATTCCCTTGAACCCCAATGATACCTGAACCGGTTTTCCTGGAAAAACCTCTTTGAAGTAATACATATGTTCATAAAATACTACAGGGCCGATATTGTATTGCGCCATTGTTTTTTGGTTAAACCCCATTTGCCCTAGATAGGCCATTCGGGTATGGCTCATAAAGTTGATGTAGGCAGAATTTGCCAAGTGTCTATTGGCATCGAGATCACTCCAACGAATATCGAATTCTTTTAAAAACATATCCTTCTATATTTTAACGAATAGCTTATTTATAGGGTGAACTACGAAGTAGTCTATACACCCTGTTTTACTCAACCAGTTTTCTTGAACACTGAATTCTTTTCCTATGCACGCATAAGAGTTGCCAAAAATAACATAGATTTGAAGAACGCCTACCAGAAAAAGGCGATTTTATCACCAATTTAATTTATTACGATGAGCCAAAAAGCACCTTTTATCGATTCCCTCTCTTTGCCCGCTATCGCTGCCCCCATGTTTTTAATTTCTGGTCCAAAACTGGTCATAGAATGTTGTAAGAACGGTATTGTTGGCACTTTTCCGGCATTGAACCAACGTACTAGCGAAGGTTTCGAAGAATGGCTGCTCGAAATTAAGACCGAGCTCCAAAAATGGGAAGATGAAACCGGCAAAAAAGCGGCTCCTTTCGGGGTGAACCTAATTGTACACCCCACCAATCCGAGGTTGGAAGCCGATGTAAAACTCTGCGTTAAACACAGGGTGCCCTTGGTGATTACATCATTGGGCGCAGTATCACAGGTAATCGATGCAGTACATAGTTATGGTGGTCTGGTCTTTCACGATGTGATTAAAAAAAGACATGCCGAGAAAGCTGCAGGTGCTGGCGTTGACGGTCTCATTCTGGTTGCTGCGGGCGCTGGGGGCCATGCAGGTACCATCAATCCCATGAGTCTTGTGGCCGAAGTGAAAAAATTCTTTGACAAAACGGTGATCTTATCAGGATGTATTTCGATGGGTCGCGATATTGCATCCGCGATGCAGATGGGTGCCGACCTGGCCTATATGGGTACGCGTTTTATCAATGCGGAGGAAAGTAAGGCCCCGCAAGAATATAAAGATATGATCATTGCAGCGGGCGCTAGCGATGTTACCTATACAGCGGCTATCTCTGGTGTTCATGCCAATTTTTTGGCAGCGAGCCTAAAAGCCGCGGGACTTACTGAAGAAGATCTTAAAAAGAATACCAAAATCGACTTTGGAAAAGAACTGGATACGGAAGCAAAGGCGTGGAAAACCATCTGGTCGGCCGGTCAAGGGGTTACTACCATTGAAAAGACGCTTCCAGTGGCAGCATTGGTCCGACAGTTGAAAGTTGGGTTTAAAGCGGCAATTGAAGAACAAACCAAGCTTTTAGAGCGGTTTCCAAAAGATTAGTCGCTGTAAATGCCGTTGGTTCCTTCAAATTATAGACCACCTTTTCCTTTTAGAAACGGACATTTTGCAACCATTTACGCTGGGGTATTCAGAAAAGTAAAAGGTCTGGTCCAACACCGCGAACGGGTGAACCTATCAGACGGCGATTTTCTTGATTTGGACTGGAGTAAAAGCAATGCACCCACTTCGAAACTCGTTGTGCTGTTGCATGGCCTAGAGGGTGATGCGCAACGGCACTACATCGTGGGCAGTGCCAAAAAATTCAATCAACATGGCTATGATGCTTGTGCGGTCAATTTTAGGAGTTGTAGTGGAGAACCCAATACGCTATATCGTTCGTACCATTCTGGAGCCACTGAAGATTTGATTGAAGTTATCCACCATATTTTAAATTCCGAAGAGTACCAAGAAATCTATTTGATGGGTTTTAGCTTGGGCGGCAATCTGGTTTTAAAGTATTTGGGGGAGGGAAATCAAGTTCCCAAACAACTAAAGGCCGCGGTAGGCGTATCGGTTCCATGTAGTTTAAAAAGTGCCTGTGATGAATTGTTGAACTCCAAAAACGTGTTATACTCGGCAAGGTTCAAAAAACACTTATTGGCCAAGTTGCGGCAAAAGCAACAGCTATTCCCCAATCGTATTTCAGTAGCCGAAATAGAATCAATCGCAACGCTAAAAGATTTTGATGACATTTATACCAGTCGTGCCCATGGCTTTATAGACGCGTTTGATTATTATGACAAATGTAGTAGCAACCAATTTTTGCTAGATATCGAGACACCAAGTTTAATCTTGAATGCAAAAAATGATTCATTCTTGGGGGTAGAATGCTACCCTTATGAAGCTGCAAGGACCAATGATGCCATTTATTTGGAAACCCCGGATTTTGGGGGGCATGTTGGATTTTGGGGTGCAACGAGCAGCTATGCAGAAGAACGTGCGGTCGAGTTTTTTAACTCACTTACGCAGTAGTAAATACATTTCTTACATTTACAAGATACCATCGACAAACCATGTTACGTAGATTTTACTTGACCTTATCGGCAATTATTTGCTTTTGTGTATCATGTGTAAACTCAAGTGAGTTTGACGTGCCTCAAGAAAGTTGTGTCGAAAATCTACAGGCAAATGCCACTTTTGCCGAGGTTAAGGCACTTTACCAAGGTGAATTGCTTCAAATTCAAGATGATTTGGTCATTGAGGGTTACGTGGTCTCTTCTGATAGGGCAGGAAATTTTTTTAGTGTCCTACATTTTCAAGATGAAGTTGACAATCCTACCCAAGGCTTTCAGATAGAGCTCGATATCAGACAGTCGTATTTGCTATTTGAACCGGGCAGTAAAGTTTTGATAAGGCTCAAAGGCCTTTATTTAGGCCAAAGTAAAGCCGTTTTTAAATTGGGCGGAACCTTTGCAGGTTTTGGAACGGTTTCCGTAGGTCGATTACCGGCATCAAAAATACCAGAGCATATTTTTCTGGCTTGCGATACTGTGGAAGCTATAATACCAACCAACGTTTCCATAACCAGTCTAGAGCCTAACCTCACCAATACGCTTGTACGTTTTGAAAACCTTGAAATCATTGATGAAGAACGTACCTTGCCTTTTGCAATCGAACGTGAGGAGACCCAGCGCACCTTGGTCGATTGTTTTGATAACGAACTTATCTTATTGAACAGCGGTTTCTCTAATTTTCAGCAAGAGTTGCTTCCTAACGGAAATGGAAGTATAACGGGTGTATTACTTCGTGAAAATGAAGATTTCTTTTTGGCGATACGCGAATTGACGGATATTGATTTTTCTAATGAACGATGTGTTGAGGTTGTCACTGAATTTACATCAGAACAGATTTTCTTTTCCGAATTGGCCGATCCCAACAACAATTCCGGGGCACGTTTTGTAGAGCTATTCAACGCTTCTGAAACGGCATTGGATTTAAACGGATGGTCTATAAGAAGGTATACCAATGCCAATACCACAGTAAGTTCAACCCTAGATCTCACCGGCAACACTATGGATGCGGGGTCAACTTTGGTAATTTCACCAAATGCGGATGAATTTGAAATTGTCTACGGCTTTGCACCAGATTTAGCAGTGGGTACCAATAGCCCTGCAGACTCAAACGGGGATGACAATTTAGAATTGGTGGACCCATTCGGTGTAGTGATCGATACTTTCGGGGTCATTGGTGAAGATGGTACGGGTACCAACCATGAATTTGAAGATGGTAGGGCGGTGCGAAACAGCACCATTATACAAGCAAATGCGAACTATACCTTTTCTGAATGGATCATTTTTAACGATTCAGGTGATGCAGGTACCATAAACCAACCCCAAAACGCGCCTGAGGATTTCTCCCCAAAAGAGCGAAACTAAAAAAAGGGAACATCTGAACAGATGTTCCCTTCTTGCTGCTTAAAGATGTGAATTTATACGTGATAATATCTTTCTTCGATGATTTTTCCCTCATCGTTCCAAGTAGTTCGCACTACCTGTTCGAAAGTATGGCTTTGGCCATCATTGGTGTCAAATTTCATGACCGCTTCGTAGAAAGAGGTGTTGCCTTTTACCGCAGGACCGTTTTTCAACTCATAGCCGTGAAAAGCGGTAACCGTGGCCAATAGCTCTTTTTCTTTTTCAATGTTGAAGGCTTTGCCCACTTTTGGTGCGGCATTACCTTCAATAAGTTGTACGTCGTCTGCTAGGTATCCATCCATCGCTTCTAAAAATTGACCTTTAGCCAATAATTCCAATACGTCGTTTGCGTTGTTTAAAATAGTCTGTTCTTGATTTTCCAATACTTCCATGATAAGTTGTTTTTATTGTGTGAATAATTGTTTGATTTTCTTTGGTTCAAAAGTACTGTGGGTTAACCTGTAAAAGTTTACAGGTATTTCCCGTTAACTTGTCGTTATTTCCCAAAAACCACTTTAAACCGACCGAATGGTGGAAAATTGGCGAAAACACCTTATTATATACTTTCATCACCTACTCGGTTTACAATAGGGAAGCCCTATTTTTTGGTAAGGAAAAATGAACGTTTTTTTATACCTTCAAAAGCTCTAATACGATTATGACGAACAAGGAATCTTTTTTTAACGCCATACGAACAGGTGATCTTGAAAAGGTGCGGCAATTGCTCAAAAAGTACCCCCATCTGAACAATGTTACTGACGAACGTGGTTCTACCCCATTGATTTTGGCTACCTACTACGGGCATGAACACATCGCGGACCACTTGATGGATAATGGGGCAACAATCGATACGAAAGATAGCTCTGGCAATACGGCACTTATGGGTGTGTGTTTTAAGGGATACACTGAAATTGCCAAAAGCTTGATTAAAGCAGGTGCCAATGTGAATGTTAGCAATGCTATGGGGGGAACCTGTTTAATCTATGCGGCCACATTCAATAGAATTGAAATTGCCAAACTGCTTTTGGAACATGGTGCGGATACCTCCATTAAGGATGCCCGGGGCCATACGGCCTTGGATCATGCCAAAATGCAAGAGGCTTCAGAAATGATGACTTTATTACAGAAAACCAATTGAAGGTTTTATGCAACCAAAACAACTGCTTGAACTGGTCAAAAGAATAAAGGCAATCGCCGATACAGGGCTGGTCTACGCCGAAAGTCCCTACGATTTGGAACGTTATGGGGAATTAAGGGAAATCGGCCTAAAGCTAATGGCCCATGTCACTGACGAGCCCGTAGCCAAACTCAACAGTTTCTTTTTACCACAAACGGATTATCCTACCCCTAAGGTCGATGTAAGGGGATTTGTACTGAATGGGCAGCATCAAATATTGATGGCAAAAGAGAGTGTGGATAATAAATGGACGATACCTGGGGGTTGGGCCGATATTGGCATTACGCCAAAAGAAGTGGTCATTAAAGAAATCAAGGAAGAAACGGGAATCGATGTTGAGGTAATCCGCTTGTTGGCTATTTACGATAAACAGCGACATGAACACCCCGCCGAGCCCTATTACATCTATAAATTGATGTTTTTCTGTAAAGCCACGGGAGGTGAATTACAACCGGGCTTTGACATGAAAGGTGCGGCCTATTTTTCTCTGGACGATTTGCCAGAACTTTCTGAAGATCGCATTTTAAAGAGCCAGTTGCACCATTTGTATCAATTGGTAGAAGAGGGTAAGAACGAGGTTTATGTTGACTGAGAAATACGTTGGTCATAAATATTCGGAAAGTCCGTAATCAGTCAAAATGTTTCGGTAAGGAAATGTCAGGTTGAGCACCCTTTTACCAGCCTGGTAGACAGTTGAAACCCAAACCGAAAAATGAGCGTTTATCAATTGCCCCGAATAGACCCCTTAGGGTACAATGGGGATTTTAATAAAATCATGGCAGAAAAGGTATTTTCCATTTTCAAATGACAACATCATGAGCGATAATTTACACATAGCACTAGTGCAATCCCACTTGCTTTGGGAAAACCCCGAGGGTAACCGAAAATTATTCGATACCAAAATCCAAGAAATTCAAGAAGGTGTGGATTTGGTTATATTGCCAGAGATGTTCTCAACCGCATTTACCATGCATCCTGAAAACATTGATAAAGCCCAAGCGCCCAAAACATTACAATGGATGAGATCCTGGGCACAACGAAAGCAAATTGCAATTACGGGCAGTATGATCTTTCATGAAACGGATAGGTATTACAATCGGTTGTTCTTTGTGTATCCTGATGGAAATTATGAAACGTATGACAAACGCCACACCTTTACCTTGGCCGGCGAACATGAGGTATATCGGGCAGGGGACCATAAATTGATTCTTGACTTTAAAGGGTTTAAGATTTGCCCCCTTATTTGTTACGACCTGCGATTTCCGGTTTGGGCCAGAAACGTCGAAAACTATGATGTTTTAGTATACGTGGCCAATTGGCCCAAACCCAGGGTCAATGCTTGGGATGCCTTACTTAAGGCAAGGGCAATCGAGAATATGGCGTATTGTATCGGGGTAAACCGAATAGGATTGGATCCTTCAGGTCATGAATATGTTGGCCATTCTGCAGTTTACGATGTTTTGGGTGAAAAATTGGTTTTTTCTACAAAGGAAGAAGTCTTGTACGCTACCTTATCCAAGACGCATATTAAAACTTACCGAAACAAGCTCAAATTTTTAGAGGATCAAGATTCGTTTAATTTGTTATAATAAATGTTTCATTGTAAATGGAAAATGCCCTAACATCAATCAAGTCAGGGTAATATTTTACGACCTCTGGTTGTCGTTTTTTCAAGTAGCTGCCAGGATCCCATTTTCCATTTCCATTTTCATCGAAAATAATGCGGAAACCGTACCGTTTTGGCTCTAAATGATTGAATTCAAAAACTGTTGGCTCCGTAGCATAGATTTCACGTATTTTTTCACCTTTCTCTGAAATTAATTCCACAATGAGCGGATATTTCACCTTTCCTTCCAAGTTCAATGTCAAGTCCCCATAATCGGCATAGCTACCAGTACTCAGCTTGTACTGAAGGGTGTCATTTTGTTCCCCGAAAAAATCTTGTATGGCACCGGGCAAGAGTGAAATGTGATAGTCTTGATTATCAATGATTTCAAAATCGAAATCCACTTTATTTTTTACGGTGTCCAGCGATACGCTGAAAGGCATTTGAAGGGAATCTTTATCCAAAATCCCGATTTGTGCCGTATCAAGTTGTACCAATGGGGTCGTGGCCAGAATTTCAAATTTATCATTGAAACCTATCTTACCTCGCTTGGGGGCGTCTAAACGAAGGGTGTCCAATGGAAGTTTTCTGGTTTTGACCGTAAAGGTATCGACCAGTTTCAAGGTATCATTGGTAACCGTGAACATAATGGAATCAATATCTGTCGGTGTCAACCAATAGTTAATAGTGTCCCGTTCACGATCTTTATTGATTAGGGTCTTAACGGAATCGGGCAGTTGGGTCAACGTTTCGATATTGAAGTCATTTTCATCACCATTATACCCAAAAAGAATCCTATTCTTTGCGACGTAACTGGGTACTGAAATACTATAATCGGGCTCTTCCATAAAAAGGTTCAAAAGGTAGACCGAATCGGTGGGTAGGGTGATGGTGTCGGTCAAAAATCCAATTTTATCGGATCGTTGGTCAAACACGTTGTTTTTTCCTTTATCCGTAATGCCCGTTAAAATATACTTTCCTGCCTTTAGATTGTTCAACGTGAACAAGGGCAAACTATCTGAGGTATTGGCAATGTAGTTAGGGGGGTACTTGTAAATGGTCGAATCATTGTAAGCACTATCTATCTCATAAAGCATTACGCTCACAAAAGTGTCCGCATTTCTATTGAAAGCATCTTTGACGGCACCCGATAGGGACAATGAATCAATATAATCCCCCGTTGAAAAAACGTAGCTCAGAAAGCTGTTCGGATTACCCTCGTTATGGTCTACGATGCTTTGTCCGAAATTTATGGTGTATGTGGTGTTCTCACGAAGGGTATCCTTAAAAGTGATCTCGATAAATTTACTGGCGCCGCCCAACGGTTTTATCTCTGGGGTATATTTTAATGGGGGCGAAATGATCAATTGGTTCTGAACATCTTGAAGTTTAATGTATTCATCGAAATAAAGCCGGATACTCTTACTATCGAAATTAATGCTGAGGTTTTCGGGATCTGTTCGAAGCAGTACCGGTGGTGTAACATCTTTTGGTCCACCAGAGGGATTTCCCCTTCTAGCACATTGCCAGAAGGCAAAAATGAAAAGCAACAGAAATAAGAAGCATAAAAGCTTTTTTAACAATGCCATAAGTCCGTAGTAGATTCTAAACAAAGAAACAACATATTCAAAAACCTTTAAAGTTAATTCATTAGTTTGGGTACAAAGGCCATTGTGGCCACGTAGATTTCTATTCCATCAACCCTATTCAATGCATTACAGCAGGCTTCGATTGTTGCACCCGTAGTGATAATATCGTCTACCAAAAGCACTTTTTTATGGGTCAGCGATTTGCCATTATCGACCTCATAAAGATTTTTTTTGTTTTGCCATCGGTTCAACCTTGTTTTCTTGGTCTGTGTTTTCGTGTTCGCCGTTTTTAATAGGGCATTGGCCTTAAATTCTGCCTGCAGGTGTTTGGCAAGTTGCCTTGCAAAGGCGTCGACCTGATTGTATCCTCTTTTCTTTAATTTTTTGGGATGTAATGGAACGGGTACCACAATATCGATATGGTTCAGATACCCATTGGCAACTATGGTTTCCCCATACCAGTTACCAATAAAATCCCCAACGATTTCTTGGTTTTTGTATTTCAAGTGGTGCAAAAGGTTTTTTACGATGCCGGTTTTTGAGAAAAAAAGGAAGGAATTTGCTTTGACGATGTGGGCGCGGCCATAGAAAACACGGTCAATTTCGTTCTCTTGGCCAAAATTGTAATCGGTAATCGGCAAATCGTGTCGACAAACGGTACAAAGTAGGTGTTCTCCACTGATTAATGGTGCATTACATCCAAAACAACAGTGCGGCAATAGTATTGAGTTAATATCGTTTATTATCTTTGAAACCCTATAACCAAACATACCTAGACCTACCTATTTAGCTTAAATGGAATCTCAAGATACCACTTTCAACTATAAAATAATTCTAGCGGCATTGGTAGCGGTGATAATTGCTATGCTCATAGCTTTTTATTACAGTTATGCCCAATCACGGAATGAGTTGAGTTATCTTGAGGATGAAAAAAAACTTCTGGTCAAAGAAATGACCTTGATGAAGGCGGAGGTAGATCGTTTATCAGGTGAAAACGAAATCAATGAAATCGATCTGCGATCTTCTCAAGATCAGATACAAAACCTATTGGACTCCGTTGGCCAACTCAATTTTAATATCACGAAACTTCGAGAAAACCAGAAGGCACTTCGGGTGTTGGAAGCGAGGTATGACAGCCTGAAATTAAAGAACAACTTTTTACGCTATAACAACGGGGTGTTGACCGAGCGGTACGAACGTACCCGTCGTGAAATTGACGAATTAAGGGGTAAAACCAGTTCTTTGCAACAAGCCGAAGCGTTGGCACGACAAAAAACCAAAGAGCTGGCCCGTGAACTAAAGGTCAAAAGCTATCTCAAAATGGAAGGTGCCGAGGGTAGTGGTTTTCGATTACGGGCGGGTAGACCGTTAAAAACCAATAAGGCTTCGACCATTGAAAAACTAAGGGGTTGCGTCACTATTTTAGGTAACCCGAATGAAGAAGGTGATGTAAAGGTCATCTATCTTCAGTTTTTGAATCCTGATATGAAGGTTATTGAAGACAACGCCAATGTCGTTGCCGTTAGTGGTAATACCTATAGTAAACGGGTCGAGGTGGTCTATTTGGGCAAAGAATTAAGTGTTTGCGATGCGATAACCGTACCAGAAGGCTCGTTAACCGAAGGGATATACACCCTAAATGTTTTTGAAGACGAACGACTACTGTCCTCAACCGAATTTCAGTTAAAATAAACTTCACTCTTTTTGGCCATTATACTATTTTTGCGCAATGGCAAAGCAAGAAGATATTTTCAAAAAGGTAATCTCACATGCCAAAGAATACGGTTATGTGTTTCAAAGTAGTGAGATTTATGATGGTTTGAGCGCGGTATATGATTATGCCCAGAATGGGGTTGAGCTCAAAAAGAATATTCGCGAATATTGGTGGCAGGCCATGGTACAGCTCAATGATAATATAGTTGGCTTGGATGCTGCTATTTTCATGCACCCCACTACTTGGAAAGCCTCAGGTCATGTTGATGCCTTTAATGATCCTTTGATAGATAATAAAGATTCTAAAAAAAGATATCGTGCCGATGTCTTGGTAGAAGATTATGTAGCGAAAATAGAAGCGAAAATCGATAAGGAAGTAGCCAAGGCGGCCAAACGTTTTGGCGACAGTTTTGATAAAGCACAGTTCTTAGAAACCAATAATCGTGTCGTTGACTACCAAAAAAAGGCCGATGGTATTCTAAAGCGATTAGGGAAATCATTGGAAAATGAAGATTTGGCCGATGTTAAAGCCTTAATCGAGGAATTGGAAATTGCCTGTCCGCTTTCAGGTTCTAAAAACTGGACCGAGGTAAAACAGTTCAACTTGATGTTCGGCACCAAACTCGGTGCTTCGGCTGATTCTGCCATGGACCTATACCTACGCCCAGAAACGGCGCAAGGTATTTTTGTAAACTTCTTGAATGTTCAAAAAACAGGACGGATGAAGATTCCGTTCGGAATCGCCCAGACCGGAAAAGCATTCCGCAATGAAATCGTGGCAAGACAATTTATTTTCAGGATGCGTGAGTTCGAACAGATGGAGATGCAATACTTCATCAAGCCAGGTACCCAACAAGAATGGTATGCTAAATGGAAAGAGAAGCGTATGAATTGGCACTTATCATTGGGTATGGGCGCGGACAATTACCGTTTTCATGATCATGAAAAGTTGGCACATTACGCTGACGCTGCTGCGGATATTGAATTTAAATTTCCATTCGGATTTAAAGAATTGGAAGGAATCCATTCCAGAACCGATTTTGATTTGAGCCAACACGAAGCACATTCGGGTAAAAAACTACAGTATTTTGATCCAGAAGAGAACAAGAGCTATGTACCCTATGTTCTAGAAACATCCATTGGTTTAGATCGCATGTTTTTGGCCGTTTTCAGTAATTCATTACAAGAAGAAGAACTCGAAAATAATACCACGCGAACCGTTTTGAAATTACCGGCGGTATTGGCCCCTACAAAAGCAGCAATTTTGCCCTTGTTAAAACGCGATGGATTACCAGAGGTGGCGAAGAAATTAGTTGACGATTTAAAATGGGACTTCAACATTGCCTATGATGAAAAAGACGCGGTAGGGCGTCGCTACCGTCGACAAGATGCCGTCGGCACACCTTTTTGCATTACAGTCGACCATCAAACCTTAGAAGATGAAACGGTGACGATTCGGCATCGCGATACTATGGAACAACAACGTGTTGCGATTACTGAGCTAAAGGGTATCATCGCTAAAGAAGTGGACATGCGCGAGTGGTTAAAGCGTATTTAAATTTCGATACTAAAAGTAGCGGAACGATTTGCACATTGTTGTATGTTATTGTGCTTCAAAGTGTGCGCAAATTCTGATGTTCCTTTTTTTGATTTTACATGATTAGGGGCAGCACCTTATCTCGGTATTGGATTATGTAAATGGATTGCCTAATAATGCACTTTGTTCAAAAATTGACCTAAAAAGGCCCGCTTTTCATCTAGGCGTTTTGCTGGCTTTTATTTTTTCCTCTAACAACGCGATAGCTTTCACAATCAATGGGTCCGTACCATTACGTATTTCTTCAGGCCGGTTTACCAACTTATGGTCAGAGGGTGGATTCCAACACCCTCATAATTCACCATATCAGGTGAAAAATATTGTTGGTGTGATAGCGTCACCTCTCATTTATTAGGTAGTCTAAAACCATATTGATTAGAGAGCATACCATCGGTATTGTCACCAACGATTGTGACATATGGTAATTCTCGCATGGCTAGGATAAACTCCTCGTCTGCACTGGCCGTTCAATCACTTATCATTGCCCTAGGCATAAAGCCAAAACCTTGTTTTGATGGTCTTTGTAGATATGCCCAACCTTTTTAAATTACCCTGACTATCCACATATTGCGGTGATATAATGGGTTATTTTTTTAGAACCCCTAAATAGTCGATCCAAGGTCCAACTTCGTTTTTGTATTGTTTCGCCATAACCCGTGATATTTGCGCTAAATGACCTAAATCGTGAACGGCCCAAGTTGAAATAAGTTGCTTTAGATTCACTTCTCCGAATTCCGGGTGGATTCCAGTTCGATTCAAATCGTTACTTGTAATATTTAGGGTATTCAATTCGTTCAGGTTCCTCTTTCTTAATTCCTTAAATTCATGTATTAGTTCACTAATTGTCTTTTCTTGGTTTTCGGTCAGTTGGGCAAATCTGTCAAATGGTTCAAAAAGTCTGTTTTCAGATTCGCTTAAAATCGTTTTTATTCTTACCATCCAGTCTGTTTTCTCACCAAAAATTAAATGCCCCACAATATCAAATGGACTCCAAGTATTTTCACCTTCGTTATTTTCAATCCATTCCTTAGATAAACCGTTCAGTAAAGCATCTAAAACTTGAGGGGTTCTCGCTAAAATTTCCAATGATTTACTTAATTCGAAGTTCATGCTTACGTTTCTAATTGACTACAACAAAATCATGGCCGTCTGATGAAAATTATTTGTTTAAGTTACCATGGTAAGAACTTGTTGTTTACCTCAGTTCTTTGTTGGCACCAGTTTTCATTCATAATATGGCATAACCTAAATGGAACTGAAGGCCATTATTACGAAGACTATTTACTTTGTTTAACCCTAAAAAATATCGAATGCTCAAATTAAGTCTGTCAGTTGCATGGAAGGATAAATCAAGGTCTCCTGAAATACTAAAGTGATCAAGTTGTTCATTTTGAAAAAAGATTATACCATCATTAACTAAAAATCTTTCATTGTTTGAAATTAATAACCCAAGTTGAGGTCCCAACGAAAAATCCAACCTATTGATCAACTTTAATTTAAATAGAATAGGTAGGGTCAAATATTCATCTTTTACTTCTTGATTGAGTTCTGCGGTTTCAGTCCTCCCTCCATTTCCATCATTAAATCCGTAAGATTCCATATTAATATTCTGGGATGTATACAATAATTCTAGTTTTAGACCAATACGATTATTAAACATGAAATCTGAAAATAATCCTAAATCCAGACCAAGTTGGTTATTGAATTCCATACTTTTCAAATCCACCATTTTTGGCACTGTGTAATTTGCTCCAATTTTTAACCCAAATTCAACATTGTTAGTTGTTTGCGCAATTATACTTCTTACAGATAGGATTAGTATTAAAATTAGGATAGGTCTTTTTTTCATTGGGATTGTTTGAATTTGATAAATGGTTACAAACGGTCTCGACTATGATACTGTAGCGGATTTTTACGCACTAACTTTTCGGTTAGACACAGAATCTAAAAATAAAAAACGGTTTCGACAAAGCACTAAAACGGCTATTATTTTCATACAATTTTGGCGGTAGTTGTTTATTCAGATTTTCTTTTCATTCCAAAAAGCACTCTTGTGATTCTAAAAGGATAAATTATTAAACGATATATAAGTACAATTACAATAAATGAGCTAGTTAAAAGTAGTGTTATTTTAATTGGAATATCGAAGTTCATTTGAATGATGAAATAGGCGAAAACTACAATTACGGTTTGGTGTAAAATGTAGAATGGGTAGATAGCCTCATTCATTTTTTTTAGCCATGGACTTGGCCTATTTAAATAAATTTGGCCATAGCCCAACAGTGTCAACACAAAACTCCAACCCAACAAACAGCACAAGCCATACCAAATATCCCAACGGATTGAAATGCTTACATATGGTTCTACTATATTATTTGGTATGAAGTAGTAACCGTAAAATGAAAATGAACTGATTATAAAAACGATTAAATGAAAACGTCTAAACTTTTTTAGATTGTCCCAAAATAATTGAGAGCTTGCAAACAGAATACCAGTTATAAAAAAATAAGTGTAGAAAAAAGTCTCGGAAAAGTTTGTTAAGGAAGAAGATCCTGTTGGATAATATCTTTTAAGTAGCATAGTGAAAATTATTAATGGAAAACCTCCTAATAATAAACCGACTTTATATGAACTCATTTTTACAAACCAATTCTTAAAACTTTGGGATTTTTTAGACTTAAGAAAAATTATTAATGGGATTGCAAGAATTGAAATGACATATAAATTCTCTATAAACCATAGGTGATTTGTTTCAAATCGTCCATCTTTATATATCTGCCAATAGGAACTAAATTCATTAATATATTGATAATAGGTTTGAGGTGGCACAATAAATAGGACGCCAAAAATTAACGGAATTATAAGTCTGCCCGTTCTTTCTTTAAAAAATTGTTGCCAATTACGCTTTGAAAATGCGAGCACTGTTCCAGTACCCGATATTAAAAAAAGTAAGGGTAGTCTAAATTGTTCAAAATAGACCATAATGTCGTCCAGTACTTTACTGGATTCGGAATTCATAATATGAAAACCATCGCCATTAAAAGGCATACCTATATGGTGGCAATAGACTGCCAAAATAGCTATGACTCTTAGCCAGTCCAAATCATATCTTCTTGTTGTAGTATCCACTAATTTTGTTTTTTGGCAATTATAAAAACAAAATCAATGTGATTTATGGTCAAGTGACAATTGACAAAACAGAGTGCCGAAATGCAAGCTTGCTATTTACTTATATTTGAATAAAATCGATTAAAGTCTTGAATTTTAGACCGAGAAACAGGAACAGTACCTTGGTTATATTCTTTCAAATTTAGCGCATAGCCCTGGGCGTTTCCCGAAATGGATGTAATAGCCTTT
The DNA here is from genome assembly GCF_036985505.1 of Croceitalea sp. MTPC5. Lineage (NCBI taxonomy): Bacteria > Pseudomonadati > Bacteroidota > Flavobacteriia > Flavobacteriales > Flavobacteriaceae > Croceitalea > Croceitalea sp. MTPC5. Next base: position 181,184 of record NZ_BTGQ01000003.1, read on the forward strand.
AGATTTACAATGTATGAGCGATGCACCTTCAGAATGAAAGGGAAAGAACTTAGTTGCTTATCAAATTCTTTTAAGGTTAGTCTTTTTAAGTGTTTTTCAAATCCGTTTGAAGTAGTGTGAAATATTTCGAGATAATTTCCATCCACTTTTGCAAAAAGAAAAGTTTGTATATGCAGCTCAAAATTTTCTTCTACGATTGGTGTTTGAATTTGAGCAACTGTATCGACTTCTTTTAAATTTTGCTGATTAATTGGTATTCTTTTTAAAACAGTTGAGTGTTTATAAATTAGGCGCTCTAAGTTAAGGGGTAAGATGATTATCAAAAGTAAACTTCCAACTAGAAAAGTATTCCGAATTTCTTCCCAGAAATATCTAAAAGACCAATTATCAGGATTAGTGTAAATAAAATCCCTAATTAGGAAACTAGCAAGACCTATAAGAAAAAGTATTATAGCCAAATGCAAAAACTCTTTTCCTAAAGTCCAATTTTCAATTTTTTTAACGGATTTTTTTAGAAAATAAGCATAAACGAAAGCAATTGGTACCGGAATTACCGAATGCAAAACAACAATCCAAAGACTATTTATTTTGTGTTCAGCAACATTTACAATAAAGGGTTTAAAGAGATAAGTAAAAAGAAAACTAACTATTGAAATATAACAAAGAATGAAAAACACTTTTTTCAATTCCTCGTAATAGAAAGGGTAAGGTTGTCTTATGTAGGTTTCAATTTTCATTTACTGTTCAAAGTCAATCTCGGTAGTTTTTCAATTACCGCCAACGGTTGGGCTATGAGTAGTTGCGTGGTTTAGTACTTAACTCTGCAAGTATGCACCTAACTGAAAATCTGCGAGTCCCGACGCTTCGGGATTCAGAAGTAGGCGAGAACAAGCAATTACTCATAGCCATTGTTGTGTGCAGTTATTTCTTTTTTAATGTTTAAAGCGAGTTCTTCAAGCCTATCATCTATTCCTTTTGATAGTGCGTTACCTCCGAAACTGGCATTTGATAATACAGCAATTCCAATGTTAGTTTCTGGGAAAACCATAAGCCAATTCTGCATTCCCCAAATTCCACCGTGATGACGATAACATACTTCGTTCTCAATTTCAACAATATTCCAATGATATCCGATATCAAAACCGTATTGGGTCTTGAAAAAGTTTTTATGGGATTCTTGAACTTCTGGTATTGATTCGTTCAAATGGTATTTGATATACTTGATTAAATCCTTTGTGTTTGAATGAATGCCAGCAATTCCGCCCCAAAGATTGTTTTGAAAATGCTCTTGTGGTTGCTTCTCTCCATTGTAGCCTTGTATCAACAAAATTTTGTCGTTTGCATTGAGGACAAATTTGGTGTTTGTCATTTCGTTTGGTTCTAAAATATATTGCTCAATCAGTTTTTGATATGGAACTCCATAAGTTTTTTCAAGGATATATGCAGTTATTTCAGGTGCAGTATTTGAGTATTGGAATTCCGTTCCGGGTTTAGAATTTATTTCTACCTGATGCAATCCATTCCAAAATGCTTTCTTGTTTTCATCATCAGGTGGAAAATTTGGAAAACCGCCTGTATGAGTTATGATATCTTTAATTGTTATTTTTTCTCCTTCGTATTCAAAATTGGGATATTCCTGTGGCAAATAGTTACGAATATCATGGTCAAGCGATATTTTACCATCAAGAACCGCCTTTGCAACCATTGTTCCGGTAAAGGTCTTGGTTACAGAGGCCAGTTCATAAAGCGTAGAGTCGGTTGGTGGGTTTTTCTTGTTTGGATTTTGTTCGCCAAAATGAAATGTAGTTTCTTTTCCGTTATTGTAGAGTGCAATTGAAACGGAATGAATTCTGTCATCATCTAAAAACTCGGTAGCAAAATGTTCGACAATTTCCTCTGGGCTTTTGTTCTCGATTGATTTATTTCGATTGCAACTGACTATTAAAAAAGTTACAAATCCAAAAAGTATTGTTTTCTGAATGTTTCTTATCAATGTTTTTCGATTTTTGGTAATTGCACACAACGTTTGGTGCATTGTTAGTTACGTGGTTCAGTAACTAATTTAATAAACAAGAACTTGCCAGAAAAAATTCCGAAGGAATTTTCAAGTAGGCGAGAACCAAGCAATTGATTATACATGCTGTTTTCTATTTTTGATAAATTAACTCTCCAAGTTTTTGCACTTCCATCGGTAGACCATCATCAGAATCGACTAAGATTGGCATATTAGCAAGAAGGGATATGACAATACCTTCGTCTGGATATAGTATTAAAACAGCGCCTGAAGAAGGCCCTTGCCCTACGTGATACCAAATTCTCCAACCATTTATATCTTTTGCTATATACCAACCCAGTCCATAGTTTGTTGGAGTTTTATCAGTAGTATATTGTGTTTCAAATAATTTCTTTTTGAAATTATTGTCAAAATAGTGCCCGTATATGAGTTCATTGCCAAATTTCAATAAATCTTCGGTTGTAGAGATTAAGCCTCCTGATGCGTGGGCATAACTTAAATCATAAGGTTCTGCTTCTGATTCGTTTGGATAGTAAAACTTAGTTTTATTTATCATCGTACTATCTGCAATATCTCCATAGGTATTGGACATTAAAAGCGGCTTCCAGAGATTATCTTGCATATACTCTAAATACGTTTGTCCCGATGCTCCTTCAATAGCAGCTCCGAGTAAATTATATCCAAAAGAAGTGTATAAATATTGATTGCCTGGTTTAGCCATTAACGTATCATTTTTGAATACGTTAATGGCTTCGGTTGCATTTTCGAAATGCGGATTTTTAATCACTTCATCGATGCTGATTTCAAAATAATCACGGATTCCACCTAAATGCCCTGCCAATTGTCGCGTAGTTAGCATATATTTTTTTTCAGGAAAAGAAGAGACATACGTTCTCACATCAGCATCCAAATCTAATTTCCCTTCAGAAGCTAATTTAATCATTGCAGTGGCTGTAATTGGTTTAGTCACACTTGCAATTCTAAAACGTGTTTGCGGATTTACTTTCTTTTCATTTTCAACATCAGAATAGCCAAAACCTTCTGAAAAAATGGTCTTGTTTTTTGAGCTTACAGAAAGTTGCATCCCAGGAATGTTATAATTTTCTATAAAGGCATTACCCCATTTTGCAATTTTAGACTCTAGTGTTTCTTCTTGATTATCGTCTTCGTTATTTGATATCATCCTATGTTCGTCTGATGAATTTGAATTTATTGGAGATTTATTACTCATCAAGATTTTGGCGGAAAGAATATCAGGTGTCCTTTCCCATTCAGCAAAACTACTACTACGCGCATAACAATAGTAATTTTTTCGATCAGCCATGGTTCTGGTATCTCCAAATAATATTATTGGTGTTTTTCCCACACCTGAAATTTCTTCCGTAAATACCTTTTTTCCATCAATTAGTACAGAATCTCTTTTTATTTTATTAGGATTTAATTTCCAATATTCAGCAAACCCATTAAATAGTTTGAGGCGATCTTTATCTTCTAAAATCCATTCAAAAACCAAGAAGAAAGATTCCTCATTTATTTTATAATTATAGGATGATAAATCAAAAGTTAACCAGCCTCTTTTTTTATCTGATGTAACTACAATACTTTCATTAAAGAGATCGTCTCCGGGTAAATTGTTATTCGATTTATCCACTTCAAGAAATCTAACGCGTACTTTAAATTGGGGTTCCGTATTTTTAGCAATAAATAATCGTGCTTTGTCAATGAAGTTTAAATCAACATCATCTTTCTTTTCAATTAACAAAGCCATAGCTCCACCAGCAGATACCGAATCTACATATGTTTGGCCTTGCACAAATAAATTCCTCTTACGGTTTCCAAGCCAATTGTGTTTTTATTTTTCTTGTAGAAGCAGAAATTACTACTTCATCAAGTGCAATTTCTTTCTCAATCAAATAAATAGCGTTTTCTTTATTATTTGCAAAGGAATTTATTGCTAAAGATTTTTTTTCATAACCAATAGCAGAAAATAATAAATTTTCTTTTAAATGAGAAGCTGGTATTTTAATCGAGAAGCTGCCATCGCCATTTGAAATTGTCCCAAAAGAAGAATTCAGAACACCAATATTCACGAAAGCTAACGGTTCTTTATTATTTTGAGATATTACATGTCCTTTAATGGTCAATTGTCCAAAAACGGATGTGAAAACTCCAAAAGACAGTAAGCAGATTAAAAATGTATTTTTAATTTTATTCATAAATATTAATTGGATATCTCTTATTTTAATCAAATGCGGAATGATCTTATACATCTAGAGACACAAAAAATTAAGGAATGGTTGCTTTGCAGTAATGTTTTTAATTGCATACAACGGTCTCGGCTTAGCGTAGGGCGGAAGTAATGAAACTTTTCGTTTCCGTCTGTGCACGTAGCTAAAGCTTATTGCTTTGCTTTTTCTTTTTTATTCCAAAGCTACCCCGAAGCGTCGGGGCCAAAGATTTAGCGACTTTATAAATATACACAGACCTCTCAGTATTGCCCTGAAGCCCGCATTACGTTTAGGCTGTGTTACCTGCTGGCTTTTTTTGGAGAATTAATCTATTCCATTGCGTGTTTTTTTAACTGATACAAGGAAAATAGTCCAAGTAGCAGTTCAGCAATTATTCCAAAAATATAACCACCAGTTGGGAATCCATCAATTATCATACTCAACGCTCGTCCCGTTGCCAGAGTCAGCATAAATAAGACATTCAGTTGAGTAGCAATTTTCCAATATTTTGTTTTCCAGATTCCTAAAGTCCATATGAGCGAGATTCCCAGATATAAACACATAATAGCTTTCAACATATTTGAAAGGTCAATCGTATTTACTTGAATATCTAAATGTTCGGGCAATACTGAAGGCGAACCATAAACTATTGCTGTAGGAACTACTATTGATAAGGAAATGATAAGATGTAAACTTTTAAAAATCCACTTTAAATTGTTATTCATTCGTTAAGAATCAAATTGTCTTAAATGATGGTCGAAATGTTTCCATTGCGCAATTGCCCATTCATTTGGTGTTAAATTACCGAAGAATGGGTGAGGTTGTTTTGTGCATTGTTCAGGTCCATTTTCATAAAACATCTTTATAAGTGACAGAGCTTTGTTTTTTTCCTTTTCAAAGTCTTTTTCACCAGTAAAAATATAGTTTTTCCCTGTTGGTGAATTTTTAGAAAATTGTTTTTTACTTACATATCGTCCTTTAAAAAACCTGCCTAGAATTATTCCTATGAACATTCTTTCTTGAAAATTGATATTCAATGCAGTTTCAAGAAAAGCATTTAGGTGAGCTAACATTTGAGCTATATTCATTTTTCCCCACTTTCTTTCTGCATTTGGAGTGAGTTTTTCTAACCTTTCTATAATTCCGTTTACATCGGATTGATTATATAAGTTATTCATGATTTTTGTAGATTCAATTTTTGGCTTGCAGGCAACGGCCCCGGCTATGATCTCGTTGCGATTTGGTGACTAAGCGAACGTTCTGTGGCGGATGCTGCGATTTTCCAGTGAGCCAAAAGGAGCATGTAGCATCTGTTCCGGTTTGATTTTAGTCTGTTTGAAGTTAAGAAAAGTTCCTTGCATTAACTAATTAGCAATGGATTATGGCCAATTTTAGCATTAGTTATTTCAACACTTAATCGATTTTTATAGCAGTCATAACTCGGGAGGGATCAGCATCTAACTGACTAGAAAAACCAATAACTTCCCCCTTTTTATTTCTATTAAAACGAAAATCAAAATATCTTCCATGGATTGCAAATACGTTTTTTGTAATCGCCTTAATATTCGCACCACTAGACGCCTGTTTACGTTTTAAGCTTAGTTCGCCATCCGTAATAACAATCTCACGAATATAATCACCATCTTTATATGTCCCGCAGTATTCTTTTAACTCGTCTTCTGGTATATTGATAGTTGGTCTTCTGTAAACAAAGCTCATACCTTGGTTAATGGCTTCAGCTTCACCTCCCAAATGCCCCATGTTTTCAACCATTCGAAAATCTAAGGTTAAATTATCGTAGTTATGTCCTTTTATTTGTTCAACCATTTGTTCGACTTTTTCCACGGCATCGAACTCTCCACTTAAAAAGATTACTTTGGCATTTAAGGTTTTGTTGTTTTTATAAAATTCATCTTCCAGTTTGTATGAATAATCATTGTCCCACCAAAAAGTAGGATTGTTAATAATGTAGTTCTTAAATAAAGTGGGTTTCGTGAAAAGTGTATAATATGCGAATAATCCTGCAAATGATGTGCCTGCTAGCGTTCGATTGACTCTATCCGACCTGTAGTGACTGTCTATGAATGGGATTATTTCATCAGCTAATACTTTTAAAAAATTGGAAGCACCACCAGAAGATGCTATCCTATCTATATTGGTAGGGGTTAAATCTCTAGACCTGTTCAAATTTGGGTTGGTTTTTGAACCACTATAGGTAATACCGACGATTATCATTTCGGGAACAAAACCATCATCCCAAATACCATTGTAAATGCGTGTTGTAACATCAAAGGTACGGTTACCATCTAATGCATAATATACAGGATACGTTTTCTTTGAAGCAATATCATAACTTTCTGGGAGATTAATGTACAATTTGTACTCACTATTAGTAATATTCGATTGAAAATTGATTGATTCATTACCGATAACAATCAAATCTTCAGGTGCTTTGGAAATAACCTGTGAATTTCCCAGTATAGGAAATAACAATAATAAAGCCAAGGTATTACATGTACTGAGTGCGTTTTTAATAGTCTTCATTCTTTAAATTTCGTTGTTTTAGTTCAGTACAAACTAATTTTTAAGATAATCTTTGCAATTAATGCTAACGGTTTTGTGTATGCAATGTAGCGTGCAAAAGACGCTTACTTTTCGGATTAATACAGAGCCGGATTTTTTTATATTTTTTTCAATTTATCATTTTCTAAGAGCCAAAATTAAAAATTTGGCGATTTTCACAAATAAGCATAAAACCTTCGGTTAAGCACTTATTAGCTATCTTTTATACACGTTGTTGGCAGTAGTATTTTTTATACTTTTTTTTCTAAAGCAGCAATTAATTGACTAATTAAATTATTTAAATCTAAAGACTTAGAATTTATTGTTTTATTACCTAAGACTGTTGCACTTTTTCTAAAATCTAATAAAGAATTTAAGACTATTTTTCTTGATTCTTCGTTGTCAATGTTTTTAAAAGCAATATATAATTTTCTAATTTCAAGTTCTAAACTTTGAGTTTGAGTCATTTGAATATAGTTTTCTCTATATAAGTTGGCAGAAAATTTTAAGATTGCTAAAAAGAATGTCGCGATTATTAATCCAATGGAAAGCCTTTTAAAGAATTCTGCCAAAGAATTCTTCTCTTTTAAAGTATTAAAATCTGATTTAATATCACTAATTTCTATATTAAGCTGAGCTATTAATTTATTATAATTTGATATTAGCTGGTCAATTTCAGTTCTTTCATTTACTAAACTTAATTTATTATTTCTAATTTGTGTAATAATATCAGAAATGGCTTTTTTCTCTTTTTCATCAGCTATTAACTTTACAATACTGTCACTTTTTTCCAAATAGGCATCTATTTCTGGAAATCTAGTTGGAATGTCATATATTGTTTTAGGACGCTCTAAATTTATTATGTTTTCAATTTCGTAGCCTTTTTCTCTAAAATCATTTCTTAAATCAGATGCATTATTATTTAGTAAATTAATCTTACTAATAATTTCTGATTCTAATGCAATTGACTCCTTATCTTTTAATTCTTTCAAATTATTAACTAAAATTGGCATTTGAGTATTTACTATTTCCATTGATTTATTAAGTCCAATGGAATCGTCTTTAATAAGTATATTTCCATAATAAATCAATATTGCTGAGAATATTAATGCTAAAAAAATAGTCACACTCAAAAAGATGTTGGAAGTCGATTTAAAATCTTTTTTCTGCAATCTTAAATTATCCAACATAAAAGGAATGTAATCTATTCCATAATTGGAATCATTTTTTCCTGTAGGTAAAGAAGTCGATATGTATGTGTAATAATCTTTTGAATTAAACAGTTCATTTAAGAATTGTTTGATTTCATTTTTCTTTATCTTAACAATCTCTTCTGCCTTAACATTTATTTCTTTTTTATCTCTAAATTTTAAAACGGTTATGTAAATAATATATGTAGTAAGAATAGTAATGAAGAAAATCAATATTAAAATCAAATAGATTTCATTATCGCTAATGCCTTTATGGTTTCGTTGTAAGCTTGATATAGGAAAAGCATAAATGAATGTGAAAAATATTGCTACGACTATAATAATTAAAATTGATTTAATATGTGTTTTCATAGTTTTCAATATTACTGCCAACGGTCATGTGTATGATTAGTTGCGGACTTTTCCAACGGAAAATGTCCGCCTGTACCGAAGATAGTTAATTGCAAGGATTTCCATTTTGGGAAATCCGCCCGCAATTAATTATACACCGTGTTGGCAATAGTTATTTATTTTCGATATAAGGGGTTGCAATTCCAGCGATCATTTGAATCCATTCCGCCCTTGGATGGTCGTTTTCCATCCAGCTTTCATTACGTAAATAAGTTTTGAATTCCGTTCCATTTATTTTCAGCAAAACATAAAATCCATAATTATGACTCACAATCATTGATGGTTTTGGTTCTGAACCAATAATTTCTTTTATGTTGTTAAAGTAAAAGTCCAGTATGTCCATAAACTCTGGACAATTTTTTGTTTCAAATACCTTGGCTTTTTCCTTTTTCCCAAATCCGATGGCCTTTACAAAACTTTTTCCGTCTTTGGTCCAAAAGTGTATGTCCGTCGCTTTCTCACCACGACCATTGTCGAAGAAATAGTATGCTTGTAATATGGTGTCCACTTTCTGCCTTACCAAATCAGACTCCAATTTTGCAGAAACCGCATCCATATCGAAGTCATATTCGGGCTTTTCATCCTGCGCGTGCACACCGGAAAGAAATAGTCCGGTAAGTAAAATAATGATTATCTGAAATTGATTAGAATTCATAATTATTGCCAACTTGTTTATATAGATGTAAAATACATCTATATACACCTAAAATAGGAATAAAACCGATGAAAAGGGTTGTTGTTTATTTTAAAGCTCAAAATCATCAAAAGGGTTTTTTATTTTATCTAGACTCGTAGTACTGACATGGGTGTATATCATGGTTGTTTTAGGACTATTGTGACCCAAAAGTTCTTGAATAAACCTTAAATCTGTGCCATTTTCCAATAAATGTGTCGCATGACCATGTCTTAAGATCGTGTATAAATGATGAATGGGCTATATAGCTCTGATATACAGAACTAAGATAATCAAAAACAATACTTCTACTCGGGGGTCATAAGCATTCGTAATAGCCTCATAACGCAAAAAAATTAATGGCTTTGCATTTTTAAAGACAAGTACATTACTTTTAGGAGACTAAAACAAATAAAACAAAAATCAACATAATTATGAGTGATCCACACAACGGAAATGGGGATATCAGTAAATGCCCATTTTTTGCCGGTACAACAAAAAAAACCGCTGGTCAGGGCGTAAAAAACCGTGATTGGTGGCCCAATGAACTAAAATTGAATATTCTAAGGCAACATGCCCCAGCCTCGAACCCCATGGGTGAGGATTTTGATTATGCCGCGGCCTTTAATAGCCTTGATTTTGCGACCCTTAAAAAAGAGGTGACTGATTTAATGACCGATTCGCAAGATTGGTGGCCTGCCGATTATGGCCATTATGGGGGTTTTATGATCCGTATGGCCTGGCATAGTGCAGGTACCTATCGCGTTGGTGATGGTCGTGGGGGTGCCGGCGGAGGTAACCAACGATTCGCACCTATCAATAGTTGGCCTGACAACGGAAATTTAGATAAGGCCCGTTTATTACTTTGGCCAATCAAAAAGAAATACGGGAATAAGATTTCGTGGGCGGATTTAATGATCTTGGCCGGAAACTGTGCCTTAGAATCGATGGGTTTTCCAACCTTTGGTTTTGCCGGGGGTAGGGAAGACATTTGGGAACCCGAACAAGATGTGTATTGGGGTAGCGAAACCGAATGGGGCGCCAATGAAGAACGCTATGAAGATGGGGAATTGGAAGGCCACCTTGGTGCGGTAATGATGGGTTGGATCTACGTGAACCCTGAAGGACCAAACGGTAACCCCGATCCGATGGGCTCTGCAAAAGACGTACGGGAGACTTTTGGCCGTATGGCCATGAACGATGAGGAAACCGTAGCGCTTGTCGCTGGGGGCCATACCTTCGGTAAGGCGCATGGCGCCGCTGACCCCAATCAATATGTTGGGGCAGAACCACATGGGGCATCTATTGAAGAGATGAGTACAGGATGGAAGAATACTTACAAAAGCGGAGTTTTAGAAGATACCATTACGAGCGGTATTGAAGGTGCCTGGACACCGAACCCAACACAATGGGATGCCGATTACTTTGATGTTTTATTGAACTACGACTGGGAATTGACAAAAAGCCCGGCGGGTGCCCATCAATGGACGCCAACTGCCGAATCAAAAGCTAAAATGGCGCCGGCCGCAGGCGGAAACGGTACCCAAGCCCTTATGATGACCACAGCGGATATTGCTTTAAAAACAGATCCAGCGTATTTAGAGATCTCAAGACGTTTTCACGAAGATCATAAGGCTTTTGAAGATGCCTTTGCCCGAGCATGGTATAAATTGACACATCGTGATATGGGGCCTGTTGACCGGTATTTAGGTCCAGAAGTACCCAGTGAAGAGTTGTTATGGCAAGACCCCATCCCTAAAGTGACCTATCACTTGAGTGATGATGATATCGCCACATTGAAAAATAGGATTGCCGCTTCAGGTCTGACCATTTCACAGATGGTAAGTACGGCGTGGGCCTCAGCCTCTACCTATAGGGGTTCTGATAAACGAGGTGGTGCCAATGGTGGTCGTATTCGACTAGAACCACAACGTAATTGGGAAGTCAATAATCCAGCGGAACTGAACAAGGTCTTAACGGTTCTTGAGGATATTCAGAACGGGTTTAATGGCGAAGTCTCCATGGCCGACTTAATTGTCTTGGCAGGTAACGTCGGTGTTGAGGAAGCAGCTAAAAATGCAGGTCATTCCGTTGAGGTACCTTTTACGCAAGGTCGTGGTGATGCGAGTCAAGAACAGACCGATGTGGATTCTTTCAGCTATCTGGAACCTTTGGCCGACGGATTTAGGAATTATATAAAATCTGGCCTACAAGTTGCTGCTGAGGATTTATTGATAGACCGTGCGAACCTGTTGACATTGACAGTGCCAGAAATGACTGTTTTGGTCGGCGGACTCCGTGTTTTAGGGGCCAATTATGACGGTTCTGCCTATGGTGTTTTCACTGGTAACGTCGGTAACCTGACCAACGATTTCTTTGCAAACCTCTTGGATATGACCTATACCTGGAAGGCCACATCCAATGACGACAGGTATTTTGAGGGAAGTCATAGAATAACAGGGAAGGTCGAATTCACAGGAACCCGTGCGGATTTAATTTTTGGCTCAAATACCGAACTACGGGCAATCGCCGAGGTCTATGGAGCGGATGACGCCCAAGATAAGTTCGTCGCTGACTTTGTTGCCGCTTGGACCAAAGTGATGAACCTTGACCGTTTTGATGTGAAATAAGAATAAGTTCGAAATTGCAATAAAATAGAAGGCATCTTGATATCGTTCAGGGTGCCTTTTTATTTAATAAGGACGGTAACCATTACTATTCATTATCTTCTTACGGGAAATTATCCCATTGATCAAATCTGAATTGTTGTCACTAGCGTATTTTCTTAACGTCCTCCAAAAAAAGCACATGGCTCAAGCCCTTGAATTTTTTGAAATCGGCACTGCTTTTTTGTCCTTTAAAAGGGCCGAAATAGTGATTTGGCCAGGCATTTCGCCAAAAAAGGGCCCAGGCAATACCGGTATTCGCAACACTTTTGTCCAGCACATTGGTCCACCAGTCTTCAACCGGAACCATATTTAGCCCACCTTCGGTCATGGCGAAAGGCTTGTTTTTAAACTTGCCGATTTTTGACAGAAGGGAAAGGTTATCCTTCAATAGCTCGATATATCTTTCGGTAGAATTTTTATGATAGAGGTCTATTCCCAAAATATCCACATAGTCATCCCCTGGATAGAACTTAAGGTATTCCTTTTCATTTTTCACAACGTCTGTAGAATAGCAATACAAAAGGTTGTGAACGTTATAGGTATTGGTCAAGAGTTCATAGGTTTGTCGCCAAAGCAACTGGAACTCTTTCGGGGTACAACTTTTTCGTCCCCACCAAAACCAAGAACCGTTCATTTCGTGAAAGGGGCGAAATACGATAGGGATGGGTTTTCCAGTTTGTGTCTTAAGGCCATGCATAAAGTCGGCTACCTTCGCCACCCATGCCTGGTACTTAGGATGCATCAACCCACCTTCTAAAATTTCTGCCACTGCAGGAGATGGGTCCCATGCCGATTTATTGGTGACCGGGTTGTCAGGGTGCCAACTTATACTGATGATACCCCCTGATTTATGGGCTTTTTGAATAAGCCTCGTCATCAGATTAAAATCGACGGAATCTAAATTTTGTCGATGCCCTAATTCGATATGGCCAATTTCAAAACCATAAACGGCCGGGAAATCACCAGAGACCTCGGCCACATCACTTTTATAACGTGTTCCATCATTTTTCCATCCCATACCATAGGCGGTCGCATCTTGATGCCCAAAAGCATAGCCACTTTTCGGAATTTCCCTAATACGAAGCATCAAGTGTTTGGCACTTTCATCTGCATTGGGGTCGGTAACGTTTACGGTGGTGCTATTTGTCAGTAATGTACTTTTACAGCTCATCACAAAAATGCTTATCAAAATAAGTGCTACGCATTTTCCGATCTTCGCACGACAACGATATCGCTTTGCTGAACTGTTCAGACCGTGATTTCCGATATTTAGGGTTTCCATTAGCATGGGCAGCTGTTTTTAGCATTTGGTATGGTTCATTTGAGCGCATAAGATGTCACGAAACTTAAGGCACCACGTTTTAATTTCTTTTTTACCGGTTACATCGATTCAAGTAATTTTTGTGCCATAACCCGATGAACGAATTTACTATTTCTCAAGATGTTCTGAATATACTATTCGATTTCCCGTAGTGATGAACCTATTTCGTTGTATATCCATGGTGAATGAAACCCATGGAAATGCCTTAAAAACGTATTTCATGATTTGGAATTTTCCAATCTTAAAGGACCCCGTCCCGTTCACATCGCCATCTAAGAAACAATTCCATTGGAAAAACCAAATCAAAGACTGGAAAACAAGTAATTTTTTACGCTAATAATCAATTATTTAGGGTGTTTTTCAATAACTGATAGGTCGTAGCGTCGTGGGTCTGATACCTGAAGATATCCAAATCCCCGTCGTTGTCATAATCCACTACCTGACCGTTATAGATACCTTCTTCAGAAAGTAGTAAAGGCTTCCACTGCGAATGATTTTCATTGGCCAGAAAAATCGTGACCGGAAAGGTGTCATATTCGAGGCCCTGCGCCCGTGATTTATTGACCCCGGCCAATACGTCATAATCCCCATCCAAGTCAAAATCGAAGACCTGAAGCGTATGACAGGCAACAATACTATCGGCAAGCACCTGTTCGTTCCATACACCATTTTTATTTGTATAACGGGAAAGCGGAAAACCTGCACGTTCGGAATGACTTATGAATACTTCGCTTTTTTCATCGCCATCTAAATCCCTTAAGAAGATCTTGGTGCCGTTTCTTGACCAATCCCCTGTTTGGTCATTCCATTTTCCATCTATTGTATCGGTTTTCCAAGTAGTGCTTAAATCCGTTCCAGGACTATAAAACAAATGTGCCCCAGCGACGATATCCGTAAAGCCGTCACCATCGACATCCCCGACATGCATACCTTCATGGAGGTTGCCATAATCCGCATATTCTTGCACCATTACCCAATCATCAGCAGAATTTTGTTGAAAAATACGTAAACTGTTGGTTTCAAAACATAAGGTGGCAATGTCCATACTGCCATCATTGTTGAAATCGGAAATACTTAGATCCTTAATGAAATTTGGTGCTTCACCAATAAAGTGTTCTTCCCAACTGGGGTTTTCGAACCAAAAAACCGATGAGGGTTCATTGGCAGCCTCCCATTCCCCACTGTGTTTTGCGGCTACGATATCAAGATCCCCGTCATTATCCATATCGGCGGCTTCAATATCACCCATGGCGAGTTCCTCAGGTATATCAATAAGGACTTTTGTCCACAGGCCCTGCTCTTTTTGCCCTTTGTAATACCCTAGTTTTCCACCGAAGCCATTGTTATCTATAAAAAGTAGATCGGCAATGCCATCACCAGTGAGGTCAACTGGGGCATGGGCCCATAAAAACGTTAGGGAATCGGCAATCGTGGTTTGCTCAAATGCAAGTACCTTGGGTGCCGTGGCATTTGGTATTGAAGATTCTTTCTTTTGTTCCTTACAGCTTAAGCCCATTGAAATAAGGCCTAATATAACGAGATATAGTCGTGGTGTCTTCATAGTCATTTATGGATAAAACGTGTGGTCAAAAAATCAGAAAAAATATGATGTTGTTTTTCGTCTTTGATTTCTTTAGGATAGAGGCCTATAATGAATTTTTGTTGTCCTGAAAGCAATGGGTCGGTCGCTTCGCCACGACCAAAACCAAAAACGGTCATACCATCTTTGCTATCGACGCCAGCATCACTATTGCCCAAATAAGAAATGAGTCCTTTTTGTGGCGTATCGGTTTTGTGTAGCATGTAAAAGGTGACGTCAAGATTTTGTGCCCCTACATAAACCCATTGCAAGGGTTGAAATCTGGCTTTTCCATTATAAAAATCAGGGGTGTCGAGGCTTTTTTTATGGACATTGGAACCGTAGTAATACGAACTGGGATTGAATTTTCCACCCGGGGTGCCTTCATATAAAAACCAATAGTTGCGTGATGGGTCGGCTTTTAAAACCTCCAATTCAGCATGATCATCGTGAAACGTCCACCGCCATTTCCATTTTTTGTTTTTCGATTCAGAATAGAGTATTCCGTTTTCAAACCATGAATGGCATCGGTCAAAACCTGGGTGGCCCGCACCGTTGTCGTCACCTTGATAGACTAAATTGGGTAGCCCCCGAAAGGTTCCGGCGGCACCTTGGGGATAATCGGAAGTAAGTTGTTTAAAGGCAATCCAGTCGTTGCCATAGGTGT
Source organism: Croceitalea sp. MTPC5 (assembly GCF_036985505.1). Taxonomy (NCBI): domain Bacteria; kingdom Pseudomonadati; phylum Bacteroidota; class Flavobacteriia; order Flavobacteriales; family Flavobacteriaceae; genus Croceitalea; species Croceitalea sp. MTPC5. The sequence goes on from NZ_BTGQ01000003.1 coordinate 196,498, forward strand.
CGATCATTCTCGAAAAGCCACCCCCGACGATATCGTAGTAGTAAGTTATATTTTTGGTCTTGATGACAAAATGGTCTTTGCCTTGGTATTGGGTAACAATGCTGTCTTTAGGCTTGACCTCGGTTGATCGTGGTTGTGGTGCGCTTTTTTTTGGAGTGTGGGCTTGATTGGTCCAAAGGTGCATCCATCGGTAATTATCCCATGCTGCGCCGATAATGTCCAAATCCCCATCATTATCGATATCAAAGGTTTTCGCACCCAAGTGGTTTTCCTTTCCGGTATCCAAAACGGTTTTTGAAAAGGAAGCGGTTCCGTCATTCGACCAGAGCTGCAGTTCCAATAGTCCACCCTTATGTTCTGCGGTTAGAATGTCTAAATCCCCATCGGTATCCATATCCAAAAGGTCTAGGTTATTACTTGAATATTGGGTGGTCAGGGTATGTGCCGACCATGGATTTTCGGTATCCTGGCCTCGGGTAAACCAGATGATATTGCTATCGGGTTTGAGTCCTGGATAACGTTCTTCCGCTATAATGATCTCAAGGCTGCCATCACCATCTAAATCCCCCGTTTTCACGCGATCGATTGGATGTTCGGTCGTACCGATTTCATGGGCCTTCCACGGGGCATCATGCTTTTCCTCATTTTCAAACCAGACCAAAATCTTGGGTTCGCCTTCGCCCTCTGGCCGTCTGCCGCAAGCAATGTCCAGGTCCCCATCCCCATCAACGTCCCCAACGCCGATACCTTCATCAGAGGTATTGGCCCCAATCAAATCGGTAGGCCATAAACCGTTACCATCGGTATTTTCAGGTATGGTGATAAGGTATACGTTACCATTGCCGGCGATTAAGAGTTCTTCCTTTCCACCTGGGACAATCTGGGCTTTTTCAAAGCCTTGACTGTTCACATGTGAGGTAGCCGGTACTTCGGCGATTTTCTTTCGCGTATACCTTGTTCCGGCAAGATTTATGGCTTCGTACCAATAGATGTTGGGCAGGGCCTGTGCAATAATGTCCGCATAGGCATCCCCATCAACATCCATAATAAAGATACCATCACTATTGTCATCAAGTACGGTCCGAACCCAGGGTTCTGTAACACCTTGTTGTGGTTGATGGTAAATGTACCTTCCTGAAACGATGTCCAATAGTCCATCGTTATTTACATCACCGGCATCCAGACCAAAATAGCGTAGCCACTCCGGTTCGTTCCAATCGCCCCATTTTTGTTTCGTACTGTCCAGCGGGGTATAGGTAAATTCTTGAGCGGCAAGAGAACCCGCTACGAAAAACCAAGTGAAGAATAGTATGGACTTTCTCATGACTTGGAAATGTTTTTGACCGACGCCCTTTCAATAAGGCTAGGTATGAGTTTGCTACTGGTTACTTTTTTCCCTTCCAAAAGGTCGAACAAGGTAGCTACGGCCGTTTTACCAATACCTTCCATAGGTTGTTTCACTGAGGAAAGCGGGGGGGACAAGAGTTCAAAATAGTATTGTTCGTCGAAAGAGATCAATGAAATGTCTTCGGGAATGTTCAATCGGGCCTCATTGATGGCTTTCATGGCGCCTAGTGCAATTTGGTTGTTCAAGGCAAAGATGGCCGTAGGCCGTATTGCTTTTTGAAGTAACAATTGGGTCGATTCGTAACCATTTTCCGCACTATAATTCGTTCCTAAAATGGATAGCTCTTGATGGGAAATGTCATGGTCGTCCAATGCCTGTATAACACCCCGTATCCTGTTTTTATTCGGGGAAGTATTGATTAGACCTTGAATACATGCAATGTTTTGATGTCCTTTAGCGATAAGAAACGAAGTGGCATCATAAGCCCCTTGGTAGTTGTCGGTCGTTACATAAGCAAAGTCGTTATTCTCAAAATAACGGTCGATCAATACCAGCGGAATGTCTACGTTATTTTTTAAATGCTCCCATTTCTCTCCGATAGGCGCTATCAAGAGGCCATCAACTTTTCGAGCCAACAACAGTTCTATAGCCTCTTTTTCTAGCGTAGTATCATCTTTGGTATCGCAAAGCAAAACCATTTTTCCACGTTTGCGCAGCCCTTCTTCCACGGTTCTTGCCAAGTTCGCAAAGAAGGGATTGCTAATGTTGGGAATAATCAAACCAATGGTGTTGGTCTTCTGCAAACGAAGGTTTCGTGCGATTTGGTTAGGGGCAAAATCCACCTTGCTGGCCACCTCACGTACTCTTTGGGCAGTTTTCTCGCTGATACGATATTTTTTCCCTTGCCCGGTAAGCACACGGGAAACCGTTGTGGTTGACATCTCCAATTCTTGGGCGAGTTCTTTTATGGTCATTGCCGATGGTGTTGTACGCGCCTATTTTTTGGAAACTTGGTGGATGGGATTTTAATCCTTAAATTGCGCAATCGATTGTGCAAATCTATATGTTTATTCGCAATTAGTAAAATGGAACAGCAAAAAATTGTGGTCGTTGGAAGTAGCAATACGGATATGGTATTGAAATCCAATCATTTGCCACTTCCTGGGGAAACGGTTCTAGGAGGAAAGTTCACCATGAACCCTGGAGGAAAAGGCGCAAATCAGGCCGTGGCCGCGGCGCGGTTGCAAGGTGATGTCATTTTCATCTCGCGGGTCGGTAATGACCTTTTCGGAAAACAAGCGATCAAGGGTTTTGAAAAACACGGTATCGATACTAGGTTTATAACCCAAGATGAAAAAGAAGCTTCTGGGGTGGCCCTTATCATGGTCGATGAAAAAGGGGAGAATTCCATTTCGGTCGCTTTGGGGGCCAATAATACGTTGGGCAAAAACCATCTGCAACCTGCAAAAGAGGCATTAAAGAACAGCGCTTTTATTTTGACCCAATTAGAGACACCATTGGCCACTGTTGAATATTTGGGGGAATTCGCCCGGGAAAATCAATTGAAGTTGATTTTGAATCCGGCACCTGCGCAGCCGCTTTCTGATACCTTATTGGCCTCATTGCACATGCTGACACCGAACGAAATCGAGGCAGAATTATTAAGTGGGGTAAAAGTCGTTGATGAAACCTCTGCAATGACAGCTGCAACCATTTTAAGGCAAAAAGGGGTGGGTATCGTCATCATTACCATGGGTAGCCAGGGAGCCTTTGTACTTTCTGATGAGCTGGCCGAACTTGTACCTTCGCAGAAAGTCAAGGTGGTAGACACCACCGCCGCTGGAGATACCTTCAATGGCGCACTGGTGGTTGCACTATCTGAGGGAAAAGACCTGAAGTCCGCCGTCGAATTTGCCAATAAGGCCGCTGCGTATGCTGTCGGAATTTTAGGGGCACAAACCTCGGCCCCTTCAAGAAAGGATATCGAAATACCAACTAAAACCGAATAATCATGTTTATACCAGCTACCTATGCGTTGGCCGTCGTGCTTTGCATTATAACCATGTTGTGTTGGGGCTCTTGGGCCAACACCCAAAAACTCGCTTCAAAGTCATGGACCTTTCCCCTTTTTTATTGGGACTATGTTATTGGAATAGTACTCTTGACCTTGATTTTTGGGCTGACCTTAGGCAGTAATGGGGAGTTTGGACGTGGTTTTATGGACGATCTTAGTCAAGGAAGTCAAAATGCCTACGTTTCGGCATTTATAGGAGGTGTAGTATTCAATATTGCCAACCTGTTGATTGTAGCTGCCATTTCGATAGCCGGTATGGCCGTTGCGTTTCCCGTCGGCATCGGAATCGCATTGGTGTTGGGGGTCGTGGTCAATTACGTTGCCAACCCTGTTGGAGATCCATTGTTATTATTTTTAGGGGTTGCCTTGGTTGTAGTGGCCATCGTTTTAGATGCGATCATTTACCGCCGATTGCCCAATCAAAAAAATACTTCCGTAGCAAAAGGGTTGTTGTTATCGGTTGCTGGAGGAATATTAATGGGATTCTTTTTTCGATTTGTGGCTGCTTCGGTCTCCACCGATTTTATAAATCCTGAAGCTGGTCTCTTTACACCATATAGCGCAGTATTTATTTTTTCCATCGGAATCTTTATTTCCAACTTTTTATGGAACAGTTGGTTCATGTATCGACCTATTCAAGGCAAACGGGTAATCTATGCCGATTATATTAGTTTGGGCACGCCTAAACTACACGCTATTGGTATTTTAGGTGGAATTATTTGGGGAATTGGGATGGCCTTAAGCATGATAGCCTCAGAAAAAGCGGGCTTTGCCATCTCGTACGGCTTAGGTCAAGGGGCCACTATGGTTGCGGCAGCTTGGGGCGTTTTTGTTTGGAAGGAGTTTAAAAATGCACCCAAGGGAACCAATACCCTTATCGCATTGATGTTTTTACTATTTATAGCGGGCTTGGCCTGTATCGTGTATTCAAGACTGCTCGTTTGACCTTGGTTTTAATCAATGTAATAAAACACGGAGGCATGAACCTATTGGTTCATGCCTCCGTTAAACCTATGGGGTTTTCTCAATCTTTGATTTTATAGGCACTTAACTTACCTTCGATCATCTCAGGAACCAGAACAAGGTTACTCCCCTCTTCGTAAAAAATATCGGCAGATCCAGGTGCTAGATCCAACAACTCATTTACATTGCCCTGTGTATCGATAGCAAGCAGACCCCCGGCAATCCAGTCAGAAACTAAAAAGGAATCCCCAAACCTGGCCAGACCATCGAGATTACCAAAAGACGTCGAAATGTCTTTTAATTCTTTTGTTTTTAAATCGACCCGTACTAATTTTCCGGGAACCTCGGTTTCAAAAGTTTCAGGGTTGGTGACGACGCCCCAAGTCGAAACATAAAGGTTGTCACCCTCCAATAACAATCCGTTAGGGTAATTCAATCCTTCACTTTTAAGTAGTAATGAAATTGTCCCTTCACTTACTTTATAAATGGCGTTACCACCAAAAGTGTCCGTAACATATACATCTCCACTGCTTGAAATTTCAATGTCATTTAGAAAAGTAGCGCTTTCTGCATGCAGTTTTTTCTTGATTTTACCGGTATTCATATCTACAATGGCAACCACGTCTACATCGGCTACGAACATTTCCGAACCATGAATACCCAATCCTTTCGGAGCATTAAAACCAACAGCCCATTTTTGGACAACGATCTCACCGTTTTCCGAAATTTTAGAGATATAGCCCAAACCATTTTTTTCGGCTGGTTGCCCCGCCACGTTCGAGACGTAATAATGACCCTGGTAATGTACTATGGATTCAGGAACCTCCAAACCCGATGTTTCCCATATTTTTTCCATCTTTTGAGCGTTTGAAAAGAAGGACAGGAATAGTACTAAACTAAATAAACCGATTTTTTTCATTTTTTTTTCTATTAAATAATGGCCAAAATTAGGTGCGCTTTCCTAAGCTGAAATTGACCTATGATAAGAAAAGGACTGAAGGCTATTATTTGGAAGCTATGCTTTGCTTTCGAAGTCTGCTCAAACTTTCAGGTGTGACGCCCAAAAAAGAAGCGATTTGATAATTTTTGACCCTTTGCTCAATGTCAGGATAAGCCTTGATGAATAGCAGATATCTTTTTTCAGCCGTCTCACGTAGATTGGAAAGTATTCTTGTTTGAAAGGCCACAAAGGCGTTCTCTAATTGTAATCTGAAAAAGCGCTCTACAAGGGGTACTTGGTCAAAAAGCACATGAATATCGGCTTGGTCTATCTTTAAAAGTGCACAGTCTTCTATACATTCCACCGTCAACACGGCATCGGTATTTTTGTAATAGGCAATGTAATCGCTGACCCACCAGTTCTCAATGGCAAACTGAATGGTATGTTCCTTTCCGTTCGCGTCAAGCAAAAAGGTTCTCAGACAACCTTTCAATACAAAATACTGATGTGTTACTGATTGTTGTGGGAGGATTATTTGATCTCCTTTATTGAAATGTACTGTTTTAAAATACCCTATAAGGGTATCGAAATCCGCATTGCTGAGCTTGATTTGCCGATTGATATGTTCGTGCAACGGATGCATGATTGAAAGGTACTAAAAACCCTTTTTCAAAGAAATTAAATTAGGAAAGATATTGCCTCAATCTTTAAGGGAAGCATCAAGACCGTGACTCACACCAAATGGCCAGTTCATTACCAGAGGGATCCAAAAATTGAAATCGACTGCCACCGGGAAATGTAAAGATATCTACTGAGATGGTAGCTCCTGCCGCGATTACCCGCTCTTTAATGACTTCAAGATCTGTATGGTGCAATACTACCAAAACCCCATTTGTAATAGGCTCATTCGTCAATTCAAAACCACCCTCGACCCCGCTGTCGGTAAATGCGGTATAGGTTGCCCCATAATCGGTAAATGACCAACCAAAAACGCTGGAATAAAATGTTTTTGTGATTTGAAGGTCCGTAGACTTAAATTCAATATAATTTATAGGGGTCTTTCCCATAATTTAGAGTTGTTTTTGAACTTTACAGGGGTTGCCAAAAGCCAGTACATTATCAGGAATATTTCTGGTGACGACACTGCCTGCGCCAATGGTGACGTTGTCTCCGATAGTGACCCCTGGGCAAATAATCGAATTTCCACCGATCCAAACATTATCACCAATGGTAACGGGTTTGGTAGATGTCAAATATCGTGTACCATCCCCTGTTTTTACTATCCGCTCCGTTGCTTTAAGGGGATGTTGGGCAGTATAGATCTGAACGTAAGGTGCAATCAATCCGTTCTTACCAATATTGATCTTATTATTGTCAATAAACATGCAATTGGCATTGATGAAGGTATTCTCGCCAATTGAGATATGTTCACCGTAATCACAAAAGAAAGGGGCCTCGATCCAAACTCCTTTTTCAATATGCTCAAACAAGGCACCTAAAATTCTCGAGCGTTCTTCAAGTGCTTTTGAATCAAGATTGTTGTATGATTTGAGCAAAGCCCTGGCCTTATGATATTGCCGGAGTAACCCAGTGTCTCTTGAATCATAGGGTAGCCCTTGAAGCATTTTTTCTTTCTCTGTCACCAAATTTTCCATTGATAAAAATAAAGATACATGATTCGTACGTAATGCCCCTCTTTCTGAAAATGAATTTAAAAGGTATATGCAGCCCGAATACCAGCAAAATAATTTCGTGCATTACCAGGATAAAAATAGCGTGGTTCCGCACCCCCAAAACCAACGGCATTGATTAAAACGGATTGTGCATAGTTGGTGTTCAAGAGATTGTTCAAACCAAAATTGAGACCGACCTTGAACTTTTGTGACAGATCAAATTGATATCGCGTAGAAAGATTAAAAATAGTAAAGGAATCACTACTTAAGGTGTTGGCATCATTCAGTAAAATTTCATCTACAAATTGATGGGTGATATTAAAAACGAAATTTCGCCCGTTTCTTAATGCGATACCAGAATTGATGCGGTGTCTTGGAACCCCGGCCAAAGCATTGCCGGAAAAATCGTTTTCACCATCTACAAAATCGATAAAACGATGGTTGCTGTAACTGTAGCTTAAACGAGGTATCAATAACCAATTACTGCTGATTTTCTGTCGGTACCTTACGTCCAATTCGATGCCTTGGTGTCTGGTCTCGCCGGCATTTCGACCAATAAATTGATCTTCATCGATACGTTGTGCCACCAATAAATCGGTAATGTCCATTTGGTATGCAGCTGCATTCAGGCTTAGATGGCCGTTGAAAAGTAAAAAGCGACCGCCAATTTCATAATTGATTCCTTTTTCTTGCTCAATTTCCGGATTGATAACCCCGTCAGGTGTCAGTGTTTCTTCCAATCCGGGGTTCGAAAATCCCCGTCCGATATTGGCATATAGGTTTCCTTTCTTGAAGCGATAATCCAAGCCTAAACTAGGTAAAAGTATGGGGTCAAAATCCCGTTGTGCCGAAGTGTTCTCCACACCTGCATTGAACAGGTCCCTGAAATCAAAAGTTGTTTGGTTAAATGCCAAACCTGCTTGAATGGTAAATTTTGGGGTCAATCGATAGTTGTAGGTGCCGAAAAGGTTCAATTGTGATCGAAATTCCTTATTGTCGCTTAATTGTGCACCCTGTAGACTACCATTGCCATCATTATCACGAAACTGATTCATAAAAGTTCGCCAATTGTATTCGTCTTTATAAAGTTCAGCACCGATAGTGAAATTCCCCTGAAAAACGGTTCCCTCTAAAATCGACCTAAAACCAAAACCATTCGTGAATTCATCCAAAATATTGAAAGGTCGCGGTTCGTAGTGGTCTAAATACGTGTAAAAGACACTGGTGGTCGTTTTTAATCCAGTATTGAAGAAATGGCTGTACGACACACCTGCCAAGGTATATTTGTTGGCCTCAAAACCGCGGGCGGCCAACCAGTTTGCCGCGGCCCTTCTGGGGTCTTCCCTAAAATCGGTTTGGTTTATCGAGCTGGGGATACTTGCGGTGTAATCAATATAATTCACCAAAAAGTCCAGTTTCCCTTTTGGATATAATTTTACCGATGAGGTCAAAAGAAAGCCATCACGTTCAAAACCATTGTTTTGACGAAAACCATCCGTTTCTAAATAATTATAACTCAAATTAAGATTGAACCCTTTTTCAGAATGCCTAAAGGACAGGTTATCTTTTATAAGATTGAAAGAACCAAAAGTAAGGGTATTGTTTAAAAACGTGTTTCCTACCTCTGGGGGTTTAGTGTTTAAAAGTATTACACCGCCTAAATTGGCGCCCAGCGAAGTACCTTTTGGTCCCTTGACGACCTCTATACGCCCCATATTCTCAAAATCATAGGCCTCAATTGCAGATACACCGGTACCATTGGTGACCGGTATACCGTTAAAATACATGCGAAGTTTATCGGTACCAAAAGGGGTTCTTGCACCAACACCACGTATAGTGATACGGTTGGTATTCAATGCGCCAGAGAGCACATAGAGACCTGAGATCTCATTGAGTCCTGATGCAAAATCAATGGGGCTGTATTGTTCTAAATCAGCAATACCCAAACTTGAAGAAGGGGTAATGCCTACCGCTTTCTTTTTGATGAACTCTTGCAAGAGCACTACTTCATCTAATGTGGTAACGGAATCTTTGGCGTTCTCTTGAGCAAAAAAAGGAAGTGTGGCCACGAAGAGGCACATTAGGCAAAAGACGTGTTTCATCTAAACAAGTGATAGGCTCAAAAATACATATTAAAAACGATAGCCAAGCGTAACACCGCCCCTGCCCACAAGTTCTGGGGCAAAGTCTGAATTGAAAAGATTTCGCCCGATACCTAGGTATAGATCGACTACAAAACCACGTGGGGTAACGAATTTACCCCCTACGGAAATCCCTAACGCAAAATCGGTATAATTCTCCTCATCGCCGGAAATAGCTCCATTTTCATCAAAGGTGGCAATAAAAATATCTTCCCCGGAATTCAACATTCCAAAACCCTCGATAAAAAAACCCTTGGCATATTTCTTTGAAAAATATTGTCGATAGTAGGGGGTGATGGAGAACGTTCGGTATTCATCCAAGACCTCATCATCAGAGAGGCTGTACAAAAGGTTCACCCCGAAAGAAGATTCTTCATTGATCAAATATTCATAGGCCCCGTCTAAATATGAAAAAATAATCAGGTTGGTAGCATTTAATTTCAATTCGTGTTTGTCAGGGGCGTCGTTGGCATCATCATCTTGGGCATTGACAAAACAAAAACATAGGAAAGCAAGAAGCAAAAGCGTGTTTTTTCTCATTGGTTCAAAGTTTGATTGGTTAAAAGAAGCATCAACTATGATGCCAATACTGCGCTTATCTTTAAAAAGATAACAAAATGAAAAATTCCCTAATCCATTCCAGAATGACATCCAATAAAAAGAAGTCGCCTAATAAGAGGGGGACGGCCAAAAAAAACAAATAAGTAGGTCGCCGGGCATCATTGAAATACTAATCGAAGCAGCAACGCTGCCAGTTTCGTAATTTCTATTCCCAATTAACCGAATGGAATATTTTTTTTAAAACCGATATCCGAGGGCTATTCCACCCCTTACCTCAATTTCACTTATAAAACTGTTTTCAGGAACTTCGAGAAGGTTTCTCCCTATTCCTAAAAAGACCTCGGCAACAAAACCTCGTTTGGTAACGAACTTTCCTCCTACAGAAACCCCTATGGCCAGGGTATTAAAATCGATATTTTCATAAACATCCATGAATTCACCTGTAACAGGGTCTTGTATAAAATCTACATAATCATATTCCCTATTAGCGGCATACATCATAAATCCTTCGACAAAGAACCCTTTTGCATACTTTCTTGAAAAATACTGTCGGTAAAAGGGTGTCAAAGAAAAGCGACGGATTCGATTTACATTTTCTGATTGATCCCCGTCCAACGTAAATTGAAGATTAATGCCCAATCCTGATTCTTCGTTGAGTAGGTTTTCATAAGTCAGGTCGATGTATTTGAATGCGATTAGACCAATGGCATCGATTCTGATTTCATCCTTTTTCTCATCAAGTGTTGTCGATTGATCACTGGATTGAGCCAAAATCGTTATCCCAGGAATTACCAAAAGAATAAGTAGAACTATTTTTTTCATGGGTAGGGTTAAATTTTTTTTTTTTGCGAAAAGATAAAGAAAATGAATAAAGGACACCTCTAGAGACTATTGGATTTTATAATTTCATTTTTTAAAGATAGAAAACATGAAAATAGCTTCTTACAATGTCAACGGTATTCGTGCCGCTTTGAACAAGGGTTTTGTGGAATGGTTGCAGTCAGTGGGGCCTGATGTAATTTGCTTACAAGAGATAAAAGCCATGAAAGAGCAGGTAGATGTCTCTTTATTTGAGGCCGCCGGGTACAATTACCATTATTGGTTCAGCGCCCAAAAGAAAGGATATAGTGGCGTAGCACTTCTTTGTAAAAAAGAGCCAGACCATGTCGAATACGGCACAGGAATCGATTATATGGATTTTGAAGGGCGTAATATTCGTGCAGATTTTGGAGATCTATCCATTATGAGTATGTATTTGCCCTCGGGCACCAATACGGACAGGCTTGAATTTAAATTAAAATACATGGCCGATTTTCAAAAGTATGCAGATGGATTGCGCAAAGAACGCGAAAATTTAATTGTTTGCGGAGATTATAATATTTGTCACGAAGCCATTGATATCCATAATCCGGTCGGACTTAAAAACGTTTCTGGATTTTTACCAGTTGAGCGCGAATGGATCGGAAATTTTATAAAAAGTGGGTTTATAGATAGTTTTCGACATTTGAATAAAGAACCACATAACTATACCTGGTGGAGCTACCGTGCCAATGCCCGTAACAACAACAAAGGCTGGCGATTGGATTATGGAATGGTTAATGAATCTTTAAAAGACCGACTAAAGCGATCGGTAATCCTATCAGAGGCAAAGCATAGTGATCACTGTCCGATTCTTCTAGAAGTGGATTAGTAACACGGTCTTAAGATGGATTCTCTTTAGATACCTTAAATTTGATTTTTTTAATAAGCTTGACCAATGAAGTATACTAGATTGCCAAACACCAGTATTCGTGTAAGTAAAATTTGTTTGGGAACAATGACTTGGGGGCGTCAAAATTCCATAGAACAAGGGCATGGGCAAATGGATTATGCTTTTGAGCAAGGAGTGAACTTCTTTGATACTGCAGAGCTATACCCCGTTCCTGCCAAGAAAGAGTTGTATGCGGTAACTGAGGAAATTATTGGCAAGTGGTTCAAAAAAACAGGTAATCGGGATAAAATCATTTTAGCATCAAAAATTGCCGGTCCCGCTGACTTTACAAAGTTCATACGCACCACGGGTTTTAGCAAAGATTCCATTATCACGGCAGTAGAAGGCAGCTTAAAAAGATTGGAAACGGATTATATCGACCTGTATCAATTGCATTGGCCCGAACGAAATACGAACTACTTTGGGCAACGTGGTTATAATACCGATGCGCCCGATTTTTGGGAAGATAACATCCATCAGGTATTGGAGACGCTGCGTGATTTGGTTCAAGAAGGTAAAATTCGACATGTGGGGTTATCGAATGAAACCCCTTGGGGGACCATGCGTTTTATTGAAGAGGCCAAGGTTCATCAAGACCTGCCAAGAATGGTCACTATCCAAAACCCTTATAGCTTGTTGAATAGATTGTTTGAAGTCGGACTTTCAGAAATCTCACTTCGTGAGAAAATAGGGCTATTGCCGTATTCCCCACTTGGTTTCGGAGTATTGAGCGGTAAATATTTAGGAGGTCATAAACCACGTAAGGCGAGGGTTACCCTTTTTCCGAATTACAATCGCTATAGTAGTGAAAATTCGATGGCGGCGACTCAAAAGTATTTTGATTTGGCCCAAGAGCATGGACTTTCATTGGCACAAATGTCACTGGCATTTGTAAACACCAGGGCTTTTGTTATCAGCAATATCATTGGTGCCACCACTATGGAACAGCTCAAGGAAAATATTGATAGTATCAATGTGGAACTATCTGATGAGGTCTTAACCGGTATCGAGGCAATCCATAACGAAATTCCAAATCCGGCCCCTTAATCGGGCAGGGCGTAGGCCCGATATTCATCCCCAGAAGATGTTCCCATTTTACCACCGCCACAGGCAATGACCACGTATTGCTTGCCATTGACCTCGTAGGTGGCAGGCGTCGCATAACCTCCTGCCGGTAAATTGGTTTCCCACAATAGATTTCCTGTCTGCATATGAAACGCACGAAACTTTTCATCTTTGGTGGCTGCGATAAATAGTACTCCGCTGGCGGTGATTACGGGCCCACCATAATTTTCAATTCCGGAAACGGGGTGGTTGGGGTCATCTAATGCTTCTTCATGCCCTAACGGAATTTTCCAAAGATATTCCCCGGTATTCAAGTCAATGGCATTTAGGGTTCCCCACGGTGGCGTCATGACCGGAAAACCCCTATTGTCCTTAAAACGGCCAAAACCGGCGACGGCGTAAGGTACTTTTACCGATGGCACTTCAGCCCGATGATCGGTTTCTTCTTGAATTCCTGAAATATAATTGGCTATTCCCTTTAGTTCCGATTCAGATAGATTAGGCATCCCTGGCATGGCACCTTTCCCATTTTTTATGATACTTTGAATGGAGTCTACTGAAAAACGTGCTTTTACATGTTGTAGTTCAGGTATGGCGCCGAGACCCTGCAATTCCCCACCATGGCATCGTGCACAATGTATTTGGGTAAGTGCGGAACTATGATTTGATTTTTCTTTGGTGTTGGAATCGACTTTTTTCATACGAACGATCCAGGCCATCTCATTGGAGTTGACATACATAATTCCTTTTTCGGGATGCATGGCCGCACCTCCCCATTCCGCACCTCCATCGGCACCAGGGTACAGCAAGACACCGGTAGTGTCAATGGGAATGAACTGACCTTTAGAGGTAATTTGCTTGAATTTATCCAGCACCGTCGGTGGATTCTTATTTTGGTCTTTGTCTATAAAATCATCAACAAAGGCAGGTTGATTTGGGGCATACAAATCTTCTTTCGTCAATACTTGTTTGGCGAAAGGTGCAGGTTTTGTCGGTAAAGGTTGTGTTGGATGTGCTTTTTCACCCTCCAGCTTGGAATTGGGATAGGCTTTTTCGTCAATAGGGAACAAGGGCTCACCAGTAACCCGATTAAAAACAAAAACATGACCGCTTTTGGTTACTTGGGCAACTGCTGGTATGGTCTCACCATCACGTTTCATTTCAAAAAGATTTGGGGGTGCCGGTAGGTCCCTGTCCCATAAATCATGATGTACGAATTGGTAATGCCAAATGCGTTTACCAGTTTTGGCATCCAATGCTAAAAGTGAATTGGCAAAAAGATTTTCGCCATGTCGGTCCCCTCCATACCAATCAAAAGCAGCCGAACCTGTTGGAAAATAAACAATGCCCCTTTCATGGTCTATGGCATTACCCGACCAACTATTGGCGCCACCAACGGTTTTATACCCTTCTTTGGGCCAGGTGTCATAACCGAATTCCCCCGGTTGTGGAATGGTATGGAATGTCCATTCAATTTCACCGGTAAGTACATTATAAGCACGAATATGCCCTGGGGAAGAACCGGGTCCTTCACCAACACGGGTACCCATTATCAATAAATTGGCATGCACTGCACCAGGGGTATTGGCGTAAACCGCTAATTTCGAAGGGTCCCTACCCAGGCCCTCCCTTAAATCAATACTTCCGTTGGTGCCGAAACTTGTAATGGATTTGCCTGTTTCAATTGATACTGCATAGACCTTAAAACCTGAGGCAAAGAACAACCTACCTTCCTCTATTTCTGAATTTGGGTTCCAGAAACTCAATCCTCGGTTCAACCCAAGACCGGTATTATCTTTTGTGGGTGGCTTGAATTTCCATATTTCCGATCCGGTTGCCCCATCGACAGCAAACAGTTCCATTGTGGCATTCACACCATACAAAGTTGAACCAATAATCATGGGATTGGTCTGTATCTGTGTTGTTCGCCCTTCTTCAAGACCCCCGCTATTATAGCTCCATGCCAGTTTTAATGACTTTACATTATTGGTGTCGATTTGGGTAAGTCGGCTAAAATGCGACCTGCCTGAATCACCGAGATAGTCATTCCAATTATCGTAGTCAGGTTGTGTAACTAGTTCAAGGTTTTTTTCTTCACATGCAGATAATACCAGAAATAACCCCAAAAGGGTTAGCTTAAAATACGTTTTCATGATAGTTGGATCAGTACTTTAAAGATAAACACTTTTTAACCAAACAATTCCACGACCACTTGTTCGATTTTTGAAGCGAGTTTGACCTGAATTTTGGTCTTCTTTAGCCCAATTTTATTGTTTTTGGAAACATAAATGGTTTGAAAACCCAATTTTTCGGCCTCCAAAATTCGTTGGTCAATTCGCTGTACGGGCCTTATCTCCCCTGCAAGACCAACTTCTGCCGCAAAACATGCCCCTTTTTCAATGGCAATATCACTGTTACTTGATAAGATTGCGGCGATTACCGCCAGATCCGTGGCAGGATCATCGATAGAAATTCCCCCTGTAATATTTAGAAAGACATCCTTCGCAGCGAGTTTGAATCCCGCGCGCTTTTCCAATACGGCCAACAGCATATTTAAACGTTTGGCATTGAAACCTGTCGCAGAGCGTTGCGGTGTTCCATACACGGCGGTACTGACCAAGGCCTGAATTTCCAAAAGTAGCGGTCTCATGCCTTCAACGGTTGCGGCAATTGCCGTTCCGCTCAGGTCTTGGTCATTCTTTGAAATCAATACTTCAGAAGGATTGTTCACCTCACGAAGACCGCTGCCTTGCATTTCATAAATGCCTAATTCTGCCGTGGAGCCAAATCTGTTTTTTAATGATCGTAGAATGCGATAGACATAATTTCGGTCCCCTTCAAATTGAAGCACGGTATCAACCATATGCTCCAAGATTTTCGGCCCGGCGATCGTGCCATCTTTAGTGATGTGACCAACTAGAATGACAGGTGTGTTACTCTCTTTGGCGAACTTGATCAGCTCAGCGGTACACTCCCTTATTTGGGAAATACTACCCGCGGCGGATTCGATATAATCGGAATGCAATGTTTGAATGGAATCGATGACCACCAGGTCAGGTTCAAGGGCAACGATTTGCTGAAAGATGTTCTGGGTTTTGGTTTCGGTAAGGATAAAGCAGTTCTCTGAATTTGGATGGATGCGATCTGCACGCATCTTAATCTGTTTTTGACTTTCTTCCCCAGAGACATAAAGGGTTTTATAAGCTAGTTTTAAAGCGATTTGAAGCAATAAAGTGCTTTTTCCAATTCCGGGTTCGCCCCCTAATAAGGTTAGTGACCCAGGTACCAATCCGCCACCTAAGACCCTATTGAATTCTTGGTCAAGGGTATTTAACCTGATTTCCTTGTCATTTGCAATATCCCTGACCAATAAGGGTTTGGCAGCTTTTTGCAGGGTTGACGAAGAAGCTTTCCAAGCTTTTTTTTCCTCTTTTTGTACCACTTCTTCAACAACGGTGTTCCATTGTTTGCAAGAGGTACATTGCCCAATCCATTTTGCATATTGTGCACCACAATTTTGACAGAAATAAGCGGTTTTGGTCTTTGCCATCTATCCAATCGGAATTTGGCTAAAGATAGTGGATTTGGTCGGTAAGATTTATGGGGAATCCTATTTTAAAAGGATCGTACTACGCAATGTCAATACCCAAAGTCTGCTTTTAAGGCATCTATTTTATCCAAGGCCATGTCTTTTGTCAAAAAGTCGATTTCATTCATTTGAAACGCTTTTTCGAAAGCCTTGTATGCTTTTTTCGGCTCCCCGACCAACTCGAGATATTCCCCTTCAAAGTAAAAGCCCATCATAGTCTCAGGAAACTGTTTCTTACAAATACTGGACAAAGGCTTTAAGGATTCATAATCCTCTTTTTTCAAGCATCCTGCATAGATGGCCATAATATCGTTCAGTTCTACCTCTTTTTTGAAACCAAGTAATTTTTCGATCATACCGTATTTATCCTCTAAATAAGCGATTACGGGTTCGTTTGAGGTCAGTATTTCTTCTTTATATTCTTTTGGGCTGATTGGTCTGAATAATTTAAATATGTTATCAAAAGACTTACTGATACCATAGGCTGCGATGGAGATGTGGTCAGGTTCATCATACTGGTCAAAGAAATAGTGCAGGTTCTCTTTTTGGATCGAGGCAATCGCAGTATTCATTTGAAGTATACGTTGGCGGTCTTCGGTCGGTTCTTTCTCAAGCACGATATTGTAGAATAGCTCTTGATCCAAGTCTAATAATCGTGCCGGAACTCGAGCATCCATTTCGGGTGCTAGAACAGGAGAGATGGATAAGTAGGCATTGAACAACGATTTATTCTTAAAAAGAAAGTAGTTGCCAAAATTAGCCGTAATGTCATAGCCGATGAACATTTTAAAGGGTGCGATACTATAACTCGTTTCAAGGTATGGAATCAGCTCGGTACCTAAAAATTCATAAAACAGTTGCCCCTTTTCCGTAGGTAGTCCGGTAGTTTGCTCAAAATCACAATCCTCCCAGCGCAAATCACCTTCATCTTGATGTATTCCGACGATAATGGCTTCGGGCATTCGGTTGTGGGTGCTGTAAAACTTGGCATTGGCAACAACATTGTCGAAAAGATATTCGGCATCCAAAACCACGATAAGGGGATATTTTTTTTCCTCATCATAGTTTTCAGGAAAATAATACGAAACGTCGCGGCGCTCTTGAAGCTTGAATGATTCGAAGATCTCTTGTTTGACTTGGCAATTTACCCCCATACTCAATAGGGCAATAAAAAGGAAGATTGGTCTGGTCATTTGAAAAGATTTTGATAACCAGTTGTTATCGATTTCTGTTCAATAACGGTAAGAGTATAAATGATATTGCCCCAAAAAGAACCACCATAAGGGTTTGCGAGATCCACATTATCCATCCGAAGGCTTTTCCTGATACCTCAGGAACAGCAAATAAAGACAAGGCCGCGGTAACCGCAATAGGATAGGCCCCGATACCACCATTGGTCGTTGACATTGCGAATGCTCCGGCTATAAAAGCGACCAAAAGCTGCGAGAATGACAGGTCGATTGTTGCAGCAACCGTATATTTAATGACCCAGAACATGGCAATATAACAGCCCCAGATAAAAAAGGTATGGAAAATAAAATGCCATTTCTTTTTCATTTTTAAGATGCTTGATACCCCGTCTAGCATCCCGTTTAAGAAGTTCTTCAATTTTAACCCAAAACCACTATTTGATCTTCTGATTAAAAATACAAAAGTGATAAGGCCAACGATTCCGATTCCTAAAATTACGGCTGAACCTAAAAGGCTAACCCCTTTTTCACTTAAAAAATCCAAAATAATATCCGTTTGGAGAAAAAGGGCCAAGGCAATAACCAATAATAGCATTATCAGATCAATGACCCTTTCGGTGACTATCGTGCCAAAACCTTTTTCGAAGGGTACCCCTTCATATGTAGTCAAGGCGGTAGCCCGCAAAAATTCACCGGATCTTGGTATGCCCAAGTTCGCAAAGTAAGCCATTAGTATTATAAAAATATTATTGCTCAATTTGGGCCTGTACCCTAAAGGATTGAGCATAAAATTCCAACGAACTGCCCTTGAGATGTGGCTCAAAATCCCAATACCTACGGATAGCAGAACCCAAAAAGGGCTAGCATTCGAAATATTCGTAATGATTTGCGTGCGATCTTCTGCAGTAGTGGCGTTGTACGAATACCAGACCAAGAAAAGACCAATTGCAATTGGAATAATCGTTTTAAGAAATTTCTTCATTGAAACACCCAAAACTACCTCAATAAGTTGGTTGTTTCATCAGGGAAGACCAAAGCAGGATTGAATTTTTTAGCCTCTTCGATATGCATTTGCGCATAAGTGATCAATATCAGAACGTCACCAACGGCGACTTTTCGGGCTGCGGCACCATTTAAGGTCAACTCGCCCGATCCCCGGGGTCCGGGTATGGCATATGTTTCCAATCGCTCACCATTGTTGTTGTTCACGATTTGAACTTTTTCGCCACGTATGATATTTGCGGCATCCATCAAATCTTCATCAATGGTAATACTGCCAATATAATTTAAATCGGCGCCCGTTACTTTTACACGATGTATTTTTGACTTGACAACTTCAATTTGCATAGGGCAAAATTACTTAATTAAGGGCGATATTGTCAATTAGTCGAATTCCCTCGACGTATGCAGCGATAAACGCCCTGTATTTTATGTTTTCCTGTTTGTTTGTCATGGGTGTCAAGGTCTCGATGTCAGCTATCTCAAAATATTCCAATTCGAGCAGCTCATTCGCATTGAACGCGTTGATTACCCAATTCTTTATAGTACTAGCACTTTTCATGCCAAATTCAGATTTGACAGTTTGTAGGGTTTGGTAGATAAAACCCGCCCGTTCTTGGGCTAATTTAGAGAGTCTTTCATTTCGAGAACTTTTGGCCAATCCATTTTGCTCTCGCACTATGGGGCAGCCAATAATTTCACAGGGAATACCTTCAAGCTCCACCAGCTTTTTGATGATCTGTAATTGTTGAAAGTCCTTTTCGCCAAAATACGCCCTTTGCGGATTTACGATATGCAATAACAATGATACTATGGTAGCTACCCCATCGAAGTGACCTGTTCTGAACGCTCCTTCCATGGCCTTTTCAAGACCATTGAAATCAAAAGACCTTGAAACAATACGGTCATCATAAATATCAGTCTTTGAAGGGGCAAACACCATAAGGTCTTCAGAAACGGTCTCTAAAAAGCGTATATCTTGCTGTAAGTTTTCAGGATACTTCTCAAAGTCCTCTTCATTATCAAATTGCGTAGGGTTTACAAATATGCTCACTACAACAAGGTCATTTTCAGAAACGGCTTTTTTGACCAAAGACAAATGCCCATCATGCAAGGCACCCATTGTGGGTACGAAACCTAGGGCCAGGCTTTTGACCTTTTCGCCCTTAAGAAGCGCATTTAAATCGTTTTTTCTAGTAAATACATGCATGTGTTTTGATAAAGGCGTGCAAAAATACCATAAATACTGGTAATCTACATAAATTTTGTACTTTTGCAGCTACGTTTTTTCGAATAGACAAAAATTTCGTTTATGACTGGCAAAAAGATATTGTTTGTATCTTCAGAATTAGTACCCTACCTTCCAGAGAATCAAGTTTCCTTAATGTCATACGAGGCCCCAAGAATGGTCAATAGCAAAGGCGGTCAGATTCGTATTTTTATGCCGCGTTACGGCAACATCAATGAGCGAAGGCATCAACTTCATGAAGTTATCCGTTTATCTGGAATGAACTTGGTCATCAATGATATGGATATGCCCTTGATCATAAAAGTCGCTTCGATTCCGAGGGAACGTATACAAGTTTATTTTATTGATAATGAGGAATATTTCAAAAGAAAGGGAACGTTCTTTGATAAAGATGGAAACCTTTTTGCCGATAATGATGAGCGGGCCATATTTTTTGCCAAGGGTGTGGTCGAAACGGTCAAAAAATTAAATTGGTCTCCAGACATTATCCACGTCCATGGTTGGATGGCTTCCCTTTTGCCCTTGTATCTAAGGGAGTACTATGCTGACGAACCGATTTTCGCCGATAGTAAGATCGTGACCTCGGTCTATGAAAAAGGCTATGAAGGGGCATTGGATATAAAGATGCAAGAGAAAATAGCCTTTGATGGCATAGACCATGCTAAAGTCAGTTCACTGAAAACACCCGAATATAATAATTTGTTAAAGGTTGCAGTAGATTATTCCGATGCGATTATTTTAGCCTCGGAAGCGATTTCTGATGATTTAACAGAATACATTTCCAAACAGGATAAGCCAGTTTTACCTTATGTTTCATTTCAAGAAGCAGAGGAAGCTTATTCGGATTTCTACAATACGGAAGTTTTAAAGTAAGCCAAATGGGTTTGAAGAAAAGTTTGGTTCCGGCGATAGCCGGAATGTTCGGTCTGGTTTTATTTCTTGGTAGTTGCGAAGAAGAACTCGATACTTTAGGTGATGGTGTGATTGGCGGGGAACCTTTCGAGACCAATCGTGCCGAATTTGATGTTTTTGCGTTCAATAAGAATGTGGTAGCCGTTCAAACCAATAGGCTTCCAGTATATCAAGTAGGAACTTACAACGACCCTGTCTACGGTCGAAGGGAAGCACATATTACCAGCCAATTACGATTACCTGTCAATACGAATACCGGTTCGATTATAAACACCTTTGGAAATCTTTCCCAAGCGCAAGAGGATGGTGCCGAAAATGACGAAAATCCAGACACCATTGATGAGGAAGAAACGATTACAGAGGTCATTTTATATATGCCTTACCAATTGATACCTAGCACGAACAATGATAGTGACGGTGATAGTGTGATTGATAGTGAAGATTTGGACCCCAATGATCCAAACAGTGATTCAGATGGTGATGGTGTTACGGATAGTGAAGAACGAAATCAAGGTTCTGACCCCTTGAATGCTGATGAAGATGGTTCAGAAGAAGATTTTGTCCCGAATACCTTTCCGATTGCTTTTGAGCTTGATTCCATATACGGTTCAGAAAATGCATTATCACAACCTTTTAACTTTAAGGTGGAGCGCTCCTCTTTCTTTCTACGGGATTTAGATCCAGAAGCTAATTTTGAGGAGGCTCAAGAGTACTTTAGCAATACCAATATTCCAAGTTTTGTGGAGGGAGCCCCACTTTTTGAGGGTGAGGTTACCATTAGCAATGAACAATTTGTAATTTTTGAGGAAGATGATCCAGAAACGGAAACGGATGAATCTGAAGTTGTAGACGAAAGGTTGCCACCAGGCATTAGAGTGCGGTTGGACCCACAATTTTTTCAAGAAAACCTCTTGGATATGGAAGGTTCATTGGAATTACTTAGTCAGGCCAACTTTGCCAATTTTCTGAGAGGACTTCACTTTTCATTGCAACCTGCAAACGGTGATGTCATGTTGCTCTTAGATCTCTCGCAAGCCACAATAACCTTAAACTACGAATTTCAAGACTATATCGATACGAATATATCTGATGATGAATTGGGTTCCGTTGAGACCATAGAACGGGAATTTGTCTTAAACCTGTTGCGAAATCAGAACAATACAACGTTCGGGAACGCCGTGAATACATTTATAGACGATCCTTTTTCCGCTGAGGTAAGTGATGAATTGGATACTGGTGTGAACGCCTCACGAATCTACCTCAAAGGCGGTTCTGGGGTATATGCCGAACTGTTCCTTTTTGATGAAGATGAAGATGTGGCAGCTGACATTATCGATGGGATAAGGGCGAATAACTGGATCATCAATGAGGCGATCCTGTCCTTTTATATCGATGCCGAAAAATTAAATGGACCTGAAGGTTTTGTAGAACCACCAAGACTATACTTGTACGACACTGAAACAAATTTACCCCTTATCTCTACAGGCACGGAGAATTCGGTTTCCCAATTGCCGCTCGGACAATTTCTGAATTATGACGGTATTATCCAAACTGATGAAGATGGGGATGGAATCAAATACTCCATTCGTATTACAGAGCATATCAATGATTTGATTCTAAGGGATGCACCGAATGAAAAACTGGCGTTGACTTTAACCGCGAACATCGGAATCTTTGCGGTTCTGGATGCCATGGGTGATTCGGGAAATGTTGAAGAATTACCCGTGCTTTCCAATGTTATTCCATCCGGTACGGTGTTGTTCGGTAACAATGTGGCTCCAGAAAATGAAGATAAAAAGTTGAAACTGGAGATTTTCTTTACCGAGATTGATTAATATCTGGGCCATAAACATACAATTCAGGTTTTTTTTACGTTTATCCATTAATTTGATTCGATTCGTACTGTGATAGTATATTTTTGCGAAATATTATCAAGTTGTGCTTCAATCTAATACGTTAATTTATGTGTGGAATAGTCGGATATATTGGTCATAGAGACGCTTATCCCGTAATAATAAAAGGTCTTCAAAGACTTGAATACCGCGGGTATGATAGTGCGGGGATCGTGCTCTTCGATGGGGAGGAAACCCATCTCGCAAAAACGAAGGGTAAAGTAGAAGATCTTAAGAATAAGGTAGAAAAAGGCATTTCTACCAATGGAAAATTGGGCCTAGGTCATACTAGGTGGGCCACGCATGGGGTGCCTAATGATGTCAATTCGCATCCCCATTATTCAAATTCGGGTGATTTGGTTATCATCCATAATGGAATCATTGAAAATTATGAGTCCATTAAAAAAGCCCTTTTAAAACGGGGTTATGAATTCAGATCTGATACAGATACCGAGGTGCTTGTAAATTTAATCGAAGAAGTAAAGAAAAAGGAGGGTGTAAAATTGGGTCAGGCAGTTCAAATAGCCCTGAACCAAGTTGTAGGAGCGTATGCAATCGCTGTTTTTGACAAGAACAAACCTGATGAGATCGTGGTTGCCAAATTGGGTAGTCCTTTGGCGATAGGTATTGGTGAGAATGAATATTTTATCGCTTCTGATGCTTCTCCTTTTATTGAATTTACCAATAATGCGGTATATCTAGAAGATGAGGAAATGGCCATAATCCGTGTTGGAAAAGAAATCAAACTTCGTAAAATCAAAGACGATGCGATTGCCTATCCTGATATTTTAGAACTTCAGTTAAATCTTGAGGAGATTGAAAAGGGGGGATATGACCATTTCATGCTTAAAGAGATTTATGAGCAACCAAGGGCGATATTAGATACCTATCGTGGACGATTATTGGCCGATAAGGGTATAATTAGAATGGCGGGGATCGACCAGCATTTAGGAAAATTTTTAAATGCAAACCGAATTATCATAGTGGCGTGCGGTACTTCATGGCATGCGGGTCTGGTTGCTGAATATATCTTTGAGGATTTGGCTAGGATTCCCGTCGAAGTCGAATATGCGTCAGAGTTTAGGTATAGAAACCCGGTTATTACCGATAAAGATGTATTGATTGCCATTTCACAGTCAGGTGAAACTGCCGATACCTTAGCAGCCATAAAAATGGCCAAAGAAAAAGGTGCTTTTGTCTTTGGGGTATGTAATGTGGTCGGTTCTTCAATAGCTAGGGAGACCCATGCAGGGGCATATACGCATGCCGGTCCTGAAATTGGGGTTGCATCCACGAAAGCATTTACGACCCAAATTACGGTGCTTACGTTGATAGCATTGAAGCTTGCCAAAGAAAAGGGCGTTTTTTCTGAATCAAAGTTCCATGAGTTTTTAACGGAATTGGAAGGTATTCCTGAAAAAGTTGAAAAAGCATTGGAATCCAATGTATTGATAGAACAAATCGCTGCCGAATATAAAGACTCGTCAAATTGTCTGTACTTAGGTAGGGGCTATAATTTTCCGGTAGCTTTAGAGGGTGCTTTGAAACTGAAGGAAATCAGCTATATACATGCCGAAGGCTATCCCGCCGCAGAAATGAAACATGGGCCTATCGCGTTGATTGATGAAGAAATGCCGGTAGTCGTCATCGCAACCCGAAAAGGACACTACGAGAAAGTGGTGAGTAATATTCAAGAGATCAAGTCTAGAAGTGGTAAGATCATTGCCATCGTTACCGAAGGTGATGAAACCGTAAAGGAATTGGCGGATCATGTCGTTGAAGTACCTGAGACTTCTGAACCATTGACACCTTTATTAACGACCATACCTTTGCAATTGCTCTCATACCACATAGCCTTAATGCGAAATTGCAATGTGGATCAACCCAGAAACTTGGCAAAGTCAGTTACTGTAGAGTAACCTTTAGATTTTATAGAATTTTAGAAAAGTCGTCTTAAATAGACGACTTTTTTGTTAAATCCCTATTTATAACTTCATTTTTTTAAACAAAAAGTACTATGCATGCATAATTCCTTTTTATTTTTATTGATTTGAACTCAAAAAAATGTATATTCCGCTCGATATTTTTACGCTGATTTAAAACTAACTTAACTCAAATTCAAGTCTAATGAAAAATTTAATTTTGACATTTTTCCTTTTGTTGGGAGTTTCCTCAATGGCCCAAACAACGATTACAGGAAAAGTGGTTGATGACAATGGCGAGCCTATACCCGGGGCAAATGTTGTGGTAATTGGTAAGGCTGAGGGGGCAATAGCCGATTTTGACGGTAATTTCACCTTAACGACACAAGAAGTACCCCCTTTCAAGGTAAAAGTGACCAGCATTGGTTTTTCTGAGGTTGTAGTCGAGGTTACCTCCAACAATCAAAACCTATCGGTTACCCTAAATGAGGCTTCTACCTTGCTTGATGAAATCGTTATTTCCGCTTCGCGCACCCCAGAACGTATTTTTGAGTCCCCTGTTTCGGTAGAGCGCTTCGGATTGCGTGAAATAAAGAACACCACCGCTGAATCATTTTATGGCGGGTTACAAAACTTGAAGGGTGTTGATATCAATACCAATAGTTTAACTTTTCAATCCATAAACACCAGGGGTTTCGCCACATTTGCCAATACACGATTTTTGCAGTTGGTCGATGGGATGGACAATACCGCTCCCGGTTTGAATTTTGTGCTAGGAAACTTGGTAGGGATGTCTGAGCTTGATGTGCTTAGTGTTGAGATTTTGCCAGGAGCCTCTTCGGCACTGTATGGAGCTGGTGCGTTTAACGGTATTTTGTTTATGCGAAGTAAAAGTCCATTTGATTTTCAAGGCCTAAGTGCTTACGGCAAAACAGGTATTACCTCTCAAGAAGTTGCAGGGGACAATACCTATTATGATGTAGGGATACGTGCTGCCCACGCCTTTAGCGATAAATTTGCCGTTAAAGCCAACATTTCACTTTTAAGAGGTGAAGATTGGCATGCAGCGAACTTCACCGATATCAATCGCCCTGGTGAAGATAGAACGAATCCGGCCTTTGATGGATTGAATGTTTATGGTGATGAGGTTTCCACGCCCCTTAATTTTGATGCCCTAGCTGGGCTTCCATCCGGTACGTTGGGTACGGCGGTGGTTTCGAGAACCGGTTATGAAGAAGGGGATTTGGCAAACTACCAAGCAGAAAGTTTGAAAACGGACTTTGCGGTACACTACAGGCCTTTTGGTGATGACCTTGAATTAATTTATAACGGACGTATTGGTCGTGGTACCACTATTTATCAAGGTGCTAACAGATACTCCGTTGATGGCTTTACCATGCAGCAACATAAATTGGAACTAAAGAACGATAATTTCTTTATTCGAGGTTATATTGTTTCTGAAAATTCAGGTAACGCTTACGATACGCGATTTGCCGGTATCAATGTAAACAGAAGATGGAAATCGGATCAAGATTGGTTTACCGAGTATGCCCAGACATTCATTGGGGCTAGATTGGGCGTTGGTTCGGGCGTATTGGCTACTGAAGAACAAGCGCATGCAGCCGCGCGTGCCGCAGCGGATACAGGACGTTTTCTTCCGGGAACATCACAATTCGAGAGCGCATTCAATCAGGTCATCAATGACGGCGATTTGACCACAGGGGCCAAATTTATAGATAACACAAAATTTCGTCACGCAAACGGAAACTATAATTTGGCGCACTTGATCAATGACTGGGCCGATGTTCAAGTGGGCGGTTCGTACAGGGAATATGAACTGAATTCGCAAGGAACTATTTTTACCGATATCGACGGGCCTATCACCTATGATGAGTATGGTGGTTATGCACAGCTTCAGAAAAAATTTATGGACGATCGATTGAAGTTTACCGCTTCAGGAAGATATGACAAGAATGAATTTTTTGATGGCTTTTTCTCCCCAAGGGCAGGTTTATCCGCAACCTTGGGCGAAAGACGAAACCATAACCTTCGCGTTTCGGTACAACAGGGTTTTAGAAACCCGACAACACAAGATTTGTTTATTGGTTTGAATGTTGGTAATGCGATTTTGGTGGGATCGGCTCCTGATAACTTGGATAGGGATGTAAGAAACTTTGATTTGAGTGCCAGCGGCCAAGCCCTTACGGGTCAAAGCTCGGTTCAGGTATTGGGTAGGGCTGCCTATGAAAATGCTTTTTCATTGACGTCGGTGGTTGCTGGAAACCCTACTGCCGTCAATACACCATTGGTGCAACCAGAAGAGATAACGGCTTATGAGTTAGGGTATAGGGGCCAAATAGGCAAATTTACCATTGATTTAAGTGGGTACTATAACAGTTATGATAATTTCATATCGCAAACACAGACCTTTGTGCCCTTGTACGGAGAAGCTGGTGATGGCGGTTTATCTTTATTGGCCCTTCAGAATGGTGATTTTGAAGTATATCAAGTATATACCAATTCCCCGCAAGAAATTACTTCTTATGGAGGTACGGTAGGTGTTGATACAAAAATCGT
Organism: Croceitalea sp. MTPC5; assembly: GCF_036985505.1. NCBI lineage: Bacteria > Pseudomonadati > Bacteroidota > Flavobacteriia > Flavobacteriales > Flavobacteriaceae > Croceitalea > Croceitalea sp. MTPC5. The sequence goes on from NZ_BTGQ01000003.1 coordinate 223,343, forward strand.
AGGCTTTGACTTGGGTGTAAACTATACCTATACTAAACTTGAGGATGAAGAAGAATTGAGGGCCCAGGGTATAAGAACTAATTTCAACTCTCCCGAGCATAAGGTAAAAGCCTCTTTTGGAAAGACCGATCTTTTCAAAAATTTCGGATTTGGAGTGAACTACCGTTGGAGTGATAGTTTCTTTTGGGAAGCTTCTTTTGCCGATGGCGATGTACCTGCCTATACTGTTCTGGATGCCCAAATCAACTATTCGGTACCCAGTATCAAATCTATCTTTAAAGCAGGTGGTTCGAATATCTTGAACGAAGAATATTTTCAAGCGGTCGGTTCAGGTCTTATAGGGGCTATATACTACGTTTCTTGGACGATTAACCCTTAAAAAAGCCAGCTCAAATATTTTGATAAGGGCGCCCCATTCGGGCGCCTTTTTTTGTTGTCAAAAAAAGATTTCAGAAGTTTCTATTTACGAATCGAAAAACATATCTTTGCAGCCGGAAAAATTAGCGTTTTCCAACATAAAAATCGAACAAAACGAAATAAGCAAGTAATGGCTAAAGTTACAGGTAAAGTTGCCCAAATCATCGGACCGGTTATTGATGTTGAATTTGAATCAGGTGCTGATATACCAAAGATTTATGATTCATTGGAAATCGCAAAGGCCGACGGCTCTAAACTGGTTTTAGAAGTACAGTCCCATGTTGGGGAAAATACGGTTAGAACCATTTCTATGGATTCTACCGATGGATTAAGTAGGGGTGTTGAGGCAACTGCCACAGGTAGTGCCATTCAAATGCCAATCGGGGAAGAGGTATACGGTCGACTTTTTAATGTAATCGGTGATGCGATTGATGGAATGGAAAACTTGCCGAAATCTGGTGACGACGGCTTACCAATTCACCGTGAGGCACCAAAATTTGAAGATTTATCCACTTCTACCGAAGTGCTTTTTACAGGTATTAAAGTAATTGATTTGATTGAACCTTACGCTAAAGGGGGTAAAATTGGATTGTTCGGTGGTGCGGGAGTTGGTAAAACGGTATTGATTCAAGAATTGATCAACAACATTGCGAAAGGACACGGTGGTCTATCTGTTTTTGCAGGTGTTGGTGAACGTACCAGGGAGGGTAACGACTTACTACGTGAGATGTTGGAGTCTGGTATTATCAAATATGGTGATGACTTTTTACACTCCATGGAAGAAGGTGGATGGGATTTATCAAAGGTTGATAAAACCGCAATGAAAGAATCGAAAGCGACTTTCGTTTTTGGTCAGATGAACGAACCCCCAGGTGCACGTGCGCGTGTGGCCCTATCAGGCTTGACGATTGCCGAGTACTTCCGTGACGGTGCAGGTGACGGTCAAGGTAAAGACGTACTTTTCTTCGTAGATAATATTTTTAGGTTTACACAAGCAGGTTCTGAAGTATCGGCACTATTGGGCCGTATGCCTTCAGCTGTAGGTTACCAACCTACATTGGCAACCGAGATGGGTGCAATGCAAGAGCGTATTACCTCGACTAAAAGAGGTTCCATTACATCGGTTCAAGCGGTTTATGTACCTGCGGATGATTTAACGGATCCAGCACCGGCGACAACGTTTGCCCACCTTGACGCTACGACAGTACTTTCAAGAAAGATTGCGGAGTTAGGTATCTATCCTGCGGTTGACCCCTTGGATTCTACCTCAAGGATTTTGACACCAGAGATATTGGGTAACGATCACTATGGTTGCGCACAACGAGTAAAAGAACTACTTCAGCGATACAAAGAGTTACAGGATATTATCGCGATTCTTGGTATGGAAGAGCTTTCTGAAGAAGACAAACTGGCCGTTGGTCGTGCAAGACGTGTACAACGCTTCTTGTCACAACCTTTCCACGTGGCAGAGCAGTTTACGGGTATTCCGGGAGTATTGGTCGATATCAAGGAAACCATTAAAGGTTTTAATATGATTATGGACGGTGAGTTAGATCACTTGCCAGAATCTGCCTTTAACTTGAAAGGAACCATAGAAGAGGCTATCGAAGCCGGAGAGAAAATGTTAGCGGAAGCGTAAAATAGTTAAGAGTTAAGAATTTGGGGTTCAGGGTCTTCCATGAAATCAAACTCTATCACTCTTAACACGTAACTCATAACTGAAAACTATGTATTTAGAGATCGTATCCCCAGAAGCAACGTTATTTGCAGGAGAAGTAACTTCAGTTACCGTACCCGGTATCAATGGAGAATTTCAGATGCTTCAGAATCACGCACCGATTTTATCATTGCTGCAAGAAGGTAATGTCAAGATTAAAGGTGATATGAAGATCGACGAAGATTTTCAGGGCAAATTTTCAAAAGGGGCTGACGGAGAAACTGTGCTTTCCATCACCAGTGGAACCATTGAAATGAAAGATAATAAAGTAATTGTACTTGCTGATTAAATTAGTTCGTACTCTAGAATTAAAAGCCACTCTTTCTTAGAGTGGCTTTTTTGTTTGAAAGCCACAAGGATATCAATCGGATATTCTTTTAAATTCCTTGCTTCAATAAATCTTTACGTTACATGATTAGGTCTAGTTTGTTTGTGGCTGATCACTACTTGGCATTTCAATAAAGATCGTACTTTTGGGTTATGCCGTATTTTCCAAAAAAACTAACCGAAAAACTCAAAGCCAGAAGGTTGGACAGTACCTTGCGAAATCTTAGTCTGATCAATAATTTGGTTGATTTTTCATCCAACGATTATTTGGGGTTTTCAAAAGAAGGGCAGATTGAAAAATCAGCTCAAAATCAAATGGTAGGTCAACTAAATGCCAATGGGGCTACGGGTTCCCGGTTATTATCAGGAAATCATCCATTGCATGAAGAACTGGAAGCTCTTTTAGTTACGTTTTTTGAGGTAGAGAGCGGCTTGCTTTTCAACTCAGGTTATGATGCCAATATCGGTTTCTTTTCCAGTATTCCCCAACGTGGGGATATCATTTTTTATGATGAGCTTGTTCATGCCAGCATTCGTGATGGTATTAAAATGAGTGATGCCAAAGCCTATAAATTCAAGCATAATGATTTAAGCAGTTTAAAACAACATATTGACCGTTCAAGAAATCAAGGTTTTGAAGGAGCGTCTTATGTAGTTACGGAATCCATTTTCTCTATGGACGGTGATATTCCCGACTTAGAAGAATTGGCAACCTATTGTTCGCAGAATGGCCTTTTCTTGATTGTTGATGAAGCACATGCGACCGGGGTTTTCGGAAAAGGGCTCTTACATCAGCTTAAATTGCAAGATAGGGTGTTTGCCCATATCGTTACCTTTAGTAAAGCCTTGGGCTGTCACGGCGCGGCCATTTTGGGTAGTTCAGATCTAAAGGACTATCTTATCAATTATGCCCGTAGTTTTATCTATACCACAGCACTGCCACCACATGATATCGCTGTTATTTTATCCGCTTTCCATCATTTGCAATCCGAAAAGGGAAAAATGCAAATCAGGAGGCTTCAAGAAAATATTGGGTATTTTAAAGCTAAGCTTGATGAATTTGAACTGTGGAACGTATTTTTATCCAATGAATCGGCGATTCAAATTGCAATGATTCCCGAAAATGATAAAGTGAGGCATGTTTCCAATGTTTTAAGGGATAATGGGTTTGATGTAAGACCTATTTTATCCCCTACTGTTCCAAAGGGCAAAGAACGGTTGCGATTTTGTGTACATGCGTATAATACAAAAGAAGAAATAAAGAAAGTGCTTTCATTGTTAAAACAACATCATAATGGGTAAAGATCTTATCACGATAGGGACTTTCGAGTTTTTGGCCGACGTTCAAATCATCAAGGGCAAGTTGGAATCAGAAGGCATTTCGGTTACTTTAAAGGATGAAAATACAGTAGGTATTGATCCTTTCGCCAGTAACGCCCTAGGCGGTATTAAATTACAAGTACATCGCTCTGATGAAGAGCGCGCTAGACTCATATTTGATCAAGTAAGGAATTATGCCCTGGACGATGATGGCAATTTGGTGCAATGCCCTAATTGTAAAGCTCAAAAATCAGAGGTAATTTACCTGCGAAATACACTTTGGTACAAACTCTTCCCTTTTTTTGAACCTAAAAAATACCGTTGTACCAACTGTGAGTTTATAACAAAAGCAAACTAATGAAACTATTCATTACGGGAATATCTACGGAGGTCGGTAAAACAATGGCCTCGGCTATTGTGACTGAAGCACTTAACGCTGACTATTGGAAACCGGTACAAGCTGGGGATTTAGATTACACAGACAGTCATAAGGTCAAAGAATTAATATCCAATTCAAAATCGGTCATCCATGAAAACAGTTATGCCCTCAATACACCTATGAGCCCTCATGCAGCAGCTGATATTGATGGGGTGAAAATCGAGCTGGATAAAATTCAAGAACCCAGAACAGAAAACCATTTGGTGATTGAAGGTGCGGGCGGACTTTTAGTACCACTTAACGATAATGACACCATATTTGATTTAATCAAACCGGAATATAAGGTCGTTGTGGTTTCAAGACACTATCTGGGCAGTATCAACCATTCCCTTTTGACCATTAATGCCTTACAGGCAGAAGGTTTGAATGTCGGAATCATCTTCAGTGGCGACGAACATCCGACCACGGAACAGATTATTTTAAAAAAAACGGGGGCCGCCCTTTTGGGTAGGATAAATGAAGAACAATGTTTTACCCCGGCTATAGTCAAAAAATATGCGGAAGTCTTTAGGGAAAAATTACTCCAATTCTAGTTTTTGGTGAATTACGGCAGTATCAATAGTATCTAATGGCTGATACCCTTTTAAGAGCTGTAGGTTGATGTAGAAGTTGGCATTGTACTTTTTCTTGTCAAAAACACGCCGGTTTTTGCGCGTAATAATATAACGAGGCGAAATTTCCTCGATAATATGTTGAAGTTCTTCTTCGCCGGTTTTTCTAGGGTTCTCATACGCAAAAAACATTTCGTCTTTTAAAATATTACTAGGTTGGGTCGCCGCCTTCGTGATGGGATTAATGCCCAATACCCAATATCCGATATGGAATTCAGCGAAAAAGGCATCACCCGTTTCAAGGCCCTTTTGAGACAAATATTCTGGTACAGCAATACCTTCACCGTTGAAAAAACTGCCCCTTTGAATCTTATGTTTGGCAATAGCGTAGTATTCTAAATAAGACTCTATGGGAATAAGTACTAATAGTGCGGCCACAATAATACCGATACTTTTAATGGAACCTTTAAGACTTTTTGAAACCAAAAGTGCAACTAAGGGTAAGATTAGCGGATAAATTAAGATAAGGTAGTGTCCGTTTACCCTGCCACTCTTTAAAAAAGCCACTAAGGTGCCAAGCGTGGCAACCATTAAATAAATCGTTGTTGCATTGTTTGTTTTGAATACTCCTTTTCTCACACCAATGACAAGAATCGCCAAGAACGGTAATAGGTAAAAGAATAGTTTAAGTGTTGAATATTGTCTTGCGCCGGCGTAAGCCAAGGGCGCCTCTATAACCGATCTCCACCATAACGGTAATAGTCCTTCTAAATAATATGGTAATAAGGTCAACCCGATGATACTCAAAATACCAATGCCATATAGCATCGGCTTGCTTACAGAAAACAATTTTTTAGTCCTAAAGTAAGCCAAATACGTAATAGCAAGACCTAAGAATAACGCGACATAGGCCAAATTTAATTTGACCATTAGACTACAACCAACAAGCCCCCCTATAACCAACCAATACAGATTGGAAGAATGGTTTCGTGATAGCAACCAAATTGCCGGGGTCAAAAATGCCATGGCAATGTGTTCTGACATTACGCCTTGAAGGCTTCCAAAAAGACTTTGCAAAATAACACAACTAAATGCGGTAATAGCCCCAATACGTTTTGTAGTCTGTGAAGCGGTCAGTTTATAGGTGTAAAATGCGGTAATACTGACCAGCAAAACGCCAGCAACGCGAATGGCAATAAAACTCTTTCCGAAAATTTTGATGATTACAGCGAAGAAAAAGAAATTCAGGGTGGGCTTTACATCCCAAAGGGTAGTAAAAGGTAAATGACCATCTACCCACGATTGCCCCATGATGATAAAGCTGCTCTCATCACGATCAATGTAGTCCCTAAAGAAAAAAGGCAACCTAATGAATAGTCCGTACAAGAATACGAGAACGAAAATACTACTGTCAGATAGATTTTGAACTTTTCTGAACAATTTACCCATTCAGCGTGCTTTTATGTGATTTCCAAATTTTATACAGATCTATCCATAACTTGAAAAAGTACGTTAGTTTCACTTTAGATTCCCCTTGGTCGATCCACTCTTTAACGGGTACCTCTTCCATAAATGCCATAGCATTAGACTTTCCGTAGTGCTTTAAGAGCCTACTGAATAATTCAACATCAAATAGCCATTTTGATATAAAAGGATTTTTAAAAGCAATTTTTGCCACCTCTGTATTAAAAACTTTGCATCCACATTGTGTGTCATAGACCTTTAGATCCAGTATGCTTGAAATGAATGTTGCTATAATTCTGCCAGCTAAAAAGCGCGAAAACTTGCGCTCGACAATTGAACCTATTTTTAAGATCCTCGAGGCGAAAACAAATTGTTTACCCTGTTTTACGTATTTCTGATAAGAATAACATTCTTCTAAAGAAGTGGCTAAATCGGCATCCAAATAAGCGATAGTGATATCGACTGTTGTTTGAATTACCTTCAATACCCCATTTCTGACCGATTCGGCTTTTCCCATATTATGGGTATTCGATAGTATCGAGATTTGGTCGGGGTACTGCTTCTCAATAGACTCTAAAACGGTTAGGGTATTATCAGTCGAGGCATCGTTTACAAATAGTACCTTGGCATCCGGATTTTGTTTTAAGAAGTTTAAAAAACGGACTTTGGGTAGTCTTTCAGCTTCATTGTAACAAGGTACGATTATAATCAAAGCATAAATTTGATAGTAACAAAGATAGAAATGATTTTCTTGGGCTTGACCAAAATACTGTTGAAAACCAAAATAGCTTTCACCATCTTTGTATAAGCTGATGGCTTATTAAATCAATGACGATGCAAGAACAAAAGTTGCAAAATCGCGACAAAAAGTATTTATGGCACCCCTTGACCCAACATAAGACAGCTGCACCACCTTTGGGGGTCGTAAAAGCAAAAGATGCGTTGTTTTGGGACGAAGGGGGCAATACCTATATTGATGGTATTGCCTCATGGTACACGGCAATGTATGGCCATTGCAATGAAAAAATAAGTACGGCCATAACAAATCAAATGAAAGAACTTGATTTTGTCATGTTCAGTGGGTTCACGCATAGACCGGCAATTGAACTCTCAGAGCAGCTGATGAAAATCTTGCCAAAGAACCAGGCCAAAATCTTCTTTAATGATAATGGGTCTACGGCAGTTGAGGCGGCCATAAAAATGGCACTGCAGTATTACTATAACAAACAGGAAAAACGAGATACCCTAATTGCATTCGATGGAGGTTTTCATGGGGATACTTTTGGCGCTATGAGTGCTTCAGGACTTTCGTCATATAATGGCCCTTTTGAAGATTTTTTACTAAAGGTGATACGTATACCACCACCACAAGAAGATACTATCGACGCGGTTTTAGAATTACTTGATAATATCTGTAAGAACAATTCTTGCGCTGCATTTGTTTTTGAGCCATTAGTGCAGGGAGCTGCAGGTATGAAGTTCCATTCGGCAAAAGGACTTGATCTACTGATAAAAAAATGTCAAGAATTGGATGTGCTATGTATCGCTGATGAAATCATGACCGGCTTTGGTAAAACGGGTAGAACTTTTGCTTGTGACTATTTAGAACACAAACCTGATGTACTATGCCTGAGCAAAGCTTTGACCGCTGGTATGTTTCCCTTAAGTATCACCACATGTACGCAAAAGATCTTTGATGTCTTTTTGAGTGATCAGTTAGCGAAGGGTTTTTTTCATGCGCACACGTATAGCGCACATCCTTTGGGTTGTGCAGCCGCCTTGGCAGGTCTTGAGTTACTGTCATCTGATAAAATTGTAGAGCGACGAAAATATATTGAAGCAGCGCATCAGAATTTTGTGCTTCGAATAAAGCATCATCCAAAAGTGAAAAACGCCAGAAGTCTAGGTGTCATTCTGGCTATTGACTTAGCTATTGATACCGGGCGTTATGGCAAGTTCAGGGACAGGCTCTATGACTTTTTTATGGATAATGGGGTCAACCTGCGTCCTCTGGGAAATACCATTTATACCTTACCTCCCTATGTCATTACGAAAGGGCAATTACAGAAAATCTACGGTGCCATCGAAGATGCCCTAGAGGTTTTTTGAAGTCATATAAACCACAAAGTAAAAATTGTGATTCCGGTGTTTGGTAAAAAGGAATACTTATTCGTTCAGAAAGATTTTTCCACTATTGCTTAGCTTTAATTGCGAAATCGCCCCCGTGCCTTGAAAATGATACTTGACACCGTAAATTTTGTTGTCTTCTCCTTTGGTCGGAATTTCGTAAGCAAGATTGTCATTGACGTAAATTGAAAAATTATTGTTTTTAGAGACACACTTCACGGTGGCCCAGTTGTTAAAATCATCAACACCAAAATTTGAAAGGTCGTTTCGACTTCCAGTGATTGCCCTATCTAAATAGTACAATTCTAAGTCTGCAATACAACCTTTTATCGATAAGGGTATGATGACTACCTCTCCCTCACATAAAATAATGATATGGGTCTTTTGGCAACTTATATTCGTATCAAATGAAACATTACGAAGGGTGGTTTCCATAACAAAATCGTTTAAGGCAAGCCCTTTAAAATCTTCGACCCAGAAATAATTCACGAAGGTTTCGGTGATTGGAATACCCGTATTTCGTTTCTTGATCAAATCAGGGGATATGGCAACCCCATCAACGGTTTTAAATTCCGATGGGTCAAAGTAAACGGGAGCCGCACCTGTTTCCAAGGTAGCCATCCAGCCATTTGAAGGTATCATCAATGGATGTTCTTTGACCACTATATCATTCACCACTAATTTCGCATCAAAATAACCGGGTGTGTAGTATAGTGAAGCGACCAATGAGTCTTTTCTATTGATAAGCTGACGCCTTCTTCGATCCCAATTCTGTTGTATCTCGATCTTGTCGTTCTCACCGGCATATGATGCGTCAATGCTGAAAAGCACCGAATTAGGCAGTCCGTTGGCAATTTTTTTAGGAATGAAGATGTAGTCGGGGGTACCGATGGTTCTACCTGAAAAGGGAACGACGGCCAAAACTACAAGTACACATCCAATAAGGGTTGCAGCGATAATCATTTTTTTTTGAAGGCCCCTTTTTACTGCAGGTTTTTTGACAACCTCGTTTAATTGTTTTGGCTCGGCGCTTTTTAATCTACTACCGTGGGCAACAAAGGCACTCCAATTTTCGAAACCGATAAACTGAGATAAGGTATCAAGCGTTGCAGTACTCGGGTTTGATTGGTACGGAATCCTTCCCCAAAGTCTTTTCAGGGTATTGTTGCTGATGTTCACTCCCGTTTGCTCATGGATTTTATCACCCAGTCGGTCAAAGTCTCGAGAAGACCATTGCGAACTATCTCCCCACCCCAACTGTTCTTCTATACGTTTCAAGCAGCGGCTTATATGGGTTTGGGTATTATTTTTTGAAGAGGGATCCATCTAAAAATCAGGCTTGTATGAATTTGTATGAAGTTGGTATCTATATGAATTGCAATAGTTTACCGTCATTAACTTTCTTTACAATATTAAACAATCAAAAAATAATGGTCATGAAGAAATTTAGTTTTATTGTTTTTGCAGTGATAGGGTCTCAGCTTTTCGCCCAAGAGGGTATGGTCGTTCCATTTGATTCAGACCGCTGGAGTTTTAAAGGGGATGCTTTCACGTTGCATAAAGAAGAAGGTAGCAGTATTATGGAATTTACGGGTGGTGATGTCACCGCCTACTTAAAGGATGCTGACTTCACGGATGGAGTGATTACCTATGAGATTAAAATCAGGGAAGAGCGTACTTTTCTTGGATGTGCTTTTCGCATGCAGGACCTTGAAAATTACGAGAGTTTTTATGTGAGACCGCACCAATCAGGAAATCCTGATGCTACCCAATATACCCCTGTATACAATGATCTATCGGCTTGGCAATTGTATCATGGAGAAGGTTACGCCAGTGTAGTGAACTATCAATTCAATGAATGGATTCCGGTCAAGATAATAATCAGCGGTTCTAGGGCGGAAGTTTATTTCAATGACTCCCTAGAACCAGGTCTTCATATGCCCTATTTGCAGCGTAAAGTAAAGTCTGGCATGATTGGTCTTTGGGGTGGAAGCGGTAAGCTGAAGAATTTTGCATACACCAAAAAACCCAATGTATCATTAAAATCAGAACCTATACCAGTTGAAAATCCCCATTCGGCAGTGATAACCGACTGGTCCGTTTATACTGACTTGTTTTCAGAGGAACATACCGAAGACCTTCTCAACCGAGCTAATGGTAATAAATGGCTGGCGATGAAGAGTGATGCTTTTGGAAGGCTCAACCTTGCCAAAAAATTAAGACTGTCGGAAAATCAAAATACGGCCTTGGTCAAATACACCCTTGATTCTGAAAGCGATACCTTCAAAAAGCTATCCTTTGGTTTTAGCGATAGGGTCATGATTTATGTCAATGGCAAACGGATTTATAGCGGAAACAACACATTCAGGAGCAGGGATTATCGATTTTTGGGATCCATAGGCTATTTTGACTCGGTTTTTTTACCCTTAAAAAAAGGAGGGAACGAAATTATTTTTGCAGTATCGGAGAGCTTCGGAGGTTGGGGCCTCATGGCAAAACTCGATTAGGGAAAATAAATCTTTGAAAGCAACGATAAAAGAAAATGTGATTGTCGAGTTTCTTTGTTGGTACAGCTGCCTACTTTTTTGAGTATTACTTTAGCAGTAGTGCAAAATGTGCTATCATTGAGGTATGCTAAAAGAACCCATTTCCATTACCGCTATCGGTACTGTTTCCCCCTTGGGAGATGCTTTAGATACCGTTTGGAAACACTATCGGTCAAACAATCATAACCTGATTTATACTACTATCGGAGGGCAAAAAATTTGGGTCGGTCGCCTATTGCAACCACTTCATGACGAAATCGAAAAACTTCGTGCGAGTGACAACAAGTACAGAGGTCTCGATGATTCCGTTCTTTACGCTTTGCATGCCTCAAGAAAGGCTATAGCAATGGCAGGTTGGGCAGGCTCTGATAATTTTGGTATTAATATAGGTTCTTCAAGGGGAGCAACAACCCTTTTTGAAAAACACCACACCACCTTTATCCAAGAGGGAAAAACGTCCACCTTAGCTTCCCCCACCACGACTTTAGGCAATATTTCATCTTGGGTCGCGCACGATTTGAAAACCAAGGGTCCCGATATTTCGCATTCGATTACGTGTTCAACAGGGTTACATTCCTTATTAAATGGTATTGCCTGGTTAAATAGTGGTATGACCGATAAATTTTTAGTTGGTGGCAGTGAAGCTCCGTTGACACCTTTCACCATTGCCCAAATGCAGGCACTAAAGATTTATGCCAAGAATGATGAAAATGATACTGCCGCAGGTGAAGAAGCGTACCCCTGTTTGGCCCTTGATTTAGGGAAAACCAAAAATACCATGGTGTTGGGTGAAGGGGCCGTAATGGCCTGTTTAGAGAAAGATAATGCCAAAGAACCCTTGGCCAAGGTCATTGGTGTTGGCTTTGCAACGGAGCCTTTACTACACAATGTTTCCATATCGACAGATGCCCAATGTTTTCAAGATTCCATGATGATGGCACTGAATGGGTTACCGCCTGAAAAAGTTGATGTTATCGTTACCCATGCCCCAGGCACGATTAAAGGGGATGTCTCTGAGTATAAGGCAGTTGAAAAGATTTTCTGTAACAAAATCCCATTTTTGACGACAAACAAATGGAAAGTGGGGCACACTTTTGCTACTTCAGGAATGTTAAGCATAGAAATGGCCATCTTAATGTTGCAACATCAAAAGGTAATCAACGTACCTTATTTGAATCAAAACGGGCTTCCTGAAAAAATCGAGACTATTATGGTCAACGCAGTTGGCTTTGGCGGAAACGCAGTTTCTATTTTACTTTCCAACTAAGCGTATCGATTTTAACGGTAAAGTCTTATCTTAAATTTTTAAATAACCTTTTAAACTTTAAAACCTATGGAGGATTGGTTTGTCGCTTTGACCCTTTTTGAAAAGATATACTGGATCACCGCTATCATAGCTTCCGCGATATTCGTGGTATTGATAATTTTAACCTTGGTCGGTGGTGATGCCGATGATATGGGTGGGGATGTTGATGCTGAAGTGGAAGGGGATTCCGGTATTGGTTTTCAATTTCTTTCTTTTAAAAACCTTATGGGCTTTTTTACCATTTTTGGCTGGTCGGGTATCTCTTGTATCGACAATGGCCTTTCTACGGGGTTGACCGTGCTTGTTTCCGTAGTATGCGGTTTATTGATGATGGTAGCCATGGCATCTTTATTTTACTACCTCGCAAAACTGCAGCATAGCGGTACGCTAAAATTGACAAATGCCCTTGACCAGATTGGTGAGGTCTACCTCACCATTGGTGCCAATAGATCTAGAATCGGTAAAGTAAGCATCAATGTTCAAGGCACTTTACGCGAATTGGAGGCACTTACCGATGAATCAAATGACTTGGTTCAGGGTAATGTGGTCAAGGTGAAGCAAGTCACCGACAATGGAATATTAATCGTTCAACTTTTAAATAACTAAACATATGCTTTTACCATTACAATTGGGCGGAGGTGCGTCTTTACTGGCCATCGGGTTTGCCATCCTATTTTTCTTTATCATCATCATTTCTTTCATCAGAAGGTATAAAAGATGTCCCTCGGATCGTATTCTGGTAGTTTACGGTAAGGTAGGTACCGGTAATTCGGCCAAGTGTATCCATGGTGGGGCCGCTTTTATTTGGCCCGTTATTCAAGATTATGAGTATTTGGATCTTACTCCGATTTCAATTGAGGTTGATTTGGCCAATGCTTTGAGCAAGCAGAATATTCGTGTCAATGTACCTTCTAGGTTTACTATAGGGGTCTCTACCGAACCTGGGGTAATGCAAAATGCGGCAGAACGCCTTTTAGGCTTAGGTATGACCGAAGTGCAAGAATTGGCCAAAGAAATTATTTTCGGGCAATTACGTTTGGTAGTCGCTTCTATGGATATTGAGGAAATCAACTCTGATCGGGATAAATTCTTGACCAACATATCCCAAAGTGTGGAATCGGAATTAAAGAAAGTAGGTCTTAAACTCATTAATGTAAATATCACCGATATTGTTGATGAGTCAGGCTATATTGAAGCTTTGGGTAAAGAAGCGGCTGCGCATGCCATCAATGCAGCACGTAAATCAGTTGCCGAGAAAAACAGGGATGGTTCTATTGGTGAGGCCAATGCCCTACAAGATGAACGTACCCAAGTTGCTGCGGCAAACGCAAAGGCGGTAGAAGGAGAGAATGTTGCCAAAATTGATGTGGCCAATTCTGATTCGTTGAGAAGACAGCGTGAAGCGGAGGCAGAACGAACAGCAATTGCTGCTGAGAAAGTACAATCAGCAAAAGCACTCGAAGAGTCTTACGCGGCTGAACGTGATGCGGAATTGGCTAGGGCTGAACGGGAACGTAGCTCTCAAATGGCGGATATTGTGGTACCAGCGGAAATTGACAAGAAAAAGGTAGAGATTGATGCAGAGGCCGAGGCAGAGATGATTCGAAGAAAAGCCAAGGGTGAAGCCGATGCAATTCTTTTTAAGGCACAGGCAGAAGCCAAGGGTATTTTTGAAGTCTTGACAAAGCAGGCCCAAGGTTTGGATGAAATTGTGAAGGCAGCTGGCAATGATCCAAAAGATGCCGTATTGTTGTTGATTGCCGATAAGTTGCCAGAATTGGTAAAAACACAAGCTGAGGCCATTAAAAATATCAAAATTGATAAGGTCACCGTTTGGGATTCTGGTGCAAAAACAGAAGATGGCAAAAACTCGACCGCCAATTTCATTTCTGGAATGTATAAATCAGTTCCACCATTACAAGAGATGTTCAATATGGCCGGTATGCAGTTACCTGAATATTTGAAAGGCAAAGATGTTGCCACAGAAGAAGGTGATGCGGAAGTAAATAAACCAGACACTTCCAATAAAAAATAAGCCTAAGATATCACGATTCTTTGTTTGGAAAGCCGAAGTGAAAACTTCGGCTTTTACTTTTGTCAAAATATGATTTTTGCCCGTTCTTACTAATTTTGAAATTCCTATTTTTGATTTATGACTGAGAAAAGACACAACTGGACCAAGCAAGAGATCCTAGCCATTTATAATAAACCCTTGATGGAGTTGCTCTACGACGCTGCTAGCGTCCATAGGGAAAATCATGACCCCAATACGGTTCAGGTTTCAACCCTTCTTTCTATAAAAACAGGGGGTTGCCCCGAAGATTGTGGGTATTGCCCCCAAGCGGCCCGTTACCATACCGATATTGAGGGCAATGACCTCATGTCGGTATCGCATGTGAAAGCACAGGCCCTGCGTGCAAAGGCTTCCGGTAGTTCGCGTGTTTGTATGGGTGCTGCATGGCGTAATGTGAAGGATGGACCGGAGTTCGATCAGGTACTAGAGATGGTGCGTACCATCAATAAGCTCGATATGGAAGTTTGTTGTACCCTAGGTATGATTACTGAAAATCAAGCAAAACGTTTGGCTGAGGCAGGCTTATATGCCTATAATCATAATTTGGATACTTCAGAAGATTATTATAAAGATGTGATTTCGACCCGCGCTTTTGAAGATCGTTTAGATACCATTGAAAACGTACGTAAAACCAATGTAACGGTTTGTAGCGGGGGTATTATCGGTATGGGTGAAAAATTGGAGGACCGTGCGGGGATGTTGGTTGCCTTGTCATCATTGAATCCGCAACCGGAATCGGTACCTATCAATGCTTTGGTGGCTGTTGAGGGCACCCCAATGGAAGATATCGAACCCGTTGCCATTTGGGATATGATCCGTATGGTGGCAACCACAAGAATCGTAATGCCAGAGACCCAGATTAGGCTTTCTGCAGGGAGAACTGAAATGACACAAGAAGGTCAGGCCATGTGTTTCTTTGCCGGGGCGAATTCCATTTTTGCCGGTGACAAGTTATTGACGACTCCGAATCCCGATGTGAATGAAGACATGGAGCTATTCAAATTGTTGGGCCTGAATCCCCAAAAGCCTTTTACAAAAATCTCGCAGCCAAAAACGGTTGAGGCCGAAGATTCACAATACCAAGCTATGGGTGAAAAACCAAAATGGTCAAGACCAGGGCATAAGATTGAACGTAACGAATTGGCCAAGGAAGGTGCCAAGTTGGCCAACAAGAGCTAAGTACCATTTTGATTAAGCACTAGTTTAGTATCTTAGCTACTTTCTAAATTTTTATAATTTGGGACTTAACCTAGAACAAATACCTAGGGTAAAATCGCTTACCAAAGAAGCTTTTATCCAAAACTACTTCAAACCACAAAAACCTGTGGTCATCGAACAGTCTATTGAAGATTGGCCTGCCTATTCAAAATGGAATCTAGACTATATCAAGTCGGTTGCCGGTGATAAAGAGGTTCCGTTATACGATGACCGCCCGGTAAAGCATGACGAAGGTTTTAATCAACCCCATGCCAAAATGAAGATGGCAGACTACATTGACTTGCTTCAAAGTCAACCTACAAAATATCGCATCTTTCTATGGAATGTCCTAAAAGAGGTGCCTCAATTACAGCATGACTTTAGCTATCCTGATTTAGGATTAAAACTGATGAAAGGCTTACCGATGTTGTTTTTCGGGGGTACTGATTCACATACTTTCATGCATTACGATATTGACCTGGCCAACATATTCCACTTTCACTTCGATGGTGAGAAGCAATGCATAATTTTTCCGCAGAGTGAGACGAAATATTTGTACAAGATTCCACATTCCCTGATTGTGCGGGAAGATATCGATTTTTCAAATCCAGATTTTGAAAAGTGGCCCGCCTTGAAACACGCTAAGGGCTATATTACAAAATTACAACATGGAAATTTGGTCTATATTCCCGAAGGATATTGGCACCATATGAAATATTTGACCCCAGGTTTCTCTATGAGTTTAAGGGCCATAGCGCGAAAACCCAAAAACTTGGGGAGGGCAGTATACAATATTATGGTCATGCGCCATTTTGACAATATGATGCGGCGATTAAAAGGGCAACAGTGGATTGATAAGAAAAATCAGCAAGCGATAATCAAGACTAATAGAAACTATAATATTGTAAGGTCGAGCGTATCGCACTGAGCGGAGTTGAAGTGTAATCGCGCCCTAAGTATTCGGAATCAGTTCTTGAAGTTTACGATAGACCAGATGACTCTCCCAACCTCGATACAATAGATAGTCCGCCAGTTTTTTTCGCTTCTTTTGAACATTGGTTTCGGTAATTTGGGATAGCCTTTTCAAAGATAGCTGATGCAAAGTCGTCAAGTATGCTTCCTCATCAATTTCCTTTAATGCCGTTTTGATATTGAATCGCGAGATCTGTCGTTGTTTTAGCTCGTTGACAATACGGTTTTTACCCCATTTTTTAATGTTGAACTTGCCCCGCGCAAAGCTTTGGGCATACCGTTCTTCATTCAAATAGTTTTCTTGGATCAAATGGGCCACAATCTGGTCAATAGCTTCTGGAATCATTCGCATTCCCTTTAATTTATCGACCACCTCTTTATGACAACGGTCTTGATAGGCACAATAAGATTCTAGCTTTCGCTTGGCTTCGGTAACAGAGTAGGCTTTTGAATGCATTGCCAGGGATTAGTTGATATAGGCTATTAAAATCATTACCAAGACCATTAAGGCAAGTAGTATGATAATCGAAACAGAAAGCAAAATATTGAAAAGCACTAGCTTTAAAATTGACATTGCTATCCCCAGATTATGCAGTCTACCGAATATATATGCATGAACGAACCAAGTCGCCAAAGTAGAAATGAAAAAAAGTATGGGGTGTGTAATAAGGCTAAGGTAAAAGAAAATCAATGTAATTATAAAAATGGTTCCCCGGGCATAGGCATTGAAAATAAGATGTTCGGCATAATTGTAGGTTTTACGGTATATAATGTAGGTCAGTAAAGAATACAGGGGTATGAATAATAGGGTGACGATATTGAAATATTTTAAGATTTCAGCTTGTAACCGATCTACACGTTCCAAGTCCCATTCTTGAATTCCGAACGCCTTGTAGCGTTCTACCAATCGCATATTGAACGCTTGTAGGTTCTCGACGAAGTTGTCCAATAAAAAAGTAAAAGTGAACAGGGTTAAAGTCGCTCCGATTATTAAAAAGGTAAATGGATGCACATATTTTTTGCGAACCCCAGAAACATATTCTTCAAGAACAATATGAGGTTTTATGATTAGCGCGCGTAGGGTGAAAAAATATTTATTGTCCCATCCTAAAATAGTTTCGGCAACCTCAGAGAGTATACGTTTTAAGGTGATTCTTTGCGACACGATTTTTGCACCACAATTAGAACAATAGTGCATATGGTCGCTTAAAGCGGATGTACAATTTAGACAGTTTGACATTATAATGTATTGCCCACGAAATTTACAAAAAAACAACACCTGTATAAAACAAAAAAGCGGCCTATCTGAGGCCGCTTTTTATTACTTAACTATTTTGCCCTCGCTATCCTTAAATCTATATTCAAGATAAGTATAGGCATCACGAGGTTGGATCTTAACCCATTTTTTATACTCTAAAAACCATTTTTGGCGAATTGAAGGGACTCCCTTGGTCAAATAAGCCGCTATAAAAGGATGTATGTTCAATACAATACCCTTATTCTTATTTGGGCCCTTTAGGATTTTTTCCAAATCAAAATTGATTTTATCGAGCAATACGATAGGCGCTTCCACTTCCTTTCCTGAACCGTTGGGGTTCTCCTCACTTGTTTTAATATTCATCTCAGGTCTTACACGTTGCCTTGTAATCTGTACTAAACCAAATTTACTTGGAGGTAGGATTTTGTGCTTGGCCCGATCATCTTTCATCTCGTCCCTTAAATAATCGAAAAGTTTTCTTCGATGATCGCCCCTGGTCATATCAATAAAGTCAACCACGATAATACCACCCATATCCCGTAAGCGAAGCTGTCGTGCTATTTCAGCCGCGGCGAGCATGTTTACCTCAAGGGCAGTGTCTTCTTGATTTTTTGCTTTATTGGAACGGTTACCGCTGTTTACGTCAATTACATGTAAAGCTTCGGTATGTTCGATTACAAGGTAGGCCCCTTTGCTCATTGTGGCAGTTTTACCAAATGAGGTCTTAATCTGTCGTTCAATCCCAAATTTTTCAAAAATCGGGGCTGAACCATTATATAATTTTACAATGGACTCCTTTTGCGGAGCTATTTCGTGCACATAGTCTTTAATGTTATCATAAAGCGTTTCATCATCTACATGGATTCCGGTAAAGGAATCATTAAAAACGTCCCTAAGTATCGAAGAGGCCCTATTGAGTTCCACTAGTACTTTAGAAGGGTGTTCGGCTTTATGTAACGTCTTGCACATTGCTGTCCATTTGTTCAGCAAGTTTTGGAGATCTTTGTCGAGCTCTGCGACTTTTTTGCCTTCGGCTACGGTACGGATTATAACCCCAAACCCTTTTGGCTTAATACTCTTTACGAGTCTTTTCAGCCTACTTTTCTCTTCATTGCTTTCAATTTTTTGGGAAACTGAAACGCGGTCAGAAAAAGGTACCATGACCAAATAACGCCCGGCTATGGAAAGCTCGGAACTTATTCTTGGTCCCTTGGTGGAAATGGGTTCTTTTACAATTTGTACCAATAACGATTGATTGGCTTTGATAACTTCGTTTATCGAGCCATTCTTATCAATATCTTTTTCAAATGGAAAATCTTTTAAGGAAAAATCTCTGAGTTTTCCTGTACGTGCTTGCTTAATGAACTTTAGCATAGAAGCTAGCTGTGGGCCAAGGTCATGGTAATGCAGAAAGGCATCTTTTTCATAACCAACATTTACGAAGGCTGCATTTAGGCCCGTAACGGGTTTTCTGATTTTGGCGAGGAAAATATCCCCGACCGAAAAGCTATTGTTATCTTCCTCTTTGTGAAGTTCAATAAGTTTTCCATCTTTTAATAAGGCAAAATCGACAGCGTCAGAACTAGATCTTACGATTAATTCTCTATTCACTTGTTTCGATTTTTATCTGTTCTTTTTTAAAAGAACAAATAGATTAAACATATATATTGTTCGGTCATTGGACCGATCAAGTACTTAATTTTTGAACCGTAATGTCAAAGAACGTATTAAAATGAAAAAGTAGTCTACTGACTACTTTTTCTTGTGTCGGTTAGCTCTCCGGCGTTTTTTACGCTTATGGGTCGCTACCTTATGTCTCTTTCTTTTTTTTCCACTCGGCATATTCGCGTTGCTTTATCGTTAGTTATTTATTTTACCTGTACGTTACTTTTTACTCCTTCAACAAAAACCTTCGCTGGCTTAAATGCCGGAATATTGTGTGCAGGAATTTTAATGGTCGTATTCTTCGAAATATTTCTTCCTGTCTTCTCAGCCCTTGTCTTTATGATAAAGCTGCCAAAACCTCTCAAATAAACATTATCACCATTCTCTAAGGACGTTTTTACCTCTTCCATAAAAGATTCCACAGTCGCTTGTACGTCACCTTTTTCAATACCCAGTTTTTCTGAGATTTTAGATACAATATCCGCTTTCGTCATTTCGTATTTATATTTTCGTTTTTTTTAGGCTTGCAAATATATAAATGTTTTACTTAAAGCCCTAAAATTTAAGTATATAAACTGTTACTTTGATTCGTTAGTATTTTCTTACATGACTTTTTCACAAATTATTCTAAAATGGTATGCCGAAAATAAACGGGAGTTGCCTTGGCGCAATACCCGGGACCCCTATAAAATATGGCTTTCAGAAATAATGTTGCAACAGACAAGGGTAGCACAGGGCTTGCCCTATTATGAGAAGTTCGTTTCGGCCTTTCCGACCGTACATGATTTAGCCAAGGCGAGTGAAGAACGGGTTTTAAAGCTTTGGCAGGGACTGGGTTATTATTCAAGGGCACGCAATATGCACGCAACGGCCAAGATGGTGGTAGGTAGTTATAATGGCAAGTTTCCTAGTACGTATAAGGAACTTATAAAACTAAAAGGGGTAGGTGATTATACCGCAAGTGCCATAGCATCCATTAGTTTTGATGAGCCCCAACCTGTTGTTGACGGTAACGTATATCGGGTTTTGGCTCGGTATTTCGGTGTAGAACTTGCCATAAACTCCTCTGAAGGCATCAAGCACTTTAAGGCTTTGGCAAGGGAACTCATGAACGAAGATGAGATTCGCGATTACAATCAGGGCATTATGGAGTTCGGTGCCATGCAGTGTGCCCCCAAAAAACCCTATTGCCTGCATTGCCCATTGAATGAAGGTTGTATTGCTCTTCAAAAAAATTTGGTAAATGAGCTTCCTAAAAAGCTGAAAAAGACCAAAGTCAAGATAAAACATTTCAATTACCTGGTTTTTCTTGATGGAAAGAAGAATACGATTTTAGAGCAGCGTACCGGACGGGGAATTTGGCAAAATCTATATCAATTTCCTTTAATTGAAAGTGAGGGACAAGTTACCTCAGAGGTTATAGAACATGGAATTTCTGAAAGTTTCGATGCAATTGAAGTAGGGAAACCCTACGAATACAATCAGAAACCGATTGTTCATAAATTATCGCACCAGCATTTGTATACGACATTTTGGATCGTAAGAACCGATGGATTGCTCGATGACGGGCTTGCCTGGGAGAATCTTGAAAAATTTCCGGTACCTGTTTTAATCGCTGACTTTATAAAAAGCTTTAAATTTTAGTACTTTTGATGTACTATGAGTGGAACAGTAAATAAAGTAATGCTTATCGGGCATCTAGGTGACGAAGTCAAAATGCACTATTTTGAAGGGGGCGGTTGTATTGGAAGGTTTCCTTTGGCAACTAATGAAACGTACACCAATAAACAAACGGGTGAGAAAGTGACCAATACCGATTGGCATAATGTTGTCGTTAGAAACAAGGCTGCTGAGATTTGTGAAAAGTATTTAAGTAAAGGTGACAAGGTATATGTCGAAGGAAGGCTGAAGAATAGACAATGGCAAGGCGAAGACGGTAATACGCGTTACACCACTGAGGTACATGTGCAAGATTTCACTTTTTTGACCAATAAGAATGAGGCAGGGGCAAGTATGCAGCCTGTTCAAACACCACAATCGTCAGCACCATCAAACACGTCACAGACCCCTGCAGCAGTAGTTGAAACGGAAGACGATGATGATTTACCATTTTAACGAGTCTAATTAAATTGCAGTTCGTTGGACCCTGACCCCTTTAGTTTACTAGTATTGGCAGTAGCTTTTGAAGGTGTATTTGTGTTGAAAGTCATTGTGCTTCTTGTTCTTTTGACCTGTTCGGCCTTGATTTCAGGTGCAGAAGTAGCATTATTCGGTCTTTCACAGACCCATTTAAATCAAATTGATGAAAAGGAAACGGCTAAGGGTAAACTAATTTTAAAACTTCTTGCCAAACCCAAAAAACTGCTGGCGACAATTCTGATTGCCAATAATGCCATTAATATCGGAATCGTGCTTTTGTTCAGTTCACTGGGCAATACCCTATTCTCGAAAATTGATCATACCGTATTTGGGGTCATTTCAGTCCGTTTTTTATTGGAGGTACTGGTAGCGACATTTTTGATTTTGATGTTTGGGGAGATACTTCCGAAAATCTATGCCAATAGAAATCGGGTGCAGTTTGCACATTTTATGGCCTTACCCTTACGTTTTCTAGATATCATTTTCACACCTATTAGTGCGCCAATGCGTTCTGCCACTTTGTTTCTTCAAGATAAATTGGGTAGACAGAAGTCAAACTTTGGGGTCGATCATTTGTCACAGGCCTTAGAACTGACTTCAGAGGGCGATACCACAAAAGAAGAACAGAAGATTTTAGAAGGCATTGTATCTTTTGGCAATACCGACACCAAACAGGTCATGCGGCCACGTATTGATATTTTTGCCCTTAATGAAGAAATGAAATTTCTTGAGGTACTTGAAGAAATAAAGAAAAATGGGTATTCCCGTATCCCTGTTTTCTCTGATAATATGGATAATGTGCTCGGGGTACTGTACGTGAAGGATATGCTACCTTATATTGATAGAAAGTCGTTCAATTGGATGTCGCTGATACGAGAACCTTATTTTGTGCCAGAGAACAAAAAACTGGATGACCTGTTGTTGGAATTTCAAGAACAAAAAAAACACCTGGCCATTGTTGTAGATGAGTACGGAGGTACCTCAGGCATCGTTACGCTAGAAGATGTCATTGAAGAGATCGTTGGTGATATCAGTGATGAATTCGATGATGAGGATTTGGTATTCTCAAAGTTGGACGAATACACCTATGTCTTTGAGGGAAAGACGACCTTAAAGGATTTTTATAGGGTTGTAAAGTTAGGGAACGAAGAAGCTTTTGAGCAGCGAAAAGGGGAGTCGGAGACCATTGCAGGCTTTGTTCTGGAAATATCGGGAAGTTTTCCGAAACGGGGAGAAAATGTGGTTTTCGATGGTCACATCTTCACTGTTGAAAGTCTGGACAAAAAACGATTAAAGCAAATCAAAGTAAAATTGCCCCATGAAGTATAGTGTAATTGCCTTAGTACTGTTGTTGGCCTTTTTTTCATCATGTAAAGATGATGTATTACCAAAACCCAAGGCAATGTTGCGATTGCAGTACGAATCGGGAAGTTACCATACTACCGATTTGGAATGTTCTTATGAATTTGAACAAAACGCCTCATCAAGAATAAAAGAAACAAATGATTGCTCTTTGGTGTTGGATTATCCGATAATGAAGGGATCCATTTATATTACCTATAAAAAAGTGGATAAGGGCAATCTAAGGACATTGCTGACCGATGCCCAAAAACTTTCTTATGAACACGTATCAAAAGCGGATAACATTGTCGAACAGCCTTATATCAATGATGAAGACAAGGTATACGGTATGTTTTATGAAGTTACGGGCAACGCGGCCTCACAATCACAATTCTATGTTACCGACAGTATCAATCATTTTGTAACGGGGTCACTTTATTTTTACGCCAGGCCAAATTACGATTCCATCTATCCTGCGGCAATCTATCTTCAAAATGATATCCGTAAAATCATGGAGAGTTTACAATGGAAATGACCATCTTTTCTTAGGGGATTGTTTAAAATCGGCTAGTCGTTCAAAAGTGCTTCGGCTTTTTCGATACTCGAATTGATCTGTTCTTTTAGGGCAACGACTTTTTCTTCCTCTTCATTTAACCAGGCCTGTTTTTCAGCTGTAAGTTCTTTACCGTTTAAGATTTCATCAGAATCAAAACGGTCCCCAAATCCCATCATCCAATCCATCATTGACTTATTTGCCTTTTGCAAATCTTTCATCGCCATTTCATATTTTCTACCAGTTTCCGTAGTATCGACTTTTTCCTTTAGTTCACTGACCAACTTTGAAAGCTTTCCCATCTTCGGCATCACCTCATCATGGATTATCATGACCTTTTCCATTTGGGTTGGTTCTGTTTCAGTCTTTTTTTCTTGTTTACAAGAAATCGAAACTAGTAGGGCCAATAGGCAGATTACTGTTCTCATAGAATTTGTTTATTCCTGTAAAATTAAACAAGAAAGATGAATTAAATACCCCATTTTTGCAGCTCAATTGCAAAGATTTGACCTTAAGTAATAGAAAATGGGTTTATTTGATTGTCTTGTCCTTTATCTGGGGTACCTCTTACATTTTGATAAAAAAAGGGCTTGAGGGTTTTACACCAATTCAATTGGGTGCTGCAAGAATAGTGATAGCCGGTCTTTTCCTATTCGGTATTGGTTTTAAGTCATTACGGTCCATATCGAAAGCAGCGTGGAAATGGGTGGCTTTATCGGGCTTTATCGGTAGTTTTTTCCCTATGTTCTTATTTGCTTATGCCGAAACCGAAATTGATAGTAGTATTGCCGCAATCTTAAACTCTTTGGTACCTTTGTTTACCCTCTTTGTGGGCTTGTTTGCTTTTGGAATATCATTTACTAGAAACCAATTGTTGGGGGTTTTTGTAGGATTGTTAGGGGCCGGGGTTTTAATATTTTTTGGAAAGGATATTAACCCGAATCAAAATTATTGGTATTCAGGTTTTGTGATCGTAGCTACTATTTGTTACGCCTGTAACGCTAATATCATAAAAAGTAAATTACAGCATGTAACACCCATGGGTATAGCAGTCGGCAATTTTGCCTTTATCTTTGTCCCCGCATTGGTGGTGCTTCCTTTTTCAGGGTTTTTCAATGTTGAGGTCACTTCGGGTAAGTATTTCTGGAGCTCTTTGGGGTATATTGTGATCCTTTGTGTTATCGGTACCTGCATTGCCAAGGTAATGTTCAACAGGCTGGTACAAATCTCATCAGCTGTTTTTTCAGTATCGGTAACCTATCTAATTCCAATAGTCGGCATATTCTGGGGTATTTTAGATGGGGAAAGGTTCACGGTGAAACAACTTTTGGCCTCATTATTAATTCTATTGGGTGTTTACTTGGTCAACAAAAAAAGACGCCCCGAAGAGGCGTCTTAAAATTGTTCGACCTATTGAATTTATTCAAAGTCTGAAGCGCTTACCCCTTCATTGACCTTTATTTCCTTTACAATGAAATCAAATTTTTGGGGACCGGCAGTTTGCGATATCTTAAAAGGAAAAAAGATTCCTGAGACTTCTTTATAATCGCTGAATACTGAAGTTTGCTCAATGGCTTGTCCCTGCACTTCCTGTGTGTTGACCTCTTTAAGTTTTAGGCCCGATTCAACATCATAGAAAACCGTTTTGTCATCGGTTATCTTTACCTTATATGCTTTGCTTTCGCCGACAGGTTCAATACCTTCAAGGGAAATAGCTCCCGCAATCAAATAATTAAGCTCGGGGAAGGCTGCAGATTCTTCCTTTAACGCCTTTATTTCCTCTTCTGAGAGGTCTTTGCGTTGCCCTTGCGCCAGCATATAGCCTTTATCACCATCAATGACCTGCTTCTGCACGGAGTTACCCATCATACGAACATCTTGCAAATACTGATTTTTTGATGTTTTTTTTAGTTCCAGTTCCAGTTTTACACCTTGCATTTCTGCCTCGGCAAGCATGGCATAAGATGCCACTGCATCTAGTTTGGCTTTTCCACCGATGGCCGCGATATAGTTTTCAATCACTGATATTGCCGTAACACCTTCAGGAATAGCACTATTATAGTCTGGCTTGGCAGTTTTATTGACATTTTTATCGTAGTAAAGCACAGGAATCTTTTTGCCATTGAATGCTACATTTTCAAGATTCTCAATAACATCACTTCCCTTGCCAGCGATAACTACCCTTGCATTGTCGGTATTGAAATACTTTTGGGCCGCTTTCTGTACATCATCAACTGAAATGGCATTGATACGTTCTAAATAGGTTTTGTAAAAATCTTTTGGCAACCCCTCTTTTTCAATATTCAGTGCATAATTTGCTACGGTCTCAGGGCGTTCTAGCGCCATAACAAAGCGACCAACATATTTCGCCTTGGTGTTTTTTAGCTCTTCTGCGGTTACCGGTTCGCTTTTGATCCGATCGATTTCTTTAAGGATCTCTACGACCGAACTGTCCGTGACCATATTTCTGACCTGAGCTTGGGCCGTAAAACGTACGGGTTCGTATTTGTCATCGCGAATGGAGGAATAAGATCCATAAGTATATCCTTTGTCTTCACGAAGATTTAAAAATAACCTTCCTTCACCACCGCCACCTAGAATCTGGTTGGCTACCAGTGCCGGTAAATAATCATCATCCTTCATTTTGAGGTTGATGATGTTCTGAACGGTTACCTCTGATTGCACTGCGTTGGGCATATCAACAAAATTGATTTGCGTATACTGCGCATCTTTTGGGTCAGAGTAACTGTAGGTAGGGGGTACCGCCCTTGTCCATGGGGTAAAGGCTTTTGTCACCAAGTCTTTTACCTGGTCGAACTCCACATCACCGATAACGACTAAATAAGCGTTGGCCGACACGAAATTTTTGCGATAGTATTGTTCAACGTCGAACAAGGTCACATTGTTCACTGTTTCGGCTGAGGTAATTTCGCCGTAGGGATGATTTTTACCATAAGCCAATGCCAATTGTGCTTTACTGGCAATGGCGGAAACATCATTCTCTTGTGCTTTAATACCGGTGATTAGTTTAGCTTTCTCTTTTTCAAATTCCTCTTGGGTAAAATTCGGATTGATTGCGGCATCAGCCATCATCTCCAAAACCCTTGGGAAGTATTTGGACAAACTACTCGCAAAGGCATTGGTTGCACTAAAACTGATATTGGCACCAAGAAAATCGACCTCTTCATTAAAATCATCCTTGGGTATCGATTTTGATCCGTTGCCCAACATGCTGGCCATCAAATCAGAAACACCGGCTTTTTCCCCTTGAAGTACGGGAGGGTTATCCAATTCCAACTGAATTCGTACCCGAGGTAATTTTTTGTTTTCCACCACCATCACTTTTAAACCGTTCTTGAGTTCGAAAGTGTTCGGCTCTTCAAGGTTTATTTTTGGGGCAGGCCCTGGTTTTGGTTGTTGTGATCGGTCTATCTGTGCGTAGGATACCGTAAAGAAAACTGACAGTATCGAAAATAAAAATATCTTTTTCATCTTAGTTGGCGTTTTGTTGTTTAGGTAGGTATTCTAGCTCAACCCTTTGGTCCGTTTTTAAGTATTTAGCGGCCACATCCCTGATTTCTTCCCTAGTGATACTCCTATAGATGTCTATTTGGGTATTGATGAGATTCGTGTCATCGTAAAGTAAATAGTAGTTGGCCAAAGATCCAGCTATGCCCGCAATACTGCTATTGGAATTGACAAAGTCGTTCTCTGCCTTGTTTTGTAGTTTCTGAAAGTCTTTCTCTGAGATCAATTCTGTCTGTACCTTGACGATTTCCTCATCAATTTCCTTCATGATCGCTTCCAAGGAAGTCTCCCCAACAGGAAGTCCGCCAACAATATACGCACCATAGTCTTCTTGAGAACCATTGAATGCGAAAACCTGTAATGCCATTTTTTTGTCATCAACCAGCTTTTTGTAAAGCTTAGAACTTTTTCCATCACTGAGATAGGTAGAGATCATATCCAACACGTAAGCATCACGCTCCGTCTGGGCCGGAGTTCTGTAGCCCATCATAATCAAGGGGATTTGAATGTTCGGGTCTTCAAACTTTACCTTTACCGGACCTTGGATAGGAGCTTCATTGTACGTTTCTTGAACTACTGGATCCCCTTCAGGGATAGGGCCGAAGTAATCTTGTATCATTTTTTTTGTCGTGGGTATGTCTAAATCGCCTGCGACCACGAGAACGGCATTATTTGGCACATAGAATTTCTTGTTGAAATTTTGAAAGTCTTCTAAAGAAGCACTGGCCAAATGTTCTAAGGAGCCGATAACGGTCCAGCGATAGGGATGCTTGTCAAAGAGGTTTTTGAACATCTGTTCCTGCCATCTTCCGTAGGGTGCATTGTCAACACGAAGTCTGCGTTCTTCTTGCACGACCTCTTTTTGGGTGTCGACACCTATTTGATTGATAATAGGGTGCAATAGTCGTTCAGATTCCATCCAAAGGCCTAATTCAAGGTTGTTCGAGGGAAAATTTTCATAATAGTAGGTTCTGTCGTAGTTGGTCGTGGCATTGTTGCTTCCTCCATTCGAGGATACCAGTTTGAACCATTCGCCTCGCTCAATGTTCTTGGTGCCCTCAAACAAAAGGTGCTCAAAAAAATGTGCAAAGCCGGTCTTATTGGGATTCTCATTCTTAGATCCCACGTGATAGGAAACCGCTACGGTCACTACCGGAACATTATTGTCTTGATGTAGGATAACATGGAGTCCGTTATCCAAATCATACTCTTCGAAGGCTACTTCTTGCCCAATGGCCAAGCCCATTAAAGCTAACATAAAACTTATGCAGCATAACATTTTTTTCATTTTCAAAAGGTTTAGAATTACTAATTATCCTGTTGTTAGTAGTGGTATTCTTAAAAGTGTTACGCGAATTTAATCTATAATTACGCATCAAGTTTGAAAATGGCACTTTCTTTAACAAGAATTAAAGTAATAAATCCTTATATTCATGGAGAACACAAAACCACCATTCTAAATGAAAAGATTCACATTGCCCTTTCGTTTCGGACTTGTGACAAGTGCTTGTTTGATTGCTTATTTTTTGCTCTTGGCCTTATTGGGAAAACACACCAATGTGTTTTTTAGCCTTTTCAATGGGGTAATCACAGGTTTCGGAATCTATGAAACCTTGAAATACACCAAATTGAGGCAAGCAGCTCGCTTTAATTATACCAGTGGTTTTCAGGCAGGAATCATAACAGGTGCCGTGGCTACGATTTTGTTCACCTTTTTCTTTGCACTTTACGCAACGGAGCTCAACCCTGATTTTTTAAGAAGACTTTCTGAGACTTGGTCAAAGGACTACAACAATTTTGAGGCCATTGTATTTTTTACCGTTGCTGTCATGGGTTTCGCCACAACAATCGTCTTGACCCTTACTTTCATGCAATTGTTCAAAACTTCGAACAATCCGAAAAAATAAATTTTTCCATATGGTAAATAATGCTTGTAA
Source organism: Croceitalea sp. MTPC5 (assembly GCF_036985505.1). Lineage (NCBI taxonomy): Bacteria > Pseudomonadati > Bacteroidota > Flavobacteriia > Flavobacteriales > Flavobacteriaceae > Croceitalea > Croceitalea sp. MTPC5. The sequence continues at coordinate 252,221 of NZ_BTGQ01000003.1, forward strand.
ATTAAGGATTTAGCAGTATATTTGCACCCGCTATTTACAAAAATAGGGGTTCAATAAATTTAATTCAACGCATTATGTACGCAATTGTAGAGATGGCAGGGCAGCAATTTAAAGTTGCAAAAGACCAGAAAGTGTACGTTCACCGTTTGCAAACAGAAGAAGGTAAAAAAGTAACTTTTGATAAGGTCTTTCTTTTGGATGATAATGGTAACGTTACCGTTGGCGCCCCAGTCATAGACGGTGCGGCCGTAGAGGCCAAAGTCGTCAAGCACCTAAGGGGTGATAAAGTAATCGTCTTTCACAAGAAGAGACGTAAGGGTTACAGAAAGAAAAATGGGCATCGACAATCTTTGACCGAAATTGTTGTTGAAAGTATTGTTGCCAAAGGTGCCAAGAAAGCTTCCCCGGCAAAGGCCAAGAAAGAGGCAGCGCCTAAAGCTGAAACGGCCAAAGCGCCTGCGGCCCCAAAGAAAGAAGCTGCGCCTAAAAAAGAGGCAGCCCCGGTTAAAAAGGCTCCTGCAAAAGCAAAAGCGGATGATTTGAAGAAGATTGAAGGTATCGGACCTAAAATCGCTTCGACATTGGTAGCAGCGGGTATTGCGACTTTTGCCGATTTGGCAAAAGCAAAGCCGGCTAAAATTTCTGAAATCATTGCTGATGTTCGCGGTAACCACGTTACGGATACGTGGCCAGCACAAGCCAAAATGGCTGCAGAAGGCAAGTGGGATGAGTTGAAGAAATGGCAAGACGAATTAGACGGGGGTAAAGCATAATAAGTCCAACCCTAAAGTATAACAATAAAACCGTAGAAAAATGGCACATAAAAAAGGTGTAGGTAGTTCTAAAAACGGTAGGGAATCAGAATCGAAACGCTTAGGGGTTAAGATTTTTGGTGGCCAAGCTGCAGTTGCTGGTAACATTATCGTTAGACAGCGCGGAACAAAACATAACCCAGGTGAAAATGTATATGCCGGTAAGGATCATACATTGCATGCGAGGGTTGATGGTCTGGTAAAGTTCGAGAAAAAGGTAGGTGGAAAATCTTATGTTTCCATTGAGCCTTTCGAGGCTTAAGAGACCAGTCTTGAATAAAAAAAGCCCTCATCTTTTGATGAGGGCTTTTTTTTATTCTTTCAAAATATCCTTTATAATCTTTAAATGATGTTTGGTGTGAATAGCAAGAAAACGCCGTGTTTGGTCCCTGTCTAAGGTATTGAAGACCGGGTGGTTGAAATAAGCCTTTTCATTAAGTGAATTTAATTGGGCAATGTGATGTCTCGCTTCTTTAAGCTGTACATTAATACTGTCGGTTAGAATCACTTCGGGCGGTCTTACACTTTTAGGTGATTGCGCCGCTCCCCTTGGTATCATGCCCAAGGTGTGCACTACGACCTGTTGCAAACTGAAACTATATTCGTATTCTTCAGGATTGGAATCTTGAACAGTTTTGCTGATTTGGTTTATGGTTTTGAGCATATAATCTAAATGCCAGGCTACATCAGCTTGAGATACTTCTATATTAAGTACATCCCTTTTTGGAAGGTAGTTTTCAATTTCTGCCAATTCATCATCCAAGAAATCTCCATTCGATTCCCGATTGTTACGCAAATACATACCCATGAATATCAGAACGATAACGAGTAATGCTAATCCAACTTTTTTCATGCTATTATGCCGTTTTCCACCCCCACCAAATCAGTTTTGGGGTCAGTTCCTTTTTTTTCATTTTAAAAACCTTCTTTGTAGGTTTTGGAGGCTTCATTTTTTCTGTAGTGTTCACTTTTTTCATGATGATCTACTTTTTGATTGATGATTATAAGACGCTCAAAATTGAAATTTGTAACCAAAATCTGGAAAGAAACCAATTTGATCTACTTGATCTATTTGATTCGTTAACCGATTGTAGCGTTGTACAAAAACGTTTTCTCGATTGCTTACGTTTTGAAGGTCTACGTAGAACCGATGTGATTGCTTTTTGTTTCGACTATTTATCTTTAACCCGAACTTTACATCCCACCTTAAATAGGCATCATATTGTTCGCTAAAGGCAATATCTTCTTGAAGGATCTCAAAACCTGCAAGTTGCGAAGCTGCCAAGTCTACCGGGGTAAAGTAACGCCCACCTGCAAAAGAAACCCTGGTATCAAAAAAGAAGACTTTGTTTCGCTTTGCACCCAATGGAAACTCCCTGCCCGCCAACGCATTGATCACATAACCGTTATTGAATGGGGTATTTCTTTCTATACCGTCACTACCTTCATACCTACTCTCAAAAAAAGACCCCGTTAGCAAGCCATAGTAATTGTTGCTAAAAAACTTCTCTAAGGTCAGTTCGACCCCACTGTTGAATCCGGTACCCTCGTTGACCAATGACACGCGATCATTTGAAAACCCAAAATCAGAACCTTCCGTTAGTGACGAATAACTTGATGGAAATGGTTCTACGGCGGCATTGGCTATTTCTTGATGGTAAACTTCAACCTTTCCGCGCCAAGCGTTACCCAATTTTACGTCGTAACCTACCACGTAATGATTGCTTCGTACAAAATCTAGTTCCCTATTGGTCTGAATCAAATTACCGTTAACATCTTCATTGAGAAACAACAATGGAAAGGGTACGTTTTGGTGGTGTAATCCATATCCAAAATTGATTTTATGTTTGGGCGCTATTTGATAGTTGAATGCCGCTCGGGGTTCTAGCACAAACTGCTCGTTTAGGCTTCCGTACTGGGCATGTAGACCAGCATCCAAGGTAAGTTTCTCGGTCAATCTAAACTGGGCCTGTACGTAGGGCTGCAGTATGGAAAAGTTTTCGTCAACACTTAAAAAGGTAAACAGGTCTGGATCTCCATCCCCATTAGTATCTGGTTGTTCATTTCGATCCCTTGTGGTGAGTTCAACATTAAAATTTTCTATCAATAACCCGGCTCTTAATGTTGCGCGGTTGCTCAATTTTGAATTGAATAGGGTCGAAAATGAAAGTCGCGATTCAGAGGCATCCGATTCGGTAAACAAAATACTTCTTTCTTGTGGGGTATCTTTATCAATAAAACGATTTGCGGTGAAGTCGTTTCCAGAAAAGGATGTAGCAACGATGGTACGTAAATACGAGTTTTTCCCTAAAGGGATTTGATGTTTTAAACCGATTAAACCAAACCTGCTTTCGACAAAGGTATCTTCATCTTCAGCCGCAAAAAGGTCATCTGCGTCGATATCGTCACCTAAGAACTCGATATCTGAATTTCCTAGCATTCCAAATAACGAGAGTCGCCCTAGTTTACCCGTTCCAAAATCAATATTATAAGTAAGGTCACTGTAATTGGGTGTTGCCGAGGTGCCCCCGGCACCAGCGCCTATCAAGCCGATCAAAGAATATCTGGCAGCAACCAAAAATGAGCCGTTCTTTTTGCCTAAAGGGCCTTCGGCATTGGCTTCAACCCCGGTAAATATGCCTACTTGGCTAGAGAATTCATAGTCGTCAACATTTCCTTTTCTAAGCCCCAGGTCAAAAACACCGCCCAAGGCATTACCGTATTCAGAAGCAAAGGCAGAGGTCAAGAAATCAGAGTTCTTGAGGGTATTCGGATTCACGGCCGATACGGGACCTCCCGTAGTGCCGACAGTCGAAAAGTGGTTGGGGTTGGGAATGGGGATACCCTCAACCCGCCATAGTAATCCAGTAGGGGAATTTCCGCGTACTACAATATCATTTCTACTATCATCTGGTGTTGATACCCCTGCAAAGTTGGCGGCGAGACGGCCTACATCACTTCTGCCCCCAGAAAAACGGGTGACCTCTTCTACCCCGAATTGTCTGGCAGAGACCGTAGCCAATTTGTTGTTGGCGCGATCTTTATTGGTATCACTAGTCAGTACGATCTCATCCAATTGATTGAAAGATTCCAATAGGGTAATGGTAAGCAAAACATCTTTACCGGCAGTTACTTCGATATTTGGAAGCGTTATACTTTCATAACCGATATAACCAACTCGAATATTTTGCCGGCCTACTGGGGCATTATCCAATGTAAACCTTCCATCGATATCGGTTACCACACCAATACCGGTACTTTGGTTTAAAAGCTCTATGGTAGCCCCAATGAGGGGTGCTTCAGATTGTTTGTCCAAGACAACACCTTTGATGGTACCCGTTTGTGCCATTACGTATGGTCCTAAAAGCAATACGAATAGAATACCTAGTTTATTCATGATTTTTTATTTTGTTGCCCAAATATGTTTTTTAAAAATCATGTGATATTGTCCATAATCGACAGGTTGTTGATTTAGGGTTTGATGGATTAGGTAAAGCAGTTGTACTGATTTTAAAGGTCATATTTCGAAGATTTACGGTTTAAAAGATATTGTTACGATTCAACGGTCATTTTAACGATCTATGGCAGTATAAGACCCATTACTATATGAGTTAAGTATCTTTAGGGTTGATATGAAAAATTATTTTACCAAAAAGGGGCTTCGAAAATTCTTTTTCAGATGGATGGTGGTGAATGTGGTTTATCTAATGATCAAGGCCACCGTTGAGCATGAGGGAGAGGGTTTTTTAGACTTCGTTGATCCTACCGGCATTTTCTATTATGTAACGGCCTTCCTATTTTTTATGGTTACTTGGGAGTATAATGATCGCCTCATTTACGAACAATTGAAAGCGGGTGGCCTTGATCTGAAAAATAGCCTCCTCATTTTCGGTAAGACCATGTTGCTTTTGGTGCCTATGACGACCCTAATCTACTATTTGGCACTTTTTCCATTTAAAGATACCATAGGTATCGTTTGCGAAGATCCCGTTCTTGAATTTCGCAGCAATATTTTTAGGTCATGGTTGCTTGCAACAGCAGTGGTTTTTATAAACCTTTTTTACTTTTCCATAAAGCAAAAAGACGAACTTACTCGGCAAATGGAAGATTTACGGCGTGAGATGATGGCATCACAATACACGGCCTTGAAAAATCAGATAAGCCCCCATTTTTTATTCAATAGTCTAAATACCTTGACCTCGTTAATGTATGAGGATAGGGACCTAGCCTCTGATTTCGTTACCCGACTTGCAAGTTCGTATCGTTATATTTTGGATAACCGTGGACATGACTTGGTCAGCCTTCGGAAAGAGCTTGGTTTTTTAGATGCTTTTGTCTTTATGATGAACGTTCGGCATAAAGAGGCAGTGGTTATAGAAACGAATATCAATGTGGTTACCGAAAACTACAGTATTCCCACACTTTCCCTTCAAATGTTGGTGGAAAATGCCTTAAAACATAACTTATACAGTAAAGAGCGCCCTCTACATATTCAAATAACCACCATAGGTGATGCTGCCCTAGCGGTCAAAAACAACCTTCGAAAACGGGACCTTAAGGAAGAAACGACAAGATTGGGACTTAAGAATATTAAGAAACGGTATTCTTTCTATACGAACCAACAGGTTTTGGTACGCGAAGAAACAGCATCTTTTGAGGTGATTATTCCCTTATTGGATAAAGGCATAACCGAAATGAACGTATTAGCGATATCATAAGATGAAAGCCGTAATCATAGAAGACGAAGAGTTTGCCTCAAAACGATTAAGCCGGTTAGTAGCCGAGCTGTCGCCAAATATTGATATTATCACCAACATAACATCCGTTGAGCATGGTTCGACCTGGTTTTCTGAAAATCCGATACCAGATTTGATTTTTTGCGATATCCAGCTAAATGATGGCTATGGTTTTGATATTTTGGATAGTTTGAAAGACCACCCGCCCGTAATTTTCACGACCGCCTACAATGAGTTTGCGATTAGGGGTTTTAAATATAATGGATTAGACTACCTTTTAAAACCGATAGTCAAGGATGATTTGAAAAAATCACTGGAAAAATTCGAAAAGAACCTTACCAAAAGTGGTGGCAGTTCCACTGAGAATCTTGAACATCTAAAACAGTTGTTCCATAAAGAGTATAAACATCGATTTATGGTTAAGGTGGGTAACATGTTCAAATCGTTCAATGTAGCTGATATTGCCTATTTTAAGTCACATGAGGGGCTAATTTACCTATATACGCATTCTGCTCAGGCTTATCCTATTGAATACACCATAGATCAATTGGAGAATATTTTGAATCCCATCCACTTTTTTCGCATTAACCGAAAATTTATGGTTTCGGTAAAGGCCGTCGTCGAAATACACAGTTATTTCAATAGCCGACTCTTATTAAAGCTATTACCCAAAGAAGAAGAACAGGTCATCGTATCGCGAGAGCGTACCACAAATTTTAAACGGTGGTTGGACATGTAGTTACCATCGCTGGTTTCGAAAGCCATTTGACTTTGCGTATTCTATTGTTGAAACCAAGTAATCTTCTAGATTATAGTTCGGTATGGGTAAAATACTCTCTAAAAGCGTGGTATCCCACTCATACGGTTTTGCTGTTAAGTATGGGGTTAGATGAATACCAATAGTTTCATAATAGAACTGTTCTAAGGTGCTTTCAAATTCATTGGCCGTTTCCAATACTTCCTGGGTCATTTTAAAATTCTTAAAATTGACGGTTTCCAGAATTTTTGAGATACCATGAAAGATATCAGTGCCTTTTGAATTCACGATATTAAGTTGCTCAATGGCCATATCAAAAACCTTGGCAATAACTTTTGCCGCATAATCCGTCGGAATAATATTGAGCTTACTGAATTTATTGGCCTGTATACGAACCGTTTCCGAAGAATTACTTCGATAGAAAAACTTGGCAAAAAGATAGAAGACCATATACTTCGAAATAAAGAAACTAGGTTTGTCCATAATGTTTCCACCAAGTACACTAGGGCGTAATATTTGAATAGGGATATTCGCTTGCCCCCCGGCTTTTACCAAATATTTTTCAGTCGCATGTTTAGAAGCTTCGTAATGGTTTCGGTATTCGTTTTGCTCAATACCAACGTAATTGTTTTCGAGTAGACCGCTCAACTTTCCAATCGAGAACGCAGTACTGATATAGGTGAATTTTTCAAGGTATGGCTGGTAAGACTCAAAAATTTGTGATGTAAATGTCAGGTTTTCCTTAAATATTTCGTCTTTACTGTTGGGGTCAATGGAAAGGTTCACGTAACCGGCGGAATGGATAAAATTATATTTGGCCCCGGTTTTTAAAAAGTTTGAGGGCAGTAAGGCCAGTTCGGCATCAATCACGCTGATTTTTTTGAGTACCGCTTCCTTATTTTTTATGATAAAATTGGGGATGACCTCGCTTTGAAGCATCGCTTCAACCCTTTGCTTAGCTGAGACCTTCTTTTTCTTTCTGACGATTAAGAATAATTGTTCAATTTCCTTAAAGCGGGTTTCGAGCAAAGAAAAAAGCACTTGGGAACCTAATGTGCCCGTTGCCCCAGTCAATATAATTTTCATAGCCTTTCAAATTCGAAATGTAAATATCGCCACAAAAAGTAAACCCCCGACCATGGTCGGGGGTTTACTTCTAATCATACCGTTTTTTAATAGCGGTAATATTCTGGCTTATACGGCCCTTCTACGGTTACGCCGATATAAGCTGCTTGATCTTCTTTCAGCTCCGTTAACTCGGCACCTAACCTTGCCAAGTGTAGTTTAGCTACTTTTTCATCTAGATGTTTTGGTAACATGTACACCTCATTTTCATAGTTGGCACTGTTTTTCCAAAGTTCGATTTGCGCCAAGGTTTGATTGGTAAATGAGTTGCTCATCACAAAACTTGGGTGACCGGTAGCACAACCCAAATTGACCAAACGACCTTCGGCCAAGATGATGACGTCTTTACCCTCGATGGTATATTTATCGACTTGTGGTTTGATTTCGTCTTTGGTATGGCCGTATTCCCCATTCAACCAAGCCATGTCAATTTCATTATCAAAATGACCAATATTACAAACAATGGCTTTGTCTTTTAAAGCCCTGAAATGCTCTTCACGAATGATATCCTTATTTCCAGTCGTGGTGATTACGATATCGGCATTCTGAACTACCGATTCCAATTTTTTAACCTCAAATCCGTCCATGCAAGCTTGTAAAGCACAAATGGGATCAATCTCCGTTACCGTGACGATTGCCCCGGCCCCCCTAAAGGAAGCAGCGGTGCCTTTACCTACATCACCATAACCGGCCACAACGACCCTTTTTCCTGCCAACATGGTGTCGGTGGCCCTACGAATCGCGTCAACCGCACTTTCTTTGCAACCGTATTTGTTATCAAACTTAGATTTGGTAACGGAGTCATTAACGTTGATTGCGGGCATGGGTAGGGTGCCGTTTTTCACACGTTCGTACAAACGGTGTACCCCAGTGGTGGTTTCTTCTGATAAGCCTTTGATACCAGCGGCCAATTCAGGGTATTGATCTAAGACCATATTGGTCAAATCGCCACCATCGTCTAAGATCATGTTCAATGGTTTTCTATCCTCACCAAAGAACAAGGTTTGCTCGATACACCAGTCAAACTCCTCTTCGTTCATACCTTTCCAAGCGTAAACGGGAATTCCTGCAGCGGCAATAGCGGCGGCCGCATGGTCTTGTGTAGAGAAAATGTTGCACGAGCTCCACGTAACATCGGCACCCAAGGCAACTAGGGTCTCTATCAAGACCGCTGTCTGAATGGTCATATGCAAACAACCGGCGATTCGCGCGCCCTTTAAGGGTTGTTCGTCTCCATATTCTTCGCGGAGGGCCATCAAACCTGGCATTTCAGCTTCTGCCAATTCTATTTCTTTTCTTCCCCAGTCCGCAAGGGAAATATCTTTAACTTTAAAAGGTACAAATGGAATCGTCTTTGTGTTCATAATGTATTTTTGATTTATTTTCTAGCAATTTTAGGGTGCAAAGGTACAAATTACATAACTTTCAGCCGTGCCTCTTTACAAAACGATAACAGTCTCTCACGATACCCGGGTTTTTATCTGGAAAGTCACGGAACCCGAAACCAGCTTGGCAGAAAAGGTCGTATTGACCGAACATTGTCAAAGTCGTATGCTTGGCATGAAATCAGCACTACACCGTCGTGCTTTTTTGAGTATCAGGCATTTGTTCTGGGAAGCTGGATTTGAGGATAAGGATGTTTTCTACAATGAATTTGGAAAGCCCTTTTTGCATGATGGTAGGCATATTTCGATTACACATTCCCATAACTTCACGGCTATTATTGTAAGCAACTCGGTTGAGGTGGGCATTGATATCGAAAAGCAACGCGACAAAATATTGCGTATCGCCCATAAGTTCACTCCAATTGAGGAATACAGGACCTTGGCAAATGCTGAGGCCATTGTCAGAAAGCTAACTATAGTGTGGGGAATCAAGGAATCACTTTATAAAATATATGCCCAACCGGGGTTAAGTTTTTTAAAACATATCAATGTGCTCGATTTTTCTTTTGAAGATCAATCGACTACAGCTCAAATTAGCTATGAGGGCAAAAAATCAAATTATGATGTTTTTTATTTGGAATTTGAAGGGTTTACCTGTGTTTATGCACTAAGTAGGTAATCAGGAGTCAGGAGTCAGGAGTCAGGAGTCAGGAAATAGGAAATAGGAAGTAGGAAGTAGGAAGTAGGAAATAAATCAAAGGATATGGAAGATATGGATGAAATTTATAATTTCCACAAACCATAAACCATAAACCATAAACAAATAATGGAAATCTCCGTAGAACTTACCTTTTCCCCCTTACAAGATGATTTCGAGCAGCATATTATTAATTTCATCCAAAAACTCCGTGCCTCAGGGCTGACCCTGTTAGAGAACCCATTAAGCACCCAGGTTTTTGGGGAGTATTCGAAAGTAATGCAAGTATTGAATGATGAAATCAAGATTGCCTTTGAATTGATGGATAAGGGCTTACTTTACATGAAAATCGTAAAATCTGACCGAAGCGATTATGAACCACATTTTTGATTGGGTTTTTTCCCAGTATGAAGGGGTTTCGACCCATATCGTTGTTCTTGAATCAATCAGTGTTTTTTTTGCGTTATTGAGCGTTTGGTTCTCAAAACGTGAAAATATATTGGTGTATCCTACAGGTATTATTGCAACCGCAATAGCAGTATATATATTACTTATATATGGCCTGTTGGGTGATATGATGATCAATGCCTACTATTTCGTCATGAGTATTTATGGATGGTACATTTGGACAAGAAAAGTTGATGCTACCCACTTTATTCCCATTACCCAGATGGATTCCATCGATAGAAAATGGGGGGTGCTACTTTTTATCGCAACCATAGTATTGGTCGTTTTTGTGTATTCGATTTTTGAACGATTTGATTCTTGGACCGCTTATGTAGATACATTTACCACGGCCATCTTTTTTGTGGGAATGTGGTTGATGGCCAAAAAAAAATTGGAGAACTGGATTTTCTGGATTGTAGGCGATCTAATTTCCGTTCCATTGTATCTTTATAAAGGATTGGTTTTTTCATCCTTTCAATACTTGTTGTTTACAATCATTGCCATTTATGGCTATCAAGCATGGAAGAAAAACTTAAACAAGAGCCCTCAAACCTTATTAAGGTAGTTTTATTTGGTCCTGAATCTACGGGCAAAACAACCCTGTCAAGACAATTGGCCAAATATTACAATACAATGTGGGTGCCCGAGTATGCCCGCGAGTATCTTCAAAAGAAATGGAATCGTGAACAAAAAACTTGTGAGCCCCATGATTTGTTGCCAATAGCTGAAGGACAAATGCGCTTAGAGAACGAATTAAGTAAAAGGGCTAAAGAAATTCTTTTTTGTGATACGGACCTGTTGGAAACAAAAGTATATTCGGAGGCGTATTATGTAGGCAATTGCGATCCTTTACTAGAGAAATATGCACTCCGGAATCGTTATGACCTCTATTTACTTACAAATATCGATACTCCTTGGGAAGCTGACGACTTAAGGGATAAACCTGACGAAAGGGAAGCAATGTTTGCTTATTTTAAGGCTACCCTAGAAAAATATGATAAGAATTTTATTACTTTAAGCGGGGATAAGGAAACAAGGCTCAAAATAGCTGTTGAACACATTGAAAAACTCAAAGCCAAGAGAATGGATTTTACTAAAAAAGATTTAGAACAACTCAATAAGAAAGGAATTTCAAAGGATAAGGTATTAGGACAAATAGAAACATTTAAAGAAGGAATTCCATTTGTGAATCTTGAAAAAGCAGCTGTGGTAAATGAAGGTATCTCAAGGTTTTCATCAGAAGAACAAAAAGACCTGGTTCGCTATTTCGAAGCAAATAGCTCTTCCCTCTCCTTATTGAAGTTTGTTCCAGCCTCAGGTGCGGCAAGCCGAATGTTTAAGGCAATGTTCAATTTTATCGACGCGTACGACCCAAGTGCTGAAGGTTTTGACGAGTATATCGAAAGAACCAATGATACTGCCGTAGCCCAGTTCGTTGCCGATATGACCAAACTTCCATTTTACGATTTGATTATGGCAAGAATTCCATCAGAAGCGATTTCGACTGGAGAAAAAGCCCACACTTTTGTGAAAGAGATGCTTCAAGAAGAAGGGCTTAATTATGGTTTTTACCCAAAAGGGTTATTGCCCTTTCATCAATATCAAACAGGTTCAGCCACCCCATTTGAAGAACACTTGAAAGAAGCCGCACTTTACGCCAAGGCAAATGGCAATGCGAACCTGCATTTTACCATTTCAGAACAGCATAATAGTATGTTCAAAGAAGAACAGCACGAAGCCTCGCCTAAAGTATCTAAGGCCACTGACACCAGCTTCTCGATTTCATATTCAAACCAAAAACCTTCTACGGATACTTTGGCCGTTACTATGGACAATAAACCTTTCAGAAACAGTGATGAAAGTATTCTTTTTAGACCGGGAGGTCACGGAGCGCTGATAGAAAATTTAAATGACCAAGATGCCGATATCATTTTTATCAAGAATATTGATAATGTTGTGATAGAAAAAAACTTAGTAGAAGTGGCAAACAGCAAAAAGATGTTGGCAGGGCTTCTTTTAAAAATTCAAGCGAAGGCTTTTGAGTTTGTAAAACTGTTGCAATCTGGTGAAATCAATAGCGCTATAGTATCAGAGGCTAAAGAATTTTTAGAAACGGAATTGAATTCCAGCTTTTTATCGGATTATGACGATTTAGACGACGCCAAAAAAATTGAACTATTGAACGGCAAACTAAATCGGCCCATTCGTATTTGTGGAATGGTGAAAAATGAAGGAGAACCAGGTGGGGGACCATTTTATATTAAAGATCAACAGGGCAATAGCTCCCTTCAGATAATTGAATCTGCCCAAATTGATATGGACAATGCACAACAGGTCTCTATACTCAAAAATGCTACACACTTCAACCCTGTTGATTTGGTTTGTGCGGTGAAGAACCACAAAGGTGAAAAATATGATCTTTTACGATTTGTCGATGAAAAACAAGGTTTTATTACCGAAAAGACCAAAGAGGGCAAAGCGCTAAAAGCACTGGAGCTCCCTGGATTATGGAATGGGGCTATGGCACATTGGAATACCATTTTTGTTGAAGTGCCCTTGGTGACCTTCAATCCCGTGAAAACGGTAAATGACCTTCTAAAACCAAGTCATCAGGCATAACTGCCTAAAAGTCGCATTAAGTGTGTAAACAATATACAGTCCTACTAAATGGATAAACAATTTTACACAATGATGTATTTCCTCTTGAAAAATTAAAACACTAAAAATCAATTGCTTACATAAAATTTGAAGGCAATACATGTCATGGCACTATTTTCCCTTTAGGTTAATCAAATAAAAGTTTAATCTAAATAAAGAAAAATGAAAAAATTATTTTTTGCGACAGCATTGACCCTTGGTAGTTTATCAGTAGCAATAGCTTCAACCCCTATGGTATACGATGGAATTATGGATGAAGTACTCGTAAGTGACTTTAAGGAAATCGCCGTTGCAGATCTACCTTCTGCGGTAACGGACGCTTTAGAGGCCGACTATGCAGGTGCAACTGTCAATAAAGCTTATATGAATGATGAAAATATATACAAATTAGAGGTTACTGGATCAGATGGTACAACGGGTACGTTGTACGCCGATGCAGAAGGAAATTGGGTTAATATGTAGTCGTAGTACTGGATTTTTGGGAAAAAGAGCTGTTTTACAGCTCTTTTTTTATGATAATTTTAGAACTATGGGGCCTCATTGTAAACGTATCTTTATAGTACGAAGCTATATTCATGGTCCCCAAAATCTTGATTATCGAAGATGACATTGCCTTTGGTAAAATGTTACAACGTTTTTTTGAAAAAAAAGGCTTTAAAACCTCTTTTTGCCCTAACGCCACCTCAGCTAGGGATAATTATAAGAAAATTGATTTTGACATCATCTTGTCAGACTTTCGACTACCTGATAGTAATGGGATTGACGTATTGCAAGAAATAAAGATCGCGAAGCCGGGCACCCCGGTAATTTTAATGACGGGACACGCTGAAGTTCGTATAGCTGTCGACGCCATGAAAAAGGGAGCAGACGATTACATCTCAAAACCATTTACACCCGACGAAATTCTAATGCTCATTGAACAATCATTGCAGGGCGCCAAGGAAAAACTTGCGAATAGAATAGTACCCAGTGCGGTCCGTATTGGGGATAAAGATGATTCAGATTCCGTGTTAACGGGAATCAATGAAAAATCAAAAAAGCTTCAAGAGTATATCCAATTAGTGGCCCCTACGGATATGTCGGTGTTGATTACCGGTGAAAGCGGTACAGGAAAGGAAGTAACTGCAAAAGCAATACATAGCAATAGTAACAGAAAAAATAAAAACTTCGTTGCGGTAGATTGTGGTGCAATACCAAAAGAATTGGCTACGAGTGAATTCTTTGGCCATGTGAAGGGTAGTTTTACCGGTGCCGTTAAAGATAAAGTAGGCCATTTTGAAGCGGCCAAGGGAGGCACGATTTTTTTAGATGAAATAGGGAACCTTAGTTATGGAAATCAGGTGCAACTGCTTAGGGCGATACAAGAAAGAAAAATCAAAAAAGTAGGGGGTACCGACGAAATTTCGATTGATGTTCGAATCATAAGTGCCACCAATGAGAACTTACAAGAAGCTGTTCATGAAAACGGTTTTAGGGAAGATCTCTATCATAGACTGAATGAGTTTTCCATAGCGATACCACCCTTGCGGGAACGTTTTGAAGATTTGATGTTGTTTGCAGACCATTTTTTGAAAAAAGCAAACAATAATCTCAATAAAGAAATTAAGGGGTTTACAGACGAGACGATACTTCTTTTTCAAAAATACGATTGGCCGGGTAACTTGAGGGAACTCAAAAATGTAATAAAGCGGGCGGTATTACTTTCTTCGGGCGAATATATAGAGACAGGTGCCTTACCAAAAGAGGTCGTTGAAACCGTAACGCCCGAAAATGAAACCTTAAGTCTATTCTCGAAATCGAACTATGAGAAACAACAGATCCTAAAAGCATTGAAGACGACCAATTTCAATAAATCCAAGGCCGCTGCATTATTAAAGATTACCAGAAAAACACTGTACAATAGAATCAACCATTACAATCTCGATTTGTAAAGATTTGGTTAGTCAAGGCATTATCCAATTCCGTAACATAGTTCTTAAGTGAATTAAATACCTCCTGTATTTTTTTTGATTGCTTTTTTTGAATGGTCTCTAATTTTTCTAAGTCATAGACAGCATTAGATGCCTTCAATTGACGGAACATCGGTAACATACGATGGGCTATTTCGTTCACTTGTTCAATGTTTTCAGTGCTGACCGCATCTGAAAGTTTCTCCATGTTTTTTTTGGTATCCGCTAAGAATGTGGCGATTATTTCATTAAGTACCCCATAGTCATTATCTAAAAAAGATACTAAACCTTTTAAACAGAAAATAGGTTGTTCTGTAGCAAGCGACCTTGGTTCGGGTGAATCGGCATTTTTCTTTACCCCACCATTAGCCGTGATACACGCTTGAATTTTTTCTAGAAAAAGCGCTTTAGAAAAGGGTTTTTTGAGTACATCGGCAAACCCTTTTAAAAGGTACTCGTTTTCGTCAATATTCGTCTGCCCGGTCATGGCAAGAATCGGTTGCCGCCTGTAATGCGTATAGTCTCCAGATTGTAATTTTTTCAACACCTTAAACCCGTCAGTCAAGGGCATTTGAATGTCGGTAAGCACTGCATGGTAATCAAGGGCTTTATTTTTTTTGATTTCTTTGAAATCTGAAAAAGTATGGGGTACTATCCCCTCGGTTTTGCACAACTCTTTCAATAGGCCCAATAAAGAGGGGTCATCATCAATGATAAGAAGTGAAATAGTTGTTGGGTCTATGGTATTTTTACTCGCTATATGATTGCCCTCTGTAGCAAAGACCAAGGGTAGGTAGAGTTGAAAAGTACTACCTTCACCCAATTTACTTTGTAGCGCTATTCGGCCTTTCAAAAGTTCGCTCAGTTTTTTCGAGATGGTCAGACCAAGACCATGGCCACCATACTTTTTTCCAATAGTTTCCTCTGCTTGTGAAAACTCGTTGAAAATAAGCTCTTGTCTTTCTTTTGCGATTCCAATACCAGTATCGATTATGGAGACACAAATCTGATTTTCTTTGATTACGGTTGCTTGAATGGTGACGGAGCCTTTCTCGGTAAATTTTAGGGCGTTGCCGATGAGGTTGTTTAATATTTGTCTGACCCTAAGAGGATTGCCAATAATGGTCTTATGCAGTTTTTTTGAGATATCCAAATGAACCACCACTTCATCTTTGTTGTGAATTTTACCTAGGTGTTCGGTAATCTCGCGAATCAATTTGTCAATCCTGAAAGGTTTGCAGTCTAGGGTTATTTTACCAGCTTCTATTTCTGAAAAATCCAATAGGTCATTGACCAGAGCTTCCACATAAGTTGATGCGGATTTTATGGTATTCACATAGGTCCGTTGGGTTCCGTTTAAGGTTGTGGTAGCCATTAGTTCTGAATAACCTAAAATAGTGGTCAACGGGGTTTTAAGATCATGCCCTACCGTGGCAATCAACCGCTCCCTACTTTTTAATACCGATTCCGAAAATTTTTTCTCGGCTTCCAATTTCATTTTGTAGCTCTCGATTTTCCAAAAATCCTTATGGATTAAAAATGTAAACAAGATGACCACCAAAAGTCCGATAAGGGCAGTAAATCCAGCTAAATATATACTTTTGGTAAGGGCCTCTTTTTTTTGTTTTTTGCTTTTTAACGTATTCGCTGTGATCTCGTTATCAATTGCAGAGATAATTCGCTGTAGCTTTTGTGACAGTTCAATATCAGCTTGATACAGCTCTCGCTCTTTTTTACTTAGATCATACTTTGTTTTCTCGCTTTGAATTTTTGCTTCGGATAAAATCGCCTTAGAGGCGGATAGGATGGAATCTATTTTTTTGGCATTGCTTCCGGGTTTCGATTGGTTGGGAATGTTCTTGTTAAGATAGGAAACATAGTCCTTTAGCACTTCTTGACTTCTTTTTGGTAATTCATCGAAATTTGAAACAAAAGATTCAGGGGTGATTTGCCCTACGGATAGGGCTATTTTATTGAATTTTTGCAAAAGGGAATCTATAGAGCCACTCTTGTCGTTTTTCTGTCTTAGACTGCGAAGCTCTGAAACATTAGCCACCTTTTGTCGTAATAGCAGTCGAACACTGTCCAGTAATTGTTTTTGGACGGTATTTTGCGAATTAACTTTTAGCGTATCTATTTCTAAAAGAAGGGAGTCTATTTTTCGGGTATAATTTTTAAGACTTTTTCTACCGTAGTGCTGTTGCACCAGTTTTGAAAGATTTTCAGACTTATAGATCTCCGTTAAAAAAGAACTGGTTCGCAATAATTTTCCTTCGTTCCCCTCCAATATTTCAGATGAAGTATATTTCGTGATTTCGGTATAAATGAAAATACTTGCCAAAAGCGCTAAAAGTGCCAAAACGGAATAGCTTACGATTATTTTTACCGTGAACCTTTTTCTAGACTTGTCTTTCATAACCTACAGATTGGCACCCCACCATAGTAGTTACGTGTGATATCGAAAAGCGGATATAAAAAAACTGTTAATACCAATCTAAATACATAAAAAGTGTGATTTTCTAGGGGTCATGTGACTTTTTAAAAATACCTGTGTCATAATAGTAAAACAGGGAACAAATGAGTGACATGGTAAAATCGGGAATTTTTGGATTACTGACCCTAGTATTCTGGATGCTTGATGCCCATCTCACCAAGAATGTGGAACAAACGGATATGGAAAAATCCATGAACATAAGAAAAGAGGTTACCGTTGATGATAAAATAGTAGACCCTGGGTTGAAAGGGGTAAAATATTTAGAGCGCAAAAACACTGGGGCGCATTTATAGCGGTCCAGTTTGGTTGGTTGATTGGTTGAAAGGGCCGCGTCGTTCAATTGCGGCCCTTTTTAAAAAAACAGGGATAATGCTATGCGACACTAACCATATATTATCCTAAGCCTGCTACATGGCAAATAATTTCAAATGAAGTTTGATGGAGTCGACCCCATGAAATTTAATGTAGAAAGGTTGATAAAGGCTGCAAACGCAGCCTTTTTTCTTAATTATTCATAAAAAACCAAGTAGGTAACATCCATGCAAAGCGAACGTCCGTATCTAATTACCTAAAAAAAAAGGTATGAACAAAAATATCAGACGACAGGTTCTTTTTACCATGTTTGTGGCTATTACCATGACAGCAAGTGTAAACGCGAATGACTTTGAAATAGCTTTTCAAGTTGAACGCAGCATTGAAGATGATTTCAAAAAAGTAGATTCCAGTGAACTAACACCTAAGGTTGTTGAAGAGATTTTAAAACAATACCCTACTTCAAAATTAGCTGCGGTCTATAAAAATAACAAGAGTCAGTTTAAGTTGGTTATGGTGCTACAGAGTGGCACACGTAGAACGGTGTATATAGATGCCAATGGTATCTGGTTCAAGAAACCGTAGCCATTAAATTTTAGCTTACCCATTTAGGGATGGTTTTGAACGTTTTCATACGTTCGAATATTTTCTTTTTTTACTATGAAAGAAGCTATCACTGTATTACATTTGCCTTATCTCAAAGGGGTGCTTGTAAAACAGGCTGAGATTACACCCAACGAACCTGGGCAGGTAATGCTGCCAAGGGAGGCGATGATCGCCATTCGGTACTTTTATAGTTGTCAAACTGGCCATTTAAAAAGCTAGAACAACAAAAATCAATTAACAACCAGAATAATAGCCCCTTTTATTCGTAAAATTTTACGAATGAAACCATCTATTTTCGCTTTTTTCCTTTTCGTGACATGGTCATTGTCATTAAGCGCACAGCAACAAACGGATTCTTTAAAAAACAAAAAAATCGACCTTGACGAAGTTGTGGTGTCCGCCTCTAGGGCCACTGATAAGGTACCTGTAACATTTACCAATTTAGACAAGACGGCAATTCAAAAAGTAAATCTTGGGCAAGATATTCCCGTGCTTTTAAACTATTTGCCATCGGTAGTCTCCACCACCTTTGACGGTACGGGTATTGGTTATACGGATTTTCGAATTCGAGGAGCCGATAATTCACGTATTAATGTCACCATTAACGGTATTCCCTATAACGATGCCGATAGTCAGACCACTTTTTTTGTGAACCTACAAGACTTTGCTTCCTCAATAGAGAATATTCAAGTGCAACGAGGCGTAGGTACTTCTACCAATGGTGCTGGGGCATTTGGGGCAAGTGTTAATATATTGACCGATAATTATTCTGAAGAGGCCTTTGCACAGATTTCAAATAGTTTTGGCAGTTTTAATTCAAGAAAACATACCGTGCGTTTTGGCACGGGACTTTTAAACAACCATTTTGCTTTTTCAGGAAGACTTTCAAGAATTGAATCTGATGGCTATGTAGATCGTGCTTTTTCTGATTTGAGCTCCTATTTTTTAGATGGGGTCTATAAAGATGATAATACCCTTATCAAGGCACTGGTATTTGGTGGGGAAGAAATTACCGGTCTTGCTTTTTTTGGCTTGAACGAAGCACGCTTGGCCGAAGATAGAAGATTTAATGATGATGGCCTCTTTTTAGATGGCGATGGTAATGTACAGTTCTATGATCGGCAAACCGACAACTATAAACAAGATCACTATCAGCTACATATAACTCAAAGGTTTGACGAGAACTGGGTCGGTAACATTTCTTTTCATTACACCTATGGTCGCGGATTTTTTGAGCAATATATCGAGTCAGACCCAAGCTTTTTCAATGGTGATTTGGCCTTTTATCGATTGCCCAGTTTTGAATCTAATGGTGAGACCATTGAACGTTCTGACCTCGTTACGGAACGATTTTTAAACAGTGATTTTTATGGTACCGTATTTAGCCTAAATTATACAGATACGAAATGGAATATAGTTTTGGGTGGGGGCTTCAATAGATATGATGGCGAGCAGTTTGGTGATGTTACCGTGGCTGAATTTGCCCAATTGCCAAGTATCCCTTTTCGATTTTTCAGCAATGTGAGCGATAAAAAAGACTTTAATATCTACACCAAGGCAACCTATCAACTAAATGAAAAACTTTCATTGTTCGGTGATCTACAACTTCGCAACATTGATTATGAAGCCTCTGGCGAACTCTTTGACCCAAGCGGATTTTTAGATGTAGATGAAAACTATACCTTTTTCAATCCGAAAGCCGGTCTTACCTATCGCCCAAACAATAAAAACAACATTTATTTTTCATATGCCCGTGCAAATCGCGAACCCGCTCGTGTAGATTTCGAAACGGGTGATCCAGAGCCAGAGAGCCTGAATGATTTTGAATTGGGTTGGCGCTATGTTTCCCCTCAATTTCAATTAAATACCAATGTCTATTATCTTGATTTTGAAAACCAGTTGGTCTTGACCGGACAATTGGATGAGGTAGGTTTTCCAATTCGTCAGAACAGCGGTAATAGTTATCGCCTAGGATTGGAAATTGACGCTGCAATAACTTTGAACAAATGGCAACTTAGACCGAACCTTGCCATAAGCACCAATAAAAACAGTGACTTTTTAGTCGAAGATAACAATGGCGGATTCACAAATCTTGGTAATACCGATATCTCGTTCTCCCCTGGGTTGGTCGCTGGCAACGTAATTACGTTTAATGTCTCAGAGGCATTCAGTGCCAGTCTGTTCTCTAAATATGTTGGGGAGCAATTTATCACCAATACAAATTCAAATCCTATTGAGGCTTATTTCGTAAACGACATTAACGTCCAATACCGATTAAGCGATATCCCTATATTGAAATCCATTGTATTTACAGGTCAGGTAAACAATGTTTTTGATTTGGAGTATGAGAACAATGGCTATGTATTTTTTGGGGAATCGTTTTTCTATCCTCAGGCGGGGATAAACTTTTTAGTAGGGGCAACCTTAAACTTCTAGTGCCATGAAAAGAATGCGAATGGCTTTGGATTGGACGGCAAATACCAATCATAGTGGTTTTTATGTAGCTCAAAAGAAAGGCTTTTACGAAGAACAAGGCCTTGAAGTGGAACTGCTTACGCCAGACATGGATAATTATGCCCTGACCCCGGCAAAAAAGGTGGAATTGGAAATGGCCGAATTGGCACTATGTCCGTTTGAGAGCATAATAAGCTATAATACCAAAATGCAAAAGTTTCATGCCGTGGCCATTGCATCGATTTTTAGGGAGGATATTAGCGCGATAGTAGCATTGAAAGATTCTGGGATCAACTCCCCAAAAGATTTGGATGATAAGGTCTATGCGTCGTACAACGCCAGATATGAAGATGGGATTGTCAAGCAGATGATTAAGAATGATGGTGGTGTTGGGGCTTTAGAGCTGGTCAATCCTAAAAAATTGGGAATATGGGAAACCTTACTTACCGGTAAATATGACGCCACCTGGATTTTTATGAATTGGGAAGGGGTACATGCCTCGTCAAGGAAAATAGCACTCAATACGTTCAAAATGGCCGATTATGCAATCCCGTACGGATACTCTCCGGTTATCATGGCCGGTAAAAATAGCGTTCATAGCCATGAATCCATGTACCGGTCCTTTCTCAAGGCCACTAAAAAGGGTTTTTTATATGCCAAGGATAATCCTGATTATGCGGTAGATAGCATCAAGCCTTTTTTGGCTAAAGGCGATAAGGATATTGACGTATTGGAAAGCCAAAAATTCTCAAATCGTTATTATGGTGATGAAACCAACTGGGGAATTTTAGATAAAGAAGAAGTAAAAGCCTTTTTAAACTGGCTGTACGAGACCAAGTTCGAAACTGCTCAATTACAATACCAAGATCTGGTTTTTGAAGGTTTACTTTGATTATTTCCATAATTTCACTTCATGTCAAAAAATTTAGGGGTATTACGTTGGGGAATTATTGGTTGTGGCAATGTTACCGAAGTCAAAAGTGGTCCTGCCTATAACTTGACAGAGGGTTTTGAGTTGCACGGGGTGATGCGTAGAGATTTTGAAAAGGCCCAAGATTATGCAAAAAGGCATCAGGTACCATTCTCTACCGATAATGCTTCTGAGATAATTGAAAACCCCAACATAGATGCCGTTTATATTGCAACGCCACCAGATACCCATAAATTTTATGGACTTCAAGTCGCAAGGGTAGGCAAACCCTGCTGTATTGAAAAGCCAATGGCACCTAACTATAACGACAGTTTAGAAATCTACCAGGCATTCCAAGAAAAGAAGCTTCCGCTTTTTATCGCCTATTATCGAAGATCATTGCCTAGGTTTTTAAAGGTGAAAGAATGGCTTGATAATGGATATATTGGTGCGGTACGCCATGTACGTTGGTACAAAAGCAGAAGTGCCAGCCCAATGGATCTGAGTGGTGAATACAACTGGCGTACCGACAAGCGTATTGCTGCTGGGGGCTACTTTGACGATTTGGCAAGTCATGGACTTGATCTATTTACATTTCTACTAGGTGCTATTAAAGATGCAAGTGGTTTTGCAATAAACCAACAGGGCTTGTATTCCGCTTACGACGCCATAACGGGTAGTTGGATACATGAAAATGGAACAACAGGTGAGGGCAGTTGGGTTTTTGGCGTACAAGAACGTGAAGATAAGGTAGAGCTATTTGGGTCTAAAGGAGTAATTCGATTTTCGGTTTTAGATGAGCTTCCCATTGAACTGCAATCAGAAACCAAGAATGAGTCGTTGTCGATAGCACACCCAAGACACCTACATCAATACCACGTGGCCAATATGAAAAAACACTTGAATGGAGGGTTTGTACATCCTTCCACCGGGGCTTCTGGCTTGCATACCAGTTGGGTAATGGATAAAATACTGGGTACTATTTGATTTAATTGGAAATAATGATGGAATTTCCGCTTACCCTAGTATTGTAAAATAACAGGTCATAATAGCGATTACCGTCATCGGGGCGGTCCAATAATTGTCCGGTAAACAAGCTATACGTGAAGTCTTCACAAGAACAAACTACATTTTGTCCATCAATGGTCATGGTAGAACAAGCGTTGGGTACGTGATTTGGGCAACTCGCTTCAAAAGCAAAGAAAGAATCCAGGCTTGTTTTCATTACAAAAGCACCGCGGGTACCAACGTTGGCATTATCAATATAGACCGGGTTGCCAATATTGTTCAAATTGGTGTAGAGCGGTAAGTTCAAATTGACTTCAAAATTAAAACCTACCTCTTGTAAGAAGGGATTCCGATTTGTGGGGTCATTTTCGCAAGACAGGCATAACACCAAGAAAATCAATGATAACCGTAGCTTCATAAGTGGGAATTTCCTGTAAAAATCATTAAAAATTATATATCTTTGCGTTAAATCCTCGCTAAAACTATAACAGTATATAGGCTTAGCAGAGGATTTTTTCAATTAAAATAACAGTGTGACATCATGAAGATACATTGCCCTTCAAACGTCATACTGCCCAAAATAGTATGACCATGAGTAAAGTATCTTATTATACCAAAGAAGGATTGAAAAACTTACGGGAAGAATTAGATCAATTAAGGGATGTAGAACGCCCCAAGGCCTCACAGGCAATTGCCGAGGCTCGTGATAAAGGCGACCTGTCTGAAAATGCAGAATATGATGCGGCCAAAGAGGCCCAAGGGCTGCTTGAAATGAAAATTTCCAAAATGGAGGAAACCCTTGCCAATGCCCGTTTAATAGACGAATCACAATTGGATACCACAAAGGTATTAGTGCTATCTACCGTTAAGTTAAAAAACCAGACCAACGGTATGGAAATGAAGTATACCTTAGTGGCAGAGAGCGAAGCGGACTTAAAGGCAGGTAAGATCTCAGTCAATTCCCCCATAGGTAAGGGGTTATTAGGAAAATCGGTGGGCGATGTAGCAGAGATTACGGTACCTAACGGCACCATGAAATTTGATATTTTAGAAATCACCAGATCATAGGATAGGCAAAAACAGTATATTTAATCCTGATTAAATTTTCATTAGGATCATCTAGTTTAACCAAGGGCAATGGCAAGTATTTTTACCAAAATCATTAACGGAGAAATTCCATGTTACAAGATTGCGGAAGATGCTAATTTCTTTGCTTTTTTAGATATCAATCCGAATGCTAAGGGGCATACATTATGTATACCTAAAAAGGAAGTGGATAAAATCTTCGATTTAGATGAGGCCACTTATACCGGTTTAATGGCCTTTAGCAGAAAAGTGGCCAAGGCAATTGAGGCCTCAATCGATTGCAAACGGGTGGGAATGACGGTTATTGGTCTCGAAGTACCCCATGTACATGTACATTTGATACCGCTTCAATCGATGCAAGACGCGACATTTCAACATAAAGCAAGCCATACTAAAGAAGAATTTGAAACCGTTGCGGAACGGATTAGGGCGCAGCTTAAATGATGCCCTCAAGAAAAAGATAGGCTACCACCGCAGCGATGATTAACACGACCATGAGAAGGATAAAAAATAGTGAGGTGAATTTGATTGCCGTTTTCGCCGGGGTCACTAGTTTATTATAATACTCAAAAACACGTTCAATATCTGGGGTCCAGTTCACGGGATAAATCATTGAAAAGCATTTTTTGCACTTGATTTCATGGGTTACCTCATTTGTCGTCTTTTTGAATAAGGCGTTGTAGGTATGTTTTTGATAGAACGATAATTTCAGTTCTTGATTAAAACATTCCGGACAATTGTTGGTAATATCCGCTTCTTTGATTACGACCATTTTTTGCTTTGCCATGTTAATCGACTGCTTTTAATGAAATTTGCATAATAGTGCCTTCTTTACTGGAAGTAAGAACTTTGATCCTACCTTTATGGTATTCCTCAATTATCCTTTTAACCAAAGACAGGCCGAGCCCCCAACCTCTTTTCTTAGTTGTCACACCAGGGTTGAAAATGGTTTGGTAATCACTTTTTGAAATACCATGTCCGGTATCTGAAATAAGGATATGGACCAGGTTTCCGTTTTTTTCAATATGAATGGCGATGTTGCCTTTGCCTTTCATGGCATCGATACCATTTTTGACCAGATTTTCGATACTCCAATTGTATAACGCCGGGTTTAGCAAGACCGGTAGTTTTTCAATGTCAGAACCAAAGGTGAAATGGATGAGTTTCGAACTTCTTCGTTTCAGGTATTGATATGCCTTTTCAGTTTCTGATACAATGTCGTGCAAAGCAAGCTCAGGTACCGAACCCACTTTTGAAAAACGCTCTGTAATCGTTTGAAGACGGTCAATATCCTTTTCAATCTCTTTGGTGATTTCAGGACTGATTTTTTCTGACTTCAAAATTTCGTTCCAGCCCAATAAAGAAGTAAGGGGTGTGCCTATTTGGTGGGCAGTCTCCTTCGCCATACCGGCCCATAGCTTGTTCTGTTCAGAAGCCTTATTGGTTTTAAAGAAGAAGAATATAACGGCCCCAAATAAAAATATAATAAGTAATAGGGCAATGGGGTAATATTTCAATTTATTCAATACTTCGGAATTTCCGTAATACAACATCGCGAGTTCCTCACCCTTATAGGTCATTGGAATCGGTTCATTTTCGTTTTTGAATTTCTTAATCGTACGTTGCAGCTGCATAGAGTCTTGTATGCCATCTGGGGGAATGTTATGCGTTTTTACGGATCCATTCTTATTGACCAAGATCATTGGGGTGGTCGTATTGTTCTGTAGAATTTGAACGGGTAGGTTGCCCAGTTCCACATCTACAGGGGCGTTGTCGATCTCTGCTTGGGCCGCGGCCCAATTTTCAATTTTCAACCGTTCTTCCTGCTTGAATTTTTCAAAGAAGATATTTGTGTTCCAGAGGATTAGGCTGACAATGACAAAAGCCGAAATCAGTAGGATGATATTTGAAGTTCGCCTTTTAGGGTTGAATTTCATTAAAATACGTATTGCTATCAAAGATAACGTAAAAAGCAAGGATTTGTTGAAAACCCCATTCGTCAGACCGTTTGATTGGATGTGATTTTACGTATTTTTGGCTCTTATTAAATGAGAATATAATGGAAGTTCAGGGAAGAATAAAAATGATAGATGAAACCAAGACATATGGTAATAACGGTTTCAGAAAACGAGAGGTGGTTATAACGACGGAAGAGCAATATCCGCAGCATATTTTGGTCGAATTTGTTCAAGATAAATGTGATTTGCTCAACAGTTACAATGAGGGCCAGATGGTGAAGGTAAGTATCAACCTTAGGGGGCGTGAATGGGTGAATCCCCAAGGTGAGACTAAGTATTTCAACTCCGTTCAAGGTTGGCGTATCGAGAATTTACAACAAGAAACGGCACCAGGGGGTATGCCCCCGGTTCCTCCGATGGAAGCTTTTGAGCCGGCTGATGATCTCAACGAAGAAGAGCATGACGATCTGCCATTCTAACGAATGCGCCTTACCAAGTTTATAGCGCATATTTTTAGAAGGTATTTGCCTTCGCCCTTCACTATTGCGGTACTTTTGACGCTCTTAACCTTTGCAATAGCGTTTTTCTTCACAAGCAGTTCGGTAGAACAAAACCATCTATTCGCCATATTTTCTTATTGGGAAAATGGTATTTGGAACAATGACCTATTGGTATTCGCTTACCAAATGATGCTGATTTTGGTATTAGGCCATGTATTGGTGCTTAGTAAGCCCATGAAAGGTGTTATCTCAAGCATTGTAAAGCATGTGAGGAATACTTCAAATGCTGCTGTTTTAGTAGTGGTATCGACCATGATGGTTTCTTTTTTCAATTGGGGATTGGGATTGATTTTTGGGGCGCTATTGGCCCGTAAGGTGGGAGAGTATGCACAAGGGAATGGAATACCTTTGAATTATCCACTTATAGGGGCTTGTGGTTACGCCGGGCTTATGGTTTGGCATGGCGGAATAAGTGGCTCAGCTCCCATAAAGGTTTCAGAGGATGGACACTTAAAAAGCCTAATGCAGTTTGTTTCAACTGATGAATGGCTAACGAAATTACCAGTATCAATTTCTACTTCGTCCACGGTATTCAGTCTTTCAAATATTCTAATTTTCACCGTAGTGCTGATCACCATCTCACTTTTGGTCTTTTATTTAGGTAAACGAACCGCGCCAACCAAAATGGATTTGACCAAGTACGCTTTCAAAGCTAGGTCGAAAGAAGGACTTGTCGGTGCTGAGAAGTTGGATTTTTCGAGACCATTGGCGCTGACGTTCGGTGTTTTGATTCTACTGGTATTTTTAATTCAATACCTGCCGGCATTACGTAAGTTGAATATTACACCGAATATGCTTAATTTTTTTATGCTGGGGCTCGCCATCATACTTCATGGTAATTTTCAAAGTTTTTTGGCTGCTGTAGATAGTGCCATTAAAGACGTAGCTGGTATTTTGATACAATTTCCACTTTATTTCGGGGTTATGGGCATTATGGCCAACAGCGGAATGATCGATCGGATTTCCAATTTTTTTGTGACAATAAGTACGGATGCTACTTTACCTATCTTCACATTTTTCAGTGCAGGCCTCGTAAATGTTTTCGTGCCCAGTGGGGGAGGGCAATGGGCGATTCAGGGCCCTCTGGTAATCCAGTCCGCTTTACAATTGAACGTACCGCTACCAAAAGCCGTAATGGCATTGGCCTACGGCGATCAGATTACGAATATGTTACAACCTTTCTGGGCACTTCCGCTATTGGCGATTACCAAGTTGCGTGCAAAGGAAATATTGCCCTATACCCTGTTGTTTATGTTGGTCGGAAGTATAATTTATATTGTAGGATTGCTACTGTTTTAGTGGAAGATTGGCTAATTTTAGTCGAAAATTGCTGCGATGGAAAACAAGGGTAAGAATAAGCCATTGTTTTTTTTGAATGATAGGTTGTATTTTCCTCCGGTAACGGAGGCCAATGCCGAGGGTTTGTTGGCAGTTGGGGGCGACCTGTCTCCTGAAAGACTACTTCTTGCCTACCAAAACGGAATATTTCCTTGGTTTAATGAAGATGACCTTATCCTGTGGTGGTCGCCGGATCCCAGAATGGTGCTTTATCCCCAAAAGCTCAAAGTATCGAAAAGCATGCAAAAAATCATGAACGGCGATCAATTTAGGTTGACCATGGACACTTGCTTTGATGAGGTAGTCGAACAATGTGCACTATTGAAAAGAAAAGGACAAGAAGGTACTTGGATCACCCCTAAAATGAAGGAAGCCTATGCGCAATTGCATGAAAAAGGTTTTGCAAGGTCTTATGAGGTTTGGCAAGATGATAAATTGGTCGGCGGGCTGTATGGTATAGACCTTGAAACTATTTTTTGTGGTGAAAGCATGTTCAGTTCGGTGTCAAACGCCTCTAAATTCGCCTTCATTAAGCTTGCGCAAGAGTTAGAAAAGAAAGCGTACCAACTTATCGACTGTCAAGTTTACACCAGACATTTAGAGAGTTTGGGTGCTGAAGAAATAGCAAGGGCTGATTTTATTGAGATCTTAAAGGGAAAAGTTTAGATTGGTCAATATAAAGAAGACGTTTTCGAGATTTTGGCCATAGTCTTCAAATCGATATTCAGAACCGATTTGAACTTTGGTCTTCTGACTTAATTTCCAACCGATGTGTGCCGTCAACCTCAAGTCATATTGGGGCTTTAACGATTTTGCCACACTAAGTAGGTTCTCTAGGTTTCCTACCAAATAGGGTTCTCCAATATCTAATTTTTCACCCTTTAGAGGGAAATCCAAACTAAAACGGTATCGAAACCGATGAACTGTACGGATAGTTGAAATTCGTTGCTCTGATCGAAGCCGATGGCCATAACGAACGCTTAACGGCCTGTTTTGAATATTGTACTGTTGTGTTAATCGAAGTTCATTCGAACTATTTTCAAAAACGTCTCGAAATCGGTACAAAATTCCGAGCGCAATACTTTGATTTTCCCTAATGCGAAGATTTGAAAAATGAACGACATCCACTTGACGTGTGTTTAGCGTGGCAGTTTCATCCTCATAAATGAAATTACGGTTTTGAACTGAAAAGTTATGCGAATAGGTACTGGTCAAATCGTAGTTTACCGCTACGGAAGGTTGCCAAAATGCCGTAAAGTTTTCTTGTGAAAAACCGAGTGACGCATTTAAAAGGCACACCAAAGAAAAGAACCATTTACGGCATTCAGTATAGTACATGGTCATAATTTGGATCTACCAATTTTCGCGTACTTAAAAAATTTCCATTGGCGTCGAATGTAATTTCATATGATACGTAACCACTTTTGGTTTTAGTGCTTACGATGAGCTCATAGTTGATGTCAGGTAACAGTAAATTTTGAAACGCCGCTTTCAATACCTGAAGAGTACTTCGGTTTCCAAGGGGGTACTGTTGTTGTATTTTCTTGATTTTAGGGTTTTCGTAATTGGCCCCTAAATAGTGTTGAAGGGTAAGCCAGGTTTCGCTGGGGAGGTCTTTTTCCCTTATAATGAATTCTACGTCCTCTAGTTTGCCCAACGAATCGAATTCTACACTATACTTTAACCTGTCTTTTTTGAATTTGGATTCATAACTGATTTTTTTTCCGTCAAACTCTTTATAGAATCGAATACGTTTTGCGTCGGTAAAGTAAGGTTGAAGGGATTTTAAGGCGATTTCTGGAAATTCATCCCCTTCAATTCGAAACTCTTGTTCCTTCTTTACTTGGGCCGTGAGGGCGAGGCAACCGATAAACAATAAAATGAACAGCTTAAACTTCATGGTATCTAAAACAATTGGTTTCATGATCGTTGACCATACCAATGGCCTGCATGGTAGCGTAAACTACTGTACTGCCTACAAATTTAAACCCCCTTTTCTTTAAATCTTTACTAAGCCTATCTGAAAGTTCGGTCTTTGCTGGGGCATCTTTATAGTTTTCAAAGCTGTTTTTAATCGGTTTTCCGTCAACAAACCCCCAAATATACCGGCTAAAACTCCCGAACTCTTTTTGTACTTCAATAAAGGCCTGGGCATTTGATACTGTAGCATTCACCTTGAGCTTATTTCGTATGATACCGGAATCTTGTAAAAGGGCAGCAATTTTTTCGTGATCGTATAATGCTATTTTTTGGTAGTCAAAGTTATCAAAGGCCCGCCTGAAGTTTTCGCGCTTTCTTAAAACCGTAATCCAACTTAAGCCGGCCTGAAATGTTTCCAATATCAAAAATTCGAACAGTTTATCGTCATCTTTTAGGGGTAGGCCCCATTCAACATCATGGTAAGCCTCGTAAAGCGTGTCACCCACGCACCATCCGCATCGGTATTTTTCCATCTTGTACTAGAAGTTTTGTACAATATACATATAAAGGGGCATGCCCAAGGTAATGTTGAATGGAAAGGTTATGGCCAACGCCATGGGTAGGTATAGGCTGGGGTTCGCCTTGGGCGCTGCCAATCGCATTGCTGCCGGCACCGCAATATAAGATGCGCTTGCCGCAAGAATGGCAAAAAGAAAGCGATTACCCTCAGTACCTGTGATAAATTGACTGAACCACGCCACAAAGATGCCATTGATAATGGGTACGACAAGGGCGAATATAAGTGCAGAACTCCCCTTTTTTATAAAATCCTTGAGTTTTCGACCACTGGTAATTCCCATGTCTAAAAGAAATACGGCCAAAAACCCTTTGAAGATATCCGTGGTAAACGGTTTAATACCCTCGGCCTGTTGATCACTGGCCAAAAACCCTATGACCAAACTGCCTAATATCAAAAGTACCGAGCCATTGGTCAAGGCATGGTGCAATACTTTTTTAATGTCACCATTTTTAGGTTTTTCCTTTTTAAAGAAAGCCATCAAGAGCACCCCGACAATAATCGAGGGAGCTTCCATAAGGGCCATAACGGCAACCATATGTCCACCAAAATGAATTTGCTCCATCTCAAGAAAAGTAAGTGCGGTCACGAAGGTGACCGCACTTACTGAACCATAGGCCGCTGCAATTGCACCCGAGTTTTCCACCGAGAACTTTCTTCGCAGTATAAAATAGGCATAAATGGGTACTAAAACGGCGAGCACGATTCCGAAGATGAGTGACCAAATAATTTCCATATTCAGCTCGCTGTGCGAAAGCTCGATTCCCCCTTTGAAACCTATAGCAAAAAGCAGGTATAATGATATGAACTTTGATGAGTTTGGTGGTATTTCTAAATCACTTTTGAGCTGTACGGCTAGTATTCCCAAAAAGAAGAACAATAATGCCGGATTTGTCAAATTATCAACCAGTAGGTGTAGATCCATGTACTATTCTTCTAGCGAAATCTCAAGGGTACCGTTGATTCGTAACCTTTTGCCTTGATTTCTGACGCTTGCGATGAATTCTTTTGTAATTCTTTTTTCGTTTTCCAATTCTTGGATTCTTCCATCTGGGTAATTGGTATCCGCATCAGAACTACCTTCACACCATGAGATTCTTTGAAGCTTGTGGAAATTTATTTTTTCGTCAAGCAGGGCAAGAATTACATCTGAAGCTTCAGAAGGAGTGAAACTACCATCTACCAATTGAATTTTTTGATCTGTTTTCGTCATTGTTTCCATGTTTCGATTTTTTAATGTTCGTATTTTTTTGTTTGTTGGTTTCCAATCAAATGGATGGTCATTAAACCTAAGACTATTGCCATTGAACCGGCCAACCATCCGAAAAAGAGAAAACCATTTAGCGCTGATAACATTAAAACACCACCAAAAATGAGGCCCATGATAATGAAATAAACAGGATATAGCGCATCACTTGAAAGCAAGGCGTTGTTTCTTTCGGCACGTTTTTGTGAAATAGTAAGTTTGAACAGCATAATCGATTTTTTGACAAAGTTGAGTGAAATTATTTATATATAATTATTTATATTTATAATGAATTATATAAATAATATTTATGAATTACACTTTGAATCAACTGCGAATTTTCGTTAAAGTCGCTCAAAATCAAAGTATTACAAAGGCATCTGAGGAGCTGCATTTGACACAACCCGCGGTGTCAATTCAGTTGAAAAATTTTCAAGATCAGTTTCCGATTCCATTGACTGAAGTGGTTGGAAGAAGGTTGTTCTTGACGGAATTCGGAAAGGAGATTGCAATAGTAGCCGAAAAGGCATTGAGTGAAATCCACGCCATAAACTATAAGACATTGGAATATGGTGGAAAGCTGGCGGGGCAATTGAAAATTGCCGTAGTATCTACAGGAAAGTATGTGATGCCTTATTTCTTATCGGGTTTCATGGCAGAACATTCAGGGGTTGATCTCATTATGGATGTGACCAATAAGGCATCGGTTATTCAAAATTTGGAGAACAATGAAGTTGATTTTGCACTGGTCTCGGTATTGCCCAAACATTTGACCGTTGACAGGGTCGAACTTATGGAGAACATTCTTTATCTCGTGGGAAGCCATGACCTTGGTTTTGCAAGAACAAAAATGGATATAAGTACCTTGGCTAAAGCTCCGTTGATATTCAGGGAAAACGGTTCGGCAACACGTATGGCGATGGAAAACTATTTAAATTCAAAGAATATCACAGTGTCGAAAAAGATGGCACTTACTTCGAACGAAGCGGTAAAACAAGCTGTGGTAGCTGGTTTAGGGTATTCAATCATGCCACTGATAGGGATTAAGAACGAATTAATGAACGATAGCTTGAAAATCTATAGCTTGCCTGGTTTGCCGATAAAGACCAATTGGAACCTTATATGGATGCCTTCGAAGCGGTTTTCACCTGTTGCAATGGCTTTTTTAAAGTACCTGGGGGAAGAAAAGAAAAACATTATA
Source organism: Croceitalea sp. MTPC5 (assembly GCF_036985505.1). Lineage (NCBI taxonomy): Bacteria > Pseudomonadati > Bacteroidota > Flavobacteriia > Flavobacteriales > Flavobacteriaceae > Croceitalea > Croceitalea sp. MTPC5. The sequence continues at coordinate 284,457 of NZ_BTGQ01000003.1, forward strand.
AAATCTAAATTCGACTGGTTTACCCAGTACACGGAAAGTCTTTGATTATAAAGGTTATGGTTTGAGCGTAACGGAAAGGTCGCTATTGATTTCAAGATGCTGTCCATTTTTTCGGGCATCCAGAATAAGGGCCGTCATTTGTTGCTTCACGATTTTGAGTTCTGCAATCCGTTGCTCTGACTGTTCGATTGCGGCCCTTTCGTTATCAGGTAGGTTTAAAAGTTGTACGGAATGAAATTTAATCTTGTAGTTGACCAATGAAAGAAGAACATCGGCCGCCTCCCCGGGTCCAAAAGTGCCCGATACCAATTGAAATATAGTGCTATTCCGTTTTGGGGATGAAGTATGAAAAGGGTTTAATTTTTTGAGGTCCATTATTCAGGGTTATCATGGTTCAATGATATGGGTGACACTCCCTTAAAAAAGCATCTGCCTAGATTTGACAGCTAGCGAATGCCAAAAAAAGACAAATGCTTTGGAGAACAAAACTATTTTGCCAATGAGTCTTTCTTACCGTTCTGGGGAAATTTCAATTCCCCGTTGTTTATGGCTCCATTGAGATTGGCCTTCAGGGTTCGATACACCCTAAAAAACTTTCTGCCATTCGCTTTCTCAATGGTGATGGTAGGATTTTTTGAATCCGTTATTTTGGTGACGCGTACTATATTATTTTCTAAAGACGCCATATTGGCGATGCCCCCCCTTTTAATGATGAAATTCTTTCTCGGTACGTCAATGAACCGATAATCATTCGAAGATGGCTTTGAAATTATAAGTTCATCACCGACGTTAATGGAATTTTTGAAATTTTCTTGTGCGCTCAAACCGTTTAAAAAGAACAGTGCAAGTGCTAAAAAAAATAATTTTTTCATGGCTTGTTTTAGTTAACGTTTATACTAGTATCTTCATCGATGTTGGTTACCAAAATAGCCTTTAAGGTAGGCCTGTAACCATAAAAATCCCGTCCGTCCTCACGACGTAATATGACCTGTTTGTTGCCATTTTCCAAGACATTCACTTGGTCTATCACAACCACGGTACCGTAATAATTAAATGAAGGACCTAAGCCTGAATTTGATTTTAAATTTTGTTCAAGACGCACCATTTCCTGATGGGGAAGGGTCAAAATCAAACCACTTTCCATATTTCCACGACTTTCTTGGAAATGATCGAATTTTTTGAGGATGGCCTCCTGTTGCCCGAAAGCGGTATTGGCTAAAAATGCAACACACACTAAAAAAGTAATTTTTCGCATAGGCTATAGAATTTTGCTGAACATAAATATAATGGATACTATTTTAAAAGTATGGTATACATTCGTTAAAAGTAAGTTAAACTATTATTTTATAGAAGTATTACTATTAAATTTGAGAAACCAAAATATGCTTGAATATGGAAAAGCTATTACAGACCGTAAAAATTGCCATAAATGCCAACATTTATTTGAAAGACCCTGAATCTTCAGAGCTGGGTCGAAGAATCATCGAGCATAGTATTTTGATGATCGATGATATTGGTTTCGAAAGCTTCACTTTTAAAAAGCTTGGAGCCGTCATTGGTTCAAATGAGAGTTCCATCTATCGCTATTTTGAGAATAAGCACAAACTATTGGTCTACTTGACGTCATGGTATTGGGGTTGGTTAGAGTATCAACTGGTGTTCTCGACCAACAGTATGGCAGATCCCAAAGAGAAACTAAAAAGGGCCATCGATATCGTAAGCCAGACCATCGTGGAAGATAGCACGTTCTCACATATCAACGAACCTCTTTTGAGTAAGATAGTGGTCAATGAATCTTCAAAATCTTTTTTGACAAAAGAGGTCGACATAGAAAATAAAGATGGGTATTTTACCATATATAAAAGAATGGTCAGCAGGTTTGAGGCGATGATCAGTGAAATCGCGCCCCAATATGAATATCCTTCCAGTCTGGCAAGTACCGTATTGGAAGGTGTGCTTCATCAATACTTTTTAAAGGATCATTTTCCTACACTTACGAATTGTGATACTTCAAAAACACCAGGTCAATTTTTCACTGATTTGGTTTTCAAAACTTTAAAGTAAAAGTACAAATGGCTAAAAACATATTGACGGCGTGGCAACGCCTGGTCAACCTACTAAAACTTGACAAGAAAGATGTACGACAAGTATTCTATTACGCAATTTTCGCGGGTCTCGTTACACTTACCCTTCCATTGGGTATACAGGCCATCATTAATCTGATTCAAGGTGCCCAGGTAAGTACTTCTTGGATAATACTTGTAATTTTGGTCACCTTGGGAGTGGCATTTGGCGGGTTGCTACAATTAATGCAGATACGCATTATTGAAAACATTCAACAAAAGATTTTTACAAGAAGTTCTTTTGAATTCGCATATCGATTCCCGAAAATCAAAATGTCAGAGTTACGTGATTACTATCCCCCTGAGCTGGCCAACCGATTTTTTGATACTTTGAATATTCAAAAAGGGGTGTCGAAGTTATTGATTGACTTTCCAACGGCATTGTTACAGATTATATTTGGCTTACTCTTGTTGTCACTTTACCATCCCTTTTTTATCGCATATGGTATTCTTCTCTTGATACTGATATATGTCGTTTTCAAATATACCATCACGAGGGGACTAGAGACCAGCCTTAAAGAATCGAAACAAAAGTATAAAGTAGCCCATTGGATTCAAGAGGTGGCCAGAAGCATCGTGAGCTTTAAGCTTTCAGGGAAGACCAGCCATGCGCTTCAAAAGAATGACTACTTGGTAAATGGTTATTTAAAAGCCCGTGAAAACCATTTTAAAATTTTGGTGCTTCAATTTGTTCAAATGGTCGGCTTCAAGATTTTAGTTACAGGTGGCCTATTGCTAATAGGTGGCCTGTTGGTATTGAATCAAGAAATGAACATAGGTCAGTTTGTTGCTGCTGAGATTATCATTTTGTTGGTTATCAGTTCGGTAGAAAAACTAATCGTAGGTCTTGAATCATTTTATGACGTGCTCACGGCACTTGAAAAACTAGGTCAGGTAGTTGATAAGGAAGTGGAGATGAATCAAAAAGACTTAGACTTGTTCGACCAAGATGATTTTACAATGGAATTGGACAATCTGGTGTATGATGTGCCAAACACCGATATCAACATCATCAATGGACTATCGCTGAACATAGGTAAAAAAGATAGAATTTTAATACAAGGAGGTAATGGTTCGGGCAAATCAACATTGTTGCACTTGATATCTGGTCTTATCGAACCTACGAAAGGTAATATTTATGTTAACGGGGTTCGGTTAAAATCGGAGAACTTAAGCCATTTCAGGTCTAAAATAGGACAATCACTGAAGCTGGAAACACCGTTTGAGGGAACCTTGCTTGAAAATATCACCTTTAATAGCGAGAGCATTACCAAAGAAGATGTTTTATGGGTACTTGAGGTAACCGGCCTAAATCATGTCGTTAAAAAGATGGAAGATGGTTTGGATACGATTATTTATCCTGAGGGGAAACAGATTTCGTACACTGTGGCAAAGAAAATAGTCTTGGCTAGAAGTCTGGTAAAAAGGCCTAAATTATTGGTGTTACGAGATCCTTTAGATCAATTTGATGCCGAAGAGGCCAAGCGTATCATGAGCTTTTTGACAAATCCTGAACGACCATGGAGTTTGGTCGTGGTCAGTGACGATAAGAATTGGATCAATAAGTGTGGGACAGTGGTAACCCTCGAAAACGGAAAATTAAAAAAAGGGTAAGATCATGTTGAATATATCTAAAAACGTACTTAATAGAACCGTCGATCTTTCGGAATATAAGGCTATAAAACGTGTGTCACATCGCAGGCATTACAAACACTTCAATCGCTTTTTGATTGTGTTCGCCATCGTTTTTGTCATCATCTTGTTCTTACCATGGACGCAAAATGTATCAGGAAACGGCTTTTTGACCACATTAACCCCAGACCAGCGACCTCAGACCATTCAATCGCCGATTCCGGGGCGTATCGAAAAATGGTTTGTTAGGGAGGGTGATTTTGTCGAAAAAGGAGACACTATTTTGTTTATCTCTGAAATCAAGAATGAATATTTTGATCCCAATCTCGTAGAACGTACCGGGCAGCAGATAAGGGCCAAAGAGATGTCAGTGACCTCTTATCAAGAAAAGGTAAAAGCCCTGAATACCCAAATAGGTGCCTTGACCAATGAGCGGGGCCTGAAACTACAACAAGCGAAAAATAAATTATTGCAGTCTAAGTTGAAGGTACAGAGCGATAGTATCGATCTCGAGGCTGCAAAGACCAATATCTTGATTGCACAACGGCAATACGATCGAGTAGTACAATTAGAATCAGAAGGATTAAAGGCCGTAACCGACCTTGAAGAAAAGCGGTTGAAATTGCAAGAGACACAGGCAAAATTGATTTCACAAGAGAACAAACTGTTGGCTAGCAAGAATGAGGTCATCAATGCCCGTGTTGAGATCAATCGCGTGCAAGCTGAGTATACCGATAAAATTTCAAAGGCCCAAAGTGATATGTTCACTGCGCAGTCAAATCAATTCGACTCTGAAGCGCAGGTTACAAAATTGGAAAATGAGTTTACCAACTACTCCATACGTAATGACCTGTATTATATTCGTGCCCCACAAAGTGGATACATCAATCGTGCGATACAAGGCGGCCTTGGAGAGACCTTTAAGGAAGGAGATCGATTGGTTGGAATCATGCCCTCTAAATACGATATGGCCGTAGAAACCTTCGTCGAGCCTATTGACCTGCCATTAATGCATCTAGGTGAAAAGGTGCGTATCGAATTCGATGGATGGCCTGCCATCATATTCAGCGGGTGGCCTAACGTATCGTATGGTACTTACGGGGGCACGGTAGTGGCCATCGAGACTTTCATCAGTGAAAATGGCAAGTATCGAATTCTTTTGGCACCAGACCCAGATGACCATCCTTGGCCTAAAGACCTTAGGGTGGGGTCTGGGGCGAATACCATCGCATTGTTGGAAGACGTGCCTATTTGGTTTGAACTCTGGCGCCAGTTGAACGGTTTCCCCCCAAACTATTATCAACCCCAAGACGGTATGGCAAAAGCCAAAAAGAAATGATGATGAGAAAGTTTCTTTTAGTATTTGGGCTGTTAACGGTTGTTATGGCCAATGCACAACAAGACACATTATTGCTTGGCTTCAATGAATATATGGGGTATGTTAAAAAGTACCACCCTATTGCCAAGCAGGCCCAATTGACGATTTCAATAGGCCAGGCGAATTTAATGAAGGCCCGTGGTGGTTTTGACCCAAAAATCGAGGCAGACTACGAAAAAAAGGAGTTCAAGGGAACCGACTACTGGGATCGTCTGAATGCCAGTTTTAAAATACCTACCTATTACGGACTTGAATTTAAGGCGGGCTTTGAACAAGCTGAAGGAACCTTTATCAACCAAGATGAGACCTTTCCAGATAATGGCTTGTATAGCGCAGGGGTTTCTGCCTCATTGGCCAGGGGGTTTTGGATCAACAAAAGAATGGCCACTTTGAAAAAGGCCAAATTTTTCAGGGAACAATCGAAAGCAGATCAAGATCTTCTGGTCAACCAAATATTGTTTGATGCGGCATTGGCCTATTTTGATTGGTTGCAGGCGTACAAAGACGCTGAGATATTCAAGAACTTTTTAGAGAATGCCCAAAGACGTTTTGAGGGCATAAAACAAAGTGCCTTGGCAGGTGATCGGGCGATTATAGATACGGTTGAAGCCAAAATAGCCGTTCAGAACCGGGCATTGGGTCTAGAGCAGACCAACGTGGCCTTCAGGAACAAGTCGTTGGAGCTTTCCAACTTTTTATGGATCAACGACGTGCCTGTAGAATTACAACCCAATGTAGTACCCGATGAAACTCCCGAAGGTGATATAGATACCACCTTGGAAATTATGGGGAAGCCTTTAGATAGTTTTACCTTAGAGAACCATCCAAAGCTGAGGTCCCTCGATTTTAAGATCGATGGGCTCAATGTCGATAGAAGGTTAAAGGCCAACAAGCTCTTGCCTAAAATCGATGTGGAGTACAATTTCATCACAGGGACACCCGATTTGCTGAACTCTTTTAGTACCCAAGATTATAAAGGGGGGGTAAAGTTTTTCTTCCCTCTTTTCTTAAGAAAGGAACGGGGTGATTTGAAACTGGCCAAATTCAAGATTCAAGATGCCCAGTTCGAGCGTGATAACGCTGCAGTGGAAATAAAGAATAAGGTTTTTGCAATTTACAATGAACTAGACTCCTTTATCGAACAGAATAGACTGATAGACCGTATAGTCACCGACTACAATACCCTATTGAGTGCCGAGGAGCGAAAACTTAGCTTCGGCGAAAGTTCGCTATTCTTGATCAATTCTCGTGAGAGTAAGTTGATTGATGCCGAGTTAAAGCAAAATGAGGTCCAGAACAAGTTTTTTAAGGCCAAGGCCAAATTGTTCAAAAGTCTGGCCATCAATCCTGAAAACCTCTGATTCCCTAACTATGCCAAACCAACATGGTATGTTGCAAATGCGAAGGCTATTAAAGTTTGGTACATCAAGTTTTAAGGCAAGTACTACCATAAAAGATACCTTATTTATTGTTTGCGGTATCTTTTCGGCAGCTTTCGGACTCGAAAGTTTCTTACTTCCCAATCGGTTTATTGATGGTGGTGCGACCGGTATTTCATTGTTGGTAACTGAAGTGACTGAAATTCCATTGTCGTTGCTGATTGTGGTCGTGAACATCCCTTTTTTGGTTATGGGGTATCGGGTAATAGGCAAGCAATTTGCGATGAAGGCTACACTGGCCATTTTGGGCTTGGCCCTAGTTTTGGTCGCGATACACTTTCCTGAGGTCACTCAAGATAAATTATTGGTAGCGGTTTTTGGTGGATTTTTTCTAGGGGCCGGTATCGGTCTGTCAATACGGGGTGGTGGCGTATTGGATGGCACTGAGGTACTGGCCATATTCTTAAGTCGAAAGCTTGGGGTAAAAATAGGCGATGTAATCATTATCATCAATATCGTCATTTTTTTGGCGGCAGCCTATCTTTTATCGATTGAGGCGGCATTGTACTCAATGCTCACCTATTTGGCCGCATCCAAAACCCTGGATTTTGTGGTGGACGGTATCGAAGAATATACAGGGGTCACGATCATATCGTCAAAAAGTGAGGAAGTTCGGCTGATGGTCACCGAAAAGCTCGGACGGGGACTGACCTTATACAAAGCTACAGGGGGCTATGGAAAACAAGGCGAGCACAACGAGTATGATGTGGTTTATACCGTTGTAACAAGGCTTGAGATTCGAAAACTGACGATTGAATTGGAAAAAATAGACCCCAAAGCGTTTGTGGTCATGAGCAGCATCAATGATACCCGAGGCGGGATGATCAAAAAAAGAAATTATAAATGATAGTAAAACTATTGATTTAACAATGTTTAACTATTGATTAACTATGTAATACTTTTGAAATCTATTTTTCATCCTTAAATTTGTCCAAAATAAAAAGGATGGGTAGAAAATCGTCAAAAAACAGAAAAGAACGTCCCGTTTTATTTCCTCAAGATAATCAAGTGAATAAAGAAAGTCCCAAGGAATTGTTTCTCGGTGCTTTGGTCAAAATCGGAAAACCGTCGAACAGATACTTTCAATATATCTTCAGTTCATTGGATTTTTTGAATATCAAAATGGATGATTTGGCCTTACTATCCGAATTAGAAGGACTGAGTGCTAGGGTTACGGGTGTGATCCAAATGGTGAATGGAGATGAACTTGCTATTATCAGTAAAAAGGATGGACAACCTTTTATAAATGATTTTAACAGGCTTTATGTTGATGGAAAGAAAGCCTTGTCCTTAGGTGAAATTGCAATAATTGAATAAATAATCATAACAATTAAATTAATACCCATGAGAAAAATAAATACACTTTGCTTATCCTTAGTAGGTTTAACAGGATTCATACTCAATGCGAACCAATACCATGACAATGATTCGTTAAAAAGTGATGCCCATGAAAAGAAAATGATGTCATCTATTGAATTTGTTGATTTAGACGAGGAAATCGAACTAGGAGTCGAACTACTTCAATACTTGCCAGAGGACTTTGATCCCTATAAAGGGATGGTCATAGATCCCTCTGAAATAAATTTTGAGGAAATCGGGAAACCCGAGGGTATTGATTTTGAGACCAAATCGTACCTGCCCAAAAATTTTAATCCATATTTGGGGCAATAAACCAACAGCGTTCAATAGCAATATTATTAACTTACCCTTTTAAATCGAATGCCCACCCAGCTTCAAGTTAGGTGGGCATTTGCTATATTTTAGGTCTCTTTTGAAATTCGTTCCGACGGATGATGGGAAAACATAGGTTTAATTGAATGGGCGCGACTTAAAAGGTATCTTTCATAGGAATAAAGCCAATACATTCAATACATGGCCTACCTGTCTACTGTGAAGGCTCGACCTCGGGGTAAAACAGAAACAATTGAAAATCAAAACAAATCATAAAAAACCTACCTCAAACCCATCTTAATAGGATTCGACAAAATAATCAATGTCAGGTTTGTGATACTATAACGACTTTACCTTTGCCAACAGTAAAATTGATAGTTATGCATACCTTGACGGAAAATCCCATAAAATCGATTTCAAAGATGATACAGAATGCGATTAGCAAGGCAATGACCTATGCGGAGTACCGTACACTTGTCGCTGAACTTGCAGCTATAAATTCAAGTACCGGTAATGAGCAGACGGAGGCTTTGGCAAACTATACCCAATTGAATGATAGACGAATGAGGCGTTGGGATAAGACCCTGAAGATTTCCGAGGCGCTGGAAACTACATTGAAGTCATCCACCAAAAAAACCACTTGGCTGGTTCTGACCGAAAGTTGGTGTGGTGACGCATCGCCAAGTCTGCCGGTGATGAACAAGCTTGCCGAATTACTACCAAACCTTGATCTGAAAATAGTCTTAAGGGACGAAAATCCCGAATTGATGGATTTGTTTTTGACCAATGGGGCCCGGTCCATACCGAAATTGATTGCCCTCGAATCAGGGACCAACAAGGTATTGGGCGAATGGGGCCCACGCTCTACTTTGGCCACAAAGATGGTAGAAAGTTATAAAGCCGAACACGGTAAACTTTCACCTGAGTTCAAACAAGAGCTTCAAGTTTGGTACAATAAAGACAAAGGACAGGATATTTTGGCAGATTTGGTCAAGCTACTTACTCTGGAATAAATAAGTGATAGTGCCTTTTTGTTGTGCCTTGGTTGCTGAATTGAACTGGGCCTTTAAAGCATAGGTAATGGCGTTTTGAATCAAACAATAATCCGTGGTATTGGAACTTTTCTCATTTAAATTGGCATCAATGACACTACCATTGGAATCTACCCTGATATTAACAACGACTTTTCCGCCCCGTAAACAGGTATATATGGGTGGTGGCAGGTCGTAATGCGTCCTATCTACCAAAGAATATGATATGGAGGTCCTTTTATCTTTAAGGGTATTGGTAAATTCTTTTTTATCCGCCTCTTTCTCACCCAATTGCTCTTTTCGCTCTTTTCTTTTTTTTGCAAGTTCTTTTAGGTTGGCCGTATAACCGGCATCGCTACTTAAAAAATCCTTACTACTGCTATTCATCTCACGCTCTTGCATGATTTCTTCTAAGGTCTTAAGGGGTTCAGGATTACCGACACTGGGTTTCGCAGTTTCATTGAGCGCCATATGGCTTTTAATGGGATCGGCATTAGCTGCAAGTTCTTCTAAACGCTTGTCTTCTTCTTTGAGCAACTCTTCTATTTCTTCATCTGCAAGGGCCAGTTCAATCGCGTATTCTTCCTCTTGTTGCCCGCCCAAATGCACATTGTACAATAGCAATAGCATGATGGCCATCGAAAAGACGGTGATCAATAATGACAGTTGCTTTCTATTGAGATTCATAGTGATACTATAACCGCGATTTTACAAAAATATTTTATCCTTTTGGTTCTTGATTGATGGTAGCTTAGCGCCCAAACTTAGATTTCCATCCCCAGCTTTTCTTTGAACGCATCAGGTGTCAGGGCTTTATTTACGTTAAAATCACCGATTTTGGTTCTTTTTAAGGTCGATAAATGCGCCCCAGAGCCTAAGGCCTTACCGAAATCATGGGCTACAGAACGAATATAGGTGCCTTTACTACAGACAATCCTAAAATCAACATGGGGTACATTGATTTTGGTGATCTCAAATTCTTGAATGGTTACCTGTCGTTTATTGATCGCTACCGCTTTTCCTTCACGGGCAAATTCATACAAGCGTTTTCCATCTTTTTTTAATGCCGAAAAAATAGGGGGCCTTTGATCGATTGTGCCTAAAAAATGTTTGGTGGTACTATGTATGAGTTGGTTGTCAACATGTTCAATGGAATAGTGGTGGTCAATTTCCGTTTCTAGATCGTATGAGGGTGTCGTTGCCCCGAGGGTTATGGTACCTGTGTATTCTTTGACCTGCCCCTGTAGCTCAGGAATTTTCTTGGTATACCTGCCGGTACAGATAATTAAAAGTCCTGTTGCCAGGGGGTCGAGGGTTCCGGCATGCCCGATTTTGATTTTTTTAAGATTGAATTTTTTTCGAATGGCCCATTTTAAGGCATTAACGGCTTGAAAAGAACTCCAGCCCAAGGGTTTATCAATCAGTAGGATCTGGCCATTTAAAAAGTCTTCTTGGGTCATTACACCACCGTTAACGGTCGAACAAAATAATGAATCAGTAATATGGCCACCCCAACAATAATGCGGTAATATCCAAAAATCTTAAAACCGTTCTTACTTAAAAAGGTAATAAAGGTCTTGATGGCCAACAGGGCAACCAGGAAACCGACCACATTTCCAATAATCAAAAGCTTTACTTGTTCATCAGAAAGTACCAAACCGGCATTGTAGTAGTCATAGCTTTTTTTCAAGGTAGCACCAAGCATGGTCGGCACCGCCAAAAAGAATGAAAATTCGGCAGCCGCGGTCCGCGATAATTTTTGTGACATGCCCCCAACGATACTCGCCCCACTTCGTGAGACCCCGGGTATCATGGCCAAACATTGAAAAAGGCCGATTTTGAATGCCGTAGCATAAGAAATATCGGTTTCTTCGGCATTACCGAACCAATCGTCTACTTTTAAGAGCACGAACCCACCAAGTAACAATGAAATCGCAACGGTAATGGGGTTTTCTAGTAGGCTATCGATAACATCGCTAAAAAGAAGCCCTAGAATTACAGCCGGAATAAAGGCAACGAACAGTTTATAGTAAAAATCAATACTTTGAAAAAAGCGTTTAAAGTAGAGCACCACAACCGATAGAATAGTACCCAATTGAATGACTATGGTAAAAAGCTTGGTGAAATCTTCTTGTGCGATTCCGAAAATAGAAGAGACGATGATCATATGCCCTGTAGAAGAAACCGGTAAATATTCGGTAAGGCCCTCAACAATGGCAAGAATAATAGCTTGAAATGTATCCAAATGTTAGTTCTTTTTCTGGTTAGGATTCAATAAGATGGCATAAATCTGAATGCCCAGACCAATTAAAATCAGGGTAGGTGCCAATCGAATTCTTCTAAAACTGTAGATTTCAGGATTAAAGACATTGGGATCGTCACTGCCGCCACCTGCCATTAAAATGAACCCTAAAGCAATCAATGCCAGTCCGATAAATAGAAAAGTATAGTTTTTCTTCTGAAATATAAACTCCATCTTAGGTTTTTGTTCTGTCTTATTTTTCTTACTCATAACGTAAAATTTACAAACTTGTTTTAATAATAGAGATCGTCCGTTCTCAAGTTAAGGAATCGTTGGGTGGCAAAATACGTGCTGACATAAGAAATCAACATACCCAAAGTAAATACCCCGACAAAGAGAATAAGCAGCACTGTAGTATCTTGAAATAAGTTCAATTCAGGGAAATTGGTATTTACATAATATAAAACCATAGCCAAGGCCAAGAGGGCCACTACGGAACCCAACAAACCCAATTTTAGGTTGGTCGCGATAAATGGTTTTCTGATAAACTTTTTTGTTGCCCCGACCATTTGCATCGTTTTGATGATAAACCGTTTGGAATAAATGGAAAGCCTTATCGAACTATTGATCAACAATACCGCGATAACCGTAAAAACGGCACTGGCGACCAAGATCCATAACCCCAATCGCCTCACGTTATCCGTTAATAATGAAATCAGGGGTTTGTCGTAACTGACCTCATCAACATAGGTTTTGGTAGAAAGCGAAGAGGCTATTTCCTCTATTTGTTCTGGAGATACGAAATCAGCCTTTAAGTTGACATCTACCGAATTTTTGAGTGGATTATACCCTAAAAACTCTTGAAAATTCTCCCCAATATCCTCACTGTACTGTTCCGCGGCATCTTCTTTGGAAACAAAGATCGCGGATTTGGTGTAATCTGCCAAGGTCAAGCTCTTTTGTAGTTGATCTATCTCAACAGGTTTGGCATTATCTTTCAAGAACACCGATATCGTGATTTTTTCTTTAAAATGGTCGCCCAATTTCTTGGTATTGAGCACCAACATGCCCAAAATACCCAACAAAAAAAGAACTAGCGCAATGCTCAAGACCACCGAGAAATACGATGAGATCAATCTTCTTCTTTGATATCGTTCAATATATTGCGCCATAATGCAAAATCGATGTGTAAAAATAGAAAAGTAAATCGGTTTTAAAGGGATTACCCCTATTTTTGCGCATTAGAAAAACCACGTTGTGGTCGATGCAAGTTGGGTCTGGGAATGAGGGAACAACTGCTATCTTGTTTAAGATTAGATAAAAAAAGCAAGCTTCTATGAACTACGATTTTAAGGAAATCGAAAAAAAATGGCAAGGGTACTGGGCAAAGCATGAAACCTTTAAAGCCCATAATGATTCCGATAAGCCAAAATACTACACACTTTCCATGTTTCCTTACCCTTCTGGGGCCGGTTTGCACGTCGGGCATCCGTTGGGGTATATTGCCGGGGATATCTACGCCCGATATAAAAGGCACAAGGGTTTTAATGTATTGCACCCGATGGGCTATGATTCGTTCGGATTACCGGCTGAGCAGTACGCAATCCAGACCGGGCAGCATCCTGCCATTACCACTGAAACCAATATCAATCGTTATCGAGAGCAATTGGATAGGTTGGGTTTTTCATTTGATTGGAGTAGGGAGGTACGTACTTCTGACCCTAAATACTACAAATGGACCCAGTGGATTTTTATCCAGCTCTTTAATTCTTGGTATAATACCGATACCGATAAGGCAGAAGGAATCAATACTTTGACGGCCATTTTTGAAAATGAGGGTAACTTGACGGTGAATGCGGTATGTGATGATGATACGCCTGGGTTTTCTGCGGATGATTGGAAGCAATTCTCTAAAACCGAACAAGAAAAAATCCTTTTAAAATACCGATTGACCTATTTGGCCGATGCTGAGGTAAACTGGTGCCCAGCTATGGGCACGGTCTTGGCCAATGACGAAATCGTGAATGGGGTCTCTGAACGTGGGGGGCATCCGGTTATCCGTAAAAAAATGACCCAATGGATGATGCGGATTACAGCTTACGCACAACGACTATTGGATGGGTTGGATACCATTGATTGGCCACAACCTCTGAAAGACTCACAAACCAATTGGATTGGGCGCTCTGAGGGGGCTTCCGTTATCTTTAAAGTCCTCCCCCCAACCCCCTCCGAGGGAGGGGGAGTTTATTCTCGACTAACTGGGGATTCCTCTATGATTGGGGTTTTGTTGGAGCGCGCCAAAGAAATGCGCAAGAATCCAACGCCGGCTGAAGATAGCCTATGGCAGGCTTTGCGAAACAAAAACTTGGATGTTAAGTTCAGAAGACAACATCCAATACATAAATACATCGTTGACTTTGTTTCTTTAGAAAAGAATCTGATTATTGAGGTAGATGGTGAAATTCACCAGTATCAGCTAAACGAAGATGCCGAACGCCAATTATTATTGGAGCAGAAAAAAGGTTTTAAGGTGATTCGTTTTACCAATAGCGAAGTATTGGAAAACATTGAGGGTGTCATCTCAAAAATTAAAGGGCATCTAGACTCCCCCTCCTTAGGAGGGGGTTGGGGGGAGGACCCTTCACAAAGTGAAATCGAAGTATTTACCACCCGCCCCGATACCATCTTCGGAGTGTCGTTCATGACCTTGGCTCCCGAGCATGAGTTGGTGGCTAAAATTACTACCGCAGAACAAAAAGCTGCTGTTGAAGCGTATATCGAGGCCACGGCAAAACGATCAGAACGTGATCGTATGGCCGATGTCAAGACCATCTCAGGAGCCTTTACCGGAGCCTATGCCGAACATCCTTTCACCAAAGCGCCCATTCCAATCTGGATTGGGGATTATGTGTTGGCCGGTTATGGCACCGGAGCGGTGATGTCGGTACCTTGTGGGGATCAGCGCGACTATGATTTTGCAAAACATTTCGGCATTGATATTCCCAATATTTTTGAAGGGGTCGATATTTCAGAGGAAGCTTTTGCAGACAAGGAAAAAACGATTATCGCCAATTCAGATTTCTTGAATGGGCTATCGTATAAAAAGGCAGTGAAGCGCGCTATTTTCGAGTTGGAACAATTGGGGCAAGGTAAGGGCAAGGTGAACTATCGCCTTCGCGATGCGGTATTTAGCCGCCAACGGTATTGGGGGGAACCTTTTCCCGTCTATTACGATGCGAACGGAATGCCCCAGATGATAGCGGATGAAAATTTACCCATTGAGCTTCCCGAGGTCGAAAAATACCTTCCGACTGAAACGGGGGAACCCCCTTTGGGTAATGCCACGAATTGGGCTTGGGATACCAATACGAACAAAGTGGTCTCCAACGATTTGGTCACCCTGAGCGCCGCCGAAGGGTCAGACAACGGAATCTACCCGCTGGAATTGAACACCATGCCGGGTTGGGCGGGAAGCTCACAGTACTTTAACCGCTATATGGACCCCCATAATGATAAGGCTATTTATTCTGAAGAAGCCATTACTTATTGGGAAGATGTAGACCTGTACATTGGCGGCAGTGAGCATGCCACGGGACACTTATTATACAGCCGTTTTTGGCAAAAATTCTTGTTTGATAGAGGTATTGCCCCAAAAGGGGAGTTTGCCAAAAAATTGATTAATCAGGGGATGATTACGGGGACTAGTGCTTTTGTCTATAGAATAAATTTAATGTTCCTAGAAGCGATTAATAGTCCCGAAGATAATTTTATAGGAACAAGTACAGATAATGATGGTTTTGTCAATTGTTTTCTTTCCAAAAAGATTAAAGCCAAGTATGAATCTGATGAAGATTTGAATTTATTAGGAGAAAGGCTAAAATCGTATATACTTGATGAGTTAAATAGACGAGAAAATCAAAATGAAGTAGAAAGATGCGATTATAGAATTGAATTTTTGCCAATACATGCTCACGTATCCTTAGTAAATGCCTCAGATGAATTGGATATCGAAGCTTTTAAAAAATGGCAACCAGAGTATCAAGATGCTGAGTTTATTTTGGAGGATGGGAAATATATCGTTGGTCGCGAAGTTGAAAAAATGTCCAAATCCAAATACAATGTGGTGAATCCAGATGCGATTTGTGATGAATATGGGGCTGATAGTCTGCGACTTTATGAAATGTTCTTGGGCCCGTTAGAGCAGTCTAAACCTTGGAACACCGCAGGTATCACGGGAGTACATTCGTTTTTGAAAAAACTATGGCGTTTGTACCATTCCGGTTCGAACGGAACATTTCATGTAACGGACTCCCCTCCTTTGGAGGGGCCGGGGGAGGCTTTCAAGACCTTACATAAGACCATCAAAAAAGTAGAGGAAGATATTGAGAACTTCAGTTTTAATACTTCGGTATCTACTTTTATGATTTGTGTCAATGAACTGAAGGCCCAAAAATGTACCAGCAAGGCCATTCTAGAACCTTTGGCCATTTTGGTTTCACCGTACGCACCGCATATTGCCGAAGAACTTTGGGAAAAGATGGGGCATCAAACCTCTATTGCCGAAGCCCCTTTTCCTAAATTTGAAGCAAAGTACCTCGTGGAAAGCAGTAAAGAATACCCTATTTCCTTTAATGGTAAAATGCGATTTACCCTAGAACTATCGTTAGACTTAAATAAAGATGAACTAGAGGCTGCCGTAATGGCCCATGAAAAAACACAGGCGCAATTAGCTGGCCGTACGCCCAAAAAGATAATTGTCGTACCTGGGAAAATCGTAAATATCGTAGGGTAGTGATAAACCGCCCTATCTACTATTTTAATTTGGGTTCGATGTAATGGTAAGTCTAAAAGGAAACAAATGTCAGCAAAAATAGACAGTTGTCACCCTGAACGCACGCCTACCTATAAGGCGGGCTCAACCGATATTGGTTTATAAATCGCTTTAAGCCAAATTAATGATGGGTTTCTTAGGTAGAACTTATCTTATTTAACCGAATTTGCTGAACTATCTTCGGCAAACCTTAACCTTATAACTATGGAGAAAATCGAGATTTTGGGTTTGATTGCCGCGGCATTGACCACTTCTGCTTTTGTTCCTCAAGTCTATAAAGCTTGGCGGCATAAATCCACCAAAGATATTTCCTTAACAATGTACCTTGTTTTTCTAATCGGTATCGTGTTGTGGTTAATATATGGCATCGCCATCAACAGTTTGAGCGTTGCGGTTGCCAATGGGGTGACGATTGTGCTTGCCTTGGCGATAGTCATTGCAAAAATTAAATTTAAATAGCATCTCTCATTGAGGGGTATAAATAATTTTTTTATAAAATTTAATTCAACACCCCTATTTTTTAGGGGGTATATTAATATAAAATGATATTATTTTTAATTTTACCCCTAAAATTATATGCACTATCCCATAAGATTCCTATTTTTGTCACATATGTAAATTATAATTCAATACCACAAAGATGATTGTAGGGGTACCTAAAGAAATTAAGAACAACGAAAGTCGGGTCGGTATGACACCTGCCGGAGTTTTCGAATTGGTGAAAAACGACCATACCGTATACGTACAATCAGGTGCTGGTGAAGGTAGCGGCTTTTTCAATAGCGATTACCAACAAGTTGGGGCCACTATTTTAGATACCATTGGTCAGGTCTATGCGTTAAGCGAAATGATCGTTAAGGTCAAAGAACCTATAGCGGAAGAGTATGAATTAATACAAGAGGGTCAAATTGTGTTTACCTATTTTCATTTTGCCTCGAGTGAAGCTTTGACGAGGGCCATGATGAAACAAAAAGGAATTTGTATCGCTTATGAAACGGTAGAAGACGAAGACGGCACATTGCCTTTATTGACCCCGATGTCTGAGGTTGCGGGGCGTATGGCCATACAACAAGGTGCCAAATATCTCGAAAAACCCAAAAAAGGAAAAGGGGTACTGCTAGGCGGTGTACCGGGTGTCGCGCCAGGTAAGGTATTGGTTTTAGGGGCTGGTACCGTTGGTATTCAAGCCGCAAAAATGGCAGCAGGTTTAGGGGCCCATGTTACTATTTTAGATATTAATATGAAACGTTTGCGCCATGTGAACGATATAATGCCCCCTCATGTAGTAACCGAATTTTCGAACGAATTCAATATTAGAAAACATATTAAAACGCACGATTTGATTATCGGTGGCGTATTATTGAAAGGCGCAAAGGCCCCGAACCTTATTACGCGCGATATGTTGAAAGAGATGCATCCCGGGGTGGTTATTGTAGATGTCGCCGTAGATCAAGGAGGTTGTGTTGAGACCACCAAGGCCACTACCCACGAAGATCCTATCTATATTATCGATGATGTAGTGCATTATTGTGTAGCGAATATGCCTGGTGCAGTACCCTATACGTCAACGGTCGCCTTGACCAATGTCACCTTGCCCTATGTATTGAAATTGGCCAATAACGGTTGGCAAAGTGCTTGCAGAATGGACAAATCATTAGAAAAAGGCCTGAACATCATTGAAGGTAACATCGTTTATAAAGAAATTGCAGAGAGTTTTGACTTAACCCCATCGGTCATGGTGTAACGTACATTTTGTCAGTTCATAAAACCTTGTCAGTCCTGAAACGCCTAATTCAGGTATTTGGCGGGGTTTTTGCTTTTTAAAAAGAAAGTTTGAGCGCTATTGCGTAGGCCTTAAGGTTTGCAAGCACTTTCTTTTTTATCTTTAATAAACTAAAAGTATAAAACTATGATGGGATATTATATATTGATCGGGGCGATAGCATTGGTCAGTTGGTTGGTGAGCAGTCGTTTGAAGAGCAAGTTCAAGCACTATTCGAAAGTACATTTGCAAAATGGAATGAGCGGTGCTGAAATCGCACAGAAAATGTTGGACGATCACGGTATTAGGGATGTGAAGGTCATTTCAACCCCCGGAATGTTGACAGATCATTACAATCCTAAAAATAAGACGGTTAATTTAAGTGAAGGGGTCTATAACCAACGAAATGCCGCTGCCGCAGCTGTTGCCGCACACGAGGTAGGGCATGCCGTGCAACATGCACAAGCCTACGAATGGTTGACGATGCGCTCAAGATTGGTGCCTATCGTTAGTGTCACTTCGGGCATGTCTACATGGGTAGTATTTGGTGGTTTGGCCCTAGGTGCCGCGGCGGGAGTCGGTTTTGGCTATTGGGTGGCCGTTGCTGGTTTGGTCATGATGGCTTTTGCCACGCTGTTCAGTTTTATTACACTTCCTGTAGAGTATGACGCCAGTAATCGTGCCTTGGCTTGGCTAAAACAAAAAAATGTGGTTACCCAGCAAGAATATAAAGGTTCTGAAGATGCTTTAAAGTGGGCAGCAAGAACCTATCTGGTAGCTGCGATTGGCTCTTTGGCAACTTTGGTCTATTGGGGGCTTCAGGTTTTCGGGGGAAGGGATTAACTTCCGTCATCCTTAATAAACAAAAGATATCATATGACCCATTTGAATTTATTCAAATGGGTTTTTTATTTTTAAAATAAAATACGGCGCTGTTGGAACAATACAAAAGCATATTAGGGAATATTGGAAAATACGTAACCCTTAACCAAGACGAGACGAAAAAGTTGCTTGCCATTATCAGGACGACCAAAATCAAAAAGCGCCAATTTATAGACCAACCGAATTACGTCTGCCAATATCGAAACTATGTGGTGAAAGGTTCATTTCGTTCTTACTTCATCGATGGGGACGGAAAAGAACATACGGTACAGATCGCAATTGAAGATTGGTTCGTTAGCGATTTTTACAGCTATATCACACAAACCCCTGCTACACTTTTCGTTGAGGCTTTGGAAGATTCCGTCATATTGCAGATGACCTATAGCGATATTGAAGGACTTTGCCGGGAAATTCACGGGTTGAGTGAATATTTCAGGATAACTACGGAAAGGGCATTTGCCTTTTCAAGAAAAAGGGCACTTTCCAATCTAAGTATGAGTGCAGAAGAACGGTATTTAGAACTGTTGCAGCGGTACCCTGATATTGTCAAACGCGTACCGCAAAAGGTAATCGCATCCTATCTAGGTTTTACACCTGAGTTTTTGTCCAAAATCAGAAAGAACCTTACTTCAAATACTTAATCTAGTTCAAGGGTATTTCCTAAACCAGTTCATTTTTAGTGCTAGCATATCGCCACACCTTTGTAGGGTCAATAGTGACTTTATCCAAAACAAAGTAAAATGAACACAGAAACAAACTCGTACCGAGATAACCTGAAAGAACTGCGTACCAATTTGGGTACAATGCTTCCTAAAGAAGCGCTTGACGTTTTCGACAAAGACGCCGAAGATCTGCAACTAAGGCATGAATCGATTCTACCATTGCAAGTTGGCGACAAGGCACCGGATTTTTCGCTTTCAAATGCAACCGGCAAAACCGTTAGGCTCTACGACCTATTGAAAATGAGCAGCGTAGTATTAACTTTTTACAGAGGTTCTTGGTGTCCGTATTGCAACCTTCAACTGGCGCTTTATCAAAAGTCACTGGATGAAATCCATGCTTTGGATGCAACATTGGTTGCAATCTCGCCACAAACCCCTGATGAATCTTTGACCATAGCAGAAAAGAATAAACTCAATTTCGAGGTATTGAGCGATAAAGGAAATACCGTCGCTAGAATGTATACGACCGTATTTAAAAATGCGGATGCCCCGGTCAATACGATGACGGCACTTGGGTTTGATTTTGATGCACATTATTCAGGCGATTCTAGGGAACTACCAATACCCGCCGTATTCGTAATCGAAAAAAACGGCACGGTTTCTTTTGCAAAGGCAGAAGGTGGTGATTATAGGAATCGTGTGGAGGTTTCAGAAATTATTAATGCTTTAAAGTAAGAATCCGATGAGAAATAAAATTCAAAATAGCACAAATTGGCTCTTGGCAATCTTAATGGTCATTTTTGGACTTAATAAGTTTCTTGGTTTTATTCCGGTAGAGCCGCCGGCTGATCCAACGGCACAAAGTTTTATGGGGGCAATGTTTACGTCTTATTTATTCATAGTGGTGGCAATCGCAGAAATTCTTGGGGGAATTTTAATAGCTATACCAAAAACGAGATTTTTAGGTTGGCTTTTGCTTCTTCCGATTGTTTTCAACATCGTGGCTTTCCATGTGGCACATGACTTTATCGGCAATGGAATATGGTTGTTGCCAACTATCTTGTTTGCCATAGCTACCTATTTTCAATTTAAGACGATCAAAACGGCCATAAATTTTGGGCATGTATAGGGCAATAGTCATGACATTGCTTTTCGTTCTGATTTCAGCTATTGGCAAGGCACAAACCTTTAAAAAGGTTGCGGTCTCGAACAGTATCGAAATGAACACAAGAAGAAACGAAGTATGGACAGTACTATCCGATCTTACAAACTTAGACGTATTGGTGCCAGAAATTATTTCCAAAACCGAAACAGTAGGAAGTGGCAAGGGGGCACTAGTTACGTTGACCTTAAAATCGAATGGTTTGAAAGTAATTGAGCATGTAATTGAATTAGACAATGATAAGCATACCCTTGTTTATGAAATGATTGAAACCCCAATGCCAATTTCAGGGTACAAGGCAACAATTAAAATAATCCCCACTAATTCAAATGACTATAAAATTCGCTTTGATGCCGTTTTTAAAGTTCAAGAAGAAAACAGGGAAACAATGGTGACTACCATTGGCAATTTTCAAAAAATACTTTTATCAAATATCAAAAAAACATATAGTGATGAAGAATAGAATATGGTTGATTACAGGAATATCAAGTGGCTTGGGTAAGGCTTTGGCAAGAACGGTAATGGACTCTGGAGATTATGTTATCGGCACATTTAGAAATGAAGGGCAAGTGCTACAATTTAATGAGGCCCATGCAGGCAAGGGGCATGCCGTGCTTTTGGATGTCACAAGTCACGAACAAATTGAACAGGTAATTGCCAATCTTGATACGATTGACGTTTTGGTCAATAATGCAGGTATCGGATTCGTGGGGGCCATAGAAGAAACAAGTATCGAAGAGACCAGAAGGGTGTTTGAGGCTAACTTTTTTAGTGCTTTGAAAGTAACGCAAGAGGTACTCCCTAAAATGCGGTTACAAGGTAATGGCCATATCGTTCAGATTTCTTCGCACGGCGGCGTAAAGGCTTTTGCGGGTTTCGGAATATATAACGCAAGCAAGTTTGCCCTAGAGGGTTTCTCAGAGGCCTTGGCACAAGAAGTTGAGCC
Source organism: Croceitalea sp. MTPC5 (assembly GCF_036985505.1). Taxonomy (NCBI): domain Bacteria; kingdom Pseudomonadati; phylum Bacteroidota; class Flavobacteriia; order Flavobacteriales; family Flavobacteriaceae; genus Croceitalea; species Croceitalea sp. MTPC5. Next base: position 306,218 of record NZ_BTGQ01000003.1, read on the forward strand.
ATTGGGGATAAAGTTGACCTTGGTAGAGCCAGGTCCGTTTCGAACTAAATTCGCTTCTAAGGGATTGCCTGAAGCAAAAAAAGTAATTTACGATTATGCCGATACGGCTGGGGCTTTTCGCTCTAAACTTAAAGGAGTAGACGGCAAACAAGAAGGGGATCCCGTAAAAGCGGCGTTGGCCATCATTGATTTGGTAAACGCAGAGAAACCCACATTACGTTTACCATTGGGCAAAGTACCTTTAATGACCATTAAAATGAAGCTGGATAGTGTTGCGGCAGATCTACAACAAAATGCTGAAATTGCAGCGAGTACCGTTTTTAAATGAAGTGGGTTCGAAGTAAGGTTTTTAATCCCATAAATGGGATAGAGGCAAATAAAGATAGGTAGCTATCACCTCTAATACTTCGCTTCGCCCAGTATAAATTACTATAGAGAGGTCTTAAGATTTAAAATGTCGACTGCGCCCTTCTACCGACAAGATAGGCTTGACCTGACACCGAAACATAAATTGTTGAAAATCAAAATAAGTATCGGAAGTTTAAATCTGGCATCGGTTAAATAGAAATCTGCCTATCGATTTGTTGGTTGAGTGATATAAACGTTTCAGTACGTGATACCCCTTCAATTTGTTGGATTTCTTTATTGAGCAATTGCATTAAATGCTCATTGTCTTGGCATAATACTTTTATCAAAATGGACCAGTTACCCGTAGTGTAGTGGCATTCCAGTACTTCAGGAATTTTTTTTAGGGCGGCCACTGCCCTCGGGTTTGACATGGCTTTGTCTAAAAAAATACCAATATATGCCATGGTAGTATATCCCAAGACTTTAGGGTTGATTACAAATTTGGATCCTGCTAGTAGTCCTGAAGCTTCTAGCTTTCGAAGGCGTTGGTGTATGGCGGCGCCGGAAATTCCGATGTTTCGAGCGATTTCAAGTACCGGTCGTCTCGCATCTTCCATCAAGTATCTAAGAATTTTTTTGTCAATACCATCTATTTTAACGGAAGTGTTAGCTTTTTTCATAATTCGCTGAAAATTAGAAACCCAAAGATATAGAAAGTGTTTTAATTTTTAACTGGCCACGGAATCGGGGTTGTAGCCCAGATAAGGCACTTGAAATTCATTGAAAGTGATTCCGAATGTTTTTAATTCGTCAAGAATCGGGGTATATACCTCTTTTGAAATGGGTATTTGTACCCCGGGCTTGGTAATCTTCTGGTTTAGAATTTGTAAGGTGGCTATGGCAACAGGGAGACCCACTGTTTTTGCCATCGCGGTGTGGGTTCTATTTTCACCAATCACGACCATATTGGCGTCCAATTGTTTCTTTTGGCCCTCCAATTCATAACCGAACTTATGGTACATGACGATAATGTCTTTTTCGTTGTCCTTTAAGGTCCAGCTCTCCTCCAAAATCTGCTGTAAGCCTTGTGCCGGTGTTGCGTTTTTCTTGGTGATTTTTTTATGGGCATCAAAAAGGTTGAGTTCCAACAGTTTCCCCCACATGATATCGTCTTGATCTATTTTGAGGTAGTGGCGAAGTTTCAGTTCTACGGAGTCTGTTGGGGAGTACGGTAAAAAAAGGTTTACAAAATCGCGATACGACATACCCTCTGAATTTTCAATGGTGTAACTATCATCGGTCATGCCTAACTGAACAAACATATTCCAGGCCTTTGAAAAACCAATACGTCGCATCGTACCGCGATAAAGGGTCAGCACATTTTCGAGTCCGTAAGCTTCGCGATACCATAAAGAATCGCGATTGGCATAGGCCTCGAACTTTCCATACCCTTCAATATCCAAAAATTCGGTACGTCTGAACAATTTGTGGTATGGAATGTATTTATAAGTGCCCTCTTGTATAAATTTGGCCGCACCGCCTTGACCTGCCAACACCACATTTCTTGGGTTCCAGGTGAATTTATAGTTCCAAAGGTTGTCGTCGCTTTCAGGTGCCACCAAACCACCGGTGAACGATTCAAAAAGTAACATTTTACCGCCATTGTCCCTTATCCTGTCAATAACCTCCATGGCACTCATATGGTCAATACCGGGATCAAGGCCGACTTCATTCATAAAAACCAATCCTTTTGAAGTCACGGCGTCATGGAGTTTTTTGATGTCGTCGCTAACGTAAGATGCCGTAACCAAATGTTTTCCGTAAGCCAAACAGTTTTGGGCAACCTTTATATGAAAACGTGCGGGTAGCATTGAAACTACGATGGTTGCTGCTGAAACCTGTTTTTTGAGGGCCTCTTCATCAAAAATATCAAGCGTAACGACCTCACAGTTTGGGTGATTTCTGATTTTGGTGGCGATAGCTTCGGGATTAAGGTCGGCTATGATCAGTGATAGGTTTTCACTAGTGGATTTATCTAAAAAGTAATCAATTAGAAAGGATGTGGATTTACCGGCACCTAGAACTAAAATTTTTCGAGACATAAGGATTGACTTACTTTTGCGTATAACGCCTACTAAGGTATCAAAATGTTATATTTTTAAGTAATTTGTCTATTTGAGTTATGAACAAAACAATTTTAGCGACAGGACTGGTTTTAGGAATTTTAGCTGTCATTCTAGGGGCTTTTGGTGCCCACGGTTTGAAAAAGAGTATTGGCCCAGAAGATATCAACACGTTTGAGACCGGAATCAAATATCAAATGTACCATGCCTTCTTTTTAATGGTTTTAAGCTTATTGCCATCGGTATCAAATGGCACGAAAACGACGGTATTCTATTTGACCCTATTTGGTGTAGTATTATTCTCTGGTTCAATTTACGGGTTGGCTACCAATACCTTAACATCATTCGACTTTAGAAAGATCGGTTTTGTAACCCCGATAGGGGGAACAATGCTAATCGCGGCATGGGGAGTGTTGTTATATGCGATTTTAACCAAAAAATAATGGAATAGGACTTTATTTTATGAGTGTAAGGATTATATTTTTTTAGCTTTGCACCAATTTTAAAACAACTTTATGGCAACAAATGCCCAATCTACGAAATCGATTTCGTTGGCCTCTTACGGAATAACGCATTCAAACGTGCATTATCAATTATCATCCAATGAATTGCATCAAATAACCATTGAAAAGGGTATGGGTGTTGAATCTTCCCTAGGTGCTTTAGCGGTCAATACCGGGGAATTCACAGGAAGGTCGCCAAAAGACCGTTTCATTGTAAAAGATGCGATAACGAAAGATAAGGTTTGGTGGGGTGATATCAATATTCCCTTTGACCCAGATAAGTTCGAAAAGCTTTACAAGAAGGTAATTACTTATTTAGGCGAAAAAGAATTATTCGTTCGTGATGCCTATGCCTGTGCAGAAAACGATTATCGAACGAATATTAGGGTCATCAATGAATACCCATGGTCGAATATGTTCGCATACAATATGTTCTTGCGCCCTGAAGCGGATGAGTTGCATGATTTTGTTCCAGAGTGGACGGTAATCAATGCGCCGGGTTTTATGGCCGATGCGTCAGTTGATGGAACGAGACAACACAACTTCGCCATACTTGATTTTACGAAAAAGATTGCCCTGATCGGTGGAACCGGATACACAGGGGAAATCAAGAAGGGAATCTTTTCTGCTTTGAATTTTATCCTGCCCGTTTATAAAAACACCTTGCCGATGCATTGCTCTGCAAATGTAGGTGAAGGTGGCGATACCGCTATATTTTTTGGATTGTCGGGCACGGGAAAAACAACCCTTTCCACCGACCCAAATCGAAGGCTGATCGGTGATGACGAACATGGTTGGACGGCCGATAACAAGGTGTTCAATTTTGAGGGAGGGTGTTATGCAAAGGTCATTAACCTTTCGCAAGAGAATGAGCCTGAAATCTATGGGGCCATAAAAAAAGGGGCCATACTAGAGAATGTCGTCATGGATACCAACGGGGCCGTTGATTTTGAAGATACTACCATTACCCAAAATACAAGGGTAAGTTACCCCATTTACCACATTGATAATATTCAACAACCTTCAATAGGCAAGAATGTCAAAAATGTTTTCTTTTTGACTGCTGACGCCTTTGGGGTACTGCCCCCGATATCAAAGCTTACCCCAGCCCAGGCGGCCTATCATTTCATGTCGGGCTACACGGCCAAAGTGGCGGGAACCGAAGCTGGTGTGGTAGAACCGCAGCCCTCGTTCTCTGCCTGCTTCGGGGCACCTTTCATGCCTCTGCACCCGGCAAAATACGGTGAGATGTTGAGCAAGAAAATGGTAGATTCAGGTGTTGATGTCTGGTTGGTGAATACCGGTTGGACCGGCGGGCCCTATGGTATTGGTACCCGTATGAAACTAAAATATACCAGGGCAATGATCAGTGCGGCGATAAGCGGAAAACTGGGGTTATATACGTATGACAACTACCATATACATTCGGTGTTCGGTGTGGCACAGCCGAGGGAATGCCCAGGTGTACCCACTAAGGTATTGAGTCCGAGGGCGACATGGAATGATGATGAGGCCTATTACCAAACGGCATTTAAGCTATCCAATGCATTTCGTGAGAACTTCAAAAAATTTGAGGCACATGCCAATGAAGAGATAAGGCGTGGTGGCCCACAACGCTATGCTTTCTAAAAATAAAAAACCCTCGGTCGACCGAGGGTTTTTTATTTTTTTTAAATAGATTACTTACGCTTTATTAACGTCGGTAATGTATTTTTGAAGTGCCATGGTCATTGATGGTGTCTCTGGTGTCGGCGCTTTGATATCAATGCGTAACCCAGCATCGGTAGCTGCGGTTACGGTACTGTTTCCGAAAACGGCGATTCTTGTATCATTTTGCTCAAAATCAGGAAAATTCTTTAAAAGGGACTCAATTCCTGAAGGGCTAAAAAATACCAAAACATCATAATAGACCTCTTTCAAATCAGAAAGGTCACTGACCACGGTCTTGTAGAAAATACCACGTTTCCAATCGAGTTTTAGACCATCAAGAACCTTCGGTACCTGAGGCTTTAAAGTATCGGATGACGGTAGTAAGAACTTCTCGTCCTTATATTTTTTAAACATCGGGGTCAGGTCACTGAAAAGACGCTTCCCAACATAAATCTTTCTTTTTCTGTAAACCACATACTTTTGCAAATAATAGGCTACGGCCTCTGATTGACAGAAATATTTCATGGAATCAGGCACCTTAAAGCGCATCTCTTCAGCGATTCTGAAAAAATGATCGACTGCATTTCTACTGGTTAATACAATTGCGGTGTAATCGTTCAAGTCGATTTTTTGTTGTCTTACACTTTTCGCCTCAACACCCTCAACATGTATAAAAGGCCTAAAATCTACCTTGACCTTTGCTTTTTCAATTAGGCGAGAGTACGGGGAGTTTTCCATTTTTGGCTCCGGTTGCGACACCAAAATCGTTTTTACTTTCATAAGAATCAATCTTTTAGATAGCTTACGATAATCACCAAGGGTGAAATTTCGAGTGTGCAAAGGTACAAAATAAAATATATAAAGTTTGTAACAATCAACTTTTGATGGTTTCTCAATACTTTGATAAATCCGATAAGATTAATTAGGATTACACCAGTTGTTATTACGTATACCAAGGTTTTGGAGTCTGGTAGCACATATGCCAATAAAATGCACCCAACAAAGGCCAACAGTGCGCTATAATTGAAATAGGTCAGCTTTTCAAAAACAAGATTGGCCATGGTCTGTACATTTTGAAAGAAGTAACCATTGCCGAATTGTAAGATTACCTTTAAACAAACAAAGGCCACTAGGGAGAAAAGGAGTATCCAGTACAATATGGGATAGAAATCAATACGTTGCCCCTTCAAAATGTTGTTTGATAGAAAGACGAATAGGGATAGTACCATGATTTGAAAAACCGTCAGCACTACATGAAACCAATTAAACAATTTGCCTTTTTTTCTTGAGGTTTTTAAATACTTATCATTGAAGGGTAGTATTAAGAACATTCGAAAATTTACCGAGAAAAAATACTTGCTTACACTGAGCAATACCAAGGCAATGAACAAGACAATGGCGACCCAATCTAAAGTAAGTATGGTTCTGTAGGTTGGATTCATTCCCTTAGTTTTATGCTTGTGCTATTAATGCCTGGGGGTAGCTCATTTTCAGAGACGGAAAACCTGACATATTTCGGTTCAACCAACTTCGTTTCGGGCAAGTTAAAGCGAAACAGCGTTGTATCTTTAGCTTGAAGTGATTTTATACCCACAGATACGGGTTCACAGTTCAAGGCTTTAAGCTCTTTAAGCTGCTTATAGGCATTTAAAAATCCAACCCTAATATCAATTTTATCGAGCTCAATTTCTTGATTATAGGGATTATAAATTTTTAATAGCTGATTCTTCTGTTGTGTTGATACAGTATCTCCTGGAACATAACATCTAATTTTTCGAAACGATCGCAAACTATCGATGTAGTTTAAAAAAACCGTGTCCCCCCCCGGATTTTCATAACTGAAATCCCCAGAATTCGTATACTTCGAAAGATAGGCTATCCTTTTACCCTGAATTCGTGATTCAGAGCTATCGATTGAATATTGGTTTCGACGGTAAAACGCATTGTTCATTGAGAATGATGGCTCACGCGAATAAAAGTGGTACATCGATGATTCTCGATAACTATTCTCAAAAACCACAGGTGTGTCCCCAGTAAAATCATGTAGTTGTGAAACCCACTCCTTGTTTCCGTGCGTTTCGAATACTTTAGGAAGCAAAGGTTGGTATACAAGCCAAATTCGGGCATAAAGTAAGATGAAAATACTGACTATTGAAAATCGGTACATCCATTTTCGAGCCTTTACGTTTTGAAGTAAAAACCCATAACAAATAATTGCCATTGGTATGCAGATCACAATGACCCATTGCGCTTGTGTCCTTCGATGAAAACTTGAAAGAAAGAAAAAAATAATGACCCCATAGGTCAAGAATAAAAGGGCCCTTTTAAAAGTGTCTTTTGGTTTTGCCTTGAATAAGGCATAATAAAACCAAGGAAAGAGCAAACCAAAATTTACGATCAAATTAAGGATGTAGCCAAGGGTAAAACCGGCAAAACTATAAGGCTGGTTCGGTCTTTCTGAAATATGGTAATCAATGGATACAAAGTCGTTTTCGAAAAGCCAGAGAAAATGCGGTAGGTAGCATAGCAAAGAAATTATGACCGCTAACCAAGCCCACTTATTTTTCAATAATCGCAAATTGGATAGCAGTACAAAAATGATGACCAATACCGCGTGATACTTGCTGTACATAAGGCAAGCCATTACAAGGCCCATGAATATCGAATTTATGATGGTGGGTTTAGCTAGAAAGTGTTTATACACCAATAAGAACAGGGCCGTAAAAAACAATAAAGGAGTATCCGGTAAAGTGAAAAACCCGTAAGCGTTGAACAATGCCATCGAAAAGAGTAACAAGAAAAAATGTGAAACAAACTTTCTTTTAGTGTTGTCGTCTATTAGCAGCCAAAGTATAACGACGGTTCCTGCACTCATTAGGCAACTCATAAAACGAACACCGAGCTCCCCGTCAAAGAAAAGTCCACTTACCCAAATCAGTAAGGCCACCATGGGCGGGTGGTCAAAATAACCCCAGCTTAGGTTCTGTGCGTAGTACCAATAATAAGCTTCGTCGTAGAGAAGCTGTGTAGAGGCGCCCTGTATCAGGTTAAGGAGTAAAAAAGCCGTTAAAAAAAGAAGAAAGGGTTTGGTAAACTGTTTCGACATTTACGTTTTACTTACAGCGGGCAAAGTTACAAATAATGCGAACAAGGTTTTGGTTTTGCCGAAGGCCTGTTTTAAAGTTCGTAAAGCACATAAAAACCTTATTTTTGCCAACAAAATTAGAGTTTGTGGCAGAACGATTGGTCATTATACCAACATTTAATGAAATCGAGAACATAGAGGCTATCATACGAACGGTCTTTGACTTGAAAAAAAGCTTTCATGTTCTGGTAGTGGATGATAATTCGCCTGATGGCACGGCTGCAAATGTTCGAAAACTTCAGCAAGAATTTTCCGATAACCTGTTTCTTGAGGTCAGGGAAGAAAAGTCAGGTTTGGGAACTGCTTATATCTATGGGTTCAAATGGGCCTTAAAACAAGGGTATGAGTATATTTTTGAAATGGATGCTGATTTTTCGCATAAACCGAGTGACCTTTTACGGTTGCATAGAGCGTGTTTGAATGGGGCCGATGTTGCTGTTGGCTCACGCTATAAAAAAGGGGTCAATGTGGTAAATTGGCCGTTGAGTCGAATACTACTTTCATACGGGGCTTCTTTCTATGTGAAATTGATTACCGGTATGAGGGTGCACGATCCCACGGCGGGATTCGTTTGTTACAAACGGAAAGTGCTAGAGGCCATAGATCTTGATGCGGTTCGCTTTATCGGATATGCCTTTCAGATAGAAATGAAATACCGGGCCTATTTAAAGAAGTTTAGCATTCAAGAAGTATCAATAGTCTTTACAGATAGGATTAACGGGCAGTCAAAGATGAATTCCGCTATTATCAGAGAGGCCATACTAGGGGTTATTAGTATGAAATTAAGAAGTGTTTTTAAGCGAAAAACCTTTTAAAAGAAATGCTATGGCAACGAATTTTACTGTTTTTATCATTTGTGATAACCATCGCCCATTATCTATAAAAAACGCTAAATGAAACCGATTTTACTCAAAAATACGTTAACCGTCAACGAAGGTGATACGTTCGAAACCGATGTTTTGATTCGTGGGGAATATATAGAACGGATTGATAAGAATATTTCGTCAAGTAATGCCCAAATAATTGACTTTAAAGGGAATCTGTTATTGCCCGGTGTAATTGATGACCAAGTACATTTTAGGGAGCCTGGCCTTACCCATAAGGGAAATATAGCAACGGAAAGCAGGGCTGCGATTGCCGGTGGCATTACTTCGTTTATGGAGCAACCAAATACGAATCCGCAGACGACCACCATCAAAAAATTGGAGGATAAATTTGAACGGGCGAAGTCATCTTCGTTTGCCAATTATTCTTTTTTATTCGGGGGTACCAATGACAATTTGGAAGAACTGAAGAAGCTCGATAAAAAAAGTTGCTCGGGGGTCAAGTTATTTTTGGGTTCCTCTACCGGTAATATGCTGGTAGATGACGAAAAAGTGTTGGAACAGATTTTTTTGAATACCGACATGGTCATATCGACCCATTGTGAGGATGAAGGTACCATAAGGGCGAACTTGGCAAAATATCAACAAGAATTCGGTGATGCCATTCCTATAAAATACCATCCGATTATACGTAGTGAAGAGGCATGTTACCTTTCGTCTTCAAAAGCAATTGCCCTAGCCAAAAAAACGGGTGCCCGATTGCATGTTTTTCACCTTTCAACGGGTAAGGAAACCGATTTGTTTCGAAATGACATTCCCCTAAGAGAGAAAAAAATAACCGCTGAAGTCTGTATTCACCATCTTTGGTTTTCAGATATCGATTATGAAGAAAAGGGAACATTGATCAAATGGAATCCTGCTGTGAAAACGGCCAGCGATAAAGACCAATTGTGGCAGGCGTTGCTTGATGACCGTATCGATGTAATCGCCACGGACCACGCACCCCATACCATCGATGAGAAAATGAACGACTATGTAAATGCACCTTCCGGCGGACCGTTGGTACAACATGCACTTCCCGCGATGTTACAAAAACATGCCCAGGGCCTTATCCCACTAGAAAAGATAGTCCAAAAAATGTGTCATAGTCCGGCTATACTGTTTGATATTGAAAAAAGGGGGTTTGTCAAAGAAGGTTATTTTGCTGATTTGGTACAGGTTTCGCAAGACTCTAAATGGCAGGTTAAAAAAGATAATATTTTCTATAAATGTGGGTGGTCACCATTTGAAGGTGTTACTTTTGATTCTGAAGTCAAACGAACCTTTGTCAATGGGCATTTGGCTTTTGATAACGGTGTTCTTTCCAAGGAAAGAAATGCGAAAAGACTCACTTTTGATAGGTAGACCGATGCGAAAAATCCTTTTTTTTATAGCAATGACCAGCTTGATATCCTGTGCTGAAAAGGTTGTTGAGCCTCCCGCGGATCTGATTCCGAAGAACAAAATGATTGATGTCCTATATGATTTGGCGTTGTTGAATTCAGCGAGTTCAACAAACCCTCAAGCCTTAAATGACAGGGAAATTGAGGTAATGCCCTATTTATTTGAAAAGCATGGTATCGATAGCTTGCAGTTTGTAGAAAGTGATTTTTATTATGCTTCCGTACCTTTAGAGTATGAAGATATGTACATGAAGATCAAGGCCAGGCTTGAGGATAAGGTAAAAGAGATTGATGAAGCTAGAAAACAGAAGAATGAAAGTGTTCGCGAAAAGTCTAAAAAGCGAAAAGACAGTATGAAGAATGTGTCTGGGGAAATCAAGAAGCCCGTTCTTTTAAAAAAGCAGTAGCATATTCCCCTATTTTTTTCTTTAGATTTTGGTATTCGAAAGCAGGCAGGCTCTTTTTAAGCTTTGTGGTGTCATAGTATTCCCTCTTTTCGAAAACCTTTGCCGTCGCTTTCGATAGTCTTCGTTTTTTACCGAATAATTTTGAACGTACCCAATCGAGTCTCCAAAATAAATCAAGCATCCAAAGCTTTATTTCCTTTTTAGGAGGATTCTTGCCCAATCCTTCTGCGATAATTTCAGAAAGCAATTTATAAGTCCAATTTTCACTAACCAAAATAAAACGTTCATTTTTGATTTCAGAATCCATGACCAGCAGCATTGCCGCAACCACGTCTTCGACGGAAACAAAACCTGTTCCGCTCGGTAAATAGTATTTTGGGGCCTTACTTGCGGCATAAAAAAACTTTCCGCTACCGCTGTACCAATGACCCGCCCCTAAAATGATCCCTGGGTTTACAATTGCTACTGGCACCCCTTCTTGAGAGGCCCGCCAAACCTCCATTTCCGCAAGATGTTTTGATAAGGCGTATCCGTTACCGGTGGTCTCGGTCCAGTCGTTTGATTCTTTGATAGGTTCATTTGCAACGCTGGGTCCAATGGCAGCTATCGAGCTAACATAACATAGTTTTTTAACCCCATGGGCAATACATAGGTTCGCTACGTTGGCCGTGCCACCAACATTGACTTTCAAAAGCGTTTTATCATCTGTCGGGTCAAAAGAGATCAAGGCCGCGGCATGGTATACTTCAGAGATTTCGTCAAATGCGATTTCCAGTTTCGGAACATCAAGAATATCGCACTGAACCCATTTGATGGATGAGAAAAGTAGTTCATGGTCGTCAACATAATAAGAAAACACCTTTTTCGTGACTTCAATACGGTCTTTATGACGATAAATGGCCCTTGGCTTTCGCCCCAGCCTCACCAATTCCAAAAGTAGATGTGACCCTACCAGTCCTGTTCCCCCTGTAACCAAAATCATTTTCAAATGTACCTAATTGATGGTAATTTCCATGTTTAGAATCGCGCAAGATCCTATATTTGCAGCTAATTTGTTATTTGCTGGTTATGTCTAAAAATTTTGTTGCCGAATTAGCTTGGCGGGGTATGCTACATGATGCCATGCCGGGTACCGAAGATCATTTACTTTCTGGTATGCAATCGGCTTACGTGGGTATAGACCCAACGGCGGATTCGTTACATATTGGTCATTTGGTAGGTGTTATGATGTTACGCCATTTTCAACTTGCCGGCCATAAGCCGTTCGCATTGATCGGTGGTGCAACGGGTATGATCGGTGATCCCTCAGGAAAATCGGCTGAGCGAAATTTATTGGATGAAAAGACCTTGCGACATAACCAAGAAGCTTTGAAGGAACAACTTTCCCGGTTTTTGGATTTTGAGGGCAACAGTAAAAATGCGGCGGTTTTGGTCAATAATTACGATTGGATGAAAGATTTCAGTTTTCTGGAATTCATTCGTGATGTAGGCAAACACATCACCGTAAATTATATGATGGCTAAAGATTCTGTAAAGAAACGTTTGTCAGCTGAGGCAAAAGAAGGGATGTCCTTTACCGAATTTACGTATCAATTGGTTCAGGGTTATGATTTTTTGCATCTGTTCAGGGCCCATAACTGTACCCTTCAAATGGGGGGCAGTGATCAATGGGGCAATATTACCACAGGTACCGAACTTATCAGAAGAATAGGCGGGGGTAAGGGCTATGCATTGACCTGCCCGTTGATTACCAAAGCGGATGGCACCAAATTTGGAAAGACCGAAAGTGGCAACGTTTGGTTGGATGCCAATAGAACCTCACCTTATCGCTTTTATCAATATTGGTTAAACACCTCAGATGAGGACGCGGAAAAATATATCAAGATATTCACGTTTTTGACCAAGGAGGCGATTGAGAATTTGGTAACAACCCATAAAGAGGCACCCCATCAAAGGGCCTTACAACGAAAATTGGCCGAAGAGATAACCACAATGGTGCATTCTCAAGAAGATTTGGATAATGCCATGAAAGCAAGCACTATTTTATTTGGAAAATCAACTTCTGACGATTTGAAGCAATTGGATGAAAAGACTTTTTTAGATGTTTTTGAAGGCGTGCCGCAAGCAGAACTTCCCAGATCTGAGATAACCGAAGGATTGGATATGATTGGGGCCCTCGCTGCAAAAACCAACTTTTTGGGCTCTAATGGGGAGGCGCGACGCGAACTAAAACAAAATTCGATCTCGGTAAATAAAGAGAAGGTCAAAGAAGACTACACTATTACTGAAAGCGACCTTATCAACGGTAAATACATATTGCTGCAAAAGGGAAAAAGGAACAATTATTTGTTGATTGTAAAGTGAGGTTATAAAACCATCAAATTACAGCCCCTGACTTCGGCATTGTCAAAACGGCCCAAAATTTCAAAAGAACCATCGGCATAGCTTTTGCCGAGATCTTGGGTGGCGATGAACGAACACGAATTGTAATTGGCCAGGTCGATAATATTGATTCCCCCGGTTTTTTCGAATTGTTGTGGGGTCAACGGGTCTTCAGTATCGCGTGTTGAAACACGCATCCACGGTGGACAATGGAATCTTCCATCACCTAAAGAATAGGCCTGCGATAATAATTCGGTCATACCGTATTCTGAATGTACTTCAGAAACGCCCAAGCCTTTTTTTAATAGTTTATGAAGTTCCGTTCGAATAATTTCCTTTCGCCTGCCCTTCATACCACCTGTCTCCATTACAATGGTGTTGCCCAGGTTCAAAGTATGGTTGTCGGCCAAATCCAATAGTGCGAACGATACACCTAATAAAATTGTTGGGGTATTGGCTGCTTCTAATCCTTTTAGGGTAAGGATCAGCTTATCGAGGTCGTTCAAATAGAAGCCACTTTTTTTATTTTTGGATTTCTGAATGAGATCATTGGCCATATAAATCAATGATGACCCTTCACGCTCTAAATAAGAGGGTAACAAGGCCAAAATGCAATAATCTTCGATATTGCCATAAAAGAGTTCAAATGCCCTTAAGTAACTTTTTTCATAGAGTGAGAGGTCGCTCACATAGTGTTTGCTGGTCGAAGCACCTGTAGTTCCGCTACTGGTAAAGATGGCTTTTGGTGCTTCGGTTGTCGAAACGACTTTCTTCGTTTTAAAAAACGATATCGGTAAATATGGGATCGCTTTTAGTGTTCTCACCTGTTGCGGGCTTACCCGTAAATGATCACAAAACGATCGGTAAATTTGGTTGTGCCGGTACTGATGGTTGAAAACCAGTAATGCAGCGGTCTCAAACCCCGAATCGTTGGTAATCGAGAAAATGGAATCTGAAGTAAGGCCCATGCTAACAAAAATACCTAAAATAAAAGCCCCAATACGAGTATTGGGGCTTTCATGTTGTTAGTTTGGGTAGTTATTTTATCACCAGCTTTCTGGTCATTGTTTTTTTGTTTTCCGATACCTGTAAAACATATACACCGGGTACAAGTTTTGAAATATTCAAAGTATTGGTGGCAATCCGTTTGTGAAGCACAATTTCACCAAAGACGTCAAAGATTTGAATTTCTTTACTGCCATTAGAGGCCGTGGTAATATAGACTTCATCACCATAAGCGGGATTCGGGTACATTTTAAAACCTTTAACCTCGATAGGTTCGATATGGTTGACACTGACCAATTCTTGACCGAATGTAAATAGGGGTAACGCCATAAGAACGATTAAGTAGATTTTCTTCATGTAAGTGCGATTTGGGATAATTGCAATACAAATGTAGCTGACAGCAACGAAGAAAACCATTAAATGTTGTGAAACGCAAAACTTTGTAGGTCAGTACGATGAACTACATGAATTATACCTAAAAATGGTATTGAAGAATCGGTATTACTTGATAATGAGCTTTCTGGTAGCTACTTTATCTTTTTCGAAAACCCTTAAAATATAAACCCCTTTATCAAGTCTAGAGACATTGAGTTCTTTGCCGAGAATGGTAGCCTCGAATACTTGGGTACCCAATACATCAAAAATATGTACGGTCTTAGGCGCGTTTTGGGCAGTGTTGATGAAAATCTTTCCGTTGATCGTGGGATTGGGGTATAATTTGAAGCCCTCTATATCACTATTAACCTTGGATTCTTGTGAAAATCCTAAAGTGCAGACCATAAAAAAGAACACGAGGTAAAGTTGCTTCATAAAGTATTGATAACAAACGATATGCCACAAATATAAAAAAATTGAAAGGGTGTGAAGACTTTGTTAAGGAAAAAAGCTACACTTTTCGATGAAGTGTAAAAAAAGGCCCCGCAATTAGCGGGGCCTTTTTAACTATGAAACTAAATTAACTAATTAATGCCCACGGTCCATCCGGCACCCCATGTAGCAATATCAGTGCCTGTTCCGTTGCCTTCACCAAAAATAAAGTCTGCTTCTGTAAAGGTAAAGCCCGTGTCGTTTCTTAATCTTGTAGTCACATTATTAAAAGTAACATCCGTAACGTTCAATAAGCCATCGATAACCCCTTGTCCGGTTGGGTTGTCACCGGCATCACCATCCAAATCAAATGCTTCATCAAAATCGGTTATAACAACATTATTAAATAATCCTTGCGTACCTGCTCGTAAACGAATTGCTTCGCTTGCATCATTTGCTCCTATTACGGTAACATTGGTCACATTTGGTGCGGAGAAGGCTCCAGATGCATTACTGAAATCCGTATTGTACCCATCACATTCAAAAGCTTTGTCGTGACTTGTGCCATGTTGAACGTAGACATCCGTCAAATTACCCGTAAAACCTTCGGTCCAATCAATGGAATCATCCTCAGAATTTACAACGACCAAGTGACTTGCATTCACGGTTCCGCCAAAGAATTCAAAACCGTCGTCAGAGCCTTCGTAGACTTGAACAAAATCGATAGTGGTACCACTACCCACGGCATAAGCAGATAAACCATTTAATTCTGCGTTTCCATCAATGGCACCCCCAGCAAATTCGATGCGCACATATTGTAGGATACCTGAATTGTCAGTAGGGGTATTGCCACCATAAGAGAGTCCACCAACTTCTGAAGTTGCCGTATCGGTAGATCCATCTGCAGTTGAGTTGATAGGCGCTCGACCACAAATTACCAAACCACCCCAATCACCCGAAGAAGGATTGCTTGCGTTTGAAGTAAGCACAATGGGCTCACTTGCCGTACCCATGGCATTGATTTGGGCACCTTGTTGAATAGCGATATACGCATTTACACCAACAGGTTGAGCCCGAACCGTCATACCTGCAGGAATGGTCAATGTAGTACCATCTGCCATCAAAACCGGACCGGTAATAGTATATTCGATATTTGGATCCAATGTGAGATCTTCAGTGAATACCCCACTAAGATTTACTGCGGTTACATTTGGATCCGGTTCTTCGCCATTGTTATTATTGATAACACTGTTATCGTTAATTATAATATCAGCGGTATCGTCGCTTTCGCATGCAATGAACAATGCAGCGGCTATACCTAAAAATAAAAACTTGTTTTTCATTGTTTTGAGTTTAAAAAAATAATTAAAATTTATATTTAAGGGTTAGCCCTACGTTAACCCCAAGATTGAATTCACGAATTACGATATCACCGATTCCAGTATTTTCTCGAACAAAAGAAATGTCTGGATTCAATAGGTTCTTGGCACTCAAATTAGCTTCGAAATGTTCTCCAAATGAGTTTTTCCAGATGAAGTTTAGAGAGGGTACCGATCTTTCTACAATGTTCCCTAAGCTACCTGCACCCAGGGAAAAGATACGATCGGAGAAATATGAAAATGCCAATGTAGCTTTTGGTTTATAGTCACCAAATACTGGACTGTAGTTCAAGTCGGCGTTTACAATAAAAGGAGAAGCGCCCTCAAGTTTATCAGAATCGCGCTCAAAAGACGTCCCAAAGGTATTGTCAGCACCCCCTGGTATATCCTTTAAATCTTGACTGGTATCCGTATAGGCAGCATTTAACCCGATAGAAACTAATGCATTTTCATCAGCATCGGTAAGCAAGTTCTTGCGAGCCTCAACTTCCACTCCAAAAACATCAGCTTGTTCACCAGTTCTAAAATAACGTTGTGTACCAGTAGCATCGGCAGCTACTACCCTGTTAACTGGGTCTTTGATAGTTTTGGCGAAAGCGGCAATTGATATGATTTCACCGCGTTCTAAGAACAACTCGTATTTTAAATCATAATTATATACATCAGAGTAGGTTGCCCCAGTACCATCTAAACCACCCAATAAGTCAGGGTTACCACCTACCCGTTGGGTAACACCTTCATAAACAAAGGGTGCTACTTCTTTGAATTCAGGAAATGAAGCCGTCTTACTTGCTGCCAAACGAAGGTTTGAGTTTTCATTGATGGCGTATTTT
Source organism: Croceitalea sp. MTPC5 (assembly GCF_036985505.1). Lineage (NCBI taxonomy): Bacteria > Pseudomonadati > Bacteroidota > Flavobacteriia > Flavobacteriales > Flavobacteriaceae > Croceitalea > Croceitalea sp. MTPC5. The sequence continues at coordinate 323,066 of NZ_BTGQ01000003.1, forward strand.
ACGTTTACGCTGGGTAGATAGATGTTCTCGTAAACGTCCCTGAAGCCGGGGTCATCGGGGCGAATGTTGATTACATCATATGCTACCTTTTGATCAAAAGATTCAATACGGAACCCCGGAATAATGGTCCATTTTTCATTTAGTGCCCATTCAGCGGATACATATGCAGCATGGACGTTTAAATTTCCGGTATAGGTGTTCTCAGGTAAGCCAGGTCTATTCGTATTTCCAATTTCATTGTTGATAGGGTTCAATACAATCAAATCATAAAGACCGCTGCCATCAGGAATGTTGATATTGGCGACATCAAAAATGCTATTAAAATCATTGACATCCGTTACTGGGGTCCCATCTCGATCCTGAATTTCGTAACCATATCTAATACTATTGAAATTACGCTCTTTTCTTCTGCCGTTATAACCAAAATTCAATTTTACCTTTTCAGAAACTTGGTAATCAAGATTCAAGAAACTGTTTAGTTCATCATCTTCAATACTTTGAAAAAAACGTTGATTGTCAAAGGGAATATTGGTATAGAATACGGGGTTGGTATTCGGGTCGTCATCCAAAGAAAATTGAAAATTCTCAAGGGTAATACGCTTTCTATCCGGCTCATCAGAGAAAACTTTGTTAAAGCCCGTGCCCCAATCCAAAGACAACTTTTCATTAAAGATATGTTGACTGGTCAATTGGTTTACAAAAATCATATCTTGATTGAATTGAACATTGGTTACATGAAACCCTTCATCAGTGTTTAGAATAGCATCTCTGTTGGTACCTAGTCCGTTTACACCAAAATAGCTAACTGCATCATTAGAGCTATTGATGAAAAGGGAACTGTATTTAACCTTGTGCTCATTGTTGATCTTATAAGTCAGATTAGCAAGTAAAGTAGTAGTAGTACCATAAGAGTACTCTTGAACATTTGGAAAATCAATTTTTAAAACATTGGTGAAATCTCGAGCAGGGCCTTCCCTAAATTCATAACTGCTATTGAAACTTGCAGAACCAAAAAAGCTCAAACGGGATTCGTTCTCGAAGTTCCATGAATAACCACCATCCACTGAGGCGGAAAGATTGATTGGGCTCCAGGCACTTTGAGGGTCGACCCCATGTGATAATACCACCGCAAAAGGATCATTATCATATCTATTATAAAAACCAAAGTCACTCGGGCCTTCACTTCGTACAAAATCTTCACCACTAGCATTGGAGTTTAGCCCGCTTCCTATAGAAATGTCGATAAAACCATCACCCGTATATTCTTTAGAGTCAATATTGACGTTTCCGGCAGCAAAATCGCCATAAAACCCTGAAGAATAGGCTTTTCTTACTGAAACATTTTCGATGATGCTTGATGAGAATAAATTGAGGTCTATGTTCTTTTTGTTCACATCATTAGAGGGTAATGACAACCCATTCATAGTCGTATTTTGGTAGCGGTCACCTAACCCACGTACATAAACATTACTTGACCCTTGTTGTTTTGAAATGCCAGAAATTTGGGCAACTGCAGAAGCTGCATCATCAATACCTTTTAAGGTTAGGGCCTCTGCGCTAATGGCTTCTTGAAGAACCAAGGCATTCTTTTGTTCCAACAACAAAGCAATTTCCGAGTCTTTTCGGGCACTGGTCGTAATCACGACCTCATCTAGGGCAAAACCTTGTGAGGCACTCATAGGTACATTGATGGTAGTCACTTTGTCTACAACAACTTCTACATTAGGTATTTCAACAGTTTCATAGCCTAAGTAACTGAATTGAATGGTATATACTCCGGGTTCAAGACTAGAAAGCTCATAGAGCCCGTCAAAATCTGATGTTGTACCTATAGTGGTTCCTTTAATAAGCACATTTGCAAAAGCCAAAGGCTCATCGTTCAGTTCTTTGTCGGTCAACTTTCCGACTATGGAACCCGTTTGCTGAGAGAAGCTTAGCAAGGTGAATAAAAGAGTTGTCAAAAACAGTGTATATTTCATTACTCGATTTGTTGGTTTTAACTCGGCGCAAAGAAAGTCAGTGGTTGTAAAGGCCATGTTACCCATATGTTAAAGGTTTATTTCAAAAGGGTTACGATAAGGTTATGAGATTAAATCAATGTTAAGTGGTAAAGGGGTAATTGTATTATCTTTACATTTGGGTGAAAAGGAAGTAAAATAGTAGCTATTCCGAGATGGTTTAAAAGTCTCATAATTAATGGTTTAAAAAAATTAACTTACTAACCGTAGCTAACCAAAAACAGAAATACCAATACGATGAAAACAAAGAATATTAAGATACTTTTAGTGGATGATGAACCAGATATTCTTGAAATCGTAAGTTATAACCTATCTTCTGAGGGTTATGAGGTTATAACCGCTAAAAATGGCGTGGAAGGGGTAGCAAAAGCGAAGAAAAAGCAACCGCACCTTGTTATCTTGGATGTTATGATGCCCGAAATGGATGGCATTGAGGCATGCGAGATCATGCGCCGCACCCCCGGCCTTGAAAATACCATCATTACCTTTTTGACGGCGAGAGGTGAAGATTATTCGCAAGTAGCCGGTTTTGATGCCGGGGCCGATGATTATATCACCAAGCCGATCAAGCCCAAGGTTTTGATCAGTAAGGTGAAGGCCCTTCTAAGAAGGTTAAAAGAAGATAAGTCAGAAGTAGAGGATATTGTTAAAGTTGGCAATATCGTCATCAATCGCGAAGAATATAAAATAGTCAATAATGGCAAAGAAATCATATTGCCAAGAAAAGAGTTTGAGCTATTGGCCTTATTGACTTCAAAACCAAGTAAGGTTTTTAAGCGAGAAGTCATACTCGATAAGGTATGGGGCAATGAAGTTGTCGTTGGTGGAAGGACTATTGACGTGCATATCAGAAAATTGCGTGAAAAAATTGGTGACCATCATTTTAAAACCGTTAAAGGGGTGGGTTATAAGTTTGTGTTATAATGGCTATTGCCCTAAAAAAGTCATACCGTTTTGCACTTCGTTCGTCATTTTACATTTGTTTGGTTGCAACCTCGGTGCTCTGCGTCATTTTATTTTTAATCGACCAATTACATTGGCGGCTCCCGAGTATATTCTTACCGTTTTGTTTTGTAGCCTCCTTTCTTATTATTCAATCACGGGTCGAACGCTTTATTTACCGTAGGGTCAAAAAAATATATGATGATGTTTCGTTATTGGAATCCTCATCATTCTCCTCAAAACCCGTCACTACCGATATGAAGACCTTGACGGAGGAAATTGGCAAGTTTGCCCAAGATAAAAAGGTCGAGATCGATACCCTAAAAATTAGGGAAGAGTACCGTAAGGATTTTTTGGGTAACGTTTCGCACGAATTGAAAACACCCCTGTTTACCGTTCAAGGTTATATTCTAACATTGCTTGATGGGGCCATGAAAGACCCTAAGGTAAATGAGAAATATTTAAAGCGGGCCAGCAAGGGGGTAGAACGTCTCATCTATATTGTGAAGGACCTCGATTTGATCACCAAGTTGGAAGCTGGGGATCTGCGTCTTCAGAAAGAGGAATTCGACGTTATTGAGATGATTCAAAACGTATTTGATCTTCTTGAAATGAAAGCCGCAAAAAAAGAGATCAGCCTGACCTTTGACATGAAATATGCGGCACCTATCCATGTATTGGCCGACGCTGAAAAAATACAACAAGTACTTACCAACCTCTTGGTAAACTCCATAAAGTATGGCCATACCAACGGAACGACTGAGGTGAGTGTAGAAAACTTGATCAAGAATAAGGTCATCGTTCGGGTTACCGATAATGGCGAGGGTATTCCTGAACAGCACATTCCCAGACTTTTTGAACGTTTTTATCGTGTGGATCAAAGTGGCAGTAGAAAAGAAGGTGGCTCTGGGTTAGGCCTTTCTATAGTAAAACATATCATTGAGGCACATGGCGAAAAAATTTATGTCGAAAGTGAAGTAGAGGTAGGTTCAGAATTTTCTTTTACCCTTGAAAAAACCCCAAATAGTGTTTCATAATCAATATTGGTCCCAAAGTTGGTCAGTCCTGAATAGTCTTTAATCGCTGTCAAGTCGGCTAAGGTAAAATTTGATTGTGAGGTACTTGGTGCAATGCCTTTTTTATCGAGCCGTTCGGCAAGATATTCTTGTTCGTACTGGCCCGGAGTGGGAATGAAGAACACCTTTTTTTCTAACTTGGCCAAATCCATTATCGTGGTGTATCCTGAACGGCAAAGGATTTCTTTGCTTGAATTTATTGCATTTTCAAGTCCTTCTGAGGTCATAAAATTATACAGTTCGATATGACCGTTCGGTAAAGAAATCCGTTGAATTTTTTGTTCTTCTTGAATCTTCCCTTCCACAAAAAGAAGCCTTCCTTTAAATTCCCTCAGTTCATGGAGCAGTTTTTCTTGTAATAGCGTACGTTGTGGTTCCGGCCCCGAAAGTAAGACCATTAAATCGTATGAAATTGTAGTCTCGATTTTTTCAAACCTACTCAATGGCCCCAAATAGGTAATGTTGAGTTTTGAGTTTTTCAGATGGCCTAGCCTGCCGGTCAAATTTGGTTTTTTTGAAGTATCCGGCACCCAACAACCGACAAATTTCTTAATGATCTTCTGATGGATTTTCGAACTGAACCAAGTAGTATTTCCTGATAGGACGTTAAGTTGATGGGTGATAAAAACACAGGGCACTTTTTTTGAATAAACCCCTAAACGGTTATCAGAGATGATTCCATCAAGACGGTATAGTTTTACCAATCGTTTGATTTGTTTTTTCTCTTTGGCCATGGCCTTGATTACTTTAGGGGAATCCCAGACCATTTTCAATTTGAAGTTCTTTCCTTTTTCCGCATACTTAATTTGATACGATGATAGTTCAAAAGAAGGTAGTTCGGGGAATTCTTTTTGTAAAAGTGTCAATGCGGCACCATCAGAGGCAATAAAAGGTTGGTGCCCGTGGGACAGGAGCGCATTAATAATGGGGATACATCTTGTGGCATGCCCAAGCCCCCAGTTCAAGGGTGCTACTAAAATTCGTTTTGAGTTGGCCATAATTGTAAAGAAACCGAACTGCTTTAAGTTTTGGATTTCCTTAGTTTTGTCAAAACATTAAATTTTTGTTTTGGGTAGTAAGAACAAGCTAAAACGTTTTAAAGAGAACGAGACTTTTGACAACGTTATTCAACCAACACGCGATGCCGTTACCAATGGATTTGAACTAAAAGGCAAATGGAGTACTTTTTTCAAGAACGACAATCCGATTGTATTAGAGCTTGGCTGTGGTAAAGGCGAGTATACGGTCGGTTTGGCGCGAATGAACCCTAATAAGAATTATATTGGTATTGATATCAAGGGAGCGCGATTTTGGCGCGGGGCCAAGACGGCTTTAGAAGAAGGCCTTGAAAATGTTGCTTTTTTAAGAACCCAGATTGAGCTGGTTGACCAGCTTTTCGAAGAAAACGAGGTTTCTGAAATCTGGATTACTTTTCCAGATCCCCAAATAAAATATAAGCGTACCAAACATCGAATGACCAATACGGTTTTCTTGGAAAAATACAGAACGATCTTACAATCAAATGGGTTTGTTCATTTAAAGACGGATAGTGAATTCATGCATGGATATACTTTAGGGTTGCTTCATGGACATGGGCATGAGGTCATTTATGCCAACCATGATGTGTATAAGAACGAAGGAAGCCCTGATGAGGTTCTTATGATCCAGACTTTCTATGAAAATCAGTATCTTGAAAAAGGAAAACCAATTACCTATATCCAATTTCGGATAGCTGACTAGATGACACACCTTTTGATTTTATTTCTAGCGACTTTTGGCGCTGCGTTTTTGGCATCGGCCCCACCAGGACTGCTAAATGTAAATGCAGCGAAAACAAGTGTTGAAAAGGGAAAGTCAAATGGGGTGATTTTTGGTATTGGCGTGGCGGTTATGGTCATGCTTCAGACGTATATATCGGTGAGAATTGCCAAATACCTCTCACGACATCCTGAAGTGGTCGATGGGTTAATGCAATTTGCCATAATAGTGTTCGCCTTTTTGATGGTGTTTTTCTTTGTAAAGGCTCGAAATACCAAAGTGAAGGGGGTGATTGCTGAAAAGGGTGCTAAAAGAAATAGTTTTACCAAAGGTCTTTTTTTAGCGGCCATCAATATATTGACCATACCGTACTACAGCGGCCTTAACTCTTTATTTCATGCCCAGGGCTTTATGAATTATGAGGTCATCGATGAGATGGTCTTTATTTTATCTGCGGGCACCGGTACTTTTTTGGTAATGTACCTCTATGTTTTCTATTTTAACAGAAAGAGTTCAAAAAGAGGACGGTTCGCAAAGAACTCAAATTATATCTTGAGCGCCTTAATGCTAGTTTTATTGACCATTACATTGATTCGAATAGCCTGTACATAAAAAGATGCAAGAGCCTAATTTTTTTGATAAAGTCTATGAGGTCGCCAAGTTGATACCCTATGGTCGGGTGACCTCTTATGGCGCCATAGCAAAATACCTGGGTGCTGCCCGAAGTGCAAGGATGGTCGGTTGGGCGATGAACAATTCGTTGGCAAAAGATGTGCCGGCCCATCGTGTGGTAAATCGGGTCGGGGTGTTAACGGGTAAGCACCATTTTGATGGTACCAATCTGATGCAACAACTATTAGAGAACGAGGGACTTAAAATTGAGGACAATCAAATCGTAGATTTTCAAAAATACTTTTGGGATCCGGTGAAAGAGTTAGGGGAGTAAGCGGTCAAAATCATCTCCTTTCCAATAGTTCGATGCCTTTTTATTGAGGGCGATTTTTTTCATAAAACCTTTCTCGACCAATTCTTCCAAATCGGTTCTCGCGGTTTGGTTCGTTATTGAAAAAATAGTTTCTATTTCCTTTACCGTAAAGAATCGATTGGAATCCTTTTCCAGCCAAAATAGTACTTGTGCTTGTCGCTCATTGATACCGTTGATTTTAAAGAACTTTGATAAATCTTTCCGTTGTTCTTTTTTCTTGGCGATATAATCTTTTAGATCCTCAAAAGCCTTGGTCAATACCTTTACTTGATAGTGGATAAAATAAGTGACATCCATATCGTCAATCTCCGTATAGATATAGGCTTTTTCATACTGGGTCTTGGTTTCCATAATTACCCTTGAAATGGAAAGATATTCAGTTAACCAATAACCGTTTTTTAACAAATACCAATAAAACAGGGCTCTAGCGGTTCTTCCATTACCATCGTAAAAAGGATGGATATATCCTACCAAAAAATGAAGAATGGAGGCTTTTACGATTGGGTGAATAAAGTTCTCTTTCGGATTTGAATTAAAGAATTCACAAAAAGATTGCATCAATTCATCCAACTCTTCATAGGGCGGAGGCGTATGCACAATTTCCCCAGTAATTTCATTCATTATATGAACATCATCCGTGGATCTTAAAACCCCAACATGTCTGTTCTCTATCGTGTTTTTGGTGACTATTTGATGGATTTCAAAAAGCTTTTCTAACGAGATGTCTGAATCTTGATTTTCACTAATATATTGAATAGCTTGATAATTATTCAATATCATTTGCTCTGATTTGTTACGGGGTTTGGCCTTTTTGCGTAACATCTCTTTTGCCTTAATACGGGTCGTCGTTGCACCCTCTATCATGGAAGAGAAAATGGATTCTTCCATCAAGGCATTCTTCAGATATTGTTGCTTATCCAAATCAGATAGCAGTTCTTCTTTTTGAAGTCCCGCACCAAAGTTGAAATCTAGATAATGGAGTTTTTGTAAAAGTTGGTCATTTAAGTTGTAATCAAAAACTATCTTTAATCCACAAAAATAATATCTTATGCCTCTTAAGCTTCTTCTAAATTTTATTTCAAACCAAGCTTCTTCATTATCCCAGTTATTGAATTTGAGATATTTTACTTTGTCCCAATACAGATAATCATTGTTGATTTTGTGAATGAGTTCCTTGTTTTCCCATATTTTTTTTTCGCTGCTGGAAATATTTTCTCTTAGTTTGTGAAGTGGATATTTAGGGGCTTTTTCAACCATAAGCATTAGTATTTCCTAATTTTTTAAAAATTAGGAAAAATTATTATATTTCAAATTTATGCAATTATTTGTAAATTTTTAAAAAATTAGGATAAATCACTTCATTTCGTAGAACGCCCCAGCACCAAAAATGTCATGCTGAGCGCAGTCGAAGCAACAATATCCTTTAGATAACAGAACCTTATGGCGGCATTCCCAATTCCGATATAACTACTTCAAAATCTAAACCCTACACCGTATCTTTGTAATCCATTTGAACGACCATAAGCGGGCAGGTGTGGAATTCATATAAACGATTGCACTATAAATAGGGCTGAATGAAGCTAGATAAAAAAGAAGTTTTAAAGGCGTTGGAATTTATCACCGTACCAGGTGAGGGCCAAAACATGGTTGAAAGTGGTGCGGTAAAGAACATACAGATTTTTGGGGATGAAGTCGAAGTTGACGTCACTATAGCGAATCCGAGTTTGCAGGCACGAAAGAAGACCGAAGTTGAGATACTGAAAATCATCCATGAAAAGGTATATGCAAAGGCTAAAATCAAAGTGAATCTTAAAGTCGAGGCAGCTGCAAAACCAAAGGTCAATGAAATCAAAGGAAAACCGATTGCGGGTATTCAAAATATTATCGCCGTGGCCTCTGGTAAAGGAGGTGTCGGTAAATCTACGGTAACCGCCAACTTGGCCGTTACCTTGGCAAAAATGGGATTTAATGTTGGCCTGTTGGATACCGATATCTATGGTCCTTCAATGCCCATAATGTTCGATGTGGCCATGGAACGCCCCCTCTCTATCAATGTTGATGGAAAGAATAAAATGAAGCCCGTTGAAAATTATGGGGTTAAACTATTATCGATAGGCTTCTTTACGCAACCGAACCAAGCGGTGATTTGGCGCGGACCAATGGCTTCAAAAGCATTGAACCAGATGATTTTTGACGCACATTGGGGTGATTTGGATTTTCTTTTGTTGGATTTGCCCCCTGGTACGGGAGATATCCATTTAAGTATTATGCAGTCATTACCCGTAACAGGAGCGGTCGTTGTTAGTACGCCCCAAGAGATTGCATTGGCAGATGCCCGTAAAGGGGTCGCCATGTTTCAGCAAGAGGCAATAAATGTTCCCGTTTTGGGTATTATTGAGAATATGGCCTATTTTACCCCCGCTGAACTGCCTGACAACAAATATCATATCTTTGGTAAAGATGGTGCGAAGCACCTGGCCGTTGATTTAGAGGTGCCTTTTTTAGGTGAAGTACCTTTGGTGCAAAGTATTCGTGAGGCAGGGGATATTGGTAGACCGGCAGCATTGCAAGCGGCATCACCAATCGAAGCGGCATTTGAAGCACTGACCAAGAACGTGGTACAGGAATTGGTCAATAGAAATACGGATTTGCCCCCAACAGAAGCAATTAAGATTACAACAATGGCAGGTTGTGCTGCAGTTAAAAAGTAAATCGTCATGACATCAGAAGAAGTGAAGCAGAACGTAGAAAAAGCATTGGATGAGATCCGTCCTTTTTTACAAAGTGATGGAGGTGATATTTCACTGATTTCAATCGATAATGATATTTCGGTAAAAGTTCGCTTAGAAGGTAATTGTATTGGTTGTAGCGTGAATCAAATGACGCTTAAAAGCGGGGTCGAAATGACCATCAAAAAGTACGCTCCGCAAATAGAGGAAGTCATCAACTTAAGCTAACCTGACTACAATTGGATTTCTTTTCCTTATCACAAAACTTAGTTTTACCCCTTTGATAACTTTTTATGGTAACTACCGATATTCTGATAATTGGAGCTGGACCAACTGGGCTTTTTACCGTTTTTGAGGCTGGTCTTTTAAAATTGAAATGCCATTTGATCGATGCCCTTCCGCAGGCGGGTGGCCAATGTTCTGAGATTTACCCCAAGAAGCCCATTTACGACATTCCAGGTTTTCCAGAAGTTTTAGCGGGTGATTTGGTCCATAATCTCATGGAACAGATCAAACCCTTTCAGCCCGGTTTTACTTTAGGGGAACGGGCAGATAGTATAGAAAGATTAGATGACGGTTCTTTTATCGTAACCACAAACAAGGGCACTGAGCACAAGGCCCCTATTGTGGCCATTGCAGGCGGATTGGGGAGCTTTGAACCGCGTAAGCCGCAATTGGATAACCTCGCCCGTTTTGAAGATAGGGGCGTGGCTTATATTATACGTGACCCTGAGGTTTTTAGGGACAAAAAGGTTCTTATGGCCGGCGGTGGTGATTCTGCGTTGGATTGGGCCATTTTTTTGACCGATGTAGCATCAGAGGTAACCTTAGTGCACCGTAGAAACGAGTTTAGGGGAGCTTTAGATTCCGTAGAGAAAGTTCAAGAATTGAAGAACCTCGGAAAAATCAACTTAATTACCCCCGCTGAGGTGGTTGAGCTAAAAGGGGAAGCGAATTTGACCGCCGTAACCGTTCAAAAAACAGATACAAAAGAAACCATAGAGATAGCTATAGATGATTTTATCCCGCTTTTTGGGCTATCGCCCAAATTGGGCCCGATAGCGGATTGGGGGTTGGAAATTGAAAAGAATGCCATCAAAGTGGATAATACGCTGGATTATCAAACCAATATTCCCGGTATATATGCCATTGGTGATGTGAATACCTATCCTGGTAAGCTAAAACTGATTCTTTGTGGGTTTCACGAAGCGACCTTAATGTGCCAAAGTGCGTATCAACGTATCCATCCTGATAAAAAATATGTAATGAAATATACCACGGTAGGTGGTGTGACCGGTTTTGATGGTAGTAAAAAGGAAGCACCGAAGGCTGTTGTAAAAAGTATAGATTAGTACTTAGTGAAATAGTAAGAAAGTGAGTTAGTTTAATAATGGATATCGGTTATGACCGTACAACGTTTTGAAGACTTAAAAATTTGGCAAAAATCACAAGATTTAGCTGTACGAATCTATGCTTCTTTTTCAGGTAGTAGAGATTTTGGTTTTAGAGATCAGATTACCAGAGCTTCCATCTCTATTTCAAATAACATAGCCGAAGGTTTTGAGCGAAGTTCAAATGCAGATTTCAAACGCTTTCTTTATTTCTCCCTTGCTTCCAACAGCGAATTAAGATCTATGCTTTATCTGTCAGAAAGGCTAAACTACATCGATAAAAGTGAATCAAAAGATTCAATTAATGAGACTAATGAAATTTCAAAAATGTTATATGCATTCATTAAATCGATGAAATAAATTTATAAAGAGTAATCTAGTTGCTAATTTGATATCAAATAAATTCTAAAATCTTAAATTTCACTGTAACACTAATCCACTATTCCACTCTAAAGTATGTCTGATATAAAAATCAAGATTATTGACCGTGAAGGCACCCTCCATGAAGTGGATGCCCCAACCGACATGAATATGAACCTGATGGAGGTCGTACGTTCTTATGAACTGGCCCCAGAGGGCACCATAGGCATTTGTGGTGGTATGGCCATGTGCGCCTCATGCCAATGTTACGTAAAATCCAATCATGAACTCCCCGAAAAATCCGATGATGAGGAAGCCATGTTGGCCGAAGCCTTTAATGTTGAAAATACTAGTAGATTGGGGTGTCAAATCCATATCACTCCGGAGTTGGATGGGCTGGAAGTGGAGTTGGCTCCAGAAGAGCTTTAAAGAAATCAGAAAACCTGAATGCTTAAGATGACTTCAAAATTGCCGAAGTAATCACCATTGCTACCTACAAACCTACTAATGATATCCCTTCGGGATTGTCTTCTAAGTTCAATACCATATTTTTCGTTGAATACAAATCCGACCCCGTACATAATATTACTTGAAAAGGTAGACTCCCGCCCATTTAGGGATGAGTTTATAGGGTTGTCCAGCACCATACCGCCATTGATATAAAATTTTGAATTTTTAAGGAATAGGTAATGCCTTAACCCAATTGGTACCTCAATTGATTTGTAGTCTACGGTATTTTCTGAGGTATCATCGTCAGACTGAAAACTTTGATAGGTGGGTTCAAAAATAAATGCCCACTTGTTCTTGTTGAAGGGTAGTACCAGTTCTGCTTCGACTCCAAAACGAACGCCTAGCATATTGCCAAAGTCAAAGCTAATGTCGCGGAAAATACCACTATCTATAAACTCTAGGGAACTGGATTTTAAACCAGGTCTAAGTGAAATATGAAACGCTACCTTACTTTTATTATCCTCGACATAAACCTTTTCGGGGTCAACGCAGGTATTGTATTTTTTAAATAGCGCAACCAATGAATTTTTTTCATATTTGACCGCCTTTATGTCAGTTGCCGATACGGATTCACACTTCAGTATGTTCGTTAGTTGTTGCTTATACCTTTCATTTACCTTTATCGTAGTTCCTTCAGGTATGAAACGTTTAAAAACCAATTGCTCATAGTTACCTTCGTTATTTTCTAGGGTAAAGAAATAACGAAATAAGTTACCTGATTTGTAGCGATAGAGACTGGCCTCGCCTATCAGTACTTCTTTTAAGAACAATCTTTCTTCGGTAAATACCGCCCTTCTATATGACGTTAGCTTGCTATTTTGATTACTGGATCTGTCTATATTGACCAGTGCACTCACATACCGTGATTCATTATAGACACCAAATTCCTTCACGCTGGTCACATCATGTAGTTGTTCCGTTGCGTTTTGTGAGGTCTTGTAGCTAAATTCCTCAGGATTGCTATCCCAATCGATATTTTTTATTAAAACGTCTTTTTTTTCACCTGTGCTATCAATGAAGTAACCTGCTTCAAAAGTAATTTGGGAATAACTGAAATTGGTCAAAAATAGTAATAGGATAAAAAAGGTTTTCTTGATCATTGAATTGGATTGAGTTGCACGAAAATAAGGATATTAGGCCTACGGAATCATTTTATTTCCAATCTGGTACTTACGTTTAAACCCCTATTCGATTCTTCACTTGCAATAAACTACTCCGTGCAGATACCTGCTTCTAAATCTTGTTGTGTGGGATTGTAACCATTACCCGTGGGAAAAACAGTGTCGGAAAGGCCGTTAGGTGCTTGAAACAAAGGTACAACACCACAAAAATCGGTCAGTTGGGCATTGTCTATGACTTGAAAACGGTCTCCAACTCGAGTTAAATTGTTCCAACCTTCCAGGTTTTCGATACTAGTACGAATGATTTGTAGTCTTCCCGTTATTTCTTCAACCGTGCTCATTCCTTCAAAAGAAGTGATTACATCATTACCCTCTGGGTTGCCCTGAATAAGTAGGCTGCCTTCAATGATTCGGTATCCTTTAGAGGCCAACCTATCCACTCGGAACTGATTACCTATTCTCAGGGTTCCATGATAGGTGTCTGCCGAAACCTCACGCCCACAGATTCCATTTACTATTTCATCGGCCGTAGGATTGTAACGATTAAAGGTGGGATCCCTAAAATCTCCTTGAAAACCATTTAATAATACCGCTTTAATTCCACAAAAGTCGAAAAGGGCATCATTATTCGCTATGGTAATATTGCCCCCAACGGTAGTAACGGATAATGCATTGAGCGTTGTTATCAGCGGATTTGCAGCAATTACAAAATCTTCTCCTATAGTCGTAACACTGACAAGGCCGTTTAAGTTTTCCAACACCTCATTTTCACCTATGGTCAATCTATTGCCTACATGTATCATGTTGGTAAGGCCATCGATATTTTTAAGGGACGTGTTGTAACTTATATTGAGGTGGTCAGTGAGCTCCGTGTTTAGGGCCAATGCATCAATATTTTCTAAGCCATCGGTATAGTTTATCGAAATGCTTTGACTGACCTGCATATTCTGCAATCCTGAAAGGTCTGTAAGATCAGTGGTGCTCATTAACCGAAATGCGCCTACTTTTACCAAGCCGACCAAACCGGAAAGGTCAGAAATATCAGATGTTGACGATACTACCTGAATACCGATGAAAAGCCTTCCGGTAATCTCGGTGTATCCCAATTTTGAAAAATCGTCGACTTCCTGCTGATTTTCCAAGGTTACATCACCATCATAAATAGTGCTTATTCCCACCCCTGTGAATTCGATTACCGATGCGCCACTTGAGGCATTGCTGGTAAAAACGATATCACCCTGATAATCTTGAACGGCTATTGGTTTGAAGGTTACTGTGATATCTTGTGAAGAATTGGCCGGTATGGTACCTGAGGTCCAGTCTAATTCCAAACCGTCGGGAACCTGAATACTGGAGACCACTAAATTGGAATTTCCCGTATTGGTCACTTTCAAATTTTGGGTACTGGAGTTGTTTTGTACGATAGACCCAAAGTCTAGGGTCGTACCTGCTTCTGTAGCCAGGTTAATTATGGCAACAGTTTCCTCAACCTCCTCATCTGGCATTGATATGGGGTCATCAGAAGATTCAGATGAACTGCAGTTCGTGAATAAAACCAATAGTAGTGCAAATTGAAAGAAACGGATGAGGAATGAGCGCATAAATTGGGGGATAAAAATAGTTTCGGTCTGTTCTTTTGTATAACCGTGTTTTGAACTTTTTATTGTTTCTATAAAGTATTTGAGCTTAAGCAATGCACCGTATGTATTAACTATTTGGGTGTGATTTCAAATCCTCGCCTGATAGGTAAACAGATTATAATACCTTCCTTCGGTAGCAATTAATTCATCATGGGTTCCCTGTTCGGCGATATGCCCATTTTCAATGACCAATATTTGGTCTGCCTTGCGGATGGTACTCAAACGGTGGGCAATGACAAACGTAGTCCTGCCTTTGGTGAGTGCTGCCAAACTCTTTTGTATCAAGGCTTCACTCTCGGTATCTAAATTTGACGTGGCCTCATCTAAAATCAGTATTCGCGGATTGGCCAAAACGGCTCGTGCTATAGCGATGCGTTGCCGTTGCCCACCAGAGAGCTTTACCCCACGTTCACCGATCAAGGTATCCAACCCATCTTCAAAACGATCTGTAAACTCATCTACGTAGGCTGCCGTTACCGCTGCTTTTAATTCTTCCTCTGAGGCATCCGGTCTAGGGAAAAGGATGTTTTCTCGAATCGTTCCCTCAAAAAGAAAGTCATCTTGTAAAACAACCCCCAAGTGCTGCCTAAAACTGGTCAAGTTCACTTTGGCCAGATCGTTGCCATCAATGATAATCTGCCCAGAATCAGGATTCAAGAAAGTAGCCGCTAAACCTGCAATAGTCGATTTACCAGACCCAGAACTTCCGACAAGGGCTATGACATCACCCGATTTTGCCTCAAAACTGATATCATGCAGTACTTCTTTATCTTCCTCATAGGCAAAAGAGACATTTTTAAAAATCATATCCCCTTTTAAGTTGGCCAATTGTATCGTTCGATTTTTTTCGTTTGCCTCAGCCGTTTGGTTCATCAATTCTTCGGTGCGATCCAACCCTGCAAGCGCTTCGGTCAATTGACTGCCGATATTGCTCATTTGTACAATAGGCGCTACCATTAAGGCCAATAAAAAGGTAAATTCAAAGTATTCCCCAGTGGTGAGTTCCCCTTGCATCATTTTGTACCCACCATAACCCATCATGATCCCTGTAGTGGCCAACCCCAGTAAAAATGTAGATGAACTCGTCATGACAGCGGTCGCCGTTAGACTTTTTTTGACATTTTGATATAACCGCTCAACCCCGGTTTCAAACACCTTTGCCTCTTGTACTTCTGCATTAAATCCCTTAATGACACGAATGCCCCCTAGTGTTTCGGTCAATCTGCCTTTGACCTCTGCATTGATCTTTCCACGTTCCCTAAAAACGGGCCGAATTATCTTAAAGGCCTTTAAAGCGATAAGTGCGAATAGAATTAGGGGTATGAAAGTTAAAAGTGTCATTGCGGGGCTGATTCTTAGTAAAAGAACTAGTGATACCACTGCGGTAATCGTACCCCCAACCAACTGTACTAATCCGGTTCCTATCAAATTACGAACCCCTTCCACATCACTCATAATACGGGATACCAAGGCACCTGATTTGGTGTTGTCAAAAAATCGTATAGGTAATGAAAGTACTTGTTTTTGAACCTGCGCCCTAAGTTCAGAGATCATGTATTGCGCTTGAATACTCAAGACCTTGGTCAAAAGAAATGACATGATGGCTTGAACCAAAAAAGATAAAATGACCACACCCACTACTATTTTAAGAAAGTCATAGTTTTTGTTTGGAACAATATCATCTAAAAAATAACGCAATGAAATGGGTGCGACAAAACTAGCCGCTTTGCTGATTACTATTAACAAAAGACCCAAAAAGACCAAATTTCTTCGTGGCCATATAATGGTCTTAAAGGCTTTTAAAATGCTTACTTTTTTAGCTGCCATAAGTAGTCTTGGTTTTATGGCCATAAAGTTAGCTTATAGTTTTAGCATAACCCGATTAAATGTAATGAACTCGTTTTGCGTTGCTAAAGTATCTTCGAATTTTACCTTTTGATTTTGCGTGATTCCCTCTCGTTGTCACCGCTGTGCAACCAAAATTTTTTTCAAAGAGTATAAAGGCCTTTATGCCTTAATACAACCATAATCTCAAGACAAGTTCGACTTCAATAGGCATGGATGGGCCCGCGGTGAACTTTTTCATCTACGGTTAGGGCATATCGAAACACGCTATTTTTGACATCATATTTTTTTAAGTCGATATAGACCTCATTCTTGGGTTGGGAGTATCCTTCAAATAGGGTTTCCACCGTATTCCCATAATAATCCAACAACTCTAATTTCGACGGAAGGCCATTGGGCACCTGATAGTTAAAGACAATGGTATTCTTGTTTACATCAGTTCTTATGGAGACGGGTACTTTTCCATTGCCGACCTTAATTTCGGTCAACACCGATGGGCTATAAACGACGAGTTCTTCCAAATTCTTTTGTGGAACGAGTTTTAGGTATACCATTTGTTCTTCTTGGTTCCAGAAATAGCTCGAAATGTTCTTTTGATGAAGTGCGTGAAGATTATCTGACGAGGGAATCAAACTTCCAAAAGATCTGATTGCTGCGACACTATTGTGCTGATAGGGTACTTTGATTAAAATGGGTTTGTTCGAAGCGGCTTCCCATTCTAGACCAATATCATAAAATTGCATTTCTTCTTTACCGAGTTCAAGCTCATAAGTTTCATTTGCAGCAAGCAAAAATCGATGCCTGTTCGCAGGTTTCCTTTTGGTCAATCGGTTAGCTTTAAAGGGATGGTACAGACTAATTGTATTCAATTGGCCATCATGCTCATGTACTGGATCTGAAAGGCCAAAACCTGTTGAAATGGTTAAACTTCCTATATTGGCCTGGGTCGTGCCGTAAATGGAATCATGCCCTGTATGTATTGGAGTACTATTGGCAGTAAACAAGAACGATTCTTTGGTATATAGCAAATAGCCTTTAGTGGTTTTCGCTGGCCCATGGTGGCCATGTGGCATGGCATGCCCCATTTGGTGATGGTGTGCCGCCTTCTGTCCATCTTTTTTATGAATCAGCGAACCATCTTTATCATTGATGATACTTTCTTTATGGAGTTTTTCAAAAGAGAGGGTATTGGTATTTTCAAAATCAATAGTCTCAAAGTAGTTATCGGGTGATATCTTGCCTTTAAAATGAATGCCCGTACTATAATTTTTGATTTTGACACCATTTATTTTTGGCGCGGCTTTGCCATAGGCGCTTGATATGAGTAGGGCTTGCGAATTCACCTTGGGCTCTTTTTTTATAAATTCGAATGAGGAGTCTTGAATATAGACAGCACCAGGGATACATCCTATCACATTATTAATGAACCTATAATCGGAAATCAACAAATTATTCTTTTTCAACTTGGCCCCGATGTCAAAACCGTTAATACTGTTACGCGAGGTTTTCCAAATTTTCATATCGCTAAAATCCTCGATGAGTACCCCGATCTTGGTCGCTGTTTTGTCTGTATGGGAATAATTGATGACTGAATTTCCGTCAAAAACAAAATCCGCATTTTTGGTCATCTTCTTCCCTGGGCCGACATAACTACGGCTCAAAAAACCGATACCACTGGCCTTGCCATTGACGAACACCTTGTTGTTTATGAAAGTTTGGTAGGGGTTGTTGAATACTACGGCGAAAATGTCTTTATCGGAATGGTTGTGTATGGTGTTGTCCCTAAAAATGTTGTTGGCACCGTACCCAGAACCTGAACAATGAACGGAGGTGCCATTGTAGGATAAGAACAGATTGTTTTCAATGACCATTGCGGTATTGTCAAGCTGTAAATCGATACCTCCTGATTTTTGAAACACACAATTTCTTAAAAAATTGCTTTTCAGGGTTGTACCAACTATATGTACAGCTGGGTTATTAGAAGAACCCAAACCTATGAAAGCAGCCCCTGAAATGGTCAATTCGCCTGCATTTTCAGCATAAAAACTGGCAGGATTTTCGTTGCCCGCCATAAATTTGATATTCGTATCGGCCGTATTCGAACCTAAGCTATCCATAGTATCATAATCCCTTAAATTGGAATTGTTTTTAGTACTGCCGTGAATTCGTATGCTTCCGCCGTTTTTGACATTGATTCCCTTGGCTATGGTAATCGTAAGGTTTTTATGATATGCTTCTTTTGTAGTACCTACACGAAACGTACCCCCATCAATTACTAATTCGGAGAGTTGTACATGACAGTCGTTTTTTTCTGAGACCCTGAAATCCCCTTTCACTATCAATTTCCCAGCAATGAGGTTTTTTTTGCCTAAAACGAATTCCTCCCCTTTTTCAATCACCAATACCTTGTTCTTTTGTGAATGTATCGAATTGGTACTGAAACAAACGGAAAGTACCCCTAGCACTAAACAGAGTTTACGTGTCATTTGATTCTTTTTGGTCGTGGGGTTAGTTCTTGATTACTTTTATGGGTACCGAAGTATCCTCAACACGTATATTTAGTACATATATACCCGATTGGTTGACCATATTACCCAGCGGAATGCTTTGATTTCCAGAATCTTGTTCCCCAAGAAAAATTTGGTTTACTTTTCTTCCCAAGACATCGTATACCTCTATGGAGACCAACTCTTTCTGATACAAGGTGTATTCTAGTTTAGAATCTGGGGTCAGTGGATTTGGATATACGACCATATCCCTAAAATATTGTTCTGGGCTTCCACTCTCAACCCCAAAATTGTTACCTGTTTTTTCTCCTTTAGGTATCAAATTTACCCATGAATAACCTTCTTCATCGGTTACCATTTTCACATGTACCGCGCCAGCTACTGAATCAAAGTAATACGAAGTTTTTTGCTGCGTGTACAGTTCTTTTAAACTTTGCGCTTCAATAATGGGGAACTCTTCGCGATCCAATACTTCAACTCCGGTAAACGGCATCGGATGTTTAAATATGGTCCATTCCCCTTC
The DNA here is from genome assembly GCF_036985505.1 of Croceitalea sp. MTPC5. Classification (NCBI taxonomy): domain Bacteria; kingdom Pseudomonadati; phylum Bacteroidota; class Flavobacteriia; order Flavobacteriales; family Flavobacteriaceae; genus Croceitalea; species Croceitalea sp. MTPC5. The sequence continues at coordinate 342,471 of NZ_BTGQ01000003.1, forward strand.
TTTGCCCAAAACACTGCGCAATTGCAAGTTTTGGCCCTTATCGTCAATATCCCATTGTCCGAGAATCGTATAGTTTTGTTGTCCGAAAAAATTGAAAAAACGCTGGTGCGCATGTTGCATTTTAGGGATGCGATGGTTGTCAAAATCCCTGATTAGGGATACTTCTTGGGGTAAATCAAATCCCACCCGGTTCATTTTCAATTGCATCGTGTGTTCCGCTTCGAGAATATATGCCTGCCATTCTTCGTGATAGGCGATGGCATCTTTTTCAAAGGAGGAGTAAGGATGTGCGATGATTACCGGGCGATCGTACCCACTTAAACTACCATCTTCATCGAGCAAAAAGGAAGAATTCTCATTTTTACCCTTACTGCCCCTTGTACTCATCCAAATTGGCACGGTCTCCCCAACCAATTTGATGTTCTTAAAATAGTTTTCTTCCTTATGTCCGCCGTGGCCAATAATTGCCGCTGCTACTTTGCCTTCTTCAACATCTTTATTGATATCGATAAAGGTGACGTTATCAAGTTTTGGTTCTTTGCTTCCCCCTTGTGCTATGGAATAATATCCGGCCCTACGATCACCATGTCTGAGGTGTCGGTTTTTACCACCGATCGTATTCTTTGATTTACCGATAACAATAGTATTCTTTACATGTGATTCTGACGAGAGTAGCCCTATGGAATTGTCTGCAAGCATAAAATTTTCAAGGGTGACATTGGTGATTTCAGTCCAAACCCCGCTCATCATGTTTTTGTAGCCTGTAAAGTTGCTGAACTTCCACATGAGATCCCCGTTGCTGAATTTTGTCATAAAAAAGCCGTGACCATGGCCAACCTGCCCATATAGTGCAGTGTTAGAAATACCTTCATGACCTAAACTTCCAGGAACCGAACAAGAATGGGCTACGTTACCATCAAAAACAATTTCTCTTGGCAATAGGTCAAAATCTTTAAAATCCCTACTTCTTCCCCTTGTATCAAAGAAAAATCCGGTTCCCCTTTCTGAACCTGCGACATGGTTGCCGATAAGGTTATTGTGCGGATTTCGCATCCAAAAGCCACCGACACGTTGTTCGCCCTGAGAACTTCCACCGCCCCCGTCTCTGGGAAAGGCAAAAAATCCCTTGTCAGGTTTACGAACGAGTATGGCAAGGTTGTTCTTAAAGGTATTGTCAACCTCATTGCCATCTTCAGCAGGCACAAACGCATGGTTTTGAATATTGAATACAACCATGTTCTCAACGAGTACATTGTCTGTTTGGTGTACCACTACGGCACGTTGTAACCCATGATGAACGCTGGAGTTTCGAATATAATCCCCCTCCCTATCACCAGCTAAATGCCAATGAAAGTTATAACGGGCCTCTATGCCTGGTTGTCCGGTTTTCGTAAATTCCACACCCTCAACTTGAATTGGTCCTGATTCGACCATGACCATTAAATGTGCCCCAAAACGTTGTTCAACGGAATCTTCCGCTCCTTGAATTTTGATGTTTCGGGTAAGCATACCCACTTCCGCACGTTCATCCAATATTTTGCCATCGTATTCTTGAAGCTCCCCAAAATGTTCAAATTTTAGGGCGGGGGTAAAGTAAATAGTTCGCCCGGCAATACCCGTAATCGTGACTTCTTCTGCTTCATAGGGATCATAGCCACTTGGCGCAATGGCAATTTTGTCCCCTATTTTCCAGTTGAACGGATCTTTGTCCAGAACGAGTTTGGTATCCCCGATAGTTAGAGAACCGTCAAGTTGTCCCCAACTGAGCTTGTTGGCACTGCTACCGTGTAATTGCAACGAACCACCTCCCATAGTGGCTAAAAATCGCCCTCCCATAGTGTTTACGTCCTCTTTCGGACCGGTCAACGTAATAGTAGCTCTATTTTGAAAGGGTTGCTCTTTGGTCCCTATTTGTAATAACCCATGAACCATGATCCAACGGGCCGTTAAAGAGATATTGGCGTCTTTGAACAATAAATTTCCGTTAATGGTCAAACTACCCAAATTTGGAGTGTTCGTATCTAAGATCACGGTTTGACCTTCTGGGATAATCACATTTTCATTGGCTTTTGGGATACTACCGCTCGGCCATGATGAGGAATCTGACCAATTGTTTTGTGCCGATAAGGGGAGTGAAGTAAAAAGTACCAATAATAAAGCATTACGAAAAAAATGCAATAGCAAGTCGTAGGTGGTTTTAAGTGGTTTCACGGGTATAGCATTTAGGTTAACAACGTGAAAACAACTAAGCCTCGATAAACCCTACCTTTTTTTCGATGAAATGCATAAAAATGTTCGAACAGTAAGCTTTATCGATGCATGCGAGGTGTTAGGTCATGATCATAAAGCATAAAATGCTACTTGAGTTATCTCTACAAATTATGTTATCTTTTCCAGTATTATTGTTAACCATCGCCAAGTTTATCAATGTTGAATTTGTCTATGAACAGGTATGTCACCTTAGTTTGCATGTTATGGGGATGCTTTATGTTATCCGCCCAATATGAACAGGTCAAGTTAACCGCTATTGTGACCGATGATGCCGAAATATTTAAGTCAGCTGAATTTGACTCACTCACCGAAAAGTTAACCGACTTTGAAACTGAAACGACCCACCAATTGGTGGTGTTGACGGTCAAGAACTTGGGTGGTGAGACTATTGAAACTTATGCCAATGGTGTTTTTAATAGGAACGAGCTGGGACAAAGAGCTGAGGATAATGGAATATTGATCGTTTTTTCACGCTTAGATCGTCAGGTTCGAATAGAAGTGGGTTACGGTTTGGAGGCTTATATCACAGATGCCGTGGCCTCGCGTATCATTAGAAATACCATGGTGCCAAATTTTAAAGAGGGTAATTATTTTGAGGGTATTGACGACGCAACAGATCAGATCATCACATTTTTGAACCAACCAGAGGCCTTGGCTGAATTTAAGACCGCTATTGAAAAGGATGAGAACAAAAATCAAGGCGTTGGAATACTTTTTTTATTGGTATTTATTCTAGCATTTTTCACCTCTGGAGCTTTTTTCTTTTATAAGTCTTACAAAAGCCTGCTTATGGTCTTTGAACATGTTTTGAAAGGTGAGATGAGTGTTATTTTAGGTGTTTTTGGCCTATTTCCCCCACTAGTTGGAAGCACTATGGGGCTTATTTTTGCCTTAGGTCCGGGCTTGGTAATATGTCATCAGCTATTTGACTTGAATTGGCCCATCGCCGATTACATATTGGGCGATTTTTCATGGTTTGTTTGGGTATTGGTAGCATTTACCGTGTTTAGTTTTTTGGGTGTTCTAAGCTACCTTAAGTACATCAAGAAAGAACCCCTCAAAATCTCATATTGGAAAAGTAGTCCAAGTTTTATGAAGAAGACTTTCGCTTCCTCAGGTTCCTTTTCGTCAAGTTCAGGCTCCTCATATGGTAGCTCAAGCAGCTCTAGTGGTTTTTCAGGTGGTGGGGGCAGTTCTGGTGGTGGTGGGGCCAGTGGTAGTTGGTGATTTTATACAATGGGTAATATGCCGTACCTTTCCTTTGAAAAATAGTACCGATGAATCGTTTTTTCTTAATTCTTTTTTTGACGACCTTAAGTTCATGTGCCGATAAAAAACCCTTGACCGAAGTTGAGGAATGGGAGGCCCAAGCACAAAATATTGAAATAATCCGTGATGATTTTGGCGTTCCCCATATCTATGGAAAAACTGATGCCGATGCCGTATTTGGGCTTTTGTATGCCCAATGTGAAGATGATTTCAATCGTGTGGAACAAAATTATATTTGGGCAACCGGCCGTTTGGCCGAGGTTGAGGGCGAAGATGCCCTATACAGTGATTTAAGGGCAAAGTTATTTATGACGGAAGCCGAGGCTAAAGCGAACTATGAAAAAAGTCCTGAATGGTTGAAAAAGTTATGTGATGCCTTTGCAGACGGCATCAATTATTACCTACATACACATCCTGAAGTTACACCAAGATTACTTACTCGATTTGAACCTTGGATGCCCATGTATTTTAGTGAGGGGAGTATTGGGGGTGACATTGAACGGATATCCACCCGAAAGATCAAGGCTTTTTATGAATCGGGAATGGAACTTCCTGAACTGGAATTGATAGAGTTGGAAAAAAAAGCTGAAATGGCAGAACCTCAGGGATCTAATGGTATTGCGATTTCAGGTGACCTCACACAATCAGGCAATGCCATGTTGTTGATCAATCCGCATACGTCCTTTTATTTTAGGGGTGAAGTCCATGTGGTTTCCGAAGAAGGCCTAAATGCTTACGGTGCGGTTACTTGGGGGCAATTTTTCGTATATCAAGGATTTAACGAAAAAACAGGTTGGATGCATACTTCAACGTATACCGATGTCATGGATGAATTTAAGGAAACAATTATAAAGAATAATGGTAAACTTTTTTATCAATATGGAGAAGAACTACGCCCTGTAGACTCCACTTCGGTCGTACTGAAATATAGGGATGGTGAAATTACGTCGGAAAAGACTTTTTCAATGTATCGTACCCACCATGGGCCGATTACCCATGCCGTAGATGGGCAATGGACCGCTTCAGCCATGATGTGGGAACCCATAAAGGCTTTAGAGCAATCTTATGTCAGAACCAAACAAGAGGGATATGACGGATTTCGAAAAATGATGGATATCCGCACCAACTCGAGCAACAACACGGTCTATGCTGATGCAGAGGGTAATATCGCATACTTTCATGGTAATTTCGTTCCGAAACGCGATGTAACCTTTGATTATTCAGAACCTGTTGAGGGTAGTAACCCTAAAACGGATTGGCAGGGGCTGCACCCAGTAGATGAAAATATTTTAGTCTTGAACCCAAAAAATGGTTGGATTCAAAACTGTAATTCGACGCCATATACTGCTGCGTTGGAGTTCAGTCCGAAAAAAGAAGACTATCCTTATTATATGTCACGTGACCAAGAAAATTTTAGGGGGGTACATGCCATCGGGTTATTAAATAATAGGACAGGATATACCCTTGATAGTTTAATTGAGCTGGCCCATGACCCCTATTTGCCCGCTTTTGAGGCCCTGATTCCCGGGTTGATTTCGGCATATGATAAAGCACCTATTTCAAAATTAAAGGAACCGATCGAGCAATTAAGAAACTGGGATTTTACCACTTCAAAAGAATCCGTGGCAATGACCTTGGCACATTACTATGGCACCGAATGTTATAGACAGGCTAAAAGACCCAGCGATATGTACGCTATGGAGTTAGTGAATTATTGGGGCGGTACCTCTGACGATACTGAAAAACTAGCCCTGTTCGAAGAAGCTATAAACAAACTTGCGAGTGATTTTGGTACTTGGCAGATGCCGTGGGGTGAGGTCAACCGCTATCAGCGTTTGAACGGAGCCATACGACAACCGTTTGATGATGCGAAGCCTAGTATTCCGATAGGTTTTGCTTCCGGACGTTGGGGTGCATTGGCAGCCTACGGTGCCCGATATCATAACAATACCAAAAAGATGTACGGTACCCGCGGAAATAGTTTCGTAGCTGCTGTTGAATTTGGTGAAAAGGTCAAAGCCAAAACGATTTTGGCAGGTGGGCAGAGCGGTGATCCAGATTCCCCACATTTTGATGATCAAATCGGGATGTATGCCGATGTGCAATGGAAAGATGCTGCTTATTATAGGGAGGATGTTTTGAAAAGGGCGGAAGAAACATACCATCCCGGTGAAAGAAATTAGTTTTGTTAGGAGTTAGGAGTTAGGAGTTAGGAGTTAGGAGTTAGGAGTTAGGAGTTAGGAGTTAGGAGTTAGGAGTTAGGAGTTAGGAGTTAGGTCTTAAATATGATTACTCCTCTTGCCCGTCTTCACCTTTGGTCATATCGGGCTGCTTGACTACGACCATACTGGCCACAGAACCTGTAGAAAGGTTCCAACGGTTGTTATGTATAATCTTGCCATTAGCATCGGTAACCATCACTTGTGCAGTATTCGGACCAGACGAACCTTGATTTAGGGCTTCAAATTCAATTTTGTTAAACCCTTCGTTTAAATCAACATTGACACCTTTAAACGCTCCGGATAACAAGAGATTAGGTTCTACGACATGACCGTTGACATATACCTTGACTCGATCACCATCAACGTATTCATGATCCCTGGCGACGATGCCTATAAACCTTGATGAGGTTTTAAAGTCCCCTAGGTATTGATTCCCGAAATGCTGTTTCGCTCCTTTTTTTTCTTTCTCACCCACTTTAGGGTCTATGACCATTCCGGTTCCAGCTTGGACCAACTCTCGGTCCGGCAACATTTTAATCTGCCTTCCTTTGGATATCAGATTTTCATCAAGTACCGATGGTACGCGCAACGAAGTACCTTGATTACTCGATTTTACGTCGAGGTTATTTTTCGCTCCAACTTTCAAAGGTTTGGTCGTAGGAATATCGCCTTGGGCGAATCCAAATTGGACCAGCAGGAAAAAGAATAGAAAGGGCGATAGTCTTTTCATTATGGTTTATGTCGTAAACGAACACTAAAATTAACAAATACCTTGCCACAGCATTGGTAAAGGGGTGTTAAATGTATTTTTCTTTCGACAAACTGCTTTTTTTAAGACCGAACAAGGGATGCAGAATCGGTACACGAAGTATAAAACCATAAAGCAACCAGCTAACTCCGAAAGTTCCAACGACCAAAACAGTTGCTTTTGGAATAAAACCCCAATCCAAATCCATCAAATAATAGGCAATACAAATGGTAATGGTCTGGTGAAGAATATAAAAAGGATAAACGGCCCTATTGGCATAGGCTAAACTTTTACTTGACCTGTTTAGATATTGTGCCGAAAATGCAAAAAGCACTAGAATCCAAGACCAAATATTAACTACTTTCAAAAGTGCCTCTGTGAAATGCACAACGTATCCATCTTCAAAGAATAGCCAAATCACTACCTGACCCGAAAAGCAGATACAACCAGCAATAAGTGCTTTCTTTTTAAGGAGCTCAAGACTCTTCCAAAAAACATCTCCTATTGAAATCAATAAAAAGCCATAAAAGAACAGTACAATGCTAAAACATAAGTTGAACCAGTCGTCAACGAGTGCGTGGGTAACATCAAAAAAGGGTTCCATAAGGGCTTCCAATAAATAAAGGGGAATACAAAAAAGATACAATCGCAACGGTTTTTGCAATAGTTTTTTAATCCAATCGACCAGTAGTGTGGTATTTCTTTTTAGGTAAATGAAAACAGGACTTAATAAAATCGAAAAAATCAAAAGGTAGGGTAAGAACCAAAGATGGTGCCAGCTGAAATTTCCTTCGGGGTATATTCCTGAATGTGCTACAGTGATAAAGTACTTCCAGTAAGAACCACTGAACGCATTGGTCGCCAATCTTTCAAAGTAGACTTGTGGAGGTACAATAACCAACATTCCAAAGAGCAACGGAATTCCCAGTCTTGAATTTCGTTCCCAAAGAAATTGCCAAATCGTGCGCTTTGATAGGGCATAATATGTGCCCATACCAGAAATAACGAACAGTATAGGTAAGCGCCACTGATTCAAAAATAGCATGGGCCAGCGAAGCCAATCATAGATCACATTATTTTTGATATGCCAACCCCATGGAACAAAGAACATGCCTACATGATAAAATATGAGCAATGTAAACACTATAACCCTAAGCCAATCTAAATCATAACGACGTATTGTTTTCTCCATGATGAAATTGTTTCCCCCAAAGATGGGCGCTACTCATCTTATTCTACAGATTTGATGACCTGAAAAAGTACTGAATTACAATTCTGGAGAACAAACAGGGAATCACTGCTTTTTTTGTTTTATAAACTGGGAAGGAGACATACCAACATGTTTCTTGAATGATGTATAAAAGGCAGATTTGGACTTGAAGCCCACCGAATTACCGATTGCCTCAACGGTCAGATGCGAAAAATCCATACTGATGAGTCTTTCTTTGACGACCCCAATCCTTTTTTTGTTGAGATAATCATTAAAATTAAGGCCGGTATTTTTGTTGATGGCTTGAGAGATGGAATTGGCATTGGTTTCTAGTTTTTGGGCTAGATTTTTTAAGGATGTCCCTTGAGAGAGAAAGTAATCGGTATCATGTAAGAATGTTTCTATTTTTTCAAAACTGACCGTGCTCGAGGCAAAGGTCTCATACTTATCGGCAAACCATGATTTTTCAAAGAATCTCGATTCCATTAAAACGACATAGGAAGTGCTAAAAGCAATAAAGGTTTGTAGTATGCCTATATAGTGGTCACCGCTATCATCATCATACCGGTATAAAACCATAAAGATGATGATGAATAGTGTACCTAAGAGCACCAAGGCGTTTCTGGTGAAAATGTATTTATTCAAGTTGGCTTGATGCGGTATTTTACGAATACGCCGTCGCTCATGCCATACCAGTTGAAACCCAAGTATGATGTATGACAGAAAGCTTATCAGGATCAACCAATCAAATCTATCTTTCAACCAATGATAGCCATAGTCGAAAGATTCAGGCACCTGGGCCGTTTGAATATTTTCGTAGTATGCACCCAAATACGCATTTAGTTTGACTTGTATCGGTGCCGTATAGAAGGGAATTTGACTTAAAAGATAAACGCAAGGTAGTATCAAATGTGGCCAAAGCTGTTTTAAGGCGGGTGATTTCCGTTTGATGGCTGCGTACAGAAAAAAATAGAATGCAGGGGCTATGGTCAATACGAATGCCTCAGTGGAATCATTGAATTGGATGAGGTATTTGATCAATCCGGTATAACAAAGATAGGTGTCTAAAAAAACAAGGGATTGAAATAAGAGAGTCCACCCCAAAAAGGCAATCGCAGTGGTTTTCTTGGCCCTTATTAATATTAAGGTCCCTAGAAAAAAGCCTTGAAAAACCCCTAAGAACATCAATTGTGATGCAAGGTCGTGCCGTATGGGTATTTGGTTTAATATATGTTGAATGGGATCCATGATCAATCAGCAACGTAGTCAGACAACTTTTCAGGGCCTTCTAACAAAACACGTACAATCTGTAGGGTACCATCTATTTTAGTGTCAATGTGCCATTTGATAAGGGAAATATGGTCGTTTTCCAGTTCAATGCCCGTAATACTTCTTGGATGCACGCAACTACCGTCATTGAAAAAAGGAATTTGACCTGGTTCTGGAAATCGAGGTCTATGGGTGTGACCGGCAATGGTGATCCTTAACTTATTTTTGACGATCCAACGTTTGATGCGTCGTTCGATACGAATCAATTCTTTATAGTTTTTGGCCGGGCTAGTTGGATCTGCAATACCAACCACCTGAAGGGGTTTCCACAGAACGCGGACTAAAAATCGGCCCACACGCCAAAAATTATAGTTCCACCAATCGGCTTGATGGCCATGGGTGCAGAAAACCTCTTGTGCCGTATTGCTATGTTTTAAAACTAAGGCCTCGTGATAGGCCAAGCCCTCAAAAAGTGCCTTACTTTCCCCATCTATGGGTTCGAAATAACTCGAAAGGTGCCTGTCAACGTAAGTTTTATCACGATATACCATATCATGATTTCCCCAGACCATGTGCAAACGATTCCCCAAGTGGAATTTTCGCAATAGTTGAAACACGTTTTTATGTGCCTCAAAAATGGACTCAAAATTAATATTCTCCCAAAGTTCATCACCATCACCCAACTCACAATAGTGATAGCCTTCACGATAATAATGGTTCAATGCATGAAAATAAATATTGCGATTGTTGGCGAAGTCGTCGGCAAAACTGTTGTCTCCCCGATGGCAATCGCTAAAAAAAATAAATTTTGAAGTGTCATCAAAAGAAATGGTCTTTGCATTTTTATAAGCCCTATCCAGTCTTTTAAAAGATGACATGATTCTAATTTTTTTTTAAATATCCAAAAAAAGCGGTCAAAACCATAATGATTACCTTAACAATGACCTATTTCTTCTTTTTGTAACTTTACCTATTATTTTACGACCAAGGTGGGTATGGAAAACAATTACACAAGTGAGGCTCCTTTAATTCAGCTCGTAAGCTTCAATAAGCTTTTAGAGCATTATGATGGGCAACTTCACAGTAAAGATGCGTCTCTGGCCTCAAGGGCAAAACATGTTCTTGATGCCCAAGCACCGTATCCTGAATTGCGTGATGGCTTTGACGATTTGGGCATTCTTGAAAAGAGAAAAGATGTTATTCAAACCATATTGGCCGATACTTTTTCGTCGGTATTGACCGAAAACGAAATCAAGACGGCCTCCATTCCGTTTGAAAACTTGGTATTTAATTCTTCCAAAAGGTTTCAAAAAATCTTGGCCGAGGCAGGTGAGGGTTTTGAGCTTGAGATTAGAAACCTGCCTGAAAACCTTCAGTATATCATGCAATGTACTGTAATTCTTGGGTTCTATTACGGTTTTAAAATAGATTTCAAAAGGCCTTTATTTTACGATATTCCCGATGCCAATGGCGTAATGCGACATTATCGCATTTTATATAACGCTGATTTTATGGAAATTAGTCCGACTGACAAGGCAAAGGATTTGGATGAGGAAGACCTAGACGAGTTACTACAGAATTTTGACGACCTACAACTGTGGAAAGAGAAGATACCTCCGAATAGTTTTATATCAAAAGGTTTTGTGATATCGAACATGTTCGATGTGACGGCCGAGCATTCCATATCGGAAATAAAAACGACCCTGATCGGCAACAACAAGAGGGGGAGTGAGAATTTCATGGATGATTTTCAAGATACGTTTAGGTCGCTGTTCAACCTCAAGAATATTTCCGTTGGTTTTGCAGGTTATGATTCCAATACGAATCGATTTTTGAAAATTCATGGTAAGGGCATCGAAAGTTTTATCTTAAAGGGTAAAGAGGTAGAGTATTGTGATGCCATGCTTTGTGATTATTCTTATGGTAAGCTTTTACGCGAGACTACGTATTATGCCATTTCCAATGTTCCTAGATATTACGAGAAAAGTGGTGGTGGGCAGCCGTATAAAAACCTTCACGAACAAGGCATCAAAAGTGCCATATTAGCACCTATTGCCGATAATGGCAAGCTTTTAGGGGTGCTCGAGTTGGTGTCAAGCAATGTCAATGAATTGAATAGTATCAATGCCAATAAATTGATTGATGTGATGCCGTTCATCGTATCTTCCGTACTGCGTTCGATAGAAGAGGAACAGAACCTGATCGATGCCATCATTCAACATGAATGTACCACAGTTCATTCTTCGGTTTATTGGAAGTTTCAAGAGGAAGCGAAACGTTTTATGACCCAAGAATTGATTGGTGAAGAACCAGCTTTCAATGAAATCGTGTTTAAAGACGTATTTCCGCTTTATGGGCAAATTGATATCAAAGATTCGTCTAAACAACGAAACATTGCGATACAGCGTGACCTTATGATCCAGCTTTCTGAGATCAATGGGGTTCTTCAAATGGCCTGGAGTAAGTTTAAACTTCCTATCTATGAAGAATTGATGTTTCGGGTAAATAACTTATTGGATGAAATCAAAGACACCCTATATACCAATAGCGAGCAGAGTATTTTTGATTTTGTACAAGAAGAGATCAACCCTGTATTCCATCATTTGAAAAGGGAAGATGAGGTTATCAAGGCATTTATAGCCCAGTATGAGAAACAAATAGATAAAACCACCGAATCGTATTACGACCATAGACGTAATTATGATGAGAGTGTGATGGAAATCAATATGAAGTTGGCCGCACATTTAGACAAAAAGCAACAAGCGGCCCAAGAAATGTTTCCACATTATTTTGAGCGCTACAAGACCGATGGTATTGAACACAACATGTATATCGGTAGTGCCATTGCCAATGATAGGGATTTTAACGAACTGTACTTGAATAACCTGAGGTTATGGCAACTACAGGTAATGGTAGAAATGGAGAATACGCATTATGCGCTCAAACCAAAATTACCAGTTGCTTTAGACGTAGCCTCACTTCTACTTGTTTATAGTACCCCCCTGGCCATACGTTTCAGGATGGATGAAAAGAAATTTGACGTTGACGGCACTTATAACGCACGCTATGAGGTCATCAAAAAACGAATAGATAAGTCATTTATCAAAGGTACCAATGAACGTTTGACCCAAAAAGGAAAATTGGCCATCGTATATTCACAGAAAAAGGATGAAAAAGAATATTTACGTTACGTGAAGTTCTTAAAATCAAAAGGGTACTTCACAAACAAAATCGAAATTGTGGAGTTGGAAGGTTTACAGGGTGTTACTGGACTAAAAGCCATACGTGCCGAGATATTGTACAAGGCTGATGAAAAGTCTGAAAAGACCTATACCTACGACGATTTAATGCAAGAATTAAAGAGTTGATTCTGCTTGTTTGCTAAAAGGTCATTCTATCAGGGCCGAAGAATCGAAACGCGATACCGAAGGCAATAACTGAAATCACGATACCTATGATAAAGATGGTATACGTCAATCGAAGTATTTTGTATTTTCTATTCAACACCAATCCTAAAAAGTAGAGATCCTTGGTCAGTGAAGAATATATATATTCTTTATCCTTCACTAATTCTTGAATGGCCCATTCATACTCACCAAGGCTCATTTTATGAAAGTTGCCAAAGAACAGCAGGTTTACCTTTTGCTGTCTGACATCATCTTTCGTAAACTTACCTTCGGTAACATTGGGTCTTGTAGCCAACACCGCTAAGATCATCGATATTACACTGAATGTGATAAAGATCAAGGTAGGGTAAATCAAATATCCGTTTGATGGATTATCCAGTTTTGGTATTAGGTTGGATAGCGCCACCGAAATCACTATCGCATTTACCGATAACAAAATATTGGCCTTGGTATCGGCTATGTCACTTAAGGTCAAGTGATTTTTAAGCGTAACCCTAAATAAGGTCTGAATACCGCGATCAGGGCTTTCACTTTTGTACTTTGCCTTAAGGGCTTCTTTTTTGGCTATTTCTTTTTCGGTTTTCTTATCCTTTACAAGGGTGTTGAGGTTTTTTTCTTTGTTATCATTCCAGTTTTCTTTGGCATATTCGGTATAAAAACGATGTTCATTCCTGAACATCTTGATGTTCTCATTGCGCCATTCTTTATCCGAATATTTAGCGATCCCCAGTTTTTCTAATTCCTCCTTTAGAAAATCAGTGGTTTCCCAATAGCTTTTTTGTGCAAAATGCGAGGCATCCGCATCGCGTATTATTTCTTCATGAAGATTGGCAGGTTCATGGTACCGCTTGGTTGCCATAATGATATTGCCGACCGTTTTGATACCCTCCTCTTTATATCCCGTAGATCTTAAAAAATCAGCGGCAATTTGAAAGCTACTTTTTTCGTGGTCTTGAACCCCTTTGGTATATCCCGTATCATGAAACCATGCCGCCAGCAACAATTGTTCATTTTCCCCTTCAGAAAGTTCATGGTTAGCTAAGAGTTCTTTGGTACTTTTAACGACCCGTTGTGTATGTTTTAGATTGTGGTATAAAAAATTGGGGTCAAGTTTGTTTTCGAGCAGTTCGGTAACAAATTCTTCAGCTTTATGAACAATCTCTGACATAGTTTGTATATTGAAAAACCCAAAATACAAAATTTTGGATGGAAGCCCTTTTATTATGAAAAGATTTTACCTAACTGCCTTGGTTCTGTTTTTAGTTTCGAGCTGCGCCACCTACAAAGTAAAGTATAGTGAGGATTTTAATGGAAAAATCGTAGCCCATGATAAAGAGGTCTCACATACCCTTTACCTGATCGGTGATGCGGGAAAATCACCCATTGGGGGTATGAACCCTGTTCTAAAGGCATTTAAAGCAAGACTGGATAAAGCCAGTAAGAACAGTACAACGATTTTTTTGGGGGATAACATCTATCCCGCGGGCCTACCAGATAAAAAAGATTCCACAAAGGCGTATATAGAGGCAAAAAGCCATATAGATGCTCAGCTGGCCACACTGGCTGATTTCAAGGGTAGAAGGGTATTCATACCCGGTAACCATGATTGGTACAATGAGGGGTTGCAAGGCCTTAAACGACAAGAGCGGTATATTGAAGAGGTTTTGGATAGTAAGGAAGTGTTTTTTCCAGAAAATGGATGTCCAATAGAAACTATCGAGGTCAATGATGACCTTATTGTGGTTGCCATTGATACGGAATGGTATTTGGTGAATTGGGATAAACATCCAACCATAAACGATGAGTGTGAGATAAAGGACAGGAATCGTTTTTTTGAGGAAATAGAAGGTATCATAAAAAAGAATGCCGATAAAACGACGATTTTGGCAATGCATCATCCCCTGATGACCTATGGTCCGCATGGAGGTGAGTTTTCATTTAAGAAGAATATTTTCCCTAAAGGTACTTCGGTTCCCCTACCTATCATAGGAAGTTTCATAAACTTGCTGCGAAAAACGTCGGGAGCAAGTATAGAAGACCAATCCAATAAAAAGTACAACCAATTGAAAAATCGCATAAGAACACTTGCACAGTATTCTGAAAAAGTGATTTTCACATCTGGCCATGAGCATACGTTACAATATATAGTGGAAGACAACACTCCGCAAATAGTGAGTGGTTCAGGGGCTAAAAAGGGAGCTTCGCGACTATTGAATGGAAGTAGGTTTTCTACCGGTCAAAGGGGATACGCAATCTTGAACGTCTTTACGGATGGGTCATCACAGGTCGATTTTTACGGTGTCGAAGATGATGGTACGGAAAAGATACTTTACAGTACCGAAGTATTGCCAAAAAACAAGACGTTTTCCACCGGTGGTATGAAGGATGATTTTCCTCCCTTTGTAGAGGCTTCGGTCTACTCGGAGGAGGAAGTTGATAAAACGGGATTTTTCAAAGCAGTTTGGGGCGAACGTTATCGAAAATATTACGCTACTAAAATCAAGGCGCCAACGGTAAATTTAGATACACTCATGGGTGGCTTGAAGGTGGTTCGAAAAGGTGGGGGGCATCAATCAAGGTCGTTACGATTAGAACATAAAGACGGTCGGCAATTCGTGATGCGTGCCCTTCGAAAGAGTGCTGAATTATACCTTCAATCATTGGTGTTCAAAGAACAGTATATTACCGGCGAACTTGAGGGTACCTTGCCCGAAATAATTTTAAAGGATTTTTATACCGGGGCGCATCCTTATGCGCCTTTTACCGTCGGGGCACTGTCAGATGCCATTGATTTATACCATACCAATCCTAAGCTATATTACATTCCCAAGCAAAGTGTGTTGGGTGATTTTAATAGTGATTTTGGAGATGAGCTCTACATGATCGAAGAGCATGTTTCAGAAGGTCATGATATTGCAAGTTTTGGTAAGACAAAGAAAATTGAAAGTACCGATGACCTCATCAAAAAGCTACGGAAAGACGAAGAATATAAGGTAGATGCAAAAGCTTATGCCCGAGCTAGGTTGTTTGACATGCTCATTGGTGATTGGGACCGCCATATAGATCAGTGGCGATGGGCACAATTTGAAGACGCCTCGGGCGATAAGGTTTTTAAACCCATACCGAGAGACCGTGACCAGGTATTTTCAATCATGTCAGATGGTGCCTTATTGGGTATTGCCTCTAAAACAGTACCTGGGCTCAAATTATTCGAAGGCTTTAACGAAGAAATTCGTAGCGTGAAAGGTTTAAATTCTTCTCCTATGACCTTTGCCTTAGATATGGCCTTACTATCTGAAACGACCATCGACGATTGGGTAGGGCAGGCCAAATTTATACAGGAGAACCTTACGGAAAGCACCATTGATGTTGCTTTTGAAGAGTTCCCCGAAGAAGTTCGTGATGAAACCATTACTAAAATCAAAAAGACCCTGTTGCTTAGAAAACAAAAGCTAGTAGCGACTGCACAGGCCTATTTTAAAGTAATTAACAAGTATAGTGTTATTGCCGGCACCGACAAAGATGATTATTTTGTAGTAAATCCATTGCCCAATGGGAAAATCGATGTTAAGGCGTTTCGAATTAAAGGGGGAAAGAAGGCCGATTTGTTTTTTGATAAGATTTATGACCCCAAGACTACCAAGGAAGTATGGATTTATGGTTTGGATGATGATGACGTTTTCGAAGTCAATAATACCAATGGGGCAATCAAGGTCCGTTTAGTGGGCGGCCAAAATAACGACAGTTACAAAATCCATGAAAAAGCCAAGGGGGTGCATACGTATGATTTTAAGACCAAAAAGAATACCTATGAAGAAGCTTTTGGTGGTAGACTACATAAAATCAATGACTATGATACCAATACCTATCAATTCTTGAAAATCAAGGCGAGTAACAATCAATTGTTGCCAGCTGTGGGCTTTAACCCTGACGACGGGGTTCGTTTGGGCTTGATGAACACGTATACGTTCAATGGTTTTCGACAGAACCCGTTTACACAACAACATACGGTAAGTGCTGCGTTTTATTTTGCCACCAGTGGTTTCGATTTAGGATATTCAGGTGAATTCGCCAATATTTTCGAGGGTGTAAATCTAGAGCTGACCGGAAAATTTACGAGTCCCAATTTTGCAATCAATTTCTTCGGATTAGGAAACGAGACCATTAATACCGATGATGAAAATCCGCTGGAGTTTGATTTCAATAGAGTGAAGATAGAAACCATTAAGCTCGCCCCTTCTTTAGTTTGGCGCGGTCATTTAGGCTCAAAGGTAAAGCTCGGTGTAACGTATGAAAATTATGATGTTGAAGAGACCGAAGACCGGTTTATCGAAGGCTTTTTTACCGATGCTGGGCGCGACACCCAACAAGACTTTTTCGGAATCGATGTGGGGTACAGTTATGCCAATGCCGACAATGAAGCCTTTCCGACAGTCGGGATGGCGATTTCCCTAGACGGGGGGTATCGAACCAATCTAGGTGATTCTAGTAGGTCATTCACCTTTTTTATTCCAAGTCTTTCTTTTGATTATAAATTGGTATCGAGTGGAAGTTTGGTTTTGGCCACAAAACTCAAAGGGCATTTTAACTTTAGTGACGATTTTGAATTTTATCAAGGTGCCAGTATCGGTGGAAATAATGGTCTTAGGGGATTTCGTTTTCAACGTTTCACAGGTAGATCGGCCTATTTTCAAAATACTGATTTACGGTTGAGTTTTAGAAAGATGCGTACAGGTCTCTTACCGGTAACCCCTGGTATTTATGGTGGTTTTGACTATGGACGTGTTTGGATACCCGATGAGGATTCCAATATTTGGCATACCTCATATGGTGGTGGTTTTTTTATGAATGGTTCTGACCTCATTTCAGCAAACTTTGGACTTTTCAATAGTGATGATGGCTTACGCTTTGCTTTTGGTGTAGGCTTTGGTTTTTAGAAGAAACCTATCATTTTTGGTTTCCAGCCATTCCTGGGGGTTATGTGGGATAGGGCCTGCCTTGTTGGTATACAGGCGCAGTCGAAACCTTTTTAATGCATATTTTTTCAAGCCCCTGACTTTGCTTGGGGTGACAAAGGTCTGTTTTCTTTGACATCTGTTCCCTTTTAAACCGGCAGTTATCTCAAATCTAAATTATTGTTAGTTTAAAATGAACCTATATAAGTTTCTTCCTTTTGACTTTGATTGTTCGTCCGCAATCAGTAGGGTAGAGTCATTTATGAAGCAGACGGATTCTATCTGGGTATTATAGTTCAAATCAGTTGTTTTGAATTGGGTATCAGAAAGGTGATTCAAATCAACATTGGTTGCCGTATACAGGTAACCATATCCTATCAAAGCGATGGTCTTTCCATCATCTGATATGGCGGCCCCAGTTATCGAACAGTGATCTTGGTTCGAACAAAGGTTAAGGCTTCCCACTAGCTTGGCGTCGTATTCTCCTTTCTCATCCGGAATTTTGTAAATCAACGTTTTACCCAAGTAGGGTCGTGAACGATCTTTTGTGAAAATATATAAATGGTCCTTCCAATGAAAAAAGGCTTCCGAATCGTAAAGTAAGCCTTTCTTTTTGGGAGGAAACTTTTTTTGTTCCGGATAACGGAACCCTATTTCCTCTGCTTCGATTTTATCTCCTTTTTCAACTTCGGGGTTAGGTAACTTATAGATGGTCAGGTTTTTTCTATCATTATAATTATTGCCAAAATCACCGATATATAGATTCCCTTTCTGATCCCTGGTTAGGTCTTCCCAGTCTTTGTTTTTGGCGTTCTTCACCTTGAACTTCTTGATCAATTTGCCTTCTAAGTTGATTCTGTAAATGTAGTCTTTGTTACCATTGTCCTCGATGACCCAAGCCGTGCTTCCGTCATAACTTACGATTCCTGAAACTTCGCTGAGGTTTGATGGCAATCGACCCGAATAACTCAAATTACCATGCCATGTCTGTTGGGCACAGGCCTGGAGCATCACAAAGAGCAAAATACAGCAAAGTCTAGTCATTCGGTGTTTCTTTGATGGGCAGGTAAATTTCAGCTTTCCAATTGATTTCATCCCCACCGGTATTTGGATTGTCGTAGAAGATCTCAAGAGGTTTTGCTTCTACGGGTATATCGTTGTTTTTCGCATAGTCTAAGAGGGCATACCATGCCCTGTCAGAAGTTATATAGTTTCCATTGTAGATTGCCTTAAGGGCCTTTTTGCCAAAAATGCGTTTGTATTCGATATCGGTATCCATAGGTAATCGATCTGAACGAATTATGGGATAGCAGAAGTTATACGCCAAACTATCCTTATTTCGGTTCCATTTGGTGATTTCAACCATGGGGGGGCCATCGAATTCCACCTGATTTTTCAGCAGTGTTTGACCGATGTATGAATAGTTTTTCATCATGCCACCGGCTTTTTGAAATTGTGTGGTCTTAAGCGGTATATAGGCCACATACTTTGAGGGTAATTCGGCCTCGCCAATTATGGTTACTTTAAACTTACCGATATGGTCTTGTAAGTTTTCCATAAAATCGAGAACGGTCTTACGGGAACGTTTTTCAAAATCGGTATCGGTAAAAGGCACCAGAACCTTATTCATCAAACTATGGTTCTCATCATGGATGTTCACTTGAACTTTAGATGTAGAATCGGTAATCGGCTTTATTTTCCAATGATAGGTATGAATGGAGTCGTTGAACTTAACTTTTTGTGTCAGCCTATATAGTGAACCATCTTGGCGAATTTTAGCTACTGTATCCAAGGTTTGATCCCATAATTTCAGGGTTTGATTAATGGCACCGGGAAATGTTTTTGTTTCGAAACGAACGGTGTAGTCGTATGATTTTATGAAGAGATACCAGACTAACCCTATTAGAACAATAAAAAGGATACTATAAAGTATTTTTTTCATAGGAGTTCGTGTTTACGACTACTCTTTTTTTGTTTCTAGATTATCGACAATGAACCTACCCAGGTCACGGCCTTGTTTGACGCCAATCTCTACGGCAGCCCTGTAGTGTATACCGCCGTACATTCGGCTGATAGCGGCCTCATCGGCTGCCTTGTTAAATGATTCGAAAGACCTGACAGGTAGTCCATAGGCTACTTCGGTATCATCGTTAAAATGAAAATCATCACCAAAAATACTGGTCAGGGCGGTAGCGGCGGCACCTGAGACTACACTATGGCCACTGGTATATTCTGGAAATGGGGGGGTCTGTAGAACCGGTTCCCAACTGTCGTCGATATGTTGGTTGATCAAGGTTTCTGGTCGTATGAGGTTACTACGGTATTTTTCATCCCAGCAACTGATAAATGCATCGGCAATCGCGATGGAAGTTTTAGTGTAGGCATGAACGGTCTCCATCACATCAGCATTGTTTTTTCTTGATGCTATTTTGGTTATCCCGATCCAATGGGCCCCAGGCGTTATTTTTTTGGTGGCGAACATCAAATGCCCCCTAGTGACCGATACATAGGGGTTACAGTCCCAAAATTGGGCAATGGCGACTTCTTCTGAAGTATCACCTTTTGCGGTTATTTCGTTACTAATGTCGTAGACTTCTTTAAGTTCTTTGTAAAAGTCTGAATCTTTTTCAACAGAGAACGCGGGTGGGGGTGTGGGTTTGAATTGGCTGGCGGAATCGATTACGAAGGGCCTGATTTTATTCCAATGGGGTTCTATACCACTCATATAAGCGGGTGGGGTAGGTTGCCATCTAGAGGGATCTTCAGAATCTACGGAGAACTTAGGCATTGTCCTTGTTTGTTTGTAGTTGTCTTTGTCCATCCATTCTGAGATGTGCTGGGCCACTAAGAGGCCATATTCCTTTGCGCTATTGAATTCGCTTTCATTTCTGTCTCTCCACGTGCCGTATAGACTATCCCTATAACGCTCGATGCGATCCTCAGAAAATATAAGTCTTTTACTCAGATCCATATGGGCTATCAATGCAGCCAGGTCATAGTTTATTTGCTGGTCGTTCTTTGGTTCTGGAATTTCGGAAAGGCCATGCAGCTGCCCTGATAATGAGCTGTAGTCATTATTGTTTTTCGCCATGATCTCATATGCGGCAATGTTGGGGTATGCGTAAATTCTACTTGCCACTGGTGGTGAAAAAATATCGTGGATCATCACCTCGGTCACCTTATCCACAGCTGCATGAAAATCATTTGGGGTCACGATAATTGGCTTCACTTCTTTTTTGCAGGCATTAAAAAGTATACCTATAAAAAATAGAACGGTTATTACTTTTATTCGGTTCATCTTAATCATTTATTTTATATACTTGGGCCTTATCATTGTTGAACGTGACCAAAAGATATTCTTGGCCCTTGAGGGATATTATATTTAAATGGCGAATGGATTTACCGGTGAAATCCAAACCTAAAATATTGCCCAAAATTACGTCATTTTCAGTTTTTATTATCGCACCGGGAAAAGAGTCAAAACGACCTTGGTACGGCTTAACACCAAAATAATTTCCGCCAACTAGGATTTCGGCGGAATCGTCACCATCAAAATCATGTTCTAAAAATTCTATAATAGGAGCGACCTGTAGCTCATTGGAAAAAGGGATAAAACTTAATTTTCCAGCGTCATTTTTAAGATACCCAGATGATAAGGTAGTAACGGTCAAGGTTTCGGCGTTTGACACTTTTTCAGGATCGAGTATTTCATCAATGGACTTACCCGCAAAAGCGCGATACGAATTGAATTTTTTTCGTAAAAAAATCATTTGGGAACTTAAATCATCCAATCCGGATATGGGGTAGTATTTTCCATTTTTTTCAATGGTAGTAATGGTTTCCGTTTGTCCGTTGGCATCAAAATCCCCAAATAACAATTTCATCGGTCTTTCTTTTGAGGCCTTGAATTTTGAGTTTGTACCCCAATTGCCCAAAAGATAATCGGTATCGCCATCACCATCAATGTCAAAGGGTTGAATAGTCTGCCATAGGCCGTTTAAATCCAATTTTTGGGCTTCTTTGAAAGCCCCCTTGTCATTTTTAAAGAATTTAGGTGACATCCATTCCCCGATGATAATAAGGTCAGTATTACCATCGCTGTCAAAATCTTCCCAAATCGCATCGGTCACCATACCTGTTTCTGAGGCCCCAAAATCTTTCACTATGGTGAAAACACCATTTTCATTTTTCAGCAAAAAGGCTTTGGGTGCTGCCCCAAATTTTCCGGTTATGATATGATTGCCTACAAAAATGTCTAAATCACCATCTTCATCGAAATCGAAAGGTTTGATTATTGCCGCATTTTGAAAGTAATCCGGTAAACTCGCTACAACTAGTGTGGTGTCTTTTTGTATATAGTAACTGTCTGATAATGGTTTTGAATCGCCAAAAAAATCCGCTCCCCCAGAAGCGATAAACAGATCATTTTTAGCATCACCATTAAAATCCGCTACTACTGCGGAAATGTCCTCTTTTATAGAATCTTTTGCCAAGGTGGCAAGTTTATGCTTGACAAAAATGGAATCCTTTTGTAAATAGACCGCAGACGGAATATATTTAGAACCCCCGAAAAAGATATCCTCTTTTCCATCATTATTCAAGTCACCAATCGCAACCGCAGGACCTCTATCGGATGCTTTATAAGGCATTAACTTTTCACGGATAAAATCGGTATAGTTATCTTCCCTATGCACAAAATCGATTCCAAGATTGTCTTCTGTTAAGACAAATAGCGGTTTGTTCGTGCTATTGCCCGAATACCTATAGGGTCGTGTGTTATCTGGTGAAATACGCAATGTTTGATTGACATCGATGTTGGTCAAGATCTGATAGGTCTTATCGGGCCATACAATCTTCAAAGAATCGATTTGGGTCGTTTGGGCATAGCCAAAATGTATTATGGGTTCTGATGAGGCTTGAAAACCCCGCGTGGGGAATAGTTCTTTGAATTGCAATCTGCCCTTGTCATATGAATATACTTTGGTGCCGATACCAAAGCTGTTCTTGCCTTCAAAGGCAAGAACGATCTTTAAATAATTAGTGGCGTCATCAGTTTTATTTTCAAGGATCGAGGCAAATTGGTTCATGTTGTTGGTCACAAGGTCAAGATCCCCATCCCCATCTAAATCTCCATAAGCACTGGCCCCTGAGAGAATGGTATCTTTTTGTATCCATGTGCCAGACATATCCTCAAAAATGAGATCTTGTCCACCCTTAAAAATATAATTGTGTGTATTGCCCGAAGGCATTAACTGTAAGGCTTTTTGATCGACTAATTTCGTATTGTCTATCTTTTTTTGGATTTGCTCATTGGAAACGAACTTCACAAAGTCAAGGTCATTGGGCCTCTTTTTGATTCCGTTGGCGACAAACAGGTCTTGTTCCCCATCTTGATCGTAATCGGCAAATAAGGCACTCCAACTCCAATCAGTTGCGGCAATGCCACTTAAGAGGGCGGTTTCCATATATTTACCGTCAGGCTGGTTGACGTACAGCATGTTTCTCGTGAACTGATAATGGTACCCAAACTCTTCAATACGTAGCTTTTGAATTTGAACATTGTCGTCACCTTCAGAGGCTTTTAACACGGTCTCATCTTGAGGTAGCATATCCAAGGATATTAAATCTGGACGCCCGTCATGGTTGATGTCAGCAACGTCACTCCCCATCGAGAAACGACTGGTATGCCCGAAGTAGGTTCTCGAACTTTCAGTGAAAGAACCATCGCCGTTGTTCAAATAGTAGTAATCGTCTTCGTGAAAGTCATTACCGATATATAAATCTGGATACCCATCTAAATTGAAGTCTGAAATTGCCAGTCCTAGTCCATAACTATTGATACCGCCATAAATACCGGCAGATTCGCTCACATCTATGAATTTTCCATCATCATTTCGAAGTAGTTTGTCACCGGTCTCATAGGTTCTCTCATTTCTTAAGCTAGCCTTACCGTAAGAGTTTTGGGTATGTACGGCATGATTGAGAAGGTACAGATCTAGGTCACCATCCAAATCATAATCAAAAAAGGCTGCATTTGAACTGTAAGAGTCAAAATCCAATCCATATTTCGCCGCACTTTCGGTAAAGGTATTATCACCGTTGTTAATGTACAGTTCATTGAATCCGTTAAATCCGTTGATGCCCACAACGGCACAAACATAAATATCTAGAAGTCCATCCCCATTTACATCGGCCATGGTGGTACCTGTGTTCCAAGTACTTTGCCCTTCAATTCCTGCTGTGCTCGATATGTCCTCAAACTGAAGATTGCCCTTATTCAGGTATAGTTTGTTTTTTACTTGATTTCCGGTAAAGAAAATATCGGGTAGTGAATCGTTGTTGATATCGCCTATGGCCACCCCACCACCATTATAAAAATAGAGGTAATCCAGTATATTGAGTTCATCCGATTCAGTGACAAGGTTATTGAATTCAATACCGGTTTTTGAACTATCAATGGAATGGAACAATCGACTTTGATCCGTGCAGCCCATTATGGTAAATGCGAAGAAAAGAATGAAAAGAAGTCTATTCATTTACTGTAAAAATCTTGGGTTTCTCATCATTTATTGCAGCTATGATAAAGGTTTTTCCTTTTTTGTCTTTAAACTGTTTAAGATACTTGACTTCTTCTTTAATGGAAAAACCACTCTTATTATAATCTTGCCACTCAAAACCTAGTTTTCCGTCTCCTAAAAGTACATTGCCATAACTGGCATCAACCCTTGAGAACTGGGGTTTGAACTCAAAATTGTTGCCTGCCATGATCAAGTCTAGATTACCATCGTTATTGATGTCTGAACAAGTAATATCGCATACACACGAGAGCTGCACTCTAGAAGGCAATTCTTTAATTGTGAATTTGCCACCACCTTCATTGATTGCTATTACTGATTTTGAAATACGTGATTCTTTTACTATGGCGTTATCCATAGCCTCTTTTGAAAAAAGCTCATGTATCGTTCTGCGGGCATAATCAGAGGCTTTTAGATTTTCCTTCTTTAACGAAACAATTTGCTCCGTTAGCTCCTTTTTTTGGTGTATGGGATAATCTCCTCCTTCAAAATTCTGTGTCACAATTTGTTCTAATGTGCCATTGCCATCAAAATCATTGATGTACATTTTCATAGGATGGCCCTCTCTTGGTTGGTAGTGTAAATTCAAACCCATATTTCCTAAAATAAGGTCTTTATCACCGTCATTGTCTAAATCAACTGCCTCAACGGTGTTCCACCACCCATGTAAACTGTCTAAATTTGTTTTCAATTTTGTCAGCCTACGACCTGTGTTTTTGTAAATTTTCGGGGTGTCCCATTCGGCGGTTATGATAAGATCTTCTTTGCCATCACCGTCAATATCGGCCCAAGTGGAATGTGTGACCATACCGGCATCTTTGAGTTCGTAGCCCAATCTTTCCGTAGCATCTGTAAAGGTACCATCACCTTGATTCTCCAATAGTAAATGATCCGGTGATATGCCATAAACACTAACCACACTTCTTGAGCCAATAAACACATCCACATCACCATCACCATCAAAATCATTGGTAGCTATGGTAGCCATATTTTTAAAGGTAGAAGGAAGTTCGTTCGGTGATTTCGTGAAATTTCCTTTTCCATCATTCAAATAAAGTCTTGGGCTGTAAGTACGTTGTAAATTATAGTTGTTCCCCCCCGAAGCAACCATTAAGTCTTGATCACCATCTTGATCTGCGTCAAAGAAAGCAGCGGCAACATCTTCAAAAGACTTGTCTTTTTCAAAGGCCTTGATCTTTTTCGGGGCCACTCTACCATTACCGCTATGGGTATATAATGTTGCCGATTGGTTCTCGGCACCTCCAATGAAGAAATCCTCATGACCATCACCATTCACATCTGCAATTGCCAATGAGGGCCCCTCTTGTGAGAGTTTTTTATAGATTAAGCCCTCGTAATCGAAATCATTGTAATTATTTTCATCATGGGCTATTAATGATGATGCGTTTACTTCTTTCAAATACGCTTCGTTGCCGCCCGGTTTTGACACAATGTACATGTCATTTGCATCCTCCCAATTTAAGGTCAGGGTTTGATTTGCATTTAGATTTTCCAGTTTTTGGGTTGCGTCGTCAGGCCAAATGACTCGAATGGAATCCAGTTGTTTGATTTGTCCTAAACCCACCGTCATATCATATTCCATTGAAGATTGAAACCCCCGTGAAGGTATGAGTTCTTGGTTAATGATGTTGTCGTCAAAATAGAATTTGACCAATGCACCGATACCAAAAGGATTCTTATCCTTACCCTTAAATTGTACTTTGATGTAGTTGTTTTCTTCAAACTCATTGGTATTGTTTCGGTACACAAAAGTTTCGGTATTTACATTGTTTATGATCAAGTCGAGATCCCCATCATTGTCTAAATCCCCATAGGCTGCGCCATTTGAACGTGTGGGTAGGTCAAACCCCCATTCTACATTGGCATTTTTAAATGTAATATCACCATTGTTTTTATAGGCGTAATTATGTTGGGGCTTTATGGGCATTTTATTGATTATCGAATCAATGGATTCTTTTCTACCGGTCAATGCCATTTTTTGGATAATCTCATTGGCGAAAAAATCGACGAAGTCTAAATCGGTCAAGTCATGGTTGATGCCATTGGTTACGAAAATATCTTTCAGTCCGTCATTATCCATGTCGAACATGAGTCCGGCCCAGCTCCAATCGGTGGCGTGAACCCCGCTATAATAAGCGATTTCAGAAAAAGTACCGTTGCCGTTGTTGAGTTGTAAGGTATTTTGAATGTATTGTTGGTAAAAATCTTTTTCCCTTTTTAGGTCAAAAACATTGTAACCCTCAAATTCCATAACCGATTTCACCCTTTCATCTGGTTCAGGAAGCATATCGGTTATAAAGATATCATTATGGCCATCGTTATTGATGTCGGCAATATCGATACCCATGGCAGAGAGGCTTAGATGCGAAGTGTAGTTTTTGATTTCTTCGGTGAAAGTACCATCTTTTTGGTTGATGTATAAATAATCACGCTCGTAGAAGTCGTTGGAGACATAAATGTCTGGGTATCGGTCATTGTTAATGTCGGTCACTAAAACCCCGAGGCCAAAACCGATAAGGCTTCCATAGATACCGGCATCTTCACTTACATCGACAAATTTTCCATCATCATTACGTAAAAGCATATCACCAACGCCCCTAAAAATGTGGGGTACCCCCTCCCAATCTTGGGCCCGTACCTCACGTTGTTCCGCATAACCAAGGCTACTGACGGGGATATTACTGTTATTTAGAATATAGGCATCAAGGTCGCCATCTTTATCATAGTCAAAGAACGAAGCATGGGTTGAAAAACCTGTTTTCGCAAGGTTGTACTCACTGGCCTTTTCAGTAAACGTAAGATTCCCATTGTTGATGTATAGATCATTGTCGTGATTGTTTCCTTCAAGATTACCAGCGTTACTGACATAAATATCCAATAGACCATCGGCGTTGACATCAACCATAACCACACCTGTCGACCATGGCTTGTTACCAGATACGCCGGCTTTTTCCGATATGTCCTCAAACTTGAAATCCCCTTTGTTGAGGTAGAGTTTATTAGGTTCCATATTACCGGTCAGGTAAATGTCGGAAAGGCCATCATTATTGATATCGCCTATGGCCACTCCACCACCATTATAGAAATTTCGGTATTTGAAAATATTGAAGTTTTTCTGATTCTCCACTTTATTGACAAAATCCACCCCGGTCTCGGTAGGTTTAAGCAAGGTGAATAGGGTAGCTTCCACTTCAGGTTTTTTATCTATCACCTCTTTTTTACAGGCATTTAGAAAAATAAGGAACAATCCTAAAATCAATAATCTCATTTTCATTTGTCTTGATTCTTTTTAGCTATAAACAAAGGAGCTTTGTTGTTTCTTCCAATCACATACCGTTCTTGATTGTTTACTTTGATTTTCTGTATGTTTCTTGACGCCCCTTCAATATGCAACGATGGATTTTTCTGCCAGAAAAACCCGCCATTTTTATCATTTTGCAAAATTACTCCACGTAGCGCATCTAATCTACCCAACTGGGTACTTATTTCATAATCATTGCCAATAATTAACAAGTCTTTATAGCCATCTGAATTTACGTCATCAAATAGCATATCGCGTACAGTTGACGATTGGGCAATTCTTGGGAAGTTGTGTTTAGCGAATTTTCCATCTCCGGTATTTTCGAAGTAACTGCTCTCTAAAAGATAGACTTTCTTTTGTTGCGCGTTATCAAGCTCTTTTTGACCAAATAATTCTGGTACGGATGCCTTTGCGAAGCTTTTGTAAGACAGAAACTTTTTGTTGAGGTAGGGCATTTGTTTTACCAATTCATCTTTTGAGGCAAATGGTGTTTCCGTTTGGTCATGAAAATACGTTACCAGGGGTTCTACAGATCCATTTTGATCAAAATCTGCGAGATATAAGGTAATAGGATATTCATTATTGGCTTTAAATTTTGTATTCAGCCCCCAATTACCGCAAAAAATATCCAAATCCCCATCATTGTCATAATCATTTACGGCAATGCTATTCCACCAGCCGTGGGTCTTCGAAAGACTTTGGCCGTTTTGCAGCTCAAAGGTGGAACCTTTGTTCAAGAAAATGGAGATTGGCATCCAATGCCCGACGACCATAAAATCCGTCAAACCATCTTGGTCCACATCTGCAACCACAATATCTTTGACATTGCCAATATATTCAAAATCAGGGGCAACGCGATTAGTAACATCCAAAAACCCATCTTTTCCATTGTTTTGAAAGATGAATTGTTTTGGCGTAACGCCATATTTGGATGGTTGTTGGTCTGCCGTTATAATGATGTCATTGTCATTATCATTATCATAATCAAGGGCTACAACTTTAGAGGCATTTAAGGAAATTCCTGAAAACATACCGTCTTTTCTAAATAGCACTCCACTCTCGTTTTTATAAAATCGGGGTTGTAGCGGTTTCCCGTTTAGAAATTCATTTCCTCCACTAACCACCAGCAAATCTAGATCACCATCGTTGTCTGAATCAAAAAAAAGACTTTCAACATCTTCGTTGATGGCATCTTCATTAAAAAGGTCTTGTTGACTTAAAGAAAAGTTCCCACCTTCTCTTTGAATATATAGCGATGAAGCTTGTCTTTTTGCCCCATTTATAAAAATATCATCGAGACCGTCATCGTTGATATCGGCAATCGCTATTCCCGGACCCTCGTTGGAAGCGGCGAAGGGGATTAAAGGTTGTCTATCAAAATCTAAAGAGACGGCCTCTTTATGGACGAAGTTCAATACGGAATCAATTCTTTGAAATTGGGTATAGTGTGTTGAATTGTCATCTTGTTCCACGTCAATGGCATTTTTTTGTGATAGTTTTAATATGGTATTTGCCTTAACCGATGTCAGGGTTTGGTAGGTTCTATTCGGCCATATGACTTTAAGGCTATCCAAAATACTATCTTTTCCTAAACCGAAGTAAATCCTATTATCCTTGGCGGAGAGATATCCTTTCGTTGTAAAGTGCTCCCTTACCTGTAGTTTTGAGTCTTGATAAGCTATCAGTTTACTACCTACACCGAAGGGATTATTTTGTTTGCCTTCAAGCATAACGGTAAGTGAATAATTTTCATTTGAGGTATTCTCAAGAATATAAGCAGGTTCGTTTATGTTGTTTACAATGATATCTAGATCGCCATCATTGTCCAGGTCTGAATAGGTGCAACCATTGCTAAAGGATGGATTACCATCAAGCCATGCTTCACTTGTATCCGAAAAAGTGAGGTCTCCATTGTTTCTGAAAAAATAATTAGGTGCTTTTTTGATTGGAAGCTCATTTACCAAGGGCATATCACTTGAGGTCATACCAGAGTCGATACGCCTTTGGATATTTTCATTGGCTATGAAATTCATATAATCCATATCATTGGTGGCTCCCTTGATTCCATTTGAAATGTAGGCGTCGTTGTAACCGTCATTATCAAAATCCGCTATGAGTGCACCCCACGACCATTCTGTAGCAGCGATGCCGCTAAGATTGCCAATTTGGGCAAAATTGGCATCCCCTAAGTTGAGGTGTAATGTATTTTGCATGTACTGTGGTGCAAAACCTTGATTAAGGTATTGGCGATATATAGGGTAAGGGTATTCCAACCCTGAGGTTTTATAGGTTTCTAGGTTTTCTGGCAACATGTCAAGTGAAACAATGTCCATTTGTCCATCATTATTGATGTCTGCAATGTCATTTCCCATTGAAAAGTGGGAGGTGTTTCCTAGTTTTTCATCATTTTCAGAGATAATTTCACGAAACGTGCCATTTTTTTGGTTGATGTAGAGGTAATCATTTTCAAAAAAATCGTTTCCCACATAAATATCCGGATAACCGTCGTTATTTAGATCGCTGATGGATAAATCCAATCCATAACCGGATTTACCTTGATAGATTCCGGCTTGGGAACTCACATCATTGAAATAACCGTTTACATTTTCGTATATGCGGTCACCTGATAGGGAATCCACTTTTTTGCGTAACACTCCGCGGCCGTAATTTCTATTTGGGTGTACCGAGTGGTTGAGCAGGTACATATCGAGATCTCCATCAAGGTCAAAATCAAAAAAGGCAGATTGCGTTGAAAGTCCTTCAAAGTCCAATCCATAATCTTTTGCACTTTCTTTAAAGGTAGGTATGCCGTTTGCGTTGATACCTTGATTGATGTATAATTTGTTTTGGCCTTTTAGATTACGATATCCCGCAGCCTGACAGACGTAAATATCCAACAAACCGTCATTATTGATATCTACTTGGGTAGCACCGGTATTCCAACCATCGGAGGACATCAAGTTGGACTCTGCCGTAACGTTGACGAACTGAAACTTGCCTTTGTTTAAATAGAGTTGATTTGGTATTTGATTACCTACGAAATAGATATCCACTAAAGAATCATTGTTAAAGTCTGCGGTAACTACACCGGCACCATTATAGTAATAGAGGTAATTGAGGATGTTGAGTTCTGGCGAATCTAGAAGGGTGTTCGAAAAGGTAATGGTGGTTTGTGTGGATGGTACTTTGACAAACTTTCTTTCGGACTTGGAACTACAAGAAAATAAAAGGCTTAAAAAGCCAAATAGTATGATAATCCGTCGCATGGTTCTCATCGTCAAAATAGGGCGCCAATATAAGTAATCTAAATAAAAGTATAAAGAATTACAATAGTCCAAATATGTTACATTAAGATGTGTTAAAGGCCAATGGTTGCGTAGGATATTTACAATGCTATTTTGAAACATAAAAAAACCCTGACTTTTTAAAGTCAGGGTTTTTATTTTATCCTCAAACTTGATTAGTATCCAGGGTTCTGGGTCAAGTTAGGGTTTGCCAATAATTGTGGCAGTGGAATCGGGAACAACAATCTGGTTGCATTTCCAGTTTCCGCGGAACTTTTAAATTCCCATCCTCTGAGGTACTGTCCAAAACGAATCATATCGTTTCTTCTCCAACCTTCAACGAACAATTCCCTTGCTCTTTCATCGGCCAATTCTGCCTCATTCACGTCACCAAGAGGAGCAGCACCCCTGATGGTACGTAATTCGTTGACCATAGCAGTAGCATTACCGCCACTTCTTAGCATTGCTTCAGCTCTCATTAAGTGGGCGTCTGCATAACGGAATTGAATACTGTGTCCTGTGAAACCTCCAAAACGTGGGTTATACTTGATAACACGAATACCCGTTTGCTCGTTGTTACTAATTAGGTTAGGAGCTCCGGTTCCATCCACAAATTCCCTAGAAAATTGTAGCGGGGCACCTTGTCTATCGTTAACAGCAGAACCGTCTAAGTTGTATTGTTGACCAATAAGGAAACCAAAACCAACGTTTGAACCAACTTCAAAACCATCTTCGTCTTCGGTACCTTCCCTGTCAGTAAAAGGTAGACCTTCACTTGGCACACCACCTCTACGCTCTTCTTGACCATCTAATGGTGTCAAATCAGTTTCCACGGCGTTACTGTTGGGGTCTCCTTCAAATAAATCATAATATTCGGCCAATGTACTGAAACCATTCCAACCACCTCCACCAATGCTGGTAGAATTATAATGTAATGTGTTGAAAATTCGGTTACCTACAGCAGCAGGTGTAAACCATATGGTCTCGCTATCTGTAGAATTTTGAAATATTTCAAAATAGCCTTGTTGTAAGGCAAATCCATCACCTGTTATTGCATCTACCAAAGAAATAACTTCGGCCATGTCAGCAGGGTTTGGTGTTCCGCCGCCACCGGTTAACTGGTTATCATAA
The DNA here is from genome assembly GCF_036985505.1 of Croceitalea sp. MTPC5. Lineage (NCBI taxonomy): Bacteria > Pseudomonadati > Bacteroidota > Flavobacteriia > Flavobacteriales > Flavobacteriaceae > Croceitalea > Croceitalea sp. MTPC5. The sequence continues at coordinate 374,134 of NZ_BTGQ01000003.1, forward strand.
ATATGACGATTCAACAGAACTTTGGCCCTTAAAAAACGTGCTGCCGCCTTGCTGGCTCTTTCCAAATCATCTCCTGCTCCAGCTGCTACCGTAGGTAGACCTTGAATTGCAGTGTCTAAATCAGCTAAAATGAAATTTACAGCTTCCGCACCGGTCAATACCGTAGGAAAATCATTTAGGGGTGCCGTAGCTTCCCTAAAGGGTACTTGACCATAAAGATCTAAAATCGTCCACATTGAATACGCCCTTAAAAAAGATGCTTCAGCAACATCCAATGGAGTCGGGCTACTTAAAGGATCTAAAATCTGGGTTGCTACTAATTGGTTCTGATTGAACTGCTCGAAAGGGGTAAGAATGTCGGTTTCCTGTAATCCCCATTCATGTTGGTGCAATTTTCTCCAGCGACCATTATCTCCCCAATCCGCACCACGGGTCGGAATTAGTAATGCATCCGTGGTTACCTCGCGCATGGCATAGACATTTGCTTGGTCACCCAACTGGCCAGAAATACTACCGTATAACTGGGTTACGGCACTAGCAGGATCTGCCAAGCCTTCAAATTCACCTGTGCCGCCTACAGCATCATCCAATTCTACCTCTAAATCGGTACAGGAGCTTGCCCCTACAAGAGCGGCAAAGGATAATAAATAAATTTTGATTTGATTTCTTTTCATGATTTAACAATTTTTTAATTAAAATCTGGCATTGATTCCAAATGTAACGGTCAAAGGATTCGGGAAAGCTGACCAATCTATACCACGGGTTGGTAAGTTAGATGAGTTCAAAGATCCCGTTGCAACAGATACCTCTGGGTCTATACCACTGTAATCAGTAATTAAGAATAGGTTCTGTCCATTTAACGTTAATCGCAAACTTTTCAAAGCACTATCATCCTTTAGAGGCCAATTGTAACCAATGGTTGCGTTTTGTAAACGAACATAATCACCACTTTCTAAAAATCTAGTGGAAACCGCAGTTGAAGCACCAGGATCCTCGCCACTGGTAAGTACATCTTGTGTTACGTTACGGGAAGTACCTAACTGTCCAGCATTGAAGAAGGAATTGGCCGTATTGTTATATACTGAAAAGCCAAATTGTCCTTGGAAATATGTGCTGAAGTCCCAGTTTTTAATACTTAGGTTTAGAGAAAGACCAGAAGTCCAATCAGGTAATGCATCTTCACCAACAAAAGTCCTATCGGCATCAGGGTCACCAACACCATTACCGTCGAAGTCCGTATATATTGGGTTTCCAGTGCTATCGAAGCCTTCAAAGACGGCCATAAAATATGAGAATAATGACCTACCTTCTTGAAAACGTTGTGCAAATGCCCCAGAAAGACCAGGACCGTTGATTGGGCCTGCATCAATAGGAATGGAGAAGTTTTGAACTTCGTTCTCATTGTAGGCTACATTGAAGGCAGCTGAGAAGGTCACATCTTCCGTTTGGATAAAGTCATAATTCAAAGCAACTTCCACACCTTTGTTCACAACCTCTGCATCAGTGTTGTCAAATCGTGTTGCCGAGTTTGATGGAAAAGCGGCAGGAGTCAGTAATAAAAGATCGGTTGTCGTTCGGTTATAGACGTCAACACTACCATTAAAACGATCGTTGTTAAATCCAAAATCAACCCCAACATTAAATTCCGTAGTTGGCTCCCACTGTAAATCAGGGTTTGGAGCAGCTGTGATAATGAGGCCAGGACGGATGATTTCTTGGTTGAATTGAATTCCGTTTACTGGGAATTGCTGAACAAATCTAGAATCGTTCGGTCCTAAACCATCTTGGTTACCGGTCACACCCGCACTTAATCTAAGTTTTAATGTGGAAACATTCTCACCTACAAAATCTTCCTCGGCAATTTGCCAAGCAAAAGCACCAGAAGGGAAATAACCATATTGGTTGTTTTCACCAAATCTTGAAGAACCATCCGCTCTAAAAGTACCCGTAAAGATGTACTTGTCATTAATAGTGACATTTGCCCTACCAAAGAATGATTGCAGTTCTGTGGTGAAATCAAACAAATCTACATATAAGGCGTTTACCTCCCTAGAAAATCCAAAAGGAGTTGTGCCTGATGTATTGTCGGGATCATTGAAAAACAAATCTAGATTAGTAGAATTTATGTCATATAAGAATTGGTCTAAATTATCAGTGTTTTCAATAGTGGCTTGAGCATCTTTGGTAGTCGCTAGCAAATCTCGACCCATTTCATCTAAATCGGAAGTACCAAATCCTCTACCTTGGGCACTTCTACCGAAAGTCCTAAAATCTTGATAGGCATAACCACCAACAACGTTCAAACTAACGTTTCCGAAATCTTTTTGATAGGTCAATGTAGCTTCCAAGGTTTGGTTGTCGTTTTCCAAAGTATTGAAGGTTCCAAAACCAAGACCAGATACTCCATTGAAACTTAACAAATCAGCAGACAGTACAGAAATGTTGTCAGATTTTGAACGGTCATAACCAACATTTATCTTACCGGTCAGTTCAGGAGTGAAATCATATTCAACCGCCCCATTCAATAAGAATCTGTTGGTGTTGGTTTGAATCTGTGACTCCGCCAAATAGTTTGCTGGATTGATTTGCGTACCGGCTCCTTGGAAGGTTGGGCTATTTGGCCATGTTGGGTTTGCGGAATAGGCAGCACCCAAAATATCCCCTCTAAATCCGGCTTGTGGACCTGTTGGTGGCTGATCTCTGTTAACTCGGGCAACAGAACCTTGAAAAGAGAATCTTAATTTATCATCTAAAAAGCGTTGCGACCAATTAACGCGACCTGTAATACGTTCAAATTCAGATTTTTCAACAACACCGAATTGCTTTTGGTATCCAAAGGTCGTTCTAATGTTTCCTGAACCGTAATTTTGTGAATAAGAGAGGTTTTGATTCGTGGATGCAGCAGTTCTAGTGACAACATCTTGCCAGTTGGTATTGGCACCAAAGTCATTTGCTGCAGCACTGCCTCCAAATTGAGGGATTGCTTCTAAATATTCTTCCCTGTTCAAGAGGTCAAATTGTCTTACCGGGGTAGAAACGCTAAGGTTTGAAGAGAATTCCCATGTTCCTCCGGTTCCTCCTCCTCTACCACTCTTGGTAGTAATGATCACAACACCGTTGGCACCCCTTGTACCATAAATAGCGGTAGCGGATGCATCTTTAAGGATACTGATGCTTTCGATGTCATTAGGATTTAAAAAACTTAAAGGGTTACCGACCTCGGCATCATTACCGCCTCCATCTGCAGAGGTAGAACCTTGTGCATCGATATTGGCACCTAAAAGCGGAATCCCATCAACTACGAATAGTGGATTGTTATTTGCCCGAACGGAATTTGAACCCCTTATGTTCACTGAAATTCCGGCTCCAGGCTCCCCACTGTTTTGTTGGATGTTAACACCAGCAGTCTTACCTTGAATCAATTGTTCCGGTGAAGTGATTACACCACCATTGAAGTCCTCAGAGGTTACGGCGGCAACAGAACCAGTTGCATCTTTTACCGTAGTTTGACCATATCCGATGATAACAACCTCATCCAACGCCGTGGCATCTTCTTCAAGGGTCACGCTAATTGACGTTCTACCATTTACCGCAGTTTCAAATGTCTTGAAACCAATGTAACTGAATACAAGGGTAGCATCACTACCGACATCATTTAAAGTGTAATTACCATCAAAGTCTGTTTGGGTACCATTAGTGGTACCTTTTACCAAGACACTAGCCCCTGGTAATGGTCCATTGGCATCAGAAACAGTACCTGATACCGTCTGGGCTTGAATCGCTCCGAAGCAAATAAATGCCCCAAGCAATAGTAAGCCTTTAAGCAGCCTAATCTTCATAAATAATTAATTTTAAGTTTAGTTAATTTAAATTCAAGAGTTAAACATATACAAAAAAAGTGTTAAAACGCTATGATAACAGGAGTTTGCCATTCACGAAAACGGTTTCGTGTTAATAACTTTGAGTTAGTGCCATCATAATAATTCCAGCCACTTTTAATTTCCATATTCACAAGAAAATCGTGCGAAATATATGAAATATGCCGAACTTCCGCCAAATATACGGGTTTTTATTTTTGGCAATTCGAACGTTTCGAAATAGGATTTATCGGTTTTGTTAAAATATAGGTCTAAATTTTCACATTCATTTTTAATGGTTAATTTCAAAAAATTAACATTTAGCGTATTGTCTTGAAACAAAAAATAACCTTAAAACATATCGCAAAAGAGTTGGATGTATCCATCTCTACCGTATCCAAGGCCTTAAAGAACAGTGAGGAAATTAGCAGGGATACTAAGGAGAAGATACAGGCTTTTGCCAAACTCTATAATTACAAACCGAATAACATCGCGATTAGTTTAAAAAACAAGCGTACCAAGAATATAGGGGTAATCATACCTGATATTGTCCACCATTTTTTTACGACGGTTATACGCGGTGTCGAAAAATTTGCGAATAGCAAAGGTTACAATGTTATTGTATGCCTATCTGATGAATCGTTCGATAAAGAGGTCATCAATATGGAGATGTTGGCCAACGGTAGTATAGATGGTTTTATCATGTCATTATCTTCCGGTACCCAAGAAAAGAATGATTACAATCACCTTAAAGAAGTTACCGAGCAAGGTATACCATTGGTATTGTTTGATCGCATAACCAATCAAGTGGAGTGTGACAAAGTTGTGATTGATGATAAAATGGGGGCGTATTTGGCCACAAAAAAACTAATCGATCAAGGTAGAAGGCATATTGCCCTGATTACCACTAAAAATTATTTAAGTGTCAGTAAGGCCAGGGCAGAAGGTTATTTTAAGGCACTTGCCGATAATGGTCTGCCGGTGAATGAGGATATCATCCTTAAAATGCCGTCGATGAACATCGCCGACGAAGATTTGCTCAAAAGCTTTTTTCAAGAATCAAAAGTTGATGCCGTACTATGTGTCAATGAAATATTTGCCATTTCAGCAATGCGTATAGCCAAGCAATTGGGGGTAACGATACCCGAAGATGTTTGTTTTATCGGCTTCACAGATGGGCTTTTATCGAAATACGCGAACCCCAGTTTGACGGCAATTGCCCAACATGGTGAGAGAATGGGTGAAATTTCGGCTCAGATGCTTATTGAGAAAATTGAAAGTGAAAATGAGGAGGAAAGCTACAAAACGGAGATTTTAGAGCCAACCCTAATTGAACGTGACTCCACAATTAATTAATTTTGTCCAAAATTTTAAAGTTTTAAATGAATCAAGATTATATCCAACCAAATCCTTGGTCACTTATTGAAGAGGGTTTTGATAGCGAAAGAATAAAGTCTTCTGAAAGTCTTTTTAGCATTGGTAACGGTGCAATGGGCCAACGAGCGAATTTTGAAGAAGACTATACCGGTGGGACTTTTCAGGGCAGTTATATTGCTGGAGTTTATTATCCCGATAAAACAAGGGTAGGCTGGTGGAAGAATGGGTATCCAGAATATTTCGCAAAAGTCTTAAATGCCCCGAACTGGATTGGTATAAGAATTCGCATTGATGGTGAAACACTTGATTTGAACTCTTGTAAAAAGGTCTCTGCTTTTAAAAGGGAACTAAATATGCAAGAAGGTTGGTATAAAAGAAGCTTTAAGGCCTTATTGGCCAATGATGTCGAGGTTGATGTTATGGTGACCCGTTTTCTCAGTTTGGATTTGGACGAACTGGGCGCAATCAAATATGACATCAAGCCCTTGAACAAAGATGCTGATATTGAATGTATTCCGTATTTGGATTCTGGCATTACCAATGAAGACAGCAATTGGGATGATAAGTTTTGGAATACCACAGGTATCGCTTCTAAAAAGAGCAGGGCTTTCATTGAGGCACATACCATGAAAACAAATTTTGCCACATGTACTTTTATGCAAGCGAATGTCACCGTTGGTGAGCGTGCTTTAGAACCAGAACCTCTTGAACAGACCGAAACCTTTGTTGGTGTGAAATTTCAAAGTACGGTAAAGGGTGGTGAAACCATTTCGCTGGTCAAACTGGGGGGTTACACTGTTTCTAGAAACCATCCTGCAGAGCGATTGGTTGCTGAAGCCAACACCGTTTTGGATAAGGCTTCCAAACTTGGTTTTGAAAGACTGTTGGAAGATCAAAAGAAAGCTTGGGCCGCAATTTGGGAAATGAGCGATATTACCATTGAAGGTGATGTGAAGGCGCAGCAAGGAATCCGTTTCAATATTTTTCAATTGAACCAAACTTATTTAGGTAAGGATTCACGGCTCAACATAGGTCCGAAAGGATTCACAGGGGAGAAATACGGAGGTAGTACCTATTGGGATACCGAAGCCTATTGCCTGCCTTTTTACATGGCCACTAAAGATCAGACCGTTGCTTGGAGTTTGCTGGAATATCGTTTCAATCATTTGGAAAAAGCTATCGAAAATGCCCAGAAATTGGGCTTTACGAATGGTGCCGCCTTATACCCAATGGTCACCATGAACGGTGAGGAATGCCATAACGAGTGGGAGATTACTTTTGAAGAAATCCACAGAAATGGAGCCATAGCATTTGCGATTTATAACTATTATCGCTTTACTGGCGATTATAGCTACATTCCTGAAATGGGCCTTGAAGTATTGATCGGTATCGCGCGATTTTGGCATCAAAGGGCGAACCTGTCCTCTAAAAAGAAAAAATACGTCATTCTGGGAGTCACCGGGCCAAATGAGTATGAGAATAACGTGAATAACAATTGGTATACCAATTACCTCGCAAAATGGTGTATTGAATATGCCTTAGAGCAGTTGGTGAAGGTCAAAGAGGGTTACCCAGTAGATTATGACCGCATCATTGCCCATACCAAACTAACCGATGCAGAGACGGAACTATGGGGAGAAGTGGCATCAAATATGTTTTTTCCCTATTCCAAGAAGCTGGAGGTGTTTCTGCAACAAGACGGGTTTTTAGATAAGGAATTGATAAAGGTAAACGACCTTTCAAAAACAGAGCGTCCCATCAATCAAAAATGGAGTTGGGACAGGATATTGCGCTCCCCTTATATCAAACAGGCAGATGTACTACAGGGCTTTTATTTATTTGAAGACCATTTCACTGTTGATGAGTTGGAAAAACATTTTGATTTTTACGAACCTTTTACGGTTCATGAATCTTCGTTATCACCTTGTGTACATAGCATACAGGCCGCCAAACTAGGTCGTATGGATCAGGCATATACCTTCTATCTCCGTACGTCCAGGCTTGATTTGGATGATTATAATAAGGAGGTGGAAGAAGGTTTGCACATTACCTCTATGGCAGGTACTTGGATGAGCATTGTAGAAGGTTTCGGTGGGATGCGGGTTGCAGATGATAAATTATGCTTTACGCCACAAATTCCGAAGCAGTGGAAATCATATTCTTTTAAAATAAACTTCAGAAATCGTATTATAAAGGTTACCGTTTCGACCAAGGGAACATCGTTTGAACTAGGTGGTAGCGAAGAAATGTCTATTCGCGTAAATGGGGAACGTGTTGTGTTACAGCCAGGGAAAAGGGTTGACATATGAAGAAAATAGTCTGGATTTTCAGCCTTCTCCTTTCCTTTTACATTCTGGGTTGCAACCAAAGTTCGGCAGAAATTGAACCTAAAGCTATGAAAGAAAGAAAAAAGGTAGTGTACCAGGTGTTTACAAGACTTTTTGGAAATACGAACACTACCAATAAACCTTGGGGTACTATTCAAGAGAATGGGGTGGGTAAGTTTGCTGATTTTGATAAAAAAGCACTTACCGAAATTAAGAATTTGGGCATTACCCATATTTGGTATACCGGGGTGCCACATCACGCGGTGATCAATGATTATACCCGTATCGGTATTTCCAATGACGATCCTGATATCGTCAAAGGTAGGGCGGGATCCCCTTATGCGGTAAAAGATTACTATAATGTCAACCCCGACTTGGCCGTAGATCCAAAAAACCGGCTTGAAGAATTTAGGGCCCTTATAGAGCGCACCCATGCACTCGACATGAAGGTAATCATTGATATTGTGCCAAACCATGTAGCCAGAAAATATGAAGGGAAAACAAACCCAGATGGGGTTTTGGATTTTGGTGCGAAAGACGATACATCTTTGGAGTATCATCGCAATAATAATTTTTATTACATCCCCGATACCGAATTTAAAGTGCCTGAATGGCAAGAAGGTTATCGTCCTTTAGGGGGGGAAGGGAATTTGTTGTCAGATAGTGAATTTGAAGAAAACCCAGCGAAATGGACAGGTAATGGCTCACGATTGGCCCAACCCCATTTCAATGATTGGTACGAAACAGTGAAAATCAACTACGGGGTTCGCCCAGATGGTACTAAAGATTTCGAAGAATTACCAGATGCCTATACAAAAATGGACTACAAGGCCCATTATGAATTTTGGCAATCTAAAGATTTGCCTGATTCGTGGTATAAGTTTCGTGATATTGCACTGTACTGGCTTGATTTTGGTGTTGATGGCTTCCGCTTTGATATGGCAGAAATGGTTCCAGTGGAGTTTTGGAGCTTTATGAATTCTTCCATTAAAATGAAAAACCCAGATGCCTTTATTTTGGCTGAGGTCTACAATCCGCAATTATATCGCGATTATATCCATAAAGGAAAGATGGATTATCTCTATGATAAGGTTGAACTTTACGACAGTATCAAACATATTATGAAAGGATATGGTTGGACAGACCATATTCAAACGGTACAAAACGGATTGAAGGATATCGAACATCATATGCTTCACTTTTTAGAGAATCATGACGAGCAGCGTATAGCAAGCCCTGATTTTGTGGGTAAAGCTGAGATTGCAAAACCCGCGATGGTGGTATCGGCAACATTGAGCACCGCCCCCACCATGATTTATTTTGGGCAAGAAGTTGGCGAAGATGGCTCTGAAAATGCTGGTTTTGGTAGCCCTACCAGAACATCGATTTTCGATTACATAGGAGTGCCGGCTTTTCAAAGATGGGTCAATAATAAAAAGTTTGATGGAGGCCAACTTTCTTCCGAAGAAAAAGACCTACGTGACTTTTACAAACGCTTATTGAATTTTACCATTGGAAGTTCGGCCCTTATGGGTGACTATCAAGAAATTCATTATTACAATAAAGAAAATACGGAAACTTATGACCATAGGGTATTTTCATTCGTAAGGTGGGATGAAGGGGAAAAATTGATAGTATTGTCAAACTTTGATACCGAGAAGGCTTATCATCTTGACTTAAAATTACCTCCTGAAATTATTAAAAAGTGGAACCTTGAAAAAGGAGTGTATGATTTAAAGGATGAGCTTTATGGAACCTTTAAGTCGGAGCTTACCATAAATAAAGAAGGGGTTGGAAGTTTTAAAGTTTCACTGCAACCCCTACAATCTTATATCTTTAACCTGAAATAAGTCAATTGAAAAATGAGACAGTTTTTTTTGTTGGGCCTGGTTTGTTGCTTGGCCTTAAATTCTTGTAAAATGGGAGAAAAGAAACCGCTTGTGATTGGGCATAGGGGCGCAATGGGTTATGAAACTGAAAATACCTTGGCTTCTATTGAAAAGGCAATTGATCTAGGTGTTGATATGATTGAAATCGACGTATTTAATATCGATAGTGGCGAAACCGTTGTTTTTCATGATGACCGATTGGACCGATTGTCGAATGCGGTCGGCTCGATTGAAGAGTACAATTTCTTTGATTTAAAGAAGGTTGTTTTAGATGGAGGTCATAGCATACCCACACTTCAAGATGTTTTGAAGCTTATTGACAATAAAGTGCCCCTGAATATTGAACTAAAAGGTTCCGGAACTGCAAGTCGGGTCAATTTTATAACTGATTTTTACATCAAGAAAAGAGGATGGTCGCCTGAAAACTTTGTTATTTCGAGTTTTAAGTGGGATGAACTAAAAGAAATGCGTAAGATTAATGCGGATATTGCCATTGCGGTGCTTATGGAAGACGAAGCCTTGGAAGATACCATAGCCATGGCCAAAGAATTGAATGCTGTGGCGATAAACCCTTGGTTTAAAACGTTGACCCAAGATCAAGTCAAAAAAATCCATGATGCAGGTTTTAAGGTATATACCTATACCGTTAACGAATCTACAGACATCCAACAGGTGACTGCGTTTGGTGTAGATGGCATTTTTACTAACTATCCCGATCGAATTAGGTGATTTTTGATGTTATTATAGTTGGTGGGGGCGCTGCGGGTTTTTATACTGCCATTCAAATTGCCGAAGCAAATCCGAAATTGACCGTGGCGATTTTTGAACGTGGCAAAACCGTTTTGGGCAAGGTGAAGGTCTCTGGTGGCGGGCGATGCAATGTTACCCATGCCGAATTCAACCCTAAGGAATTAATCAATAACTATCCTAGGGGTAAAAAAGAGCTGTTAGGTCCTTTTCATAATTATGGTGTAGCCGATGTCATCACTTTTTTTGAAGAGAGGGGTGTGCCGCTAAAGGTAGAAGAAGATGGGCGGGTTTTTCCAATATCGAATAGCTCTCAAAGTATAATTGATTGTTTTTTAAAAGAAACGGAAAGATTGCGGATCAAAGTGTTGAAAAACTATCAAGTCAAATCGTTTTCAAGATCTGATGAGGTTGCTGATGGTTGGATGGTCACTACGAAGAACAAATACTATCACTCCAAAAAAATAGTGATAGCAACGGGTAGTAGTACCAAAATTTGGAAACAGTTGGAAGAGCTTGGGCATCAGATCGTACCTCCAGTACCTTCATTGTTTACTTTTAATATCAATGACGACAGACTCAACAATCTTGCCGGGATCAGCACCGAGGTGACGACAGCGGTATATCAGAAAAAACACTACGATTCTAAAATAGCGATTAAACTTAAGAGCAAAGTAGAACGAATGCCTTTACTTACTTCCGATGGGCCGGTTTTGGTAACGCATTGGGGCTTGAGCGGACCTGCAATTTTGAAATTATCGGCCTGGGGGGCCAATTTGCTGAATGATTTCAAGTATAATTTTCGAGTTCATATTAATTGGCTTCCTGAATACACCACCGGTTCTGCTGAGCGGCTATTACTTGAAATTAAACAGGTAGAGGCAAAAAAGACGGTTTTCAAAACAAAAGCGTTTGACATACCTCGCCGTTTATGGAATAATTTGGTAAAAGCCGCAGCTATTGCGCCAGATCTTAGATGGGCCGATGTATCTAAAGAAAAAATTCAAAGTTTGGCGGAACAACTGACCAAATGTTCGTTTAGGGTGCAAGGCAAAAGTACGTTCAAGGAAGAATTCGTTACCGCAGGTGGTATTGATCTTAAAGAAATTGATTTTAAGACATTTGAAAGTAAGAAACTACCAAATGTTTATTTTGCTGGAGAGGTTATCAATGTTGATGCCATAACCGGGGGCTTCAATTTTCAAAATGCTTGGACCGGGGCATATCTTGCCGCCCAAGCAATCGCAACGGATTGTTGATTCTTATTGCAAGAAACCTGCTACAATCGCGGCTAGAATGCTGCCAGCTATGGGTCCCACGACCGGCACCCATGAGTATCCCCAGCCATTTGAGCCTTTATTTTTTATCGGTACCAGGGCATGAATTATCCTTGGGCCCAAATCGCGTGCTGGGTTGATGGCATATCCTGTGGTACCGCCAAGTGAAAGTCCAATTCCCCAGACGATAAAGGCTACAGGTAAGGCGCCCAGAGAGCCTAGGCCTATAATAGTATTGTTTTCCGAAATGGTAGCATCGGTAAAGTAAAGAACCGCAAAGACCAAGACGAAAGTCCCAAGTACTTCAGTCAACATATTCGTAAATAGATTGGGTATGGCGGGGGCGTTACAAAAGACCCCTCTTTTAGTGTCTCCATCTTTAGTAATATTGAAATGGTCTTTGTTCATCAACCAAACAAAGAAGGCTCCCAACATGGCCCCAATGAACTGTGCTATAATATAAGTGGGTACGTCGTAGATTGAAAATTCACCTGCCCAGGCCAAACCAATGGTCACTGCGGGATTCATATGTGCTCCGCTGTAAGGTCCGGCAACTACCACACCTGTATAAACGGCTAAGGCCCACCCTGTGGTGATAACGATCCAACCTGAACCACTACCATAGGTTTTATTTAACGATACATTTGCGTTAACCCCACATCCTAACAAGATTAACAGAAAAGTACCGACGATTTCAGCTATAAAAGGTGTCATGTATTTTTGTTAAAAGTTAAAAGTTAAAAGTTAAAAGTTAAAAGTTGAAAGTTGAAAGTTGAAAGTTGAAAGTTGAAAGTTGAAAGAGTTCTTTTGCCTACTGCCTACTGCCTACTGCCTACTGCCTACTGCCTACTGCCTACTGCCTACTGCCTACTGCCTACTCCAGTGTTCTAAAGCATCAATTGCCCGATACCAACCTTTAACTCCCTCCTCAACCATCTCCCTTTCGCTGGTTGGCTTAAAATGAACATCTGTCTGCCAGATATCTTGAATTTCTTCTGGACTCTTCCAAAATCCAACTGCGAGTCCGGCTAGATAAGCAGCTCCCATTACCGTAGTCTCTACTATTTTGGGTCGTATGGTGGTTGTATTTAATACATCGGCTTGAAATTGCATTAACATATTGTTGACTGTAGCACCTCCGTCTACGCGAAGTTCTTTTATGGAAACACCCGAATCAGCTTCCATTGCCTTTAAGATATCCATGGTCTGATAAGCAATGGATTCTAAAGCAGCACGGGCAATATGGGCATCAGTACTACCCCTGGTCAAACCGAAGATGGTTCCTTGGGCCTGTTGGTTCCAATGTGGGGCACCAAGACCGGCAAAAGCAGGCACCAAGTATACCCCTTCAGAATTTTCGACAGAACTGGCCAAGGCTTCAACATCAGATGATTTCGCAATGATCTTTAGACTATCGCGAAGCCATTGCACAACGGCACCGGCAATAAAAATACTTCCCTCAAGCGCGTAGGTGGTTTTTCCATTGATTTTCCAAGCTACGGTGGTTAAAAGGTTGTTTTTTGAAACTATTGGTTTATCCCCAATATTCATTAACATAAAACAGCCTGTACCATAGGTGTTTTTGACCATGCCTTTATTGGTGCACATTTGACCAAATAATGCAGCTTGTTGGTCACCGGCAATACCCGCTATGGGAATCTTATTCGCGAAGAAGTTCGGACTAGTATGCCCGTATACCTCACTAGATTGTTTTACCTCAGGAAACATACTCTTAGGAATGGTGAACAATTGCAAAAGTTCTTCATCCCATTGCATGGTGTTTATATTGAAGACCAAAGAACGGGAGGCATTGGTGACGTCGGTTACATGTAATTTTCCTTGGGTCATTTTCCAAATTAACCATGAGTCAATAGTGCCCCAGGCCAATTCGCCCGCTTCTGCTTTTTCCCTGGCCCCTTCAACGTTGTCTAAAATCCATTTTACTTTTGTTGCAGAAAAATAAGAGTCGATTACCAAACCTGTTTTTTCACGTATCATCTCTGATTTTCCGGCTGCTTTCAGTGTTTCGCAGTAATCAGAAGTCCGTTTATCTTGCCAAACAATGGCATTGTATATAGGTTCTCCTGTTTTACGATCCCAAACTACAGCGGTCTCGCGCTGATTGGTAATACCGATTGCTGCAATTTGAGCGCCTTCCAATCCTTTTTTGCTAATCGCCTCGGCTGCCATACCGGCTTGCGTAGACCAAATTTCGGTGGCATCGTGTTCGACCCAACCTGGTTTAGGAAAAATCTGCGTGAATTCTTTCTGGGCAACAGAAACGATTGCACCTTTTTTATCAAAAACAACTGCCCTTGAACTGGTGGTTCCTTGATCAAGGGCAAGAATATATTGGTTCATATTTTAGTGATTATTGAAACCGTAAATTACTAAAATTAATTAGAGTAGTTTTAGTCGTTTTTTAATAATAAGCGTTATCAATGGGAATAGTGATACTTTTTTTACGTGGCATCAATGTCAGTGGCCAAAAGAAAATAAAAATGGCTGATTTAAGGCATGCGCTAATCAAAGGGGGTTTTAAAGATGTTCAAACTTATATTCAAAGTGGTAATATTATTTTGACATCGGAAAATGAAGCTGTGGGGCATAGCGTAGGGCAAATTATTAAAAAGAACTTTGATTTTGAAGTACCTGTGCTGTCGTTGACCGTTGCTGAGATAAAACATATTTTAAACAATATTCCTTTTCAACAGTTTGATGAAAAAAACCTCTATTTTACCTTATTATTTGAAAGTCCGGGCCAAGATTTAGTAGATGCATTCAACAAACTGGAATTTCAAAATGAAGATTTCGTGGTAACATCAAATTGTGTCTATCTAAATTGTAAGAAAGGGGCCGGTAAGGCGAAATTGAATAACAATCTTATTGAAAAAAAGCTTCACATAATCGCAACGACACGAAATCTAAATACCATGCGAAAAATGCTTGAAATGGCGTCTTAAGATTGCTTCAATGATATTGGGCGCGTTCATAGGTTGGTATTTGAACTTAATTCAATTGCCAGATTGAAAAATTCAGAATCGTCGCAAAAAGAACCCATATAAAGTAAGGGACCATTAAAAGTGCAGCTTTCTTACTAACCACATTGAACCACTTAATGGTGAGTGCTATCATAGTGAGCAATACTAAAATGATAAAAAGGGCCGCCAACGGATTTTTTAGTCCAAAAAATACAATGCTCCACAAGGCGTTGAGCAAAAGTTGAAATCCGAAATGATATAATGCCGTTTTAACCCAAATATGGTAATATCCCTTTACCCAAACGATGCCGGCAGCGATACCCATTAAAATATAGAGCACGGTCCACACGGGGGCAAATAACCAATTGGGTGGGTTAAAGCTTGGTTTGTTAAGGGTTACATACCAATCGTTAACAGAGCTCTGTGTTGCAAAACTCGATAGAAAACCTATCAGCAAACAAATAACGACTGCTATGGCTATCTTTATAATTTTACTTTTCATAGTAGTGCGAATCCTACTAAAATACTAATTAATTTGAATTGGGCACTACCTTCCTCAGAGTTCATTTATATTTGTTTTAAATGGTTTTTTGAATGACCGAGAATGATTTTGTATCAATAGGCACGTTGGCGCTCCCCATGCTTGGAAAAGTTTGTTGGAAAGCCCCTAGTAATATTGCCCTAGTAAAGTACTGGGGCAAAAAAGAAAACCAAATTCCAGCAAATCCTTCGATAAGTTTTACGCTGGATGCCTGCGCAACAACAACTTCAATTACGTATACTAGACTTGAAGATAGTGCGGCTGATTTTCAATTCGAATTGTACTTTGAGGGGGAACTAAAAGAAGATTTCAAACCAAAGATCCATACGTTCTTTAAACGAACGGAAAAATTCCTCCCATTTTTAAAGAGTTATGAATTCATAATTGAAACCTCGAATTCTTTCCCGCATAGTAGCGGTATTGCTTCTTCTGCTAGTGGTATGGCAGCCTTGGCACTTTGCCTGATGTCCATTGAGAAAGAAATCAATCCTGATATCGAAGATGATTTCTTTTATAAAAAGGCCTCTTTTTTAGCAAGGTTGGGATCAGGGAGTGCCGGTAGAAGTATTGAAGGTGATTTGATTCAGTGGGGAAGTTCGCTTCATATACCGAATAGTTCAGATTTATTTGGTATTCATTATCCTTTTGAAGTGCATCGGAATTTTAGAAATTTCCACGATACCATTTTATTGGTGCACAAAGGTCAGAAAACGGTCAGTAGTACGGTAGGGCATGATTTGATGTATGGACATCCTTTCGCCAAAGAAAGATTTTCACAAGCACACAAGAATCTGGATAAACTGAAAAGTATTTTTGCTTCTGGTGATTTAAGCGGTTTCATTGAAATTGTGGAGAGTGAGGCACTGACCTTACATGCTATGATGATGACAAGTTTGCCGTATTTTATACTGATGAAACCCAATACCCTGGAAATAATCAATCGAATATGGGCATTTCGTGATGCTACGAAAACACCGATATGTTTTACATTGGATGCTGGGGCAAATGTACATGTCCTATACCCCGAGAGCGCTAAGGAAAAAGCGATTCAATTTATTCAAGATGAATTGGTTGCGTACTGTGAAAACGGGCACTATATTTGCGATCGAATTGGAAAAGGAGCAAAACAGCTTTCAACAACAATAGGATAATTTTCAATGGTATCGAACGTTAGCTGTTAATGATAAGTCAAATTAATAAAGAAACTTTTGGTTTGGAAGCCACTTTGTTTATCTTTATGGTATAAGTGATTAAACAAAATAGTTTTTCACAAACAGGAGATATGAAAGGACCATTATTTTATTCTAAGATTTTATTGTTCGGGGAATATGGAATTATTAAAGATTCGAAAGGACTTTCCATACCCTATAATTTTTTCAAAGGAGCTTTAAAAACGGATAATAACCTATCGGAAGAAGCCAAACATTCTAACGAAAGCCTGTCTAAATTTGCTGATTATTTGGCTGGTATCGCATCTGAGGAATTGGTTCAATTTGATATGCAAACGTTAAGAACGGACGTAGCTAATGGAATGTATTTTGATAGTTCCATTCCCCAGGGTTATGGTGTTGGCAGTAGTGGTGCATTGGTTGCCGCTATTTACGATAAATATGCTTTAGACAAGATTACCGTTTTAGAAAATTTGACCCGTGAGAAGCTGTTGAAATTGAAGGTTGTTTTCGGTCAAATGGAATCTTTTTTCCATGGCAAATCTTCGGGTTTGGATCCTTTGAACAGCTATTTGAGCTTGCCTATTCTTATCAATTCAAAAGATAATATCGAATCTACTAGCCTTCCTACACAAAATAAAGAGGGTAAGGGCGCGGTATTCTTGTTGGACAGTGGTATGACCGGTGAAACCGCACCAATGGTACAGATTTTCATGGAGCAAATGAAACATGAAGGATTTCGTAGTATGCTCAAAGAAAAATTTGTAAAACATACCGATGCATGTGTAGATCATTTTTTAAATGGTGACGTAAAAGGGTTGTTCGGGCATGTGAAACAGTTATCACATGTAGTTTTAGACCATTTTAAACCGATGATACCAGCGCAGTTTCATGAGCTTTGGAAAAAGGGCATAGAGACCAACGACTATTACCTGAAACTATGTGGTTCAGGTGGTGGGGGTTATATTTTGGGCTTTACCGAAGATATTGAAAAGGCAAGAACCTCTTTGAAGGGCCATAATTTAGAAGTGGTTTACAACTTCTAAAAAATCTACATGCTTACTCGAAAAAATAAACTCTTACTTTATAAGTTGTTGAGTCTGTTTTCTGTGGTACGGGGATATAATATCCTGATGATAATCTTGGCACAGTATCTTGCATCCATTTACATATTATCACCCAATCTACCATTAAGACAGGTAGTTTTCGATGTGAACCTTTTTTTGATCGTGACCGCTTCTGCTTTGGTTATCGCCGCAGGTTATATCATCAATAACTTTTACGATGCCGAAAAAGACCTAATCAATAAGCCTACAAAAAGCATGTTGGATCGTTTGGTCAGTCAACGGTTTAAATTGACTACGTACTTTATCTTAAACTTTCTGTCGGTTTTTGCGGCCAGTTATATTTCTTTTCGTGCCGTGTTGTTCTTCTCGGCTTATATTTTTGGCATCTGGTTGTATTCCCATAAGCTCAAACGTATTCCATTGCTCGGTAACTTGGTCTCGGCAACCTTGGCCATAGCTCCTTTTTTTGTGGTCTTTGTCTATTATAAAAACTTTGAGACTGTCATATTCGTACATGCCCTGTTTTTGTTTTTGTTGATTTTGGCTCGTGAAATGGTGAAAGATTTGGAAAATATGGCGGGCGACCTAGCTCAAAACTACAAGACCGTACCATTGTTGTACGGAGCAATAGTCTCAAAATCGCTGATTACGCTCTTGATTGCACTGACCGTGATACCGGGATATCTTCTTATCACCGTATTTGACGTGGGTTACATGTACGTATATTTCGCAGGAGGGCTTTTACTGCTCTTACTGTTTGTAATTTTATTATGGGCCTCCAAAGGAAGAACACATTACGTTTGGTTGCATAATATTTTAAAGTTTATCATCATTGCAGGCGTTTTCAGTATCTTGTTGATTGATGTAGATCTAGTTCTAAATCGAATTTTATAATGGAAAATTTATTGAATGTTGCTTTGGCGCAAATTGCCCCGGTTTGGCTAGCTAAAAGTGCGACCATTGAAAAAATAGAAGCTACTATCATTGAGGCGGCACAGCACAAGAGTGAACTCATCATTTTCGGGGAAGCCCTATTGCCTGGGTATCCATTTTGGTTGGCATATACCGAAGGCGCGGCTTGGGATTTAGACATTAATAAAGAATTGCACGGTCATTACGTAAAAAATGCCGTTCAAATAGAGGCGGGTGAGTTGGATTCGATTTGTCAATTGGCAAAGGAATATGCCATTGCAGTTTATCTCGGCATCATGGAACGGGCAAAAGACCGGGGCGGACATAGTATTTATTGCTCGCTCGTTTATATTGATACAGAAGGTAAGATAAGATCGGTGCATCGAAAATTACAACCTACCTATGATGAACGTCTGACATGGGCCCCCGGTGATGGAAATGGCCTGCAAGTACATCCTTTAAAGCAATTTACCGTTGGAGGCCTCAATTGTTGGGAAAATTGGATGCCATTACCACGGGCGGCATTGTATGGACAAGGTGAAAATCTACATGTTGCCGTTTGGCCTGGTAATTTGAATAACACGAAAGATATCACCCGTTTTATCGCCCGTGAATCCCGTAGTTACGTAATTTCTGTTTCGTCAATGATGACCAAAGCTGATTTTCCTTCCGATACCCCTCACTTAGAAGCTATTTTAAAGAAAGCACCCGAGGTGTTGGGCAACGGCGGTTCGTGCATTGCGGGACCAGATGGGGAGTGGTTGTTAGAACCTGTTGTCGATAAAGAAGGGGTGCTTTACCATACCTTGGATTTTAATCGGGTTTACCAAGAGCGTCAAAACTTTGATCCCGTTGGCCACTATTCCAGGCCCGATGTAACGAAACTCATTGTTAATCGGGAACGACAATCGACTGTTGCGTTCAAGGATTAGTTCGTTCCGGTACCATCCAACAGTTCATAGCCCTGTTTTATTCCTTTTTCCATTGGTGGTACGCCACGCTCCATCCATAGGGGTTTGGGTTCCCCTTTTAAATAGTGGTCAAAGAATTGTGCCATACGAATACTAAAATCAGTCCGATTTCGATGTTTCAATGGCCAATGGGGTTCTCCATTATAATTCAAGAACCAAGAGGGTTTGCCCAATCGACGTAGACTGACAAAAAACTCAATGCCTTGGTACCAAGGTACATGGCCATCGGCATCATTATGCATGATCAACAGCGGTGTATTGATCTTGTCAATATTGAAAATAGGGGAGTTCTCAATATAACGAGCCGGATATTCCCAAGGGGTTCCCCCAATCCTACTTTGTGTATGCTCATATTGAAATTGTCTGCTTAGGCCCGTCCACCAACGAATGCCCCCATAGGCACTGATCATATTCGGTACGGGGGCACCTGATTCCGCTGCTTTGAAAATATCGGTTTTAGTAACCAAATAGGCAATTTGATAACCGCCCCAGCTATGGCCCTGCACGCCAATATTGGCTTTGTCGATAAACCCTTTTTCAATCAAGGAAGTTACCCCAGGGATTACACAGTTATAGGCACTCTCACCAGGGTAACCGATACGATACTCCACATCAGGATTGAAAATTACATATCCCCGACTGGTATAAAAACTATAATTGATCGTAGAACGTTCGGGTTTCGGATAGCGATGTCGGTGAATACCGTTGGAGCTCCTTTCGTAAAAGTTAACCAATAACGGATACTTTTTATTTGGATCAAAATTCCCTGGTTTGACCAACATTCCGGATAATTCCTTACCATCTAAAGAAGTCCATTTGACCAATTCAATGCTGCCCCAATTGTATTCTGACTGTTGCGGATTTGCGTCACTCAGTTTGATGTCTTTGTTAAAACCAAGGTTGGTCAGTCGTATATCAGGAAAGGTACCAAAAGACTCTTTCGAATATAACAAGGCATCACTTCTTTTTGCTTTCTGAAGGTTTGCATAGCGGTACGGACCCTTCAAAAGTTGTTTTATGGTATTGTTTTTTGGGTTGAACTCAGCGTAGCCCGCATCTTTTGTAACTTCATTAAAAGTGCTTAAAATCCATTTTTCGTTGCTGTCGAGGTGTTTTTTTTCATCATCCAAATTTTGATACCGATACACGGTCTTGGTAGGCCTTCCGTCGGTCAGTTTTTCAGTTGTTCCGGAATCAGGATCAAATGCCCAAAGGTCATAGCGGTCATAAATCACGATTGCCTTGTCATTTTTGGTCCAACCTGCCATACCATAGGCCCACGGAAAATTGGGGTAATCGTTTTCTTCGTTGTAAAAACCTTTGTTTTTGGTCAGTGCCTTATACCTTCCTGAGGTCAAATTATAAGCGAACCAAGTGCTGTCAACACGGTTATACCCATACCCATACTTTGCTTTTGGGCTCAATTGCATTTGTGGTACTTTTTTAAGCTCTAACTGTGCTTCACCAGTGGTCGTATTAATGACCTTATAATCGTAATTACGTCTTGCGGTCCATTGACTTGGCAATTCATACGGAATACTGGTGTTCACTAGGGCATATTTGGCATTGCCCTCATCACCAAGTTCTGCATTCATGTAAGTAGCATTTGCTAAAGGAACTACTTGTTTGGTATTTAAATGGATTGCCGTAACGAACGATTGTACCGTGTCATTTTTGAGTTGAAGTTCTTGTACCGTGTACAATTTTGGTTCATTATAAGTCCATACTTCCACATTTACGATCTCTTCATCCAATAATGAGGTGTCTTTTTCTATTGGTGGTTTGGCCAGGCCAAAAAATAATTTGGACTCGTCTTTTGAGAAATGGACCTCACCATACTTTGAAACCACATAATCATTGGGTGTCGTCGTATTGTCCATCAATTTTTCAGCAGATGATCTACCTTCTTGCCATAGGTACAATTCGTTTGGGCGAAGTTGAACTTTGGTCGTGTCAGTATCTACAATAAAACCAAGATTTTTGCCAGATTCACTAAAGTTGAGGTTAAAATATTCAGCCTTTTTACCTTGATGTAAGGTAGTGGTAACACTAGTCTCTAAATTCAGCACGAAAGCTCCCGCTTTAGCTTCCTTTGTTTCCCCAGTTGAAGTATAGGCAAGATATTTTCCGTTTTTGGCAAAAATGTAATCTTTCACAAATTTTAAAGTATCCTGGTTGCTATTCCCAAGATTTCTCAGCACCAAATGATAACCGTTATCCTTGCTGACTTTCTTAGTTTTATTTTTTTTATTTTCGGTAGTCTTGGTAGTATCTTTTTCTGCTTTCTTATCCTTCCCTTTTTTGATTTCTTCCAACTGATAGGCTAGATAACCTGACCATTTTTCTGGTATTTGATACGATTTTATATTTCCTATTTTTACTAAGGATTCGTTTTCTAAATTGAAAACCCCTAAGGAGTCTTTGGGAAGATCCTTCTTTTTCACCTTTCTTTTTTTCATGGCGATAATGCTGTCTTGCCAAGCATTTATGCTAAATACCGCGTATTTCGAATCATAAGTGAAATGACCTTTTTCTGCCCTATCATATTCCAACACAAAGCGGCCTTTACCATCTTGTATTTTTAAGAAGTTATCTTTTTCACCACGTTCAATACTGTAAAGTACATGAGAACCATCGGGCGCAATCACTTCATCTTGAACGGTGCCCCATATTTTGTAATCTTCATGGTCTAAAACCTTTTTTTGTGCCCATACCGTAGTTTGTAAAAGAACGAGTAGCAATAGGGAAATCTTTTGAATCATTTTAATCAAATTAGTCACTATAAATATAGGGTTAATTGGATGATAATTATGGTGTTGTAATTTCAGGTAGTGGCTTATTTTGATGGTAATCAAAACATTGGGTATGACAACCCTAAAAGCCTACCTTTGCAAAAAAATAAATGACTGATGGCGAAATCAGACTATAAGGGCAATCGCAAGCCGAAATTTGATAGTAATAAGAAACGGCCCACCGGTGGGTTCAAAAAAAAGAAGGACTTTTCTAGAAGTACACCCCCTAATAAAAGAAAAGCACCCCCAAAGACCAATACCAATCCTGATGAGGTGCGACTGAATAAGTATATCGCAAATGCCGGCATATGTTCCCGTAGGGAAGCAGATACGTATATCGCCGCAGGTAATGTAACGGTCAATGGTAAGGTGGTTTCTGAAATGGGCTATAAAGTGAAATTGACAGATGATGTCCGTTATGATGGCCAGCGATTGAATCCTGAGAAAAAAGAGTATATTTTGCTGAACAAACCAAAAGGGTTTATCACTACGACCAATGATGAAAAGGGAAGAAGAACGGTAATGGAATTAATTTCCAGTTCTTCTAATAATAGGTTGTTTCCAGTGGGTCGATTAGATAGGAATACCACAGGACTTCTAATGTTCACCAATGATGGTGATATCACCAAAAAATTGACACATCCTAAGTTCGGGGTTCGCAAAATTTACCATGTAGTATTGGATAAAAATGTTTCCCTTGCAGATTTGAAAAGAATTCAGGCAGGTCTTGAGCTAGAAGATGGTCCGGTACAGGTAGATGAGGTTTCTTATATCAATGGCACAAGCAAAAAAGAGGTTGGTATTGAAATTCATTCTGGCCGTAACCGAATCGTACGTCGCATTTTTGAGCATTTAGAATACAAGGTGGTCAAGCTAGATCGTGTTGTTTTTGCAGGATTGACCAAAAAGGATTTACCCCGGGGTCATTGGCGTAATTTGACACAACAAGAGGTAATCAATTTGAAGATGATACAATGAGGTGCCTGAAGGAATACCTATTAAATTAAAGCATGGATTTTGTTTTAAAACGTAAGTTTCGATAACCATACTACCACACATCGTGGTAATGGGCTTTAAGTGAATACCATAAAATACCGCCAAAGAACAGCGCTTGGCGGATTTTCACCCCACTTCTTCCTGTCAGGTCGCCTGGCCGAAATGCATATCGCAAAAAGGGAAGTTTAACCTAGATGTTGATAATCAGTAGGGCATTTGGTACCATATAACAAATCTGATTATGGTCTTTGAGAAAACATAAAACCAGTGCAGGTCGTTGTAAGAAGTAGGAATAATATAGATATCATAGGGTTTGATGGTATCTTACTTACCGTGAAATCTAAGGGTATTCCAATTATCAATTCAATGCGTACCCATTCCCTGCACGATAACTCAAAACAATACCGTGTGTGTTTCCAATAGGGGCATTACCTCCATTTTGGGTATAGTTGTAAAGTGCCCTGAAGTTTTTAAAGAGGTAAAAGCCGGCAACCACATTAAACGAACTACTGGTTCGATAACCCGCACCCACCTCAAATGCATTTCTATAGTTTAGTGATAGGTTCATGTCTACTTGAAGCGGTGCCCCGTTCTCGTACTTCAATAAAAAGCTTGGTTTTAATATTAAATTAGGGTCATACTTGCTTGTGGCAAAATGATAGCCGGTATAGGCATAAAGTGGTCTTGTCAGATTAAGATTGTCTTGATTGGCAAACGTATCGCCTAAAACATTCGGCATGGATACCCCAGCAAAAAAGTTGGCGTGGCCAAAAAGAATACCTACACCCGCTGCGGGCAAAGTAGCGTTTATATTTTCCGCGAAATTGGGGTCATTCTGAATACCCAGCTGTAATAGTTCTTCATTGTATAAAAGCGCACCCGCTGTAAGACCAAAAGATAAAAATGAACGATCGTAAACCTTCCAATACGGATGGACATTGTCGTTAAGATAAATTTTATAGGCATATGAGGCGAAAACCTGGGTTGCCGATGTTACCCCAATTTCATCATTTATAATTCCGGCACCTAAACCAACTTTGCCTTCATTTATTCTAGTATTAAAGGTGAAAGCTAGATTTCGCGGTGTACCTTCGAACTCATTGTTGAACCCTGAGTTGCTTAGTGTGGCCTCTGCACCATTTGAAACACCGGCATACGCAGCGTTTATTAGAAATGGGTTGTAGTTGTATTCAGAGAATACGGGCGTTTGTTGCGCTTTGGTCAAAAAAGGCAATCCCCAAATTAGGGTCAATGCCAAAAGGTAGGTATACTTTTTCATAATTATCTTTTTAGCACCAAATAGCCTTTGGTCTGTTTTAAGTTATGGTCTTCGGGCAAAATGAGTTGAAAGAAATAGGTGCCTTCAGGTAGTTGCCCGGCCCCCAAGCCGGTCAACTGGTTCGCCTCTCCCCTAAAAACATTGGAATTATTGTCATAGCCATCAATTTGAAAGACCATATCGCCCCAGCGGTTGAAAATGACCACGGTATTTTCAGGATAGCTTTCGATACCCTCAATGACCCAGAAATCATTGATACCATCGTTGTCAGGCGAAAATCCGAAAAGTGATTCTATTTCGGGTTCAGCGGCTGTGGTAAATGAATGGATTTCGCAATCTATGGCAGTGCCCACCTCGTTATACGGAAGCACTGAAACAAAGATTTCTTGTTCAAAAGGTAAATCTTCTAAAAGGTCATAAGAAGTGGTTAATCCTGCATCAAAGTTGTCAAGAATATCGCTTCCCCCAGCTGTTGTTCCAATATTTATGATATACCCATCAACGTCGCCAATGGCGTTCCAAGTAATAGCAGTTGCTATACTTACATCCGTACTACCGTTCTCTGGTATTGTAATGGTCGTGCAAGGGGGCACTAACGGGGCTAGGGTTTCTGTGATAAAACTTTCTTCTTCACAGAATTCGGCGTCACCCACCCCATTATATGGTACTAAGGCCACAAATATCTCGGTGTTTTCGGGCAAATCGTTGGGCAAGTTGAAAGAAGTTACATTTCCTAAATCTTGATTGTTTATGATATCACCGATACTGGTTTCCGTGCCTACGGTTAAACGGTACCCATTGGCGCCCGGGGCTGCATTCCAACTTAGGGTCACACCTATTGGTACGTCAATATCTAAATTGAGTGGTGTAAGTAAATTGGTGCACGCGGGTGGTGTCGGTTCTGTGACTGTCGTAAAACTTTGTTCTGCACAACCATTGGCATCCCCGACACTATTATAAGGTATTATAGTTACAAAGATTTGTTGTTCATAGGGAAGGTCATCGATTAGGTCGTATGTAAGTACGTTACCCACGTCAATATCGTCAAGTATGTCGGTTCCCCCAGATGTTGTGCCTACTGTCAATCGGTAACCTTCAGCTCCATTGATGGCATCCCATGTTAGATTGGAGGTGACCGAAACAGTTGTGGCATTGATCAGTGCCGCACTTAAAGAGGTACATTCGGGAACGCTACCCATTTCGGAAACGATGGTAAACGATTCAGGAGGCGCACATCCACTGGCATCACCATCCGCGTTAAAAGGAATGATGGTCACGGTCACGGTCTCGCCGTTCTCAAAGTTATTGGCAAACGGATGCGAGGTGCCGTTTACGACCAAATCGGTCACATCGTTAGCATCGCTGGTACTACCATCAACCGTAATTCGGTACCCATCGGCATTGGTCACGGCGTTCCAAGAAATCTCGGTAAGGTCAACTGCGACATCGGTATCGCCATTTTCAGGAGCGACCAAAGTGGTACATAATGGTAGCATAGCGGTAGCCGAAACGATGGTAAACGATTCAGGAGGGGCACATCCACTGGCATCCCCATCCGCGTTAAAAGGAATGATGGTCACGGTCACGGTCTCGCCGTTCTCAAAGTTATTGGCAAATGGATGCGAGGTGCCATTGACGACCAAATCGGTCACATCGTTAGCATCGCTGGTACTACCATCAACCGTAATTCGGTACCCATCGGCATTGGTCACGGCGTTCCAAGAAATTTCTGCAAGGTTTATTGCAACATCGGTATCATCATTTTCAGGAGCAATTAAAGATGTGCAATCTGGTAGATTACTTGAACTATCAATCGTTCTAAAACTTTCTTCTGCACCTGAACAGCCTATGGCATCCCCGACATCGTTATATGGAACTATGGTTACAAAATATATCCTATTTTCTTGCAGGTCCATGGGAATATCATAAGTGGTCATATTTCCTACATCAATACTGTTGGCGACTTCAATACCACCTGAAGTAGTACCGATGGTAATCAGATAACCGGTTGCGTTATCCACTGGTTGCCAACTAATATCAGTATCGACAAGAACACCGGTATCGCCATCTTCCGGAGCCGTTAAATTGGTGCAGGTCGGTGGCACAGGAATAATTTCTGTTTTAAAAGATTGCTCTGGGCAGGTCGTAGGACTTCCCTCATTATTGTAAGGAATGATGGTAACAAAAATATCTTGATCCTCATCTAAATCCATTGCAAAATCATATTCGGTAACGTTGCCCACATCTTCATTATCCAATACATCGTTACCACCACTGGTCGTTCCAACGGTCAAGCGATAGCCATCGGCATTGGCGATGGGTTCCCACATCAAGTCCGTATCGACGGAAACATCCGTGGTATTCACAGGAACGGTCAACACGGTACAGTCTGGAAAAGTAGCTGGGGCATTGGAAATCGTAAAACTCTCTGGACCGCATGAAGCATCGCCTTCGCTGTTGAACGGTGTAATGGTGACACTGACGACTTCGCCACCCACAAAATCGGTCGGGAATTCATAAGTGGTCACTTCCCCCAAGGTAATATTGGTTACGGTTCCGTCCACGTCAATGGCCAATCTATAGCCAGTAGCATAAAGAGCGGCTTCCCAAGTTAAATTGGTATTTACGGGTACATCGGTATCGTTCTCTTCAGGTGCGATCAATTGCGTACACCCTGGAATAGGACAATCGCGCACATCGCCAACAATATTCCATCCATACGTGTCTATGATGGATTGCCGTTCGGTCTCTGCATCGCAATAGGGCAAGGTCAAGGCCCCAAAGGTGATGCCAGGTGTCAGGGTCTGTTCTGACCATTCAATCAAGGTATTGTCATAATTTTCACGGGTCAATGCCGTATTGTCGAGCATGTTTTCCATAGTATTGACATTCTCAATATTCCAGTCCCCTAGAAATTGATTAAAGCCGGTAGCATCCCTGAACATGGAATTCATGTTGACCGAACCGAGGTTCCATTGCTCCATATTTTGGTTGTATGTGATGGCATCCCTAAACATGGAATCCATATTTCCAACACCATTTACCCTCCAATCATTTATATTTTGATTGAAACTTGATGCGCCAAAAAACATGTTTTGCATCGTAGCGACGCCCCTAACATTCCAGTTTCCTATTGCTCCATCAAAGGCAGTTGCTCCTTGAAACATCCCTTGCATGGTACTGACCGATGCGACATTCCATGAATCCATGTCTTGGTTGTAGCTCGTGGCATCTTTGAACATTTCAAACATGGTGGTGACGAAGGAAACATTCCAACTATCCATAGGTTGATCAAAGGCACTGGCACCACTGAACATTTCGCCCATATTGAGTACTTCACCTGTGTCCCATGAATTTAAAGTACCGTTAAAGAGGGCAGCATTTTTGAACATGGAATTAAAGTTGGTGACTACGGATACATCCCATGAATCGAGATTTTGGTCAAAACTCTCAGCACCTTCAAACATGGATTCCATTAGGGTGACGGAGCTTACGTTCCATGAATTGAGGGGTTGGTCAAAAACGATTGCGTTTTCGAACATACTGCTCATATTTGCGACCGCACTGACATTCCAATTGTCCAATGGTCGGTTGAAGGCTTCGGCTCCCCTGAACATTCGGGACATGTTGACCGCCGAGTCGACCACCCAATTATCCATTGGTGAATTAAATACTAAAGCTCCTTCAAACATGGAAGACATATCGATGACATTGGTGACATTCCAAGGATTGATGTTTTGGTCAAAGGCGATTGCGCTGAGGAACATACCTTGCATATCGATAGTACTCACAACATTCCAATTGTCAAGCGGCTGGTTGAAACTACTGGCCCCGGCAAACATGTTTTGCATCAAAACCACATTGGATACGTTCCATGAATTGAGCGGTTGGTTAAAGTTCTCGGCACTTCTGAACATCGCGTTCATTTGTTCTACCGCAGACACATCCCAGCTTGAGATATCTTGATTAAAGGATCGGGCCTCGTCAAACATCTCATCCATACTCCTTACCGATTCCGGTTGCCAATTATTCATCGGTTGGTCATAATCAACACATTTTGAAAACATGGAAGTCATATCTTCAACCTTTCTAACATCCCAGCTATTCAAGTTTTGATTGAAAAGCATATCTCTGTTAAAACCATCGAACATTCTACTCATATCGGTCACGTTGCCAACATCCCACTGGTCTAAGGGCTGATTAAATTCAGTAGTACCCAAGAACATGTCCCTCATCGTAGTGACATTGCTAACGTCCCAGTCATTTAAGGGTTGGTTGAATACACTCATGCCAATAAAAGTTCGATTCATGTTTTCTACAGTGCTAACATCCCAATTATTGATATTGCCATTAAAGTTCGAAGATTCAAACATTCTTGAGATATCGGTGACCCGAGAGAGGTCAGGTGTGTCCGTTGCGTTATACCCGGTAAAACTACCGCAACTGTAAAAGGCGGATTCCAATATTTCCCACGCTATGGTTCCCCATTGATCAATGGAGAGAACCTTGTTGTTATCTGCAAAGGGACTTGGATAATAGTGGGCAGGATAATCACCGATTATCGCAATGGTGTATATGCCCGGATTCAGATACGTATGTGTAATGGTCTCTGAAACATTATTGTCAAATTGGTTGTCTCCCCAATCAATGGAATAATTATAAGTGACCCCAGATCTTGCGGTTATTCGAAATTGGTTGGCATTTGAATAGTTCCCAGGAAAAGTGACATTTCTGGTATCAATGGTTAATTTAAAGGCTTCTAGGCCATCCCTCCAATTAGGAACTACGGTAAAGGTGATCTCATCACAGCCCGTTGCTGGCCCATCATCATTGTAGGGAGTAACCTTTGCTGTTACAATATCGCCGGGCATAAAGTCCGTTACAAAGTCAACCCCTACAACATTCCCTTGATCTTCATCTGTAAATACTACTGTGGTCGTGCCGCCCCTTTCGTAACTTAAACTCAGGTTATAACCCGTTGCATTGGGTGCAGGGTTCCATCGTAAATCAAAATTGGCCGGTACATTGGTATCACCATCTTGTGGAGATATAAAAGAGGTGCATAGTACAAAGCTACAATCCACGGAGTCTCCGGTAATGTTCCAATTATGGTCATCGATCAATTCTTGTCGCTCTTCACGACCTTCGCAGTAGGTCAGTCCATTGGCGCCCAAATCGACATCCGCGGTCACATTTTGCGTTGCCCAGCCAATGAGGGTATTGTCATAATTTTCCAAGGACAGTGCCGCCCCATTGAACATTGCCGACATACTGGTAACGTTCTCGATATTGAAATTTGCCAAATTTTGATCAAATGCCCCTGCGTTATTGAACATGCTTGACATATCGATAACCAATAAGGTGTTCCAACCAACTAAAGGCTGGTTGAACGCTGGTGCATCGGCAAACATAAATCCCATATTTGTAACTGCACTTACGTTCCAACCGTTCAAGGGCTGATTGAAATCCATCGCGAGATTGAACATTCTATTCATGGTCGTTACCCCTGAAACATCCCAATTATCAATAGGATGGTCAAAGCTTGAAGATCTGAACATTCCATTCATGTTCTCCACCTTACTGGTGTTCCAATCTGGCAATGGTTGATTAAAAAATGTGGTCGAAGTACTAAAGCCTGCGAACATATTGTTCATATCGGTAACATTGCCTACGTTCCAGTCGTTTAGGGGTTGGTTAAACTGGGATACCTCGAACATACCGGCCATATTGGTAACGTTGCTCACATTCCACAGGTCTAATGGTTGGTCGAATACCGTGGCACTAAACCCGGATCCCTTGAACATACCGCTCATATTGGTTACGTTGCCCACGTTCCAATTGTTCAAAGGTTGATTGAATACCAGGTTGGATTGAAACATAAACGACATGTTGGTAACATTATCGACATTCCAAATTTCTATGGGTTGATTAAATGAAGAACTAGAGAACATGCGGGACATATTCGTCACTTCATCAACGTTCCAGCTATCTAGAGGTTGATTAAAAGAAGTATTTGAAAACATACCGGACATGTCGATTACTTGATTCACCTTCCATTGGTCCAAAGGCAAGTTAAAAGCTGATGAGCTAAACATACTTTCCATTGTGGTGACGTTGGTCACGTCCCAATTATTCAGAGGGCTATTAAAGGCTCCTGTGCTGGCAAAAGTCCGAGACATATTGGTCACGTTCGTAACAATCCAGTTATCAATGTTTTGATTGAAACTTTGGGCCCCTGAAAACATTTTTTCCATTGTCGTAACGGCTGCTGTATTCCAACTATCCAAAGGCTCATTGAACAATACGGCTCCCTCAAAAACAGAGGACATATCCGTGATGGAGTTCGTGGTCCAATTATCCAAGGGTCTATTAAAGGTGCTTGCCTGTCTAAAAACACCTGAGATATCGGTTATTGTGGTTACATCCCAATCGTTTACAATACCGTTGAACGAGCCGCACAACCGAAACATGTTTCGAAGGCTTGTAACTTGGCTTAAATCTGGAGGGCCGATTGCATCAAAATTCAAATTGGTACACCCGTAAAAGGCATTTTCCATTGTTTGCCATTGAATGGTACCCCAATCTAGAATCTCTATGATTTTTTGTCTATCACCAGTGCCATTAAAATAAATCGCTGGAAAATCACCATTTATCGTTACGGTGTAAATACCGGGAGCGGCATAGGTATGGGTGATGTTACCGGTTACATTGTTGTCTTGTATGCCATCACCCCAATCTACACTATAGTCGTAGTTGGTAAAAGCTGGATTTGTCGGTATCGTGATTTCATTGTTTGCGGATCCTGGCAAATTGGTGTTCCAACGGGTAATGAAATCTTGGGCAAAGCTATCGGTGAAAAATAACAGGGCACCAAGTAGCAGTAGCTGTCTAAACATGTGTCAGGGTTTGGGGTTTACTCTCAACGATTTAGGGTGAAAAATATTTCTTCTACCCACTATCAAGCAAAATTTTGTTGTAAAACTAGGGGTAAGGTGTGGTCAGTATTACCCTGTAAACCGTGAAATTAGTTTTGAAACAGCGCGTCCATTTTTAATTTTATCTGGTTTAGGCAAAGATTGCCCAAACTGCCCTCATGGGTATGTGCGCTATTCCTTTTGGGTTTGAACGTACCCTTTTCAATCTCTTGCCCCATGTGTTTATAGGCGTCTCGAAAAGGCATTCCGTTTTGAACGAGTTCATTTAACGTATCTACGCTAAAGAGATAGTCGTATTTTGGGTCTTCCAAGATGGAAGTATTTATTTTTACTTCTTTTAGGCTGAAAGTCAGAATCTCCAAACAGGCCTTCATATCCTGAATCGCGGGAACAATAATCTCCTTAACCAATTGCAAATCCCTATGATAGCCACTGGGTAGGTTGTTTATCACTAACGTTAGTTGGTTTGGTATGGATTGCAACTTGTTACATTTACCGCGAACCAATTCAAAAACATCAGGATTTTTTTTATGTGGCATAATGCTACTGCCGGTGGTCAATTCATCTGGGAACGAGATGAAATCGAAATTTTGACTCATATAGAGGCAAATATCCATAGCAAGTTTTGATAGTGTCGCTGCAATGGATGAGATTCCGAATGCGGTGGCTTTTTCCACTTTTCCACGCCCCATTTGGGCAGCTACGACATTATACTTTAGGGTTTCAAAACCCATTTCACTGGTAGTGAAACCTCGGTCAATAGGGAAGGAGCTGCCATAGCCGGCGGCACTTCCCAAGGGGTTTTGGTCGGCAACTTTGTACGCAGCATCCACAAAATATAGATCATCAATCAAACTTTCGGCATAGGCCGAAAACCAAAGTCCGAAAGAAGAGGGCATGGCAATTTGAAGATGGGTATACCCGGCGAGCAATACCGTTTTATGGGTATCGGCCAATTTCAAAAGTAAATCGAAAAGGGCTTTTACCAGTGATTTGATTTCAATAAGCTCGTCTTTTAAGTATAAATGCATAGCCACCAAAACCTGATCATTACGAGATCTTGCGGTATGGATTTTCTTGCCGATATCCCCAAGTTTTTCGGTGAGGATAAATTCTATTTTGGAATGCATATCCTCAAAAGAGTCTTCAATGGTAAAAGTGCCTCTTTTTATTGACTCGCTGATACTATCAAGTTCACTGACCAGTGATTCAGCTTCGTTGGTGGAAATCAAACCAACCTTACCCAGCATTTTTGCATGTGCTTTTGAGGCGATGACATCATATTTTGCTAAAACCAAATCCAATTCCCGATCATTGCCCACGGTAAAATGATCTATTTTTTTATCGGTGCTAAAGCCTTTATCCCAGAGTTTCATTTTTTTTAGTTCTAAGTTTTTAGGTTAAAGTTCTAAGTCTTTGGGGTTACTATATTTTTTAATGAGGGTGTAGGTTATTTTTTGAACTTCATTACAGAGTTTTAGTGTGGTGTTCAATTCCTCTTTTGGAATATAACTAAGTTTTTCAGCAATTTCCAATTGTGTTTTGAGTTCATTAATTGAGCCGTTGGATATTTCCAGAAAATTTCGAAATGATTTTTTTGAGTTCCTACCTGTTCCTTCAGCAATATTGCTAGGAATAGAAACCGCACTTCTTCTGATTTGACTTGTCAGTCCGTACTTTTCTTCACTCGGAAACCGAGTTGTTATTTTGTATACCAGCTCCACCAAATTCATTGATTTCTGCCACACTATTAAATCTCTATAATTATACATCTCCTAACTTAAAACTTTTAACTTATAACTAAGAAAGGAATCCTTCGAGTATATCAATATACAACTGTACGCCTTCATATACTTCATCCACATAGATAAATTCATTGGCAGAGTGCGAACGCGGACTGTAACCAGGTCCCAACTTTAATGATTGGCAACTGAGCTTTGCCTGATCGGACAACGTTGGAGAACCGTAGGTTTCTCGGCCTAGGGCAATACCCGACTGTACCAAGGGATGGTCAATTGCAATGGAAGAACTGTCTTTGTTCAGTGATCTTGGTTTTAATTCGCACGGCGCTTCGTTTAGAAGTATTTCATTGATTTCTTGGTTGGTATAACAATCATTTATTCTAGTATCAATGACCAAATCTACATGCGCGGGAACTACATTGTGTTGGCTTCCTGCACTCATTTGTGTGACAGTGATCTTTACTGGCCCCAATACCTCTGAAACTTTGGCAAACTCATAATTTTCAAACCAAGTCAGCACTTCTGCGGTCTTGTAAATGGCACTGTTATCATTTGGATGCGCCGCATGCGAAGGTGTGCCCACAACTTTACCATCATACACGATCAATCCTTTTTCAGCAATGGCCAATTGCATCTGCGTAGGTTCGCCAACAATGGCCACATCTATCTCGGGTAAGATGGGAAGCAGCGCAGAAAGACTTTTAGCACCTGCATCCTCCTCTTCGGCAGTGGCCGCCATAATGACGTTATGGTTGAGGTCTTCACGCTCATAAAAGTGTACAAACGTTGCTAAAAGCGAGCAGAGTGCCCCCCCGGCATCGTTACTTCCCAACCCATATAGCTTTCCATCTTCGACATGGGGATGAAAAGGGTCTTTGGTATAGGCAGAATTGGGCTCTACGGTATCATGATGTGAATTTAAAAGTAGGTTGGGTTTGCTTTCATCGTAGTACTTGTTGAATGCATAGATATTGTTATGTTGGCGTTTGGTATCCACTCCAAATTTTTTCAGCCAATTAGCTATGGCCGTTGCCGTTTCATCTTCTTCTTCAGAAAGGGAAGGGATAGAGATCAATTGTTTTAACAAATTCAAGGCCTCTTGTGCCAAAGTGTCTTTAGTTATGGTCATAACACGATAGTTGTGTAGTTCTTACTTTCTTTTTTGAATAGGTCTAAATTGCCAATTCTAACCTCGATAGCACCTCTTTCAAGCGCATGGAAGCTGTTTTGTATTTTGGGGAGCATACCGTCTACAATAACCCCACTGTTCAATAGGCCCGGATACTTTCTTGAATCTATTATCGGTATTATGGAATTTTCATCATTTATATCTTCCAATACCCCGTTTTTCTCAAAACAATAATAAAGAATAGTATCGTAATACCTGCTCATTTCTCCTGATAGTTCAGCGGCAATGGTGTCAGCATTGGTATTCAGCAGTTGTCCGTGGCCATCATGTGTCAGCGCACAGAAAACGGGAACCAAGGTTGCCTTTAAAAGATTTCCTATCATCTTGATATCCACGGCGGTCACATCACCTACAAAACCATAGTCGATTTCTTTAACAGGTCTTTTGTTGGCCCTAATGGTATTGCCATCAGCGCCGCTTATGCCTATCGCATTTGTTTTTAAGGCCTGCAATTTTGAGACAATCGTTTTATTGACCAAACCGCCGTATACCATAATAGCCACCTCTAAGGTATCGGCATCGGTAATTCTGCGGCCATTAACCATGTTCGGTTCCAGCCCCATTTTTTTAAGGACATGATTTGCTTTTTTGCCTCCACCATGCACTAAAATTTTGTGACCTTCCAGTTTTGAAAATAAGGCCAAAAACTTGGTGAGTGCTGCAGGGTGTTCTATAATGTTACCGCCTATTTTTACTATGGAAAGCTTTTGCTTCATATTGTTTTGCCGTTTTTTGAATCTTCAGGTAAACTATGGATTTCTCATCACCTTACACTATCGGGTTAACACCTGTCATAAATGTTCCAATATCCGTTTTAGTACCAATTGTGCCGCAAAAATCCGGTTATTGGCCTGTTCGATTACCAAACTCTGCTTGCCATCCAATACGGCGTCTTCAACCACTACGTTTCTTCTGACCGGTAAGCAATGCATGAACTTGGCATCTCCCAATTTTTCTTTGGTCATCATCCAGTTGGTGCCTTGGGTCGATACGTTGCCATAGTCAACATAACTGCTCCAATTTTTAACATAGACAAAGTTCGCATTTTCAAGTGCCATTTCTTGATTGTGAACAATTTTACATCCCTTTGTGATTTCTGGATCCAAATCATATCCCTTTGGATGCGTGATAACAAATTCGACGTCTTGTAATTTCATCATCTCGACAAATGAATTGGCCACGGCGTGCGGCAACGCTTTAGGATGTGGCGCCCATGATAGTACTACTTTAGGGTTGTCATTTACGCTGTTTTCTTCCAAAGTGATGGCGTCGGCCAGAGCTTGTAATGGATGTGCGACGGAACTTTCCATATTCACTATGGGAATATTGGCATATTTTACAAATCCGTTTAAGACCACTTCAGCCTCATCCCTTTCTTTATCAATCAAACTTGCAAATGCCCGAATGGCGACAATATCACAAAATTGGGAAACTACTTGGGCCGCTTCTTTAATATGCTCCGATTTGCCTTGGTCCATTATCGTGCCATCTTCAAACTCCAATTGCCAACCTTCACTGCCAAAATTCATCACCATGACGTCCATTCCGAGATTCATCGCCGCTTTTTGCGTGCTCAAGCGGGTACGCAAACTATTGTTGAAGAACAATAGGCAAATAGTTTTTTGGTTGCCCAATGTTTTAAAGTGATATGGATGTCGTTTTAGATCCAATGCTTCCTTTACTGCTTCTTGCAGATTTCCTAAGTCGTTTATAGACAGGTAATTTTTCATTGCTTACTTCTTATCATTCCCGAAAAGTGGGAATCTAATTATATGGGTCTTGACCGCGCCTATCTGCCGGCAAGGCAGGCCCGACCTTGTATTTAATTTAATTCAGCTCTCAATCTCTCAAAGAAAATATCAATATGTTGCTTTGTGATATTCAATGCCGGTAGAAATCGTAATAATCTTTTATTGGCAGAACCACCAGTAAAGACATGTTGATTGTAAATGAGTTTTTTTCGTAATTCCGCCACTTCGTAGTCAAATTCCAGACCTAACATAAGCCCCCTTCCCTTAACTTTTTTGATAGCCTTGATTTCCTTTGCCCTTTCGTGAAAATAGTGCCCCAATTTGTCGGCATTTTTGATGAGTTTTTCCTTTTCCACAACTTCTAAAACGGCCAAGGTGGCAGCACATGCCAAATGATTGCCCCCAAAGGTGGTGCCAAGCAACCCGTAAGACGCTTTAATGGATTCATGTATGAGTACGCCACCCACAGGAAAACCATTACCCATTCCTTTTGCAATGGTTATGATATCAGGGGTTATATTGTGATGTTGAAATGCGAAAAACCGACCGCTTCTACCAAAACCTGACTGTACTTCATCAGCAATGACCAAGACATCGTTTTCTTTACACTTTTCGTGAATGAATTGATAGAATGGGGTGCTAGGTTCATCCAAACCGCCAACACCTTGTATGGCTTCAAGAATTACAGCACAATATTCCCTTGTATTTAACGCAGCTTCCAAACCTTCAAAGTCTTCGAAAGCCAAAAAAGTAACTTTTTGCTGCTGGTTGATCGGGGCATTGATTTTGGCATTATCCGTTGTGGCCACCGCAGCTGAAGTTCGTCCGTGAAAGGCATTTTGAAAGGCGATCACTTTTGATTTGCCGGTATGGAACGATGCCATTTTCAATGCATTCTCGTTGGCTTCGGCACCTGAATTGCATAAGAAAAGGTCATAGTTTTCACAATCTGACAGCTTTCCTAGTTTGTGGGCCAATTCTTTTTGCAAAGGATTTTGAATGGAATTGCTGTAAAACCCAATTTTATCAAGCTGTTCCTTTAATCGGTTTATGTAATGGGGATGGGAATGCCCTATGGAAATAACCGCATGGCCACCGTAGAAATCCAGATATTTTTGACCGTGTTCATCGGTAACCTCTATTCCTTTTGCTGACAGCGGAGTTACATCGTAAAGTGGATATACATCAAATAGTTTCATAGTACTGTTTTGATATTCCCTAAAATGGGGAATCTTATTATTAGGGTCTCGACAACTCCTTCGACTGCGCTCAGGATGACAATTCGACCTGGTATTATTTATCCCTTTCTAATATCACTGATCTTTTCGAACGAAGTGACAATTCCACGAATTAAAGAGGAACTTAAACCCTGGTGTTCCATTTCATTAAGGCCAGAAATGGTACATCCTTTAGGAGTGGTCACCCTATCAATTTCTTCTTCGGGATGGCTGCCTGATTCAATCAATAGGCTAGCTGCCCCATTACAAGTGTGCATCGCCAATTCTTGGGCTTCTTTCGCATCAAAACCCAACTGAATCGCCCCTTGGGTGGTGGCACGTATCAAGCGCATCCAAAAAGCGATACCACTTGCACAAATTACGGTAGCCGCTTGCATTTGTTCTTCCGGTATTTCTAGCGAATGTCCCATTCTATTAAAAATGGCCTTGGCGAGGTCAATGCGTTTTTTGCCCAAGTCATTACTGCAAATACAGGTCATGGATTTACTGACCGATATCGCCGTATTGGGCATACTTCTAATGATATGGTTATCAGAACCTATAATGGACTCTATCTTTTTTATGCCAAAACCCGTAATCGTACTTATGACCACATGTTTTTCGGTCAACAAGCCTTTGATATCATATAGTATAGCTTCGAAATGGCCGGGTTGTACTGCAAAAATCAAAATGTCAGAATTTTTGACGGCTTGCGTATTATCGGAAGTCACGGTGACATTACCATACTTTTCAAAGTCTTTGATCTCGCTGATATTACGTTTGGTAAGGTACATCGTGGTTGCCCCATTACTGTGTAAAACACCTTTGGCAATCGCTAGTCCTAAATTACCTGCTCCTATAATAGCTATTTTCATGATATTGGTTATTTGATTCTTCTAAATTTAAAAAGCACTGGCTTTTAGGTTCAATCCCAAATTTTCTTCAAAACCGAACATCAAATTCATATTTTGAACGGCTTGGCCCGAAGCTCCTTTTAATAGATTGTCGATTGCCGAGGTAACCAACAAAATATCGTCGTGCTTTTGTAAATGGATATGGCAATTGTTGGTATTGACTACTTGTTTCAAATGAAGGGGTGCTTCAGCGATATGGGTAAAAACGGCGTTTTGGTAAAAAGAACCGTAAAGCTGTTCTGCAACCTCTAGACTTTCATTAAATTTTGTGTAGGCCGTTGCTAATATTCCACGGGTAAAGTTGCCACGGTGGGGTAGAAAATAGCGTTTGCCCACATCGGTGCCAAAAGAATTTAAACTTTCACCGATTTCACCTAAATGTTGGTGTGTAAAGGGTTTGTACCAGCTGGCATTATTGTTGCGCCAACTGAAATGGG
This sequence comes from Croceitalea sp. MTPC5, assembly GCF_036985505.1. Taxonomy (NCBI): domain Bacteria; kingdom Pseudomonadati; phylum Bacteroidota; class Flavobacteriia; order Flavobacteriales; family Flavobacteriaceae; genus Croceitalea; species Croceitalea sp. MTPC5. Next base: position 412,501 of record NZ_BTGQ01000003.1, read on the forward strand.
TTGTTTCTGAAGGTTTGATACCCGCACCGGTACTGCCGGTCACCGCATTGATGTGGACTTCATTACTTAATTTTCCGGCTTTGGCCAAAGGTAACAGCGCCAACTGAATCGCTGTTGCAAAACATCCGGGATTGGCGATTGCCACAGCTTTCTTTATTTCTGATTTAAAAAGTTCAGGTAATCCGTAAACGAACTTGTTTCCTTTAAAAACAGCATCGGCCTGTAGTCGAAAATCGTTGCTTAAATCGATGATTTTTGTAGCGGATGAAAATGGATTTTCCAATAAAAATTTATGGGAGTTCCCATGTCCCAAACATAGAAAGACCAGGTCAATGTCAAGGTTTAGGGCATTGGTGAACTTTAAATCCGTCTGGCCAAGTAAATCCGCGTGGGCAGCAGTTATCGCTTTTCCGGCCTTTGTGGTACTGTATATAAAGTCAATTTCGACCTGAGGATGGTGAAGTAATAACCGTATCAGTTCTCCACCAGTGTACCCTGAACCACCTATTATTCCTACTTTAATCATATTTCAAATTCAAGTTCAACCACAAAATTCAAATTCAATGCATTTTTTAGGATGACCATTTGTATTTGATTTTGACGTTTGTATTTTTTATAGCGCTTATTTATATGCCAATTCCTTATCCCTAGCTATTAACATGGTTGGCTATTTTACCTGGATTGGACAGGATTTTTATAAAACCTTTAGCTTCCTCGGCAGTCCAGCCCTTGTTCATTTCGCCATAGCTTCCGAATGAAGCGTTCATGAGATCGTGGGGTGACGAAATACCATCCAATCGAAACTGAAAGGGATAAAGGCTAACGAAAACATCTCCCGTTACGTTTTTTTGGGTATCGGTGAGAAAAGCTTCAATGTTTCGCATGACCTCATCCAAATAATTACCCTCGTGCAAGAGCATTCCATAAAAATTGCCCTGTTGTTCTTTTTGGTATTGCTGCCATTTGCTGAGGGTATGTTTTTCCAATAAATGGTGCGCCTTAATGATGATCAATGCGGCAGCTGCCTCAAAACCGACACGGCCTTTTATTCCGATAATGGTGTCGCCAACATGAATATCCCTACCAATGGCATATTTTGAGGCAATAGCTTCCAATTTCTCGATGTTCGCCACCGGATTCCCTTTTTCGTCGTCAAGGGCTATAAGTTCTCCATGATCGAAAGTTAGTTTGAGTTGTTTGGGTTCTTTTGATTCAAGTTGACTTGGGTATGCCGAATCTGGCAAGGGCAAATGAGAGGTCAAGGTCTCGTCGCCACCAACTGAAGTTCCCCAGAGGCCTTTATTGATGGAATATTTCGCTTTTTGCCACGGGTAGTCTATGCCATTTTGCTTTAAATATTCAATTTCCATTTCTCGTGAGAGCTGATTGTCTCGAATGGGTGTAATGATTTCAATTTCTGGTGCCAGTGTTTGAAAGATCATATCAAACCTGACCTGGTCATTGCCTGCCCCCGTACTGCCGTGGGCAATATAGCTGGCCCCTATTTTTTTGGCATGGGTAACAATTTCGACAGCTTGCACGATTCGTTCGGCACTCACGGAAAGGGGATAGGTGTTGTTTCGCAGAACATTTCCGAAAATGAGGTACTTGACTACCTTGTCATAAAAGTTTTGTACCGAATCAATAGAGGTGTAACTCGTAGCGCCCAATGACAAAGCTTTTTCTTTGATGACCTGAATTTCTTCTGATGAAAATCCGCCCGTATTGACACTTACGGCATGAACCTCAAATCCTTTTTCTTTAGATAGGTATTTGGCGCAGTACGAAGTATCCAATCCGCCGCTGTAAGCAAGTACTAATTTTTTCATAATTCAATAAATCTTAACTGTCAGTAGGTACGTAATCGAGAATGGGTTTTGGTAATGGACCATCTTGACCACGCTAGATTTGACAGCTTTTATTTTGTTTTCTTTTTTAAGAACATATTTTCTTTAATACCCTTCAATCGATGAAAGACCTTATTGTTCATTTTTCTCTTTTCCAATGATTCGTCATTGGTACTAGGGTCATATAACATTCCGGTGCATAGGCACATTTTACGTTCCGTTCTCGTTAGAATATCAAAGTTTTTACACGTTTGACAGCCTTTCCAAAAATCAGGATCATCGGTAAGCTCAGAAAATGTTACTGGTTTGTACCCCAATTCATAATTCATTTTCATGACGGGAAGTCCGGTAGTGATTCCAAAAATTTTGGCATTTGGAAACTTTTCCCTTGACAAATCAAAAATGGCTTTCTTGATTTTTTTGGCCAGACCTTGCCCCCTATAATCAGGATGTACTATTAAACCCGAGTTTGCAACAAACCCTTTGTTGCCCCAAACCTCGATGTAGCAAAAACCAGCAAATTTATCACCATCCAGAGCAATAACGGCATTCCCGTTTTCTAATCGCTTGATAATGTATTCTGGTGTTCGCATTGCAATACCGGTACCCCGTACCTTGGCAGATTCGGTAATGGTATCACTGATGGTCTGTGCAAATTTAAAATGTGATTCGTTAGCAATTATAATCTTCATTGCTAAAGGATTTAAAAATGGAATAAAATGATTTGTTTGTTTGGCGGGAATGGACTCACCTATTCCCAAAATAGAAGTGCACCCTTACGGGCGACGGCGACGAGGTACGAATACAGCAAATAATGTATTCATGGTAAACGGTGCTATGTAAAACTGCGCGTTCATTGGGATAAATGTACAAATTAATTCTAAAGTCACTAATACTACACCAATTTTTTACGAAAGAACGATTTAATGTTATGATTTTTTAATATTTCATAAGCGAGATATCCAAAAACGACAAAATATTCAAGGGCAAGTAACCAAAGATTTTCTTTGTAATCAGCATTGGCATAGGCATAATAACTAAATGCAACCATACCAGACCAGATTATGGCAAAACGATATTCGGTAAAAATAGCTAAGACCAGCAAAAAGATAATATACCAGGGGTGTACCGTTGAAGACAAAAAATAATAAAAGGTCAATAGGGCCAGCATTGAGCTTATGAGGGTTTTGAGGTTTTGGTTCTTTCGAAAAACGGTCAACAGCAGTGCTGCGATGACAACCAATTTAGGAACTAAACTTCCATAAGACTTCACCAATTCCCATGGCTTGGCCTCAAAATAGAGCACTCCGATTTTCTTTACCATATTATATAGTCCTGCATTGAATTCAAAATTGGAAAACCATAGTCCGACGGTCTTGGCATAATTGTCAATGAACATGGGAGAATAGAATGGAAGCAGAAAAGCGATACAGGTAAGACCTATAAATCCATAAAATAAGATACTTTTTTTAAACCCCAAATGTTTTAAAAATAGAGGTAAAAATACCATAGGAACTAGTTTTAATAGTATGGAGAAGGCATATATAGGGGCAGCGACCTTCCATTTTTCAATACTGACCAGATAAATTGCCCAAACAAAAAAGAACAACATCACCCCTTCAAAATGTAAGTTTCCCGTAAGCTCTATGATTACCAATGGATTTAAAAAATACCAAAAGGCAAGGTGACCTGACAGTCTCAATTTTTTCAATAGTTTTTGGGCAAAATAGAGTACCCCAATGTCAGCCACGATAATGAAAATACGCATGGCTACTAAAGAACCCATAATACTGCTACCACCAATAAAAGTCGAAATGAAAAAAATAATTTGGTTCAAAGGGGGATAATTACTGTAGTGCCGGGCACTCAATGACCCCATACCTTCATGCAAGGTTTGGGAGTTTGCAATGGTAATGTTGTTATTCTCCAAGAATTCATTTGGGGTATATAAATAGGGATTAATACCATTTTTGATGAGTTCCCCATCCCAGATAAAACGGTAAAAGTCTTGAGAAAGATTGGGTTCAACCACTAAGAACACCAGTCGAAAAAGCAATCCGGAAGCCAGTAAAATCTTAAAGTTCCATTTTTCTAGCTGAATCAACTTGAAGTATAAAAAAAATAACACCACAAAAAGGGTTATAAGCATGATGAAATTTTCCCGCTTTAGATCGTATGCAAAGACTGCATACAACAAAAGAATCAAGAATACCAAGAGAATTGGTACTTTATGAAGTTTCCAGTACTTAAAAAACTGATTGGGCATTTTTTGGTCAGATTGTGGTCTACTAAAATAAATCTTTTTTGGGGAGCACAACCCCATAAAAACCCCTTCTTAATAGATGTTAAGAACCCTTTTCCAGAAGGGAAAGATAGAAGCTTTTTTGAAAAAAAAGTGTGGAGCGCAAAAGCAATACGGTATTAGAGGTTAGAATATCCTTTTGATTTGGCCTAACGGTCGGCAATACCCTTAAATTCAATTACTAAAAAAAAGAAAACCATACTGGGCTATAAAGGATCATTGAAATCAACTTACGTATGTTCCCTTTAAATCAAAGAGGCTTGGCCATTACCAATATGTAGGTAATTCAAATAAAGCATTGTTCATTACCTCATAACCTTCCCTAAATAGGTTGTGCTTCAATAAGAAATCTGAAATAAATCTATTTACCCTTGCTACTTTTCGTACTTTCCTGTTGCATATTTTGCAATTAATGTGCTATTGGGTTTTTTGCAATTTTCCGGAAAGTCTGAAAAGTAGATACAATCCGGTAAGCCATCTTTGAATTTTACGGTTACGGCACCGGTTTGTTTTCCTAATAACCCGCTAAAACCATAATTGGCTTTCAATGCAATCATTTGGGTTTTATCTTGTGATTTAAACTCGCGCACATTGGCAATACTATTGCCAATATATTTATTCATAGCCCAGGTATTGGATTGATTTCTCAATATATCATTGAGCAGCTTTGTATAGTTTTGGTCGCCACTTGGACCGCCCAATATCTTGATTTTTTCATAATTGCTCATTCCCTTTAAGCGCACAGGTGGCCGCTGGGTGGCAAAGGCCAGTAGGTTGTTGGCAAATTGTGTGATGCTTTTTGAATCACATGCGTTCAATCTAAAAAAGTTGGACATATCGCTTTGCAGTGCTTTGGCTTTGTGGATCTGATCTACTGAATTGCCCATCGCATTAGGATTGGTGTACATGTCCATTACGGTTCGCAAGGCGTTCTGATCTTGTTGTGCGACCAAACGCATTTTTGCGGCATATAATTTGGGGTCTGCGTAAATGCCCGTGCCTACTGTTTTCCAAGCGATGCAATACCTGCTTACCTCAACGCCCCAGCCATCTGTAGTCACACTCTCTCGTGAGCAGACCTCGGTCATTATCTCTACCTTATCTTCGGGGAGTTGATCTGGACATAGACTGCCAAAAGTGTTCAAGTATGCACTTAAGATCATGAGGAAATGGCTATCATTAACATCCAATTCGATATTCTCGAAATGACCTCTATAGACGTAATCAAAAAATGCGGCCTTGTTCAATCCCAATGTCTTGAACTGCATTGTTCCCTCATCTTTTCCATTGGTGTCTAGATAGGCAATACGGTCTTGACTGTTGGCCAATTTTTGCTGTTGTTGTTTCAGTCGTTGTTGCGCTACCAATTCCTTTTTTCTGGCATCCAAGAGTCTGGTCAGTTTTTGAAATTGGGCAGATTGTGCGGGCAAATAACTCAAATACTCATTTTTCAAACGTTGAAAAGCGGTATTATCGGCCTGTCCTATCTTACTTTCAATGCTATTTATTTTCGTATCAATCTGGTTTTCTTTTTTCGAAATCAATGTTTTTTGGGCTTTTTTCACTTCATCGTATCCAGAAAATGATGCATAATCTTGTTGAAATACCTTGATTTTTCCGTTAATCTGAGCGATATCCTCATTCTGACTGACCAAGCCTAAATCTGCCTTCACAGCGTTCTGTAGCAGTGCCTTTGCCTTGGTATCCATTCGGGATTGGAATTCGATTTGTTTGGGCCGTGAGGCTTCAGCTACTACTTTTTGTGCCTGTTGTTTTAGTGAAGCTAATTTGGGTAGCGACTGTTTTTCATTATTTAATTTCTCTATGGATGCTAGAATGTCATCAAGTGCTGTGTCGGTCTTTTCGGCAATCAACGCATCGATTTCCACACTGGCCTGCTTCAGTTCGCTTTCTAGAAGTACTGCATACTCGCGAGTCAAACGCTGCTTAAATTGTACTAGTTCCGTTTTTGAAAAGCCGTTTTTTGAGGCCGTTGCCAACTCTTTTTCCAATTGACTTCGTTTGGCGTCAACAGTCGTGATTTTATTCATAAAACCAGGATTGCCATACGCCATATAGTAATTGGTGATAATGTTCTGGAACGCCCAATTGTAATGGGGGTCATTTCTGTAATTGCCTTTAACGAAACAGACTTGGATTTTTCTGAAGTCCTTAACTGCGGTTTTCTGGGATAGCAGTGCGTAAGCCTTCCCGCGATACGGTTCAAAATAGGCTTTTGAGAAATAATTGGCGGCAAGGTTTTCAACCTTCCCTCGATGCATATACCGTAAAGAGGTCGCTTGCGGATATTCTTGCTTAATCAAATTTATCCAACCTACCAAATCTTTACAGTTCTGTGCGGTCATAAGAACGGCACTAAACATGAAAATCAAAACACATAAAACTCTTTTGGTCGGCATAAATAGAAGTAATGCGGTTAATTTCGATTTGAATTGATTTCTATGGATAAGTCTTCAATTTAGGGGATAAAGGTATTAATTAACACCATAATCGATATTGTTGAATACACCTTCGGTAATCTGAAGTACTTCACCGGTATCTGAATTTTCCACACTAAATTCAAACTCACCGGAAATAGTTTGGGCCTCTTTATCGATAGCCGTAATCCTCAAAAACCCAGAACTGCCGTCGGTGTCAAAATCCACATTTGGCCCACCGGTTTCATAGGGTGCATACCCGCCACCAAAGGTTAGTTCCAAAGGATTATCGACAGGGTTATTTACCTGGGCACCTTCGGTTACCAAATCAAAACTTGACCCGGCCATCGCAATAATGATGGCCTCCCCTTCGGTAATATCCTCAAATAGGTCGATACCCGATATTACCAATGAAAAGAAGGCCGGGCTCTCGCTGAGTGCAGCTGAAATGGTGGGCACACCCCTGTCCATAGGTACTGCCTGAAAATCATCACCATTGATTTTTGCCGTGATAAATGAGTCGCCCAAGACCGGATTATCGTCATCTGTTGAACCAGAATCATCGTCACTACTACATGCAATAAATACCATGGAGAGTAGCAATGGAATAAAATATCTCATAAGTCTTTGTTTTAATCAATAGCAAGGTGTGTATTTCTTTCTAGGTTGACCATGGAAAATGTATTATCGTAGGTACTTTTCAGCTTAATGTCAGGGATTAATGGTTTTACCGTTTTTAATGGTTATTTTAAATGCCCAAATGAAATTTTAATGAAAACATTTTTCACCGCCATACTGCTGGTAGGTTGTTACATTTCTTTCGGGCAGATTCAGGTTGCGGACTCGTTACAAAATATCATCAAAAATTATAAAGGGATTGATACTACTTTGGTCAATTTAAGACAGCGGTACGTCGCCAATAAAATGCTGCAAACCCCATCTGACACCACTTGGTTGACCTATAATCTAAAGACCTTATCGTTAGCTGAGCAATTGAATTATGAAAAGGGAAAGTTGCTGGCGAGCAATAATGTTGGCGTGGTGTACCATTATTTTCTATCAGACCCACTTACCGCACTTGACTATTATCAAATGGCATATGCCATCAGTGAAACGAACCCTTCATTTAAGCGATACCAATTTGCCTCGCTCACCAATATGGGCCTTATCCATTACGAGCAGGAAGATTTTGACAAGGCATTGCCCATTTTTAAGAAACTCTTGGCCTTTCCGCAGCGAAAGAGCAATAGCCTATCGAATATCGGAAACATTTTTGGTCTTCGGCAACAAACCGATTCTGCGGTGTACTATTTTAAAGCTTCCATTAAGGAAGCGGAACATACCGGAGACGTACTTCAGATTGCCAATGTAAAGAGTAATTTGGGCTTGGTACAAGCACAGGCCGGACGCCTAGACGAAGGCTTGGCCAATACTTCTACAAGTCTTAAAATGATAGATTCGTTAGATCTTGAAATGTTGAGAGTGCCTGTTTACATCAACGCTGCAGAAGTGTATATGCATAGCGATGATTTGGAAAAAGCCGAGTCGTACGCCCAAGCCAGTTTAAATGCCGTCAAGTCGTTGAACAATCTCTATACCGAGACGAAATCCCTTCAGACCTTGGCCAAAATCCAAGAAAAAAAGGGGGATTACCAAAAAGCACTTGAAAACTTCAAAGCCTATACCACCTTGAATGATAGCCTAATCAATGCAGACCTCAAAGTTGAAATATCACGGAAGGAAATCCAATATGAAGCCGATAAAAAAGAAGCTCTTGCCTTGGCCGAAACAGAACGCCAACGCGCCATCAAAAATGCCTTTATTCTCGGCGGCGGAGGCATTATCGTAACATCTTTATTCGCTTTTGTATTGTACCGAAGAAAACAAAAAGCAGATACGGAAAAAAAGGACGCCGAGTTTAAGGCCACGGTAGCTGAGGTGGAATTGAAAGCTTTGCGGGCGCAAATGAACCCACATTTTATTTTCAACAGCCTTAATTCCATTGGTGATTATATTTTGAAAAATGATAGTCAAGCGGCCAGCGACTATTTGGGTAAGTTTGCCAAATTGATGCGAATGACCTTAGAAAATTCTGATAAAAAAGCAATCACCTTGGCAGAAGATATCGCATTGCTCAAGACCTATCTCGCCATAGAACGGAAACGGTTTGAAAATACCTTCGATTTCGATATTGAGGTGGCTGATGATTTGGATGCCGATGAAGTACTGCTGCCCCCTATGCTATTGCAGCCCTTTGTAGAGAATAGCATCATTCACGGTTTGTCCACCATTGAAAAAGGTGGAAAGATCAATATCTCATTTGAAAGCCAAAACGATGAATTGGTTTGCACAGTTGACGATAACGGTGTTGGGCGCAGGTCAGCCCAGACATCGATTCGAGTGAACGGAAAAAGTTCTAAAGGCGTTGCCATCACCCAAAACCGAATTGATGTACTCAACAACACTAATAATGCCAATGGTTTGATCAAGATCATAGATAAGGATGCCGGCACGAAGGTAATCGTAACATTGCCATTACACTCGGCTTAGTGTTCATCCGCACCTAATTTGAAGTATTCTTATCTTTAGTGGCAAAACGCGACCTGCTTGAACTTGAACCACGATGATAAAAACCTTGATTGTTGATGATGAGGCCCACTGCATCAACAGGCTGTTGCATTTAATCGAAAGACGACCGAATACGTTTGAGGTCATTGAAACTTGCCGAACCGTAAAAACAGCTCTCGAAGCTGTCAAAAATAATGAATTGGATTTAGTGTTTTTGGATATTGAAATCAATGACAAAACGGGTTTTGATTTTCTTCGTCAAGTAGAACATATCCATTTCAATACCATATTCACCACCGCCTTTAACAACTATGCGATCAAGGCCTTTAAGTATAGTGCCTTTGATTATCTGATGAAACCCATCGATGTAGATGAATTCAACGAATCCATAGAACGACTTATAGGGAAAATGGCGCAAAATCAGAAGAATAACCAAGTAAAAGCCCTGCTTGAAAATGTCGAACGGCCGCAACCCAATTTATTGACGGTCTCTTCGGTAGATGGTTTTGAGACGATTCCAATTGCCGATATCATTCATCTTGAGGCCAGCGGAAACTATACCTATCTCCATACCAAAGACACCGAAAAGATTGTTTCTAAGCCCATTAAGTTCTACGAAGACCTGCTTGATAAAGGCAATTTCTTCAAATGCCATAAATCACATCTCATCAAGTTGGACCAAGTGAAAAATTATCATAAAGGAAAACAGGCCTATGTAATCATGTCCAATGGCAACCAAGTTCCTATAGCCGTGAGGCGAAAAGAGGAATTTCTTGGTAAGTTTGATATTTAAGGACTATTGATTTGGGATATTACAATAGCGTAAAACGTTGCACTCAATTTATTGGTTGTGACGGCTAAATTTCAAAAAAACCATGCTTTACAAGCCACAGCTACCGGAAGTAAAAAAGCATATTGACCACTATTGGGTCCTTAAAAGGGCAGTCCTGCAAGCGTTGGATAGTAGTCATATGTATGCCTATCCTGGCATAACCCCAGATATGATCATTGTACTTGATGGCCATTATACGATAACATATATGGGGAAAACATTTTCTTCAAACCGAAGTTTGCTTTTTAGTTTCATTCATCATAGCGTACACATAGACTTTTCTGGCCTTCAAAGCTGTATTATTGTAAAATTTAAGTCAAGGGGGCTTTCTTCCCTGAAACCTTTTCTTCCTTTTAGTGCCGATACGATTATGAGGGATTCGGTAGCCTTTGCCGATGATGTATTTGGCGCCGATTTTAAAACCTTTAATAACAGACTGTTGCACATCGACCCGATTACATGGGTAGATGAACTTGATCAATGGTTTGCTGCGGCCTATAAAAAAGAATTTGAGGGTTTTGTAGTCGAGATGTCACAAGAAGTAAGCAAGAACTGTGATTTGAAGGTTATTATGGATGCCACAGGGTACTCTTATTCGACCCTAGAACGTTACTTCAAAAGAGAAACGGGACTGACACCTAAGCGTTTTCAGACTTTACAACGCTTTAAAAAAGCACTTCGTGAACTCCATACCACAACGAATAAAAATTGGCAGCACTACATATCTAAATACGATTATTATGACCAAAGCCATTTTATTAAAGAAATGAGACGATTTACAGGCCATACACCGTCAGAACTACTGCAAGTTCCAAGTTTTATCAAAGTACGCCCTGATTATAGTTGACGAATTTTTACAATCGTGTTCTATTATTAATGCCAATCTTTGTCAAAAACCGAAGATGATGAAAAAAATATGGATATACTTTGCTATCAGTTCATTGTTAAGCTGTTCATCTGGAAAAAACCGTATCTACAAAGAAGATTCAAATGCAGCGCTGCAACATATTTTAGATAAAAACTGTTCCCACAAAGAAACAACCGTCATAGGGGTGTCGCTAACAGTCATTTCTCCCGAATTGAATATTGACTTTTCGAACAGCTGCGGATTTGATAGTTTAGAAAAGACAAGTTTGGTAAAAGTGGAACAGCCTTTTAGAATTGCCAGTTTAACAAAGGTTTTTGTAGCATCCGCTATTTTACGATTGTATGAAAATGGGTTGCTATCACTTGATGATTCCATCTCAGCATACATTTCGCAAGAACACATTACTATTTTGAGGGATGGCGGATATGACCCAGATAAGATAACTATTCGGCATTGCCTTAGTCATCGCAGCGGATTGTATGATTATGCCGTAGGTGGGCCTGAATATATCGAAGTGGCCTCAAAAGATCCTTCAAAACGTTGGACCCGTACCGAACAGGTCCAGTTCGCTATGGAATACGGGAAACCCCATGCAACACCAGGTGTTGAAGAACATTATAGTGATACGGGGTATGTATTGTTGGGTGAGATTATAGAAAATGTGAACCAATTGGGACTTGCCAAGAGTTTACGCCAACTTTTAAAATTTGACAAATTAGGGATGTCAGCTACCTATCTAGAGAGTCTTGAAAAGCGCCCTGACGGGCTATTGCCAAAGGTGAAAAGATATATGGGTGAAATTGACGCCTCAGATTGGGACAATTCAATTGATTTGTATGGAGGGGGTGGGCTGGTATCGAATACCCATGACCTGACCGTTTTTCTACAAGCCCTTTTCAATGGAAAAGTATTTGAGAAGGATACGACGCTGGATGTTATGTTGTTGAAAATGGGTTATGGAGACAGGTCAGGGGTTCTTCCTGCGCAACGTCTTGGATTTACCAGTATTATTGGAAAAAAATCAGGGGTCGAAGTGTATCTGCACTCTGGGTTTTGGGGTACGGTCTTCATGCATATACCTGCGTATAACTGCAGTATTGCCCTTAATAATACGTACGATGGCAATAGCGATGTATTACAACAAACCATTGATTACGTATTGGCAAAAGGGAAGAATAAAAAGTCATGATTATTAAGCTGTGTTAAATGTTACGTTTTACCATGGCTAAGCTAAAACTGCTACAGCCAATATAAAACAAGGCGCACTTTACGTTGAAGAACACAAAGTGCACCTTGTTTTAATGCCTGCTTATTAAACACCGATAAGAATTTCTGCAACGCCATTGGTCAAGTCGGCGGCACGGTCATCATAAATCTCTAAATCTGCGGTATAGGTTCTCGGTAGATCCATATTCCAAATTTCCATCCAAGTATTGATGACGGCATCTTTGGTCAAATCACCTTCAGCCATAAATTTGACAAATTTCGATTTTGCAACCAATTTTACCGTTAAGTCTTCGGGTATGTTATCGAGGCTAGCCACTTTATAACCGATGGTAATTTGATAAGGTCGTGTATGGTCACCTTCGTAGTCAGAATAAAGCGCGTAGACTGTTTCATTGATTTTGTTGGGTACTTTGTGACCGATGTTTTCGCTCATAAAACGCTGCCATAGGGCAGGAATGTCTTGTGCTGCTTTACCATTTTCATTTGAGGTTGTTGTCGAAATACCTACTAGGCTAAAAGCCTCTTTTGTTAAAGTTGTCATGCGTATCAATTTTAATTTTAAACAAAACTAAAATAGCATGGTGACAAGGGTATGTCAGGGGTTGTCTTGAATGCCATAATATTTTTTGTAATACTCCTCTAAAGTCATATCATGGGATTCAAATTGTTCTGAAAGGGGTATGATTTTTTGAATGTAATCTATTCTAAATACTCGAAATTCCTTACGAAGTCGACAAAATGCAATCAAAAGCCAATTGCCTTCGGTACTATAGAGGGCAAAGGGTTCAATATCTCGTTCGGTACGTATTTGAAGCGACGAGAAATATACAATTCGCAATAGCCGAAAGTCGGTAATAGCTGCTTGAATTTGCATTAGATAGTTGCTGGTCTTTTGGTGCGTATGGTTACTTCTAAAATAGACTCGATTTGATAGTAGTTCGGTCTTTTCTTTTTGCGGACCTTTTAGAAGGGCTTTTATCTTTTGAATAGCCTCTTGATAGTGCTGCACGAATGATGCATCTTTGTTTTTGACCACCAATTGCTCAGCAGTAATTAAGGCGTTTGCCTCACTTTCAGAAAACATAATGGGCGGCAATTTATAGCCTTCCATAATACTATAGCCCCGACCTTCTTCGGTCACTATCGGAATACCTGATTTTTCAAGCGTTCGAATATCACGATAAATGGTCCTAACACTAACGTTGTATTTTTTGGCCAATGCCGTTGCCGTTACGATTTTTGAAGATTGTAACTGGGTAAGTATGGCAGTCAATCGTGAAAGTCTTGGCTTTTCTTCCATCTTTGAACTTTATTATGGGCCATGAAGCTCATCATAAAATTGGAAAACACCAATTAATGAAACAATTTCAAGAAAAAGAAATCTAAGCTTTGGCCGTCAACGATTTAAAGAAGACGAAACCGAAACCTAAGAACAACATCAAATGAAAAGGAAACAATCCGTAGTCATTTAAGGGAATGGCGCTATACATGCCGAACAAAAAGTAAATCATCAGACCAAATTCAATGACCATATTTGGTGAAAGCTTTTTGGTGATATACTTATTTCCCTTCCAACTATCCGTAAGGCTATTGATGTTGAATTTTGGTGTTCGAACAAATTCGCTGCGTTTGCCCAAATGGCCTTCCATTACCGCAATGGAGTTGTGCAATGACAAGCCTAATGCCACAGAGAAGAAGGTGAAGAATAATTTAATATAGTCAACAAATTTGTCAAAACCACTGCCCTGTATGCTCTTATAGGTAAACCAATAGCAGAAAAATAAGATGATGGTACTTACGATAAAGAAACTGGTAACCTCAAATACCCATCCCAAATGACCATAAGTGTTCTTAATGTAGAGCATGGGTATACTCAATAGTGCCACAATGAAGACACATAAGAACATGGAACTGTTCAATAAGTGCATTACGCCATGGAACTTGGTCTTGAAATCAATGTTCTTTGATTTTACTACGCTAAGCACTGTTTTTCTAAAGTTTTCAGCCCCACCCTTGTTCCATCGAAACTGTTGCGAACGCGCAGCACTCATCACCACGGGCAATTCAGCTGGGGTCTCAACATCTTCCAAATACTTGAACTTCCAGTTTTTTAATTGTGCGCGATAACTGAGGTCTAAGTCCTCAGTAAGGGTATCCCCCTCCCAGTTACCGGCATCTAGAATACAGGTTTTCCTCCAAATACCTGCGGTACCATTAAAGTTGATAAAGTGTCCTTTTGAATTACGACCTACCTGTTCTAAGGTGAAATGCGCATCGAGGGCAAAGGCCTGAATTCTTGTCAGTGTAGAGTAATCCCTATTGATATGCCCCCAGCGGGTCTGTACTACACCAATTTCACTGTCTTTAAAATATGGTACGGTTTTTTTCAACCAGTCGCTTTCGGGTAGAAAGTCTGCGTCAAAAATAGCGACAAATTCCCCTTTCGCGATTTCTAAACCTTCTTTTAAGGCGCCAGCCTTAAAGCCTTGGCGATTTTCCCTGCGTATGTGTTGAATATCCAATCCTGTTTTTTGAAGCTCTTCGATTCTAGAGGCCGTCTCTATTACGGTATCATCGGTAGAATCGTCTAAAACCTGAATTTCCAGTTTACTTTTGGGATATTCGATTTTAGCAATATTATCCAGCAACCGCTCCATAACATATTCTTCATTGTAAATGGGCAATTGTATGGTAACGTGTGGTATTTCCTTAGGATCCAAAAGATTGAATTTCGGAGCTTCTTCGTTTTGGCGTTTATTACTCAAATAGTTGACCAATAAATTTAATTGCGCCAGGCTATAGCAAAAAATTAAAATCAATGCGAAACTGTAAATAGCGATGATGATGTAAGCGATTGTTAGTCCCATAATTATTTAATGCTGTATTTGAATATCCAACCTAAAATTTTAATGCCTGCAAATATAGCACCTTTTACGGTACCTGATACTTTTGAGACCCCGATTCTTTTCTTGTAACGTACTGGTACTTCGGTATATGCCAATTTTTTGCGTAAAGCTTTCAATTGCATTTCAACCGTCCACCCGTAAGTTTTGTCCTGCATTTGTAATTCTTTGAGCTTTTCGTATTTAATGGCCCTGAAAGGTCCTAAATCCGTAAATTTTGCCCCAAAAAACAAGCGCATCAAAAAAGTGGCCAATTCATTGCCAAAAATTTGGGGAAACGTCATTGAACCTGCTTCGCGTAGTTCTTTTTTCCGTGCACCGATGACCAAATCCATATTCTCATTTAATATGGGAGCTACTACCTTATCCAAATCATCTGGGTAATCGGAGTAGTCTCCGTCAATAAATACGACAATGTCGGGTTGTTTGGATTGTTCGTCGATATACTGCAGTCCTTTCAAGCAAGCATATCCATAGCCTTTTCTATTTTCAGTCAAGACCGTGGCACCTGCTTTTTGTGCATTTTCTACCGTATCGTCGTTTGAATTATTGTTGACAACAATAATCTCAGCTACTGAATTTGGCAGTTCGCTTACCACCTTACCAATGGAATCCCCTTCATTAAAGGCGGGAATGATAACTTTGATTATAGCACTCATTTAAGATCTGAGAGTTTGTTCTCTTTTTTAAAGCTGCTAAAGCTAAACCATTCTTTTATCTTTTTTCCATTTTTATATTTCTCCGCAGATTTTAACTCTTCGTTTCTATATTTCAGGCAATACCCGTTTTTAATGCCGTCTTTTAATTGGCACTTGTGGTCGACTTTTTGATTCTCATCATAGAATAGCCACCAGTTTACTTTATTGCCCTTATCAAAGTGGCCTTCGCTTTTTAATCTTCCAGTCGTGTCATAAGCGTACCAATAGCCAACTTTGACATTATTCTTAAAATGGCCTTGTTCACTGATTTTGCCATTTTCGTAGTAAAATTTCCAAAAATCTTCCTTTGAATCCCCCTTTTTCCAGCCTTGTGCCTTTAATTGTCCATTTTCATAAAACTCCCTGTGATACGATTTACCCAGTGAAGCACACAAAAAGAGCAAGATAAGAAAGCGGGACATTGTTATTTTTGATTTACCAAATTCATTAGGTCAACGTCATTGCCCAACAATACCTGATTGCTATCTATACGTCCTTTTAATGGACCATTCTCTAGCTTCAATACTCCACGAGGACATACCGCGGAACAGATACCACAACCGACACAACTAGAGCGAACAATGTTTTCGCCTTTTTGTGCATAGGCACGGACATCAATGCCCATTTCACAGTAGGTAGAGCAATTACCACAAGAAATGCATTGCCCTCCGTTGGTCGTTATCCTAAATTTTGAGAATAAACGTTGTTGAAAACCTAATATCGCGGCCATAGGGCAACCAAAACGACACCAAACCCGGTTACCAAAAATAGGATAGAAGCCGGTACCGATCACCCCAGAAAAAACACTTCCTATCAAAAAGGAATAGGATTTGCGTAGCGTTCCAGATTTAAATAAAAACACATTGCCATCCCCACTCAAAAAGTGTATGCCTATAAGTGCCAAAATAATAACCATGTAACCAATTGCACCGTACTGCGCATCTTTCTGTAGCTGCTCTCGCTTAAATATCATCACCCAAGCAAAAATCAGGGTAAATACCACTGCAACACTTATTAAAAAGGTAGTCTTGGTCAACAAATATTTACTGGTATCATTACCTAAATAAGAATAAATTACTGCGGTAGTCATCAAGGTAACAAAAACGACGACACTGTGTACGACCCATCGTTCAATATTCCAGGCCTTTACGGTTTTGTCGCTCAGTTGCCTGAAAGAATCACCCGCAGTCTCTGCCAAACCACCACAACCACAGACCCAAGAACAGTACCATCTTTTACCGTATTTGTATGTTAATATAGGGGTTATGACTAAAATCGAAAGTATTCCGAAAATGAGAAGTGCCAAACCAATATTACCTGCGCTTAAGAAGTCATTTATCCGGTATTTTTCAAAATTGTAATAATTCAAGGGCCATACCAATTTCAAGTCGTAATAAGGCAATTTACCACCGTTCAAAACTGAAGTTCCATTCAATCGAGCCATTACCTCAGGAATTATGAAGGCAAAAGCGGTTTGAAAGAACATCACGCTAATGGTACGGATTCGTTCGTAACGATTATGACGGTATTTCCATAAAAACTTGATTCCGAAAGCCAGTATCGCAACGGTATAAAGGGTTCCATAGACGAACCATTGACTGGCCGGATTTCCGCTCAACGCACGACTCAGGGGGTCAAAAAGACCGATTACCCCTTTATTATCCCCTTTTGCGACCAGGCCCAAATATTCTGGATAGAAATAGAGAATGATGTAGAAACTCGTGAGGGAAATGCCTGCCATCCATCCCCAGAAGCCTTTGCTCGATATCGATTTGAACCATACCCCATCATTTTTGATGCCTGGTTCTTTGTTTGCATACATATCCCAAGCGAACCAAACTGTACCGGCCGTGATTGCACCCAAAGAAATACTTAACCAAAGGGCTTTATTGGGTAGGTTAACATTGAATGCGGCCAATAAAATAACCGTTAGACCAAAGAAACCGATCAGCGTTGCAATTTTTTGGTTTCTGCTCAATTGTTTAGGGGGTTGCCCTGTTAAGGCCATGCTTCTATCGTAAGTGCTCATAATTTGTTGATAGTTTATTTAGTTTTATTGATGGTGAAAGTCAAAGGCTAGGCATGTTTCATTCAAGAAAATGGAACACGGTAAAAAAGTAACCATCAACTAAATTGAAATATTCTTTTTATACTTTTCTTTTTGGTTTTGACCGACTTGCCAAAGTCAGCATTGAATTTTGACACGATCTGATTTTCATAGTTCCTATAAAATTCCGGGTCAAAATTGGCATCGATCAAATGTTCCATAACGTAATCAACATCCCTTTCTGCGGTAAGCCATCGGTCAAAGATTTCGTGACGCATTCGAATTCCGAACGTATTTATTCCTAAGAACAAATTGGTGTCTTTGTGAAAAGAGATGGTGACACAGACTTTCTCTGTATCATGTCGCCAATGAAACTGCTCTTCATAATCTTGCTTGCCACGAGCACCGAATACCCAACCATAGGTTTGGTATTCAACATCTAAGAACTTGGCTGAATTGAACCAGTGCCCAGGTTTATATTCCAACTTATTTCCACAAATGGTCTGTGCTACGGTTTCCCCCATCATTCTACCGGTATACCAAACGGCTTCAATAGGTCGACGGTTACCAATGGCCTCATGCTGCTCGGCACAGTCACCAATGGCATAAACATCTTTTACATTGGTTTCTAAATGACGATTAACCTTGACGCCGCGCCCAAGCTCAATATCAGAATCCTTAAGAAAATCGATATTGGGGGTAACCCCTGCTGTTAAACCGACCATATCACAAGCCAGTTCTTCACCTGTCTCCTGAATGATGACCGACTTGACCTTTCCGTTTTCATCACCAACGATTTCTTTGAGGTTGGTGGCCAAACGTAAATCAATATGATGCTCCTTAATATGTTCATTGATCAATTGTGATTCCCCATTGGGCAAGACACCGTTCCAGAAACTATCTTCGCGTACTAAAAAGGTCACTGGAATGTCACGGCTTCTCAACATCTCGGCGAGTTCAATACCAATTAAACCTCCACCAACGATAACAGCTCGTTTGCATACCTCTTTATTTGGTGCATTGACTTCCAACAAATCCAAATCCTGCTTAGAATATAAGCCTTGAACCCCATGCAGGTCTTGACCTGGCCAACCGAATTTATTTGGTTTAGAACCCGTGGCAATAATCAATTTATCATATTTGAGGGCCCTCGAGCCATCTAAAAGTAGCTGTTTATTCTCGGTGTCGACACTGTTTACAAAGGCCCGCACCAGTTCAATCCTGTTTTTTTCCCAAAACCAGTTTTCATAGGGTTGAATATGTTCAAATTTCATATGCCCCATGTATACATACATCAGGGCTGTTCTTGAGAAAAAATAATCGGTCTCTGCAGAGACGATGATGATTCTTTTGTCAGAAAGTTTTCGGATGTGCCTGGCAGCAGATACGCCAGCAATTCCGTTACCTATGATAATAATGTTCTCCATTTGGATCTTTATGTTGGTTACGCTTTGTGTCGTTCTTAAAGATATGAACTTAACCTAGAAAGATAATTTAGAAAGGATTTAAATAGAGTAAAAATATACGGGTATATATTAAAGATACGATAGGCTTTTGAAATCTTAAATAATTCATAAAGTGCCTATAAAACTGTAGGGCAATGAAATAACACACGACTCAACCACAGATTTGATCAACTAAATTTTACAAAAATGAAAAATAGAATAACACTGACCGCCCTGTTTTTGATAGCCTTATTTCAGATAGGGTATGCACAAAGTACCTCAAAGTTCTTTACTGATGCAGATACTTTTTTCAAAACTTACGTAAAGAATGGCAAGGTTGACTACCAAGCCATCAAAGCCGATCGTACCGCTTTAGACGAACTCATACAAACGGCCCAAGGGATTTCGGTATCGGTTGATGACCAAAAAACGTATCAAGCTTTTTGGATCAATACCTACAATTTATCCGTGATCAAGGGAATCGTTGATAATTATCCTATTAAATCCCCTTTGGATAAAGCTGGTTTTTTCGACAAAACAAAATATGATGTTGGTGGTAAAAGCATCACCCTAAACGATATAGAAAATAAGTTGCTCAGAGCTAAATTTCCGAAAGAAGCACGGTTTCATTTCGTATTGGTCTGCGCTGGTTTGGGTTGCCCACCGATAATTAATAGCGCATACTTGCCAAATACTTTAGAAGCCCAGTTACAGAAGCAAACAGAATTATCATTGAACAATCCGAATTTTATCAGGGTCAAGGGAAATAAAGTACAGCTTTCACAACTTTTCGAGTGGTATAAAGGTGATTTTACCCAAGGTGGAAAAAGTCAAGTCGATTTCGTAAATCAATATCGAAAGGAAAAAATTGATGATGGCGCCAAAGTAGGGTACTATTCTTACAACTGGAGCTTGAATGAAACCAAATAATTAAACAACAATACTTTAAACAATCAAAATGAAAATTTTAAAAAACCATGTTTTAATGGCTGGACTTCTTTTGTCCACACTTACGCTAATTGCCCAAGATGATATCGATGATGGAGGAAGTGTTATTCAGAACTTAACGCCCTCTAAATTGATAGCCCAAGGCCAATGGGATATTAAATTATTCAATAATTTTTTCACTCAAAATGAGAGTACTTTTCCATCTGAGGATGGAATTCGACAAAATTTCTTCACTTCTACTTTAGAGGTTTTTACAGGAATTTCACCCAATAGACGGGTTAATATCGGTGCCATTGTTGAATATCGTGCCAACGGAAGGGATTTTGTTTTGACCGATGGAAGTACCGAACGAAGAACAACGACCGGGCTGACGTCTTTTGCACCGGCAATTAAATTCGTCCCCTTTAAAAATGTCGGTAACTTTTCAGTCTTAAGTGCTTTTTCGATTCCGCTCATCAGTGATGAGTTTGATGATAATGGCGTGTTTTTGGATCAAAATGGATTTACATGGCAGAATAGGTTCTTTTATGATTATACGTTTCCTGGAAAAAAATGGCAGATATTCAGTGAGGTGAATTCTGAACTCAATTTTGGTGACGAAGAAGATAGCTTTGCAAATAATAGCCTACGATTGACACCTGGGGTCTTCTTGAGTTATTTTCCAAGTTCCAAGTTTACGGTCTTGGTTTTAGGGCAACATACCGAACTGATAGATTTAGGAAATGACTTTAGCCAAAATTTTACAACGTTAGGTGGAGGGGCTAAATACCAATTGACCAAAGAATTGAATGTAGAGTTCCTTTATACCAATTTTGTAAGGGGTAGGGATACTGGTCTTGGTGAAAGTTTTAACATAGGTTTGCGCGCTGTTTTTTAGACTTTAGAACACAAAAGAAGTATTTTAGAAGTCTTAATTTTTTATCTATGAAAAGATTAGGGCTTCTCTTTTTATGCCTTCTCCAGTTCTCTTGTAAGAGTCAGATCGAAGAAAAAATCAATGGAATAAGTTTTGTCGGTTCCCGCGAAAAAGTCACCCAAGAGCAGGTTGACCCCGTCGTCAAGATAAATGCAAATTATGCGGCAGTGATGCCTTTTGGCTTTCTTCGAAGCCTTTCTGAACCAAACGTGGTTTTCAATACCGATCGCCAATGGTATGGTGAGACCTTTGAAGGTGCCAAGCAATATGCACGGATGTTGCAAGGGAATAATATCAAGATTATGGTAAAACCCCAGATATGGGTCTGGCGTGGTGAATTTACAGGTGATATCAGTATGGAAAATGAAAGTACTTGGAAAACGTTTGAGGCTACCTACACCGATTTTGTTTTAACCTATGCAAGACTTGCCCAAGAAGTGGATGCAGAGCTTTACTGTATCGGTACCGAGTTAGAGGAGTTTGTAAAGCAGCGGCCAGGTTACTGGAATGGGCTGATCGCAAAAGTTAGAAAGGTATATTCAGGAAAACTGACTTATGCCGCTAATTGGGACGAGTATACAAGAACACCATTTTGGGAACAATTGGATTACATTGGTGTTGATGCCTACTTTCCATTATCAGATGAAAAAGATCCGAGCCAAGAGCAAATGAAAAGTGGATGGCAAAAATGGAAAATGAAACTTGCTGAACTGTCCGAAGAAAAAAACAGGTCGGTGATCTTTACCGAATTCGGATATCGGAGTATGGATTATACCGCGAAGAAACCTTGGCTTGTAGATCGCAACCAAATGGATGTAAACCTACAGGCCCAGGCAAATGCCACCCAAGTTACTTTTGATGAGTTTTGGAACGAAGATTGGTTTGCTGGCGGTTTTGTTTGGAAATGGTTCATACATCACGAAAGGTCTGGTGGATCAGGTGATAATCGCTTTACACCACAAAATAAACCTTCAGAAGAGGTAATAAGGGAATTTTATGGTTCTTATTAAGATAAATGCGCCCCTAAATGTTTAGGCGCTCCATTTTTTTTATGTTCTTTATCGCCTTGGCGGTAAATGGTCAAAACGTGGTTGTTGACCTGAAAATACAGGGCAATAAAAAGACGAAAACGACATTCTTGAAAAAAATTGCCCGATTAAAACCGGGCATGGCCCTAGACTCTTCTTTTATCGAAAAAGATATTAACCGTATCAAACTGCTACCAAGTATAGCCCATGCGTATTATCAGGTTTTCGAAACGAATCAAGAGGGGGAGTATAATGTGTATTATGGTGTTGAAGAGAATTTCACGATAATTCCCTTTGCGAGTGTTTATACCTCGAATAATGATGAATTCGCATTCCGGGTAGGGTTGCAAGAGTTCAATTTTTTGGGTCGGGGAATCACATTGGGGGCTTTTTATCAATATGATATTTTCAATTCTTATGGCGTAAATGTTCGGGCACCGCATCTGATAACCCCGAAAATAGGCCTGGCCTTTAGTTATCAGGATTTGACGACCCAAGAACCTGTTTTTCTTGATGGTGGAACTGCCGATTACCGCTACAATAATGAATCCATTGAATTATTGGCACTATATGAATTTGATTTCAAGCATCGCATTGAATTCGGTTTAAACCTCTTTACCGAAGATTATTCTTTTATATCGGGAAGCACTGACCCCAACGTTCCGCAAAGTTTGGTTGTGGACAAATATTTA
The DNA here is from genome assembly GCF_036985505.1 of Croceitalea sp. MTPC5. Taxonomy (NCBI): domain Bacteria; kingdom Pseudomonadati; phylum Bacteroidota; class Flavobacteriia; order Flavobacteriales; family Flavobacteriaceae; genus Croceitalea; species Croceitalea sp. MTPC5. The sequence continues at coordinate 435,260 of NZ_BTGQ01000003.1, forward strand.
TACAAGTTCATCTATGATTTCAATGGAATCGAATATTATTATCACTACCTATCAGGCTTCAGAAGCACGTTGAACTTTCAATTAGTACGTAGCCAAGACCAGACTTTACCCGATTTCGCTATAGGATTTAATGACTTCTTATATTTTAAACGATTTGGGAAAAGAGGGAATTGGGCGAACCGATTACGCTTGGGTCTAGCCAGTAATATCGATACACCGTTTGCACCATTTGCAGTAGATAATAATCTAAATATTCGCGGTGTGGGAAATACGATCGATCGGGGTACCGCAGCGATTGTTTTGAATTCAGAATATAGGCATACCCTAATTGAAAAAGATTGGTTCGTTTTACAGGGTAACCTTTTTATCGATGGGGGCACATGGCGCAACCCAGGTGGTGATTTTGGTGATTTTGCCGATGATCAAAATTTAAGGATTTACCCAGGGGCCGGTCTTCGATTTATCCATAAACGCATTTTTAATGCTATCTTTAGAATAGACTATGGGCACGGGGTCACTAGAGAGGCCACAAGGGGAATCGTTTTTGGTATTGGCCAGTACTTCTGATTTACCATCGAGATAATTTACATTTTATCGTATTTTTTTGCATTTCATCGATTAGGTGCTATATTTGCTGGCATACAAGCGTATTAAGTTATGAAGAATAGCCTTATTTTCATTCTCGGTTTTATTTGTTTTCACTCCGCTATGGCCCAAAAGAAAGGTTTTTATAAGATCAGCGCAGAAAGTGGTGACGGCATTTATTCCCTATTAAGAAAACAGGGCTTGGACCCAGTGAAACACTATGCTGAATTTATAGCTTTGAACGAAAAAAACCTTACCAATGGCAGTGAACTGAGGTTAGACCGTGAATATTTGATACCAGATACCCCAGATTCTTACAGAAAAAAGGCAGTTAGCATCACTAACGGTAAAGAACTATCACTTTTTGAAAAAGAGTTGGCCCAAATATCCCCCAAAAGTGAGAAACTAAAAAATGCGGTCATATATTTAATGGCTAGCCAACAAACAAGTATTGAATCCAATAAGATAAGTGTACTCAAGAATCAAATCATACAACAACTTGCTGAAAAATTGATGGTACATGGAGCCCAAGTCTATCTCGTAGAAAATAAGAAACCGTCTGTCAATATCCATGAAATGGGATATTATGTAGAGACGATCAATAAGCGTTATTTAAAAAACAGCGGAAAATACCAACGACTTCTACTCATCAATCTCAATAAGGGGGTTACCAATAGTAAGTACTTTGATGTATCGGTTTTCCACCATGACAATAGTGCCATGGGGGAGCGTTTTGCAGAAAATATACAGCATATTTTCAACGAGAACCGTATTACGAAAGACCGTAAGACATATACTGAGGTGTTTTCAGATAAGCACACCATTTACCTTGCAAAAAATGCCCTGCCAGCCATTACATTGATAGATATTGGGGATTCTAAAGATCCTAACATCGAAGAGCGTATTGCGATAGGTAAAAATGAAAAAGACTTCACTAACATGATTGCCAGCGGTGTTTTGAATGATTATGCCGACATTGAAATAGAGGAATAAGCTGCACAATTAGTACTTTTAGGTAAAAAAGATTAGTGCGGTTACCCGTTTTCCTTTTAGTCGTATTTAATGTTATCAAGCTGTTCAGTCAAGATTCTTTGGCCACTGCCGTAGCCACTCGAGGTGATGGTGTGTATTCATTACTAAGAAAAAATAACATCGACCCTGCTAAATTCTATGCGGCGTTTATAGAGGCGAATAAAAACCTCATCGGTGAAGAAGAAGTCTTAAAAGCTGGGCAAACCTATTATTTGCCAGATACGATAACGCTTTCAAAAGCGATTGACGGTAATCTAAAAAGTAGTCGTAACTATCCCATCTTTGGTCCTGATTTTTCTACAGTCGCTGTTTTGGGTAATCGTTTGGCCGGCACGGTATATTACCTCATTTCAGGTCATGGCGGCCCTGACCCCGGGGCAATTGAAGATTACAAAGGTGCCATTATAGCCGAAGATGAGTATGCCTATGATATCACTTTACGTTTGGCTCGCGAGTTGATTGCCCAGGGGGCGGAAGTGTTTTTGATCATTCAAGATGAAGATGATGGCATAAGAAATGAGAGGGTGCTGCCCTTGGATACGGATGAGGTTACATACCCTGACCTGAAAATTCCTTTGAATCAACTCGAAAGACTGCAGCAGCGGGTTGAGGCAGTCAACAAACTTTACAAAGAAAACCGCTCTAAATACCAGCGATTGTTGGTAACGCATATTGATAGCCGTAGTAAAGGAACCAATATTGACGTGTTTTTTTACCATCATGAAAAAAGTACGAATGGTAAACGTTTGGCTGAGAGTATACATCAAACCTTTTCAAAAAAATATAAGCGTTATCAACCTAATCGGGGCTATAAAGGTACTTTTGCCGACCGTAGTAACTTGTATTTAGTTAAGAATACCTTACCGGCAATGACTTATATTGAAATAGGTAATATTAAAAATAAAAAAGACCAAAAACGTATTCTTGACCCTGACAATCGGCAGGCATTGGCCAAATGGATTTCAGAGGGCATCCTTTTAGATTATGAGTTTGAAAATAGCAAAATGCGTAATTAATTTGTTTTACCGACGCTTGTCAATTTTACAATCCTTTTAAAATCTTGGCACCTTTGGGTGCTTTGAAAAACCCATCTTCTAAGTTGGATTTGAAGTCAATGTCACTTAGGGTAATATTCGTAATGTGTTCCCCTGGTAATTCTTCTTCGGTCAACCAATGTGTTTTGTACTCTTTTGGAAATGAAATGCCATCGGCCAATTGTTCCCCGTTAAGTTCCATGAATTTTTCAGGTAAGTGTCCACCATCCTTAAAATATCCAGGATAGGAAACAATATATCGAATTACTGAAAGTATATGCGTTTCACTATCAAAGTAAAGCACATAGTAATCGTCGGGCGCGTCACCCGTTCCTTCATCAAAGGTTACCTTTATTACATCCTGTTTTCTTTGGTTATGCGTTCTTTGATCCAAAAGTTCGAGGTTAACCCCGTTTCCATCCAATACAAAGGGTTGTGCCGCAAAAAAGTATGGGGTCAAAGACCAAAATCGCGTATTGTAGGGGAAAACAGTACTGTCTTTGGCAATTACCCAAGCATCCTTTCCGTCCCAACCATATTGTGAAGTAGAATCTTTGGCTTGGTAATGTCTCGCCTTACTGCGCCAAGTATCTATCGCCTGATAGGTATCTCGCGGGGTTCCACCATCTAAAGGTTGGTAATTGAATCGAAAGGATATCGGGCCGTTCTGATACCACTTGTCAAGCCCACCATGGGCCTCCATGGCTTGCCATACTACTTTTCCGGCATCAGAGCTATATAGTCTTTCCCTTGTTTTCTCTACCCTACTGGTAATCCAGGAATTTGGGACTTTGACAACACTTTTAGATTGTTCGGTGGTTTCTTGGATAACGGTTTTTTTTGCGTTCTCATTACAGGAGGAAGCTAAAAGTAATGTAATGGCGATAAAAGGGAAAAGACTTGTTTTCATAGTGTGTTAGGTTACTATTTTTTTGGAGTAATACTGGTATAGTTCTTCAGGCCCGGCACCAAGATAGTTTTTAAGATGTATCATGCCAAAATGGAATTGTATGTACAACCAGCCTTTTTGTCGGTATTTTCTTGCTGAGGTTACGACGCTCTGTTTTAAAACCACAAACTTCGTAGTTTCATAGAGCCGTTTGATAAATTCACTGTCCTCATAAATGAGATAGGCCTCATTGAACCCTTTTTCTTTCTCGAATAATCGTTGCGAAATGAACAAAGATTGGTCACCGCCCCTGCAAAGGGTATGGTTGATGCGCGATAGATAAGCAAACCCGCGTAAGAAAAAGTTCTTAGAATCAAATTGCATGCGAAAGCATCCCGTTTCGAATCCTTTATGGTAAGCTCCCAAAATAATCTTATCAAAATTTTTTGGCGGAAGGGTATCTGCATGTAGAAAGTAAAGTATTTTTCCTTTGGCATGTTTCGCTCCAAGATTCATTTGAACTGCCCTTCCCAATTTTGAGGTTAAGGCCTTCACGTTGAATTTTTTGACTATTTCCAAAGTGGTATCGGTACTTCCTCCATCAACTACCAGTACTTCTAGAATATTTTCTTTTGAGCTGGTTGCCAAGATATGTTCTAGAAGTCTCGCTATGGTCGAAGCCTCGTTCAGTACCGGTATGATGATACTGATTTTAAAAGAATCATTATTGGCCATGTAACCCATTTATTTAAAAAGTACGGATGTTATATAAATACTTACAAGGTTTTAATAAGTTCTTTGAACAACTTGATCATTTTTGGTTCTGTTTTGCCGGCAATCTCAATGATTTCTTGAATATTGATAGGTTTCAAGTTGTCAGGGTCACATTCGTCGGTCAATACAGAAACCGCTACCACGGGTAATCTAAGGTGGTTGGCAACAATAACTTCGGGTACCGTACTCATACCGACGGCATCTGCCCCTAGTGTTTTTAACATTCGGTATTCTGCCTTGGTCTCCAATTGAGGCCCAAAAACCGAGGCATAAACCCCTTTTTGCAATGAAATATTTTCTTTACGCGCAATTTCCGTGACCGTTGCCCGCATCTTGGTATCATACGGTTCCATCATATCAACGAAACGATCACCGAATTCAGCAACATTCTTGAAAGCCAAAGGGGAGCCACCTTGAAGGTTAATATGGTCTTCGATAAGCATAATATCCCCTTTTCTAAAATCTAAATTGATAGCACCTGCTGCATTTGAGATAAACAATTTTTGAATACCCAATTGTTCCATGACCCTTATGGGGTAGGTGACATCCAATAGGTCATAGCCTTCGTACAAATGGAAACGACCTTGCATCACAACCACTTTTTTACCCTCTATGGAACCAAATATTAATTTGCCCGTGTGAAATTCGACCGTGGCTAAAGGAAAATAAGGGATGTTATGGTAATGCGCCTCAATGGGGTTTTTAATCTCATTGACCAATTGTCCAAGACCAGTACCGAGTACAATACCTATATCTGGAGTATCAAAGCCTTTACTGCGTAAATAAGCAACAGATTCACCTAGTTGTTTTTTAGTCATTTTTTAAAGTTTTTATAAAGGGTTGAAAGGCTTCCACAGTTTCAATGTCTTCGTAAACATCTACGTCGTTCCGTTCTTCCAGCATGGCGTAGTTTGTTTCTCTTAAATCTTCTAAAGTATGTTTCAAAACATTGCCCGTTCCCCATGCTTTATTTGAAAATAATTTTTCTTCAAGTGATTTCATGCCTAAAAGATAATACCCTCCATCTGTTGCTGGGCCTATAACGAATTCATGGTCATTCAGCATTGAAAATGCATTTTCAATGTCCTTTTCTGAAAGATCGTACATATCACTACCTATGATTATGATTTTCTGAAATCCCTTTTGAAAACCATCCGTAAAGGCATTTCTCATACGTTCCCCCAAATCTATACCTTGTTGCAATTTTTTGGTATAGGTTTTGGCTTGCCATATATCGTCCTCCCAGATTTCCTCTGAATAGTAAACGTATTTTTCGGCTCTCAGGCCTTTGGTGATCTCAGAGGTATGTTCCAGTAGAAAATTGTAAATATCCAAAGCTATTTGGTTTCCAGTGGTTGCCGCTAAACGGGTCTTACACTTTCCTAGTTCTGGATTTCGGGTGAAAATAAGGAGCAGGTTACTCGTGCTTTGTGTCAAGTTCTTCAGGTTTGGGTTGATATATTTTATCTCCTTTGGTCAGTAATTTACCCCAATGCTTACTGTAGGCATGAACTTTTTCGGTTTTATTGCCCTCCGGGTCATATACGGGGTTTCCTTTGTTTTTCCATTCAAAAATACCTCCGTATAGGTTCTGTACATTGGTGTAGCCCGCTTTAAGTAGCTTTTCTCCAATGTTTTCCGATCGTACCCCAATGGAGCAGTATACTACGATTGGCTTGTTTTTGTCCGTGACGTATTTGTTCAAAGCATCTATTTGAAACTTTTTATGACCGACCCAAAGGGCATTTTTAAGATGGCTTACTTGAAACTCTTTTTTGGTTCTGGTATCTAGAATTATATGGTTTTCAGTATGCTTTAATTCATCAACTGATATGTAGGGAACACTATTACTATTTAACTTTTCAAGTGTTTTGTCAATTTTAGATTGTGATACCGCATTGGAAGTTAGGCAAGCGGTCAACAGAAGTGCTATAAAAAGCCGCATGTTTTAAATATTGAAAATCAAAGATACTATTTTGTATCTTTTGAACTATGTACTTAGTGATTGGAACTAGCATAACCTGAAAAATATGATTCAAAGGATTTACACTCTTTTTGTGGCGGTTGTTCTATTGACCGCCTGCAAAGAAGAAGTCGAAAAAGAAAAGGCCGTAGCCGTCAAGACTACAAAGCAATACGATGAAATGTATCGGCCACAATACCATTTTTCACCCAAGTCGGGTTGGATGAACGACCCAAATGGTTTGGTTTATCATGACGGTCTTTATCATTTGTTTTATCAATATTTTCCTGATGCTACGGTTTGGGGGCCAATGCATTGGGGTCATGCAGTTAGTAAAGACCTTATGAATTGGGAGCATAAGCCCATTGCACTTTTTCCTGATGAAAAAGGATTTATCTTTTCTGGAAGTGCCGTTGTGGATGTTAATAATACCTCAGGTTTCGGTAAGGATGGGAAAGTGCCCATAGTGGCGGTTTTCACCTATTTTAGGTTGGATATTGAAAAAGCAGGAGGCATCAATACCCAGACCCAGGGTATTGCCTACAGTTTGGATAATGGGGACACTTGGATCAAATACGAGGGTAATCCGGTGTTGGATAATACCACAATGAAAGACTTTCGAGACCCGAAGGTTTTTTGGCATGAAGGGACCGAAAGCTGGATCATGGTATTGGTGGCGGGCGATCATGCGAAACTATATCGTTCAAAAAACTTGAAGGATTGGAACCATATCAGTGATTTCGGTAAAGAACAAGGTGCGCATGGCGGTGTTTGGGAATGTCCGGATCTTTTTAAATTAAAGGTTGAAGGATCAGATGAGGAAAAATGGGTCTTGATCATCAGTATCGGTAGTGGAGGACCGAATGGCGGCAGTGGCACACAATATTTTATTGGGGATTTTGACGGTGATAATTTTATTTCAGATCAAAAAATGCACCGATGGTTGGATTGGGGTGCCGATAATTATGCAGGGGTAACCTATAACAACACGCCAAATGGGGACCGTATTTTTGTGGGATGGATGAGTAATTGGCAGTACGCCCTTAAAACGCCAACAAGCACTTGGCGGAGCACTATGACCCTGCCAAGAAAACTATCGCTTAAAAAACGGGATGGATTTTACGATTTGAAAAATTATCCGATTTCAAGTTTAGATTTTTCCAAGGGTTTGAGTGGTCAAAAGAAAATAATTGATTCAACCCAACCTTTTAACCTTACCGAAAATGCACTTGGTCAAGCTGTAATTTCATTTAAGGCCCCTAAAAAAAGTTTTAAGTTATCCGTTGGCAACGTCTTGGGCGAGGCAACCACTTTGCTGTTTGATATGAATTCAAATCTGTTGATGCTAGATCGGACCAAATCAGGAAAAACAAACTTTAACTATGAATTCGGGAATAAATTACACTATATGCCTGTGAAAGATTTACCGGAAGAATTCGAGGTGAAACTGTTTCTAGATCGATCATCCATTGAGATTTTTCTAAATAAGGGCCAATATGTAATGACAGATCAGATTTTCCCTACGGCCGCTTACACAAATCTTACTATTGAAAACGAATCGATGAACTCAATCGAGCTTAATGACTTCAAGCTTCAAGGCATATCATCGATTTGGGAAGGGGATGATCAATTAAAGTAAATCATTAGGCTATTCAGTAACAATGCCACGGAGATAAGTACCACTCCGTACCAAAATACATAACCTAATTTTCTATCAAAAGTGTTCATTTTCTGTTATGGTTCTAAAGGTTATTTAAAAGTATCCCATTCGCACCATGTTACGTTCTTATATTTTATGGATCGTATTGAAAAACGTATAAACGGTAGCATCCATTTTGAAGAATTCATAAGATAAAACACATTGTGATTGATTTTTCACTTTTTTATTGGTTAATCTTAAATTTGAAATTATATTTGCTGCCGCTTAAACAAGCATGGTGCCTTAGCTCAGTTGGTAGAGCAATGGACTGAAAATCCATGTGTCCCTGGTTCGATTCCTGGAGGCACCACTTCAAACCCCGCTACTTGCGGGGTTTTTTGTTTTGATGTAATGTCACACTTTCTATATATCATCCATAGTGAAAAAGTATCATCTTATTATGTCGGCGAGACCCATGATCTGATGTTGCGCCTTGAACGGCATAATACGCACGTCTATAAAAAAGGATTTACCAAGATGGCAAACGATTGGCGGATCGTCCTCTCCAAGGAGTGCAAGACGAAGGAGGAGGCGGTCTATCTCGAAGGTTTCATCAAACGGATGAAGAGCAGGAAGTTCATCGAGAAGGTGATTTCGGATAGGGATATTTTAGACGACATCCTTTCAAAACGATAAACCCCGTTCCTGGTTCCCCCGAGGCTTCGGGGCTGGAGGCACCACTTCAAACCCCGCTACTCGCGGGGTTTTTTGTTTTGATGCAATGTCACACTTTCTATATATCATCCACAGTGAAAAATCGTCGTCCTATTATGTTGGCGAGACCCATGATCTGATGTTGCGCCTTGAACGGCATAATACGCACGTCTATAAAAAAGGATTTACCAAGATGGCGAACGATTGGCGGATCGTCCTCTCGAAAGAGTGCAAGACCAAGGAAGAGGCGGTCTATCTCGAAGGTTTCATCAAACGGATGAAAAGCAGGAAGTTCATCGAGAAGGTGATTTCGGATGGTGGTATCTTAGACGACATCCTTTCAAAACGATAAGCCCCGTCCCTGGTTCCCCCGAGGCTTCGGGGCTGGAGGCACCACTTCAAACCCCGCTACTTGCGGGGTTTTTTGTTTTGATGCAATGTCACACTTTCTATATATCATCCACAGTGAAAAGTCGTCTTCCTATTATGTTGGCGAGACCCATGATCTGATGTTGCGCCTTGAACGGCATAATACGCACGTCTATAAAAATGGATTTACCAAGATGGCGAACGATTGGCGGATCGTTTTCTCCGAGGGATGCAAGCTGAAACTTTTAAGATGCCAAGTAGTGTTACTAGCATGTAATTCTTTTTAAATTCTCTTAATAAAATCTAAAAACACATAGTACGACTATCCAAAATTCAGTATTTTAGGAGCTAATCGTTCAAAAAACGGATAAGGGGTGATTCTTAAAGGCGCCCCAGCAATAACAACCAGTCTTGATACGCTGCTGATTTCCTATGTTTATCAAATTATCAGTAGGGGTTTTCAGGCATAAAACTTTACACTAGATGAAAAGAAGAAATTTTGTGCAATTATCCGGTTTAGGCGCTGGAGCCTTATTGTTGCCTACAAGTATGATGGGCAATAATATTGAGGCCGAGGCTTTGCTTGAGCCAGGTATGGATGTGCTTGTGAAAAAACGTATGGCCGACGTGGCATTGAATACGGCAAAATCAATGGGGGCCACTTATGCCGATGCTCGAATTGGTAGGTATTTGAATCAATACGTTTTTACGCGTGAAGACAAAGTGCAGAACGTGGTAAATACCGAATCTTTTGGTATTGGTATTCGAGTAATAGCCAATGGTACTTGGGGTTTTGCCTCAACGAACAGTGTTACCGAAGATGGTATTAAAAAAGCCACGGAAAGAGCGGTGGCGATTGCAAAAGCCAATTCCAAAATCCAAACGGAGCCGGTAAAATTAGCACCGGTTCAATCGCATGGGGAGGTTTCTTGGAAAACGCCGATAGAAAAGGATTTTAAAAATGTACCGGTATCCGAAAAAGTTGATTTGTTGCTGAAGGCGAATGCCGCGGCGATGGACAACGGGGCAAACTTTGTCAATTCGGCTTTATTTATGGTGAACGAACAAAAATATTTCGCCTCTACGGATGGTTCTTACATTGATCAAGATGTGCATCGTATCTGGCCTACTTTCGGGGTGACCGCGGTAGACCAATCGGCTGGTAAGTTCAAGACCAGACAAGCAATGAGTGCGCCCATGGGTATGGGGTACGAATATATGGACGGTTTGGCCTCTGAGAAATTGGAGGGCCCTGCAGGGATGACCTTGTACAGAAAAAGTTACGATATTGTTGAAGACGCAACTTTGGCTGCGAAACAAGCAAAAGAAATGCTTACCGCCAAATCGGTAGATCCAGGTAAATACGACCTTGTCTTAGAACCGAACCATTTGGGCTTGACGATCCATGAGTCGGTAGGGCATCCATTAGAGTTGGATAGGGTACTCGGCTACGAGGCGAACTATGCAGGCACTAGTTTCGCTACCCTTGATAAATGGAAATCAGGGAATTTCAATTACGGTAGCAAACTGGTCAATTTGGTAGCCGATAAGGTACAGCCCGGAAGTTTGGGAGCAGTCGGTTATGATGATGAAGGTGTGAAATGCAAACAATGGGATTTGGTGCGTAATGGTACTTTGGTAAATTATCAGGCCATTCGAGACCAGGTCAATATCATTGGCCAAAACGAATCGCATGGTTGTTGTTATGCACAAAGTTGGAATGACGTGCAATTTCAACGTATGCCAAATGTGTCTTTAGAACCAGGTAAGGAAAAATACTCCATCAATGAGATGATCAAAGATGTTGAAAAAGGTATTTACATTGCAGGTAGGGGGTCTTACTCCATTGATCAGCAACGTTACAATTTCCAATTTGGGGGTACTACTTTTTATGAAATCAAGAACGGTCAAATTGAGGGTATGCTGAACGATGTGGCCTACCAGTCAAATACCCAAGAGTTTTGGAATTCATGTGCTAAAATATGTGACGAAAGTGACTACCGTATGTTCGGGTCATTCTTCGATGGTAAAGGACAGCCTTCGCAGATAAGTGCCGTGTCCCATGGTAGTTCTACAACGAGGTTCAATGATATCAATGTAATCAATACCGGTCGTAGCATTTAAGCGATACCTAACTCAAAAAATACTAAAATGGCAATATATACAGAAGAAGAGGCTAGACAAATAATGGAAAAGGCACTGAGCTTTTCCTCGGCCGATACTTGCGAAATAAATTTAAGTGGAAGTGAAAGTGGGAATATACGATATGCCCGAAATTCCGTTTCGACTTCCGGTCATAGATCGAACCAAACCTTAGTGGTGCAATCCAGTTATGGAAAGAAATCAGGTACCGCAACTATTGATGAATTTGACGACGCATCCTTGAAAAAGGTAGTAGAACGTGCCCAAGAATTGGCAAAGTTATCCCCTGAAAATCCAGAATTCATGGAGCCACTGGGGCCGCAGGTCTACGATGAAGCAATAAACTATGTAGATGAAACCGCTAAGGTAACACCTGAATATCGCACATCGGTGGCGAATGATAGTATTCAGCCGGCATTGGCGAATGATGTTACGGCCGCTGGATTCTTGGACGATTCTTACGGCTTTAGCGCGATGATGAATTCAAAGGGCCTTTTTGCCTATAACAAATCATCCAATGTTGATTTTACCGTGACCATGCGCAGTAATGATGGCACGGGCTCTGGCTGGGTTTCACGTGATTACAACGATATTAGGAAGTTCAATGCTGCCGAGGCTTCAAAGATCGCGATTGATAAAGCGGTATTGTCTAAAGAGGCAAAGGCTATTGAACCGGGTAAATACACGGTCATTCTAGAACCTGCTGCAGGTGAGAACCTTATTAGCAACCTAGGTTTTTCAATCAATGCGAGAACGGCGGATGAAGGACGTAGTTTTATGTCAAAAGAAGGCGGGGGAACCAAAATTGGTGAGAAGATTGTTGACGAAAGGGTGAATCTTTGGTCCGATCCTTTGAATAGCGAGGTGCCAACAGGAACTTGGAATGGTTCAGGGCAAGCACTTAAAAAAACAAATTGGATAGAAAACGGAGTAGTCAAGAACTTGGCTTACAGCAGGTATTGGGCTGAACAGAAAGGTGTCGACCCCGTACCTTTTCCTAATAATCTTATTATGGGAGGTGGTGATGCTTCTTTAGAAGAACTTATCCAGAGCACCAAAAAAGGTATTTTGGTGACACGACTATGGTACATTAGATCTGTAGACCCACAGACCTTATTGTATACCGGTCTGACAAGGGATGGAACGTTTTACATTGAGAATGGGAAAATTAAGCATCCGATAAAGAATTTCAGGTTTAACGAAAGCCCTATCATCATGTTGAACAACCTAGAAACCCTAGGGAAACAAGTGCGTATCAATGGCAACTTAATCCCTTATATGAAGATTAGGGACTTTACATTTACAAGCCTGTCAGATGCGGTATAAATAAATACAATTCAAAAAACTGGTTGCAACGGTTTTCGTTGCAACCAGTTTTTATTTTGGTTGCGGCTATTCCATTTAGCCCAAATACATCATCAGTTAAATTGCTATTGGGAATTGAGTAACGAATTTTTTTTTACGCGCTTACAGTATGAATCCGGAGATTGGGATGTGGACCAGCGCATGCCCTCAAACCTTCTGAACTCATTGGTGGAATATACCACCCTAAAGGTCAATACAAATGAGAACATTGTTCCTTTGGCCAGCGCCGATGTTTTTAAGGCACCTTTTTGTTATTTATCAGGTCATAAATTGGTGCAGTTCACAAAAAAAGAGAAAGAGAATTTCAAAAAATACATCGACAATGGCGGTTTTGTTTTTGTAGACGACTGCAATCATGACATTGATGGACTTTTTGCAAAATCCTTCGAAAGGCAGATGGAAGAATTGTTTGGGGTAGGGGCCCTCAAAAAGATACCCAATGACCACGAGCTCTATTCTATTTTCTTTGAGTTTGAAGACGGGCCACCGACCACTTCGCAAGAGCTGAATGGTTGGGGTGACGATTTGGTTCATGAATACCTAAAGGCAATTGAGGTAAATGGAAGAATAGGATTATTGTACAGCAACAAAGACTATGGCTGTGAGTGGGATTATGACTTTAGAAACAAACGCTGGTATAAAATTGACAACACCCGATTCGGGGTCAATATTGTAATGTATGCACTAACTTCTTAACAAAAGGAAGATTATGGATGAAAATTTGGAAGTTGCAGAGCGTAAAATCAGTGGGTTGACCCATAAGATTTCATTACTCAAAAAAGAAATAGGCAAAGTAATCGTTGGGCAAGAAGAAACGATAGAACAGCTGTTAATCGCTTTTCTTGCAGGTGGCCATGCCCTATTGGAAGGGGTGCCGGGTTTGGCAAAAACCTTATTGATAAGAACCTTGGCCCAAGCTATTGATCTTAAGTTTAGAAGAATTCAATTTACACCTGACCTAATGCCTTCCGATATTGTTGGAACCGAAATTTTAGAGGAAGACCATACTACCGGCAAAAAGTTCTTTCAGTTCAATCAAGGCCCTATTTTCGCCAATATTGTCTTGGCGGATGAAATCAATCGAACCCCTCCAAAAACGCAGGCAGCATTGCTTGAGGCCATGCAAGAGTTTGAGGTGACCTATTCGGGTAAAACCTACCCTTTAGATAGGCCTTTTTTCATATTGGCCACTCAAAATCCGATAGAACAATCAGGAACTTTTCCGCTTCCCGAAGCACAACAAGATAGGTTTCTGTTTTATATAAAGGTGGGTTATCCCACTGCGCTTGAAGAGGCTACCATTCTGATGAATACTACTGGGGCCAAATCGGAAGAGGTCAAAAAAGTGATTAGTGGTGAGGCTATTTTAGAACTACAAAAATTGGTCAGGGATGTTCCAATCAGTGAAGACCTTATTAATTATGTGGCCAAATTGATAAGGACGACCCGTCCGGAAACCACCAACAATGCATATGTGAAAGAATGGGTGAGTTGGGGTGCCGGCCCTAGGGCCGGTCAAGCTATGATTCTAACGGCGAAAGCCCGGGCCTTACAAGATGGACGTTTTGCGGTTACTTTGAATGACCTTAAAAAAGTGGCACTCCCCGTTCTAAGACATCGTATAATCGTAAACTTTAGGGCCGAGGCAGAAGGTATTGATTCAGATAAAGTCAGTAAAACCCTATTGGAAGAACTGTCATTCACAAATTAAACCCACAATGTGAAACAAGATCATCAACAGCTACTGAAACCAGAGCTCATCAATTCGGTGTCGGGTCTCGCATTGATAGCGCGAGTAGTTGTAGATGGCTTTTTAGCAGGTAACCACCAAAGTAGAAAAGTGGGCCAAGGGTTGGAGTTTAGTCAATACAAAGCATACCAGCCTGGTGATGATATGCGATTGTTGGATTGGAAGATGTTGGCCCGTTCCGGCAGGTATTATATAAAACAGGCGGAGATTGATACGCAAGTGGCGATTAAATTCGTGGTTGACTCAAGCGCCTCTATGCAATATGCTGAAAGCGGGTTGTCAAAAATGGATTATGCACGGGTCTTGATAGCGTCATTGGCTTATTTGTCGTACCAACAGGGTGATGCCGTTGGTCTTTTTGCCCTAAATGATAGGGCTTTGAAAAGCCTGTACCCGACTTCAAATAAGCAGCATTACAATCGACTTTTGAATGAGTTGATACGAACAACGAGTACAGGAAGTTGGCCAAAAAATAAAAGGGATATTCAAAAAATCCATAATAGGAGCCATAAAGAACTGATTTTTCTAGTCACTGACATGTATGAATATGACGATGAATTATCGGGATGGATACAACAGCTCAAGACCTCGAAAAACGAAGTTGTCGTCATACAATTGATGGGAAAGAATGAAATGGAGTTCGAGTATTCAGGAGCGATGGTCTTTGAGGATTTAGAAACAGGTCATCGTGTTAAAATTGAGGCAAATCACGCAAAAGCCGAATATTTGAATAGTTTGAAAGAACACCTTGAAGGCATAAAAGAAGCCATGACCACTTCCGGTATTGGATACGAATTGTTCAGGTTTGATATACCGCTGCATGAAGTTTTACGGTTATTTTTAAAAAAGAGGTTGAGATTACATTAAGATGATTTTTCAGAATCCGACATACCTATGGGGTTTTTTAGCGTTGACTATTCCTTTGGCGATACATTTTTTGAATAGGGGCGAAGTAAAGGTGATTAAAGTAGGGAGCATTAAGCTCTTAAAAGAATACGAGACTGCGCGAACTAAAAATATAAGACTTAACGAATATGTATTGCTTGCGTTGCGTTTGCTAGCCTTGACGCTTGTAGTACTGCTAATGGCGCAACCTCAGATTACTCACAACCCCAGTAATACCCCTTTGACCTTCTTAATTGAGCCCTCATTGGCAACCCATGACATGCTGAAATCCTTACGCGATAAAATACCCGATGGTGCCGATCTTAAGTTGCTCAGTGATGGATTTCCTGAAATAGAAGAAGGTACTGATATCAACATGGGGAAACCGAATTATTGGCAATTGATGCAAGATATGGAGAAAATACCTACAGATAGTATTGTGATATTTGCCAAGGGACTTATTGAAAGTGTAAAGGGAATGCGGCCAAAAACCACTATAAACAGTAATTGGATACTTGTAGATGACCTTGCTAGCGTTGATAAGCCTATAGTAGCATTTGTGGATAAGGATAAATATCAGCTCATCACACAAGTTAGTGATGAACGTGTTACTTCGTTTAAAGTACTACCCCCGGCAGCCATGGGCGATAATCTAAAAACGATTGGAGGGGATAGTTTACGACTCGTCAGTCAAGAAAAAAGCAGGGTTGTACCTATTGTACAGAGGGATACCATAAAAGTGGCCATCATGTTTGAGAAGGCATTTGAAAAAGAGTCCCACTATTTTGAGGCGGCCTGTAAGGCCATTTTAAGATATTCAGAATGGCCTAGTTCCATATATCGTTTAGAAGCGCAGGCTAATCTAGACCTGAGCGATACAAACGTATTGATTTGGCTTGCGCACAATGAAGGTCCGAAATTTGAAGGGGTACAGATAAGTTATGACTTAGATGAAGTAGCCAATAAACTGCTTAAGCCCACAGCTGTAAAAGGCAAATACCATCTTACCGAACGGTTGGGTTTAAATGCCATTGAAGATGGACGATTAGTTTCAGAATTGGAAGATATTTTGAATTTGGATTTCAAAGTTGAGGAAATCGCGAATTTTGATGATATAAGACTTTTGCCCAAAGCCGAATTGATTCCGGTGTACATTGCCGATGCCCGTAATCAATTTAAAAAGGAAGTAAAGGATGTGCCAGACTGGTTGTGGTTTTTGCTGGTTCCTGTATTGGTAACGGAACGATTATTGGCCAAACATCGAAAACAATGAAGAGGAATGATCACATACTTTTGGCAGTCGTCAGAAAATGGCAACTTCTTAGGGTCGCTGAAATCTTTATCTTGGCCATAGGCCTTGTTGTACTTTCATATTTTATTACGCTGAGCGAACCACTTGCCTTAGTGGTCTTTGTTTTGGCCCTTGTTGTATTAGGAATGCTGGTTAGGCCCTGGCAGTTCGATTTAGTCAAGGCATGTGAATATCTTGACAAGTCTTTGCCTGAAATGGAGTACAGTTCTTCTTTGTTGTTAAAACCAAGTGAAGGACTTACGGCAATAGCCAAGATACAACGGCATAAGATCGCTGATAAAATCAAATTGCATCAAGGTCAAATTCCGTTTGGTCATCATTTGGTTCGCAATACTGGTATCGCCCTTTTGTGTTTGTTGTTGGGTTTTGTAATCCGCCAATCCAGGGTCTTCGCAGAAGACGGGGTTAGCGAAGAACAGACCCCGCTAAAGGAGATGGTGAATTTTCAGCCTTTAGATTCAAATGCCCAGAAACCGGTGCCCCCAAAGATTTCATTTCAAGAGGTGGAAATTGATTATCCTAACTATACAAGACGAAATACATCAGTGACAAAAAAAATGAACCTTAAGGTTTTAGAAGGTTCCAAAGTGACCTGGCGTTTTCAATTTGATCAGCCAGTGCCTGAGGCGCTCTTGCAGTTTCGAGGTGAAGACGTATCCATGGATTTTAAGAATAGACAGTATGTTAAATCAATAAGGATTGATTCTTCCGCCATTTATAACCTTAAGTTCTTTGATGACCAAAACAATGAATATTTGTCTGAGCTGTATACGTTGGAATTGCAAAAAGACATGGCCCCCGAAATTGGTATTTCTAATTTGGCACAGTTTAATACCTTCGGTTATAGCGAAAAACAAGAATTGCGGTTTACTGCAACGGTACGTGATGATTTCGGGGTTTCAGACGTAGCGATTATCGCCACGGTGAGCAAGGGATCGGGGGAGTCGGTAAAGTTTCGGGAAGAACAGCTTCGTTTTGATGATGCTATTTCAAAAGGAGCAAAGAAAATGGTACTTCAAAAAAGATTGGACCTAAAGCAATTGAAGATGGAGGCTGGCGATGAACTGTACTTTTATATTGAAGCTGTCGACTACAAACAACCCAGCCCCAATATAACTCGAACGGAAACTTATTTTGCCGTTATAAAAGATACGGTTTCCAATCAATTTGCCGTAGCGGGTACTGTTGGAGCTGATTTAATGCCAGATTATTTCAGAAGTCAGCGACAACTCATTATCGATACCAAAAAGCTGATTGCCGATCGAGACAACCTTAAAAAACAAGATTTTAACTTTACCAGTAATGAGCTAGGGTTTGATCAAAAGGCATTGCGACTAAAATATGGTGAGTTTATGGGTGATGAGTCTGAGGGAGCCTTTTCTTCTGAGATAACACCGATGCCAAATGAAAGTAATTCTGAAGGGAATACCTTGGCCTCTTATACCCATGACCATGATGGTGACAATGAGCACAATTTGGTTGAGCATGACCACGAAGAAGGGCACGATGATAATCATGGGGAAGAACATAATTATGCCACGGAACACGATCATGATCATGACGATGAGTCCCCTGATGGTTTAGAAGACCCATTGGAAGCGTATGTTCACAACCACGAAGACCCCGAAGCTTCTACACTCTTTGCCAAATCATTACGTAGCAAACTGAAACAGGCAATGAATGAAATGTGGGATGCAGAACTATACTTAAGGTTATTTGAACCTGAAAAATCCCTGCCTTATCAATATCGAGCATTGAAACTCATACAAGAGATAAAAAACAGCGCTCGCATCTATGTACATCGTATTGGTTTTGACCCACCCCCTATCAAAGAAGAAAAACGATTGTCCGGTGATTTGACCGCTATTACAAATACTACAAAGCAAGATGATTTTGAGGCAACAGGTACATATCCATTTATGGACCAAGCCCTTTCAAGAATAGCACTGATTTTGTCCCAAGGAAAAATTGAGGCTGCCGATAGGGAGTTGTTCGAAAAAGCCGGTAATGAATTGGCGGTTTTGGCCTTGGTTCACCCCAGCAAATACCTGGGCACGCTACAAGCATTGAAATGGCTTTCGCAAGCAAAAAGGTATTCTAAAGAAATGCTGCTACAGGCCCATAAAGGTTTGTCAGAGGCCATTCCGGAAAAACCTGATGCGCCAAGTGCGGAAAAAAAGTATAATAGAACAATAGATGAGTATGTATTTGAAGCATTGAAAGCTAGTGATTAATGACCTTCATTTTGATAATAGTCAGGTGTTATGGGCAGTTTTGATGTGCGCATTGCCAGTGCTTTCTATTTTTATTTGGAAAGAATGGGAAAAAGGCCCAGGCATTCGATTTGTGGTAAATTCAATAATTGCCACATTAACTGTTTTCGCTTTATGCTGTCTCTTCTTAAGACCTTCGATCAATATAGCATCATCTACTAAAGGGGTCGTGCTTACCCAGGGTTATGACTCACGGAAATTGGACAGTCTTGCTAAAGTGATAAAGGGTCTAAAAAAAATCAGGTACAATCCGGGAAGATTTATAAAAAAGGAATTGTCTGATATAGAGGAGCTTACCATTCTAGGCGAGGGTATCCATCCATTTGATTTTTGGCAACTCACTGGCCATAAAGTCCACTATGACTTACCAGATTTGCCAGAAGGTCTTGTGAAATTGAAATACGAACCTGAGTACGTCGTAGGCGATAGCCTGTATATAAAAGGGTTGTACAGATATCCCGACGAGGGAAGGCGTTTGTACCTTCAGACTGCTAGTGGCAGCGTCGTTGATTCCGTTATCTTGGTAAATGAACCGGAACAGACGTTTGTTTTAAAGGGCATGTTAAAAGCAGATGGAAAATTTGTCTACCAGATTGTTGAAAGGGATGATAAGGGCAATGAGATATGTAAAAACCCTATTCCGGTCGTCGTATTGGAAAAGGAACGTTTAAAAGTTTTGATCATAAATCAGTTCCCATCTTTTGAGACGAAGTACCTCAAGAACTTTTTAGCGGAAGAAGGTCATAAGGTCGTCGTCCGAAATCAAATAACGAAACGAAAGTATAAGTTCGAATACTTCAATACCGATGTGGAACCCATTTACGCCATAACGGAAAAAAGTCTGGAAAACTTTGATTTATTTGTAATAGATACCCCTACGTTTCTCAATTTATCGCAAAATTCAATAAATACAATAGATAAGGCCATACAAGCCAAAGCCTTGGGGTTGTTGGTGCAGCCAAACGAATTATTATTCAATCGATTAGGTAATTTAATGGATATCAAAACCAAACCGGACAAGACCACTACCATTTTATTTTCAGCGAACAAAAAAGTCAAACTTGAAAAGTATCCCTATCGTTTTGAAGAAGCTGGTTTAAAAGGTGATATGATTGAAGATTACGGATATTTACAGCTAGTTGGTCAGGGTAAAAAAGGTACGACACTGCTTAAAAACACCTACGAATTGGTGTTGGGCGGCAAGAGCGGAATCTATCGAAAGCTCTGGACAAATATCATTGATAGGTTAAGTAAAAAATCCCAAGGGATTGGCGAATTTCAATGCGATGGTCAATTTGTCTTTCAGCACCAACCCTATGAAGTCAAGTTGTATTCAGGGCTTAGTTCCCCTGTTATTCAACACAGTGATGGTTATGAATTACCTGCAATTCAAGGTATTTTGATGCAAGACGCTTGGAGGGTGAAAACCTATCCTCGGTATAAGGGTTGGAATTCCATGCGGTTAGAAGCGGATACCACGATTATACATGATTACTATGTTATGGATACCGCACAGTGGAAAACATTGACAAGCGAGTACCTGATAAAGGCCAATCGTCGGTATTTCAATGAAGAAACCAACACAGCAAAGAAGGTTAGGGTGTTGCATGTAATATCCCCCATTTGGTTTTTTATAATCTTCGTATTGGGTTCTAGTTATCTGTGGCTTGAACCTAAATTAAGAAAATCGATACGTGATTAGTTTTGTTGGGGCATCCAAAAAACCTTAGTAATCCATGGTAGGCATATTTGTTCGTAATTTTGGCATATGAATTTAGTGGTGGATATTGGTAATACCCTGGTCAAGTATGCCGTATATGATAAAAATCGATTGGTAGTTGGCCATAGCTGTGAGTGTAACTTCTTTTTAAGCATGGTCAAAGAGATCTTTGAAGTATACCCTAAAATCGAACATGCATTGATTGCCTCGGTAAAAAATCTTGAAAACAAAGAATACGAGGTGCTTTCCCTTTTCTGTAAAGTTCACCTACTATCCCACAATTCAAACATACCCTTTGTAAATAAGTATGCTACGCCTGAGTCTTTAGGTATAGATCGAATAGCCCTTGTTACAGCGGCTTTTTACAACTATCCCAAGACGAATGTACTGGTCATAGATGCGGGTACTTGTGTTACATACGATTTTATAAATGAAAAAAAAGAGTACTTCGGCGGTGCTATTTCACCAGGCATGATGATGCGGTACAAGGCCATGAACAATCTGACGGCAAAACTCCCCTTATTATCGCCAGAAAGTACCGATGGTTTCATTGGTGATTCTACCGAAAGTTGTATGCATATTGGCGTGATCAATGGACTTGTACAAGAATTGGAAGGGGTCATTAATCAATATAGGGAACGCTTTAAATTTTTAACAGTTATTTTAACAGGCGGCGATGCCCATTTTTTTGCCAAACGGTTAAAAAATTCCATATTTGCGAATTCTAAATTTCTGTTGGAGGGGCTAAATTACCTGCTGGAGTACAATAAAAGCTAGATGGTTAAAAATTTTCTGATTATAGGCATTTGCCTAGTATCTTTTACTATATACGCACAAAACGGAACAATATCCCCTTTTTCTACTTTTGGTGTTGGTGATTTTAGAAATAATGGTACCGTTGAGAATCAGATGATGGGCGGTCTCAGATTGTATGCCGATAGTATTCATGTGAATTTAAGAAATCCCGCGGCCTACTCAAAACTAAAATTAACGGCGTACAGCGCCAATATTTCGCACACGGAATTTCGTCTTGAAGATGCCAACGAGAGTCAAAGGGCGTCAGTAACCAATCTGGATTATTTAGCGGTTGGTTTTCCAATCGCAAGAAATGCCGGAATTGGCTTTGGGTTAATGCCATTTTCTTCGGTGGGCTTCAGCTTGCTCTCTGAAGATGTAAATACCGCCAACCAAAATGTGACCAATGTTTTTGCCGGTGAAGGTGGTCTTAACCGCGTGTTTTTATCCTTAGGGTATGAACCGGTTAAAAATGTGGCTATCGGGGCGACCATCAATTACAATTTCGGTACTTTAGAGTATGAGCGTGCACAAAGTATTGAAGATATACTTTTTGGCTCAAGGGATATCAGAACCTCAAGAATCACAGGTTTTGACTTTAATTATGCACTAAGTTTCACCCCGAAAATAACGAAAAAACACACCTTGTTCAGTCATATTGGTGTAGATACCCAAGTCAACCTGGTTTCTGAGAATAGTGAACGAATTAGTTCTTTTTCAATAGCCAATGGTAGTGAGATCGAGGGTGCCGATGTTGATTTGGCTGCCTTGGGATTAAGCAATACAGAACTGAAAATACCGACCATAACCACTATAGGGCTCGGTTACGGCGAAGATAAAAAGTGGTTTTTTGGTGGGGAATATAGTTTTCAAGCCTTGAGCTCGTTTTCCAATGATTTTTTAGGCCAAGAAAATGTGGCGTACCAAGATGCAAGTACCATAGCGGTCGGAGGTTTTTTCATTCCTGATTACCGATCTATTTCCAGCTATTTGAAAAGGATTACCTACAGGGCCGGTATGCGTTATGAACAAACAGGTCTTTTAGTGAACGATAAAGAGATAAATAACTTTGGCATAACTTTTGGATTTGGTCTACCACTAGGAGGTAATTTTTCAAATTTGAACGTCGGTTTTGAGTTGGGAAGAAGAGGGACAACGGATGCCGGATTGATTGAGGAAAGTTATCTTAAACTGAATGTAGGTTTATCGCTCAACGATAAATGGTTTATTAAAAGAAAAATAAATTAGATAGTATTATTTTAAATATTTCGTAAATAACCTTCGGTTGACAAACCTGTTTCAAGCTAGTTATACAAAAATTTGTACATTAACGACTTTAAAATTAACACGATGAAGAAGAAACACTACTTAACGATGTTTGCGGTTATTATGTCGATGGGATTAAGTATGGCCCAAGCACAAAACCCAGAATGCATGACCAACCTTTCTATTTTTGCAGAACACGCAAAAGTAAAGAATTATGATGCGGCTTACGAGCCTTGGAAAAAGGTCTATGAGGCTTGTCCAGATTTGAACAAAGCGATTTATTCTTATGGGGAGCGGATTTTGAAACATAAGATAAAAAATTCTTCAGGGGCTGATAAAGATGGTTACGAACAAGATTTGTTGACCATGTTCGATGCTAGCCACAAGTACTTTCCCAAGAAATTTACCAAGGCAGATGTAATGAGTGATAAGGTCATTTACAAAAGCGACAATAATATGGCTTCTGATGACCAAATGTATGAGATGATCGAGCCAATGTTCGATAGTGATTTAAAAAGTATCGATAACCCTAAAGTACTGTATATCTATTTCTCAAGTTTGGTGAACTTGCATGAAGCGGGTAAGAAAGACTTACAAGAAGTATTTGATGTCTATGATGAGGTTACCGAGCAAAATGAGGTCATCAATAAAGGGTATACGGATAAAATCAATGGCTATCTTCAAAAAGAGGAAGCGGGCACTTTGACCGCGAAGGAAAAAAGAAACTTGGGTATCTACACCCGTAATTCAGAACTTTTGGGTAAAGTGGCCGGTAGTATTGACGCCAAGCTTGGTAAGCTGGCAGACTGTGAGAACCTTATTCCACTATACGAGAAGAGCTTTGAAAGTAAAAAAGACGACATCACTTGGGTGAAAAGAGCAGTAGGTAGAATGTATTCAAAAGAATGTACCGACGATCCTATGTTCAAGAAGTTGTTCGAGGCACAGTTGGCACTAGACCCCTCTGCTGACGCTTATTTCTATTCAGGGGTACTAAAGTCTAAATCAGGGGATAGTAATGGTGCGATTGCAGACTTTAACAAAGCAGTTGAATTGGAAACCGATAGCAACAGAAAATCCGATATACTATACAAGGTGGCTGGTATGATGCGAAAGAGAGGCAATAAGTCACAAGCAAGAAGCTACGCACAAAAAGCCATTAATTCAAATGCTTCGAATGGCAAAGCGTATTTGTTGATTGCGAATCTTTATGCCAGTAGTGCAAATGCCTGCGGTAGCACGCCATTTGAAAAAAGGGCCATTTATTGGAAAGCCGCTGAAATGGCACGTAAAGCTGGTCGGGTAGACCCATCAATCAGTGGAAGGGCCAATCAATCGGCAGCAAGTTACAATGCCAAAGCACCCGATAAAACAATGATCTTTAACGCAGACATGGCCGGTAAAACAGTGACGTTTAACTGTTGGGTCGGTGGTAGTGTGAAGGTACCGAGTTTATAAGGGTGACGAATAAGAATACATATAAGTTAAAGCGATTTGCCACGGTAGTTACTGTGGCAATCCTTTTTTTGGGCTGCAAAGACAATTACAAAAGGGTCGGTGATGAGGCTGCTGCGAATATCTATCCGCAGGGAGTGGCGAAGAATTTTACCCTAACCTATTCTGAGGCGACCAAAGAGATGACGACCCTAGATTCTGCCTCGACAAAGGTGATTGCAATACTAAAGAGCCCATTGAATAAAGATTTTGATAACCTTAATTTCAAGTTCAAAGAGTTTCCAGAGGGCCTACAAGTTGATTTTTTTGACGAGAACAACCAAAAAAGTGTCATAACAGCAGACTATGGTATCATCTATTCGCAGACCAATATCATAGACCTGCAAGGCAACGTAGTTATTAATGTCCACGATGGAAAAAGATTGGAAACACCACAGTTGTATTGGGACAGGTCTAATAAATGGATTTTCACTGAAGAAAAGTTCACGTATACCAACCCCGAAGAACAGACCGTAATGGATGGTCAAGGCATGGATTTCAATCGTGATTTCACTTTTTTAAAAGCCCATAAAACATTTGGTTTAATGACAATTTCAGAAGAAGAATAATATGGTTAAGATTTTGAAGTATACGGAGTATTTATATTTGGTCGTGGCCATTGCATCGATTTATAAGATCATTACACTTTGGCAAACCGCCCCGAAGGAAACCTATATTTTTATATTTTTTGCCGTAGTATCTTTGGCCATGTTCCTTTTTAGAAGAAAGTATCGCAAAAGATTTGAAAAGAGAACCGAAGAAAACAAGGGTCGATAGTGTTCGCTTCAATACTCATTATTTCGCTTTCACTGCTGTTTTCGGCATTTTTTTCAGGTATGGAAATTGCTTTTGTCTCGGCGAATAGAATTCATATTGAGCTTGAAAAAAAGCAAGAGGGGGTTCTCGCCAAAGTTTTGGCTAGACTCACTGAAAAACCTTCTAAGTTTATTGCGACAATGCTTATTGGCAACAATATCGCTTTGGTCGTATACGGTTTCTACATGGGTGACTTGTTACTTGATTGGTTTGCCGGTTTTCTGCCGAGTAATCTGAATTTTATCAATCTTGCTTTAACTGACTTTAGCTTACTGACCCAGACCCTGATCTCGACACTTATTATTTTGCTTACTGCAGAATTCTTGCCCAAGGTCTTATTTCAAATTTACTCGAACACTTTGTTGAAGTTTTTTGCTGCCCCTGCCTACTTTTTTTACCTTTTGTTTTCTGCCATCTCTTGGTTCGTTATAAAAGTCTCTGATTTTATTTTGAAGGCATTTTTCAAAACCGATGGTGATGAAGTTCAGTTGGCGTTTACCAAGCTTGAGCTTGGCGATTACATTACGGAGCAAATGGAATCGGTTGAGGAGGAAGATGAGGTGGACTCAGAAATTCAACTTTTTCAGAATGCCTTGGAATTTTCCGAGGTCAAGGCGCGTGAAGTTATGGTCCCGCGAACTGAAATTATCGCGGTCGAACTTCATGAGACCCCTAAAAATTTGGTCAAGCTCTTTACGGAGACAGGCCTTTCGAAAATATTGGTCTATAAAGAAACGATCGATGAGATTATCGGGTATGTACATTCGTATGAATTATTTAAAAAGCCTAAAACGATAAAAGGTATTTTACTTCCTGTCGAATTGGTTCCTGAAACCATGTTGATACACGATATCTTAAATGCACTGACCAAAAGACGTAAAAGTATAGCCGTGGTTTTAGACGAATACGGTGGTACGGCCGGTATGATGACCGTTGAGGATATTGTAGAGGAATTGTTCGGTGAGATAGAGGATGAACATGATACCACTGATTTATACGAAGAACAACTTGATCAAAAAACCTTTAAGTTTTCAGCAAGGTTAGAGGTAGATTATATCAATGAGAATTATAAATTAGAGCTGCCAGAAGGGGATGAGTATGAAACGCTGGGTGGTCTTATTACCAATGAAACAGGCGAGATTCCCGAACAAAATGAAGAAATTCGAATAGCGGATTTTCTATTTGAAATCTTAGAGGTTTCAAACAACAAAATCGATTTGGTCAAGGTGCAGTTGTTGAACGAGTATTGACTTAAACTTTCGCAATAGAAATGGAGGCCCTGTAAATGATATCATTTCAGACAAAAACATCACCTCGTTTTTAGCTTTCTTAATTGAAAAGAAAATGGTATTTTCGCCCACTGAAAATTACGATAAAGTAGACGGTAAATGGCAATTTTAGAGAATATTAGAAAGCGAACTACAGTATTGATCCTTATAATAGGTATGGCTCTGTTCGCCTTTGTTATTTCAGGTGTTTTTACAAGTGACGGTCTTTCCGGAGGCAAGGTGGGATCGGCTGTAGCCGAGGTAAATGGTGAGACGATAGCGATAGATGCCTTCAGGCAAAAGGTGGAACAGGCTTCTAGACAGTACGGACCGAATTTTTCTTCTACCCAATTGGTTAATACGGTTTATGATCAAGAAATCAGAAGAACTATCTTAAACCAACAATTTGAGGATTTGGGTATTGATGTTGAAAGTGATCAGATCGTTGAGTTTATCAAGAATACGGGTTATGCACAAGACCCCACTTTTCAAGATGACAATGGGGTATTCAATGAAGAGGTTTTTAGAAGAACGATTGCAGATTGGAAAGAGACCAATCCGTTGGCCTATGATAACTGGTTGAACATTGAGAAGTCAATCATGCAATCGGCAAAAGAACAATTGTATTTCAATTTAGTGAAGGCAGGTGTTGGTGCCACACTGGCTGAGGGTGAATTTGATTACAAATTAGCCAATGACAAAGTAGATATCCAGTATGTAAGGGTGCCTTATAATTCAATTGCAGATAGCACGATTCAGGTTTCCAAAGAAGAAATCAATGCTTACATAAAAGAAAACAAAGAAGATTATAAACAAGAGAAGGCAAGGGACCTTAGGTTTGTCTTTTTTGAGGAAAAACCCTCTTTGGAAGATGAAAATAGGGTAAAGGATGATGTTGCTTCCCTGCTGAACGATAGTGTTGAATACAATCAAGAACGCAATACGACCGATACAATTTTGGGTTTTGCAAAAACGAAGGATATTGCCGCTTTTTTAGATCGAAATTCAGATACTAAGTTCGACACCATTTTCAAGGCCAAGAATGAGTTGCCTGCGGTAGTGGCTGATACCCTGATGAATTTGCCGGTAGGTTCGGTCTATGGTCCCTATCGCGATGGTGATAGTTTCAAGGTCTCGAAAATTACCGATAAGATTGCCGATGGCAGTGTGAAATCAAGCCATATATTGATTGCCTATGCCGGAGCGGAACGGGCTGCCCCTGATATTACAAGAACAAAAGAAGAGGCCGAGAAAGAAGCAGAAAGAATGCTGTCGGAAGCCAAAAAGGCGGATGCCGATTTCGCACGATTGGCAAAGGAAAACTCCGATGATCCCACTGCGGCCCAACGGGCTGGTGATATCGGTTATTTTCAAGAATCAAACCTTGGCTTGGCAGAGGCCTACAGAAAGTTTCTGTTCGCCAACGATCTTGGTGACATCGGTTTGGTCGAGACCCCTTTTGGCTTTCATGTGATAAAAATCGACGATAAACAAGATATCGTGCAGGTTGCCACTTTATCCCAAGCTATCGAAGCATCTGAAGAGACTATAAATACATTATTTACTGATGCTACCAAATTCGAGATGTCTGCCATAGATGCAGAGGCGAATGCTTTTTCAGATGTGGCCAAAGAAAGCGAGTACACCGTTCGACCGGTAAACAAAATCAAGGAGATGGACGAAAACCTACCCGGTCTTTCCAGTCAACGTGCCATTGTACAATGGGCATTTAATGATGATACTGAAGTGGGTGATATCAAAAGGTTTGATTTGACCAGCGGTTACGCCGTCGTACAACTGACCAAAAAGCATCAAGAAGGGGTGATGTCGGCTGAAGATGCCTCAGCAACCGTTTTGCCCAAAATACGTAAGGATAAGAAAGCAGCGCAGATTATTGCTGAAAATAAAGGAAGATCGATGGATGATATTGTTTCCAACAACGGGTTGACCATCTCAAATGCCTCTTCATTGACCAGAAATTCCCCGACCATTCCAGGTGCAGGTAAAGAACCGTTGGTCGTTGGTAAGGCCTTCGGACTGGAAGAGGGGCAGGTATCTGACTTGATCCAAGGCGATACGGGCGTATTTAAAATAAAAGTAACTAAAAAAGAAGCCGGCGTCAGTCTACCTAACTTCAGCACTTTTAGTGATGCATTGTCCACTTCGAATAGAAACGCCGTTAATTCCTCAGTTTACAATGCACTGAAAGAAGGAGCTGAAATTGAAGACAGCAGGGCTGTTTTCTATTAAAGCTTAATTTAGTATTACTAAAATATAGGGTTATGAACGTGAATCGGTCATAGCACCATTTCCTGATAAGGAATAATAGTTTTGAAACCCCTGGACTTGAAATAGTCAGGGGTTTTTTCATTTCCTGATGCCAATACAAAATCCCCTCCCCAGCCCCCAAGACTTTTGATGACGCCGTCAAAATCACTGAATAGTTGCGATTGAACGGTTTTAATTTTTAAAGCGGATGAAAGAACCTCTTCATGGATCTGGAGTAATTCTTGAAAGTCAGCATAACTCTTGGTACGCACAATACCTTCAGTAATGTCAGATATTTTTTTCAGCAATACCGATTTCTCGACGTTTTGATTCTTGTAATTGGCAATAGCTTCCCGGCTATTTTGCTTCTTATTCAAGTAAACAAAGTAAAGGAAGGTTTTGAATTCGGGATTAAAATCAACTTTTTTGACTATAGGTCTTCCTTGAATTAATTGATATGAAATTGGATGATCGTATTTGGCGCAGGCCAGATCATAACCGCTGCCCCCGAAAGTATATCGTAAAAGCCGATAGGGATCTACAGATGCCCAATCGGCGATATTGTTGATTAAGGTAGATGAAGACCCCAATCCCCAATTACGGTCAAAAGTAAGGGTTGTAGTGACGTCGTATCCTTCGGTGTTTTCTAAAAAACCCGGATTCAGTTTTTGGGCTTTTCTTAAAATATTCGACAGTGTAGCTGCAACGTTTTCATCCGTGGTCTGTATTGCTTTCAAGGATTTTGAATCAAAACTTGCCTCAAACCAAAGACTACCATCACTATTGATGCTTTTCCAATTGATATCATCAGAAGTCTTGGGGTCTACGTTTAAATATTGGCCGTATTTCGTCGGTACGGCCAAAGAAAGTCCGCCGTCTAAAACGGCATACTCCCCGGTGAGTAGAAGTTTTCCATTACTGTAGAATTGTTGCTGCATTAGTCAGCCTTGATTTTTTTAAGTGCTTCTTTAACCGAGGCATTGGTAACTACGGTATCTTTGAAATAGTCTACTAGTCTCTCTTTTTCCTCTTCCGTCGCACCTAATTGATTGAGCATATTGAGTAGGTGCATTTTCATATGTCCTTTTTGAATGCCTGTGGTTACAAGGGAGCGTAACGCGGCGAAATTTTGAGCAAGACCGGCGACTGCTACTATTTGCATCAATTCTTCGGCAGTAGGCTTTTGAAGGATTTCTAAGGCTAGTTTCACCATAGGGTGTAATGAGGTAAGGCCCCCAACGGTTCCCAGTGCCAGAGGCAACTCGATCCAAAATCGAAATTCCCCATTTTCAATAACGGCATGGGTAAGGCTTGAGTACCTTCCATCTTTAGCAGCATATGCATGAACACCGGCCTCAACGGCCCTAAAGTCATTTCCTGTGGCCAAGACCACTGCGTCAATACCGTTCATGATCCCTTTGTTATGTGTTACCGCCCTGTAGGGTTCTATTTTGGCGATGTTTACGGCTTGTACCATCTTTTTTGCAAAATCGATTCCAGATAAACCCGCTTCGTCCAAGTTGTTCAATGGGCAGCTCACTTCTGCACGAACTACGCAATTGGGTACATAATTGCTCAAAATACTCATCACGATTTCAATACTCCCTTCTTGGCTTGAAAATCGATCGTAAACCGCGGCTTTCTGTTTTAGTGTTTTTGCAAACTGTTCTAAACAAGAATTTATGAAATTTGCCCCCATGGCATCCATGGTTTGAAAAGTACAGTGCAGTTGATAGTAGTTTTCTATGGAGTCGGTCTTATCAATAAGTCGAACGGAACTAATACCACCACCTCTTTTTTCCATACTTTGGGTAATGGTTTTAGCGTCATCAAAAAAGGCATTCTTATGGGTTTTGAAAAACCGCTCTAGTTTTTCTTTATCCCCTTTATACATAAAATGTACTTGCCCCACTTTTTCGGTTCCAACAATGGTGGTTTTGAACCCACCTTTGTTTAGCCAAAATTTTGCCGCCTTGCTAGCCGCTGCAACGACGGAACTTTCTTCAATGGCCATGGGCAGGGCGTAAAGCGTATCGTTGATCAGAAAATTTGGGGCAATTGCAAACGGTAGATAATAGTTCGAGATTGTGTTCTCGATAAACTCGTCATGTACTTTTTGAACGTAGGAATTCGTGTTCCAATAACGTTTTAGGACACTTTTGGCCACTTCTGGGTTACTCGTATATTGTGTCGCAATCCAATTGATTTTTTCTTCTTTGGTCAGCTTTGAAAATCCTTCTACAGGGGTACGCATAAAGTGTAATTAAAGTTTCAAAGATACCAAAAACGATATCCGCTACCCTTGTTGTAGTTCATTTGGGAAAGTAAAGTTTACTATTCGACAAATAATTAGTAAACTTGGTAGTTTTTAAACCACTTTCAAAATATGCGAAACACTACTATTCTGTCCATTTTCATGCTCTCCTTGACCATTGTGGTAACTGGGCAAAAGAAAAAGATTACCATTGAAGAAATATGGAACGGAACCTTTAGAACAGAAAGAATAGATGCCCTTCGCTCCATGAAAAACGGAAAGCAGTACACCGTTCTGAATATTGATAGAAGGTCGAAGACCAGCAGTATCGACAAGTACGATTACAAAAGTTTAAAGAAGATAGAGACCATAGTCGCTTCAAATGAAACGATACCCTATTTTACCTCGTATGAATTTAGTGACGACGAATCAAAGGTGATTTTAGCAACAGAGGTTGAGGCGATATTCAGGCGTTCACGATTGGGCATTTACTACGTTTATGACATTGATGCACAGCGTATGGTCAAGATCGCCGATCAAAAAATACAAGAACCTGAACTGTCACCTGATGGTTCTCAGGTGGTTTATGCCTTTGAAAACAATCTTTACCTATTTGATGTTAGTTCGAATAGTACCCGCCAAATAACCACTGACGGCAGCTATGGTACGATTATCAATGGTATTACGGATTGGGTCTATGAAGAGGAATTTTCCATTGTACAAGCTTTTGAATGGAATAGCGATGGCAGCAAGATTGCTTTCATACGATTTGATGAAACCAATGTGCCCCAGTTTTCAATGGATGTCTATGGCACCAATCTGTATCCGACCCAAAATGAATTTAAGTATCCTAAGGCGGGGGAGGCCAATGCTGAGGTAAGCCTACATTTGTACGATGTCGAATCGAATGTGAAATCAGAGGTGGATTTGGGTGACGCCTATTACATTCCGCGTATTAAATGGATGAATGATCCCAATTATCTCAGTGTTCAAACCATAAATCGCCATCAAAACCACTTAAAACTGCGTGAGGTCAATGCCAAAGAAAATACGGTTTCGGTTTTATTGGAGGAAAAAGATAAGGCCTATGTTGATATTCATGACAACCTAACCTTTTTGGCTGATGATAGTTTTATCTGGACAAGTGAAAAAGATGGTTACAACCACCTCTACCTATACGACCAAGAAGGTAATTTAATGAATCAGATTACTAAGGGGCCTTGGGAAGTGACTATATACTATGGATATGATCAAAGTGAAGATCGAATTTATTACCAATCCGTCGAGAATGGCAGTATCAATCGAGACATTTACAGTATCAGTTCTGGAGGAACCGATAAAAAACGATTGTCTTCAAAAACAGGAACGAATTATGCTGCATTCAGTACCGACTACACTTATTTTATCAATTCTTTTTCGAGCGCGACGACACCAGCTGAATATACCCTACATAAAGCTTCAAATGGCAAGCTGGTAAAAGAAATTAAAGATAATAAGGCTTTATTGACAAAGTTGGCTGATTATAGGCTCGTACCCAAAGAGTTCTCTACGATCAATATCAATGGTAATGATTTGAACATGTATATGCTCAAACCGGCTGATTTTGATCCTGAAAAAGAATATCCGTTGTTGATGTTTCAGTATAGTGGTCCGGGCTCACAGCAGGTTGCCAATCGTTGGATGACCAGCAACGACTATTGGCACCAACTATTGGTTTCTGAAGGTTATATAGTAGCTTGCGTAGATGGTCGGGGTACGGGTTTAAAAGGGCGTGATTTTAAAAAGGTAACCTATATGAACTTGGTGAAATACGAAACCGAGGACCAAATTGCAGCGGCAAAAAAACTGAGTGAACTACCCTATATTGATGAAAAGCGGACAGGAATCTGGGGGTGGAGCTTTGGGGGTCATATGAGTACGAACTGCCTTTTAAAGGGGAATGATGTTTTTGAAACGGCGATAGCGGTGGCCCCTGTAACGAGCTGGCGATTTTATGATACCATCTATACCGAGCGGTTTATGCGCACCCCCCAAGAAAATCCGGAAGGATATGATAATGAGTCCCCATTCAACTATCCCGAACTGTTGAAAGGCAATTATTTATTGGTTCACGGTTCTGGCGACGATAACGTACACGTTCAAAATTCCATGCGAATGATAGAAGCCTTGGTGCAAGCGAATAAACCGTTTGATTGGGCGATATATCCCGATAGAAACCATGGTATTTACGGGGGTAATACACGATTGCATCTGTTTACCAAAATGACCAATTTCATTAAAGCCAAACTTTAACCAAACCAATTTAAGATATGTCAGAAGTAGTGAGACCAACAGGAGAGAACGAATTATTCGGACATCCAAAGGGATTGTTCTATCTGTTCTTCGCAGAATTGTGGGAACGTTTCAGTTTTTATGGAATGCGTGCTTTGTTGACCCTGTATATGGTGCAGGTCATATTCGAAGCATTGGCAGAAAGGGATTTTGCAACTGCGGCTGTCTACGCCTCTTATGGTTCGCTTGTTTATGCATCAACCGTGATAGGGGGTCGCATATCAGATAAGATTCTGGGTATGCGAAACTCGATTTTTCTCGGTGGTATCCTCATGTCGATTGGTCATTTTGTTTTGGCGATTGAAAATAATATTGCATTCTTTTTGGCACTTTCGTTCATCATAGTCGGCAACGGTTTTTTTAAACCGAATATCTCCACTTTCGTGGGTACCCTTTATAAAGATGGAGATACCAGAAAAGATTCTGGGTTTACCATTTTTTATATGGGTATTAACATCGGTGGATGGGTGGCTCCTTTATTATGTGGTTGGTTAGCGGCAAAATACGGATGGCATTACGGTTTTGGTCTTGCCGGAATAGGAATGCTTACGGGGCTGTTATTTTTTTGGAGCGGAATTAAAAAAGGGGTTTTCGGACAAAATGGACTTCCTCCAGCAGATAGCAATATCGATAGAAAGGTCATGGGAATTTCGCAACGAATCTTAATCCCAATTTTGGCCTTTGCCTCTGCCCCCCTAATTGCTTATTTATTATCAGCATATAAATCTTTGGGCGCTGAAGGCACTTTTTTTGAAGATCAAAATATTGTCAATGTT
The DNA here is from genome assembly GCF_036985505.1 of Croceitalea sp. MTPC5. Taxonomy (NCBI): domain Bacteria; kingdom Pseudomonadati; phylum Bacteroidota; class Flavobacteriia; order Flavobacteriales; family Flavobacteriaceae; genus Croceitalea; species Croceitalea sp. MTPC5. The sequence continues at coordinate 468,974 of NZ_BTGQ01000003.1, forward strand.
ATTTTTAAGTTGATTGGTATTTCAATTTTGGCTTATTTGGGATATATCATGTATCAAGCGACTTTAGAAGAACGCAAGAAACTTTTTGTCGCTGTTTTGATAACCGTATTCATGACGATTTTTTGGGGCTTTCATGAGCTTTCAGGAAGCGTTATCACCTTATTTGCGGCTAGAAATGTATCGTTGGATGGTATCATGTCGGCCTCACAGACCAATTCACTCAATTCCATGTGGATCATCATTTTAGCCATACCCATTTCCATGATGTGGACCAAGCTGGCAAAAAGTGGAAAGAATCCTAGAACGCCTTACAAGTTTGGGTTGGGATTGCTTTTTGCGGGAATCAGTTTTTATATTTTGGCATTAAGCGGTAGCAGTGCCAATGAAAACGGTCTAGTACCATTTGCCTACCTCTTATTGATGTATTTTTTACTGTCGGTTGGTGAGTTGTTCATGTCTCCGGTAGGTCTTTCTAAAATAACCGATCTTTCACCAAAACGTATTGTGGCCTTTATGATGGGCGTTTGGTTCTTATCTTCAGCTTTTGCATTTCAGGTTGTTGGTTTCATCGGAAAACAGCTGGCAATCGAAAGTACCGACAAGAATATTGGTGGTTTTGAAACTTTAGAGGTCTACACCGGTGGTTTTGAGCTAATCGCGTACTATTCGATAGGTGCGGGAATATTGGTGCTCTTGGCATCACCATTAATCAAAAAACTAATGGGTAACGTGCATTAGACTTATTTCATGTCAAAATAATAAGCTCCCTTTTCACCGGTATAGTGAAAAGGGATTTCTTTTTTAAGACAAGTAGCTTTCCACCTTTTTACGTAACTTTTATAATTACTGGCGTCAACCAAAATCAAATCGGGTTTTAGCATGTTTAATAAACGTTCTAAATTGATTTTTGGTGATTGTGTCAATAACAAATAATCAACCTTGCCAGTGGAAGGATACACGCCTATACTATCGACGATGTATAGTTTTCGGTGCGCTATACCATAGCTGTTTTGAAGTGGCTTATGTTTGATGGAAGCTATGCGCTCCGCTATCCTATAATTGGAAAGTAAATACTCAAGAGGCTCATTTTTGTGACTATAAACCTCTAAAAGACTTCCCTTTTGATGTAGAATTACGCTATTGGCGGTCTGATTGACCAAAACAAAACCTTCTTTTTTGTTTGAGGTATATGTGGTAAAAACCAAATAGCCTTGAAATCCGATGATACCTAAGGCTAAAGCGGATACGTTCTTAAAACTTGATTTCGACAGCACTAAGATTAGCGCAATCACGCCAAAATACCCTATAAATAATTGTACCGTATCAAAAGGGATATCCTTAAACAGAAAACTTTCTTGTCTTGCGACCCAACTGATTGTTGAATTCATAAACCCAATAAGGGAATTGTACAAAACTACAAGTGGTTCAAAAAGAAGATTTAGACCGGCTAATACCAAGACTAATATCCCAATGCCAAGAATGATACCTAAAAAGGGAACAATCAATAAATTTGAGACGAAGAATAACGCCGGAAACTGGTGAAAATAAAACAGACTCAGCGGGAGAACGCCTAATTGTGCGGCAAAACTCACTGAAAGCAATTGCCATACTTTTCTAACCAACCAATTTTTCGGGTACCAGAAACGCTGTAATTTAGGATATACCCAAACAATGGCAAATACAGCGGCATAGCTCATTTGAAACCCTACCTGAAAAAGAAAGCGTGGCTTTATAAGCAAGATAAAGAATAGTGAAAGTGCTAGAATATTAAAGGTGCTTGTGGGCCTATTTAAGTATAATGTATAGGCAAGAAAACTGAACATGGTCACTGCTCGCACCACGGAAGGGGATAAGCCAGCTACAAAGGCAAATGCACAAAGAAGAATTACAATAGTGATGAGCTTTATGGTTTTTCCTTTAGGCAGTTGTTCAATAGGCTTTAGCAGAAACTGCAGTACTAAAAGCAAGATTCCGACATGAAGCCCCGAAACTGCTAAAATATGTACGGCACCTGCATTTTTATAATCACTATAGGTATCTTCTGAAATCGTATTACGTTGCCCCAGTAGTAAAGCTTGGATGACCCCTAATTCTTGTGTGCCAAAATTTTCTTGTTTGAGTTTTTGTATTAAATGTTCCCTGAAATTGGAAGCGATTCCGAAAAGGGTTTTAGAGAACTTCTTTTTTTGTAAAAAGGAACCGTTTTTGATATGGATTTGATGGTAGATTCCAAGTTTCTTCAAATAGCTTTGATAGTCAAATTGATGGGGGTTCAACGGAGGATTGATACCCGTAGTTTTCGAAAAAACCACGATTTCATCATCGACTTTGAAACCATTGTCGGTTGAATCTTTTTGGACGTTGACCAGTAATGGCCCGGTAACCTGAGTGTTATTGATATATTTCGCCGCTACAATGTAGCGATATGAAAACGCATTTGGTTTTAAAACTTCGCGGACTTTCAATGTCCATAGTTCATGGGTAAGAGTTGAATGTTTCGAATAATGGTTGATATGATTTTTAGGACTTGATACGGTTGTTGTGAATACGCCCAGAATGATAGTGGTGCATGCGGTCAAAATGCCAAAAAACGGGAATTTATCCCTGGTTTGTACACGATAGGTAAGGTATAAGAACAGTAGCGAAATACCAAGTAGAATGCTGGCGAACAAAAGCTTGGGCTGAAGATAAAAACCTATAAGAATACCGAGTATGAGATAGCAAGACAGTTTTACGGGGATAAAGCTGAAAAATCGCATTACAAAATACGGGTTGCTTTTACAAAAGCCGCATTCCAGTACCCTTCCCTTAATGACGAAACGATTACCCCGCGTGAAGTAGTGGAATGTATGAATTTGATTTCGTCATCTACCGCTACTACCAAACCTACATGATTGATGTCTTTTCCACGTTTACTCGTTTTGAAAAATAATAGGTCTCCTTTTTGAACCTGCCCGATTTTAATTCGTTTTCCTTCGTTTGCCATTTGATGGGAGACCCGCGGAAAAACAATATCGTTTTCGGTGAGGGCCACATGAACTAATCCGGAGCAGTCCATGCCTTTTTTGGTAATTCCGCCGTACCTGTAACGAACCCCTGTGAACGTCAATGCCGTTTCGATGACTTGTTCCGCTTTTTTATTCTCAAAAGTATCCTTCTTGGTTTTTTCTTCTCTTGCTAAGTCATCTTCTGAAGATTTGACGGAGACGGTCCTGGTTTTACTGTAGGTGGTTTTCTTTTTTGCGAAACACCCGACCAGTAATAAGAATGAAAGAAATATGAGGATTTTACGCATCATCCAAGAATAAAGTTTCTTCTTGGTGTATAAAATTAGGCATTTTCAACGATCAATTGTGCGGTTTTTTTACTCGCTCCTGGGCCACCTAGTTTTTTTATCAGTTGATCATAGTCCTCAAGCAGTTGTTTTCGATGTCCGTTTTCAAGGATTTTTTGAAGTTCTGTTCTCAAGTTTTCGGTATTCAGTTCCCCCTGGATCAATTCTCTTACCACTTCCCTGTCCATAATCAAATTAACCAATGAAATGTACTTGAGGGTAATAATACGTTTAGCAATTTGATATGATACCCAGTTGCCTTTATAGCAAACCACTTGGGGTACTTTGAAGAGTGCGGTTTCCAATGTTGCCGTTCCACTAGTAACCAAGGCTGCATAAGAATGTTTTAATAATGCATAGGTTTTGTTCGAAACAAAATTAACGCGGTCTTTTTTCAAGAACGATTTGTAAAATTCAGCATCTAAACTTGGTGCTCCGGCAATTACAAATTGGTATTGCTCAAAACTGTCAATTACGGAGAGCATCGTGTTTAGCATTTTCTGAACTTCCTGTTTTCTGCTTCCTGGTAGCAGTGCAATAATGGGCTTTTTTGGGTCCAACCCATTTTCCGAATAAAATTCATGGGTGTCTGGCAAATCGCTTTGTGAAATAGCATCGAGTAGCGGATGACCCACAAATTCGACATCATAGCTGTGTTTTGCATAGAACTCCTTCTCAAATGGTAAAATGACGAACATTTTGTCAATGTCCCGTTTGATTTTGTTGATCCTGCCCTCACGAGATGCCCAGATTTGGGGTGAGATATAGTAGTTGGTTCGATAACCCTTTGATTTGGCCCATTCGGCGATACGGAGGTTAAATCCTGAAAAATCAATAAAAATCACCACATCTGGATGAAACTGGGCAATATCATCTTTACAAAAACGGATATTTTTAAAAATAGTTGGTATGTTCTTGATGACCTCTAGAAAGCCCATAAAGGCCATGCTTTTGTAATGCTTTGCCAAATCGCCACCGGCATCTTGCATTAAATCACCGCCCCAACAACGAACCTCGGCTTGGGCATCTTCCCTCAAAAGTGCTTTGATAAGATTCGAGCCATGTAAATCTCCCGAGGCTTCTCCAGCAATGATATAATACTTCATTCCAGTTTCGAATTAATTTCTTTTCCCCTAAAAAATCTTATAGTACAAAATCAATAGCGCGGTCAAAATAGTGGCAATCATAACGCCGCGGGCGCGATAATCACGTCGAATTCTCAGAAACCCGAAAAATGCCACAAGGTTTAATATGGCACCAAGGGCCAGTATACTGCCTACATGACCTTGGGTAACGGCAGCGTTATAAGTTTCTACAATACCCAAATCAGAGAATAGTACGATATACAGCAATGTGCCTGCCGTATTTGCAATGAGTCCCACTAAAAAGCCGATTATGATTTCTTTTTTTTGTTTATTCATTAAGGTTCCAATTATTAATATTTTGAATAACGTGATGGGCGGTGAGGTCGAACTGGGTAGGGACAATCGAAACGTACCTTTCTTCAAGTGCATGGATATCGGTGTCATTGCCCTTGTCTAAAAGTTCAAATTCACCAGACAGCCAATAATATTCTTTTCCGGTCGGGCTGGTACGCTTATCAAATTGCTCTTTCCAATTTGCCCTTGCCTGTCTGCAGACGCGTATGCCTTTTAGGGCTTGTCCATCGGTTTTCGGAATATTTACGTTAAGTACGGTTCCTTTAGGTATGCCATTGGTAAGTGCTTCGGATACGATACGTTTTATGATGCTTCCTGCTTGACTAAAATCGGCATCCCAAGTGTAATCACACAACGAAAAACCAATAGCGGGTATCCCTTCGATACCAGCTTCGATGGCAGCACTCATGGTTCCAGAATAGATGACATTTATGGAAGCGTTGGAGCCATGGTTGATTCCGCTAAGCACAATATCAGGTTTTCTGCCCAGAAGTTCTTGTAAGGCTAATTTCACGCAATCAGCAGGAGTGCCACTGCAGCTGTATTCTTGGGGTGCCCCTTTCTCAGTATCAATGACCACGCTCTTAGAATACAGTGTGTTGTCAATAGTTATGGCATGACCCATACCCGATTGAGGGCTGTCAGGGGCCACCACCACCACCTCACCCAAGGGTCGTACAAAGTGAATCAAAGAACGCAGACCTGGGGCGGTAATTCCGTCATCATTTGTAACAAGAATAAGTGGTTTTGACATCTCGTATAATTAATATGGTAAAAATACGTTTTTCATTATGATACAACGGCTTCGGCGTTTAACAAAAAATTAAATCGGTCTCTAAAAAGCGGCATGATTTTTTCAGTATATTAGTGAATTCGTAGGTAGAATAATGCGAAATCAAAGGCACTATTTTGGCCTAGTTAAATGACGATAACACAGTTCTAAAAACGATATTATGAAAAAGAATTTTATACTGGGTTTATTGGTAATTCTTATTGCGGTTGCCTCATGCAGTTTCACAAATAAGTCTTTTGAAACCAACGATAAGGATAAATTACTAATAGACCTCATTACGTATGTCTTAGAACGGGCGCACTTTCAACCTAAAGACATCAACGATAGTTTTTCAGCCAGTGTCTATGAAGATTTTATAGATATTGTCGACCCTACCAAACGTTACTTTTTAGAGAGTGATATTCGTGAATTTGAACAATATAAGTACCAAATTGACGACCAAATCAAGAATACCGATATCTCTTTCTTTAACTTGGTATACCAGCGTTTGATGAAAAGAATGGATGAGGCCAAGGTCATTTATGCGGCAATCTTGGAAAAACCTTTTGATTATACCGACGATGAAACGATTAATATCGATTACAAAGAGGAACCCTATGCGTCCAACAAAAAGCAATTGAAAGAACGTTGGAGAAAGCAATTGAAGTACAATGCCCTAGGTGTGTATGATGGTAAATTGAAAATCAAAAATAGGATTGCCTCTGGTGGTGCCGCGGTGGGAGGTGATATTGCAAGTGTTGAGATCACAAAAGAACCTGAAGATACCGACAAGGCCATCAAGGATATGACGATTGCCGAAATCGAGGCGGCAGCAAGGGAAACCACCAAAAATACTTTAGATGAGTTTTTTGACTTTGTTGATGAGTGGGAACGTAAAGATTGGTTTGAACAATACATAAACACCATAGTCGGCGAGTTTGATCCGCACACCCTTTATTTTGCACCAGATGCAAAAGATAAATTTGATATCCAGATATCAGGTAAATTTGAAGGTATTGGCGCAAGACTACAAAAGAAACCGGAAGGGGCCAAGATAGTGGAGATTATTTCCGGCGGACCTGTTTGGAGGGATAAAAGCCTAGAAGTCGGCGATGAGATCCTGAAGGTGGGTCAAGAAGGTGAAGAACCCATTAACATTGTCGGTATGCGTCTCGATGATGCCATAAAACTGATCAAGGGCCCTAAAGGGACTATTGTAGACCTCACGGTAAGAAAGGTCGATGGCACACAAGATGTAGTATCTATTACGCGTGATGTGGTCGAATTGGAAGAATCATACGCAAAATCCGCCAAAGTGATTAAGGAAGATACCAAGTTCGGATTGATCAATTTACCCAAATTTTATGTGGACTTTGATGATTATACCGAGCGAAATGCAGCAACTGATGTGGCCAAAGAGGTTGAAAGATTGAAGCAAGAAGGTGTCGAAGGACTTATTCTTGATTTAAGGGACAATGGAGGTGGTTCTTTGAAAACCGTAGTTGAAATGGCGGGGCTTTTCATTAAAGATGGACCAATTGTTCAAGTCAAGTCTTCTACCCAAGACAAAGAAATCCATGAAGATAAGGATGAGCGTATTCAGTGGGACGGGCCACTTGTGATTTTGGTAAACGAACTTTCGGCTTCTGCCTCTGAAATTCTAGCGGCAGCGATGCAAGATTATAAAAGAGCTGTTGTGCTTGGAAGCAAGCAGACCTTTGGTAAGGGAACCGTTCAAAATGTGATTCCGCTTGATAATATCGTGCGAAGTAATGAACATGGTGACTTAGGGGCCATCAAGTTGACCACGCAAAAATTTTATAGGATCAATGGAGGGTCGACCCAGTTGGAAGGCGTAAAAAGTGATATCGTGGTACCAGATAAATACAGCTATATCGATCTCGGCGAGCGTGACCAAGAAAATCCGTTGAATTGGGATAAGATTTCCCCTGCTGATTATGAGGTATGGAATGGAAATATTGATTATGAGGCCACCGTGGCCAGAAGCCAGGCAAGAATGGCCAACAATTCCCAAATTAAATTGATTGAAGAAAATGCAAAATGGTTAAGGGATCAACAAGATGAAATGTCAGTTTCCCTTAATTACGAATCTTACAAGTCAACCCAAGAGAAGAACAGGGAGAGATCAAATTACTTTAAGGAACTTTCTAAATATGATTCAAGACTGACTTTTGAATCATTGAAATATGAGAAGGAATTGTTCACCCAAGATCCTGTTTTAAGGGAAAAACGTGATCGTTGGCACACCGACTTGGCCAAAGACGTTTATGTTGAAGAAGCGATTAACGTATTGGAAGACCTTAAATTGAATTCTTTAAAGAATACCAAGGCAAAATTAGCAAGCGTAAAAGGATAGTGTAATCGAAAATAAAATAGAAAAGCCCTGATAATTCAGGGCTTTTCTATTCGGTACCGGTTATTGCAGATCTTGTTAAGCGATCATTGATGGCTTCACCGATACCTGTATCCGGTACTTTTTCGATAAGTAAGACGTCAAGCCCTAAACCATCCAATTCACGCATGGCCGCATAAAGCTTATAGGCCACCTCGTCCAATGCACCATCACTTGACAGTACGATTTCTTTGGTTATGGCAACATCACCTTCATAGGCATTTTTGAAGCTGATCAACCCTATTTTCAAATGTTTGTTCTCGTCAATCTTTTCTGATATGGTCGAACTAAGCAGCGTTCTTGTGTTCGGTGCGTAATGGGAAGAAAGCATCCCTGGTGCCTCCAACGTTTGTGAATGGGAGTCGTATATACAGACTTCTTTATTCAAAACAGTTTCTAGATCACCTTTGGTAATGATTCCCTTTCTGTAAATGGTGGGAATTCCGTCATCATTCCATCCTAAAATAGTGGATTCCAATCCCTTTTCACAGTTTCCACCATCAAGTATCATAGGTATTTTATCCCCAAGTTGGATGTTGACGTGAGATGGTTTTGTCGGGCTGATATAACCAGAGGGGTTGGCACTTGGAGCAGCAAGTGGATAATCCAATTTTTTCAATAGCCCCAATGTCAATTTATGGTCAGGTATGCGAACGGCAACCCTGGGCAGTCCTGCAGTAACCACGTCAGGTACGATAGCTGTTTTTGGTAGTAAGAGTGTAAGTGGACCTGGCCAAAACGTATTTGCAAGCAGCCGTACCTCGTCAGTGATTACCTTGACATAAGGTTCCATAGTCTTAAAATCGGAGAAGTGTAAAATCAAGGGATTGTTACTTGGCCTGCCCTTGGTTTTAAAAATGGAGGCAAGCGCATCTGGGTCAGTACCCTTGGCAGCTAGGCCATATACGGTTTCAGTTGGTATCGCTACCAGACCACCATCATCAAGAATGGTCTTAGCCCCTTGTATATTTTTCGTTATAATTGCCATTGAAATACAAAGGGGTAAAAGTAAGCTTATGTCAAAAGATGACAAAACTTGTTCTATGTCCCTATCTACTTAAGTAATGAACCTTTTTGATAGCAAAGTTCAAATTAATGGTACAAAGAAAAATAAAAAGAAGCCGAACCATTTATACCCTACTACTGGCAGTCTGTATCATTGGTTTTTGGGTATTTGAGAATTTTTATAATCCCAGTACCTATTCCAATCCTGAATACGACGGAAAAAAGACGGTTGTCGATCATATGTTGGTGCCTAGCTCAACGACGAACAGTTTGGCAGAACACAATTTCTATATGTTATCTTATAGTGAAGGGCATGAACAGGCCGAATGGGTTGCTTACGAGCTTAAGAAAGAGCATCTAACTTATGATGACAGAGAAAGACCATACTTTATAGAAGATCCTAAGATAAGCTCTAAATCTGCTGATTGGCGCAACTATAAGGGTTCTGGTTATGACAGGGGGCACTTATGCCCGGCCGGTGATCGCAGATTTTCGGAATATGCTTACAACGAAACCTTTTATACGAGCAATATAGCACCGCAAAATCGCGATTTTAATGCGGGGGTATGGAATAGGCTTGAAAAACAGGTAAGACAATGGTGCAAAAGTTATGGGGACTTGTTTATAGTCACTGGGGGGATACTGGAACGGGACCTGGAAGAAATCGGTGAAGAGGATGTTGACGTCCCTAATATGTTCTATAAAATTGTTTATAGAAAGGCAGGTAAGCAGGGCAAGGCCCTTGCATTCTTAATGCCGAATAAAGAAAGTAAACAACCCTTGGATTATTTTTTAGTATCCATTGATGAAATCGAGAAACGTACGGGTATTGACTTTTTTTACCAACAGGATTTAGACTGGCAACGGCAATTGGAAACGAAGATCAATAAATCAGGATGGAGCTTTTAAAGCTCGTTCAACCTAGCTGTATCGAGCTTTAGAAAGGTGAAGAGCATGGCGGTAAAAAAAATAAGGCCTGATCCACCATAACTAAAGAAGGGTAGTGGAATACCTATTGTCGGTAAAAGACCGATGACCATGCCGATATTAATGAAATAATGAATCAACAAAATGGAGATTACGCCATAACCGTACATACGGCTAAAATCACGTTTCTGCCGTTCTGCGACGTGTATCAATCTTAAAAATAACAAGGTGAAGATGATTATGATCAATGTGGTGCCGATGAACCCCCATTCTTCCCCTACAGAACTGAAGATATAATCGGTATGTTGTTGGGGTACGAAGTCGCCCTTTGTGCGGGTTCCTTCCAAAAAGCCCTTTCCAAAAAATCCTCCAGACTCAATGGCCTTTTCTGATTGATAGGTGTTGTAACCGATCGTCTTTTTGATTTGTTCTAGTTTTACAGGGTCTTTTTCTAGGCCTAGCCATAAACCGAATCGATCACGATGTCGCTGTTCGAAGACATTGTTGAAAACAAAGTTCACCGATAGTGATATGATCAGACACGATATCAGAAATAGTACGAGTGGGATTTTTGGGATTTTCACATCCCCCCTTTTAATGAAAAAAAACAAAGAGATCAAAATTCCCAAGCCAATACATACCCAAACCACCCCAAACTTAAGTGTGCTGATAAAGAGAAGCACCAACAAAATGGACAACCCTAAATATTTTAGCGGAAGCCCTTCCCTAAAAAGCACAAAAAACAGGGCAAAATAGATTAGGGCACTACCGGGGTCTGGCTGCGGTATAATAAGAAGAACGGGTATCGCTATGATCAGAATGGCGTACCATTGATGCCTGATTTTCTTGATGTCGGTTTGTATATCACTAAGGTACTTGGCTATGGCGAGGGCAGTGGCCATTTTCGTAAACTCTGAAGGTTGAAAGTTGAAAAACCCCAGATCATACCATGAAGTGGCCCCAGCAATCGTCTTACCAAAAAGGTACAGTCCGATTAACAATACAATCGAAACGATATAGAAAATACTGGCAAAACGTTCAAAGAAAGTGGTTTCCAAAGACATGATTACAATGACCATCACGAATGAAATGCCCATAAAGAAAAGCTGTTTTCCATATGAGGTCGAAAAATCAAGTATGGAGCTTGATGCATCTGTAAAGGTGGTACTATAAATGTTTATCCAACCAAAGAAGACCAATAAAAGATAAAGAAGAACGGTTAGCCAGTCTAACCGTTTAAGAACACTTTTACCAGACATACTCGTTTATCTTAAAAGGCTCTCCGCTAAAAGGTTTTGCATACTCGTGCTCCAAAGTTTTATCCAGCATTCGCTTTTCAAGGTCTTTTCTCGTTATTTCACCCTTAAGGTATTTTTCGATTAAAAGGGAGGCAATATGACCGGCGTACCGAGCCCCATAGTACCCGTGTTCAATATAAACGGCCAAGGCAATTTTTGGATTTTCAACTGGGGCGAATGCTACAAAAATGGAGTGATCGGTAAGTTGAACCCGTTCGCCATCTATTCTTGTAAAATTCTCTACGGTACCCGTTTTTCCTGCGATTTCAATATCGGGTATTTTAAGCCATTTTGCCGTTCCGTGCCTATAAACATTGGCCATGGCCTCAACGACGGGTTCAAAATGTTCTTTGTCGATCGTGGTATAGCGTCGTTCGGTATATTTGGGGTCTATATTGGTCGTGCCATTTATTTTCTTTATCATGTGGGGGGTGTAAAAATAGCCCCGATTGGCAATAGCCGATGTCATATTTGCCAATTGAATAGGGGTAGCGGCCACTTCGCCCTGACCTATTGCGTTTGAGATAATAAAAGATGAGGCCCATCTATTATCGCCATATGCCCTATCATAATACGATTTATCGGGTATCCTTCCAGGTGCACCTGTGGGCAGATCGGTACCAAGGTAATTTCCGAGACCAAAACTTTTCATATGTTTCTCCCAAACATCCATTCCCTCATCGGTCGTTTTATACTTGGAATAAATTTTTCTGAAAGTCCCGGCGAAATACGCATTGCATGATTCGAAAATACCCGAATTTAAATTTCGCATCCCCCCGCCGCAATGACAGCCTTTTTTATTTTTTCCGACGTAGAACCCATTGTAACATCTGATTTTTGTTTCGGGTTCAATAACATTCTCTTGCAGGGCTACAAGCGCATTTAGTGTCTTGAAGGGCGACCCTGGTGAAGGTTGGGCCAATAATGAACGGTCCCAAGTCGGTTTTGCGATACTGTCGTAATGTAATTTGGTGTAATTTTTAGAACGTTCACGACCGACCAGTAATGCTGGGTCATACGTGGGGCCTGAAATCATGGTCAAAATCTCCCCTGAGGAAGGTTCTATGGCAACAATACCACCCCTCTTACCATGCATTAGCCGTTCTCCATATTCTTGTAATTCTTTATCTATGGTAATATGAAGTTCTTTGCCCAATTCAGGTAATGTATCGATTTTTCCATTTTTATAAGGACCGATATCGCGGTTAAAACGATCTTTCTGAATGTATTTGACCCCTTTTCTACCTCGTAATAACTCTTCATATTGCTTTTCGATGCCGGTTCTGCCCTTTAGTTCTCCGGCCCTGTAATACGGATTTGCCCTGAGATCAGCCTCATTGACTTCACTGATATAACCCAAAACGTTTGCTGCACCGTTCGTCATGTAGTCACGTAAAGACCTTTTCTGGATATAAAAACCAACATATTTGCGCATTTTTTCCTGTAACCCTGCATAATCCTCTTTTGCGAGCTGTGGTACAAGAACTGAAGGCAGCCGCGTAGAATAACGTCTGGCCCTCTTCATTTTTTTGACAAAGTCTTCTTTGCTGATTTTTAATAACCCACAAAACTCTAGGGTATCCAATGACTTGGTTTCCCTTGGTATGACCATCACGTCATAGGCGGGTTGATTGCCCACCAATAGTTTTCCGTTTCTATCATAGACATAACCACGTTCAGGATAATCATATACTGCTTTTATTGCTGGATCTTCCATGATTTGATTCGGGGAAAAACTGAAAAGTTGCAGATAAGACAGCCTACCGATAAAGACTATCCCGATAATCACTATGATTGATGATAAAAGTATTTTTTTCATCTTCTTATCCTATTGATTGTGACGTATTAATCATTTTCTTTTGCAAAGAGGGAGGTTAGCAGTATACAGATTAAAAACGTTGAAAAGCTGGTAAAAAGTATTTTTTTCAAAATTAATAGTATGTGGGCAAAACTCCATATTTCCAACGAAAAGAATAGCACATGTTGTATCAATATTAACAAAAACAAAAAGGTTATGCGCTGTAGTCGGGTAGCATTCTTAAATGTGAAGGCTTGAAAGTCAAAATTTGCCCCAAAACAAAATCGCATTAAAAAAGGTCTTACATAGGCAAGGGTTATGGAGACAATGGCATGAAGTGCAAGTGTATCTGAAAAGATATCTATGAAAAGACCTAGCAGAAAACTTACCGTAATGAAAGCGGCCCTATTTTCCCTGATGGGATACCAATAGAAAAAAAGTACGTAGACCAACGGGTTGATATAACCAAAAAAGTTCAAATTATTGAATATCAATACCTGCACGAGTATCAAGAGCACAAAACGAACAATGGTGACAATAATCGGATTACTCAGCATTAAGGATTGTTTTTTCCAATTCCAGAACTTCCTTACGGTTTTTGTTTTTTACGATATAGATATTTTTGAGGTTGGCCATATTATTGAATAGGGTCACATCAATATTATAACTACTCTGTGCCTGATTCAGATTGTATTTTTTAATTACCCCGATGGGTATGTTTTCTGGAAAAATACTTGACATGGAACCTGTTACAATGGTATCACCAACAGTCAAGGGAACCAATCGCGGAATATCAATGAGTTGCACAACATTGAAGTTTTTCGCATCCCATTTTAATGAACCGAAATAGTTGGTATTTTTTATTTTGGCATTGATCGTGGATTTGGTATTTAAAATACTTTGGACGGTTGCAAAGTTGGCAGAAGTATTTTCAACAATACCCAATATACCTTTTGTTGTAATTACGCCCATATCTTGTGAAATACCATCTTTGTCCCCTTTGTCGATGGTGATATAGTTGCGTGGCGAAGCGTAACTGTTCTTTACGATCCTGGCATGTACTACTTCAAAATCAACCCTAAGGTATTTAATGGAGTCACTGATAGTGGAGGTATTGAAAAGTTGGTTTCGTAATTTTTCATTTTCTTCAGATAGCCTTTGATTTTCCTCTTCTAAATTGAAGTAAGAGGTAATATTGGATGAGACATTATAGACAGATCCCGTGAACCATTTTGAAGAGTTGAAAAAGTACGATTGATGGTAAGAGTGTGAACGTATGGTAAACGTCAACGAAACGATAAGCAAGAAGAAATAAAGAACTGAATTCCTATAATTAAGAATAAAATTGATAATCCGTTGCATTCAATTTTATTAAATGAATTGTACCCTATAAAACTACTTCCGCTACTTGATCAAGATATTTTTATAGCGCTCTAAATTTTTAAGTGCAATACCCGTTCCGCGCACAACGGCCCTAAGGGGGTCTTCGGCAATATAGACCGGCAAATCGGTTTTTTGCGATAGTCTTTTATCAAGCCCTCTTAACATAGACCCACCACCCGCTAGGTAAATACCGGTATTATAAATATCGGCTGCTAATTCTGGTGGGGTTTGTGATAAGGTTTCCATAACGGCATCTTCAACACGTAAAATACTCTTGTCCAATGCTTTTGCAATTTCTCGATAAGAGACATGGACTTGTTTTGGTTTCCCTGTCAATAAATCACGACCTTGAATGGATTTGTCGTCAGGGGGCGATTGTAAATCTTCAGTTGCCGAACCTATCTCGATTTTTATGGCCTCGGCCGTGGTTTCACCCACATATAAATTATGCTGGGTACGCATGTAATAGATGATATCATTGGTGAAAACGTCACCTGCAATTTTAACCGATTTATCACAAACGATTCCACCCAGTGCGATGACGGCAATCTCAGTTGTACCACCACCAATATCTACGATCATGTTGCCTTTTGGTTGCATGATATCCAGCCCGATTCCAATCGCGGCGGCCATAGGTTCGTGTATCAAATAAACCTCTTTGCCATTTACGCGTTCCGCTGATTCCCGAACCGCCCGCATCTCAACCTCTGTAATACCTGAGGGAATACAGATGACCATTCGAAGCGCAGGGGGAAACCATTTTTTCTTTAAGGCGGGTATGTTCTTGATGAACATGTTGATCATCTTTTCAGAGGCATCAAAATCAGCAATTACCCCGTCTTTTAGCGGACGTATCGTTTTTATGTTCTCATGGGTCTTACCTTGCATCATGTTGGCTTCTTTGCCAACAGCGATTATTTTTCCAGAGACCCGATCACGTGCCACGATAGAAGGACTATCCACTACGACCTTGTCTAAGTGGATAATAAGGGTGTTTGCCGTACCAAGGTCAATTGCAATTTCCTCGGTCATGAAATCAAAAAAGCCCATATAAAGTTTAAATTATCGGTTTAATGGTAAAATTTACCGGCAAAAGTAGTGAAATTAATGCTTAAAATGACGTGTGCCGGTCATTACCATAGCCATGTCATTTTCATCACAATAATCAATGCTCAATTGATCTTTAATGGAACCACCGGGTTGTATGACACTTGTTATTCCGGCCTTATGTGCTATTTCGACACAGTCGGGAAATGGAAAAAACGCATCGCTTGCCATAACGGCGCCATTCAAATCGAAATTGAACGTACCTGCCTTATGGATTGCTTGATTTAATGCATCAACACGTGATGTCTGCCCTGTTCCACTGGCACAGAGTTGCCTGTTTTTTGCCAATACAATGGTATTTGACTTAGTGTGCTTGCACAATTTAGAGGCGAACAATAGGTCTTCCAATTCTTGATTGGAAGGTTTTTTTCGTGTAGCATGGGTCAAATCTTCCTCGGTATCGGTCTTGAAGTCTTTATCTTGGACCAAAACGCCGTTCAAACAGGTGCGTACCAATGTTTTCGGAAGTTCGACCTCATTTTGTGTCAATATGATGCGGTTTTTCTTGCCCTTTAAAGTGTTCAACGCCTCATCTGAATAACTTGGTGCAATCACTACCTCGCAAAAAAGTTTATGGATTTCCGCTGCCGTGGCCGCGTCAATTTCTACATTCGAAATCAAGATTCCCCCAAAGGCGGATACTGGATCGCCTGCCAAAGCATCTACATAAGCTTGATGAATGGTGTTGCGTTGTGCCAGACCACAGGCATTATTATGTTTCAAGATTGCAAATGTGGGCGCCTCACCTTTGAATTCATTCATAAGCAGAACGGCTGCATCAACATCCAAAAGGTTGTTGTATGAAAGCTCTTTACCATGTAGTTTGGTAAACATGGCTTCAAAATCGCCAAAAAAGAATCCTTTTTGATGTGGATTTTCACCATACCGCAATACATTACCTTTAAGTTCACTGATTTTTAAAACAGCTTCCCCATGATTTTGATTGAAATAATTGAAGATAGCCGTATCGTAATGCGACGAAACATTGAAGGCTTTGGCGGCAAAACGTTTACGATCTTCAAGGGTGGTTTCTCCATTTCCCCCTGAAATTACATTCAAGAAATCTGAATAATCCTCCATAGAAGAGACACAAAGCACATCCTTATAATTTTTGGCTGCAGCGCGAATCAAAGAGATGCCCCCAATATCGATCTTTTCGATGATATCTTGTTCTGAGGCGCCACTGGCCACCGTTTTTTCAAAAGGATAGAGGTCTACGATGACAATATCCAATTGTGGAATTTCAAACTCTTCCATTTGGGCAATATCACCATTGTGGTCTTGCCGATTTAAAATTCCCCCGAATACTTTCGGATGAAGGGTTTTGACCCTGCCACCCAGTATGGAAGGATAGCTGGTAACGTCTTCTACAGGTACGACATCAATACCAAGGTCTTTAATGAACTTTTCCGTTCCCCCGGTAGAATAAATGGTGATGCCCAATTCGTCAAACTTTCTCACGATTGGTTCTAAACCATCTTTGTGAAAAACTGAAATAAGGGCTGAAGATGCTTTTTTAGTGGTGCTCATACGTGTATTGCTGCAAAAAAATTAAGTTTCAAAAGTACTTTTTTTCAGGGCACCAACGCATTTGGGTTATTAACAAAAACTTAAAAGTTTTAAAGAATCCCGGCCACCTGCTGATTTACGAATTCTAAAAAAAGTTCGTCTTCTTTTGAAAATGGATCAGGCGTATCAGAATCAATATCGATTTGCCCGATGTTTTCCCCATTTTTAAACATTGGCACCACAATCTCTGACTTAACGGTAATACTACAAGCGATATAATTATCTTGGGCCTCCACATCGGGTACGACAAAGTTCTCGTTGCTTTCCGCAACTTGGCCACAAATGCCTTTTCCGAATGGGATTATGGTATGGTCTGTTGGTGCGCCCGCATAGGGTCCTAATTTCAACTCACGTTTTTCCCCGTTTTTAAAATAAAAACCAACCCAATTGTAATAAGGTATTTCATTACGCAGTAAATCACAGATCAATTGCATTTTTTGGGTAGAACCAAATGATTCATCCTGAACTATAGTGGTGACTTTTGACTTTAAGCTACTAAACATCTTAACTTATTTTGCTTTGGGAAAGTAAAAGTCGATGAAATGCGAAAATCTTACAAATCGGTTTTTATAAATTTAGGTTAACTATTTGAATAAGTTACAGTTGAAAAATCACGTTTTGTTATCTTTGTATTGTGAAAAAGGTTTTTCAGAAAATTGGCTCTACAACAATGGCTTTGCTATTGTTGCTTTCAACGGTTTCATGGACGGTTGAAAAGCATTTTTGTATGGGCCGTTTAATGGATGTTTCTTTTTTCATGGATGCTGAAGATTGCGGTATGGAGGCTGCTGTAATGCTTATAGGGGATGAAGAAGGGAATCATTGTTGTGATGATGAGTCTTTTACCTTAGAGGGCCAAGATGATTTGAAGTTGAACTGGAACGACATCGACTTGGATCAGCAATACTTTTTAACGGTCTTCACAAACTCTTACCTTAGTCTTTTTGCAAAACCTTTAAAACCTTCTTTTGAGGGATTCGATTACCCACCACCCATACTGGTCAGGGATATACAACTGCTCGGTCAGGTCTTTCTTATTTGATTTAAAATTAAACTTGATGCCCCTTAAACGGTTAAAGAAACCGTGGGATACAATTTTAATTTTAAATCTAATTCTTAATGAAAACTAATTTTTGGCTCCTTGTCATCTTTTTGATAAGCAGCTTTTCCATAAAGGCACAAAACGAAGTAACAGGTTTAGTGATGGAAGCCAATTCCGAAAACCCACTAAACGGTGCCAATGTGTATTGGTTGAATTCTCCTATTGGAACTATTACCAAAAAAAACGGCGTGTTTTCAATTCCGTTTGAGAGTAAGTACAATAAACTGGTAATAAGTTATATAGGTTTTACAACCGATACGCTGACAATAACGGAGCCTACGGAAATCAAGCATTGGCTGAAACCTGAGAATCAATTGGATGAGGTGATAGTGGAGCAAAAGCGTGAGGCCGTGCAGAAAACTTTTTTCGCCGCACAGAATGTGGTAACCGTCAATAGTGCCGAATTGTTGAAGGCGGCTTGCTGTAACCTATCTGAAAGTTTTGAGACCAATCCCGCCATAGATGTCAATTTCAATGATGCCCTTACCGGAACCAAGCAAATTCAAATGTTGGGCCTCACAAGCCCCTATTTGTTGATTACCCAAGAGAACATCCCAATGGTACGGGGTGCCTCTCAGACTTATGGACTGACGTTCACCCCGGGTACTTGGGTAGAGAGCATCCAGATTACCAAAGGGGCAGGTAGTGTAGTCAATGGTTATGAAAGTATTTCAGGGCAAATCAATACGGAATTGGTAAAACCTTTGACTGACAATCCTCTTTTTATCAATGCTTATGGTAACAGAAATGGTAGATTGGAACTCAATGCCCATATCAACCAAAGACTTTCCGACAAATGGAGTACGGGGCTATATCTTCATGGTAATGATAGGAGTTTTGAAATTGATAATAATGACGATGGATTTTTAGATGCACCTTTGGCTACCCAAATCAACATTCAAAATCGTTGGCAGTATCAAAATCCAGAAAAAGGATGGGTCAGTTTTTTTAATGTTCGTTTTTTGAATGATGAAAAACAGGTGGGTCAAACCGATTTTGACCCAGATACCGATAGATTTACCACAAACGTCTGGGGCAGTGAAATCGATACCAAACGCTTCGATTCATCATTAAAGTTGGGTTACGTATTTCCTGAGTTGCCCTATCAAAGTTTCGGATTTCAGGCATCGTATAGTAAGCATCAACAAGATTCGTTTTATGGTTTTAATGTGTATGATATTAATCATACCAGTATCTATTCCAATTTAATTTTCAATTCAATACTGGGGAACACACAGAACAAATTCAAAACCGGAATTACGGTTGCTTATGACGCATATGAAGAACTGGTGAATGACCAAGACTTTGAACGGGTCGATAGATCCATAGGCACTTTTTTTGAATATAGTTATGATGACCTAGATAAGGTTAGCTTGACTGCCGGGCTTCGATTTGACACCCATAATCGTTTGGGTAATTTTTTTACGCCCAGATTGCATATTCGCTATACCCCTTGGGAAAGGGGCAGCCTCAGGGGTTCATTTGGTATTGGTAGAAGGGCTGCCAATATTTTTGCCGAGAACCAACGCTTATTTGCATCTTCAAGAACCATACAGTTGATAGGCAATGGAGGTGAGGTTTATGGATTTGATGGTGAAAAAGCACTTAATTTCGGTTTTAGTTTCATACAAGGATTTACACTTTTTGAGCGTTCTGGAAATGTATCACTTGATTTTTACCGTACCGATTTTGAGAATCAAGTAGTGGTTGATTGGGAAAACCCAAGAGCGGTTCGTTTTTCAAATCTTGAGGGGCAAAGTTATGCCAACAGTCTTCAAATCGAATTGAATTATGAGGTATTGCCGCAATTGGAACTGCGGACGGCATATAAGTTTTACGATGTAAAAACAGACTATCAAACTGGCTTGCTGCAACAGCCATTACAGGCGAGAAATCGGTATTTTCTTAATCTGGGGTACAATACCGTTCAAAAAGAAAACGGTTCGCAATGGCGATTTGATTATACCTTGCACACGTTGGGCGAACAACGTCTGCCAAGTACCGAGGTTAATCCCGTTGAATTTCAATTAGGGGATTTTGTACAAGGCTATAGCCTGATGAACACCCAAATTACAAGGGTTTTCTCTAAAAAGTTTGAAGTATATCTGGGTGGGGAGAATTTGACTAATTTTAGACAAGATAATCCTGTTCTGGCGGCGAATGATCCATTTGGCCCAAACTTTGATACCACCATTGTGTATGCCCCAGTTCTGGGGACAATGGTTTATGCGGGATTCCGATTTAAATCTTAATAAATAAAAACAGAAAACAAATGAAAAATAATGTATTCATAGTGATAGTGGCAATGCTAATATCAAGTCTTTCTTTTGCACAAGACAAGAATAAGAAAATGACCTTTGAGGTTGATGGTAAATGTGAAATGTGCAAAATGCGTATAGAAAAAGCTGCATTGGGTGTTTCAGGGGTAAAATACGCGGTTTGGGACATACCTACACATGAACTTTCATTGATACTTGATGAGCGAAAAACCAATGCCATGGCCATCAAATCGGCCATCGCCGAAGTAGGTCATGATTCAAAGGAATTAAAGGCGACCAAAGAAGCTTACGATAACGTGCATCCTTGCTGTAAATACCGAGACGACAATACAGACGATAGCGACAAGCATTGATCGTGAAATATAAGTACCATATCACTGGAATGACCTGTAGTGGCTGTGCGGCAGCTGTTCAAGGGAAACTTGCCAAGGTCATTGGGGTCGAGAATGTGGTTGTCGATTTGCAACGGGCAGAGGCGGAAATCGAGGCACAAGAAGCACTTTCCCTTTCTGAATTACGAAAGGCCCTCCCTGATAAATATCGAATTGATGTAAAGAAAGGTCATGTAACTGATAGTGTTCATGAGGTTGCGGACCAAAAATCAAAGTGGGTGCAGTTGCGCCCACTTTTCTTGATTTTTACTTATCTGTTCGTGGCTGTTTTTCTACTAAACTATCAAGATTGGAACAGTAATGCAGCTATGCTTGATTTCATGGGGCTTTTCTATATCGTTTTTAGTTTTTTTAAGTTTCTTGATTTAAAAGGATTTCCAGAAAGTTTTAGAATGTATGACCCTCTGGCAAGGGCGATACCCGTTTATGGATGGATTTATCCGTTTTTAGAATTGACACTCGGTTTGTTGTTTTTAATGCGCTTTCAAATACGTGTGGCATTGGTGGTTACGGTTGTTATTCTAGGTATGACCACTTTTGGGGTTGTGCGCACCTTGTTGGATAAAAAACAAATTCGTTGTGCTTGTTTAGGTACGGCCTTGCAATTGCCGATGACCGAAGCTACTTTTATTGAAAATACCATCATGCTGGTAATGGCATTCGTGATGATTGTTCAGTATTTTTGATAAAATAACGTAAGTTCGACGCAACAGTAGATCCAAAAGAGAATAAATGTCAACAAAAATAGACAGTTGTCATCCCGAACGTGTCACACTGAGCGCAGTCGAAGTGCAGTCGAGGGCTTGAAAGAATGTACATTTAAAGAGAGGTTTCGACGGAGCCTGTCTTGAGCGAAGTCGAAAGGCTCAACCTGACATAAGTCTATAAATCGCGAGAAACCAAATAAGTGACAGGTTTCTTACGTCGAACTCACGTTAAAATAGCTCGATGACAAATAGAAAAACCGCGCTAAAAATTCGAAAAGTCCACCGATATCTAGGACTTTTTCTTGGGATTCAATTTTTACTTTGGACCATAAGTGGCCTGTATTTTAGTTGGACGGATCTCGATGAAATCCATGGTGATCATTTTAAGAAGTTACCACCTGAGCAAACCTCGTTTACCAATTTATTGGAAACGGCCCAGTTGAATGGGGTAGATGCCATTCGGTCATTAGAACTTATCGCAATCGCTGGCAGACCCTATTATTGGGTAAACAACAACCTGCTGTTTGACGCAAATACAGGCGTGTTGAAAAAAACGGTCACTTCAAAAGAGGCCTTGGCCGTCGCCAGTAACCATATGAAATCAATGCTTGAGGTAAGTGGAATTAGGCGAATTGACAGTGTTGGTCCGCACCACGAATATCGAGGTAGACCACTACCTGCTTATGAAATTTCTTATGAATCATCTGAAAACATCAAAGCGTACGTAGCATTGCGAAATGGGGCTTTTCAAACCGTTCGGCATCGTGATTGGCGTTGGTTTGATTTTTTATGGATGACCCATACCATGGATTATCAGGGGCGCGACAACTTCAATACCGTATTGTTACGCGTTTTCAGTTTTATGGGCCTATTGACCGTTCTTAGTGGTTTTACCCTTTGGTTCGTAAGTTCACCCAGTTTGAGAAAACGATTTAAAAAGTAAAACCGTCCTTGGTTTACCAAGGACGGTTTATTTTATAACTATATACTAAATGTAGTGTAATCCGCGACTAAACTAAATATTTAGCCTGTGGCGGCTTGCCACTACATCATGCCCGGCATTCCGCCTCCGCCGCCCATTGGTGGCATTGCAGGGGCATCTTCTTTGATGTCGGTCAGGGCACATTCGGTAGTCAAGATCATTCCTGAAACAGAAGCAGCATTCTCTAAAGCAACACGTGTCACCTTTTTAGGATCGATGATTCCCGCCTTCATCATTTCAACAAATTTATCAGATTTGGCATCATAGCCATAATCTCCTTTTCCTTCCAAGATCTTGGCAACTACAACGGATCCTTCGCCACCGGCGTTTTCAACAATGGTTCGTAGCGGTGCTTCAATGGCACGTGCCACAATTTGTAAACCTGTAGCTTCGTCTTCATTTTCAGTAGCAACTTTTGATAATACTGATTTTGCCCTTACCAAGGCAACACCCCCACCTGCTACGATACCTTCTTCAACAGCGGCTCTCGTTGCATGTAGTGCATCATCAACACGGTCTTTCTTCTCTTTCATTTCTACCTCTGATGCGGCACCAACATAAAGTACGGCTACACCTCCTGCAAGTTTTGCAAGACGCTCTTGTAGTTTTTCTTTATCATAATCAGAAGTCGTGCTTTCAATCTGCGATTTGATTTGGTTTACCCTAGTCTTGATGTTTTTGGCTGCACCAGCACCATTGACGATTGTAGTATTGTCTTTGTCGATGGTAACGCGCTCCGTTGTACCTAACATATCGATAGTCGCGGTTTCTAAAGAGAATCCCCTTTCCTCAGAAATTACGGTACCATTGGTCAAAATGGCAATATCTTCCAACATTGCTTTTCTACGGTCACCAAAACCTGGGGCCTTTACCGCAGCTATTTTCAATGAACCTCTTAATTTGTTCACCACTAAGGTCGCCAGCGCCTCACCGTCAACATCTTCAGCGATGATCAATAAGGGTTTTCCTGATTGCGCAACTGGCTCAAGTACCGGCAATAAATCCTTCATTGAAGAGATTTTCTTATCAAATAAAAGGATGTATGGATTTTCTAAATCAGCGATCATCTTTTCAGAATCGGTCACAAAGTATGGGGAAAGATAGCCTCTGTCAAATTGCATACCTTCAACTACGTCAACATAGGTATCTGTACCTTTTGCCTCTTCAACAGTAATAACCCCTTCTTTGCCAACCTTGTCAAACGCCTGGGCGATTAAATCACCGATGGTTTCGTCATTATTGGCAGAGATGGCGGCAACTTGTTTTATTTTGTCGCTGGAATCCCCAACTTTCTTAGACTGTTTTGATAAATTTTCAACAATAGCTTCAACAGCCTTGTCAATACCTCTTTTTAAATCCATTGGGTTTGCACCAGCGGCAACATTCTTTAAACCTTCTTTTACGATAGCTTGAGCAAGTACGGTAGCAGTCGTTGTACCATCACCAGCCAAATCATTGGTTTTCGAAGCTACTTCTTTGACCATTTGCGCACCCATATTTTCTAAGGCGTCGGCCAATTCTATTTCCTTTGCAACGGTAACACCATCTTTGGTTACTTGGGGGGCGCCAAATGATTTGCTGATAATTACGTTTCTACCTTTTGGGCCTAAGGTTACTTTTACTGCATTTGCCAATGCGTCAACGCCTTTTTTTAAGCCATCTCTTGCGTCAACATCAAATTGAATATCTTTTGCCATGATTTTATTTTTTGTCCTTCCGTAGGGATAGGATTCTATGATTAATTTTTAGTAGTGAATTTTAAATTTTTTTTGATTGAAAATCACAGACACTATTTATACAATAGCAAAAATGTCACTTTCACGCATGATCAAATAGTCTGTGCCTTCTAATTTTAATTCGGTGCCAGCATATTTGCCATACAAAACGGAATCACCGACTTTTACGGTCATATTTTCTTCTTTAGTACCTGGCCCAACTGCCACTACTTTGCCTTTTTGTGGTTTTTCTTTTGCAGTGTCAGGGATGATAATGCCAGAAGCAGTTTTGGTTTCAGCAGCCATAGGTTCAATTAGAACTCTGTCTGCCAATGGTTTAATGTTCACTTTAGCCATTTTTATAAAATTTTAGGTATTAGTTTATAAATCTTTGTTGTATTTGACAGAAATTATGCCATTGCTTAAAAACTGCCATTATGTAAAACAAAAATGCCAGCTTGTCATTAAAGCTGGCATTTTTGTTTTATTCCTTAAAAATTATTTCTACTGAATCGTATCCAATGGATCATTACCATCTGTGGTCGGAGTCTGTTCAGGGACTGCTTCGGGTACTGTTTCAGGTATGGTGTTTTCAATATCGTCACCTTGCAATAACTTCGAATCAGCACTTCCGTAATTACCTTTTAAGGCAACATTTGAAAGTAATATCAAAACTATTAATAGGGCTGCCAAGGTCCAGGTACTTTTATCAAGAAAATCCCCAGTTTTTTTGACACCGCCTACAACTTGGTTGCCGCCACCGCCAAATGAGGATGACAAACCGCCACCTTTTGGGTTTTGAACCATAATCACGAGAACCAACAATAGGCATACTGCGATTATTAAAACTAAAAATATGGTAAACGTACTCATTTGTTATTCGTTTTCTTTCTGCAATTTCTTTACCTTCCGAATTCGGTCTGCAAATAAACCACTTTTTTCTGGATATTTCAAACTCAAAATTTTGTAGGCCTGAATAGCTTTCTTGTACTTTTTCTGCTCTAGATAAACTTGGGCCAAGGTTTCTGTCATCAATTGGTTTTGATCGATTTTGACTGATTCCTTAATGTTGATTTTAGGTGCTTTGTCGTCTTTCGGGATTATCTTGGGTTTACTTTCGATAAACTTGTCAAGTAGCTCAAATTTCTTCTTCTTTTCCGCTTCTGATTTATCCCTTTTTATAGGCTGTTGTGACGCCAACTGCAACCATTCATTAAAAGAATGTCTTTCACTTTTGGTAAAAGGCAGTGGTTTACCAATATTTAGTCCATTGGCGGTGTCATCGTCGGTCAGGTCTTGCTTTGATTCGAACAGCGCAGGATCTAAAATTTGTTCTGCATCTTTAATATTTTGGGGTAAGGGGCTCTGTTCCTCCTTTTCCCCTAAGATCGTCGTAGTATCGGGGTTGGCCGTAATTTCCTCAGCTATGGTATGGGTCTCTTCAAGGGGGGCACTTCGCCCTAAAATACTATTGGCAATTTCATCTTGGTCAAAATCCTTTGAGGTAATAAAATCAAATAGTACCTCTCTATCAGCGGTGTAGGCCGCAGTAGTCTTTAAGGCATTGTTGTATTTGTAGCTGTCAAGGTTTTTAAGTCCTTTTAAATGGAGTGCCCGTGCCGATTGAAAGTAGGGATATTCTTCTAGTATGCCTTCTAGCTCCCTTGTTTGTTTGGGAGAAAGAATCGTGTTCGGATTTTGAAGAATATGTATGAAATCGGTCACGTTCATAATTACCAATCGGCTAAGGATGCGTTAAAAATATCTTGTGTAATCCTATCGAAAAGGGCTTCATGGGCTTCACTTTTCACACTCTCCAGCAATTGGGTCCCCGGAAAATCAAAGAAGAAGGAAAAGCGTTTCTCAAAGTCGGAATCCTCTTTTGTGGTATTGTAAAAGCGAACGTTTACGCTCATGGTAAGGCGGTTCTGTGCGGCGGTTTGATTGGCGGTCGCTGACATGGGTGATACCCTGTACTCTACGATTTCGCCCTCATATATCAAGTCGCCATTGTTTCCCGTAAGGTTTAAACTGGTAAGATTGGTGATCAGATTTTGTAAGGCATTGGTAAAATCGCGATCTAACTGGGGTTCAATAGTAGATCCCGGCGACTGATCTGCATAATTCTGAAAAAAGTTTACCTGAAAACTTTGGGCAGTACCCGTACTTGCACCCGAGAAGTTATAGGCACCGCATCCACTGAGTAGTAATGCAGAAGTCAAGATAATGGTGGAATACAATTTTTTCTTCATAAATGGTATGCTTGAATACGCTTTAAAGATCATACTGTTTGATTTTTCGATATAGTGTACGTTCAGAGATGCCTAATTCTGAAGCAGCGGCTTTTCGCTTACCCCTATTACGCTCCAATGATTTTTTGATGAGTTCGATTTCTTTTTGTTGTAGTGATAAGGTTTCTTCTTCTTGTATCTCTTCAGCAAAATGATATCTATCTTCTTGAACTGGGCTGCTGGGGGGGGTATTTTCAATAAGAGGTTCGGGTAATTGCAGCACTTCGGCTACTTCGTTCTGTTCAGGGGTGCGATGGTCATCTTTATTGCCGTAGATTTTGCGAATCAGTGTCTCATTCTCTTCCTGTACTTTTTCCGCATCATTGTTTTGTAAAAGTTCAAGTGTTAGTTTCTTCAGATCATTTAAGTCACTTTTCATGTCGAAAAGCACTTTATATAGTATTTCACGTTCGTTGCTAAAATCACTTTCTTTTTTATTGGAACCAACAACGGCAGGTAGATTGGTGGTCATCGAGTTGGGTAGGTACCCATGAAGCGTTGCCGCCGAAACCTCCCTTTTCCCTTCCAAAACCGAGATTTGTTCCGCAATATTCCTTAGTTGTCTAATATTTCCGGGCCAGCGATATTTTAATAAAAGATCGACGGCCTCGGGCGACAGTCTTATCGTTGGCATTTTGTATTTCTGTCCAAAATCGGAAGCGAATTTCCGAAATAACAGATGAATATCATCCTTGCGTTCCCGAAGGGGTGGAATATTGATTTCCACTGTGCTGAGGCGGTAGTATAGATCTTCTCGAAATTTTTCTTTTTTAATAGCCTCGAACATGTTGACATTGGTTGCCGCGACAATTCGTACGTTCGTTTTTTGAACTTGTGATGAGCCCACCTTTAGAAACTCGCCGTTTTCCAAGACCCGCAACAAACGTACTTGGGTCGTTAATGGTAGTTCACCAACTTCATCTAAAAAAATGGTTCCGCCGTCAGCGACTTCAAAATAACCACTTCTTGTTTGGGTAGCCCCGGTAAATGCACCTTTCTCATGTCCAAATAATTCACTGTCTATCGTTCCCTCAGGAATTGCGCCACAGTTTACGGCAATATACTTGGCGTGTTTTCGATGTGATAGGGAGTGGATGATCTTCGGAATGGATTCTTTACCGACACCACTTTCACCGGTAACCAAAACCGAAATATCGGTCGGGGCCACCTGAATGGCTTTTTCAATGGCACGATTCAATTTGCCATCATTACCTATTAGCTCAAAACGTTGTTTTATGGCCTGTATATTCTCCATAAACTAGTTGTTCTTAGAATATTCCATTGCCTCGCCTAGTAACGTGGCCGAGGTGCAATCTTGAATTTTGACCATTACAAAATCACCGACTTTGTAATGTTCTTTCGGAAATACCACTACGGTGTTTTGGGAATTACGACCCATCCAGTGTGCATCGGATTTCTTTGAGGTTCCCTCGATGAGCACTTCTTCGATTTTACCCAGATGTTGTTGGGTTCTATATAGTCCGTGCGCCCGCTGCAAATCAATGATTTCGGTAAGTCTTCTTTTCTTGACTTCGGCAGGCACATCATCCTTTAATTTTCTTGCCGCCAAGGTTCCGGGTCGTTCAGAATAGGCAAACATGAACCCAAAATCATATTTTACATATTCCATCAATGATAGGGTGTCTTGATGGTCTTCTTCCGTTTCAGTCGGAAAGCCGGTAATCATATCTTGGCTTATGGCACAATCGGGAATGATGTTTCGAATATTATCAATGAGTTCAAAATATTCTTCTCGGGTGTGTAAACGATTCATGGCTTTAAGAATACGATTACTTCCGCTTTGAACGGGCAGGTGCATGTAATTGCAGATATTCTCAAATTTTGCCATGGTCTCAATCACATCAAGTGTCATGTCTTGAGGGTTTGATGTAGAAAAACGAATACGCATTTTTGGTTGGGCCAGTGCCGTCATTTCCAACAATTTGGCAAAATTGACCGACGTAGATTTCTGAATTTCAGTCGCGTTGTCAAAGTCCTTTTTTAAACCACCGCCATACCACAGGTAACTGTCTACATTTTGCCCCAACAAAGTGATTTCTTTAAAACCTCGCTCCCATAAATCATTGACCTCATTTATGATGGATTGCGGATCACGGCTTCGTTCCCTGCCCCGGGTAAAAGGTACTACACAGAACGTACACATATTATCGCAGCCCCTTGTAATAGAGACAAAAGCGGTAACTCCGTTTGAATTTAATCGAACGGGGGCCACATCGCCATAGGTCTCATCTTTTGAAAGAATAACGTTTACGGCGTTTCTGCCCTCGTCAATTTCTTGAATGAGGTTGGGAAGGTCCTTGTAGGCATCAGGCCCTACCACCATATCCACAATTTTTTCCTCTTCAAGAAATTTACTTTTTAAACGCTCGGCCATGCAACCAAGAACCCCAACCTTCATGGTCGGATTGATTTTTTTTATGGCGTTGAATTTCTCTAAGCGCTTGCGAACGGTAAGTTCTGCTTTTTCCCGTATAGAACAAGTATTGACCAATACCAAGTCAGCTTCCGCAAGTTCTTGTGTGGTATTGAATCCTTCCTTTGCCAAGATGGAAGCCACAATTTCACTGTCAGAGAAATTCATCTGGCAGCCATAACTTTCAATATATAGCTTACGGGTGTTTTTATCGTCTTCCGTTAAGGCTAACGTAGCACCTTGAACGGTTTCGTCAATTACCTTTTCAGTACCTGTATTAGGCTTCATTCGCATTGATTTAGCATCTGCAAAGATAATGCTTAATACAAAATAGTGACAATTTGACAGTTAAAAATTATGCAAATATCACGCAACTTTGTTTAAGGTATCGTATCCTTTTAAGGAGGTTTGATTAAATAAGGTTAAACATTATTGGGTAATTACCTCACTATTTAAACAACAAAGGATTCCGTTTTTAAGAATCTGTAAAACAACTATCAATCAAAAAACAATCATCATGGAAAAGAGGATTTTAGTACTCATCGCCGTATTCGTAACCATTTTTAGTTCTTGTGATGAAGACCGGAATGAAGAGTTTGCCGATTATTTAGTTGCTAGGCCCTTGGTCATAAGCAGAACAGAATTTGCCAATAGCGTAGACGTCGTTTCGCCTTTGCCAATTAATGAATCAGGAAAAATATATGCCTATCAAGACTATGTTTTTATCAATGACAAATACAAAGGGGTGCATGTCATTGACAATTCGAATCCAGAGTCCCCACAAAAAATAGCGTTTATCAAAATAGTCGGAAATGTTGATATCTCTATAAAAGATGACTTTCTTTTCGCAGATAGTATTACGGATTTGATCATACTTGATATTTCTGATATTACTAACATTGAGCAAGTTAATCGACTTGAAAATGTGTTACTCGGCAATATAATTTTCCCTACCGAGGCACAACTATTTGAATGGGGTACCATCGATCATCAAAATGAAATCATTGTTGGCTGGGAAACCGTTGTGGAGCGCAGAAGAATCGAGGATGTGGCACAACCCGACATTTTTGTTGATGAGGCATTTAACGATGCTGCACCGACAAGTAGTGGAGATACGGGTCAAGGGGGGTCACTTGCACGATTTAAAATTGTCGATGACTATCTGTATGCCGTAGACAGTCATCAGATCAATGTTTTTGAAATTTCAGATTTAGAAAATCCGAAAGACCTTGAAGATGTATTCGCTGGTTTCGATATTGAGACCATATTCAATCGTGGCGAACACTTGTTTTTGGGTAGTATGCGAGGCATGTACATTTACAATATTTCAAATCCGGCCGTCCCTACTTTTGTTTCAGAATTTCAACATGGTACCGCTTGTGACCCTGTGGTCGTTGATGATAATTACGCTTATGTGACCCTTAGGGGTGGTAATTTTTGTGGGGCGACGGAAAGTGGACTTTATATTATAGATATTGCCCAGATCGAAACGCCTGAGTTGAAGGTGATTTATCCGATGGACGAACCATACGGGTTAGGGGTCAAGGGCAATAAACTCTTCGTCTGTGATGGTGCATCTGGGTTGAAGGTTTATGATAAATCAGAAATCCCTGATTTAGAACAGCTGAACCATTTTAAGGATATCGTCACCTTTGATGTGATTCCTCTAGAGGAGCATCTATTGATGGTGGGGGATGAGGTGCTGTATCAATACGAGTATCTGAATGATGAAATTCGATTGATAAGTAGTCTGAATTTAAATTAGTATGAGGTCACTTTATGTTAGTTGCTTTATAGGTTTTTTTGTGTTTTTGAGCGCAGGCTCATGCTTTTCGGATGATACCGAAGTAGAGGACTTGGAAGTGAAGCTCAATGCACTTATTGAGCTTTCGGAAAGCGCGGTATGTGAGGACAGTAGTGAATGGAGCTATGCGGGATTGGGATCAAAGCCTTGTGGTGGACCTACTGATTATATTGCATATTCGCAGCGCATTGATACCATTGACTTTCTAAGTCGATTAGAAGAGTACAACGAAGCTGTTCGCGCCAAGAATGAACGCAAGGGTTTGATTTCGGATTGTGCTGTGGAACCTGCACCATTTGGGGTGCAATGCCAAGATGGAAAGCCGGTTCTAATTTATAGTCATTGCGATTTAGAACCTGCCCCGGGGCCTTGTTTTGCTGCATTTCGCAGATACTATTACGATAGAGAAGAACAAAAATGCAAAGAGTTTATTTGGGGCGGCTGTAACGGCACGGTGCCCTTTGGGACCATGGAAGCGTGTACGGAATGTGAACGTGGTTGATAGTAAAGCATGACGAAAATCTTAATGGTGCATCGGGAGTTGTAGCATAAAATATCCTGTTTTTGACAGGATATTTTTTTATGTACATAGGTGTCTAAAGATTTGAAATCAAAAAATTGATATACTTTTGTTCTCGCAAAACCCATTGAATGCCAAAGAATTTAGTAATTGTAGAGTCCCCTGCCAAAGCAAAGACCATTGAACGTTTCCTTGGAAAAGATTTTCAGGTAGAATCCAGTTTTGGCCATATCGCCGATCTTCCTTCAAAAGAATTGGGGGTGGATGTTGAGAAGAATTTTGAACCCAAATACATTGTTGACAAAGAAAAGAAAGCTTTGGTCACCAAATTAAAGGGCCTTGCAAAGAAAGCGGATATGATATGGCTTGCAAGTGATGAAGATCGCGAAGGGGAAGCCATATCATGGCATTTGGCCGAAGAACTGAATCTTGATAAAGACAAGACCAAGCGTATCGTTTTCAACTCTATTACCAAGTCGGCCATACAAAGGGCCATTGAAAATCCGCGTGAGATCAACTACAATTTGGTGAATGCCCAACAAGCACGACGGGTTCTTGATAGGTTGGTGGGGTATCAATTGTCACCCGTGCTTTGGAAAAAAATCAAACCAGGCCTATCTGCAGGCCGGGTACAATCAGTAGCGGTACGACTTATTGTAGAGCGTGAAAGGGAAATAGAGGTTTTTGAACCAGAGGCTTCATATCGAATAAAAGCAGAATTCAAAACTGGAAAAGGAAAGGTTTTTGAAGCGAAACTATCAAAAACATTTGCATCAAAGGAAGATGCGAAAGCTTTTCTTCAGAAAAATATAGGTGCTGATTTCGCTGTTTCCAAATTGGATAAAAAACCGGCCAAGAAATCACCTGCAGCACCTTTTACGACTTCAACCTTGCAACAAGAAGCTTCTCGAAAACTGTATTTCTCGGTAGGGCGCACCATGCAAGTGGCCCAGCGTTTGTACGAGGCAGGTTTGATAACCTACATGCGTACCGATAGTGTCAATCTATCAAAAGAAGCCTTGAATGCTGCCAAGGACGCCATTGTAGATAATTTTGGAGAACAATATAGTACGGTGAGGAATTATACGGGGAAGTCAAAGGGTGCACAAGAAGCACATGAGGCGATTCGACCCACCGATATGAAACTGCAGACCCTTTCGTTGGAGCGGGATCAACAAAAATTGTACGAACTGATTTGGAAGCGTACCCTGGCCTCGCAAATGAGTGATGCACAATTGGAACGCACCAATGTTCGAATCAAATCAAACTCGCATCAAGAAGAATTCACGGCCAATGGTGAGGTAATCAAATTTGACGGGTTCTTGAAGGTGTATTTAGAGGGCACTGATGACGAAGATTCAAATGAAGAACAAGAAGGGATGTTACCGGCAATGGTCGTTGGCGAAAAACTGGCTAACAACTACATCACTGCCACCGAACGTTTTACAAGACCACCTTACCGCTATACCGAAGCTTCGTTGGTCAAAAAACTGGAGGAATTGGGTATTGGCCGTCCCTCTACATATGCACCGACCATATCCACTATTTTAAATAGGGGCTATGTTGAAAAAGGTACTATTGAAGGTGTGGAAAGAAAATACGTCCAATTGCTATTGGAGTCCGATGCCATAAAAGAAAAGCCTTTGACAGAGACAATAGGCTCAGACAAGGGTAAAATGGTACCTACGGACATCGGTATGATCGTCAATGATTTTTTGGTGACCCATTTTACCAATATCCTTGATTATAACTTTACGGCAAAAGTTGAGGAGGATTTCGATGAAATTGCTGCTGGGGAAGAAGATTGGCAGAAAGTAATGAAGGCTTTTTATGAAGATTTTCATCCTACCGTTAAAGATGTTGAAGAAAATGCCGATAGGGCAAGTGGCGAACGCGTACTGGGTACCGACCCTAAAACGGGAAGACAAGTGGCCGCTAGATTAGGGCGTTTTGGCCCTATGGTACAGATAGGTACCGTAGATGAAGAAGAAAAACCCTTGTTTGCCAGTTTGCTTCCAGAGCAGTCGATTACTACGATTACTTTTGACGAGGCCATGGAGCTTTTTCAGTTACCACGCAAACTTGGGGTGTACGAGGGGGAAGAGGTTGAGGCCAATGTGGGCCGATTCGGACCCTATGTGCGATTTGGAAAGAAATTCATCTCCCTCGACAAAGGTGAAAGCGCCTTTGACGTAGATATGGACAGGGCCATTGAGCTCATCATTGCCAAACAGAAGGCAGATGCACCTATAGCCCATTATGAAGACAAAGAAGTTACCAAAGGGGTCGGTCGTTTCGGGCCATTCATAAAATGGAACGGCATGTTCATCAATGTGAACAAAAAATACGATTATGATAATCTGACCAAAGATGATATTGTCGAGCTGATCGAGGCCAAAAAACAAAAGGAAATCGAGAAGCTGATCCAAGAATGGCCAGAAGAAGGTATCCGTATTGAAAAAGCAAGGTGGGGCAGGCATAATATACTCAAAGGTAAGATCAAGGTAGAGCTTTCAAAAGATGTTGATGCGACAAAAGTTTCTTTGGAAGAGGCCAAAGCTTTGATTGAGAAAAAGACCCCAAAGAAAAAAACCAAGGCGAAGGCAAAAACCAAAAAATAATATTTTGTCAAGAAATTCTCGGATAAGACTTACTTTAACCTTTAACCTTTAACCTTACCATGGCATTTGATTTTTTGGTTCCCGTTAGTGATAAGGTGCTGGCGTTCTCCGAATTTTTACCACCGCAATCCCTAGGAAAAAACACATATAAGCACACAAAGAAAAAAGGATTGCCCGTGTTCGCCAATGCTTCAGTGGCTATTTTTGGGGTTTTGGAGTCTCGAAACGCATTTGAAAAAAAACCCGGAAAGTTGGATACTGACGGTATTCGTATCCAATTGTACCGATTGATGATGGGTAATTGGAATACCAGCATCATTGATATCGGTGATGTCGAGCCCGGCGAAACCGTTGAAGACACTTATTTTGTGGTCAAAGAAATTATCGCAGGTCTTTTAGAGGAAAAAATCATTCCGATCATTATTGGGGCAACCCAAGATATTACCTTTCCGACCTATAGGGCTTTCGATGGTATCAAAGACATGGTCAATATTGTTTCCATAGATAGTCGATTTGATTTTGGGGAAGATGAAGAGTTGATTTCCTCAGAATCCTACATGAGTAAGATCATAACCGACAAGCCCAATAACCTATATAATTTCTCCAACTTAGGATATCAGAGTTATTTTAATGCCCAAGAGGAGATTGATTTAATGGAGCGTTTGTTTTTTGATGCGTATCGCCTAGGCGAGATTGCCTCGACCATTTCCCTGGCGGAGCCTGTTTTACGAAATGCACATTTGGTCAGTTTGGATATGCGATCCGTTAGGGCAAGTGAAGTAGGGGTGCCTTCCAATTTTTCCCCAAACGGTTTTGACGGAAAAGAGATTTGTGCCATTGCCAGATATGCGGGTATAAGTGATAAGGTGGCTGTTTTTGGTATTTATGAAATAGAGAATACACCACTATCATATCAACTCACTGCACAGATAATCTGGTATTTTATAGAAGGCCTTAGTTTTCGAATTACCGAAGTGCCTAGTTCAAACGATGAAGATTTCACAAAGTTTACCGTACCGACCGACGCAGAGGAACTTGTTTTTTTCAAAAGTCATCTTACAGAGCGTTGGTGGGTCGAAGTACCCTCTATTTTACCAGAACATACTAAAACAAATTCGATTGCGTTATTACCATGCACTCAGCAGGATTATCTAGATGCTTGCAATCAAAAGATTCCTGAAAGGTGGCTCAAAGCCTACAAAAAAGGCTTTAACTAAACAGAAATATTTTTTGATTTATAAATTGTTCGAATACAATAATTTGTTCAAAAGCGAGTTTAGAGAATAACGAAAATTGTGTTTTACAGTTTGTAAACTAAATCGAAAATTTAACCTAAAGTATGAGAAAGCTATTGTTTTCATCTGTAGTATTTGTTTTGTTGCTCACAAGTTGTGGTTCAAAATCTAAATCAAAAGGTGAATTAGTTGGTGTACGGGGCAAGAAATGGTATCCTGAAAAACCATATGGAATGGAATTGATACCTCGTGGTTCATTTATAATGGGTAAAGCCGAAGAGGACCAAGCAAAAGTATTGAACGCGCCCACAAGAACCGTTACAGTCCGTTCTTTTTATATGGATGATACTGAAATCACAAACAGTGAATACCGTCAATTCGTAGAATGGGTGAAAGATTCCGTATCACGGACCAAATTGGCCATTTTGGCCGATGAACTGGGTCTGGGTCCAGAAGATGATGACACCATTGGGGAGTATGCATTCAAAAGTGCCGATACGACCAATTTATCCGTCTATGACAAGTATATGTTGGATAATTATGCCGGAATGGGCGATAATTATTACGAAGGCTATGCTTTGAACAAAGACGTTGATTTGGAATGGGATACATCCGATTACCCCGATGAGTACTATGCTGAGGTAATGGATTCATTGTATTTGTCTGAGGAAGAGACGTATAATGGTCAACGTACCATCGATGTCAAACAATTGAAATACAAGTACAATTGGATGGATATCGAAGCTGCGGCTAGGGCCAAGACGGGAAGCAGAAAAGATTTCATTCGTACTGAGGAATTTGAAATCTATCCCGATACGACGGTTTGGATCCGTGATTTTGAATATTCGTACAATGAGCCTATGCACAACGATTACTTTTGGCATGATGCATACAGTGATTATCCTGTGGTAGGTGTAAGCTGGCAACAGGCCAAGGCTTTCTGTCATTGGAGGACCAAATACAAGAATGACGACCAAAAAAGTCGTGGTAGGCAGTTCGTCAATCAGTTTAGATTGCCAACGGAAGCAGAATGGGAATATGCCGCCAGGGGTGGTATCGAAGGTGGTACGTATCCGTGGGGTGGACCTTATGTGATAAGCGACACGGGCTGTTTCATGGCAAACTTTAAGCCGCAACGAGGGGATTATGCTGCAGACGCCGCTTTATATACCGTAGAAGCGAAATCTTATGAACCAAATGAGTATAATTTATATAATATGGCCGGTAATGTGTCAGAGTGGACAAACTCTAGCTAC
Source organism: Croceitalea sp. MTPC5 (assembly GCF_036985505.1). Lineage (NCBI taxonomy): Bacteria > Pseudomonadati > Bacteroidota > Flavobacteriia > Flavobacteriales > Flavobacteriaceae > Croceitalea > Croceitalea sp. MTPC5. Next base: position 505,357 of record NZ_BTGQ01000003.1, read on the forward strand.
GATCCCGGGGCATACGAATACGTATCTACCATGAACCCGAACGCTGGGTCTGGTCAGAATCAACGAAAAGTGATCCGTGGTGGATCTTGGAAAGATGTTGCTTATTTCTTGCAAGTAAGTACACGCGATTACGAATACCAAGATTCAGCAAGAAGCTACATAGGTTTTAGAACCGTACAAGATTACATGGGCGAAGAAGATTCGACCCAATAAGAAAAAGAAAATTGAAAGTATATATAGTAATGGGAACGCTATCAGGTCTTTTAACCAAATTCTTATTATAACTTAATTAAAATTGAAATTATGGCACAGTCAAAATCAACAAAAAAACTGTTTAACATGGCCTATGGCCTAGGTGCATCAGTAGTAATTATTGGAGCATTATTTAAAATCCTTCACTGGGAATTCGGACCACTTACCGGTGGATTGTTACTTGCAGTGGGTCTTATTACCGAAGCATTAATCTTTGCTATTAGTGCCTTTGAGCCGGTTGACGACGAATACGATTGGTCGTTGGTTTATCCAGAATTAGCCAATGGTGAAGCTAAAGCTGGTAAAAATGATGTTCAGCAAGCACAAGAAGCTGAAGGTATTTTAGGTAGAAAATTAGATGAAATGCTTAAAGAAGCTAACATTGATACTGAATTGTTCAATAGCTTAGGGGATAGCATCAGAAGTTTTGAGGGAGCTGCCAAAAATATCTCTCCTACAACCGATGCGATTCAGCATACTCAGAAATACTCTGAAGAATTGTCGCACGCTGCGGCCCAAATGGAATCTTTGAACAGTTTGTATAAAGTTCAGTTGGAAAGTGCTAGCAGACAAGCTTCCATCAATGAGGAAGTTGTTCAAAATGCCGGTGCATTAAAAGAGCAAATGGAATCTTTGGCAACTAACCTTTCATCATTGAATGGTGTTTACGGTGGTATGTTGTCAGCTATGAGTAAAAACTAATTAGGACCCCCAAATCAAATTATTAATCAAAACTAATTAGAAAAACCATGGCAGGAGGAAAACAAACACCACGTCAGAAGATGATCAACCTTATGTACTTGATCTTCATCGCGATGTTGGCATTAAATATGAGTAAAGAAGTGTTAGCAGCATTCGGATTGATGAATGAGAAGCTAGAGACTTCAAACGAAAAGATGACCGCAAGTAATGATGGTTTCTTTGAGGGCTTGGCTACAAAAGCCTCTGAGAATTCAGAAGAATATGGTGCGCTTTACAAAAACGCACAAGAGGTCAATAAGCTTTCAAATGAGTATTTCGCGTATTTGGAAGAATTAAAAACCGAAATGACCGCTGATTTAGAAGATCCTAAGGATTATGTGGTTATGGATAAGTCAGATTTCTTGGACGGTAAATTCTTTCAAGGAGACAATTTGACTGAAGAAGGTAAGAAGTTTTTGAACTTTATCAATAATTATCGTGAAGGGGTGGTAAACGCCTTGCCGAAAGATAAGTTTAAAGATATCAAAGAAGCTGTTAAGACCCGTTTTTCTACAGGTGATGCCGAAGGTAAGGTAGAGAAAAGGGATGGTACGCGCCAAGATTGGATCAACTATCATTTTGAAGGTTTTCCAATGGTGGCCTCGTTGACCAAGTTGACCCAGTTGCAAGCCGACATTAAAACCACGGAGCAAGAAGTATTGAAGAGTTTATTGGAAGGTAACTTAACTGCTGCCGTCTCCTTGAAAAACTTCACTACTTCGTTGAATGCCTCTAAATCTGCATTCTATAGTGGTGACAAGTATGACGGTAAGATCATTGTCAGTAAAACGGATAAGACATCCACACCGGTCAAAGCTGAACTTACCCTAGATGGTAGAAAGTTGACAGAAGGTAGGGATTACAAATTGGAAGCTGGTGGCGTCAAAATGTTAATTGGTGCTGGTTCTGCCGGTGACCATGAGATTGCAGGTACGCTAACGTTTATGCAAGATGGTAAAGAAGTGCCTGTAGAGGTTAAAAATTCTTTTGCTACCATAAACAAACCTAATGCTGCCGTAATTGCCGCCGATAAAATGAACGTGGTATACCGCGGGGTAGCAAACCCGATGACGATTTCCATTCCTGGAATTCCTGACAATAAAGTAACCGCGTCCGCTCCAGGTCTTAGACCGGTAAAAGGAAGTAGGTATGTTATGAATCCTGGTAAGGGTAGGGAAGTTACGATCAGTGCTTCAGGTGTATTGCCTGATGGACAGCGAATCAGTACTCCTGCTACATTCCGTATCAAAGATATTCCAAGACCTTCAGGTACGGTACGTGGTGAGCCTGGTAGCATCAAAATGCCAAGAAAGAATCTTGAGGTTTCTACGATCAGTGCCATGTTGGAGGATTTTGATTTTGAATTGAATATTGGCGTAAGCGGATTTAAGTTCAAAGTTCCAGGTCAGCCTACTGTAGTAGTGAAAGGTAGTAAGTTGAACGGTGCGGCCAAGTCGGCCTTAAAAAGGGCCCGTCGAGGTGATGCTGTCCAGATATTTGATATTCAAGCTTTCATCACAAACAACAAGAGTTACAAGCTGAAAAAAGTATCTCCTGTTGTGGTTGAGCTTACAAACTAAAAAGTATAGTTAATTATGAATTGGAAAAATGTTTTAGTAATTGTTGCGGTGGGTTTATTACCCGTGTCAATGGCTGCGCAGGCTAACATCTTGAATGCGAAGAAGCCAGAAGATGTCGGTAAGAAAACGGAAGCTCAGATTGCCCAAGATAACGATGCCCCCTTGGCGTATGGTTATGTTGATGACAGGGATATCCTCTGGTCAAAAACCGTATGGGAAACCATAGACTTGGATGAGCGTGTGAATTTTCCACTATATTACCCTACCGACACCATTGGTATCGGTGCCGACAGAAGGTCTTTGTACCATGTATTGATGAAGAATATCAAGAATGGAAATCTGACCGAGGTATACACGGATTCTTACTTTACCGAAAAGCGGAAGTTTGAAGACCTAACGGCGACCATGCAAAAGGTCGATACTACAGACTTGGGTTACGAGCAATTCAACGCAGGGGAACAAATCTCAGAAGAGTTTATCAACAAAAGGGATTTGGATGCTGCGGATATTGAAGAGTATCGTATAAAGGGAATGTGGTATTTTGATAAACGTCAGGGCGAGTTAAAGTACAGGTTATTGGGTATTGCCCCAGTGGCTCCGGATGTTAACTTTATTGACGATGAATCAGTCGATCCCAATGCAAACAAGGTAGAATTGTTTTGGGTATGGTACCCTAGCGCCAGACAGATCTTACATGAGGCCAAGGTTTTCAATAACCGAAACTCTGCGCAACCCATATCGTATGATATGTTGTTGAATGCGAGAAGGTTTAATGGGGTTATCTACAAAGAGGATAATGTTCATGGTGACCGTAAGATTGATGATTACGTATTCGATAACGCCTTGTTTCAGTTACTTGAAGCGAATAGGATCAAAGAGGCTATTCGAGATAGGGAGCAAGATATGTGGGCCTATTGATGAGAATCCAAATTTAAATTTGGTGGTTCGAATGTTTCCGAACCTTTTTCGGGGCGTGATTCCCCAAACATAGAATTTCCAATTCATTATAAATTAACGCCTCGATGGTCATACCATCGAGGCGTTTTGTTTAATTCATTTTTTTGATGTAGGGATCGAGAAATGGTGGTTCCGATTTATTTAATAAATCGTTGATGGTTACATTTGCGTCATGCTTGATTATATAATCGTAGGTCTGGGCTTGGCGGGGGTGTCTTTTTGCGAACGGTTAGAGGCAGAAGGTAAATCATTTCGTATCATAAGTGATAACTCACAACAAGCATCAATTGTAGCTGGCGGACTTTATAACCCTGTTATTCTTAAACGTTTCACTTTGGCCTGGAAGGCACGTACGCAGATGGACATGGCATTACCATTTTATGCCCATTTAGAGAAAAAACTGGATACAAGATTAGACTACAAATTACCGGTTTTGAGAAGGTTTGCCTCCATAGAAGAACAGAATGCATGGTTTGAGGCAATGGATCATCAAGATTTGGGGTATTTCTTATCCCCAAAAATCCTACAGAATCATAATCCCTGTATTGATGCACCCTACGGATATGGTGTCGTGAAGTATACGGGTAGGATCGAGACTAGGGAATTATTAAAAAAATACCATGCCTATTTGATTAAGAACGAACTGCTTGTTCAAGAGAAATTTGAATATGCACAATTGGCGATTGCCAAAGAAAGTGTCGCTTACAAACAGTTTGAGGCAAAACAAATAGTATTTGCAGAGGGATATGGTTTAAAGATGAATCCATACTTTCAATATTTACCCATGAATGGAACCAAGGGAGAACTGTTGACGATCAAGGCAACGGACCTCAAAGAAGCTAAGGTCATCAAGTCTTCGGTCTTTATTATTCCGTTGGGGAACGACTTGTACCGTGTGGGAGCGACATATAAATGGAAAGACAAGACGAATACCCCCACGGCAGCCTCTAAAAATGAGCTGCTTGAAAAATTGGATTCGTTTTTACAATGTGATTATCACGTAGTGGATCATGTGGCCGGGGTGCGCCCTACCGTGGTGGATAGAAGGCCCTTGGTCGGTCGGCATCCTAAAATTCAAAACATGTACGTATTGAACGGGTTCGGATCTAGGGGAGTGCTCATAGCCCCATATGCCTCCCAAAATCTTTTTGATCATATCGAACATGGGGGACCGCTAGACCCAGAAATGGATAGCGCAAGGTTCACCGAAAAATATCATTTAGGTTGATCTTTCAGGTTTGGATCGTATTTAATGAACAGATTGATCCAAATATTTCTTGATAACCTAATGATTATGGGCATAAACACGATTAGGGTAAGTACTATGGCAACGAAGGTATTCATCAATGAGGTTTTGAATATCAAAAAGGCCAGTACGAATGTCGCTACTGCAAAGGCCACACCAACACCATAACTGACATACATGGAGCCATAGAAAAAAGAAGGCTCAATCTTATACTTGGTATGGCAATTAGAACAACGTTCATGCATTTTAAAGAGGGTGCCCAAGGCATACGGATTTTGATTTTTGTACATACTCTCGGCATGGCATTTAGGACAACTTCCTGTTAAAATACTGTACAATTTGCTTCCTTTTTTTAACATTTGCAGCTGTTTAAGGCAAAGATAGAAATTGGTCAGGTTTCAATACCTCGTAGTAATATTAAAACCTGATTTCATAATAGTGAAATTATATAGCACCTATGCTCAATATCCATAACCTTTCCGTCTCTTTCGGGGGGGAGTATTTATTTGAAGAGATCGCATTTCGTTTGAATTCGGGTGATAGGGTCGGACTTATTGGAAAAAATGGTGCCGGAAAATCTACCCTACTCAAATTATTGAGTAAAGAAATGAAGCCTGATTCGGGTACCATAGCAGCAGATAAAGAAGTAAAGATCGGATTCTTGAAACAAGATATTGATTTTAACCTGGGCAAGACCGTACTGAATGAGACCTATGAGGCTTTTGAGGAAATCAAAACACTTGAACTTAAGTTAGAAGGTATAAATACCCAACTGGCCGAAAGAACCGATTACGAAAGTGAAGGCTACAACCAATTGATGATCGATTTAAATGAGGTCTCACACCATTACGAAATACTTGGGGGCTATAATTATCAAGGTGAGACGGAAAAAGTACTTCAAGGCCTAGGCTTCAAAAGGGAAGACTTTGACAAATTGACCGAAACCTTTTCTGGGGGTTGGCGCATGCGTATCGAGCTCGCCAAATTATTATTACAAAAAAACGATGTGCTTCTTCTTGATGAACCTACAAACCATCTCGATATAGAATCCATTATTTGGTTGGAACAGTTTCTAAGAAATTATTCAGGGGCGGTCGTCATCGTTTCCCACGATAAAATGTTTTTAGATAATGTGACGAATAGAACTATTGAGATATCCTTAGGTCGTATCTATGATTACAACAAACCCTATTCAAAATATTTGACCCTTCGCGCCGAAATAAAAGAACAGCAATTAAATGCGCAGAAGAACCAAGAAAAGCAGATTCAGCAAACGGAAAAGCTCATTGAGAAATTCAGGGCAAAAGCAACAAAGGCCTCCATGGCACAATCGTTGATCAAGAAATTGGATAAGATCGATCGTATCGAGGTAGATGAAGATGATAACAGCGTGATGAATCTACGTTTTCCCGTATCCATCACACCGGGCAAAGTTGTTGCCGAACTCGAAAGACTTGCTAAAAGCTATAGTGAAAAGCACGTTTTGACTGGTATTGACCTGCTTGTCGAACGCGGAAGTAAAACTGCTTTTGTAGGTCAGAACGGACAAGGGAAAACGACCCTTGCCAAAATAATGGTAGGCGAATTGGATTATACGGGCACCTTTCGATTGGGCCATAATGTACAGATTGGATATTTCGCCCAGAATCAAGCAGAATACCTAGATGGCGATAAAACGATACTTGATACGATGATAGATGCCGCCAATGAGGGTAATCGCAGTAAGGTACGTGATATTTTGGGTTCTTTTTTGTTTCGTGGTGACGATGTGGATAAATACGTAAAAGTACTATCAGGGGGTGAGCGAAATCGGTTGGCCCTGGCAAAAATGTTGTTGCAGCCTTTCAATGTTCTGGTGATGGATGAACCGACCAATCATTTGGATATCAAATCTAAAAACGTACTTAAACAAGCCTTACAGCGTTTTGAGGGAACCTTGATCTTGGTATCCCATGACCGTGATTTCCTTCAAGGACTTACGGACAAGGTCTACGAATTCAAAGACGGACAAATAAAAGAATATCTCGGTGACATTGACTTTTATTTAGAACAACGAAATGCAGCTAACTTTAGAAAGATTGAGCTTAAGGAAAAAGTCGACGCGAAAAAGAAATTGGATAAACCCGCCAATGAATACGAAAAACAGAAACGGCAAAAATCCTTAAAGAATAAATTGAGCGGTATTGAGAAAAAAATAACGGGTCTAGAAAGTGAGATTGCCGAATTCGACCATGCACTTTTAATGGATTACGACAATACCGTCGCAGACCCCGGTTTCTTTGACAAATATAATGGGGCAAAAAAGCAGTTGGACGCTTTTATGAAAGATTGGGAAAAAATTTCCGTACAAGTCGAAAATGAACAATAAAGTAAGAATAAACTTACTTTACCACAAGATTCATCACTTTCACCACAATTTTTAGCGATTACACTTATTTTATTTGGTGATAGTCATGGGTTCCTATTTATTTGTAGGTAAATTCTTATAATTATAAAGGCTGATATGAACCGAACCACTATTTTTTTACTCTTATGGGTCGCTTGTATAAGTTCAACGACTGTTGCAAGCACCATTTCTACGCAAGAGAAGAAGGCATTGCTAGACCTATATGCGAGTACAAATGGTGAGAATTGGTCTACAAGTTGGGATTTGGATACACCAATAGCGAAATGGAAGGGGGTTTCGGTAGAAAATGATCATGTGGTGGCCATTGATCTATTCAATAACAATCTCAGCGGAACCCTACCTGAAAGCATAGGGTTACTTAAACACTTAAGACAGCTGAATCTAGCCTTCAATAGCCTTACCGGTGTTCTGCCTAAAGACATCGTGAATTTAACCGAGTTGAGGGTTTTGAAGTTAGAGATGAATAGGATAAAAGGTTCATTGCCCCAGGGCATTGGTAATCTCAGTGAGCTAGAAGAACTATCATTGTTCAACAATTTTTTGACCGGTCCTATACCGGAAAGTCTGGGGAATTTAAAATCCCTGAAAGTGTTGAATTTATCTAGTAATAATCTAAAAGGTTTCATACCGGTTTCAATCGGTGACTTAAGTAAATTGGAAGTACTGGGCCTTTTTGAGAATAGCCTTGAGGGAGCGATTCCCCAAGAAATGGGTAAGCTGGGAAAATTGAAGGAATTGGTCTTGGCCAATAATAAGTTGGGTGGTGAGATTCCTACGGAGTTTGGTCAGTTGGCGAGCCTTAAGGTTTTGCAAATACAGAACAATAGGTTCGAATCCTTCAAAGGATTACAAGCAATGGATTCAAAACAGTTTTTGGTCTTTGATACCGATGATAAGACATTGAACCTTTATAATGAAATCAATCTTCAACGTGCACGTACCCGAATGGCCGATACGAAGTTTGAAGATGATGACGATAATGAGTAGTTAGTTATACTTTAGTTTGTTTGGTTCGGGGACGCAGAGGTGTGTCCCCTTTTTTGTTCCATGGTTTTGGGCCTGGCCCGAACATTTATGAAATTTTTAACCAAGAAGCTATACGGTTGCAATAGTTTTGCAGAAACTAATCAGACCCTAATGCGTAAAACAATTCTCTCAGTTATATTGGGTATTGCCGTAATCGTAGGTTCCATACTCATCTCCAAATTCATAGTTGACAGTAAAGAAAATCGTCGGCCCCAACCGAAAAAAGTAGTTAAGACCGTTTTTGTCGACACAGTCGAGAATACTACCGTGGCCATTAAAGTTCCGGCCAACGGTAACCTTGTTGCCAAAAACCGTGTGGAATTGTATGCTGAAGTACAAGGGGTACTTCGAAAGGGAAGCCATCTCTTCAAAACGGGACAATCCTATTCTGCCCGTCAGACCCTTATTAAAATTGACGCATCTGAGTATTATGCCACTGTACAATCGGCAAAAAGTGAGTTGTACAACTTGATTACATCCGTGCTTCCTGATTTACGATTGGATTATCCTGAACACTTTTCAAAATGGCAGGGTTATGTATCCAATTTTGATTTGAACAAGACCACACCGCCATTGCCTGAAATAAGTTCTGAAAAAGAAAAATTCTTTATAACGGGCCGTGGGGTTTTTAGCGCCTACTACAATGTTAAGAACCTTGAACAACGTCTATCAAAATATACCATAGCAGCACCGTTTTCCGGGGTGCTTACCGAGACGCTCGTTACTGAGGGTACCTTGGTGCGGGCAGGGCAGAAGTTGGGCGAGTTTATTAAACCTGATGTATATGAGCTTGAAGTGGCGATTAGTAAGTCGTACGCTGATTTTTTAAATGTCGGCGAAGAGGTCACACTTAATAATTTAGGGAAAACCAAAACATATACAGGTAAGGTGGTTCGCATAAACGGACGGGTAGACCAAGCCTCGCAAACCATTACCACATTTATCGAGGTCAGTGGTGAACGCCTTAAAGAAGGTCAATATCTAGAGGCCAACCTCAATGCCAAAAATGAGGATAATGCCATAGAGGTCGATCGTGCCCTGCTGACCGAAAACAATCAAATTTATGTGGTACGTGATTCAATCTTAGATCTTATTGATGTATCACCCATTTATTTTTCCGATAAAAAGGTGGTTTTGAAAAATGTACCAAATGGTGAAACCATAGTTTCTAGACCGGTCGTTGGCGCTTATTCAGGTATGTTGGTGAAGGTTTACGCAGGTGCGAATCAAGAAAAAGCTTCAAAATGAGAAAGATAATTGAATATTTCATCAAGTACCATGTTGCGGTCAATGTCATAATCGTAGCATTCTTGGTATTTGGTGTAGTAGGTGCATTATCCCTAAAATCCTCGTTCTTTCCGCTTACCGAATCAAAAAATGTATTGATCAGTATCGTATACCCCGGGGCGTCCCCTCAAGAAATTGAAGAAGGGATCGTATTGAAAATAGAAGATAACCTAAAAGGGTTACAGGGTGTAGACCGGGTTACGTCGACCTCTAGAGAAAATTCCGGCTCCATCAATGTTGAGATTGAAAAGGGTCAGGATATCGATTTTATGTTGTTAGAGGTAAAGAATGCCGTTGATCGTGTTCCTACCTTTCCTACGGGTATGGAGCCTTTGGTGGTTTCCAAATTGGAAGCTGTTCGTCAGACCATAAGTTTCTCGATAAGTGGCGAGAGCATAACATTGGCGACCTTGAAACAAATTGGCAGACAGGTAGAAAATGATTTAAGGGCGATGGAGGGAATATCCCAAATTAGCATTTCAGGGTATCCAGAAGAAGAAATTGAGATTGCCGTAAATGAAAATAGTCTATTGGCCTATAATCTATCTTTTAATGAGGTGTCCCAAGCCGTTGCCAACGCCAATATTTTGGTTACGGGCGGTAATATCAAAACAAGTGCCGAAGAATACTTGATCCGGGCCAACAATCGTTCTTATTATGGCGATGAACTTTCAAATATTATCGTGAGGGGCGATGCCTCTGGAAGAACCGTGCGCTTAAAAGATGTAGCTACGATTTCAGATCGTTTTTCCGAAACTCCGAATGCGACCTACTACAATAGCGATTTGGCGGTAAATGTCACCATTACAAGTACGAATACCGAAGATTTGATCGGGTCGGCCGAAAACGTAAAGGAATACATAGAGGAATTCAATCAAAAATATAACAATGTTGAGCTGAACGTTGTAAGTGATCTATCGACCACCTTGACCCAAAGAACCCAATTGCTCACTGAAAATGCGGTAATGGGTATGATTTTGGTATTACTGTTTTTATCATTGTTCTTGAATACAAGACTTGCTTTCTGGGTTGCTTTTGGTCTGCCGGTCGCCTTTTTGGGGATGTTCGTATTTGCACCAATGCTAAATGTTACCATCAATGTATTGTCTTTATTCGGAATGATAATAGTCATCGGTATCCTAGTAGATGACGGTATAGTCATAGCAGAGAATATTTACCAACACTATGAAAAGGGTAAGAGCCCCATTCAAGCGGCTGTTGATGGTACAATGGAAGTAATTCCACCCATCGTTTCGGCAATCATCACTACGATTCTTGCTTTTTCGATATTTCTATTTTTAGATGGTCGTATAGGGGATTTTTTTGGTGAGGTATCGGTAATTGTAATCCTGACCTTGGTAGTTTCACTTGTAGAAGCACTGATCATACTACCAGCCCACTTAGCACACTCAAAGGCATTAAGTCAGCAAAGTGATGGGCCAAAATCAAAAATTGGCCAAGTGTTTGCCAAACTAAGGGTAGTCAATAAGGCAGGGGACCAGTTTATGGGTTGGATGCGTGATAAACTGTACAGCCCGGCCCTAAAATTCACATTGGACTACAAGTTATTGACATTTGCCCTGTTCATAATGGCCTTGATGTTGACCTTCGGATCTATTGGTGGGGGAATTATTAGAACCGCTTTCTTTCCCAGAATTGCAAGTGACCGTATCGCGGTCGAGCTACTTATGCCTAATGGGACCAATGAAAAAGTTACGGATTCCATCATCAGTCTGATAGAGGAAAAAGCAGTATTGGTCAATGAAGAGTTGACCGAAGAATATTTGCAAGGGGCCGATAAGATGCTTTTTAAGAATATGATTAAGAATGTGGGTCCTGGTTCTTCAACGGCCACTCTGGTAATTAATTTACTGCCGGGTGAAGAGCGACCTGATGCCATTCGCTCAGATTTGGTCACCACTCGCCTACGCGAATTGGTTGGCCCAGTAGTTGGGGTAGAAAGTCTGATATACGGCTCAGGGGGTAATTTCGGGGGTGATCCCGTGTCCGTTTCATTACTCGGAAATAATATCTCGGAACTTAAGGCGGCTAAAAAAGAGCTAAAAGCGGCATTGTTAAGCAATGACTTATTGAAGGATGTGGCCGATAACGACCCTGCGGGAATTAAGGAAATTCAGTTAGACCTAAAAGAGAACGCCTATCTTTTGGGGCTAGACCTCCGTACTGTGATGAACCAAGTAAGGGCAGGGTTTTTCGGGGTTCAGGCACAACGCTTTCAACGGGGCCAAGATGAAATCAGGGTTTGGGTTCGATATGACCGGGAAAATAGGTCATCGATTATTGATTTGGATGAAATGCGAATCGCTACCGCTTCAGGGGCTAGGGTGCCACTTAAAGAAATTGCAACCTACAGTATTTCTAGGGGGGACGTTGCCATCAACCATTTGGAAGGACAGCGCGAAATTCGGATAAGTGCCGATTTGAAAGATGCCGAAACCACCAGTGCACCTGATATCTTAACTTGGATACGGGGTGAGATCATGCCCGATATACAGTCAAAATACCCGACCGTCACCGCCTCATATGAAGGTCAGAACAGGGAACGTAACAAGTTGACCGATTCATTGAATTTCGTTGGTCTGGCCGTACTTTTTTTAATCTACCTAACCATTGCTTTCACGTTTAGAAGTTTTAGCCAACCTTTGTTGCTATTGCTATTGGTGCCTTTTAGCTTGACGGCGGTCTCTTGGGGCCATTGGATCCATGGTTTTCCGATTAATATTCTATCGATGTTGGGTATCATCGCCCTAATCGGGATTATGGTGAATGACGGTTTGGTACTGATCGGTAAGTTCAACAGTAATTTGCGGGAGGGAATGGAATTTGATAAGGCCCTTTTCGAGGCAGGTCGTTCACGTTTTAGGGCTATTTTTCTTACCTCGATCACTACAATTGCAGGTTTGGCACCCCTACTTTTGGAAAAAAGTAGGCAAGCCCAATTTTTAAAACCTATGGCCATCTCAATAGCCTATGGTATCGGTTTTGCCACGGTTTTGACTTTATTGATGTTACCGCTCTTTCTTTCATTTAGCAATAATATCAAAGTAGGTGCCAAATGGTTGAAAACCGGTAATCAAATCAGTAAAGAAGAAGTGGAACGGGCCATAAAGGAGCAAAAAGAGGAAGCCCACATGAGCGAAAGCAAAAGTACTAATCTAAATGGTCATCACCCAGGTACTTCTTACGATGATAAAAGTGAAAAAGAACTAGAGGAAATTTTATAATGCGAGTAAAAAACTTCTTAACGGCCACAATCCTTGTGGCTTTAGTGAATTCCAGCGTTGCACAAGACCAAATATTATCTAAAGAGAAAGCAGTTCAACTTACTCTTGAAAATAACTTCGGAATCATAATAGCAAGAAACAACGTCAAGGTGGCGGCCAATAATAAAAGCTTTTTGAACTCAGGCTTTTTGCCAAGCCTTATCGGTAGCGCCGGTGCAAATTACCAACGTGATGACTCTACTTTTGAGTTTCCAGGGCAATTTTTATCGGATGCCGAGGGAAATCCACTTATAGATGAGCAAACGGGTGACCCCGTTCCTAGACCGGATGCAGAGTTGAATAAAGCTGAGGCCCAACGGTATAGTGCAAGGGTAACGGCCAATTACACCCTTTTTGACGGGTTGGGAAGACTGTATGACTACAAACGCTTAAAAGAAGAGTATAACCTTTCAGAACTTCAAGCTAGGGAGACCATTGAAACCACGATGCTACAACTTTTTACAGTTTATTTTGAAGTGGCGCGCCTATCCGAGAATATCGGGGTGCTTGAAGAGACTTTCGCCAATACGAAAAATAGACTGCAGCGGGCAGATTATAGTTTCGAATATGGTCAGACCAATAAATTGGATGTTCTAAATGCCGAGGTTGATTTGGTCAACGATAGTATCAATCTAATGAATGAAAGGCAAACACTTCGAAATACCCAGCGCGATTTGAATCTATTATTGAATAGGGATCTGCAAGTGACCTTTGCGGTCGATACTACGGTAATATTCGCCAATCCCTTGATTTTAGAGGATTTTTTAGAGCAGGGGGAAAGCAATAACATTCGAATGTTACAGGCTGAAAAGAACATTACGATAAATGATTACAACCTAAAGGCGGGCAAATCGGTATTCTTACCAACCGTAGGATTGACAGGTTTTTATGGATGGAACCTCAATCAAAATGCACCTAGTGCTTTCTTTCCCGGGGTCAATGTAAACAATAGAAGAAACTTTGGCCTAGGGGCTACCTTAACCTGGGACCTTTTTGATGGTGGTAGCGGAATAACACAGATCAAAAATGCCAAGGTATTGTTAGAGAGCCAAGAGACCTTGGAGCAACAGATAAAACAAGAGGTAAAACGGGATATTGCGAATGCAAAAGGGAACTATAACAACCGTTTGCAGATATATCGTTTACAAGAGCAAAACGTAATTACCGCTACCAATAATTACGATCGTTCAAGCGAGCGTTACAAATTAGGCCAAATTAGTTCCGTTGAACTTAGACAGGCCCAGCTAAATCTATTGAATGCAAAAACCAGTAAAAGCCTGGCCAAGTATAACGCCAAATTGGCCGAGTTACAATTACTTCAACTCACAGGTCAATTGCTCAACGTGGACCTTTAACAATGTTCGAGTATTTTTTTCAATGTCCGTATTGTTGGGAAGAAATATCCATGCTGTTGGATACTTCCATCACGCATCAAACTTATGTTGAAGACTGCGAGGTATGCTGTAACCCCATTGAGGTAAGCCCACAGTTCGAGGCAAATGAACTGCTAAGTTTTGAGGCAAGAAATATAGAGCAGTAATTGGTTTGGCAATAACCTACATCAAACGGGTTAAGATTACTCTACCTTACGCTTCAAAAACCAAAAATCCCTTAGGCTAAAATTGATATTTATGGTATTAAAAGCCTCTTGTACCAAAATACCATTTGATGAACCACTTTCTCGGTAGGTGTATGCTAGATTTAATCTTAATCGGCCAACGGGGAAACCGATACCTCCGGTTATGGAAAAACTGTTGATGGCTTCATTGTTGACTTCGAGATAACCACTATCATAATTAAAACCAGCCCTGAATTGAATACGCTCCCAATACCTAAAACTATCGGGGTCTTTCATATATTCCGCACCTATGGCTACAATATCTTGATCAATAAAATCACCGATATTATCGCTTTGACCAGTAGCGTTCCAATAACTCTTTGTGTAATCGAGATTAAAATTTAAATACGGTAAGGGCCTAAATGCGACTCCTGTGCTCACTTCAAGGGGCAGATCAAAATTAGGGATGTCAACATCATTGGTGTTTTCAACAGTACTCGGTGCAGGCACTAAATCTATTATTTTTTGAATACTTCTATCCCTTTTCCCATTAAGGGCGGTAGGCAATTGCCATCGGGTGCCAAATGAAAACGTATTGCTGAACTTGCCTTGTAAACCTACCTCGACCCGTCCACCACTATAGACGTTTGTCTCCTCAACGGTCAACGAACTTACACCCGCATTGATGCGCTCCGTTTCCGTAATGTTACCAAATAAGTACGAAAGGCCAATACCTGCTTTGACGTAGTCGTTGATACGATACCCGTAACTTAACTTCAAATCACTGATTCCACCCGAACCAAAAATACTACTGACAAAGCTATCAAGGGAACCCTCTATATTACTCTCAATACCCACAACTGCATACCCCACATCTGATAAGGGATCCAAAGTAAGTCCAAACCCTGAGTTTTTATCAATACTTGCGGCTATGGCAATACTTGAAATATTTCCGGCAAGCCTTCTTTCGTCATTGTTTCCACTCTCGATACGACTAAGTTCGGTTAAAATGCCAATATCAAATAGAAAATTCTTTTTTGGGATTCCTGCAAAGGCAGCTGGATTGAAGTTATTGATAAAATCCGTTGCTTCAAGGGCATATCCCCCTTTGCCTAAGGCATTGTTTTTTCCTATATTGGAATTGGTTCTGACCCCAAGTCCGAATAAGGAATACGGGGACCCCGTAAGGTTGTTTAACTGCGCAAACATACCTAATGGCACTAGAACCATGGCTATAGGTGCAATCCAGTATTTTCTAATCTTCATATATCGCATAGGTGATTATCAGTTTCGCTTCTGAATCCTCGGTGTTTTCACCGTTTATGAGAATGCGATTTACAGAATCATTGAAGTTGTTCGGAAAGAGGACCAATGCATCTTGAATTATAGGTGATTCGGCAAGCTTGCGGTCTACATAGATGCCCAACTGGATCTCATAAAAGATTTCATTGAATTCAATGTCATTTTGGTTTGTTACGGCGAACACATCGCCGTTGCCATTGGCCAGTGTTTCGGTGATAACGTTATTCCTATCAACGATGGTAACATTTAAAGAATCACGAATGGGCAACATATCGTCAAACGAGTTTTGTGGTGGCGTGAGCTGCAACACGGCACTCAATACCGTTCCGTTACCGGGTATTTCACCTATTCCCCTAATAGTTGGAAACACTATTCGTGTTGCAAAACCTATACCCGATTGTATATAGCTGACATTATCGCTCTCGGTGGATTTGAGGTTGATTTCTTGATCGGTGAGTTGTGAAAGAACCGTTTCTGAAACATCACTTTCGATATTGTTGAATGCCCTGGGTACACCAATATTTTGGTTTATAAAAAGGTCAAAGGTGCCTTCTTCTTCATCAAACTCCTCCGGTATGGAATAAAAGAAGCGCAAATAGCTATTCTCCATATTTCTTGAAAAACCTATAATGGATGCATCTTCGTTTTTCCCAGGCACTAGGGTAAAACCTTTAAAAAGTTCCCTTAACTCATCATCTTCATTGATCTCATTTTCTTGTATTAAGTCGAATATTTCTTGACCGAACGCCGTAGGAATTGAAATGTGTAATGAATCTTCATCAACAGGTTCAGGAAAATAGTTTCTCGAGGTGACAGGTATGCTGTCAAATTTTAATGTACTGGTGTTATAGAAAAAACCTTCTTCAGGTTCTAAATCTTCCAGAATTTGATGCACATTGATTTGCGAAAGCCGTATAGTGTCATTGTAAAAATAACGGTCATAGCCTAAAATAAGGGCAATACTGTCTAATTCGGCATCATCAGGCAAGCTATAATTGGTCGTGGACAATTCAAAATAAGGCTGACTCGATACCGTTCCAAATAAGGAATCAATGTACCTGCCAACCAATAACCGACCAGAACTTGAGCTATTGATGCTATCAAATTTGAATGTTGACAATTCAACCGTAAAGGTGTCAATGGTAATCACCCTTACATCAGAATCGGTAAATTCTTGACCTACTTCAAGTGCCGCTCGTTCCCTATCTTCTACCGAACAGGATATATACAGCATTAGGGCAAATAGCACACCCAGAAAGCTTCTCATATTCTACTATTTGAAGACAAATTAATGCCAACGCATACTTGAATTGAAGTATGATATACCTATAGGCCTTAGATATAGACCAAACAAATCATTCTGTCTATGAATAATGACATACGTACTTGTCGATTAAATGTTGTGTCTAGTATAGGTAGTTGCACCATTGGTATATTATTTTTCCAAGGCCTTGTTTCCACTGGTATTTTTAGGCAAAAGTTACTAATTGGATAAACTTGTATTAAGCGTGTTGTTGTGCTATTTTATAACGGAAGGAGGTACGGCCCAAAAAAAGGAAAAATCAGGGTTTGCAACTTTTCATTACGATATGGTGCCTGAAGTTGGTGAAGCCAGTTGGAACCAATATTCGGTTGCCTTTAACAAAAGCTTATTTTCTTTTAAAAGACAGGAATTAGGATTCGTGGCCGGTTACCGGAATACCACGTACGATTTTTTTGAAACGGCGATTCCATCGGTAACCAAAGCCTTTGAAGAAATACATCTAATAACCGGAGGTTTTTTTTACCGTCATGATCTTCAAAGAAATTGGGGGTTTGAAGTCACATTCTCACCTGTAATCTCATCTACGCTTGACAGCGGTATTAGTGGGGCAGACTTTCAATATGGGGGCAATGCCAACATACACAAAATATGGAATACCAATGATGGTAAAGTGACGGCACTTAAACTGGGGGCCGGTTATGGCACTGCGCTGGGGCAACCGAGCTTTTATCCCGTTTTTTCATTTATGACCACATTCAATCGATGGTCCCTTGAATTGGGCTTTCCGGGGAGTTCGATTACCTATGATATCACCCCAAGGCATGATTTGTGTCTAAATGCCGAATACCTTGGGTCGTACGCCAATATCCAAAATGGCTTACCAATTGGTCAAGAAGTCTACAACGATAGCAAATTGGAATACGAGGCAATTGATCTTGGTGTTACGCATAAATACAGGTTGCAACCCAATTTTACCTCGGTATTACGCATGGGCTATTTGATGGATAACAATCTTAGGCTTCTGAGCGGGAATGAGCAGCAACTAAATGAATTTAACACTTCGGAATCCATATACTTTTCAATGGGATTAATACTAAATTTTAACAATTAGAGCGATGAATATGAAAAACGAGTTCATGAAAAAGAATCAAACTGCCTTTATGCGATTGCCGATGATCGCAACGCTATTTTTACTGTTGTTCGTCAGCTGTTCAAGTGATGATGACGAAGAAGAATTGGGTAATTGGATAGACCGCTCCGTTCTTGATGGTACCCCTAGGGGTAGTGCCGTTTCTTTTACGATAGGCAATAACGGATATATGGGTACGGGATATGATGGCGATGACTATCTTAACGATTTTTGGGTATACGATATCGAAGGAAATTTTTGGAGGCAATTGGCAGATTTGCCAGCGGTGGGAAGAAGCGCTGCCGTTGGTTTTGCCTTGAACGAATCAGGATATATAGGACTGGGTTTTGACGGTGATGACGAACTGGGGGATTTCTATAGGTATAACCTTGCATCCAACACATGGGTTCGTATTGCTGATTTCGCAGGTGCCCCACGAAGGGGGGCCATTGCATTTAACTCGACAACCAATGGATATGTCGGTACGGGTTATGATGGTGATAATGACCGGAAGGATTTTTGGAAGTATAATCCAACAACCGACAGTTGGGAAGAGCTTATAGGCTTCGGTGGCACCAAAAGAAGGGATGCAACTACCTTTGCCATTGGTGACAAAGTGTACGTCGGTACCGGGGAATCCAATGGTTTGGATCAAGTGGATTTTTGGGAATTCGATACTACTTCGGAAACGTGGACCGCACTTCTTGATTTGGATGATGATGACGATTATCGAATTTCAAGAAGTAACGCAGTCGGTTTTACCATTGGTGGATTGGGGTATTTTGCATGCGGTGAACGCGGAATCAACACGGTATCCTCGGTTTGGGAATACAACCCCAGTACGGATCTCTGGGAAGAGAAAACAGAATATGAGGGGGTTTCAAGACAAGGTGCCGTTAGTTTTTCTAACGGGGCACGGGCCTTTGTAGCCTTGGGCAATAGTGGAAATCTATTTCTTGATGACAACCGAGAGTTCTTTCCGTTTGAAGAAGAGGAAGAAGATGATTAATAACGAACCAGTTTCTTTATGTTGAGCCAAGCCAAATATATTGTAATAAGCATTAGCATAGTGCTACTGATTATTTTCCTCGGGTTTTTTATGGTGGAGAACGATACCACCGATTTTAAAAAAAACGCTGCTATTTACGAATTGGTTTCGGCAAAAGAAGATTCAGGGGGGTGGTCATATAAAATATTCTATCGTCGGCAATTATTGATAAAACAAGAATACATACCTGCGGTAAGCGGAAAACAGTTGTTTTCATCAAAGAAAGATGCGGAAAAGGTTGGAAAACTTGTAATCGATAAGTTAAAAAGTAATCGTTCGCCAACGATTACAATAGTCGATTTACAAAACTATCGTGTTAAATTTGAAGAATAACTGGCTTCATATCGTATCGCTGGGTAGAAGCAAAATGAAGAAATCTTTGAAAATTAAGGAATTTTGGATTCATATAATTGCATGGGTCTGTATCGCAACGTTTCCATTATTTGTATCCATATCACTTTTTCAAGAGTATGAGCCTGGGATGTTTTTAAGGATAAGTTTTCCTCCCTTGTTGTTCTATATGAATTACAGCTTGCTAGTACCAAAACTTTTGTTGAAGAAAAAGATGGTGGCCTATGTAGGTGCCTCTATATTGTTCTTGGTGTTTTTTATCCTTTTGGTGAATCAAGTCAATTTCTTTTTCCCTGTAAGGGGTTTTGGAGAGATTCAAAATTTGTTGGGCGAAGACCAGCTACGGCCGATTCAGTATTTTTCTGCCACATTTATTTCATTGGCCTTTTTCTTATTGGGTGGGCTTATGAAGTTAATCAAGGATTTTTATAATAGGGATAAAGCCCAGAAGGAAATTGAGGTACAACGCGCGGAAACGGAATTGGAGTTTTTAAAGGCACAATTGAATCCCCATTTTTTATTCAATTCCCTGAACAGCGTATACTCCTTGGTCCGCAACCAGTCAAAAGAAGCCCCGGAAGCGGTAATAACCTTGTCGGAATTGATGCGGTATATGCTCTATGAGGCAAACCAAAATAAAGTATCCTTAGAAAAGGAAATTGAGTATATCAAGAATTATGTGTGTCTGCAAAGACTCCGTATTTCAGACAGTCAGAACGTTAAATTATTGATCAAAGGGGATTATTCCGATAAAATGATCGCCCCTCTTTTGCTCATCACCTTTATTGAGAATGCCTTCAAATACGGAACGGATTTTAAGGGTAAGACCAAGGTTGAGATCAAAATAGAGATCAATGGGGATCATCTATATTTTAGGACATGTAATTTAATTGGGCTTCAAAGAAAAGATGAGCCTAATTCAGGGATTGGCCTTAAAAATGTTGAGAATCGATTGGATTATCTTTACCCAAAGGCCCATGCCTTGGATGTGCAAGAATTTAACGGGGAATATATAGTCGATTTGCATATCACCTTGGTTTAAGTCGTGCCGGGGAGCATTGTGATTCGAAATGTATGGATACGTGTAGGAATTTAAAGCGAAATGAATGAAATGTATTATAGTTGATGACGAACCCCTTGCAATAAGTGTCTTGAACTCTTATTGTGATGACATCGCTTTTTTAGAGGTTATGGGGGTGTTTACCAATCCCTTGGAGGCCATGGACTTTTTGGTCACACAACAAATCGATTTGGTATTTTCTGATATCGAAATGCCCCAAATAAACGGTCTAGAGTTCATAAGAACCTTAGAGAACAAACCTCTTTTCGTATTTACCACGGCATATCAGAAATACGCTATTGATGGTTTCGAACTAAACGCCGTCGATTACTTGGTCAAACCAATTCCATTTGTGCGTTTTGTGAAAGCCGTGAATAGGGCAAAAGAAACCTATGAATTAAAGAATAGAAAAGACGAAAGTAACAACGTCGTTTCCGCTGGGGGTGATAATGCTGCCAAAGATGATTTTATGTTCGTTAAATCAGAATATGGAAACATAAAGATTGAATTTGAGAACATCAAATATGTGCAGGGGCTAAAGGACTATTTGAAGATTCACATCAAAGGTCCTTCCAATAAGCCCATTTTAACCTTAATGAGTTTTAAGGAGATGGAAACGAAGATTCCGCAAAATCAATTTTTAAGGGTGCATCGTTCTTTTATTGTAAACCTGAATTATATTGATTCCATTCAAAGAAGTAAAATCGTGATTGACGATATTCGAATTCCTATCGGTGAAAGCTACAAAAGTGAATTTCTAAAAAGGGTAGGCCTTTAAGGACCGGGCTTCGATTTTGCTTTTACGATGTTCAAGTAGATACTTCGGCACCAAATGCTAAAAGACCGTTACGATAAAAAGTAACGGTCTTTTATTTCACCTTAGCCTAACTAAGACAACAATTAAAAACTATGAAAAAATAAACACTTTCTTCAAGCATTTTCTATTTGAGAAACGGAGTAATGATTTCTACCATTCCGTTAAACCGATTTAAAGTCCCTCTCAATACTCTAACATCCCTTGAAAAATTGAAATTCCGTAAGAAATCAATCGGCAATTATGATAGTTGAAATTATGTGGTTTTACTAAAAGGAAAAAAAAAGATATATCAAATGCCAAATTTTATCTTCGAAACCAGTGAACCAATCTACAAGTACTTTGAGCGACCTGTTTTTAACGCTAAAATTGTATGACCCGCACCACTTTTTTAGGGTATTGTTACAGCGACGGTACCCTACCGCTTCACAAAAGGAATCCAAAAAACATGTTCGTATAGACATTTCAAGGGTTGGTCGATTTTAGTTGATGTTCAGGCTGTTATCCAATAGTTTTGGCTAAAAATAGACTTATATACCGTCTTTGAAGTAAAATCCAAATTACTGAGTGTAAGGTAGGGTGCAAAAGTCAAAACGTAATAATAGCATGGCAATACATACTAATTTTTTTCTAGCGATCCTTAGTTTGACGTTAGCGCAATCCGCTTTATCCCAAACGGATCTGTCCGCAGCACAAATGGCAGCATATCAAGATAAATTGATGTTCGAAGCACTTGATTTAACAGAAGAGCAGCAAGCCGGCGTTTCAAGAATAAATTTGAAATATTCAAAAAAGCAGAAGGCACTTATGGATGAACCCGGTTCGATGTTTGGCAAGATAGGCGATATAAAAAGAATCAAGAAAGCGAAGAACGCTGAGCTTGAAGCGGTATTGACGGCTGCCCAATTTGAGAAGTATGAAGATGATATAGCCCCAAAGATCAAAAGCTATATGAAGGCAAATATGAGAAGCTAAACGATGAAGGGAAAGTATAGTATCCTTTTGGGCGTCTTATTTATAACCTCGGGCATTTTAGCCTTCACGTTTTTAAATAGGAAAGAGGATCCCGCTACAACGGAGGCGGAATCCGAACCGGTCGATCTTGAGGTAAAGACCCAGCTTGTAGAGTTAATCGATATTCCCTACCGTATTGAAGCGACAGGGACCTTGCAAGCCGCCGAAAAAATTGAATTGTTCAGTGAAGTACAGGGAATTCTTGAAAAAACAGCCACCCCATTTAAAATGGGCAACAAGTTTAAAAAAGGACAAGTTTTAATTGCATTGGATAGTAAGGAACATGAAGCCCAAATAAAGTCAAGTAGAAGTGATCTTATGAACCAGATTGCCGCAATGTTACCTGATATGGAGATGGACTATCCCAATGGTTTTCGAAAATGGGAAGTGTATTTAGAAGGTTTGAACGTAAACCAACGTACGCCAACATTACCAGTGTTTAGTTCAAATGAAGAGAAGTTGTTCGTATCGGGCAAGAATATTTACAATACGTATTTCAATATCAAAAACGGCGAGGAACGCCTAAACAAATATACACTGAGGGCCCCCTTTGACGGTATTGTTACCGAATCAAATGTACGGGTGGGTACCTTGATACGCAGTGGCCAAAAAATCGGCGAGTTTGTCGATGATTCGAGGTTTGAATTGCAACTTTCAGTACCGGCATCGGAAAACCGGTATTTGAAAAGGGGTATTGCCGTCGATTTGAATACCGTTGATGGGTTGACATCTTTTAGCGGAAACATTACCAGGATCAATGGAAAGATAAACCAAGACACCCAAAGTATCGCTATTGTTGTTGAGGTGGATCATAATGATTTGAAAGATGGTGAATATCTTCTGGCTAAAATTGAAGGCGATGAATTGGTCGATGTCTTTAGCTTGGACAATTCATTAATCCTAGAAAACAATCATGTATATGCAATTGAGAACGAAAAGCTGCAATTGGTGCCAGTAGAGATCCTTAATTATCAGGGCGATATGGTTATCGTCAAGGGCTTGAAGAACGGTATGCTGTTAGTAGGTGAAAAAATCGCTAATGCCTATCCAGGAATGCCAGTTAAGCCCGTTGAGGGTTGATATGATTTGTTTCCACTTAAACTGAAACGAATAAGCTTCCCATATCCGCAGTATTGAAAAGCGCATCTCACTTTATCGACGCCTATTTATGAAGAAATTTCTAGCATATTTTATCAAGTATCCGGTCGCGGTGAACATTTTCATCGTTGGATTTTTGATTTTTGGTTTCTTGGGTTATCAAAAAATGAACTCCTCTTTTTTTCCTTTGGCAAATGCCAAAACAATTCAAATTTCGGTCACCTATCCCGGTGCTTCCCCAGAAGAAGTGGAAGAAGGCATAATCGAGAAGATCGAACGAAACCTAAAAGGTGTTACTGGCATTGATCGGGTAAGTTCGGTATCCCAAGAAAATAGGGGCACCGTGACCATTGAAACACTGTCTGGCTTTGATGTCAACCTGATATTGGATGAAGTGAAGAATGAAGTGGATAGAATACCCTCTTTCCCCACCGATATCGAACCCCCTGTAATAGAAACGATAAAACCCACACGGCCTGCTATTTCATTTATAGTCACTGGTGATGGCATTCCACTTCGTATCTTAAAAGGGCATGCACAAGAGATCGAGAATGATTTATTGCGTATTGACGGTATTTCGCAAATCGCGCTAAAGGGATTTCCTGAAGAGGAAATTGAGATAGCCATCTCAGAATCCAAATTGAGAAGTTATCAGTTGACTTTTGAAGATGTGGCCAAATCCATTGCTGATGCGAATATCATTATTTCAGCAGGTTCTATAAGAACGAAAGACGAAGAGTTTTTGATTCGGGCCAATAACAAAGGTTATTATGCTGGTAAACTTGATGATATCGTGGTGAAATCATCTGCTGATGGTTCAAAAGTATATTTAAGGAATATTGCCACACTTCGCGATGCCTTTAACGAAAGTCCCAATAGACTCTTTTATAACGGTAAACAGGCCGTTCAAATTGATTTGAACAACACCAATACGGAAGACCTAATAGGTAGTGTTGATAGTGTTAAAAACTATATCGAGGTTTTTAATGCCTCTCACGATAATATCGAGTTGAAGGCTATCTTTAATACCGCGGATGCCATTCAAGATAGAATTTCTTTGTTGCTTGAAAATGCCATAATCGGAATGGTTCTCGTATTGGTCTTATTATCTTTTTTCTTAAGGCCAAGCGTTGCATTTTGGGTGGCTTTTGGGTTGCCTATTTCATTCTTTGGCATGTTTATCCTATTACCACAGTATGGGGTTACGTTGAACATGTTGTCAATGTTTGGAATGATTTTGGTCATCGGAATTTTGGTGGATGATGGTATCGTGATCGCCGAGAATATTTATAGTAGGCGCGAACAAGGGGAATCACCGATAAAGGCGGCCGTCAACGGTACTTTAGAAGTATTGAAGCCTATACTTTCAGCAATTGCAACTACCATATTGGCATTCTCGGTATTCTTCTTTTTAGGCGGACAGGTGGGCGAGTTCTTTGGTGATATCGCTATTGTCGTTACCCTCACACTATTAGTATCCCTTATTGAGGCACTATTGATTTTGCCTGCCCACCTAGCACACTCGAAGGATATAAAGAATATCAAGAAGGTCAGTAAGTTCAATCAATATGGTGAAAAATTCATGGACTTCTTACGGGATAAAGTGTACAGTCCGGTATATAAAAAGTGTCTACAACATAAGTTCTTGTCATTTTCGGTAGTACTCTTTTTATTTATCATCACCATAGGTGCCTTCACCAGTGGCCTTATTAAACTATCGTTTTTTCCGACAACGGCAAGCGATCAGATCGTAGCGACCATCAATACTCCCCAGGGGACTAGTGAACGTATTACGGATTCCATTGCTTCGCATGTTGAAAGTGCTATATGGAGGGTCAATGAAGCGTTGGGGCCCAATGAATTAAATGGGCCACATATCATTGGAACCGTCAAAAGCATAGGCCCGACCAGTTCATCAAGTAGTATTACGGTGAACCTCTCACCAAGTGAGACAAGGGCTATATCCTCAGTCGAAATTACAGATAGGATAAGGTCTACCGTAGGGCTGATTCCCTTGCTTGAAAAACTGTCCTTCAATTCAGGGGCCAATGTTGGGGGCGCACCTATTTCAGTATCCTTACAAGGAAAGGACATAACCCGAATAAATGCAGCAAAAGAAATGGTTTTCGCCGAGTTGAAACAAAACCCTGATGTTAAGGATATCACCGATTCCAGTCCAAAGGGAATCAAAGAGATCAAGTTGACATTAAAGGAAAACGCGACGCTTCTTGGCCTTACCTATAGCAGTTTAATGCAACAGGTGCGAAGTGCATTTTTTGGTAATGAGGTACAACGGGTACAACGCGGGCAAGACGAGGTGAAAATATGGGTGCGCTACGAGAAAGAAAATAGGGCCACTATCAATGACATCAATACCATTGAGATTCAGACCCAAAACGGACGTGTGCCACTGTCTCAAGTAGCTTCGTATACCATAGAACGGGGTGAGGTGGCCATTAACCACTTAGACGGAATTCGAGAGGTCACCGTAGAAGCCGATATTGCGAACCCTAAGGTAAGTTCTGCTGAGATCATGCAAGATATGGGTACTAGGGTCGCTGATATGATTGAAGCCAAGTATCCTGGGGTTACGGTTTCAGCAGAAGGACAAAACCGTGAGGCAGGCAAAATAGCGGATTCCGCGGCCGCGGTTTTTCCTGCCATTATATTTTTAATCTATGTGGTAATCGTTTTTACCTTTCGCTCTTTTAGCCAGCCCTTCATTTTATTGGCACTAATTCCCTTCACGATTATAGGGGTCGCTTGGGGCCATTACCTTCACGGATTCTCTATGAGCATACTTTCGTATTTGGGAATAGTTGGGCTTATCGGTATTGTGGTCAATGACGGTCTTGTCTTTACCAATAAGTTCAATTCGTTCTTAAAAGAAGGCCTGCCCTTTGATCAAGCACTTTATGAGACCGGGCGCGCGCGTTTCAGGGCGATTTTTTTAACCTCGATCACAACGATTGCAGGGCTGGCCCCATTGATGTTAGAGCGTAGTCTACAAGCGCAATTTTTGATACCAATGGCCATAGCTATTTCTTACGGAATTGCCATAGCCACGTTATTGACCCTATTTCTATTACCCATATTCCTTTCTTTTTCGAACACCGTTAAAGTCTATCTAAGCTATTTGACAACCGGAAAAAAACCAACCAGGGAACAAGTTGAACGTGCTATTATTGAGCAAAAAGTCGAGCATGAAGAATTTTAAGAAATTAGGGCTGCTAGTAATCGGGTTACTGGCCACTGAGGGTTCATCGCAAAGTATGCTGACCGTTGCCGATGCCATAAAAATCGCCATCGAAAGCAACTATGACGTGCGTATTGCCAAAAATGATACCGAGATAGCAGCTGTAGAGAATAGCCTGTTGAATAGCGGCTATCTACCAAGTGTATCTGCATCTGGAAATATCAGCTACTCAGATGAAACCCAAAATGTTGTTTTCTCTGATGGCTCTTTGACCGAAGTCGATGATGCCGTTACCGAGTCATATAATGCCTCAGTAACCACGGAGTATACCATTTTTGATGGTTTAGAACGAAAATTCAACGTCAGAAAAAACGCAGAAAATTTAAATTATACCAAGTTGCAAGAACGTCAGCTGATTGAAAACACGGTTGTCAGCATTTATGAGACCTATTACAATGTAGCATATCAAGCACAAGTGGTCCAAAATTTGGCATTGACCATGACCAATTCAAAAGATCGTCTGGAGCGTAGTAAGAAAAAACTAAAATATGGTCAAGCCACAAAGCTTGATCAATTGAATGCCCAAGTTGATTTGAACAATGATAGCATTTCTTATGCTTCTGCCTATAAGGATCTTAAAAATGCCAAACGCAATCTGAACCTGCTGTTGGGGCGTGAGGTGACGGTGCCTTTTGAAATAGACACGATCGTTACATTTTCGGCCCTATTGGATCAAGGTGAAGTGCTGTCAAGTGCAAACGAGAACAATATAAGTGCTTTATTGAACCGAAAAAATGTACTGCTGAGCGAATTGGATATTAAGATCAATAAAGCGAAGTACCTACCGAAAATAAATGGCAGTGCCAGTTATAATTGGAATGAAAGCCAAAACCCAATAACCTCTTTTGCACTCGAAAATGAAACATATGGAATAAATTTGGGTTTGGGCCTCACATGGAACCTTTTTGATGGCGGAGCGACGAAAACCCGCATAAAGACCTCGAAAATCACAAAAGCGAACCGGCAGATAGAACTATACAAAGCTGGGGAAGAATTGAAGACCGAAGTATACAATGCCTATGAAGACTATCAAAACAAACAGTTTGCCATAAAGGCCGAGGCTAATAATGTATTGACCAACCAACTTAACTTTAACCGTACCAAAAAGCAATTTGGCTTGGGCCAGATCGCTGCTGTTGAATATAGGCAAGCACAGATCAACTTATTCAATGCACTTAATAACGCTGCCAAGGCCAAATACGACCTAAAGATTGCAGAAATAAACTTACTGCAGTTGGCAGGTAAACTGGTTGATTGAACCAAGTGTCCGTCAAAAAAGATATACGCCAAACCTGACTGTTTTGATAGTGATGGTTATTTCTGGTTAGAACATTTTTTAAGTAAATCCCTCAACGCATTAATTCTTCCATCAGGCTTTATCTAGAAGTCGGTTTGTTCAGGTTGGTAAAGCGAAATAGGTTTAGTAGTAAAATTTTATTGTTTGGTATACACAACTAAGACCCTAGTATATAATACTGGCAAGTATGCTGAATACCACTTTATTTTGATGGAAAAAATGGACTACATGCCAAATAGTAAGGTTTTTTGCCGAATGTTCTTGACCGTATTCCTTTTGGTGCATACCGTATCATTTGCCCAACAAAAATATACCATTAGCGGAACGATATCGGAAAGTATTGGCGGCGAGACCTTAATCGGGGTGACCGTCGCACTTCCAGAACTTGGTTCTGGTGTGGTGACCAATGAATATGGGTTTTATTCCATTACACTTCCTGAAGGAAACCATAAACTTACCCTGAGTTATATGGGTTTCAAGTCCATCATAAAAGAAGTATCGCTTGTTGAAAATATAAAACTGGATTTTACCATGGTGGAAGAGGCAAGCCAATTGGATGAAGTGGTCGTTTCGCAAGATGTGGAAAAAACCAACATTCGAAAGCCCCAAATGAGTGTAAATACCCTAACAGCGGCTAGTATTAAAAGAATACCGGCCGTTCTGGGCGAGCCCGATGTCATTAAATCCATTCTTTTGTTGCCGGGTGTAAGTAATGCAGGTGAGGGCGCCTCAGGCTTTAACGTGCGTGGGGGTGCCGCCGATCAAAACCTTATCCTTCTCGATGAGGCCATAGTATTTAATTCATCACATCTGTTTGGTTTCTTTTCCGTATTCAATACAGATGCCATAAAGGACGTTAAGTTATATAAAGGAGGTATTCCCGCGCGCTATGGAGGTCGACTTTCATCCGTTCTTGATATTTACCAGCGTGAGGGAAATAAGAATGCATTCAAAATGAATGGCGGTATCGGCGCCATATCGAGTAGATTGTTGGTAGAAGGCCCGATTGATCAAGGTAGGGGCTCTTTTTTGTTTGCAGGTAGGGCTTCTTACGTGCATTTATTCTTGGCTTTGGCTGACAATGACAATACGGCCTCCTTTTACGATTTGAACACCAAATTGAGTTATGGGCTCAACGATAACAACAATATTTTTCTATCAGGGTATTTTGGAAGGGACAACTTTGGCATTGGCGATAGCTTTCTGAATACGTATGGAAACACAGTGGCAAATTTCAGATGGAACCACCTGTTCTCTGAAAAATTGTTCTCGAATCTCTCATTGATCTACTCAGATTATTTTTATGGATTGGAGTTGGATGTCAGGGGGTTTGAGTGGGAATCCCATATTGTCAACTTCAACCTAAAGTATGATTTTAAACATTACATCACCAATAATTTAAAGCTAGACTACGGCCTCAACAATATCTATTACAATTTTAAACCGGGTGAGATACAACCCAATAGTGAAGATTCAGGAATTATTGCTGAAGAACTGACCAATAAATATGCAAATGAATTTGCTGCCTATATCGATGCAGAACATAAATTATCAAAAAACCTGACGCTGCGGTATGGTCTGCGATGGAGTCATTTTACGCGTTTCGGACAAGATGAGCTCAATATTTATGAAAACGATAGTCCAGTGGTTTTTAACCAAGACTTTCAAATATATCAAGAAGCGGAGCCCTTAGGTGTTGCAAATTTTGATCGTAGTGAAACTTTGGCCACCTTTAACAATTTTGAACCTAGAATGGCCCTTTCGTACGTATTGAACGATAAAAGCTCGGTAAAGGTCAGCTATAACCGCATGGCGCAATACTTACATTTACTTTCGAATACGAACTCACCCACCCCGTTGGATGTTTGGGCACCCAGTGGACCTTTTATCGAACCCCAACTTCTGGATCAATATGCCTTAGGGTATTATCGCGAACTTTTTGACGGAAGGTTTTCTTTGGAATCGGAAGTGTTTTATAAAGACATTGATAATCGAATCGACTACATCGATGGCGCTGACCTTATTGCAAATGATGCGATAGAACAAGTTATTTTACCTGGTGAGGCAAGGGCGTACGGTCTCGAGTTGTTGTTTCGAAAAAATACAGGTCGTTTAAGGGGTTGGCTTGCATATACCTGGTCACGTTCTGAACAACGTACCCCCGGGCGAAACGAAAGTGAACCCGGTATCAATAACGGCGAATGGTATTTTACGCCCTTTGATAAAACCCATGACTTCTCGGTCAATGCATCTTATGAACTCAATGACAAATGGTCGTTCAATGCCAACTTTATTTTTCAAACGGGGCAGCCCACCAATTACCCAATTGGTCAGGTAGAACAGCTAGGGTTGACCGTACCAATTTACGGTGACCGTAATACCGAACGTTTGCCCGATTATCACAGATTGGATATTTCGGCGACGTTGACACCGCGCAAGAATAAAGGCCGAAAATTGAAGACAGAATGGAATTTCGGGTTTTATAATCTTTATAACCGTATGAATGCCGCCAGTATCACTTTTGAAGAGAATCGAGAGACCGGTCAAAATGAGGCGCTTCGCACTTCAATTTTCGGTATTGTTCCATCTATCAGTTATAACTTCAAATTCTAAACCTTTGAGAAAATATATATATCTATACGTTTTGTTTTTAGCCCTGGTCTCATGTCAAGATGTTATTGAGGTAGAGACACCTACGGGTGAGGTACGCTTAAACATCGATGCCCATTTCAGGGTCTTTTCAGAAGAGCGGATTACCGGAAAGGTCATTCTAACGGAGACCGCTAATTTCTTTGAAGAAGAAATCCCCAAGGTTTCGGGGGCGACGGTATTCGTTACTGACAAGACCACAGGGGATGTTTATGAATTTTTGGAAACGGGTTTCGGTACGGGTGTTTATGAAGCGCAAGACCTAGGTTTTTTGAATGACTTTGAAACGACCTTCGAGTTGACCGTTGTAAATAATGAAGACAGCCATGTCGCTGAGGCCAATTTGATTCCAACAGTTCCCATTGACCGTATAGCACAGGGTGATTTACAGGTTTTTAGCGATGAGGATTTAGAACTTATCGTGTTCATTACAGATACTCCGAACGAGGTAAATTATTACCTGTTTGATTTTGGCTTTGACCTTTACGAACCCATTGATGATCGTTTTTTTGATGGAAACACTTTTGAGTTTTCGTTTTTGTACACCGAAGATGATGAAGTCGACCTGCAACCCGGTGATGTGGTTACCATTACCAATGATGGGGTTGACAAACAATTTTATGATTATATCGAATTACTGTTAGAACAAACGCAAGGTGGCGGGCCCTTCGCGACTGCCCCTGCCACTGTTAGGGGTAATTTTATAAATACCGTCGACAATGCTAATTATGCCTTAGGGTATTTTCGAATTTCAGGGGCCAGTGCGCTGACCTTTACCATTCAAGAACGCTAAAGTCGTTTGATTCATAGTGAAAATGGTATACCTTCAACTTAGACGATATTTGGTACGGTAGCCCCACAGTATTGAATTTCTGAATGTTAAAAATCATATCCCTGTTTTATTTGGGGGGAGTTGACGTTTTTGTAAACGCCAGGTGTTGGGTATCTTTAAGGTAAAATTTAAATTACCTGCCGCTATGAAAAAGAACCTGGGTCAAAATCTCGTACTACTCTTTTTACTATTCTTTGTTGCCTGTTCTGAAGACGATAACATTGTCGAACAGCCCTCTGTCTCCGATATCTTTGCGACCGTTGATATCCAATTAAATCCTACGGGATATGCTCCCTTG
The DNA here is from genome assembly GCF_036985505.1 of Croceitalea sp. MTPC5. Taxonomy (NCBI): domain Bacteria; kingdom Pseudomonadati; phylum Bacteroidota; class Flavobacteriia; order Flavobacteriales; family Flavobacteriaceae; genus Croceitalea; species Croceitalea sp. MTPC5. The sequence goes on from NZ_BTGQ01000003.1 coordinate 537,107, forward strand.
ACCGCAATGGTCAATCTAACTACGCTAGAAGATGTTGGATTGGAATTTACGGTGGTCGGTAAAAACGGCAGTGCCTCATCGATTACCCAAAGATTGGGGCAACGTGGTGACAATTTCCAGTTTGGAATATTAGGACTGTATGCGGATTATGCCAATAAAGTGGAGATAAAAGCTTTGGATGTTTCTGGTAATATTTTGGAAACCCAAGAGTTTACGGTGCAAACTGGCAGTTTGATAGCTGATATGCCACAAATTACGATAGATGTGCCTTCCAATTCAAATATTCCTGAGTTCAACTTCGTCAACTATTTTGGATTTAGCCAGGCCTTTCGGCCCCAACGCCCATTTATATTCGATCAGTTCGGTGAAATACGATGGTATTTAAATTTCTCATCACATCCCCAACTGAACAACCTGTTCTACGATAACGGAATGACGCGACTACAAAATGGGAACTTGTTGTTTGGTGATGGTTTTACCGGAAACATCCATGAGGTCGATATGATGGGCAATCTCGTAAACACCTGGAGCTTGCAGGGCAATGGATTTCATCACCATGTCATAGAAAAACCAGATGGAAACTTATTGGTCACCATAAACGATAGTAGCAAGGCGACTGTAGAAGATGTTATCGTTGAGCTGAACCGAAGTACTGGGGAATTTGACACGGTTTGGGATTTAAATAACTCATTGGATAATACAAGACGGGCATGGCCTACCGATTTGGCCGATTTGAATTTCGATTGGTTTCATGCGAATTCCATTGAGTACAGTGAAACTGACGATGAAATCATTGTTTCGGGAAGAACGCAGGGTATCGTGAAATTAAATTCCCAAAACGAGGTGAGCTATATTTTGGCACCGCATAAAGACTGGAATACCTCGGGTGATGGTGTAGCCCTATCGCAGTTTTTGCTAACCCCTTTAGATGCCCAGGGACAGGTGATTACCGATATGGATGTTCTGTTGGGCAACAGCAATCATCCAGATTTTGAATGGTCATGGTACCAGCATTCCCCTATTTTAATGCCCAATGGAAATCTAATGGTCTTTGATAATGGCGATAACAGAAATTACACGAACGCAGGCCCTTATAGTCGTGCTGTCGAGTATGAGATTGATGAGGTCAATAAAACGATACGGCAAGTATGGTCATATGGCAAAGAAAGGGGAGAAGAAACCTATGCCAGAATAGTATCGAAGGTGAGTTATCTGGGTGACAAAAACACTGTTTTATTTACGCCAGGTTCATCGGTCAATAACGGACTTCCGTCAGGTAAGGTAGTTGAGGTGGATTATAATAGTAAACAGGTGGTTTTCGAGGCCACAATACAACCACCTAATAGTGTGTTCAATATAAGTTTTCATAACGTGTTACGAATGCCGCTCTATGATTAAGTTTTGTTTTTGACGACTTAACCCCTTTCATACATTGGTTAAATTAAACAAATTGGTGTATTGGTTTTTATGTCAATATCGTGTAAAAAGACAGTATTGATATCCATACTTTAGGATGTTTGGTTTTTAGAATCATATGAAAAGTGAACCCGATAAAGAAACCTTGGGGAAACAGCTAAATATATTTTTGATTTGGCTTTCTGGGTGTTTTTACAATAAACAATACTCTAATACTATTTTTGAATGATAAAGCACGATATGAATGAGTGGATTACCTTCTCTTTTAAAGTGTGCAAATCAATGATTTGATTTTCTGAAGAAGGTTTTGCTAAACCTTCATTTGTTTTACCTACGTTGTACCCAAGACATAAAAAAAGCCCCTACGTTTTTGTAAGGGCTTGATTTATCTAGTAGCGGGAACAGGACTCGAACCTGTGACCTTCGGGTTATGAGCCCGACGAGCTACCTACTGCTCTATCCCGCGATGTATTTTCGAAGCACCATGTTGGTACTTAAATTTATTTTTAAACCCAGTTGGGTAGGTACCCTGTCCTGAGCATAGTCGAAGGATACTGCTCTATCCCGCGATGTGGACGACAAATATACAACGGTTTCTTTATTAAATCCAAATATTGTGGGATTTTAAAAACACCGTACTAAGGGATTTGCTGGTTGAACTGATCTTTTTGTTGCAAATGTTGATAAGCACATTGGCGCGCCTGTTTAAATTTATCGAAAAAAGACTCGTATATACTCATTTTTTAAATTTCTTAATAAGATTGATTACTAGTATGACAATCAAAAGTATAAGTACTATAAGTATAAGTTCTAATAGTATTTCTTTGGTTTTTAAGACTTTTGTAAGTATCATAACTTCTGGCTACACAATGATTTATTCCTTAAAATCCGATTTTTGTAGTATTCGGCCGTTGCCCTTCAACATAAAGGGAATACCAAGACCCGCAATAACGCATCTTGGTATTTCCTTATTGGGTATTGGAAGATTGCACCCTAAAACTTCGAATGCCATTACATATTATTTTGCAAGGCACTTGCCATAATATTCTGAACCTCATTACAATCGGTAATGGCCAATTCTACGATAGCTCCTGGTTTTGCGTCAAAGCCAATCTCTAGGTCTATGCCTTCTATGGCCTTGATGGTCAGTTTTGAGTTTGACGCTACTAAATTATTGGTGCCTACATTATTCGCCGCGATTGAAACATCTTCCCCACTGGAAATCACATCGGAAAAGAATAGGGACTGTTCGCAAAAGAAACTTAAATCAATGGCCTCTATACTATTTTCAGCGATAAGAAAATCCCTTTGAAAAAGAATGTCATAAAACGCACTTGCGGCATGTAGTCTGAACTCTTCCCTATTTCCTGATTCGCTATCCGCAGCAATGGGCGTATAATCAAAAAATACTTCATACGTACCACCAACGGGAATTTCAGGGGCATCAAACTTCAATACATTAAAATACATGATGTCTTCTGAAGTACTGGTGGTCAAGATATAGGTGTTTGCAGGTATAACACTGTTTGTGGTATTGTTAAGCGTTAATATCCCTTCGCTGGTAATCCCTAGAATAAGGGTTTCGGGTTTTAATTGAACATCTGGGTTGGAAAAACTCAAGGTAGGCGCCAATGCCGCAGTAGTTGGCCTGCTATGTGTATGGTTAACATCAGTTCCCTTCTTAGGTAACGTGGTTGTATGCTCAAAAGCAATCGGGTTCCACTGTACTTGCGCTTTGGAAGGTATAAAAGGAATCGAAGGTCCTTTTTTCGATTCGCTTTCAAAAACATACTTACTTTGAAAAGAGGTATGCTGGTCGTAAGAGATGGCCTTTTTGGCAAGCAAATCTTTGGCTTTCAAATTGTCTTGGTCGACCAAGGTTGCTAATTCGGGCGATAACGCTCTTAAAGAGGGGTCTATTGTAAGTTGCTGCTTGTAAAATTCCGCTATCGCCAAGGGGAAAAGAATTTGATTAAAGCTACCGAATACCTCATGTTGCCCGTCGTCAATAACCTTAGAAAGCTTTTGTTTGGTTTTTTGCAGTTTGTGCTGTAACCAAATGAGATAGCCCTCATCAATAAGCCCGTCACCATTGGTGTCTTTTGCCCAAGTATCCAATAAGAATCGTAATTCTTCTTTATTGAGCACAATACCTAAATCTGCCTTGAGGTCTTTATCGGTATCGGTGGCCAATACTAACCGGGCGGCGGTCAATACCACATCAATGTCATAAGAAATATTGTTTACCCTTAAATTGGTAACATCATTGGTGTTGGATATGGCAATAGTAGGTGTAATTTCAAGTCCGAACGTGAATTGGGGAGCGATAAACACCGATTCGTCTTTCAATCCGCGATCGGATTGATAAAATTCGCTCAGTTTTTCCAATATGGTCGAGTACATTCCTTGATCTTTTTGTTGAAGCATATCCATCCAAACATCAGAAGTGTTCAATGCCTTTACGTCATGGTTCATATAGGCTTCCAAATATGATTTGGCACCGGTTGCCGCCAAATAGGTATATTGAAATAGTTCTGCCTGCTCAGCGTCGTAAATTCCTTCTCCAATAGCTAACCCTTGGTTGGTATTGGGCACCATCAGGGCCTGCAGAAACACCTTTTCCAAAATTTTATTTTCACTTGGTTGATGGGGTGCCAACAACTTCTTAAAAAAATTAGGGTTTGCAAGATCTTGTGGGGTAATCGCTATATCTTGGGTAGCTCCTGTGTTTTGTATGGAATTCCGATTGTTTCTTCCATTGGAATCATCATCGTCATCATCAAGGCCATCAAGAAAATCCAAAAAATCCTGTACATCGTCATTGTCCTCTTTTTCAGTATCGTTGATGGCGTTTGGCCCTCCGGGAATATCCCGATTGTTGATATCCTTACTCAGCCTTTCAAGATCCCGGTTGGTCACCTCTGCAAAATTTCTAATATACTCCGTGGACAGGCTGCTGAATTTTGTGGTAATGTCAGAAGATACTACCAAACCAATAGGAAGATTGCCCTCTCCATTAAACAAACGTTCGTTCAGCGAGTTGACCTCTTTCTCTATGGCGTCGTTATCAATTTTTAGAAAGTTGGAGTGCCTTTTACCGGCAAGTTCCGCCCTATCATCCAGTTCTTCTTTAAACAGGCCGTTATCTTTAAAAACGTTACCTAAAAATTCCCATTCGTTCTCCCCCCGCTGTGTTACCAGTACCCCGCAGAACTTAAAATTGTTGATCTCACTATTTACCGCGTCCCTGGGAAAGCCCTTTGGGTTGCCACAGGATTTCAAGGACTTGTTTTGCTTTTTTGTGATCAAATTAGCTTTATCTACTCTTTCGGATATGGAAGTGAATAACCCTGTAACGCTAGGGAGAATTCTATTTTCATCTGGACCGACAATACCAATTCTGCCAAGTTGAAATCCTAAACCATTAAGAAAATTATTGGCGATGGCAGCATTGACCGCACAGAAATTAACTAATTCTCTCGAAATACCTACAGATCGTCCTGCATTACCATAAGCAAGTGTCAATCTGTCTATGAATTCCCTCGGAGAAATATCTTCTGCCTCTTCCCCTAGTATTTCCTCTGCTGTTGAGATGGCAGAACCTAGTCCTTCAGCTCCTATCTGTTTTAGGAGAGCATCTGTCAAAGCATTTTTTATAAAGTCCTCAATTGGGGAAAGATCCAATGCATCTTCATCGAGGGTTTGAATTTTTGGAATTTCGATTGTTCTTTTTGGCTCCCAATTCAACAATGCTGCTCTAGCGACATCAGGAGGAATATTGAAATCGACCATAATATCCGATCTTAAAATACCTCTTGTTTCTCCTGATAGGGATAGACTTTGAATTCCATTGGTTCCAAAAACATAGTTTTGAGCTTTTGCAAATGCAAGTCTAGCCGGTCGCGCAACACGGGACTGTCTATTGATAATTTGCACATCATCTTCAGTAATAATGACCCTAGGTATGATGCTATCTGTATTTCGGGCATCAAAAAAACCTTCATTAGGGACCAAGGTTTCAACCGCAAGTTTCCACAGTGCAATAGTCTCTGGAATGTGATTGATTGCATTATTGACAGTATTCAAAAAATTTCTTATTCCATCATTGTTGATATCCCCTCCAACTGTAAAACCTTGTTTTCCATCATCAAAAAGAACAATTTGGGTAGAATTGTCTCGATTGGTCCAAAGAATACCTTTACTGCCATTGGAAGTCGTAACATTGAAATTTGTTTGGCTTATCTGAAATTGATTTCGAGACAATATTTCAGTTATTGGGGTTTGGTTTTGACCATAACCAAGAATTGTATTTAAAAAGAGGCATATGAGCATACCAAAAAAATACAGACAATTGTTTGTTTTAGTCTTCATGATTTAATTTTTTATAATTTTCTTGGTTATCCGTCTTCCACCTTCGAGTTCCACGACCACGAGGTACATTCCGTTGGGTAAAAGAGCTACATCGTAGGTGCTACTATTTGCCGCGGCACGAAGTTGTGGCACATTGGTTCGGGTTCCAGCCATAGTGTAGAAAACGACCTGCTTAATGGCCTCTTGCGTCCCAATGGTAATATTGATTTGGGCAGTGGTCGGATTGGGATAGGCGGACAATGTCAACGCCGAGGTCGCTTCTTTTGGATTTACATCGGCTTCCAAGACATAAATAATCTCTAAAGTTTTCAATTCTGCTGAAATGGGTTCCCCTGGCCGTACTTGGTATCCTGGACTACTTTCTTGTGCTTGGGCCATGGCAATACTCCATAGTAACAGTAGTGCTGCCATACGGTATACCATAGCATGGCGGCCCATATCTCGTTGTTTCATATCATTTGTTTTTAAAGGCTGTTCCAGTTTCTTGGAACAGCGCAAGGGTTAGGCTATTTCTTGGAGATGAGTTGGTCTACTTTTGCCGCTAGTGCCGTTAAACGCTCTTGTTGTATGGCTAATTGTTTTTCTTGGGCTATGGTATACAGCGTAAGTTCCTCCACCTTCTCCAAAAGGGCCTTGTTGATAGCGGCCACATCAAAACCGTTTTGCGCGGCTATCTGTTCGGCAGATGGTATTTCGGGCAAGTGCTTGTTGGTCTTGATAAAAGCCTCCACTTCGCTTAGGGGGCGGAGCTGATAATCGGCTTCAAACACATAATCAGGCCAATTGTCCACGGTCTGTATCTTCATGCCAGTAGCCAAAACCCTACCGTCGACCGCCAATGGAAATCCGATAGGGGCATTAACATCCCCTATGGCGAGACGGGCTCCCCTGATACCTAACACATTTTCATTTTCCAGGATGATTCGGGCATCAAAGTCAGCATCAGCAGTATTGGCTACATTGTTCGAAAAATCAATATACGGGGTGTTCCCGGTACGCAATTCTATCCTATGGTTAACACCATCACTGCCAAAACGGGAATGGAAATTGGCCTGGCCGTTTTTGCCGCGTGCAATGAATTCCCTATCTGATCTAACGTTACCATTTACGTGAAAGCGCTCTTGGGGGCTATTGGTCAGAACACCGATATTACCATTATTGACCATCTTCATCAACAGACGTTGGTCACTTAAGGGATTGGTATTGTTGTATCTTCTAAATACCAAACTATTTCCTTCTTGACGTTGCAAGAAAACCGAACTTGCCCCAGAATCGGCATTTCTGGCGTCAAACAAAATATAAGGACTGTTTCCACCGCCTTGGGTTGCATTTAACCGTAATCCTAAGCTGCCCGAGGGTAAGTCGGCCTTATAGGGTTGGCCATAGGCACTTTCAATGGACAATATCATTAGAATAAAAAAAATCAAGAGTAGTTTTTGTGCTGTTCCATAGCGTTGAATAGGAAGTACTGTTGTTTTCATAACTTTTAATTTTAGAATAATCGTTGGATTTTTAGTTCCGTAAAGATTGCGCTAAAAAAAAGTTGTAATCAACAATTTGTGGGCAAGTACAGAAAGCTGTTGCGAATGACAAGCTTTTGGGATGAATTACAATCTTCTTGTAATTCATCCCAAAAGCAACACTATTCTTAAAGAAAGTAAATAATCTTTGTGATTAATTAGGGAGGGACGCTAAAACCTTGATTACGATATCACGTCTACTTCTAGAAACGGGTAAACTCAAATCTTGGTTTTTAAAATGTAGTTTAGCATTGTTCGCATTTCCCGTAATTGATTTTACTTGTGACATATTCACAACATACGATTTGTGGCTACGAATCATATAGTCATACGGAATTTGGGCCTCAACGCTTTTTAAGGTCATACGCATAAGCTTATGCGATATGCCTTGAGGAGTAATAAAATAAAATTCAGAATAATTTTCACTAGACTTGATGTAGAGAAGTTCGTCGACGGGTATGATCAGGTTTTCATTAAGCAATTCCCCCTTTATATTCAACTGTTCTTCAAAGCTTGTAGGCTCTTCCTTTAAAGATACAGACATGATTTCGTCAACATTTTGAACCTTAGCCCTGAAAATCAGTAATGATGTTAAAACCAAAATAATTTCAATAGCAAAAAATTTGATAAGTAGTGGATTGAAAAATGACAATTCATATTGTAGTGCATACACCCCAAATTTCGCTATGGTCAAACAACATGTCAATGCAAGTAATAAGAATACACTATTGGTTTTCCATTCGATTTTAAAAAGTGTAGGAACCATTTCTGGAAGAATAAATACCATTAGCAGAATAACCGACAATGACGTTAACGTGAAAATAGCCAATTGAACGTAATAAATACTAGGGTCAATTGGAATCCATTTGAAAGTTCCAGAAAGCACACCTGCCACAATGGTAAATAGTAAGACCGTGATAGTGAAATAGGTCTTTTTTAAAAGTGGAAAAGTGAAAATGTTATGTTGCAAAACGATTAGCTATAGTTGAGGTCAATAGATTTCTTTTTTTGAAACAGAATGACTAACAAAACAAGTTGGCCGGCTAGCAATGAAAATAGTAAAAGTAGTACGCCATTCGATTTTTTGTATAACCTTTCCTTAAAATCAAAAAGATCGGCCTGTTCATCAAATTGTTCGGCATATTTTTCTTCTAGAATCATGTCATCATCTTGAACCTTCTCTTGTTGTATTTTGAGGTCAAGTAATTTGCTCTTGAACTTTAAAATATTTGGGGTGTCTTTGTTATAAGAATATATGTCTACAAGAATTTTACAAGCTTCAATGGCTTCTTCATGAAAAAAAGACAATTCGGCTTCTACAAGAGTAGCTAATAGAATTTTCTCGGCTAAATCGTGTTTTCCAGTGCTGACATATATTTCCGCACGGATGATTTCATTGGTACTTTGGGCAGGTTTATCTTTGGATTTATTTAGATAGATTAACGCGCTGTCGAGCAATGACAGTGATCGTTCAAATTGTTTTTGTTCATATGAAATATCGGCTTTCAAGGTTAGCGCTTTACCAAGTCTGCGAAAATCTTTTGAACCAATACTGATGTTTAGGGCACTATCAGCGTATTTTGTGGCCAGGGAATATTCCTCCAATTCGAAATTCATTAGAGCGATGTTAAAGTACAATATACCTAAAGTGTTCTTCTTTTCTAACTGTTTTATTGTAGGTATCGATTTCAGATATTCGGATTTTCCATATTCAAAGTCGGAATTACTGGCATAGACATTCGCTTTTGAGATATTGATATACACCAGTTCCTCCGAAATGTTGTTTTTTTCAAAAATTGATTTTGCCTTATTATAATATTTTAGTGCTAACGGGTAATGTCCCATTACAGCATAAACGGTACCAATATGCCTATTCGTTTTCCCCAGTTTTAATTCATACACTTTAAGCTTTTCTGGGGATGGGTCTTGTGCCAATTCAATTTTAAGGATTTTTTGTGCTTCAAAGAAGTTGGTCAAGGCTTTGTCAATGTTTCCTTGGTACCTAAAAGAGGTACCCAATCGGTTTCGTGCACTTACCCGACCCAAAACATACCCTTCATTGTCTGCCAAATGTAAAGCCTTCTGAACAGCCTCAAAAGCACGATCAATATTATTTTTGTAAAATTTTTCATGAAGTTGAAGTAAAGAATCCACTTCTTTAATGGTATTCTTCTGATCCGTGCCTTTACCGGTCTCCATTTTTTTAGGAATTGTGGCTCCGCTTAACGTGATAAGTACCAATAAATAAAGAGCAATTTTACATTTCATTTTTTGGAATTACCAAATAAGGACTATGATTAATCGTCGGAAAGCAAGATAACCAAAAAAATATAGAGACGTAGGGCTTTTCCCGATCATGTTGAATTGCTGTGCGGTTAAGGTATTTTATGGTCAGTCATATAGGTGTTAAGTGGAACAGTCTCAAAACCCATGGCAAATGATATAAAATTTTAGATAGTTGAAATAGGATAATGATATGGTCCCTAACTAAAAACTTTTCAACGAAATGGCTACCTTCGAAACCATGGAACAACTTAACGACTTTTTGGTAAAGGCCATTTCGGGTACCGAGTGGCCCATGTTTATCTTATTGATTGGCGGGGGGGTCTTTTTGGTCTTATACTCGAAATTCTTGCCTTATCGATTCTTTGGCCATGCCATTGCCATTACCAGGGGTAAATATGATGATGCAACTGCCAAAGGGGATGTGAGTTCACTTCAAGCACTGTCCGCTGCCGTTGCGGCTACCGTTGGTTTAGGTAATATTTCGGGTGTGGCCATTGCCATTCACGATGGCGGACCAGGTGTCGTTTTTTGGATTTGGATGACAGCTCTTATCGGCATGTGCATCAAGTTTTATTCCTGCAGCCTTTCGATTATGTACCGTGGTCATGATTCCGATGGTAATCTACAGGGAGGGCCGATGTACTATATCACCCAAGGCTTGGGTAAAAAGGCAAAACCGCTGGCTATTTTTTTTAGTCTTGCCGGGCTATTCGGGTTTCTTGGGGTCTTTACGGCAAACCAGTTTACAGAGACCTTTATGAGTGTAATCGTTCCTGAAGAAACGATTATGGCCTTGGGCGATACTTCCGAGGCTTCTTCGTTCAATTGGAAACTACTGATTGGTTTTGTGCTGGCCATTGTTTCCTCATTGGTCATTTTCGGGGGATTGAAGAATATTGCCAGGGTGGCCACCGCCATCGTACCGTTTATGGTCATGGTCTATTTGGTAGCGGTTGTGGTCGTAATGGTATTGAATGCTTCCCAAGTATTACCATCCTTAAAATTGATCATTACAGAGGCATGGAATTTTAAGACCATCGTTACCGGTGGATTTTGGGGTCTGGTCATTATTGGTGTGCGTAGGGCCATGTTCTCTAATGAAGCAGGTTTGGGCTCGGCGCCAATGTACCACGGACAATCAAAAAATGACGAACCCATTCGCGAAGGTTTAGTGGCCATGCTCGGTCCGTTCATCGATACGATCTTGGTCTGTACGTTTACAGCGGTGGTCATTATTTTAAGCGGTGCTTATTTGGAAGATTCCAGCGGAATCGTAATGACCTTACAAGCCTTTAGAACCACCCTGTTCGGTTTTGGTGATGAGCTGCTGATGGTCATCGTTGCGGCCTTTGCATTATCCACCCTATTCACCTATTCGTATTACGGGGTAAAAAGTCTATCATATCTGACCAACGCTAAAATAGGGAAGTTGTACAATGTTTACTTTGTGATTATGATCGTTTTTGCGGCCGTAGCGTCATTGGAATTAGTGAAAAACCTAATTGACCTTTCTTATGCCCTTATGGTGATTCCGAACATGATCGCCGTACTGCTATTGGCCCCAAAAGTCAATAAAGAGGCAAAAAAGTATTTTCAAAAACTAAAAGATGAAATGGGTCGTAGCAATTCTTGATGAACATGAAGATAAATAAGTATTAGCGAATTACATTTTTGTATTTAGCGAAGTCGAAGAATGACCTATTAAAGACAATCAAAATAAATAGATGAAAAAGCATAAAGCAGGTTTCGTAAATATTATCGGTAACCCCAATGTAGGCAAATCCACGTTAATGAATGCCTTTGTTGGTGAAAAGCTGTCCATTATCACGTCTAAGGCACAGACGACTCGGCATCGTATTTTGGGTATAGTGAACGGTGCTGATTTTCAAGTCATTCTTTCCGATACACCAGGTATTATCAAACCTGCCTACGAGATGCAGAATGCCATGATGGATTTTGTGAAGTCAGCCTTTGAAGATGCCGATGTATTGCTCTATATGGTTGAGATCGGTGAAAAAGGCTTGAAAGACGAGGCCTTTTTTAAGAAAATCAAACAGAGTAAAATACCCGTACTACTCTTACTGAACAAAATCGACACCTCTGAGCAAGCTATTTTGGAAGCGCAGATACAACACTGGCAACAACTACTGCCAAGGGCTGAAATCCATCCGATATCAGCGTTGGAGAATTTTAACGTCAAAAAAGTTTTTGAACGAATTTTAGAGCTGCTTCCCGAGGCCCCGCCGTACTATCCAAAAGACCAATTGACCGATAAGCCCGAGCGGTTTTTTGTCAATGAGACCATTCGAGAGAAAATCCTTTTGCACTACAAAAAAGAGATTCCCTATGCCGTCGAAGTCGAAACGGAAGAGTTTTTCGAAGAAGAAACCATTATAAGGATTAGGTCGGTGATTATGGTCGAACGAGATACCCAAAAAGGAATCATCATTGGGCATAAGGGTGCCGCTTTAAAAAGGGTCGGGATTGAGGCCCGAAAAGATTTAGAGCAATTTTTTGATAAGCAGGTGCATATTGAGTTGTACGTTAAGGTGAACAAAAACTGGCGCAGTAATACCCGGCAATTAAAGCGCTTTGGATACAATCAGTAGCAGCCTTCAGGCTCTTTCAAAACCTGCTATCAAAGTTTTGGGATATTTTTTAAGGACTTCCATTTGAGGTTTTCCTTTAGACTTATCCATGCGCCAAAAGGCCTATTTCCTTTGGAAATAAGCCGTACTTTTGCCAAAAATATCGGAGATGGGCGCAATTGTAGCCATTGTAGGAAGACCTAATGTTGGCAAATCAACCTTTTTTAATCGACTGATCCAAAGGCGTGAAGCCATTGTTGATGCAGTAAGCGGGGTAACCCGCGACCGTCATTATGGTAAGACGGATTGGAATGGAAAGGAATTTTCCATAATAGATACTGGTGGTTATGTTGTGGGCAGTGATGATATTTTTGAAAAAGAAATCGACAAGCAAGTAGAATTGGCCATCGATGAAGCCGATGCCATAATTTTTATGGTGGATGTGGAGTCTGGAGTAACTGGAATGGATGAAGATGTCGCTAAATTGTTACGCCGAGTGGACAAGCCTATATTTTTAGCCGTCAATAAGGTCGACAACGGACAAAGGGAAGCCGATGCGGTCGAGTTTTATGCTTTGGGACTTGGCGAATACTTTAGCTTATCAAGTATCAATGGTAGTGGAACAGGGGAATTGTTGGATGCCTTGGTCGAAGTGCTGCCAGAGAACGTGATGCCCGATGATGAGCTACCACGCTTCGCTGTGGTTGGAAGGCCCAATGCCGGAAAATCATCCTTCATCAATGCCTTGATAGGTGAAGATCGCTATATCGTAACTGATATCGCAGGCACGACTAGGGATAGTATCGATACCAAATACAATCGCTTCGGGTTTGAATTCAATCTGGTCGACACTGCCGGAATTCGACGGAAAGCCAAGGTGAAGGAAGATTTGGAATTTTATTCCGTCATGCGGTCGGTTCGAGCCATCGAACATTGCGATGTCTGTATCTTATTGTTGGATGCCACTCGTGGGTTTGACGGACAAGTACAGAACATCTTTTGGCTGGCCCAGCGCAACCATAAGGGTATTGTGATCTTGGTAAACAAGTGGGATTTGGTCGAAAAGGAGACCAACACGGTACGTGACTATGAAAAACGTATTCGTGAGGCCATGGAACCTTTTGTTGACGTACCTATTCTGTTTATTTCGGTACTGAACAAACAACGCATCTTTAAGGCGATTGAAATGGCCGTCGAAGTCTATAAAAACCGTTCAAAGAAAATCGTTACTAGAAAACTTAACGATATCATGCTGCCGATCATTGAGAACCGGCCGCCACCAGCTTATAAAGGGAAATTCGTAAAGATCAAATTTTGTACCCAATTGCCCACGCCTTATCCACAGTTTGCTTTTTTCTGCAACCTGCCGCAGTATGTGCGCGAACCCTATAAACGGTTTTTAGAGAATAAACTCCGTGAACAATTTGATTTTACCGGGGTACCTATGACCGTATTTATGCGGAAAAAGTAAGGGATTGCATCTTTTTTTGCTTTAATTTAGAGCAAATTTCAATCCAAATGCGAATCTGCTTTTACGTGTTATTTTGGGCAATTCAAGCACCTTTTTTGGTTACGGCCCAAAACGATTTTGGTACTATCGGGCCCAAAGAGGGCATTCACCTGCACCTTAATAAAACCACTTTCATTCAAGGCGAACGTTTGTGGTTCAAAGCTTATATTCAAGATGAAGCTACCAAATTGCCGTCTTTCGAGACCACTAACCTGTATGTAGGTATTTTTGATGCTGGTGGTGAAGAGCTCAAACGAAAACTATACTATGTTGAAAGTGGCATGGCCCGAGGTGATTTTTCGATTGATTCAACCTTGGTGAATACGGAATATACCATAAGGGCTTGGACCAACTTCATGCGAAATTTTGAAGGATATAAGCCCTTTGAACAGCGTATAAAAATAGTGAAAGATACCGTAGACCAAGATTCCGCTAAAATCAATATGCAGATTTCCGTTTTTCCAGAAGGGGGGCAATTGATAGCAGGTGCCTACAACAATATCGGCATTTTGCTTAGTAATGGCCTTCGGCAGGGAGTGGCCGTAGACAATCTCGAGCTGATCGATGAAACGGGGCGCATCATTCAGGGTAACATTGCCACGAATGATTTTGGTATGGGCAAGACCGGGTTTGTGGTCGATGCCGATAAAAAATACTTTCTAAGACGTCAAGGCCGACGATTACCGACGATACGACAAGAACTTCCAGAAGCCTCTCGGGGCCAATTGGGGATGAATATTGAAAATAATGGAAAGGATAAGGTGCTGCTTACACTGATAGCTTCACAAGAAACATTTTTAGAAAAGGATGGTGACACCCATACCATTGCTTTTTATCAAGATGATTTCATTCGTTTCGAAGACATGGAGGTCAATGAAACGGCGGCCGTGCTATCCATTGACCGAAAAGAACTACCTCATGGTATTTTAACCGTAGTGCTCTTTGATACGGAACTTCGCCCAATAGCCTATCGTATGTTCTTTAACCATCGAAATACCGGCCGTATTGGCCCGAATTTGGAAATTGACCATTGCTTGACCGAGTTTGGCGATTCGCTTCAAATCGATTTGATTTTACCAAAGCGCGTCAACAATGAAATCAATCTGAGCCTATCAGTATTGCCAAACCAAAGTGAATCGTACGACCCAGACAATTCAATCGTTTCGTCATTTTTGGTTCGACCCTATATCAAATCCTATTTTCAAGATCATTACTTTTTTCAGGGGCAGGATAGAAGAAAACGCTATGAACTTGATAAGCGTTTACTTATTGAGGGTTGGGGCAAGTACGACTGGGATTCTAGAAAGCTGGAGGAAGTACGACAAAAGTTTACCATGGAAACCGGAATACCTTTCGAAGGAAGGGTGATTGATGCCGACCTAAATGAAGAACAACAAGTCTCCCTAGTAGCTGAATTATCAGGGGCATTCCGTTTTGAGGAACTTCAAAATGATAAATCCTTCAAAGGCAATATGGTGCTTTTTGAAGGCGATTCGTTGAAGGTTAGCCTGATTGGTAAAAAAGGCAGGTTAAGAAAGCCTAAGGCAGAACTTTGGTTTCAAGATAGTGACGGCCCCGCTTTGAACTATTTGGCCACGAAAACATTAAAAAGACAACTTGCCCTGCTCGAAAGCCCCGTTGTTATGGAGGGGCCTTTGAATATTGGCGAGCGAATCATCGCATTGGATGAGGTAACCGTGACCGAAAAGGTAACCGCCCAAAAAAAGTTTCAGATTTCGGCACTGGTAGAAGGCCGATTGATCGATGACGATGAAATAAGGAAAACGCCTGCAGTAAGCTCATATATCCTTAAGCTTGGGTTTTTGATTTTCGGAAATGGTGGGGAACTCGGTATTTATGTGCGCAAGCCACCTGGTTTTGCCAGGGTACCTGTGAGCATCGACGGCATGTTGGCCCAACCAGGGGAGCTGATCGGGATGCCCTTATCAAGTGTCAGGTTCTTTACCTTTAGCAAAGACAGAAATGGGCCCTTTATTTCGATGAGCTTGAATCCAAACTATGTTCCGCCGAATCAACGCAATAAATTCGTTAAGTTCGCCATTACCAATGGTTATGCACGACCCCAAGAGTATTTTAGTCCAAACTATCCTAATGATAATCAACAGATCTTTCAAAGTTTTGGGGCTTTATATTGGAAAGCGGACGTCGTTGTAAATGCTGAGATTCCTACCACCATCAATGTTCCAATAAAAGGACAAGGGGCCATGGAATTATTTATGGAAGGTATGACCATGGATGGCCATTTGATTACCCAAGAACAGCGTTTGGAAGTTCGATGACCCAATCAATTGGTCGATGCCATTTGTATATGTAATCGCTGTCTGATTTGAGAACCTTTATTATCCGTTGCGGTCAATTGATACGTGCCAGGTTCTATGGGTACTATGAGCTCATGAAAACTGGTCGTTTCCCCGATATACGTGTCATCCAAATACCAAAAAACCTGACTGTCATGTTGTTGGTGGGCCAGTTTAAAGATGACTTCCGATTTTTTGTTTCCTAAATCCTTTGGTAGTAAAACGACTTCATTTTTTTTTGGGTATAACAACGCCATACGGTCTTGAAGCCCAGACGAACATCCACTCAAAAAAGGAGGCAACTTTTGATAATTTGGATTCGAGGTTTTGTAGTAATATTCCACCATCGGGGGTACATTGAACCAATTTTTAAACCTAATTTCAGCCAAAGGATAGCAATCCGCATTGACCTGAAAAGCCTCGCTGCTATCTAAGGCAAGTTGTTGGTGATAAGGGCATGTTTTGCTTCTTGTACCTTCTTTAGGAAGGACACCCGTAATGGTTTCTTCGCAAAACAACGATTTTCGAAAACCACTTTTGGCACAGGTTTCCAAATTTACAAGATCGTCATAGGGCGTCTCAAACCATCCGCTATACGGTAAAACATTCAAGACATCGAAAAGAATCGGGGCGGCAGCGGTTATTCCCGTCAGGCCTGGTCGACCCTCCCCGTCGGCGTTCCCGACCCAGATACCGATAGCGTATTTCGGGGTTGTTCCCACTGCCCAAGCATCCTTAAAACCAAAACTGGTGCCCGTTTTCCAAGCAATCGGTTGTGCGTCATCGAAGAATTGCCAGTTTTCCTCCCCACTAGGTCGATTTACCTCACGCAATGATTTGAAGGTATGGTAAATGGCACCAGCGGTAAAATTTTTTGTCTCAAATTTTGGAACACCAAAATCAAGGATAGCGGATTTCAAGTAAGAGGCATTTGCAAATTCCTTTGTTCGATACGTACTTGAATTTTGGTTAAAATAGTTAAGTGTGGAGGCTAATGATGCATATGATTCCGTCACTTGCAGCAGTGAACTTTCGGCACCTCCTAAAATTAATGGTAACCCGTAGTGCGAAGGGGGTTTATCTAACAAGTCCATGTTTATCGCTTTCAGCCTATTGTAAAATTTTTGAAGTCCATACTGTTGCAGAAGTCGCACAGCAGGCACGTTTAACGAACGTGATAAGGCCATGCTGGCGGGTACTACCCCTGAGTGCCGTTTATTGAAGTTCTTGGGGTGGTACCCGTTGATAACGGTAGGAATGTCTTTGACCAGTGCATCGGGTAATATCAGGCCTTCTTGTAGCAGGGCTGTAAATAAAAAAGGTTTCAAAGTACTGCCCGTACTTCGTTTTTTGGTCAAAATATCTACATAACGGCCGTGTGCCTTGGTGGTGGGTGCGTTGCCGACATACCCCAATATTTTTCGGGAATCCACATCCAGTACTACAATAGCAAGGTTATGGATCTCATTGTTTTTTAATTGTTGGTAATGCTGCCCTGCGATCCAATTTAATTGTTGTTGTAGGTTTTTGTTGATAGCACTGGTTATACGTTCACCAGGATGCTCTTTTTTGATACGTTCGGTCAAATGCGGGGCTATATCGGGCAGGGGCAGTGGTTTTTGGGGTAGCGGTTCTGCTAGTGCCAACTCATAGGTAATGGAATCAATGACTTTTTTTTCTAGCAGTTTTTTTAAAAGACGGTTGCGTTTTTGAAGCAGCATACCGTCATTACGCCCTGGAAAAATCAATGATGGCGCATTGGGTAAAACGGCAAGGGCCGCCGATTGTGCCCAGCTCAATTCATGGGCCGGAATGCCAAAATAGCGCCAAGAGGCGGTTTCGAGCCCCACTACGTTGCCCCCATAAGGGGTATGCGTGGCATAAAATTTTAAGATATCCTCTTTAGAAAACCGAAATTCCAATCGGGTGGCCATAAAGACCTCGATAAGTTTTTCGAAGTAAGTCCTTCGCTTTTGTTTTCTACTTAATCGTATGACCTGTTGCGTGATGGTGCTGCCACCGCGACGGGTCTTCTTGGTCAGGTTGTGTCTTATGGCATGGAATATGGAAATAGGATTGATGCCCGGATGTTCGTAAAAATATTCATCCTCAAAAAGAAGCACACACTTTTTAAACCGATAGGGAATGGAATCCATCTTTGGAAAACGCCATTGTCCGTCATCGGCGATACGTGCACCAATCAAGATATTTTCTGAGCTTGTAACTACTGTTGAAGTCGGCGCTTTGAACAATTGCCGTGGTAAACAAAAAACCCAGAACAGTCCTATCACTGCCAGCAATAGCAGTGGTATGCGATATTTATTTATTTTTTTGATTCCCATAAATGCCTAAATAGTCATGTACCCTGATTTCAATGTATAAAATGGTCAAGAAACGGTTACGGTATGATTTTTATCCATTTGCCCTTGTTTCTCGCGTAGCTGTTTTGGTCATACATGGCCTCTACCTGGCTGCCTGGCAGATAATATTGACCTAAATAGGATGCATTCAATTGCACGGTAAATGTTTTGGTCTTCTTAGCACCCAAGTCAAAATAAAAATGGGTGCGATCATCGCGAACGTCCGTATAATCCGCGTTGCTATTTCCATTCCCAACGTACGAGGTGTCGACTATCTCCCAACCACTGGGAACGATTTGGGTAAGTGCAAGGTTTTCATAGTTGTCATTGGTGGTGTTGAAAACCGTCAATCGCGCTTTGAGCTCCGTTCCTTGACGTAATTCATCCACAGCAATTACAGTACCTGCACCATCGAGATAATCCACAGTTAAGTTGAGTTTTTTTTGCTGGGCCAGTTCTTGGCCGACCGGTAATTTTCCACGCTGTGTCAGGGTGGTGTAGATGATATTCGATTGTTTGTTCGTAATCGTTAAACGTTCTTTTGAAGCATTTACCGGTATATTTCGTTGTGCAATGGCCCTATCCGTTTTTATGGTAGTGGTCTTGCCATTCTGCACGAATTCAATGTCAACCGATTTCCCTCCATTTTCTGAAACCATTTTTGCCATAGCCAATAGGGCATATGCCGTTTCTTGGGTGCTGTACCATTGCTGTGAAGAAAGGTTTTTGGCTAATGAGATGGCAAGTTCACGTTGTCGTTCATCTTTCAATAAGACCAAGGTTTCCAAGGCCATGGCCCTATTTCGAAATACGGAGCCATAGGTGTGGTAATCATGCTTATTTGGTTTTACGTTACTATTCGCACGCTTGGCAATGTCTTGGGCTACCTCTTTTTTACCTACAAGGGCGTACGTGGCCGCCAATCGCCATTTTGCCTCATTGCTTAGGTTTTTACTTTCACGTAGGCGGTTCATTGACGCTAGTTCAGGTTGCTGGGCCAATGCCAAGGTATATAAGCGATAGGCCTGTGTCAAATCATTGTTGTACGCCGTGGTAGTATTACTCCACTGTCGTGCCGCATTCTTTTGGTAGCGAAGCCAATCGCTTAAAAAGGTCAATGGCAACTGATACCCTTTTTGTTTGGCCTCAAGCATGAAATGACCCGCGTATGAGGTGCCCCAGTCGTCCGCATTGCCATAACCCGGCCAGTAGCTCAACCCACCATTGGGAGTTTGAAAATCGGCTAGTTTTTTGATTGCCGCCTTTACATTGGTCTCAATATCTTGTTTTTTGTCAAAGGTGATATCCAATACATCGTCTAGGTAGAGCTGGGGAAAAGCAGCTGAAGTGGTTTGTTCTACGCAACCATGGGGGTATTGTAAAAGGTAGTCCATTCGCTTAGAGAAATCCATGGGTGGTAGGGTAGAGAACTCTATAAAAGCACTATTGGTGCCCGAAGTGCCAAAAGGTTCAAAAGAAATGGTTTGCGATTGGTTTTCCGTCAAGGTATACAAACTGCTTTGAGTTGTAATGGGATTGGGATTTTCAACGTCAATTTCCAAGGTATTGCTCGCTTTTTCCCCAGACCCCGTAGCAACGACCTTAATGGTTTGAAAACGGGTCGTAGGATTGACCTTAAAATCAAAATTTACAATTTGTTCGCCAACGGCATCAAAAGAGATATTTTTAGAAGTAGGTCCAATAGGTTCCAGAGCTTTTTCCGTCTCGATGGAGACCTTCACGTTTTTTACTTTTTTATCCATGGCAAATATGGTTACGGGAACGGTCACGGTTTCACCGGGTGATAGTTTACGGGGTAGTGAGGTTAAGACCATCAATGGTTTTCGTACGGGAGTGGTTTTTTCGTTTTTCCCATAAGCACTTTTTTGGTTACCGGCTATTAACATGGTGCGAACCGAACCCACATAATTGGGCATTTGAATCTCGTGAGTGGCTTTTTCACCGGCTTCTAAGGTAAAAGGCCCTAGATAGGTGACCACAGGTTTGAAACGTTGTGCCTTGCGGTTCTTTGCCCCTTCTGCGATTCCACCACCACCTATGGCGTAAATATTATCAACACTTACGGAATAAGCCCCCATCACATCGTCGAAAATATCGAAGGTTTTGACCCCGAGCGCCTGTCTGGCATAGAAAGAACCATGAATATCAGGGGTTTTATAGCGGGTCAAATCGAGTAAGCCTTCATCAACTACGGCAAGGGAATAGGTCATGGGCTTTCTATTGGCTTCCGATACCTTGACCGTAAATGATCGTTCGGGTTCCAATATCTTCGGCATATCCAATAGCGGTTCTAGGATAGTGGCCTTATTGGTCACCAAAAGTGGTACGACCCCATATAACCGAATAGGAAGGTCATTGCTTGCCTGACCGTGGGGTTGCAGCAACGAAATGTTGACATAAACATTGGGGGCCATTTCCGCCGTTATGGGTATAACGGCTTTTGTTTCCTTGGCCGTGGTCTCCACCCACTGTTGTGAAAGCACTTCCGAGCCATTTTCAATACTTAGTAAGGCACGACCGCCTATATCAGAAGGAAAGGTCACCAAGGCTTCTTCCCCGATAGTATAGCTTTCTTTGTTCGCGGCGAAAATCAAAATCTTAGAACTTTCGGCATCACCGCTGGCAGGTCTTTTCCACCAATTTCTATAGAAGTAAGCCGTTCGTCCAGTGGCGTGACCACTGGCCTTGTCCAATACCCGAATTAAAAATCGCCCTCCTTCATTATCGGGAATATTGATTTTGAAATTGCCCTTGCCATCGGCTCCAGTGGTAACCTTCAATGTTTTGAAAGGACGGTGTACGGTGGCATTTTCATAACGCGATAGGTTGTCGTAACCCCGGTTCCACCACCAACGCCATTCAATTTTAAAAATTTGGATATCGAGTTTTCGGTTCGGGGCGGGGTCTCCTTTTTCATCCACGGAAATCACGTCAAAAGCAGTGTTTTCGTCAGTCAGATAAGAACCATATTGGCGCGCTTTTGGAGATTTTAAACCTACAAAGTGGGAAAAAGGAGCAATTTTTTTAGAGAAGACATCTATTGAAAAGTCGCCGCCACCTTCAAAAACCTTTGTAGTAAAAGTAGCCTGTAGCATACCTGGTGCATTATTGGTAACGGGTATTTTTTTGTTGATGCCAAGTTCCCCTTCTTCATTGAGGGTCGAATTCAAAAACTGGAGTTCTGTCTCGTTAAATGTCCTTACGGGATCTTGAAATACATACGCTGCGTACTTCGGAAAAGCAGTGGCGGTAGCTTGCAGTTTGGTGTTGATGTCTATTTTTAGATTTCTTGCCGGTGCCCCGTGTAGCCATTTGACATTAATTTTACCACGATTACTTTCTTTGGCACTAAGCACGGCTTCATCAAATGTAAAATCCACCTTTAATCGATTGGGTTTGACCGTGGCTATTTTTAAGCTTTTGTTGAACTGTGCACCGCCAACAAGCACTTTTACATTCCACGTGCCTGTTGGGGCAGTGGTCTTTGTGGGGATTGGAAAGTAGTAGAAGCCATTCTCTTTTCTCGCAAAAACACCTTCATCGACCTTAACACTGCCATTTTTGAGAACCGTTCGTTGAACGAGTTTTCCCCTGGCATCGGATACCTCTAGCGTAACGGGGTGGTTTTGGGGTAGTGGGTTGGCCTTGTCATCAAGAACAAAGGTCAAGTGGGCGGTATCCCCAGGTCGATGAACCCCTCTTTCCGTATAAAGAAAGCCCTGTAGACCACTTTGGAGTTGTTCCCCCGCAACATCGAACTTACTTAGTGAAAGTGCATTGCCATCGGCCAATTTTGTGTAGGCAAAATTATTTTCCTTTTGAGCCACGGCAAAGGTAATGGTCGCATCGCCATCATAAATGGCAAATCCTGAAGCATCGGTTACCACCTCGCCCAATAGTTGTTGTTGGTAGTTATAGAGCTTTATTCGGGCTCCGGGTTCCGGATTGGAAGTGAGCAGGTTCGTCGCTGCGAAATGGTAACTACGGTTGTTCCCTTTTTTTACAATAAGCCCAAGGTCACTACCCAGAAGATTGGTAAAGACCACCCGATCAGGATTGTAATAGGCCTCATGGCAGGGGTTATCCTGCTCTTCCCAATCGTAATTGTAATTTCTCCAATAGTAGATTTGGTTATCCCAGTACCGTTCCTCTAGATCGTTCTCACCCTCACTTTGTTCGAACGCAATGGCATTGGTGCCTTCGGTTTCATCAACCGAATCCCCACAGTCGTACATAATATGTTCTTTTTTAAAGCTTAGCTCCACGCGGTAGAGGGAGCCTGGGTTTACTTTTATAAGCTCGGACAAATCAAGGGCATGGGCTTTCCAATAACTGCTGTTTCCCGGATTGTTTTCGGTTAAGGGAATCACCTTATACGCCACCCTTCTGCCAACAGGGCGAAGGTCTGAATTGTAGGTTTGGGTGAGTTCGTTGTTTTGAAGAAATTGAAGCATATTGTCCTCAAAAACCTGAATGACCCTAACTTCAACGGCGGCAAGGTTGACGGTCTCAAAATAAAGGGGTGTGGCCGCGGCGTTGGGCAAAACCGTTCCTTTTGAAATGAGTCGTACACTGGGTTTTAATTGTTCAAAGGAGACCAGTTCAGAAAAATTGGATTTTAATGAAAATCCGTAGACACTTTTGATACCCTCAAAAATAGTCACGCGTACCTGGCCAAGAATACGGTTGGTTGGGTATACTTTTAGCACGTTACCATCAATTTCATAGCGTAGGTTTTCCGCATTTTCAATGGAAACCAGGCCATTGAGCTCTTGATCAGCCTTTAATGGTTCAGAAAAGTTGATGGTCAGGGAGGCATTTGGGGCAACCGCGGTTCTGGCATTCAGTACGATAAATTTGTTCAAACCAGGTATGGTATAGCTTTCAGAACCTTGATGGGTTAGCCCCAATGCTTTTCCAGACCAACTGATATCCAACACACCATCATCAACCGTTCTTCGAATGCTATCGATCTTAAAGTTGAAATAGGTAGAATTTGCCTCGGTATCTTGCCATTTGATGGAAAGTTCCCTCCCTTGCTTTTTGGCCGATAAAATACGCTTTACCTTTTCCATTTCGACCAGATCGGAGGTTTCTACGGTACCTTCGAGGTACTGCCAGTCTTTGCTATAAGATTGTAAATCACCAAGATCGATTTTAAAGTTAGGTGCGAGGGTCTTGAATGAAAAACTATATTTTTTGAATTCAGGTGGAACTGCCTCCAGCAGTTTTCCCAGCTGTAGGGTGACCGAATACTCGGTATTTGGCTTTAGAAATTCCAAGGGCACAAAAACAAGCTCCCTGCCGTTTTCAATGACCAGTTTTCCGTCGACTTTAGGGTTGATTTTAAGATACTCGTTCGACAGTTCTTGATTGAGTTCGAATTGGGTTGCTTGTTCGGCCAAAAGTATTTTAATGGGATTTGCAATACTTTGTTGTCCGCTGGTATGTGAACTGATATAATCCTTGAACTTAAAAAGGTTGTCCGTGGCAACGTCTTCCCCTTTATTTTTGCATGAAATGATAAGTATGGAAACTGCCAGGAATACTTTAAGAAAACGACCCATTAGTGCGGTAATTTAAGATGAAACTTTTTTCTGCGCTTGCAAGATAGCCTAAAAAGAAAGCAAGAGGTTCACTGAAAATGGGGTTTTCGAGTATTGAACTCTATTTAGTTACGCAAGTAATTTCAGGGCGGATTTTCTATTAAGAATAATTTGTGATATGCGGTAAAAGGGTTTTGACCTAGTCTAGGCTAATGGTGTAAAAGCCATTAAGGTCTTCTTGGGTGGCACCATGAATTACAAGACTTTTCAATCTTGCAATTCCGCCACAGCACCCATCCGATTCTGAAAGCACTATTTCAATGGTAAGTGGTATTACAATAGTGTCTGCTATGATGAGACTATTTTCAGAGGTGCCGATGGACCAATCAAAATTTTGCAATACCAGGATTGATTCAGGTTTTTCTGCGTCGAAAGTTGCTAGTTCAAGCGTAAAATCGTCGGCGTTGTCCCCACTAATCCTTATATCTTCAAGGGCATAAATTTCGTTCTGAAAGACATTGGCATTATCCAATTCCAAATCAAAAGCCAGGGTTGGCGGTCCTTCACATAAAACGGTCGCACAATCATCTTCAGGGCAGCAGGTTGCACATAAAACCAGTAGGCTTGCGATACCATGTTTTAGAATCATTGTTTTCTTTTAAGAGGTTGAGGTTAGCAAAGGTTGCGTAAAACTTCAAGCTTACCATCCTCCGGAAGCACCACCGCCCCCAAAGCCGCCGCCGCCGAAGCCGCCACCAAAACCTCCACCGCCAAAGCCACCGCCAGAAGAACGCCCCCCATAGCCACCTCGGCCCATGTTGCTTAAAATGATCATATCCCAAATGTCCATACCGCTTCTACCGCGGCCACCTCGATTGTTTTTGCCACCGCCCCTTCTTTTTCTGCTGGCTAAAATGATCCAAATGACCAAAAAGATGATAAAAGGTAAAAATCGCTCAAATCCAACAGCATCCCTATTGAAATCCCGGTCTTCTTTAAACTGGCCGGTCAATACTTGAAATACTGCCTCAGAACCTTTCTGGAGTCCTTGATAATAGTTGCCCGATTTAAATTCAGGAATGATGACGGATTCAATGATACGCTTACTCATGAGGTCGGTAAGGTATTCTTCTACGCCATATCCGGTACTAATAGCTATTTTGCGATCGTCTTTTGCCAGCAAGATCAGTATACCATTATCTTCATCAGCTTGACCTATTCCCCATTTTTGACCCCATTTGGCCCCTAGGTAATTGATGTCTTCCCCTTTGGTGGAACTTATGATGGCAATAACGATTTGGGTCGAGGTGCTATCCGCATATCGTACTAACTTCTGCTCCAATGCTGTTTTTTGCGGAGCTGACAGCAAGTCGATGTAGTCATATACGCTGGTCTGTTCTTTCGGAATCCCCGGTATCGTGAACTGACCCCAACCTAAATTGGAAATTAAAAATGCAAATGCAATCAGTAAGGTACATTTAAGACTCCCCTCCTTTGTTGGGTATTGCATAGGGTTATTCTTCCCCTTTAGAAAGGTTGGGAGGGGCTTATCCTTTTGAAATTGCATCGTCCAGTTCATTTGTATCATTATGGTGCCATGGAAAATGTTTTTCCAACTCTTTGCCTGCTTTCAAAACGCCTTCAATAATACCTTGTTTGAATTGGCCTTTTTTGAAATGGAGGGCGATTACTTCCTTTGTGGTTTCCCAAAAACCCCTAGGCACCGCTTTGTCGATACCCCGATCCCCATAAATGACAAATTTTTTATCGGCTACCGCAACATAGAGCAACACGCCATTTTCGTCTTTGGTATTATCCATCTTTAAAAAATGGAACACTTGTTGGGCTCGACTAAAATGGTCTATTTGGGCGGTGGCTTCGATATGAACCCGAATTTCGCCTGAGGTATGCCGTTCAGCCATCAAAATGGCATCTACAATCTCTTGTTCCTCATCGGTAGTAAGAAATTCTTCGACTTTGGACATGGTTTTGCTATTCAAAATCAAAATTGACATCAGGGGCATTCTCGGCACCGGTATTCGAACTAAACAATGCCATGGCATCAAAACCTGCAATGTTGGCGATGATATTAGTAGGTATTTTTTCAATTTTGATATTATACTCCCCAGCTAGGTCATTGAAGCGATTACGTTCTACATTGATACGGTTTTCAGTACCTTCCAACTGTGACTGTAGTTCTAAAAAGTTTTGATTGGCCTTGAGGTCAGGATAACGTTCGACGGTCACCAAAAGACGTGACAGGGCTGATGATAAACCAGTTTGCGCTTGTTGAAAAGCGGCAAGCTTTTCAGGTGTGAGATTATTGATATCCACTGTTGTAGAAGTTGCCTTTGATCTCGCCTCTATCACATCTTTAAGGGTGCCCCTTTCAAAATCGGCAGCACCTTGAACGGTTTTCACCAAGTTGCCGATTAAATCACTTCTTCTTTGATAAGAGCTTTCAACATTGGCCCATTGCTTTGTGGCTTGGCCTTTCATATCGACCAAAGTGTTATTGGTGTTCACATACCAGCTGCCCAAAATAAAAATAAGGACACCTAAGATTACCAAGGGTATTAATAGTTTTTTCATTTTTGAGATTTTAGTGTTTATCCTTTGCTATAGTTATACGAATTAGTGTGCTGAAATCGATTTTTGTTACAATTCGACTTATTTGAAAGAACCTTGAACTAACATGAATTTCAATAAAGATATTGTGACTATGCTATGACTAAAGCTGTTCTTTGATCTTAATCAGTTCCGCTTTTACCTTTTGTAATTTTTCTATGATGTCAAAGTTGTTGAGCGTTTTGTGTTTTTCTTCCTTTAAGTGAATTTTGGCACCCTCTAGGGTAAAGCCTCGTTCTTTGACCAAATGATAGATGAGTTTGAGGTTTTTAATATCCTCAGGAGTGAATTTTCGGTTTCCCTTGGCATTTTTTTTTGGTTTAAGGGCGTCGAACTCTTTTTCCCAAAAGCGTATGAGCGAGGTGTTCACCCCAAAGGCTTTCGCTACTTCGCCAATACCATAATATCGTTTTTCAGGAAGGTCTATATGCATTAATCCAGTGATTGGTTTTCTTGTGTGGCATATTTGAGCATGTTCTCAAATTCTTGAGGTGACAAACTGCCGTAATAGAAATTAATGGGATTGATACGTTCCTTATCCTTTCTGACCTCATAGTGAAGGTGCGGTGCTTCTGACCTGCCCGTATTACCTACAAAGCCTATCAAATCACCACGTTTCACTTTTTGTCCTTTGGTCACGTTGTATTTACTTAAATGTGCATATAGGCTCACATATCCGTACCCATGATCAATGCGGATGTGTTTTCCGAAACCGGATGAATTGTTGTCGGCCCGTATGACCTTGCCGTCACCAGAAGCAAAAATCGGTGTCCCTCTTGGAGCGGTAAAATCCATTCCCCAATGTTTTTTACGGGCTTTTGTAAAAGGGTCGGTTCGCCAACCAAAACCTGATGCCATACGTTTCAAATCTTTATTTCGAACAGGTTGTATGGCAGGAATGGCCGCCAGTAGTTTTTCCTTTTCCCCGGCAAGTTTGGCAATCTCATCTAAGGACTTGGATTGGATGACCATCTGTTTTTGAATGATATCCAATCGTTTGGTAGCGTCGATAATAATCTCTGAATTGTTGAAGCCTTCCAAAGACTTGTAACGGTTTACCCCTCCGAAACCAGCCCTCCTTTGTTCTTCTGGAATAGGGTTTGCCTCGAAATAAAGTCTATAGATATTATTGTCACGGTCTTCAATATTCGCCAATACCTGCTCCATCTGTTCCATTTTCTTATCCAAGATTTCAAACTGGAGCTCATAATTTTGAACTTCGCGTTGTAAAGAAAGTTCCCGAGGGGTATTGACAAGGTTGGTATTCAGTAATAGGATGAGGGTAATGAAACCAAAAAGGGCCGAACCCAATAAGAAAAGGAAAACGTTTCGGTATCTTTTTGATTTTTTAGGTTCGATCTTTCGATACGAAAGCGTATCGGGATCGTAATAGTATTTTACTTTAGACATGAAGTGAAATTATCCTATTTTTGGTCATTCATTTTATGGTAACAAACAAATATAGAAATTGTTTCGTTTATTCTGTTAAAATTAATTAAAGCTTAACTCCCAAGATGACATCGCAAAAGGTTAGAGAACAGTTTTTAAACTTTTTTGAATCTAAAGGGCACAAAATCGTTCCCTCGGCACCGATGGTCATCAAAGATGACCCCACTTTAATGTTTACCAATGCTGGTATGAACCAGTTTAAAGAGTATTTTTTAGGGAATTCCATTCCTAGCTCGGTTAGGGTCTCAGATACCCAAAAATGCCTTCGGGTCAGCGGTAAGCACAATGATTTGGAAGAAGTGGGCAAAGACACCTATCACCATACCATGTTCGAAATGCTCGGTAATTGGAGTTTTGGTGACTACTTTAAAAAAGAGGCCATTGAATGGGCTTGGGAATTGCTTACCGAGGTTTATGGTATTGCCAAGAACGATTTGTACGTTTCCGTTTTCGAGGGCTGCGAAGGGCCTGATAGTTTGGAAATGGATAAGGAAGCCTTCGATTTATGGCGTATGATTCTGCCCGAGGATCGTATTATCATGGGCGATAAAAAAGATAACTTCTGGGAAATGGGTGAGCAAGGGCCTTGCGGGCCTTGTTCAGAAATACATGTGGATATTCGGTCGTCTGAGGAAAAGGCGAAAATACCCGGGGCGACATTGGTCAATCAAGATCACCCCCAAGTCGTTGAGATATGGAACCTGGTCTTTATGCAATATAATCGTAAGGCCAACGGGGCACTCGAAAACCTACCCGAAAAACATGTAGACACCGGAATGGGGTTTGAACGCCTATGCATGGTCTTGCAAGGGGTAAAATCAAATTATGATACCGATGTCTTTACGCCTTTGATCCGTGAGATCGAAGCCATTACCCATCAAAAATATGGTAAGGACGGGGCAACGGATATTGCCATTCGGGTCATTGCCGATCATATAAGGGCCGTTGCCTTCTCAATTGCCGATGGTCAGTTACCAAGCAATACTGGGGCGGGTTATGTGATTAGAAGGATATTAAGAAGGGCCGTGCGCTACGGATTTACTTTTCTAAATATTAGAAAACCCTTTATTTATCGATTGGTCAAGGTATTGGGCGAACATATGGGGAAAGCCTTTCCTGAACTAAAACAACAGTATCAATTGATTGAAAATGTGGTTAAGGAAGAAGAAAATTCTTTCTTAAGTACCTTAGAACAAGGTTTGGTACTCTTAGATGCTGTCATGACAGCATCCAAGAATAAAATCATTGCTGGGGAAAAGGCTTTTGAACTATATGACACCTTTGGTTTTCCCATAGACTTGACCGCGCTGATACTTGAGGAAAAAGGATATACCCTTGATGTCGATGGATTTGAAAAAGCATTGAAAGCCCAGAAAGAGCGGTCTCGTGCAGCTTCAGAAACCTCAAAAGAAGATTGGACCATTCTTTTAGATGATAAGGAACAAGAGTTCATAGGTTATGATAGCTTAGAGGCTGATGTGAAATTGGTGAAGTATCGAAAAGTAACCAGTAAAAAAAATGGCGAGCAATATCAGTTGGTTTTTAATCATACCCCCTTCTATGCCGAAGGTGGTGGCCAAGTAGGGGATAAGGGATACCTAGAGGCATCAAATGGCGATATCACTTATATCATAGATACCAAAAGGGAGAACAATGAAATCGTTCATTTTTCAGAGACCTTTCCAAAAAACAGCAAAGGTACCTTCAAGGCCTCTGTCGATAAAAAACAACGTCAGCGTACGGCCAGCAACCATACCGCTACCCACTTGTTACATCAAGCGCTTCGTGAAGTTTTAGGGACCCATGTAGAGCAAAAAGGCTCTGCAGTGCATTCTAAATACCTGCGATTCGATTTCTCACACTTTTCAAAGCTGACCATTGAGGAATTGCGAAGTGTAGAGAATTTCGTTAATGCCAGAATAGAAGGGCATTTGCCTTTTGAGGAAAATCGGAGTATCCCTCTAAAAGAGGCCATGGCCCAAGGCGCTATGGCACTTTTTGGCGAAAAATATGGAGATACGGTAAGAACGGTCCGGTTTGGGCAGTCCATTGAATTGTGTGGTGGTACCCACGTAAAGAATACCGCCGATCTTTGGCATTTTAAAATTACTTCTGAAAGTACGGTCGCTGCGGGCATTCGTAGAATTGAGGCTATTACCTGTGACGCCGTTAAAAACTTTTATTTTAAGAATAATAGGGCCCTTTTTGAAATCAAGGATCTGCTTAACAACACGAAAGAGCCTGTAAAGGCCGTAGCAGCATTACAAGAGGAAAACGCCAAATTGCGAAAGCAGTTGGATATGCTTTTGAAAGACAAAGCTAAAAACCTTAAGGAGACCTTGCGGAAAGAACTTACTGAAATCAATGGGATTCAATTTTTGGCCAAGAAGGTTGATTTGGATGCTGGTGGAATTAAGGATCTGTCCTTTGAATTGGGGCAAAACAATACAAACCTATTCTTGTTGCTGGCTTCTGAGAAAGAAGGCAAGGCAGTCATTTCATGCTATATTTCCAAAGAACTGGTAGCGGAAAAACAATGGAACGCAGGTGCCATCGTTCGTGAGCTGGGTAAGTATATTCAAGGTGGTGGTGGTGGCCAACCCTTCTACGCGACCGCTGGGGGTAGAAATCCTAAAGGTATAGACGAAGCATTGGAAAAGGCCAAGGAGTTTCTCGACAAATAAGTGGTTTTAAACCTTTCAAATGTCTGGCACACATGGTAGGTTTGTAAGTATCATGGTAAAAACCAGTGAATGGCAACTATCGTGTTGGCATAGGATAAAAATTGTAATCAGCTAATTTAACTTAGACTATAATCCAAAACAATATGAAAAAAATAAACCTTGGTAGTGGATGCATTCTATTTGTGATCGCCTTGCTTTTTGTTGGCTGTGGTTCTGATGATGCCTCAGGCCCAAATGTTGATGAATTTATAAGGGCGAATGTTGAAACGATTTCATTTGAAACCTTGGCGGACCCTAGTGCCGTGACTGCCGCAAAAATAGAGGGCAGTGATTTTACTACTTTTTTGGTTCAAGGTGTTGATGGGTCAGGTAATGCTATGATACTTTCCATTGTCGAATATAGCGGAGTGGGTACTTACGATTTATTTATTGAAAATGAACCGACGGGTACTGCGGCAGCGTATGTTACCCAAGAAACCGCTTGGTTTTCATCTGGCGATGGTGGTTCGGGTACGATTACGGTTCAGGTTGATGACGATCAAGAAACTTCAGGTACATTTGAATTCGTTGGTATTGAGGGGGATGGTGGAACGTCGACCCGAACCGTGACCAACGGTACCTTCAGGGCAAAGTTCGAGTAGGCTGTTCTTGAATTTAGAGCACTTGGGTCGTTATGTCAACAATCAACTGGGTCGAAACGAGCATGGTTACTTCGGGTTGTGATTTTAGCAGCTTTGCAAAGCATAACGTTAGGGCATCAACAAAAACATCGAAAAATTATGCTGCGTATGTAAGATTGGTAATGTAGGTTCCCGTATCACTGATTCAGAAAATTCGTGAAGTCGCAGATGATTGCTGATTATTTCCTGTACTTTAAACGATTATTTTCCAACCATTTATTTGGTATAAGAAATACAAGTTTGGTCCTTAAAGGTTCCCGTACGCGACTCGAAAGAAGCTTAAAAATAATGCGCGACGAGAAGAATACCCGCAAATTAAGATGTACTATCATCGGTATTGGGGTATTTCGTCGAATTGGTGAACGTGATTAAAAAGTCACCATACTATTTTTAGTATTTTGGCGCGGTGTTGTAGTGCCATTCCCTTATGAAAAGAGGTGTACTTTTAGTTGTATTGGTTGCTTTTTGCTTTATTTCTTTTTCACAAACAGATCTTGGTACGGTTGAAAAAAGAGATTTAAGTACAGGCCAGTCCACTACCATGATGGTTAATGTGGGTAGAACACAAAATACCTATCAATGGTTTAAAGATGGGGCTGCCTTATTTGACGATGGCAGGATATTGGGGTCGCAAAGCGCTTCTTTAACGATATCTTTATTGAACAATACCGATACCGGTGTGTACACTTGTAAGGTTAGTGGCCCCAATACCGCAAGACCTGTTATTGAAAGAAACCCGATTACTTTGAAGGTTGTGGCCAATTGTGATGTGACCAACAGGGCTGCGTTGATGGCTTTGTATGATGCCACCAATGGTCCAAATTGGACGGTAAACACAAATTGGGGCTCTGCATTGCCCATTGACCAATGGCATGGAGTGACCACTGACGCCAATGGATGTGTTACACAGCTCATATTGGATACTCCTACTAATACCGGAAATAATTTAGTGGGCACGATACCCGCTGAACTTGGTAATTTAACCGAACTGATAGATTTAGATCTGTCCGATCAAGGAGGCCTTTCAGGCACCATACCAGATAGCTTTGGCTCGCTTGTGAATTTAGAGGTATTATTGCTTAACGATAATCAGCTTTCAGGGGCCATACCAGATGTACTGGGTGGTTTGGGTAATCTCACCACATTATGGTTGTCCCAAAATATGTTGGTGGGCACCATTCCGGTTTCACTGGGAAACTTGACTGATCTAGAGTCTTTATTGCTTTCAGATAATCAATTGACGGGCACTATTCCGACGGAATTTGGAAATCTTAACAATTTGATGACCCTATGGCTCAGCAGAAACCAATTATCAGGAGGGATTCCCGAAGAAATGGGCTTGATGGCAGATTTGCAGGTTTTATTACTGAACTCGAACCAATTTACAGGTCCTATTCCAGATACTTTATATGATTTGGTCAACTTGACAAGATTGTTTTTGAACAATAATCAATTGGAAGGTGCGGTTTCTGCTAGGATAGGGGATTTAACATCTTTGGAAATCCTACTATTGTCCGATAATCAACTATCGGGTAACCTACCTGTTGAATTGGGCAACTTGACCATGGTTTTTAACCTTGGTCTGGCAGACAATCTTTTTACGGGTGTCATTCCCGATTCTTTTGGCAATTTGGTCAACCTTGCAAGTTTTACCATTGCGAATAACACCATAGAGGGAGTTTTACCACCGGGTTTGATCGCATGGACCAATATTTCGAATTTAAATATCTCAAATAATAATTTAGAGGGCGATATCCCCAGTTTTATTTTTAGCGCAAGCGGTACCTCGATATTCAATTTTAACGATAACCGCTTTCAGTTCGGCGATTTTGAAGATGAATTCAACTACTATCAAGGATTTCCCTTTTTTGATGATAATCCGCAGGCTAGGGTCAATAATGTGGAAAGCCTTACGGTTTGCACGAGTGGTTCGATCACCTTGCAGACTACCGTTAGCGGAAGTGCCAATGTATATGAATGGTTTAAGGATGGTGTAGCCATTCCTGCTTCAAATACGCCAAATCTTGTGCTTACCGGTCTTTTGCCAGCTGACTCTGGGATATATACGTGTCTGATCAGCAGTACGATTGTTACTGATTTGGTTTTAGAAAGAAATCCCATTACCCTAACGGTGACCGATACCGGCCCTGTTGCCAACACCATTTCAGATATATCAACCTGTGACGACAACATGGATGGTTTTGCAGCATTCGCTTTAGATTTGGCCGCAATCGAGATGCAGGTGCTGGGCGGTCAAACAGGGTTGTCAATTTCTTATTTTGATGCCATGGGTGTCCCCATTACCTTAACACCGCTGTTTACCAATACAACCGCCGGTCAACAAGATATAACGGTTAGGGTGGAAGCCTCGCCTAACTGCTTTGATGAAACCATTTTTAGCCTTATTGTAGAGCCCGCTGCGGTGGCCGAGGTATTTGCAGATGTAGAAGCATGCATAAGTGAGGGTTACACCTTACCTGCACTAAATGCGAACAATACTTTTTACACGGGGCCGAATGCAACGGGAACGCCATTGAATACAGGCACTGTTCTGAACACTACCCAAACGGTATATGTGTTTGCTGAAACAGGTTCAGCAGGAAATTCCTGTACGGACGAAAGTAGTTTTGAGGTGACCATTTCTGGGACACCGGTAGCCGTTATGCAAGATGTTGAGGTTTGTGAATCCTATACATTACCCACCTTAGAAGCCAGTAATCAATACTTTACGGCACCCAATGGCGGGGGTATGTTGCTAAATGCCGGTGATATGATTACGACGACCCAGTTAGTCTATATCTATACAGATGGTGTGTGCAGTGATGAATCAAGTTTCATGGTGGAGGTATTAGGGAATCCTACAGCGGATGTTTTTGAGGATATAACCGCTTGTAATAATTATGTGTTGCCTTTGCTGAGTGAGGAAAACAATTATTATACGGCACCGAATCAAGGTGGGGATTTATTGCTCGCGGGTGACGAAATAGTGACATCACAAACGCTTTACATTTATGTCGCGCGGGCAACTGAACCAGATTGTTTCGATGAAAGTAGTTTCGATATCGCCATAATCGATTTGGCTGTTACAGCGCTTGAAGACGTGGTGGAATGCACGGGTTTTACATTGCCATCCCTACCTGCCGGGGAAAATTATTATACAGGACCTGACGGGTCAGGTGTATTACTAAACGCAGGCGATGAGGTGACCGATTCACAAACACTTTATATTTTTTCACAATCCGGTGGATGCACTGCTGAATCGAGCTTTACCATTACTATAACCTCTATGGGCTGTCAAGATGATGATGCTTTTGCCCTTCCAAAATTTTTCACCCCAAACAATGATGATAGAAATGATGTGTGGGATGTCTCTAACTTGGCGGGAACCGGTACTACCACCATATATATTTTTGACCGGTACGGTAGGCTTTTAAAAAAGTTGGATCCTAACTCTGAGTCTTCATGGGATGGTTTGTTCAATGGAAACCCGATGCCATCTTCAGACTATTGGTTTCAATACGTCAATCAAGATACCGGTCGGATGTTTACAGGACATTTTAGTCTAAAAAGATAGATTAATCTTTTTCGTTTCGTAACTTTTGATGGGATATTGGAATTAGAGAACCATGAAAAGAGTAGTTGCAGGTGCCTTGATAGCCTTAACGGTCGTATTTGTTTATCGTTCGTGTTTAGAGGATAACGAAGTGTCGGTGCTTAAAAGCAATTCCATGCTCATTGAACGGCAAATCAAAAACGTATCAAAATTGATCGTCACCGAAGGTCATTTTGCAGAAGTCTACAATTATGAGGATTCCAAAGCACTATTTGGCTCCCTGCTTGCCGCTGAAAAACGGGCTTTGGTCGTTGTAAATGCCGAGGTGACCATCGCCTATGATTTAAAGGGGCTGGAGTTTGAATTGGATGAGGTGCAAAAAACGGTATTCCTTAAAAAAATACCCGAGCCCGAAATAAAGATCAATCCTGATTTTGAGTATTACGATGTTTCCGCCGATTATTTCAACCCTTTTGAAGCTGCTGATTACAATACCATTAAAGAAGATGTCAAAGCTTTATTACGAAAGAAATTAGAAGCCTCCCCACTCAAATCAAACGCCCAGAATCGTCTGCTCAGCGAACTTTCAAATATTTTGATGCTTACCAATACCTTGGGCTGGAAATTGGTCCACAATGAAAGACCCATTGAAAAAGTTCAAGATTTAACTCTTGACAACAGGACTATCGTTGACTAGTTGCAGTCCATCATCAATCAAATGCCCCAGTTTTGGTTTGCGCTGTTTTACGGCCTCTAAATGTTTCAAGATGGCCTCTGATAGATTAGCCTCATTAGTTGCCCTTGCCAGTTCATAAAGCTCTATGGATAAGAGCCAATCATCAGGAAATTTTTCACTGATTTCTTGAAAGACTTTTGTTCTTGAAATAGTAGTGTTGGTAGTTTCTCGATAATCCCGAACTTGTTGATAGTACTGTTCCAACAACCTTCGTTCTTGATTCTTTTTTGATTTTGTGGTGGTTTCAGTGAGTTCGTGGCCAATCAGGTCAAAACTGTTGAGGTCCGCCGGACCGTTAAATGCGGAAGTTACCTTTTCCCCGACTGCCATATGATACAAGCCCCATTCGGGTAAAAATAAAATGGTATCGTCATGGGTGACCCTACAATCCTTAAGGGTTATCAATACGATTTCCCCCTTAAGATTGCGAGTACCCGTAATGATTTCCCCAGATACCTTGACGCCGCCCTCAAATTCCAGGTCCACGCGTTCCCCTTCAAATATCTTATAGGCTTTCAGGTCTCGAGGGCCCATATCCTCAATGGCCAAGTTGATGCCTTTCAACTTGCCTACGGGAGAACCAAACCCCTCTTTATGATGGTCAGTGCTATGCCCTACCAATTCTTTTTCTCTGTACGAAAGTGCAGTGGGGCCAAAGGTTCTTAGGTAAAGTGGTTTGCCATCGTGTGCAATGATATTGTCAAAGACCCCGGATATCTGTAATCCAGTACTAAGTTCGATGGTACCCAGGGCTTTTGATTTTACCAACTTTCGTACTCCTTTCAATCCACCTGTTCTTAGGGCCATCGTATTGGCAAAATCTTCCAAAACTTGGCTTAGATGGGCGAAATTGGGGGTTACAAAAAGTTGTGGTTGGGGCTTTGTGATATCAAAAGCCGTTTTTGCGGCCTCAAGGCCGTATGCTATTTTTTTGACATCATCGGTCATACACCAGGCGCTTTCACCAATGGATGATAGCAGACCCGCACCGTATATTTTAGGATTATCGACGGTTCCTATAAGACCGTATTCAACGGTCCACCAGTGAAGGTTTCGAATCAAGGCCATTTCACTGGGCTCCCCCATATGCTCTTGCAAGTATTCAATATGCTTTTCGGCTTTTTCAATGTCCTTCTTTGGGGTGCCCTCGGCCTCTTTAATAATAGAGAGATGTCTTACCGCTTCGTAGAGTTCATAGTCTTTTGCGCTTGAGATCGCCTTACAGCCGATCTCACCAAAACGTCGCAAATATTCGGCATATTCAGGATTCGCTATGATAGGGGCATGCCCGGCGCCTTCGTGTATAATATCGGGTGCTGGGGTATATTCTATATTCTCCAATTGCCTGATATCGGATGCGATGACCAAAACGTTATAGGCCTGAAACTCCATAAAGGCCGAAGGAGGGATGAAACCATCGACCGCAACGGCTGCCCATCCAATCTCTTTTAAAATTCGGTTCATGCCATACATATTCGGAATATTATCAATGGAAATCCCTGTTTTTTGTAGGCCTTCCAAATACGATTGATGCGCCACCTTACTGAGATAATCCACATTTTTGCGCATCACATAACGCCAGACCGCTTGGTCGATAACGGTATAATCCTCATAATTTTGAGGTTTGATATATTGCTTCAAGTGTTTGGGAAGCTTTTCTAAAATAGGATTGCTCTCGTATTCCAAATTTGCCATACTTATAGTTTTATACGCTTTCCTGAGGCATCATAAAGTGATTTCATGCTGAAGGCTTCAGGGGTTTCCCCTTGTTTTTCTAAAAGGTCGATCTTATCCTTTGCCATGGCTAAAGTTGGCAATTCGCCTTGCGGTATCCACCACATGACAAAGGCCGATGGCCCCTTTAGATCAAACCATTTCTTTTTGTTTCTCAAAAAATAGCTGTGTACCGTACCGTAGACAAAATCCTTAAAAGAGGGGATATCTTCCCAAACGCTAATGTTAATGGCCAATAGCTCTTCTTTAAAAGGGGTTTCAATGTACGAAGCCGATCGACCCTGCCCATCTTTCAATCGCCAGATAAAACCCGGGCTCTCTTCGGCAAATCGATTTACCGGTTCTAAAAAGTCAACGAATTCTTTCATGGAAGCATTTTCCAACGGCGCCTTGAACTTTGAAATATTGGCTTGGGCAAGGTGGTATTCCACTAGACTATTTTTCTTATAAAAGTATGCAATAACGAATTATTAATCTATTTTTTATACTTAATAGGTGTTTTTTCCTAATATATTTAATTAATTTAGGAATTAGATAATTTAAAAGGGATTCTAGCTACTTCGAAAAGGAAAATATTATGGAACTAAAATTGGATGCCATAGATAGGGCCATTCTCAAAATTTTGGAAAAGGATGCCAAAACGGTCGCCAAGAACATTGCAGAACAATTGAACTTGACCAAGACCCCGGTTTATGAGCGCATTAAAAGATTGGAGAAAGAAGGGTTTATTAAGCATTATTCGGCTGTAGTCAATAAAGAGCAAATAGAAAGCAGCATAACCGTTTTCAGCTTTGTTTCCCTTGAGGCACAAAAAGGGCATTTGATGGATGATTTTTTGGCACTGGTAAAAGAGTTTCCTGAAGTGGTCGAGTGTTTTATAGTGGGTGGTGAGTTTGACTTTCTATTGAAGGTCATTGTTAAGAACCTCGACGCGTATTATGACTTTGCCAAAACAAAAATTGCCGCCTTACCTAATATAGGGGCGGTCAAAAGTGCTTTTGTGCTTAAAGAGGTGAAAGATGAGATTGCCTTTCCGTTACTTTAATGGCAAAATCAAAATGAAAGCGAGGCAACTATCACCCTATGATGAACACTTAAACTAAGGGGATAACTGCTTCGCCTTCGGTAGAAAGCATTTTCAAGGCAAATCTAGTTCGCAGCAATGGCTGGCGGATATGCTTGAAGGATTTCAGATACGAATTCCCGAATTCTTTCTTCTTTCTTCTCAATATTCTTGGTGTTGTTCAAGGTGCCTACACCGCGCCCTTGCCAAACCAATTCCTTGTTCTTGGTATCGATTAAATCAATGTATAAAGATCCTTCGGTACGGGTAGACACATTAGGCCCGAAACCACCGCCCCAGCCAAAACCTGGTCCCCAGAACCATGGGTTGTAGAAACCACCAAAGCCGAAACCGCCAAAACCACCAAAGCCGCCCCAACCAAAGTTGTTGTTGTAAACATCTACTTGCTCCCGCTCTTTAGTGAAAATACTCACGAGCAAATCGGGGTTTTCCGATTTGACAAAACCGCGTGCGCTCATCTCTGCGTCAATGGCAGTAAGAATACGTTTTTTGTCTAGATCGGAAATTTGTGCCCTATCGATTCCCGTTTTGTAAAATGCATAGGTTTTGTAGGTGTTGAAATCTGCTTCTTTATCATAGTCGGCCAAAACACGAACGGAAACACATGAGCTCAACAGGGTTAAAAATAGCAAGGGAAGTACCAA
The DNA here is from genome assembly GCF_036985505.1 of Croceitalea sp. MTPC5. Lineage (NCBI taxonomy): Bacteria > Pseudomonadati > Bacteroidota > Flavobacteriia > Flavobacteriales > Flavobacteriaceae > Croceitalea > Croceitalea sp. MTPC5. Next base: position 576,235 of record NZ_BTGQ01000003.1, read on the forward strand.
TAATTTAATCTTTTTCATAATACCAAGTTTTGAGTTTAAACGACACTAACAATCGGCAAAAAAGCATCAAATACTATGCCGAAAACCTGTTTATCGTTGGGTGTTTGTTTTTTTATCGTAACCATACGGGCAATGTCTGCAGCCACTTTCGCAACAGTATCCCCTTTTTAAGTGATACCGCTCCGTAAGAACTTTATACCCTTCTTTTGAGAGGTAATAATCGCCTTCCTCCAGTGGTATTATTTTTTTCATGTTCCGTTAACCCATTACGATTCAAAATTAGCCATTTCCAGTCTTGAAAATAGCCTGTTTTAGTGCGATTTAACGAGTTAATATGGTTTTTGTCTGAAAAATCTGAATAAAAACGCGCTTACTCCGTTGTTCCTATTCGAAACTATTATATTTGTCTATCCCCACGGTTTTGACAAGTATATCAATTTGGTAAAAGATGGTTTTAGTCTTTAAACATTTTTTTCGCAAAAACTATGTGGGTCTCACCCTGTGGCCTTTTATAATCGTTAAGGAAGATACCTATAAGGAAGATGACGTGCTGATCAATCATGAGCGTATACACTTAAAACAACAACTAGAACTACTAGTGGTTTTTTTCTACCTGTGGTACGTGCTGGAATGGCTTTTTAGAACCGTTCTGTATTTAGATAGTTATCGTGCCTATCAGAACATTTCGTTTGAGCGTGAGGCATATGCCAATGAAGAAAACTTAGGGTATCCGCAAAGCAGGAATGCCTATGGTTTTTTGAAATACCTATTCAGATAAACCGTCTTTGAAAGTTTCCAATGAAGAAATAAGACTACCTCTTTTAGAAACAAAAGGCGTTTCACTGTCCATAAAGCGTGAAGACACTATCCACCCCCTTATTTCAGGAAACAAATATCGAAAGTTAAAATACAATTTGATACGGGCCAGGGCCCAAGAACAGACCCAGCTGCTCACCTTTGGTGGTGCCTATTCAAATCACATCGCCGCAACGGCATATGCGGGTAAATTACATGGTTTTGAAACCATAGGTGTGATTCGGGGTGAAGAATTAAAAAACAAATGGAGCCAGAACCCCACCTTGCGATTGGCAAAAGAACACGGTATGCGGTTTTATTTTGTTCCCCGCGAAGTATATCGTTTGCGTAATACCAAAGAATTTGAGGCAGGGCTTCAAAAGCAATACGGTGACTTTTACCTATTGCCGGAAGGGGGAACGAATTCATTGGCCATAAAAGGATGTGAAGAAATTTTGAATGATCAAGATGAAGGTTTTGACGTTATTTGTTGTTGTGTCGGAACTGGGGGAACACTTGCGGGCTTGGTCAATTCAAGCAGTCGGCACCAGCATGTTTTAGGCTTTTCAGCACTAAAGGGGGATTTTCTATTAAATGATATTCGTAAATTTGCGCGAAAGGATAATTGGAAATTGATTTTGGATTATCATTTTGGGGGTTATGCCAAAGTAAATGCCGAACTCGTTCATTTCAGCAATGATTTCAAGGAAAAAACGGCAATTCAGTTGGAGCCTATTTACACGGGAAAGCTGTTTTATGGCCTGTTGGATTTGATCTCGAAGGATTTCTTTGATCGCGGCACGAGCATTTTGGCAATACATACCGGCGGATTGCAAGGTATAACAGGCATGAACCAGCTATTGAAAAAGAAAAATTTACCCTTGTTGAACCTATGATCAAACCTATTGTAGTAGTTGTTTTAAGCGCTTTTGTCTTAGTGGGGTGTGGTGCCAAAAAACGTACGACGAGCAGTAAAAAAGTCAATTCCACGACCAAAAAAACAAGCGTTTACCAACCCAATTCAGGTATTGAGGATACCAAGTTCAATACTTCGGAACTGTATCCCCTGCCTGCCGACCCTGGCTATTTCAAGAAGTTTCCGATTGCCTCGACCCGAGGGTATATCGCTGAATTTTCGCAGATCGCGCAATATGAAATGCGTGCTTTTGGCATACCTGCCAGTATAACGTTGGCGCAGGGCATATTGGAAAGTGGTTCGGGCAAGGGTGAACTGACCCAAAAAACGAACAATCATTTCGGAATCAAATGCCATAAGGGATGGCAAGGGGAATATGACTTTCATGACGATGATGCCAAAGGGGAATGTTTTAGAAAATACAACCACCCTATGTTTTCGTTTCGAGACCATAGCATCTTTTTGGCCTCACGCTCTCGGTATCGTTTTTTGTTCAATTACCGTAGGGATGATTATAAGAAATGGGCCTATGGATTGCGCAAGGCAGGTTATGCAACGGATAAAAAGTATCCGCAGAAGCTGATTGCCCTTATAGAGCGCTACGAATTGGATAAATACGACGAAGAAGTGGTTGAGAATGGTTTGGAAACCCTTCGAAAACCAAAACAATATACCGTATTTACGCATAAGGTCGTCAAAGGCGATACCCTTTATGGGATCTCAAGAAAATACGGAATCTCCGTTGATGAAATCATGCGATTGAACAGTTTAAAGAATACGAATTTGTCGATAGGTCAGACAATCAACCTGAGAAAGGCAAAGACACGATAAAATGCTGTCGAGATTTCACTTGAACATATAGTTAAGAAAGATATGCGATACCAAAGAAGTAGCGCCTTGTTTGCAGAGGCGAAAAAATACATTCCGGGCGGGGTCAACTCCCCCGTTAGGGCCTTTCAAGCCATAGGTGGCGAACCTATATTTATTAAAGAGGCCAAAGGGGCTTATTTATATGACGAAGATGGTAACCGGTATATAGATTACATCGCTTCTTGGGGGCCTTTGATTTTAGGGCATGCCCATCAGCCTGTTTTAGATGCGGTCATTGAAAAGGCTAAAAAAGGAACTTCTTTTGGTATACCGACCGAAATCGAGACAGAACTGGCCAAGCTGGCAGTTAGTATGGTGCCCAATATTGATAAGATACGTTTTGTAAACTCGGGTACTGAGGCCTGTATGAGTGCGGTACGTTTGGCACGCGGGTATACCGGTAAAGACAAAATTATCAAGTTTGCCGGTTGCTATCATGGCCATTCCGATTCGTTTTTGATCCAAGCGGGTAGTGGGGCCGTTACTTTTGGTAGTCCCAATAGCCCCGGGGTGACCCAGGGCACCGCACAAGACACCTTACTGGCCGATTATAACGATTTGGAAGGAGTAAAAACCTTAATTGCGGCCAACAAAGATGAGATTGCCGCCATTATTTTAGAGCCGGTAGCAGGCAATATGGGCTGTATTGTCCCTACCGAGGAATTTATAAAAGGCTTACGTGAGTTATGCACCCGAGAGGGGATATTACTGCTTTTTGATGAGGTGATGACCGGTTTTCGACTGGGTAAAGGCGGTGCGCAAGAAGCATTGAATATTGATGCTGATATCGTCATGTTTGGTAAGGTGATTGGGGGTGGACTGCCCGTAGGTGCCTTTGCCGCAAGAGCGGAGATTATGGGTCATTTAGCCCCCGAAGGACCAGTTTACCAAGCTGGAACGCTTAGCGGAAACCCCTTGGCAATGAGTGCCGGTCTGGCCATGCTGACGGAACTGAATAACAAACCGGAAACCTTTACCAGTTTAGCGGATAAAACCGCCTTTTTGCACAAGGGGATTGAAGAAGTATTGACGGAGAAGGGCATGCCCCATCAGATCAACCGATTTGGCAGTATGATTTCAGTGCATTTCTGTGAAGAATCTGTCGTGGATTTTAAAAGTTCTGCCAAGGGAAATAACGATACTTTTAAAAAGTATTTTCATGGCATGCTGGACCAAGGAATTTATTTGCCGCCATCGGCTTTTGAAAGTTACTTTTTAAACGATGCCATCAGTTATGCTGATTTGGAGCAGACGATTGAGGCTGTGGGGAAGGTTTTTTGACTTTTTATAGTTCACTTTACTTTTCAAATGGATTAAGTAAATAAAATAAATCTATTTTTCAGATTTTCTGACTTTTGAAGTAGCGTCAATATACCTTTGTTCTGACATTGTAATACCAAATTTCTCACAAAGACTTTGTTTTAATTCGTGATTTACATAGTACATATATAAATATCCTTTTATCATATTTTGAAGAACATTAATACATAAATAGTTTGTACCATTCCTATCTTTGAAGTCTTCCAATTCATTTTCGGGAATACCCTTGAAATGATCAAGTTTTATACAAAGATTTATTAATTCGGTCGATTTGTAATTATGATTTTCAAGTACTTTGTCAAAGGTAGAGGATAAATCTTCAAGACCAATTGCATTTGATATTCTCTTGACAATAGCCAAAGTAGAGGTGGAGCTAAGTCTAAAAATGTAATCATTGGAGAGACCTTTGAGTCCTTTTTTATTGATTTTTTCCTTTAATTTTTTAGAGTCAATAAGACTTTTTATATGCTCTGCTAAAAGTGGAATATTATCTTCTAAAAGAGTAAAGTAAAATTTTAAAGTTCTTAGACCAAGTAAATACGTTTCTTCTGTGAGTTCTAATTTTTTTGGGCCTTTTATCTCTGCCCAATGTTTTTTAGTTAATTGGCCTAATATTTCAATTGTTTTGAGTGACCTTGTAATTCTGGCAATGACATCTAATTCAGAAATATCATCATCTAACTTATATTTTGAGGCTAACTCACTTTCTTTGAATTCGCGCTCTACGTCTTCTACTTCTTCTTCCTCTTTCCGATCTTCTTTTCTTATATCATCAACAGAGTAGCTATCTAGGACCTCTTGAGGTAACTGATTAACAAGCTTGTTGATGAATCCAATATCGTTTTCTAGCTTTGCAATAGGTACATCTTTGAATAGAATTCGAGAATTATTTAAAAGGAGATCAAGGATAAAAGAACTTTTTTCTAGATGGACCAAAAACATTACAATATTGGAGTATTCTTCACGAAATACTCTTTCACATAATTTTTCAATTTTCTGAACTGCAAATTTTTCATGAACATGATCAGAGATATATTTGGCTACGAAATAATAGTAGACATAGGGATATGATATCTTGAAGTAACCATTTATTTCGGTGATTAATTTTGCATTACGCAAATTATTAATCATGGTATTGATAGAAAGGGTGGTTATGTCAAAGTCATCACAGAATTTTTTAAAAATTTTCGCAAAATCAACTAATGCTAGTGGTCTAAGCCTAACTTCATTGTCAAATAGAAAATAGCAAAACTCTGCCATGAAGTTGTGATAGGCTCCCAGCTTACTTGATTCCACATTCCTGGATAATGCCCTGGATATGAGCAATTGATAGTAGTAACCATGCATACTATATTCAGTCTTACCCTCTTTTCCCGAAAGTGATTGTAGCATGGAAAGAATAAATATTGGATATGAAGGAATCAAATTGTTTTTTACGATATTGTTGACAAAACTGACGCAATAGTCATTTTTATTCAATAATTCATTCGGTTCCGTAAAAAAATCGGATCCAAGATTATTCCATTTATTGATTAGTTCGTAGCGTAAATCTGGACCCATTTCTTGAATCGAATAATTTTCAAACTCTTCATAAAGAACACCACCACCTTCCTTAGTATAGTCCTCAAGTTCCATCAGTTTATCACCAGTGATTATGATATTTGGATAAATCTCCACTAAATTGTTAATCAACCTTTCTTTTGCCCTTCCTTTTGTTTTAAACTTGTGAAAATCATCTATCAATAAGACAGTATGATTTCTATCCAATTGTTCGAAAGTGTCCAGCTCGTTTTTATGGTATTGATTTACAAATGTTTTATTCACGATTCGCTTGATTCCCTCCTTGTCAATTGCATTTATTTCTCCACCATTCATAAGTATTGGGGTTTTTCCTGCTTTATATAAACCATGGAAAAGGAATTTGCATAAAGTTGATTTTCCTGAAACCTCCTCTCCAAGAATAAGTAACCTTTGAGATTTACTTAAGAATTTATCAAATAGGACTTTTGAGGAAAAGACATCAATCTTTTTTTTGATATATTTTAAATCAATCGTAGATGAGACATTGGGATATATAAACAAGTCTTCAAGGGAAATTTCATCACCCTTTTTTTCATGTTCAAATGATGCTCCTGGGTCGGTAAGTATTTTGAGAAATTTCTCATTTATGTTGATTGTTCTTTTTTTTAAGTCTTGTCCTCTAATAAGCGATTGCCAATCCGCTGTGTCCTGTAGTTTGTATTTTCCCAAATCCCAAGACATTACCTCAATTTTGAACTTCTGATTATTAAAGTCAACGTAAATTAAATTATAACCGGATTTACGAGGGTCAGAACTATCTTGAAGAACAGGTGATTCAATGTAAATTGTATTGTTACCTTCCAGATTACTATATTGTCCCTTTGACCCAGCATGTTCATGACCAGAAAGTACTATGTCAGAGGTGGCCTCAAGATGCGTTTTAAATTCTCTGGCATTTTCAGGAGTCTGCCAATTTAATGGATGATGTATGAGACTAAGTACTAAATCATCACTACCTAATTCCCAATCATTTTTAAAATGTTCTACAGGGAATTTCATATTACCGGGAGTTTCATGTAGTTGAGAAAACCAAGCACTATTATACCCAAGAATTTTTATGCTTGTTTCCCCAAAATTTAGATTATACTGTTTCAATAACTTGTGATTGGTGTCTTTAATTAGATGACCAGAATTCTTCCGTGCAAAATTCTCAAATGCCAATTGCGGTTCACAACAAACGTCTATTTTGTAGGAATCAAAATCCGTAAAACCGTTATCACTAAAATCTTTGATTGCAAGTTTTCGAATACCTTCTTTCTCATTATTAAAGTTACAATCGTGGTTTCCTGGAACTACTATTAATTCTGGCTTGTGATTTGAATAAGAGGTAACTTTTTTTTTCAAATCATCAAATATCTCTTGTGCAATTTGATATTGCTTTTCATTCCCAGAGAAGGCAATGTCGCCACTGCTGATAAAGACTAAGTGGTCAACTTCATTTAATTTGTTTTTAAATGAATCGAAAAGTTTGTCTACTTTTTTGGAAATTGAATTATCATGATCTTTGAGATGGATATCGCTAATATGTAAAAATAATACATTCATGATGAGAAATTTTTAGTTTAGACACCCCAACTATAAGAGCATTTACTCGTTATAATGATATTAAGTTTTAATTTAAAGGGGAAGTCAATCTGATGGCCTAAGATAGCGGTTAAGAGCACCATCTGCAATAGATAAAAACCTCAAAAATGTTGGGGTTTTGCCACAAAAAACATCATCGTTTATAAGCTACAGTTTGGTAATCTCAGCCTTTATTTCTTCTTCTTTTTGCGCAGCAGGGCATACAACCCAAATAGTGGCCCAGCACCCAACAAAATATAGATCCAGTCGCCCAAATGCCCATTTTGAAGTACGGTCATGAGTTGAATGCTAACAATGGTAATAGTAAACCCGATACAGTTTACAATGGTAAGTGCTGTTCCTTTAAGTTCGGCAGTCGCACTTTGGGCCACCAAAGTGGAGAAGAGGGGAGAGTCTGCAATAACCACCATACCCCAAAAAAATAGGAAACCAACAAAAAGGTCTTCTGTTGGTAGCATGAATGCCAAGGGAGATACCAAACAACAACAACCTGATAAGAACAGTGCGATACCTGCGGTTTTTTTGACTCCAATTCTTTGGGAAAGGTAACCGCCAAGCACACAGGCCAAGCCGCCAATGGCGATGATGCCAAAAGTTAGTAGCGGAATGTTTAAGATGATGTTATGTACTTCTTGATATTTCATCAGCATAAGCGGTACAAAGGCCCAAAAGGCGTACAGTTCCCACATATGTCCGAAATAACCAAAGGCAGCTGCCCGAAAGTCCGTGTTTTGAAACACCTTAAAAAAGGCCTTTAAATCTACCTGTTGACCTTGCTTTCGATACGGTCCGTTGGGAACCAACAGCGCGATGGACAATCCCCCGAAAAACGCCAAGCCAGATGTGGTCATAACGACAGATTGCCAAGGGAAATAGGTGCCCACGCCTTTCAATAAATGCGGAAAGGCCGTACCCAACACCAAGGCACCGACCAAAAGGCCTAAAGACCGGCCTAATCCTTGGTCAAAATAATCAGCTGCTATTTTCATTCCAACAGGATAAATGCCTGCTAGAAAAAAACCGGTCAAAAATCGAAAAAGCACCAAGGTGAACAAGGTATTGTCTTGCCATAGCATTCCGGCGTTGCCCAGTGCCCCGAAAATAGCACTGGTCAAAAAGACTTTTGAAGGTGAAAAGCGGTCCGTAACCGTCCATAGGGCAAAGACTAAAGTGCCTGTAATAAATCCAAATTGTACCGCAGCGGTTAGATTGCCCAGTGCATTGGCACGAAGGTCAAAGTTTGCAACAAGTTCACCCAATACCCCATTACTGGCAAACCACAATGAGGTACAGCAGAACTGGGCAATAACGATGGTGGGTAGAATGTGTTTGGGCGGTGTCAAAAAAAAGCTTTGTTCAGCGAAGATAGGCACAAGTTCCCTTTTTACCAGTTCTAGGGGGATAGCTTGGCATTGATCAAGGAATCTTATATGCTAGTGTGCTTTTATGTGAAAGCTTAGGGTTGCATTCCATCATAGCCATATAAACATGTTTGCCTTATTCGATTCTAAACGACTATCCATTGCTTAAATGTCCTTTTAATTTACCCGCCAGGGAGGATTCAAGCGGTTCTCGCCAGCAAAGTAGAGGATGATTTGATTGCCGTCTGGATCTTTTAGACGTGCCTCACGCCAGAGCCAAGGTTTGTCATTTGGTAACTCGTCAAATCGTATTCCTTTTGAAACCAGTTCTTTTACTTTTGCATCGAGTTGCGTAGATTCAAAATACAGGTAAATACCATCACCTTTAGGAAGCTCCTCAACCAAATGGATGGAAAAAGAGGTAGTACCATCAGGGCAAACAAAACGTACATATTGCGGCAGCGCCTGCACGATCATGGTTAACCCTAAAGCCTCATAAAATGGAATCGCCCTTTCTACATCAAGTGAGGGTATTGTAATTTGATTCAGGTTCATGACCCTAAGGTAAATCAAAGCATTAAAATAAACACCAATACGACGCTTAGTTTTTTTGTGCTAAACGATATTGGTAGGGATTACTACCCGGACCATCTTTCTTGCGTTTTGGTAAGCGTTCAAATAATCCGGATCCCAGCATTTTCTTTTGAAACCGGCTACGATCCAATTTTTCGCTCAGAATCTTTTCATGTAACCGATGTAGTTCAGGCATGGTGAATTCAGTGGGCAATAGTTTATAGGTAAGCTGTTCCCTTTGAATATCTTCTCTTAATCTATTTCGCGCTTTGGCTACAATGACATCATGGTCAAGGGCGATATCAGGCAATGCATCAAAACTGAACCATGCTACGGCCTCATCAAACTCACCTGGTTTGGGGTCGATGCGGTCGATGTCAACCAAAGAGTAATACGCCAAGGTCACAAAACGATCGGTAAGCCAATGACCCTCTTGCCACGGAAGCCCTTTTGCTGCAAAAAAGCTTTTGAATTCCTCCTCGAAATTTCGGTCTTTATCACCAAAAACCGCCAAAAATTTAAAGTGGGGATTCTTTAAAGCAGTACGCTCTTCTAAAATTCTGCCTACGGCGGTATCTACAGATTCGTCGATTTTGATATGACCACCGGGCAATACCCATTTCGATCCAATCTTCAATAACAAACATTTTAATTCATCCTTTTGAAAACCGATGATGACAAGGTCAATGGACAAATTGGGTAGAAATTGTTGTTTTCCGTATGCTAGAAAATTTGCTAACTCCATAATACGAAAATACTAATTTGTGTCAATTAGTCACAAATATATTTTATATTCGTGGCATAAAGACACAATTATTGCGTTATGAAGAAAAAATTGCTTCTAGGTTTGAAGATTTTAGGTGTGTTGGTTCTTTTATTGATCGTGGCCGGATTTTTCGGTGTCCGCTATTTTAACAAGACCTTTTTAAGTTTTGAAGAAGACTATGCCGAGGTCACCACTTTTACGGAAGTAGTTGGCGAGGGCCATACTTTTTTAGACCGAAACGGTAACGGTAAATTAGACGTTTACGAAGATGATCGACAACCTATTGATGAGCGTGTTGCCGATGCCCTTTCACAGATGACCTTAGAAGAAAAGATACACTTGCTCAAGGGCTCCGGCCTAGCATCCGCTATGGGTAGAACTGAACCTGGTACCGGAATTCCCGGGGCTGTAGGTACCATTGTACCAACACCAAGATTGGGGTTGCCCACCATATACCTCTCAGATGGTCCGGCAGGTCTGCGGATATTGCCTACCCGTGAAGGGGAGGAAAGAACGTACTATTGCACCGCTTTTCCTATAGCTACCTTACTGGCTTCCTCTTGGAACGAAAAGCTTATTTATGATGTGGGTAATGCCATGGGAACGGAAGCAAAGGAATATGGAATTGATGTAATTCTTGGTCCCGGTGCGAACATACATCGGCATCCCTTATGCGGGCGGAATTTTGAATATTTTTCAGAAGATCCGCTGTTGTCCGGTTATATGGGTGCGGCCATTATCAATGGTATTGAATCAAATGGGGTAGGTACTTCGGTCAAACACTTCGTGGCCAATAACCAAGAAACGGAGCGGTTCGTTAATAACGTAATCGTTTCAGAACGCGCTTTGCGTGAAATCTATTTAAAGGGTTTTGAACATATTGTCAAAAAAGCACAGCCTTGGACCATCATGTCTTCATATAACAAAGTGAACGGCACCTATACCTCTGAGAGCTCTCATTTATTAACCAATATACTACGTGATGAATGGAAGTTTGAAGGCTTGGTCATGACCGATTGGTTCGGAGGGAAAAACCCACCTGCTCAAATCACGGCAGGGAATGACTTATTGGAACCTGGTACCAATCGGCAATGGAAAGCATTAAAAGAGGCTGTAGAAAACGGTACCTTATCTAAAGAAGCCATTGATGTTGCGGCGGGCCGTATTCTAAGATTGGTGTTCAATTCAAAAAAAATGAAGGGGTATATTTTTGGTAATGATCCAGATCTAGCCGCTCATGCTGCTATCACAAGAAAGTTGGCAGCCGAGGGTATGGTGCTGTTAAAGAATGAAAATACGCTACCCTTATCAAATAATAAGAACATTGCCCTTTTGGGGGTCACCTCATACGAGTTTATTGCGGGTGGTACAGGGTCTGGTGATGTCAACGAAGCCTATACCGTTTCATTGGCCGAAGGCTTGGCAAATGCCGGTTTTGCTATTAATGAAGCCGGTCAAAAGGCTTTTCAGGCCCATAAATCCACCAACAAAGAAGATTTTAAAAAACCAGAAGGGATGGAGGCAATTTTTAGTCCATTTACCCCACCGGAAATGAGTTATTCAAAAGAACAAATCGATGAGATTGTTTCGAGTGCCGATGTTGGTGTGTTGACCTTGGGCAGAAATGCCGGTGAAGGTGGTGACCGAGTCGAAAAGGATGATTTTTTGCTCACGGATCATGAAAAAGGGATGATTGCGCAACTGACCGATGCCTTTCATGCAGTAGGTAAAAAAATGGTGGTCGTGCTTAATATTGGAGGTGTCATCGAGACTGCCTCTTGGAAAGACCTGCCAGATGCTATTTTACTTGCGTGGCAAGGTGGTCAAGAAGGCGGTAATTCCGTTGCCGATATTTTAAGTGGTACGGTCAACCCCAGTGGTAAACTGCCCATGACCTTTCCAGTGCATTTGGCAGACCATGCCTCCCATGCGAATTTTCCTAAAAATCCGGAAATGATGTCGGTTTCCGGAATGATGAAAAACTTGGTTTTTCCACCCGATGAAAAGCCAAAAGCGGAGTGGATTCGTGATGAGGACTATACGAATTATGATGAAGGTATTTACGTTGGGTACCGCCATTTTGACAAACAGCAAATGGACGTTTCCTATCCTTTTGGGTATGGACTATCCTATACCGATTTTCAATACGGGGAAATGGAAGCAAGTGTGGAAAAGGACACCATAAATATATCTTTTGCCATAACCAATATTGGTGAAACGGCCGGTAAAGAAGTGGTGCAGCTCTATGCTGAAAAGTTGAACACCGCAATCGATAGACCTCGACAAGAATTGAGGGCTTTTTCGAAAACAAAAATCCTAGAGCCTGGTGCAACAGATAGTATTATGCTGCAAATACCTGTGCCGGAATTGCGTTACTGGAATGAAGAAAAGAAGGATTGGAGTCTTGAAAATGGGGCTTATGCTATCAAGGTCGCTGCCTCTTCAAGGGATATACGACAGAAGGTAGTTATTGATTTAGGGGAAAAGGCTCAGAATTAGACAATACTTGATTATACGAGCCAAGAAATAAGTGTCCGTTTTTAGTCCTTCACAATGGCTTTAAGTAGCTTTTTTGCCGTGGAGCTTAATTTATTCGGGGTTTTAAAACCACTCTGGTTGGCTATGATGGAAATGCCCAAATCATATTTTGGGAAAATGAATAACCAGTTTTGCATACCACTGGTACCACCATGGTGATTGTAAGATGTACCATACTTATCTTTCCATACCCGCCAAAAATAACCAACCCTTAATAGTTTTTCACCTTCATATAACACACGATGTGATTCGACTACAACGGGATTCTTCCCGTTCAGCTGCAATGCCATGTAACTTAACATATCCAGCATGTTCATTTTTGCTCCACCGCCTGTTGCCCAAAGGGTGTTAAGTTGATTGGGGGAGGGTGTGGTATTGTTCATCCAATACCCTTGAGTCAGATTATGTTTTCGTATCTCATCAATCTTGATTGCCGTATTCGCCATTCCATACTCGTCTAAAAAACCTTCTCGCAATAAAATATCGATATCCTTTTGATAGACCGTTTCCAAAACATGTCCAATTAACTCTGCACCTGCATTGGAATAGGAGTAGACCGTACCAGGCTCATAAGTAAGGTCTACTTCTTTCAAGTCTTTGAAAAATTGGTCTTTGTTATAGCTCTTTTCTAAGTCAAAATAGGTGGTAGGTACATTTTCACCCCCTTGTTCAAAAAGTCCGTTCATAGTCGTTGGTAAAAACATAGGTAGGCCACTGGTGTGTGTCATTAGCTGTTGAATGGTAATGGGTTTGTCATTGTATACCAAGTTTGGGAAATCACCGTCAAGATACCTGCGAACGTCGTCCGATAAACTAATCTTTTGTTCTAAAACCGCCTTGGCTACCAGATATCCTGTCATGGTCTTGGTGACCGATCCTATTTCATAGATGGTTTCATCGGTTGGGGTATTGCCCTTCCCTTTTTCAAGTTCTCCAAAATGTTGTGAATAGCGTTTTCCAGCTTTGAAAATCCCAATGGATACGGAATTGATCCCCTTATCTCTTACAAAAGCCTGTCCGTGCTTGGTGATGACTTTTTCTATAGTATTCGTTTTGTCTTTTTGAGCTTGTAGTGGAAGTAAGAATAATCCACAAAATAAAAACAGCAGTAAATAGGGTCGGTACATTGATAGTTTTCTTCTTTTAATCAAAAACCGAACCAAAAAAACCTTCAGGGCCGATTAAAAAAAGATACTTTGGATTGTTTTTCACCGTTGTGCGGTAAAACTTTTTCCAGAGATGGATAGTTGAGTGTCAATAGGGGTCTATCCTATAAAAATCGGTTCAGGGGATTGCTTTTTAAGATAAGGTACTACCTTCCATTTTCATTTTGCACTTAACAACAACGAATTGTTTTTCTTATATATGAATAATAGGGTCTCACGTCTTATATTCGGCAGTATAGCGGTCGTATGTCTTTAACCTGACAACAGCTTTCTATTCTATTTATAGATACGTTGGTATAAGAAGTTTTTTAAAGCCTTTGGGAGAAATTATAAAGTATGGAAAATACGCTTGAACTTTTGCGGAAGGTCGTCTTGTATGAACATTTCCTTATTTGTAAATGGATGTGTAAATTTCAAGGAATGTGCGTGTAAATACAGTCCCTTGCCCTTTAAAATTAAATTTTCGAGACTGTAAGTGGCATCACCTAAAATGGGATTTCCAATACTTTGCAGGTGCTTTCGCAATTGGTGTCTTCTGCCCGTTTGGGGTTTTAGCAATACCAAGTTAAGAAAGCCAAACCGTTCTGAAGGTACCGTTTTTTCAACTTCATAGGTAGATCGTGAAGGTTTTCCGTCAATTGCTGAAATGATTTCACCATTGGGCATAATGGCTTTAATGGTCACCGCATAATAGGTTTTTGTAATCGCTTTTTGCTCAAATAGTCTATTCAGCGCACGAATACTACTACGGGTTTTTCCAATCAATAAAACCCCTGTAGTGGCATAGTCTAACCGATGCACGGGTTGCGGTGTGGTAGCATCAGGTAATGTGCTTTGCCGAAGGCCTTGGGGTAGGGCGTTGGCAATGGTTTTAAGGCGGTTGCCGCTTACCAATATGCCAGCAGGTTTATGAATTGCGGCCAGATGTTCATCTTCATACAATATGGTTATCGGCAAGATCAATTTTGTTGTGCCACCCTCTTCTTCCGGGATGGATAAACATAACTGCTCCCCACCATATAAGATGGTAGCTGTGGTCGCTATAACTCCATTTATGGTCAAATACCCTTTTTTTAGGGCTTTTTTAAGTGCGGATTTTGTAGGTATATCCATAAAGATACCTATACCATATTCTTGAATACGGATGGGAGTGTGGATATCGGGAACGGTATGGGTCTGGTTGAGGTTAATGGTGTTGTTTCGTTAAATTTAAAAAAATGATGGTTATTCCTACAATAAATCCGTCGTTTATTGCATTTTCCATACCTGATTCGCTCGATTCTAAATACCACGGATGTGCCATTTTAGGAACTTTGTTGGAAGATGTCTTAAATTGGTTGGGAAAACTTACGTGATAAAACCCAAAGATTGGGCTACCTTGATATTAAAGGAACCACCCCTATGTTAATTCAGCTCTTTTAACCAATCGGATATTGTTGCTAGATATCCCTCAGGGTGTTCGTAGGGTGATTTTTCATCTTCGAGCTCATAAAAACCACCAGTTTTTGCCTTGAATAGGTTATGATTGGCATTCGGGAAGGTTTTGATGGTCAAATTGGTGTTGGCTCCCAATGTCTTTTCATATAGGGTCTTTGTTCTTCGCCAGTCTACATTTTTATCTTTTTCACCAAAAATGGCTAGTACTGGGCAGTTGACTTGTGAAAGTAAGGCCTCAAAATTAGCAACATAGATTTGTTGTCCCGTAGTTGTATCGAACGACACGTCCATAAATCTTTTTTGGAAGTCTTTGTATTGCTTTTTAGTGATTTGGCGCCCATCATTGAAACGTTGCATAAAACCGTTCTGGCGTAGATGTATGGTAGCGGCTTGGGCAGCTTCAAAAGACCCTCCGGAATGTACGATTCGGTTTCCTTGGGCCCATTCATGCAAGATAAGATCAATGGAATCTTTTGGAAGATCTTCAAGTAATAAATTCTGCTCTAAAAGGTAGTTGAAGTTTTCACGGGCGTAGACCCCTGAGACCGATATCCAAAATTTGATGTCTCCGTACGCATTGATGATTGTTGGATTGACCCATCCGGCACGGCTGATACCCCACAATCCAACGGCATGGGAACCAGGGATATTTTGTTTTTTTAGGGTGTTGATTGCAGCAATGGCTTCTGCTGCGCTATCTTCTATGGATTGGTAATAATCAAAAGCACCCCCACTTTTACCGCAGCCCATTTTATCCCACATTAAAGTACTATATCCAGAGTTACTAAGGGTTTTGCGAATGTCTTTATAATAGTCTTTCGCTACGGCATCGGTCTTTCCAGAACCGTGAATGATAAGTACCAACCCTTTGGTATTGGATTGTGAAGTGCGGTTAAGTACCCCGTCGAGTGTTACGCCTTTATATTCGAACTCAAAAGGTTCATTCTGGGCCTTGACAATGAGATTAAAAGTAGTGATGACCAACAAACAAGAGAAGATATTTTTATTCATGACATGCCGCCTAACAATCAGAAAGATGCATCTTAACTTGTTTTGTTACACTAAATCATTGTCAATACCAAAACCGGGGGTAGTGACGTACCCCCGGTTTTCAGTATTTCAATACCCAAGATTGACCGTTGTAATTCAATCACTGTTTAGCAAGTTTTAAACCCTTGTTTGCCCAGACCAATTCTTTGGTCTCTATGCTTTTCTTTTTCCATAGGGCATTCTCGTCATAGCTTTCGCCAACCTCCTTTTTGTATCGAATTTTGCCTGCTACGCCGTGCGTATCTTCAGGAAATATGAATTCTTCCCAAAAATAGTAGGCTCCGGCGTCTGAGACCTGTGAGATGCGTGCAACCTGATGCAGCTCACCTTCTTGTTGAAATAGGTAGATGCCACCGCCTTCGGCACCGCAGGCTTCAGCTAAGTAATCGACCAATAGGGCGCCCTCGATATTGGGCAATCCTTTGGTGCCTAGATCGGTCAAATAAAATTGACCGTTATGCAACCTGGTCGACTTTTCTTTAAAGGAACCGTCTTCTTGCAGGGTGCGAATGAGTAGGTAATCTTCATCGTTGTTTTTGGCCCTTCCGAAAAGGTGTACTACGTTGTTGATGGTCTTTCTTTCAAGAGCGAGTAGCCCACCCAGAACGTAACCTTTTATCCCCTTGTAATCCACCTTATAAAAATGATGGTCCACACCTTTATAGCGCCATGAGTTTTCATGCTTTTCATGCACGATTACACGACCCCCGATAGCCAAGGTTTTGAGCACCTTGCTTTCGGTCATAGGTGCTTCGCGCAATTGCACGTGGTCACCAAAGAGGTAAACGATTTGTCCGGGATCAAAACCGCAATCTTCATAAATACAATGTGGTTTTTCTTGGGCATTTGCAAATAAACAGATGGTCAGTATGGTAAGGATGGATAACATCTGCTTTGCTTTCATAGTATTAGAATTTAAATGAACGTTGACCAATAGTGGTCACTGTAATAACTACCCTGAAAATGATGGTCATGGCCTTCACAACCGATGAAAAGTATGTTATTCTAGGTCAACTACCGCATTTGTGAAATACTTAACAACGTTGTTTCCACAATGTAATCAGTCTTTCAAGTCTTTAAAGACTGCGGTACTAACCCAATAAATATCTTGCTTACTCGTATAGAAAAGATACTTGCCATCTTCGGTCACAAAGGGACACAATTCATGATATTCCGTATTGACTTTGTCACCCATATTTACCGCTTGCGACCAAGAGCCGTCATCATTTTTAAAACTGATATAGAGATCGCCCCTGCCGAGACCATCGTATCGGGTAGCACAAAAAATCAAATAATCTTCATCAGGGGCGACAAATACATCGGCCTCATAAGCGTCGGTGTTAATGGCATCACCCAAGCGAACTGCTTTTTGAAATTTACCATTGACAAATGTCGAATAGTAAACATCATGGTTTCGGCTATTTTCATCGGTGTAGGCGTCGGTAGAAAAGTACATCGTACCCTGATTGGTAAACGAAATATAATATTCTTCCCCTGCTGTATTGATGTTGGTACCTGCATTGATAGGCTCAGACCAGCCACTTGCTGTTCGGTTCGCGTACCAAATATCAATATCCTTTGATTCCCCTTTACCATCAAGGGCTTGGTTGGAAATAAAGTATAATCGATTCTCATCAGGGGATAAAAACGGGTCGTTGTAGCCATATTGTTCATGGGAAAGTATGGTTTTAGGGGTGGTCCATTGATTATTTCGTAACTCAGCATATCGTATTTCGTTCTTGCCATTGACATCGACACCATAATAAAATTCGGTTCCAGCTTTGTTGAATACGGAACCAAACTCTGATTCTTCGGTAGAAATCACATTGGGGGCGAAAACCTTAGCTACTTTTTCCGGCGGCTTTTGCCCCATATAAGTTCCTTTTAATACAATAGTACGAACCATACTTTCATCAGCACCATTTGCCTTTAGTAGGGCCACTATTTCTGTTGTATTTGTTCTTAGTGCAATTTCTAAAGGAGTACTTCCCCTTTTGTTTTTTAGGTTGATGGGCACACCTGCTTTAATAAGCTTTTCTACGAAAATGGGGTCTTTGTTCAAGATGGCTTTTTCAAACAATAGTGCCCCATATTTACGCTTCCAGGTGCTATCTTTCTCTAGATCTTTCAACGTATTAAAGAATTCCATACGTTGAAATCGAACGGCCATATACAAAGGTGTTGTACCGTCATCATCTTCTAGGTTAAAGGTGATTCCCTTTTTGATGAGCTGTTGAAAGACTTCTTCTTGGTTGCAGGCAACTGCCCAGTGTAATAGCGACCGACCGCGATTATCTTGGGTGTTGATCTCGGTACGCCCTAATAGACTGTCTAAACGGGCCATATTGCCTTGACATGCGGTTCTGTAAATGTTTTGACCATTGCTTGCCAGATACCCTAGCAATAGCAATGCTGTCAAACTAATTTTGAATTTCATTAATGGATGGACTTTTCGTTTATTGATACCCGTAAAGTTACTCTTTACCTTCTAAATACCTTTTTAGGTAACCGCTCTCTTTCAAAAAAACAACAGGGTCTTTAATGTTTAAAATGTCTTGAATTGCCTTTTTTTTGTCTTCTTGTCTATTGAAATAAGCTTCCACAATTTTATAGCCTATCCAATAGCCCATATCTTTTGGTTTTCCATCCGTAGTGTTGCGTTCGTAAAGCCAATCGCCAAAATTATTCGTATTCATGGTCTTAACAAAAGTCTTACAGAGCTCTGACTCGTGGGCATTACCATACTCTTTTAGTGACGCGTTCAAGAGAATACCAGAAGTCAATTCCCCGATAAAATCAGCGGTACCTTCTTTTAGGGTCTGTTGCAATAACGTATTGGGCCCTTCAACGGTTTGCTGAAAATGAATGAGTTCGTGGGCAATAAGGGCATCGATACTGTTGAGGTCTTCAAGAAGCTCGGTTCCAATAAGCAATCCGTTTTCTGAAACCGTACCCCCAGAGCTAAATACCCCTACTACAAAATATACTGGCGGAAAAGTGGTATCAGCATACCAATATTTTAAAGCGGCATAAATAGCCTGTATTCGTTTTTTATATGAAGGTAGGTCTGCGAGAATGGTTCTACATTTTAAATAATCCGTTTTTCGTTGCTGAACACTTTTTAGCATTTCTTCAGGGGTAAGATACTCCCTAAAAGGACGTAAACCAGGTGAGGCCTTTTCAAGATATTCTTCAAAAGGGTTGCCAGTTACGATTTCCAATTGGTCTAAGGCCTTCCAAAAATTATCAAAATCAGTAGTGACAAATTTAGCATCCAAAGGGTTGGATGAAAAGTTTTCTTGGCCAAGCAGGTTTAGTAGTGCAAAGAGATAGGTTATTGAAAATGCGAGTGTATTTTTCATGATGTTTGTTTTGGTTAAAACACGTAAAAATTCGAAGTTCAATCGCCCAAAAATCGGATTTAGGACGTCCGAAATCATGATATTGGACTTATTTTTTTAAATAATCAGAAGGGTTTTTACCTGTAACTTCCTTGAAGATTTGGTTGAATGATGATTTACTGTTAAACCCAGAATCCATCGCAATTCCGAGAAGATTCTTTTTTCTTTGGCCAGGATCTTGAATACGTGAGATTGCTTCGCTCACCCTATAGCCGTTTACGAAAGAGTTGAAATTGGTATTATGATGAAGATTAATAAGTGCTGAAACATAACGTTCGGGCAGTTTTAAACTATCGGCGACTTGTTTTAAGGATAATTTTTGTTGGGTATGTATTTTATTATGATCGAAAAGACTCCGTAATCGGCCCAACTCTTTTTCGTCATTAAATTGTGGAAAATTTTGGTTGACCAAGCCTTGTTTAGCCAATTTGGGAATGTCTAAAAACGAAGGCTTAAAATAACCTAGATAGCCCAAAATGAAAACAAAAAGAACCAAGATGACCTCTATTATCTTAAATACAGGTACAATATAAAAAGCTTCTAAGGCCCAAAAGAAGGTTGTTAAGCTAAAGAAACCCAAAAAAGCATATAGTTTATATAACCCGTTAAGTGATTGCTTGACATTGTTTTGTAACCGATACAAATCAATACTTAAAAAAATAATAACAACGCCCATTGCTACAACGGGAAGTATCTCAGTGAAGAAGAACCAAAATGGGTTATCAAAAGGATGGTAATTGGAGCTTTGATGCCAATTTGAAAAATAACTAAAGCCCTCTACAACAATCTCAATCAACGCGGGCACAAATAACCATAGCTGTATTCGTTTCAATTGAAATGTTGGGTTCAGATTAGACTTCATGAAAAACCAAAGGGCTGGGGGTATGATAAGATAAGAGCCCAACAACCAGATTGGAAATGTTGAAGGTGAATTGTTCAAATTCATCCGCATTACCCATATGGTAAAAATTTCAATGGTAATTACAGCGGTAATCAGCCCTAAAAAGAAATTGGCATACCTTTTTTTGAAGATACCGGCCAATAATGCCGAACTTAATAAAAAGCCCTGACCAGAAATAATTAATAATATATAGGGTTCAAACTTCTCCATGGACTAAAAAAACAAATAACATTATTTTAAACTAATCGGCTATTGAAAATATGCAACTACAGCTAGCAATAAAGCTAGACAATCCAACTTTCTTCATTTGGAAATTGAATAGATGGTAACTGCCTTTACTTTTCCTTTTAAGGATACCTGTCCTTTTTCAGAAAAAGAAAAGTTGACGGTGCCTACACTATTTTTTAAATCTTCTGATAGTAGAACTTCAGATTTTAAGAAATTGCACTGTCCTTGAATACGGGCTGCAGTATTGATGGTGTCGCCATGATAGGCGATTTCCTTTTTATATTTGCCTACTTCGGTCACGGTCACGATTCCAGAATGCAGCCCAGCTTTAAAAAAAGGAAGACAGCCATACTTTTTTTCGTAGTACCCTCTTTTCTTTTTCAATAGTTCTGAAAAATTATAATAGGCCCATATGCAATTCTGCTTACGTAACCCTTCTTTCAGCGGCCATGTCAATACCGCTTCATCACCTACGTATTGGTAGATTTCAGCATGGTTCTGTTCTACCGCAACACCCAGGTCATTGAAACAATCTTGTATGAGCATGCTATACTTCACGTGTCCTAAACGTTCTGCCAAGGTGGTAGAGGATTGTAGGTCTAAAAACATGAAAATTCGCTCTTCCTCTCGTGGCGTATAGAATTTTCCACGTACCATTTTGGTAAGGTTGCCCTCACCAAGCATCAAGGTAACTTGTCGTAATATGGTCATGAAAAAATCAGTGGCCAGAATATAGAAGTAAATGGCTCCGCTGCCCTCGTCTATGGCAAAGGTGATGATACTGATGTCCGTTCCAAAATAGATTTTATAGACCCAATAGGCGGTAAAAATCATCAGAAGTATAAAACCAATGGCATATAGCGAACGCATGATCAAAAGCTTGCCAATGGTCAGTTTTCGATATAGGTTTTTCTCTACCCAAATTGCGGCAAGGCCAGAGATGATACCGAAGATAGGGCCAAGGGTAATACTGATAAGCATACTTGACTCAAAATCAAATTGAAGTTCACCCAGTTCTTCGGTGCCCACACCACGAATGATGGCTAAGAAAACCATGGAAAAAGTCCACCCGATAATATAAAAACGCAGTATCCTTAAGTTGCGTTTACTCATGATATCCTTTTTCAACCAAACGCTTAGAAATCCACCAGTAATTTCCTTCGGGATCTTTTACTCCGCCTTGACGGTCCCCGTAGTCCATATCAGCAGGTTCAAAAACAACTTCCCCACCGTGCTTAAGGGCATTCTGAAATACTGTATCCACATCGTTCACATAAAGATAAAATGCTGTTCGCATACCTTCAAACTGTTCGCTGGCTTGACTTATCATAAAACAGGCGTCACCTATTTTCAAGATGCAGTTTTGTATAACGCCCGTGTCGCTATTGATGCGGTTTAGTTCATCAGCATAAAAAGCGTGCTTTAAAAAGGTAATTAACCGTTCTGGATCTTCAGTAAAGAGGTACGGACTTACATTGGAGAATCCACTGGGAATATAGGTGTCAAAAATTGCTTTCATGAATTTATAATACCGTGATTAGATAATTGTAGGCCATACCGGCCAAAATGGCAAGGCCAAAACTTAAGAGCGTTCCGATAAGCACATATTCGGTGAGTTTGCGATTTTTACCTTTATTGAGGTCACCAAACCGAAATACTGATTTGGCCGCTATCAATAACCCTATGGCAGCCCATTGTTGTAGTAAAATGAACCCGAAGACGAACAAACGCTCTAACATACCAATATAACGTCCTGCATTTTTTAGGGAACCACCTTCACCGTTTTCAACTTCATCATGGGCCAGTTCTTGTATATAGGGTGCTAGCATCATTTTGATTAAAATCGCCGAAACATAGGTGGTAAAGACAATCAGGCTAACTAATAACAGCATTCGCGGACTCAATAAACCATCCCAATTTATGGTGAAGGGTTGGTAAAAATAGACCAGTAACGCTATAACCAATACGTGCAATAGCTGATCGATCACAAAGAGCCATCTTGCATTTTTTTTGGTGGTCAATACCAATTTTGCAAGATCTATTACATAGTGTGTGACAATGGTGATGCCAACCATCCATAAATAATTGAATTGCAATAGTACTAGAAGCAATACGAGGTGGACACCAATATGGTAGTATAGGTATTTTGATTTGCCCTTATGCTTGAATTTATGAGCCACCCAATGGGAAGGCTGTAACGCAAAATCGGCTATAAAATGGACCAAAATCAGTTTTAAGGCAATTGCAGTCATAATTGGGTCACCTTGGTTTTGTAAAATACCAATAATTGCTGTAATTCGTCATAACCGGCGCGAAGCAATGCCTCACTTATGGTACTTTGCGATTTTTCTAAAATAGGAACCAACTCTTTTTGGCTAGCTTCAGGATTTGCCAAGGTCGTTTTCACTACCCGCGCGGTTGCTGGTAACCAATTGTCTGCGGTCAAAGCCATAAGTTTTAATGATAAATTCAATATTTCGTCAAATTCTAGAGTACTTGATCTTAAGGCCAAGTTGGTCTTTTTTAGATTTTGAAAACATTCTCCTGAACGTACAAAAGCACTACCGTTTGATTCGGTAATCTTTTCAGAATGGTAATCTTTTTCACCTAGGCCTATGGCTATGCGTACATCAACCCCTTTTTTCTGTTTTAGAATGGCTTTTATAAAATAGGCAGCTTCCAAGGCGCGTTCCGGTATGGTTTCCAATTGAAAACTATCTCCTCTGTAAACCTCCCAATGATGAGGTTCTTTTCCGTAAGCATTCAATCCTTCTTTGAGGTATGGAAGCCAAATTTTGGGTGAGGTTTCTCGAGAATTGACGATATCCCCGGTAAGTATGGCGGTGGTAATCATTTGATAAATATCGTATTTTTTACCGATATATTAAAATATCGTCTAAATAAACGATATAATTTAATATCGTTGAAATAAACGATAATTCAAAAAGACAAAAGATTCATGGGTTTCATCTTTTGTTAACTTCTAGGCTACAAGGAAGGCAATCTTGTTTTTCCCTACTGATTTCATGACCCAAATCAAATTCGGGCTTAGCAGTTTTATGACCAAGACATAATGCAATCAATTTAAAACGAAAGCACCTAAAAAAATGAAGCAAAAACACATAAAGTGGCTTTTTGGGAATAGGCGCGAATGGTGATTGTGTAATGGAAGCGTCTGTTTCCTCACTGGATTTACTGTTGTATGGTCATAGCAGTGTCTATGAAAATCGAAGATGACCTGGCAACGTTCACTGTTTGAAGAGTAAAACCCCCTTTTCAGGAATGATCCTGAAAAGGGGGTTTTAAAATCAACAAAAAAACTATCTTCTACTAACTTCTTTCTGCATTCTTTTTTTGCCGTGAGCATATCTTCTTAAGCTCATTTTTTTCCATAGCTGATATTGTTCATCGTTCAATATCTGTTTCAATTTCCCTTGTTGGGCCAATTGTCGGTCTAATTTTGCGTTTTCAAGGGCAAAACGTTCCTCGGCAGTAGGTCTTTTGAAATCTCCTGATTCTCTTTTTGCTTCACGTTCTTCCATTCTTGTTTTTCGAAATTCAGCATTGGTTTTGTTGAATTCCATTACCTGCTGCATTTGTTCTTCCGTCAAATCAAGTGCCAAGGCCATTTTTTTTGTTTGTAAGGTGGCCAATTGTTCTACCGTTAAATCTTTTGCTAGCCTTTCTTTTGGTCCTTTTTGCACCCCACGTTGTGCCAAAGAGGTAAAACCTACCAAAATCGCTAGGGCTAAAACTACTTTCTTCATGATATTTATGTTTTATGATTTACCCATAAGACCTTCATTTTGAAGTAGGGTTTAATGCCGTAAGAAAGTTTGTGAAGCTTTTAACAAAGGAAATAAAAGCAGGTCGCTAATCGTTTACTGTACCCGATTTTTTTGAATCTTGTCGCTCATCTTCAACAGTATCCTCGAATTCCATATCGACTACTGAAGCATTTGTAATTTGATTTTCGAAAGTAAGCTGTTGTTCAAAATTATAATAGAAAACGGCAGTTGCAATAAAACAGCATAACCATATCAGGCTTTTTATTTTGTAGGATTTCATAATTGAAAGATTTGGGATTCTCAATTTACAAAGTATTGTAGTACATTTCTTCAATATGTTGTAAAACCCCAAAAAGTATAGGCGAAGTGCAAATAGCTGTGGTTCAAAAAAAAAGGACAAACCAGTGGTTTGCCCTTTTTTGAATGAAATACCAAATATGGTATTTTGAAGCAGTTACATTATTTTGGATCTAATATCATGTCAATCCTCTCTAAAGCATCTTGTAAGTGGTACCTGCTCATGGTATCCGAAGTTCTCGAAATTCCGGTTCTGATATCACGTTTCAGATTGTTGAGTTCGGCACGTGCTACCGAACGAATATCCGATTGACTGGTATTGATTGCGGTAGACTTACGGTAACCACCAAAATCAGAAAGCTTTCCCTGACTTTCAGCTGTCATCAGATAGTGTAGTCGATCAATATGGGCTTTCTGTAAGTTTCTGCGATACGTATCTATTTTTTTTCCAGAGCGGGTTTCTGACCAAATACCTTTTCTTAAATCCAACATCATATCGACCAATTTGTAAGCATCATCTCCGTTTAGGGTCTCATTCTCAATGATACGGGCCATTTTGCCCAAATGCAATATGGTATTCAAAGTGCGTTCTTGCATGGAACGGATGCGTTCTACAGAACCGGAGTATTGCACTTTATTGAAGATTTCTTGATCCAATAACCACTCGGGGGTTTCGAATAATTGTTCGTGTAAGAACATCAGGCAGTTTTTTTGATGTGCTTTCGGTACATGTGTATAGACCGCACCTTCTTGATCAGCGGTCTTATGGTATTCGTATACGCCACCAATATTATTGGATACATGCCCCATGTAACGACGGAATTGGCCTACTACCTGACCATACATGGTCTCTAGGTTATCATAATCTTCTCCGTCTTCGGTAGTCCATTCCATTAGGTTGGGTACAATTCTTTTTAGGTTTTCAATACCGTATTCACTCGCTTTTATGGCATCATCACCTAAATCTTCCGTTTGCGAGCTCGGGTCATGGATATCACCTATTTGCTGATGCCCGAAACGATACATTGGGTCATCTGCATGTTTCATGATCCATTCATTTAAAATGGGCTTTTCTTCTTTAGCCGATTTGCCTAAAATAGGTCGGTAGCCCCAATTGATGGCATGCTTATCGTAAATACCAATGTTGGGCATCAGTGCAACTCCCTCATCGCCTGGTTGGGCCACATAGTTAAAACGGGCATAGTCCATTATAGAAGGTGCGGTACCATACTTTTGGGTGAATGATTTTGAACGAAGTGAATCAACGGGGTACGCAACGCTACTCCCCATGTTATGTGGCAAACCTAAGGTGTGACCTACCTCATGTGCAGACACAAATCTAATTAACCTACCCATAATCTCATCTTTAAATGCAACACTTCGCGCATCAGGATTGATTGCTGCGGTTTGTACAAAGAACCAATTGCGCAATAAACTCATTACATTATGGTACCAGTTGATATCTGATTCCAATATCTCACCACTACGGGGGTCACTTACATGGGGGCCGTTTGCATTTGGGATTGGAGATGCTAAATACCGTACCACGGAATAACGCACATCTTCAGGGGACCATTCAGGGTCTTCTTCAGGGGTTGGAGGTTCTTTTGCGATAATGGCATTTTTAAAACCCGCGGCCTCAAACGCAACTTGCCAATCTTCAATACCCTGTTTAATGTAAGGCAACCATTTTTTTGGTGTGGCTCGGTCAACGTAATAAACAATGGGTTTCTTAGGTTCTACGAGCTCGCCTGCCTTGAATTTTTCTAGATCCTCATCTTTTACTTCAAGCCTCCATCGGTCCAAATAGGTTATCCTTTTGCTTTCTTGGGCATCCAATCCATAGTCTACTTGCCCTCTGGCAAACCAGCCTACCCGTTCGTCAAAGTAGCGACGTTTCATGGGCTCTTTGGGCAACAATATCATTGAGTTATTGATTTCAATGGAAATTGAACCGAGGCTTCGATTACTCGGTGCCGATTTAGCAGCGTAGGTCTTTACATGCCTCGCTTCTATGTTAAGCGGATAGCTTTTTATACTTTCGATATAGCTTCTATCACTATCCAATCTACTTACTTTGTATCGCGTTCTGTAAAATTCAGGCATTCCCAAAGCATTCACATCTTTGGTGAACAAAGGGTTCACTTCGATTACAGTGGTCGTATTTAAAGAATCCTTTTTATTTATGGCCTTAATATCAAAGGCAAACAATACCGGTTCGAAGTTTGAGTTTACCACAGCTTCGTGTATCGGTAGCGAATCTGCGGCAACGTTACCATATGAGACTACGCGCAGTAAGACCTTTTTCGGTTTTTTTTCCCATCGTAACACCTGGGTATTGATTTTACCGCCTCCGAAACCTATTCCGGTCGCTGTTTTTGAGATTCGTGTCACCATTAACATTTCCCTATTAAAAAGGGAGTCTGATATTTCATAAAAATGTTTGTCATCGACCTTGTGAAGGGTGAACAGTCCTTCATCGGTTTCAGCATCTTTGGTGATTACCTTTTCGTAAGGTTGAATAGCTCCCTTTTTTGGTTTTTGAGCTACGGTCGAGGTACCTTTTTTCTTTTTCTTTTTGAAAAGTTGGGCCTCAGTTGTTTGAAAACTTCCTACCATAATAAGCAGAAATAACCCTTTGCAAATTAGTTTTAGGTTCATTTTGATTGTTTTGGTTTTATGAATGTTGCCAAAGAACTTAAAAATTCTATGAACAAAGTGTTAAAAACGTCATAACCCAAATTTTTTTTCGCAAATATTGAAACCTCTGGGAATATTGCGTTTTACTAATACTTCGGCTTGAATCGCCCAGTATACTTGACATGATGAAATGTATTCTTTTTGTTAAAAATTGAAAAACACTGTAACAATTTAAAATTTACAAAGTCTTATAAGCATATTACATCAATCATCAAATCAATCAAAAAATGAACAAGTTATTAGTAATTTATGGGTGTTTCTTCATGAGTAGTGCACCTGTAGTAGAAGAACAAGTAAGTACGGTAAATGTTTCAAATTTGCAAACTACGCGTACCATTGAGAACAATTTCACGGCGTTGAACATTAACGCTGAAGTTAAAGAAAGTATTCCATTCTATTTTACGGATTTTGAGGCTATCGAACCTGCTGATTTCGATATAAGGGAAATAGAGTTTCTTGAAGTTGAGGAAGAATTGGATTTAGGGTTTGATACCGCCGATTATTTGCCTGAGGACTTTAATCCCTATGAGAGCTATTTCGATTTAAAATCCGTAGCATTTCTTGAAGTGGGGAATGAGCTTGAGTTGGATGTTGATACGGCATCTTATTTACCTGAAGGTTTTGACCCCTACACCGAGATAATCGATATGGGTTCCGTAAATTTTATGGAAGAAGAGGAAGAAGTTGATTTAGGTTTTGATACTTCAGATTACCTTCCCAGAGGTTTCGATCCTTATAAAAGTTATTTCAACATCGAGGATATTCAGTTTATGGATGTTGAATTGGAATATGGTTTCGATATTGAGATTTCAAAATATTTACCAGAAGGCTTTGATGCATATGCCGACGGTTTTGTAAGCAGCAGTATGAATTTCATGGAAGATGATGAAATTGAATTGGGCTTTGATACTTCCCAGTATTTACCCGAAGGCTTTGACCCCTATGCAAGGTCAAACTAGATGGAATGTTTTCATTTTATCAAATTTTTGAGTTAGTTAGTTTTAAATCCCGGTGCATCACCGGGATTTTTAATTCCACCACTTTTGAAGGATTGCATAAATCTCTTAACAAATAAATAACAAAAAATTCGATGAAGTGTATTCGTTAAAAAGCTATTCCAAACTATGTGTATTTGATAAAAAAATCGTTCTAGGGTTTCTATTTCCGCAATAGGACGCATTACATATTGACAATACTTTTCTTACAAAAAAGATTGGACCTGTTAACAAAACCAAAAGACATAATAAAGCTTGAAATCAACAGTTTTACCTTTGCCTTAATAATAAAATGACCGCAATGAAATACAAGAATTTTATATCCATCGCTTTTATAGCATTAT
This sequence comes from Croceitalea sp. MTPC5, assembly GCF_036985505.1. NCBI lineage: Bacteria > Pseudomonadati > Bacteroidota > Flavobacteriia > Flavobacteriales > Flavobacteriaceae > Croceitalea > Croceitalea sp. MTPC5. Next base: position 604,846 of record NZ_BTGQ01000003.1, read on the forward strand.
TGTTTTTGCCGCTATTGAGCGCCAATACAGAAAACAGAAGTACTCAAAATTTCGATATTAAATCCATTGAATTTATAAAATTGGAACAAGAGGTGAAATTGGATTTTGATACGGCCAAGTATCTACCTGAAAATTTTGATCCTTATGAAAATAAGGTCGCCGTAAAGTCCATTAATTTTTTGGAAGATGAAACCGTGGAATTGGGTTTCGATACAGCTGACTATTTGCCAGAGGGTTTTGATCCCTACATAAAATAGGTTTTAGTCACATATATGGCAATAGTTGAAAAAGCTTCGGTAAACACCGAAGCTTTTTTGATGGTATTTCATCGAAAATATAGGCAAGTAGTAGAAGTCTGATTTTCATTTTAACTATTTTGAGCAGCTAGAATAACCATTACACCACATTTAATTGTATCTAAACGATTGTTTTTTCAAAATTAAATAGTACGTAACCGAATCAAACTTTACGATTATGAAAACTTCAAAATTGACTACCTTCTTTTTAGGGCTCACCTTATTATGTGCCAACTTACTCATTGCCCAAGATGAGGTTAGTAAACGAGAGGTCATAGCCTTACTTGAGATAAAGGCCAAGACGAAAGGGCATCTATGGACCAACCAATGGGATCAGACCAAACCCATAGCTACATGGCATGGAGTTACTTTAAAGGATGGTAAAGTCATCGGTCTGGATTTGTCTAATAATAATCTTCAAGGTCGAATACCAATAACAATAGGTAATCTTAGGTATTTAGAGACCTTAGATCTATCGAATAATGCCCTTAAGGGAAGGATACCAAGACTATTTGGGAAGTTTGATCATTTAAAAAAGATAAACCTTGGAAACAACCAACTTGTTGGTACGATTCCATCGACTATCAATAAATTACGAAATTTACAACAGCTTGACCTGAGCAACAATAAATTAGCAGGCGAGTTACCACCGACGATTAGTGAACTGCCAAAGTTAAATACCTTGGCTTTGGCCAATAACGATTTGATCGGTGCCATACCGGATGGAATGGAGAGATTGAAAAAGTTGAAAAAGCTGTATTTGTCCAATAACGATTTTACGGATATGAATGGCCTACGAACCATTTCAAAACAACAGCTGGTCTTGACAGATGTTCAATTGAAAAATGGAACCGTGCAACCGATTGATTTTTCTGAAACGGATGATGAAGGTTTATCAAAGCTGAGATTTGAAGATAACCAGTAGCAGTTATTGCGCTAACATTATTATAAAGCCCTTTGTTAAGGGCTTTTTATTTTAGAATAATATGGGAATCACAAATTGAAACACCAAAATCAATAACACGACGGCTATGAGGTTCAGTAAGACCCCTGCCCTGGCCATTTGAGGTACTTTTACATAACCACTTGCAAAAACAATGGCATTCGGTGGTGTAGCCATTGGAAGCATAAAGGCACAACTGCTGGCCATGGTTACGGGTATTAAAAGATATAAAATAGGTATTTCAAGCCCAATAGCGATACCGGCTACCACAGGGGCCAAAACAGCCACCAGTGCAACGTTGCTCATTAATTCAGTCATAAAGAGCATCAACAAAATCAATAATGAAGCGGTAAAAAGGATGCTTATTTCACTGTTTGCAATACTAGTTGCCACGATGTCTACAATGCCACTGACAGACATACCTTTTGCTAGTGCCAACCCACCGCCAAAAAGTATGAGAATACCCCAAGCCAATTTTGAAGTATCCTTCCAGTGAATAATGAAATCACCCTTTTTGAGATTATAGGGTAGGGCAAATAATGAAATGGCCGCAAAAATACTGATCATCGTATCAGAAAGGCCCAAAGACGGAAATAGCTGGTTGATAAGGGTCCTGAAAATCCATAAGAACACGGTAACCGCAAAGATGCCCAATACCATTTTTTCTTTTCCTGAAGTAGGTCCGAGTTTCTGTAGTTCTACTTGAATTACCTCTTTTGAGGCATTGAATTTTAAATTTCTATTGGGGAACATCAATTTTACCAAGACAAGGTAGGTAATTGAGATCATTACGACTGAAAAGGGTAGGCCTAAAGCCATCCATTTCAAAAACGAAATTTGAATATTATACTCGTTCTCCAATAGACCGATGAGTACTGAATTTGGTGGTGTGCCAATAACGGTTGCGATGCCACCTGCATTCGCAGAAAAGGCAATACCAAGCATAACGCTGAGCGCAAAATTTTTATCGTTCTTGGTAAACCCATCTTCATCATTGATCAACAAGTTGATAACGCTCAATGCAATAGGTAACATTACCACCGTGCTCGCGGTATTACTGATCCACATACTCAAAGCGGCGGTTGCAATCATAAAACCCAACACCACTTTATTGGGTGTCGTGCCTGTTAGTCTAATGATATTCAATGCGATACGTTTGTGTAAATTCACTTTTTCAAGCGCTAAGGCCATCACAAATCCACCAAAGAACAAGAATACTATCGGGCTACCATAGTTAGCGCCAACATCTGCTATGGGTAATATTTTAAGTAAAGGAAACAGCAAGAGTGGTAATAAGGCAGTGACTGAAATTGAGACCGCCTCAGAAATCCACCAGACCAACATCCATATGGCTACGGCGATTACGGCGTCCCCCATTTCAGAAATCAACTGAAAAGGAAGGTTTATGAGAATCAAAAACAAAATCGGCCCACAAATCAGGCCTATTTTTTTACTAAGCTCCATTCAGATTCTAAACTAGCGTATTTTGAAGGAATATGAAAACTTAAAAATGAACATTTTTAGTGTGCTTTCTAACTACCGTTCCTAAATTTTAACGGGGCCATTTTAAGGTGCCTCTTAAAATACTTAATGAAATAAGAGGGGTCTTCAAAGCCCAACTTAAAAGCAATCTCACTAATTTGTAGCGTTGTGAACTTTACAAGACGTTTTGATTCTAAGACAATTCGCTCAGTAATGAGTTCAGAGGGGGATTTATCCGCTATCGATTTTGTAATCGTATTCAAGGTCTTTGAAGAAATGGCCAGTAAACTGGCATACTCGTTTACGGACATCCCCTTTTTATAATTTACTTCTATAAGCTCTTTAAATTGGTAAAACCGCAATCGGTTCGCAGTATTGGCGTTGATTTTGTCAGGCTGCCTTTTTCGATGTATGCGTTCTAAGCGGATCAAAAAACATTTTAAGAGAAATCGAACCGTATCTTCAAAGCCAAATTCATTTCGGTTCAATAGTTCTTTTTTTATCAGTTCGACATAGGTCTTACCGGTCTCCGCAGCATTTTCCTCTAAGGTATAGCAAGAATTTTCATGGGTTTTGAAGATACTGTACTTTAAAAAAATATCCACTTCGGTATGCATGAAAAAACTATCGTTGAAATGAATGAGCAGACCTTCTGTTTCGTTGAGTTTATCAAATGCATGTACTTGGTCTTTAGCTATCAATATAATGGTATTGACGGTGACCTTATATGTTTTGAAATCGACTAGGTGCGTCCCTTTTGAGTTAAAAAACCAGATAAGTTGATAGTAGCTATGCGAGTGGGGAACAGTTGCTTTATCCCTATTTTTTTGAAGGTAACTTTTGAGGTCATAAATTTCAAACTGAAGTTTCTGGGGTTTAAATTTATGAAGATGATATTGCGCTACTTTTGACATTGTCAACTGCTCTTATGTATGATTTTCAACTTTAGATTTCAGTAAAAGTCTTGCCGCCCTTAAACCACTGTAAATTGCACCGTCAAGATAGCCACCATGGATTGGTGAGGTTTCCGTTCCTGAAAAGAATAGCTTACCGTTCATTTGAAAGTTTCCATATAGTTTGTCGCCGTATTGCGGACTCAAATAAACCGATCTTAAGTCATCAGCTATGGTAAACTGGTCTGCAGACCAATCTTTTTCTTTATAAAAGGTATACTCCCTAACTTCATTACCTAAATGTGTTTCTAAATAGGATAAAATACGTTCTTTTCTCGTTTTGGGATCAACATCACGAAGTCCTTCATTGACAAAACCCATCAATGTGAAAACAGCATTTTCATTATCGCAATGATCGTACAATTCTATGACCGGCCCTATTTGACCTATAACCGTACCAGATAGGTTCTTTTCACGCCAAAAGGGAGTCTTAAAACCAAGGCCGACTTTTATGGCATTGCTCATCCAGGTATGTGTTCGCTTCATCAACGCACTAAGATTTTGAGGCAGTTCAGGAGAGTATGTTATGGTAGCGGCTAATTTTGGCGGAACGGTAACCACTACAAAATCTGTCGTAAAATCACCGGTATCGGCCTCAAGATGAACGCGATTACCTGCTTCACGGATTGAGGTAACCTTTGTATTCAAAAAGATTTTATCTTTTATAGGTTCTGTTAGTTTGTGGATTAAGGCACTGCTCCCCCCAACTATCCGTTTCGCTGCGGATGATTGTTGTTGCGTTTCGAAATAATGGGCAGGTGCCATGGTGCTGTATACCAAAACACTCTGCCCTTTACTATATTGCTCGAACTTTTGAATCTTTAAGGTATAGAGCAGTTGATTCACATTTTCGTGATGCGACTGAAACCATGTGGCCCCAAAATCGATATGGTTTTGGGTGAGGATCCTACCACCCGTTCGGTCTCGCCCCTCTAAGATAATAAAGTCATCTTCACCATTGGCCAAGAGTTCGTTTGCGGTTATCAAACCTGAAAGTCCTGCGCCGATGATGCTGTACTTAGAATGCATTATATTTCGTTTATCTCTAATTTCTGCCTGACATTACACCGCCATCAGTATCCCAAATAGCGCCGGTTACCCAAGAGGCTTTATCCGAAAGTAAGAAAGAAATAGCATTGGCCACATCTTGGGCGCTGCCATTTCGCCCAATCGGATGAAAAGCATGAAAGTTTTGCAAGGCATCATTTGCTTCTTGTTTACCCCCGAAAACACTTTCGTACACCGGTGTTTCGACAACTGCGGGTGAAACGGCGTTGACACGTATTTTATGGTCGGCCAGTTCCATGGCCAAATGTTGGGTAAGACTGTGTAGCCCTGCTTTTTGCATGGAGTAAGCTGAAGATGGGGTTGCTTTTACCGCTTGTTTGGCCCACATAGACCCAACGTTGACTATAGCGCCCCCATTCGTTTCCGCCATTTTTTTGGCGGCGGCTTGTGTGATGAAAAAGAAGCCCCGATTCAAATCCAGATAAGAATCGTAATCGGCTAAAGTATGTTCTAAAAAAGGTTTTGGCCCAAAAATTCCTGAGGCATTGACCAGGTAATCCAAATTGTCCCAATTCCCAATTGTATTCTGTAAAGCATTTACTTGTGCTTTGTCCGTAATGTCTACTTTGTGGGTCGTTAAGTTATCGTTAGCATCACTTTTAAAATTCTCCAGTTTAGAAATGTTGGTGCCAACTACGTGTACTTCAATACCTTCATTCAACAAGTTCTGCGCAGTTGCTTTACCAATACCGCTGCTACCTCCTATAATTAATGCTCTTTTCATTTTGATTTTTTAAAATTATAAAAGCAAAATTAACCTGATGTTGACACGGATTTATGTAATAAAAAGAGAACAAATGGTAATTTTAGGAAAAGATGGCCAATGCACTAAAGCTTTTAATGGCCATTGAAATAACCATACAGCTGATATAAGAAAAGACCCGTGCCAGCGATGATCAAGTAAACATTGGCCGCTTTATAAAAAGCCTTGTAACTTCTTTTAGATTTCCAAAAACTTATTATAAAAACGATAGGGATAAGTGCCAATACCTGCCCAAGTTCTACCCCAATATTAAAGCAGACTATTTTGGATAAAAACTGCGATGTACCTACATCAAAAGATTGTAGACGGGTTGAAAGCCCGAAACCATGAATTAATCCAAAAATCAACACCATCAGCAAAAGATTGGGCGACTTGACTTTTATATATTTTTCAAATCCTCCCAAATTTTCAAATCCTTTGTACAGTACGCTAAGGGCGATTACGGCATCCACTAAATGTTCATTGGCTTTAATGCCCAAATATGTTGCGCCTATAAGTGTAATACTATGCCCTATGGTAAAAACGGTTATGAAACGAACGATATCCTTAAATCCTTTTAAATAAAAGATAACACCGGCCAAGAAGAGTAAATGGTCATAGCCCGTAATCATGTGTTTTGCCCCAACGTAGATATAGGATAGAAGCCCTCCGTTGTTCAGTAGTTCTTGATCACTGGCACTTACTCCGTGTGCGGCAAGAAGCAATGGAAATAAAAGAAGTAATGTGCTAAGCACATATTTTTTACTCCTCATTTTTATTGTTTTTTCTGTTGAACCAAAAAAATAAGACTCCGATTAAAAACAAACTTCCTATTAGCAAGGCATACATTGTATAGTTCGTTCCGTGCTCATGCCCGTGCCCATGCTCATGCGTGTGCGTATCCTCGCCGTGGGCATGGGTTACCTCAAAAGTTAGGGTAGACCAATTGGATTCGTGTGTTAAGCCTTCTTCTTCAGTATTTACAAGATGGATGGTTTGAAAATACCAAATACCATCAGCTGAAAGATGGGCTTTGGCTATACCCTCTGCATTTGTTCTAAGTTTTTGACCTGATGCATGCGTATGTGGTTCTTCACTTTCTTTTGGTTTATGGGAATGTGGTGCGGACTTATCTTTATGCGTATGCGATTTTAAATTATCATGTGAATGTCCATGTTCTTTTTCATCTTCATTGACATTATGGGAGTGGCTATTGCTATGTGCTTTATAATCGGCGTAAACCAATTGATTGGCTAAAGGCTCTCCATTTAATAATAGCTTTACCTCCAAACTATCACCGGTATTCAGGTTATACGGATTTTTTAAGGGAACAAATTCAATGGGATAACCTAAAACAGTTTGCCAATCCTTAGTTTTAACAGCCCCAACTTGGAAAATAGTTTTAACGTGTTTGGAATATTTTTCAATCGCCTTGGAAGCCAAAGCATTATTATTTTTTCGCCATTCCAACATATCATAAATACCTTCATGTTCCAAGTAGTCATTGAAGGCGTCAGCTTCCATTTCAAGAGATCTGGCTTTGGTGGATACTCCCGCAACATACGTTCCGGCATCTCCGGTTTTAAAGTTTAAAAGGGTAATACTATCTTTTTCCGTCCATTGAGATTCGCTAACCTTTGTTCTAACACTATTATTTAAAATGCTCACATCTAGCATTCGATTACGATCTATAACGTTTTCACTTTCTTCAAAAGTACCATTGAAAAGTTGCAACGTTACCGGGGTGTGAGGCTCTAAAAAATAGGAGTCCAACTTTAGGAACATGGTATGGCTACAAAATAAGGCAATGACTATGATTGCGAAGAATATTTTTTTCATTATGCATTGGATTTGTTTCCCTAAAAGAAATGGGAATCATGATTTTTTTTACATACGTAAAAAATACTAATCGAGTTCTACAAAAAGCCCTTCATCGGTTTTGAGCACTTTGGCTAAATTGTTTTTGGTCAATTCTTTTATCGATTTATCCCATTTTTTATTGGATAAACCTGATTGTTCTTTTAAATCGGATAATGACATTTTTTCTACCTTTTTCAAAATTTCAAAAACAGCTTTTGCGTCTTCGGTAGATAAAACCTCTGCGGCAACTCGCCGCTCGGGACGCATTTGCGGAAAGAACAATACTTCTTGAATTGAGGAATTGTTGGTCAATAACATCACCAATCGGTCGATGCCAATTCCGATACCGGCAGTAGGGGGCATACCATACTCCAAGGCACGTAAAAAGTCTTGATCGATGAACATTGCCTCATCATCTCCCTTTTCAGAAAGTTTTAATTGCTCCTCAAAACGTTCTCTTTGGTCAATGGGATCGTTGAGCTCCGAATAGCAGTTCGCCAATTCCTTACCGTTGACCATCAGCTCAAAACGTTCCGTTAGTCCGGGTTTGCTTCGATGTGCTTTGGTCAGCGGACTCATTTCTTTAGGGTAATCCGTAATGAACGTGGGCTGAATGTAGTGGTGTTCGCATTTTTCACCAAAGATCTCATCGATCAATTTTCCGACACCCATGGTTTCATCCACTTCGATATTCAAGCCTTTGGCGACATTGCGTAACTCCCCTTCGTCCATTCCGGTGACGTCAATACCAGTATGCGCTTCAATAGCCTCTAAAATAGGAACCCTGGCGTAAGGTGCCTTAAACTCTATTTCATTATCCCCTACGACAAGTTTTGTACTACCGTTGGCGTCGAGCGCAACTTTTTCCAACAATTGTTCCGTAGTATCCATCATCCAGTTGTAGTCTTTATAGGCCACATAGAGTTCCATTACCGTAAACTCAGGGTTATGGGTGCGATCCATACCCTCATTTCTGAAGTCTTTAGAAAACTCGTACACACCGTCAAAACCACCAACAATCAGTCTTTTTAGGTACAGCTCATTTGCAATTCGCAAGTATAATGGAATGTTTAGGGCGTTGTGATGGGTCAAAAATGGGCGTGCGGCCGCACCGCCGGGTATCGGCTGTAAAATTGGGGTTTCCACTTCTAAATAGCCTCTTTCATTGTAAAACTCACGAATACTATTCGTGATTTTCGTTCGCTTGATAAAGGTGTCCTTTACTTTTGGGTTTACGACCAAATCAACATAGCGCTGTCGATAGCGAAGTTCAGGATCATTGAATTCATCATAAGTATTGCCTTCGGCATCGACCTTTGGCAAGGGTAGTGGGCGCAATGCCTTGCTCAAAAGCGAAAACCCCTTGACCATAACCGTTTTTTCACCTACTTGTGTCGTAAAAAGGGTTCCCTCAACCCCAATGATATCGCCAATATCCAATAGTTTTTTATAAACCTCATTGTATAGTGCCTTATCTTCACCTGGGCAGATTTCATCCCTATTGAAGTATACTTGAATTCGCCCCTCACTATCTTGAAGCTCGGCAAAAGAGGCTTTACCTTGTATTCTTCTTGACATTAATCGGCCTGAAATCACTACTTTCTTACCTTCTTCAAAATCGTGTTTAATACTTTTTGAAGTGGCATCAACTGGGTATAAAGCTGCGGGATAGGGATCAATGCCCATTTCGCGAAGCTTTGTCAATTTTGATCTACGTACGATTTCTTGTTCCGATAGTTGCATGTTCAAAAAAAATTAAAGCGCAAAATTACACTTTTGCGCTTTAATACCCCTAATAGTGCTCGTATCAGTTTGAAGAATAATGGGGAATATAGTCTTGACCGGTAAAAATAGAAAGAAGGTCTTCCTCAAGGCTGTCAACCGGACTTTCTACAATGCGATTGATTTCCTTACCATCTTTAAGAACAATAAGTGTCGGTATTTTGATGATGTTCCAACCTTTTTCTTCACCTCCGGGACTTTTTTTGTACCTATCGCCCCGTTTATCTAAAGTAATCAGTTCTAGTTGTTCCATCGGGAATTTTGCCTTTTCCAGAAGCTTGATCATTCGGGGCACCTCCCTTTTACTGTCGCCACACCAAGTGCCTAAAAATAATTTGAGTTGATGACCTTGCATTTTTGTTTGAAGTATACTCGAGATATTGCTATCTACCTCGTAACTGCTGTAATTGGTGCGAAACCATGATTCATAAGGTTCTTTTTGAAGATTTTCCAATGTTACGGGGCCCACTAAAAATTTTTGCCCCTTTTCGGTGGTAATTTCTTGATGCTGTGCTGTGGCCAAGTGGCAAATGACACTAAAAAATAAAGTGATAACGGTTTTCATGATCTTTAAGTTTTAAATTCAAAAATCATTGAAAACCCCATGCTTGCAGAAATTTAGGGGGTTGAAATTTGTTCTAGACCTGGGTGGATTTTGGTTTTAACGCATGGCTTTGATATCACCCCGGGATGATACCCCTAGTTTTTTGTACAAATTATTAATATGCGTTTTGACCGTACTGACACTTATATAGAGTTCTGATGCGATTTCCTTGTTTGATTTTCCTTCAGCGATTTTATGCATGATGGTGGTTTCTTGTGCTGTAAGATCTTGAATAGGATGGTTATTTTGAAGGTGTCTTTTTCTTCTGAAGAGAAACAACCCGACTAGAATAATAAGCAGCATTGAAATAGACAGTACCAATTTGAAATCAAATATATATGTAGTGTTTTTTACGGCTGCAAATGAGCTTTTATCCCCTTTAAGTTCTTTTTGATATTGTAAGGTAAGGGGGGTGTTGGGGTATTCTTTTATTAGTCTTTTGCCAAGATTGTCGTAATAAGGGTTGCTGGTCAAGTCGGTCAAATAATAATCATGCGTTTCATTGGCCCGATTTGATAATAGATTGTAAACATAAAGTTCGACCAGAGGTTCTTCGCAGTTGCGACCAAAATCTTGAAGTGTTTTAAACCACTTTTTGTAGTTGAGCGATTCACCGGCTTTGCTAGTGTAGTCCATAAAATCAAGAATCATCTCTTCTTTCAGGCTTTCAACTGCCAATAGGTATCCTGATTTACTATTTGTGGAATTGATTTCACATAATGCTTGGTTATTACGTAATAAAGGAAGGTTTATGGAATCGTTGTTGTTTGCGACGAATAAGACGCTCTGAATGGAATTGCATTGTTTTAAAAAATGATTGGTCCCATTTAGGTTTTCGTTGCAGTTGTCAATATGTATTCTGTATATGTTATTCTCGGTGGCGAGATGGTTTCCTTCAAATACAAAGTTTCCTAAAGTATCTACTGCGGCTTTTTGAATAATTTGGTCTGCATAAATACGCTCAGATTTCCGGTAGTTGTCGACGATAGAAAGATAAACTACCTTATGATGGGGATGAACTGGTACCTGACCCCTAAAATGATATTGGGCATGACCTACAAAACAACTTCCAAAAAAAAGGAATACCATGAATTGCTTCATGCATTAAAAATACGGGATTATCTGTAACAAAAAACAAGTATAGACTACATATAAAATACATCAATGTGCTGAAAAGCATTATCAATCAAAAAATCAAAAAATGAGTTTCTGGAGAGTTTTATTGGCCATTATTTTTCCACCCCTTTCGGTAATTGGAAAAGGTTGTGGTTCCTTCTTAATCGTACTGCTTTTAACCTTTTGTGGCTGGGTGCCTGGCGTGATTGCGGCACTTGTCATCTTGAACAATACAAATTGACCTGTAAAAGAAAAGACTAAAGTAGTGGCCATGGTCGGTACCATGTATAGCTTGTAAACAAAATGGCTATGAGGTTATACCATGGTATCTAAAGATTTTTTGGAAGAAAAGAAAGACAATATTACCCAATTTTCATCTGAACAATGGACGAACCTTAAGAATTACTTCAGAGCCCAGTATCAAAGTAAAACATACTTTTTTTGGTAACCTTGTTTCAAAGGGATGATACCATCACCAATCAAAAGTTTTTCAAAGAGGCTTAGATAGTTTGACAAATGATGCAATATTTCTTTCGAGTGCTGCATTCGGTTTTAAGTATCCTTTTCCAAAGCGATTGAAAAGCATCAATGTTGAAGGGCGCTACTTTTTCTATAGATGGCAAATGGATGATTTATCAGGCAATTTTTTTGGTATAATGAAGAATCCTGAGGCAATCATACTTGAGGTTGAACTTGAAGACTGGTTCTTGCATTGTATCTTTGAAAGATGAACAAAGAAATTTGGGTTCAAGATTTAGGACTAAACGATTACAAGCAAACTTGGGATTATCAAGAGCAACTTTTCAAAAAGATCGTTGACCTCAAAATTAAGAATAGGAGGGAGGCGAGCAATTTAGAGACTCCCAATTACTTTTTGTTTGTAGAGCACCCACATGTCTATACTTTGGGTAAAAGTGGGGACATTAATAACCTTTTGGTCAATAAGGCCGAACTTGACGAAAAAGGAGCTACGTTCTATAAGATAAACCGTGGTGGCGATATCACCTATCATGGTCCCGGTCAAATCGTAGGGTACCCTATTTTAGATTTGGATAATTTTTTTACCGACATTCATAAATACCTGCGATTTTTAGAAGAAGCGGTCATTTTGACCTTGGCCGAGTATGGATTAAAAGCTGAACGGTCTGATGGGGAAACCGGGGTTTGGTTAGATGTGGGTACGCCGTTCGCTCGCAAAATATGTGCTATGGGCGTTCGGGCCAGTAGATGGGTCACTATGCATGGGTTTGCGCTGAATGTGAATACGGATTTAGGCTATTTTGATATGATGATACCTTGTGGTATTAAAGATAAGGCCGTGACCTCGTTGAATGTCGAATTGGGCAGCCCAAAAGTTGATTTACAGGCCGTGAAACAAAAATTGTTATACCATTTCGAAAACCTCTTCGAAGCCAAATTGGTGCACCAAAGTGCCCATATATAGGATTAGTCTTTTCTGATAAACTACTTTGCAAATTGGGAAAGCTCCATACGACTTAAGAGTTTTCCGTTTTTATTATAGGTTTCTTGTTTGACCATGCCTACGCCTTCTGACAGCCATAGTTTATCGCTCATTTCTTGATTGGCCATCATCATCTTTGATTTGGTCCTCGCAGTAATGACAAAACAATCAAAAGTTCCGGCAGCAGTGGTTACCGATTCCTTTCCGATTACTTTTCTATCTATCGTATTGACATCGATGTTCATGTTCATTCCACTCATTTTCATTTTGACATTGACATTGGCATCTTTCAGGTCTTGCCCTACCGATAGTTGATTCGGTAGCTCGACATCAGTGCCCGTAATATCCATTTCTAGACCCATATCGGTATACTGTTGTTGCATCTGACTCGGAAACAAGCTCTTGTAATCGATTTTGATGCCCTCACCAGTACAGGTGATATTGTAATTTGATTCGAAAGCATTCTTGCCTTTTGCATCCCTAAAGTTCAATTGCAGGGTGGCGTAGGTATTTTCACCAGAAGAATTGACTTCTGAGACCTTATAATCAGTTGTGCCTTCCAATTTGTTTTTCTTGTTGTACAGGGCATACGAATAGGAAGCCCCTTCTTCCATCGGGTAAAAAGTGCTACAATTCGATTGGCTAAATACCATAAAGCTTGTAAAGACGCAAGCAAGTGAAAGAAAAATCAATTTTTTCATTTTAATACCGTTTCTGTTTATGCAAAGAAAAGGTACGAGAAAGGAGCCAATTAAAATGAAGAATTGTACAAGTGGCAGTAATGATCGTATAAAATTCAGTTAATTCATCTTGTATACGATTATTGAATTCTCTTGGTCTTTGGCGACCAAGTCCAATCTTTTGTCCCCGTCCATGTCAGTAAGGTCAATTAAAGAACTACCATAAACGGGAAAATTTGGGATTGCCTTGGCTTGACTATCGAAAAGGTAGATTTGTTGACTTTGAATATCGGTCACACTAACATAGATTTTATCGTAGATATAAAAGATTTTCGGTGCAGTGTATACCCCTAACTCCAATTCAATCTTTTTCCCCTTTATGCTTAAAATATTTTCATTCATCAAAACCAAGGTCTTGCTCGTGGCAAACATACCGTGTACTTGGTTCAAATTGAAATTGGTGGTAGTAAGTTTACCCTTCGTATCAATTTGATGCAACACCCCTTTTTTGTCGGTGATTGAAAACTTGTTCTTATATAGAAATACGTTGTTGTCTGAAAAATCAATTTTGGCATTCACTTTTATGCGTTCTTGCCCGGCCCTATGTCTTATCGTCATGGCGTTGTCTTCCAGTAAAAAAACGAGATAATCCTTTTTTGAAATACGAAAATGTTCCGGAGCTTTGATAATAGGGCTTGATGCTTCCGTATACGTAAAACCTTCCACAATTTTTCCTTTACCGTCGAACATGAACACTTTTCGACCCTGGGTCACCACAAAACGGTAATTTCTGGTGTTTTCATAATCAAATACCGCCAGACCATTAAGATTGCCTGATTCAAATTTTTTATCAAACGGGGCTACTTCATCACCATTACGGTCAAGAACGAGAAATTGGTTGCTAGTGCAAAAAGCCAATTGCAGTTTGCCATTTTTATAGAGGTCCACTTGATGTACTTTACCTCGTATTGGTCCTTCCAATTGCTTTTTCCAACGTATCTTACCTTCACTGGAGATAAGGTAAAGGTAGTTGTCTTTGTCTTGTACCAGAATTTCTTTTTGGTTGGTTCTGTGGTTTTTGACAAACCGTGGGTTCAAAGCTAAATCGCTGTCGAGCTCTACTGTGAAGAGGGGGGCTACACTATTGACTGCGATTTCTTTCTTGATATTTGAAATTAAAATACTGGTATGATAAAAGTTTTGATCTGCTACCAATTGTGAGGCGAACGTGTAGTTGCTGAAATCTATCTTTTTAAAGTCGGTGGATAGCTGTTTTAAAAAGTCTTGTTCCATAAAGTATTGTATACCTTTTTCGTTGGCTATCATCTCAATAGACGCCTCGTTGGCCAATGAAGCTTTTGCCGTTTGGTAAAGCGCTGTCCTGTCGAAAGTGGCGGCACTCTTGATATTCGCAATAATCGTTTGAAGGGTTTCCCTATCTTCAGCAAACACAAAGGCGTTGGCGATGATCGTGCAATAAGTTGATTTAAAATCGGTGAGCAATGGTTTAAAAGCCTTTTCAACCAAATCGGTAGTGTTCAATTGAAGAATTTCGCTTCCTTGATAATTAAATACCTCAGTTTTTAGGGCCGTAATATTTTCCGATAGGCTTTCCGCCCCGAATGAATTCAAGACTACTGCTTTTTTATTGTTAAGATAGATGATGCCCAGTTCTTCAATGGTACTGAAAATAGTGTCCGGTTCTTTGACCTTATCCAGATAGTATTTTTGATTTTTCGCGAATTGATTATAGTCATTAAATGAAAAACTGATAAGGGCTTCCGTGGCTTTTGGGCTCAAGGCCGCAATACTATTGCTAACTGGGGTGGTACCCTTGAAAAGATTGATGGCGTTGCGCAAAGTATCGTTCGCTATGGAAACCCCATTTAACAAAATACTGTTCTGATTGGAAGAGAAGTCAACGGAAACCCAATCAGCTATTTTTTCTGTATCAATGGTGGAAATCGCTTTTAGATTGTTTTCAAGTAAGGCTGCACCATGGTCTAAATCAATAAAGAGTGTTGCTGATTTAGTCTTATCCGATGTATTAAAAAGCTTTGATAAAGCCGGTGAAGGCTTGTTTTGAAATCCACCCCTGATAGAATTTTCAAGTAAAATCTGTGAAGAACTAAATAATAGCTTGCCAGATAGGTCTATACCAAATAGTATGTCATCTCCCAGTTCATATTTTGTTATTGAGGTACCTTCGTACGATAAATGCTCAACATTTACTTGTTGGCCATCGCCAAGGGCAAACGAATCGCGGTTATCGTCGATAAGTAGTAGAAAATCGAAATTGTCTTTACCGAGTTCGTAGAAAGCTATTGTACAATTGGCATCAGTGGTAAGATGACGCAGCCCTTGCAACTTGGTATGTATAGCTTGGTACAAATTGGTTTTTTGGCTTAACTCAAGAAAGGCATTGTTTTTTAATTCACTTTTGAAGTTCGATAAATTGGAAATTTTAAGAATGGCAGCTGCTTTAGTGGGCAGATAGGTTAGGGTTGCATCAGTTTGAACTTGTTGTTCTTTGCAACAGCCAAAGAGTATAAAAAGAAAGAGTATTCTTAGTTTCATGGCCAAATTAGAAAGTGTTATGTGGTACTCAAGTACTACAAAAACAAAGTTACAGTCTTTATTAAAATTCAAGACGCATTTGTTCGGGTAATTGTTTGAAGCTTTTTCTATGGTATTTGGTCAGCCCATACTTTCTAATGGCGTGGCGGTGTTCTTTTGTAGGATAGCCTTTATTTTTAGCCCAATTGTACATAGGGAATTCTTGGTGTAATTGTATCATATGGGTATCTCGATAGGTTTTGGCAAGAACGGAAGCGGCCGCGATACTGCTATATTTTGAATCACCCTTAATGATACATTTGTGTGGAATCTGTTTAAAGGGCTTAAATCGATTGCCATCTACCAGAATGAGCGAAGGAGACTTTTCCATTTGTTCTAAAGCTCCGTGCATCGCTAATATGGAAGCATTCAAAATATTGATTTCATCAATTTTTTCCTCATAAATATGGCACACTCCATAGTCAAGCGCCTCTTTTCGCAACAAGGGGGCCAAATCGTATCTATCGCGTTCTGAAAGTTGTTTGGAATCGTTCAGTATACCATTTTCGAACTTTTCAGGAAGCATAATGCAAGCAGCAGTGACCGGGCCTGCCAAGCAGCCCCGGCCAGCTTCATCTGTACCTGCTTCATCTGGGTATTTATACTGTGCGAAAAGCATACCCAAGTAATTGGTATTAGCCTACCTTAAATTGGAATATCTCAGAAGTAGAGGTATTTCCTGTACTGTCGGTAGTGACCACTGTCCAGAAATAAGTGGTTCCTGAGGTAACGGGAACAGCTTCTAAACTGGTGGTTTCGCCACTGCCTATCGAAGTAACCGGGTCGGCCTCGGTTCCAAAAAACACTTCAAAACTTACGATATCATCGTCAATATCGCTTGCTGTCCATTCTAAAGTTACCATCGTTGTGGTTGCAATAGTAGCACCACGTGAGGGGGCAACTGCTTCTGCAGGAAAAGGGGCATAGTTTTCGACTCCAGGCCCTTCATTGAAGAATCTAAATACTTGACTGTCGGCACTTTCAGAAGTTCCATTTGCCCTAGAGGTTACAAACCAAGAGTATGGTGTCCCCCTATCAATTAAAATATCAACTTCATTGGTGTTTGAATTGACAAACGTGGATGAGTTGGTGTTCAAATTGGTTAAGGTTACTGTATAGCGATCCGTGTTTTCAGAAATATTCCATTCAAAGGTAACGGTACTTTTGGTTTCATCATTTGGGTCGACAACGCCGGTATTACATTCGGTTACGTCTTCAGGAAAAACAAGGGTGGCTGCACTTGGTGCCAGAACCACTACCGGATCATCGTCACCGCCCCCTGTCGGTGGTGGTGGATTGTCGTCATCACTAGAGCTGCTACTGCAACCCGTTGAAATTAAAGCACAGCTTAAAATGCTAAGGTATAAGAAGTTATTTAGTTTCATTTTCTTAAAATTTTATAGTTCATCAAAGCGTTGTCTGTTTTGATATTTAAAAGATATACACCTTGGGGTAGATTGGTAATGTCCATACGTACATAACCATTGTCTGGTTTGTAGGCTTTATAAAATACTTGTCTACCTTGTGCCGTGAATAATGCTGTTTCAACCTGCTGGAATTCACTAGATCCCAAAAAGATATTCAATTCACCAGATGAAACGGGATTTGGATAGATAAATATCTTCGAGCTAAGCACAATAGTCTCCTCATAAGTGCCTTGACATTCCTTATCCGTACGGACCGAAAGCGTGTTTTCAACTTTACTTAAGGGCAAGGTGATTTCGTTTTCGGTTGTAATAAAGGCTTCTCCATTCAATTCAATCAAGTATTCCTTACCACCACGTAAATTCAGGGTAACTTCATTATTCAGGGAACTCACCTTTGAATCTACATCCAAAGGTTCGGGTTCTGTGATGGTTATGTCAAAACAACGTTGATAACCCACTTGACCTTCAACTGTAATACACAAGGTATATTGCCCGGCCACAAGATCTGTGAACGTTGTGGTATCCGTAAATGCGGCTGCTGTATCCATGGCATTTACATCCGTTAATGTGGCAGTATAGTTTAAAGTTTCCACCGCCGAAATTTCAACACTGCCGTTATCCGTAGAAATACAGGACTCCCCAATGGTTCTTAAACTAAAATTATTTGCTGGCAATGAGAAAATAGCACATCCATCAACATCTATTACCGAACCTGTAGGAGTGTCATCGCAAAGGTCAACGTCGTTTGGTACACCGTCATTATCCAAATCATCATCACAAACATCGCCGATACCATCACCGTCACCATCAGCTTGGTCTGGATTTGCAGTGAAGGGACAATTATCTTCGGCGTCTAAAATACCATCGTTATCGTCATCATTGTCACACACATCCCCTTCAAGATCACCATCATTATCTTCTTGATTTGCGTTTGCTACCAAGGGGCAGTTGTCATTGACGTCTAAAACACCATCGTTATCATCGTCTTCATCGTCTTCAAAACCTTCCATAATAAAATCATCAACTATGACACCTTCTTGCACTACACTTTGATCGGAAACGAATATGATTCCAAATTGAATATTTGTTTCGTT
This sequence comes from Croceitalea sp. MTPC5, assembly GCF_036985505.1. NCBI lineage: Bacteria > Pseudomonadati > Bacteroidota > Flavobacteriia > Flavobacteriales > Flavobacteriaceae > Croceitalea > Croceitalea sp. MTPC5. The sequence goes on from NZ_BTGQ01000003.1 coordinate 622,971, forward strand.
TGTCAAGTCCGTTTCGCCGAGACCTGCATTTATTGCGAAATCATAAGTGTACTTAGTCAGGGTTGCATTAGTGCCGTTCCATTGTGCTCCAGGGCAGTTTTGACAATCATTATCGGCACCCGAAGAGGCATTAGTCCTGTCACTATTGTACCAATTGGGTTGGCTGTCAACACTACCTAGAACATTTGAAGTTGCAAAATTGTCAGTGGAGTAAATTACATAGACGATGTCGAAATTCTCTTCTAAATCAAAGGCCATTTGAAAACTTAATTTCGGGGCGATAATACTAGATAAATCGTAACAACCGCTGAACAATACGGCCGTGGTATTATTGGTATGGTCACCAGCTAAATTGGTACCGTATACCTGTGTTCCAGAAGCTACTGAGTTCAATACTGTACCTGTTGGTACTCCACGTTCCCACAAACTTGCACCCTCTAATGGTATGGTTCCAGCCACATTGTTCGCAAATAATGAGGTAGACTCAGTCTCCATATCAAAGAGTTGATCACCCATTGCTGGTATGTTGGCTGCAAAAAGACTAGCCTCTTGGGTATTATTTTCGGGGAAGGCATCATCAGGAATTGAAGCGGTAACGCTTACTACGGAAAGTTCACCTGGTGTAGGATTTAACGCTGGCAAATCAAAAGTAGCAGTAGCTCCGCTAAGTACCGGAGTATTGAATATGAAATTCTCCTCTGTCCCTCCGTTAATGCTGTAGATGATATCAATCTGTGTGATGTCATTCAAACCCCTATTCTCTACGGTTACCGTTGTAATGACTGCGTCACATGTGACGGAGCCCGCGTTTGTAATCACTTCAACGACCTTAATATCATTGTCAGGCGTTGCTACTGGAGGTAATGGTGATTGCCATGCCCCACGTCCATATGTACTCGCCACAATAACACCATCATCAGGGCTGATTTCCAAATCCGAAACTGATGTGTTAGGTAACCCAGTGGAATACTGCTCCCATTCGGTAAGGGTATCATCCAAACGGTATATTCCCAGATTTGTTCCAACATATATGGGATTGTTACTATCCCGATCTTGATGGGCAATACAAAAATAGGCTTGGTCTTGGGGCAGGTCGAATGTAATATTTTCGCGACTTACCAAACTATTGCCATCGACCGTCACTCTGTAAACTCCCCTATTTGTTGGTTGGCCAGCCTGGGATATACCCACTCGGTTTGAAGTGGTCAAATACACAATATTACTATCGTTTTGGTTAATGGCAATATCTGAAATTTGGGTATCGAAAGTCTCATCAACAGGATTGATTAATACAAAATCTTCCCCGCCATTTTCACTGCGGTACAGATTACCCTGATCGGCGGCATACATGATCATGGGGTTGTTGGGATCGATTTCAAGATCATCGATATTATTGCCTTGTGTAAATAAGTCTGATACCTGTTCCCACTCCGTGCCTACCAATTTAAAAACAGCGGTATAGGCTGAATAAACGGTTCCTTCGCTATCAATTGCCAAAGGAGTAATCCAATTGCCCGACAAGGGTCCTGAACCAGTATCCGGAGAAGAAACAGTAGTAACCGTTAGCCCGAGATTATTGGTAATAAAAAGCGGATTGCCAAATTGCACAAACCCATAGGCTATATTGCTATTGGTGGGATCGATCTCATAATCCATGCCATCGCCACCAGTATATACATTCCATTCGTTATTATTGAAAACAAATCCTGAATTGTCTTGGGTGCCCCCAACGATCTTACTGGCATTGTTTTTAGCGAGACCAATACGGTAAAACTGGGTTATGGCAAGGCCATCGGTATGATCCGTAAAGTTCGTTCCGCCATCCAATGATGAAAAGATACCACCATCACTCCCGCAAAATAAACGACCATTGAAAAATTTGAGGGTATGTATATCTGCGTGCGTATATGAAGGGGTTTGTGAAAACCAGAAATTAAGTCTTGTGAAATCATCACCACCATCAGTTGATTTCCAGATATCAAGGACGCCGACATAAACTTCATCGGGATTTGTTGGTGATACCGCTATAGCGAAATCAAACCAGGCTTGGCTACTTCCAAAAATATCGTCAGTTTCCGCAGTTTGTGCAAAAGTGTCTCCGCTATCCGTGGATTTGAACAATCCTAAAAATGAAGAACCTCGACTAATAACATCAGCAACGCAAATATAAACGGTTTCGGGTGCCGCAGGAGTTACCCCTATGACCATTCTTCCTCCATTATCAGGAATAACACCGTCATTGATGGTTTCGAACGTTGCGCCTCCGTCTATTGTGCGATACACTGTATTACTATCTACGGCATAGATGGTATTGGAATCCCCCGGTTTTAATTGAAAATCGGTAATCCTCTCTGCAAGCATCACCGTCCAGGTGAGTCCGCCATCCAAAGATCTTTGTAGGCCATCAGTACCTGCTACCCAGACCACATTAGAATCTGTGGGGTCGTAGGTAATCTCGTTCAAAGTATCAAATTCATCTTGGTTACTTGGGTTAATGCTGGTTTCTGCCCAAGTAGCCCCACCGTCAATCGAACGAAACACTCCAGCGCTAAACGAATCAGAAGCATCATCATCACCAGTCGCGATCAAGATGGTATTGCTGTCATCAGGGTTTATGGCAATACCCGACACCCCAATTTGAGGGAATTCATCAAAAAGATTCGTCCAGGTAGCCCCAGCATCGGCAGACCGCCAAAGTCCCCCGGCGGGTGCACCCACATACCAAACATCTACGTTGTTTGGGTCAACGGCGACAGCATTGATTCTTCCAATTCCAGGCAAGGCAGTGTTTAGTTCCCCGTTGATAACAGGCCCTAGGGTCGTCCAGTCGCTATTAGGATTGACAGGTCCCGCACTTTGTTGCACGTTCTCCCAACTTTGCCAGAGTTCAGCTCCCGTGGGCAAGGTGCCATCCGGTTTCACGAAATGTGACCAATAGTTTTCCCAACGTAAAAAAGGTTTGTATCCACTTCCTTTTTTATTGCGTTCTTCCTCTTTGCCCTCCCAATACTGGTAAAAAGCGGTTCTAATTTCATTGAATGTGTACACTTCTTTAGCATTTTCTACTCTTGAAGTGCTTGTCGTTGCTTTGGTTTTGCGCAGCTCTTTCATCCAAGGTGCAGCCTCGTTAAATTGTGCAAAGGAAAAAGTTGCCGTCAAAAAACAAAGCAATAGTAATCTTCTTTTCATTTGAATCTTTTTTGCTATCAGGGCGTTAAAATATGCATTTTTTTTACATTTTTTTAAGAGAATTTTTGTTTTAACGTTGAATGCTCGATGTATCGGTTGAATTCAATTTTCAGTAGAAACAAAAAAATCATGGTATATCCAATATGCCAAGGTTTAAGAATTGGGTGCAAATGAAAAATATTCAATACTGAGGTAAAAAACTTTCACATTTTGTTACGAACAAAAATAAATACCTTTGCTTGGTTAAGTACCTATTAATGCGATACATCTTTATTGTCTTTTTGCTATTGACCTTTTGTACGGTCCGCGCCCAAAACGATTCCATACCATCTAGAACAAACGCTTCACTTCAAAAAAAAATTGATTCCGTTGGTGGTCTCCCTAGCGGTAAAAAAAAGAACGGTAAAGAAGAAAGAACCGTAACTATTGCCGATTACAGAATTATTAACTCAGCTAGGGACACTACCTTCGTCGATACCACGTTGACCATCAAAAAAGAATACCGCTACAATTTTTTACGACGTGATGATTTTGAATTAATGCCCTTTTCCAATATCGGTCAGCCTTATAATTCATTGGGGGTCAATTTTGAAAATACGTCGCTTTATCCCAGACTTGGCGCCGTGGGTAGGCATTTTGGGTATTTCGAGGAGGAAGATGTTTTTTATTATAATGTGCCGACCCCTATGACGGAGTTGTTTTTTAAAACCACACTGGAACAAGGGCAGTTGTTAGATGCCTTACTCACTTTTAATATGACACCAAGATTGAATATCGCACTGGCCTATAAAGGATTCCGATCTTTGGGGAAATACCAGTTCGATCAAGCGGAATCAGGTAGTTTTCGCACCAGTTTTAATTATCGTACCCGTAATAATAGGTATTGGGTGCGGGGGCACTATGTCTCTCAAGATATTGAAACCGAAGAGAATGGTGGGCTTTTAGAAAGGGAGTTGCAATTTGAATCAGGGGTTGATGAGTTTTTAGATCGCTCAAGAATAGACGTAATCTATACCAATGCCGATAATCGTATTCTGGGCAAAAGGTACTTTCTTGACCATCAGTATAATGTGGTGCGGCCCCGTAAAGATTCTTTGCAAACAAGATCTACCTTATTGGCAATAGGCCATAAATTTAGCTATGAGTCCAAATTCTACCAGTTTAACCAGAGCAGTGCCAACGATACTTTTGGTGAGGCTTTTGTAACCCCTATATTAGATAGGGCAACACTTAAGACTACGTACCATCAGGTCTCTGCAAATTTTTCGAACAAACTATTAGGGAGCTTATCAGGTAATTTAAATTTTTACAATTACCAATACTTTTTTAATAGCCAAGTAATCACCGCAGACCAAACCATTCAAAACAGATTGGCTGGTAATGAGATTGCCTTAGGTGCCGATTATAAAAATACTTTTGGCAAACTGGTTTTAGATGGTAGTCTGCGCTACAATTTATCAGGTGATTTGACCGGTACCCTGTTTGATGGATCGGCAACATACCGCATCAATGAGAACAATAGTGCATGGGCGGCAATACATGGTTCGTCACGGGCGCCAAACTTTAACTTTTTGCTTTATCAGAGTGAATATGAAAATTTTAATTGGCAAAATACGGGCTTGTTTGAAAAACAGCAGGTTCAAACCGTCACTTTTGGATTAGATTCAAAGTTTTTTGGCAATTTGGAAGCAAAGTATTCGGCAATTGACAACTATACCTATTTTGGTATTGATGGTTCCATAACCGAAGAGGCTATTGAAACGGGCCTTGAAAATGCCTTTGTAAGACCTTTTCAAGATAACACGACCATTAACCATTTAAAAGTTAAATGCAATAAGGAATTTCGGTACAAGAAGTGGGCGTTGAACAACACGATAATGTATCAGAATGTAACCCAAGAAGATCAAGTGCTGAACGTGCCCGATTTCGTAACACGCAATACCTTGTATTTTTCTAGTGATGTATTTAAAAAAGCGATGTATTTACAAACTGGGGTGACCTTTAAATACTTTACAAGCTATAATATGAACGGGTACCATCCGCTATTGGGGGAGTTCTATACCCAAAACAATGAAGCGTTTGGTGCGTTCCCTTTGATTGATTTTTTTATCAATGCAAAAGTACGGCAGACAAGAATCTATTTGAAGGCCGAACATCTGAATACCATTTGGACCCAAGAATACAATTATTACGCCGCTCCAGATTATCCCTATCGTGACTTTGTGATTCGATTTGGTTTGGTTTGGAATCTTTTTTCATAATTTTTTCATTTTTTTATCGTGTTAGTCACTGATAATCAAGGGGCTATTTTTTTATAAAAAAAATAACAGAAAAATTAGTGTTTTAGTCTTGTGCGAATGTAAAAAAGAGTTTTATATTTGCACCCGCTTTGGGAGATAAGCGAAGGATAAAAGAGGGGAACGAGGGCCCGTAGGGGGTTCT
>NZ_BTGQ01000004.1:0-552305 GCF_036985505.1 Croceitalea sp. MTPC5
GAACCCCCTACGGGCCCTCGTTCCCCTCTTTTATCCTTCGCTTATCTCCCAAAGCGGGTGCAAATATAAAACTCTTTTTTACATTCGCACAAGACTTTTCAAATAAAAATTAAAAAAAAATACAAGTCACTGATTTTCAGAACTATTAACCCTTATTTATTTTTTAAAGCCGGACTTTCAAGATACTATCTTTTTATCAATCAACCAAATACCTTCAAAAAGAAGCTTTCCAACGATTCGAAACAAAAATGAAAACGACCTTAACATTGTGGCATTCGTACAAGGTGTTATCTTTGCCCCTATTCAAATTAAGAGAAAATAATGATCAACATTACTTTACCCGATGGGGCGGTCAAACAAGTGGAACCGGGCAGCACTCCGCTTGATGTTGCAAAAAGCATTAGTGAAGGTCTTGCACGCAATGTTATCTCTGCAAAATTCAATGATAGTATCGTAGAGAGTTCGACACCCTTAGAGACCGACGGGGCCCTTACCTTATATACATGGAATAATGATGAAGGTAAAAAAGCTTTTTGGCACTCCAGCTCCCATGTTATTGCACAAGCTTTAGAGGAGCTTTATCCTGGAATAAAGCTCACTATCGGTCCGGCCATTGAAAACGGTTTTTATTATGATGTTGATTTTGGGGAACACACCATTTCAGAAAAGGATTTTCCCACCATAGAAAAGAAAGCTCTCGAAATTGCTCGAGGAAAACATGATTTCAAAATGCGCGAGGTATCAAAAGTAGATGCACTTGCCTATTACAAAAAACAAAATAACACCTATAAGGTAGAACTTATCGACAACCTTACCGATGGTGAGATTACTTTTTGCGACCATAGCTCATTCACCGATCTCTGTCGCGGGGGCCATATTCCCAATACTGGAATAATAAAGGCAATCAAAATATTAAGTGTTGCCGGAGCTTATTGGAGGGGTGATGAAAACAACAAACAACTGACTAGGGTCTATGGCATTTCTTTTCCTAAACAAAAAGAACTTACGGCCTATTTAGAGCTTTTGGAAGAGGCTAAAAAAAGAGATCATAGAAAACTAGGCAAAGAATTAGAGCTTTTCACCTTTTCGCAAAAGGTGGGTCAAGGGCTTCCTCTTTGGCTTCCTAAAGGAGCCGCCTTAAGGGAACGTTTGGAGGATTTTTTGAAAAAAGCCCAAAAGAAGGCAGGATACGAAATGGTGGTCACACCACATATCGGCCAGAAAGAGCTTTATGTGACATCAGGCCATTATGCAAAATATGGTGAAGACAGTTTTCAACCTATACACACCCCCAAACAAGATGAAGAGTTTTTGTTGAAACCGATGAACTGCCCACACCATTGCGAAATATACAATACAAGTCCGTTTAGTTACAAAGATCTACCTAAGCGTTATGCCGAATTTGGGACTGTTTACCGTTATGAGCAAAGTGGCGAATTACATGGCCTGACCAGGGTTCGTGGTTTCACACAAGATGACGCCCATATTTTCTGCACTCCAGATCAATTGAACAGTGAGTTTAAGAACGTCATTGATCTATCACTCTATGTGTTGGGTTCACTAGGTTTTGACAATTTTACGGCACAGGTATCGGTACGCGATTTAGAAAAACCTGAAAAGTATATTGGTTCTGTTGAGAATTGGGAGAAAGCCGAGCAAGCCATTATCGATGCTGCAGAGGAAAAGGGGTTAAATTATGTGGTTGAAAGTGGTGAAGCCGCTTTTTATGGTCCAAAACTGGATTTTATGGTCAAGGATGCCCTTGGGCGCAATTGGCAATTAGGCACCATTCAAGTAGACTACAACCTACCTGAACGATTTGACCTAACTTATAAAGGAAGTGATAACGAACTGCATAGACCTGTCATGATCCACCGGGCCCCGTTTGGCAGTCTAGAGCGATTTGTTGCTTTATTGTTAGAGCATACCGGGGGAAATTTCCCCCTTTGGCTAATACCCCAACAGGCTATTGTGCTGCCTGTCAGCGAGAAACATGAAAAATATGCAGAAAAAGTTTTGAATTCGCTGGAAAATCACGAAATTCGCGCGCTCATTGATAGTAGGAATGAGACTGTAGGGAAGAAAATACGGGAGGCTGAATTAAAAAAAATACCTTTCATGCTAATCGTTGGAGAGAATGAAGAAGCAGCCGAAACCATTTCAGTAAGAAAACATGGGGGTGATGATTTAGGTAGTCTAAATGTTGATCAGTTTTCAGACTTGGTTTCAAAAGAAATAAATAGTACCTTAAAGTCGTTCTAAAAGGCCTCACCCAAATTTGCTTAATAAGCAAATTCGACCTCTCCAAAAGAGAGGTAAATTATGGAAGTATGCCTATAAATAAAAGTTTAATTAAAAAATAGTAAGTCATAGCAATACGAAGAAGATTTAGACCCCAACCAAGAAGGGAAAACAAAAACCCTCATAATATCAATGAAAAAATTCTTGCACCAGAGGTGAGATTGGTGGGAGACAATGTCGAAGTTGGAGTATATCCAATACGCAAAGCTTTAGACAAAGCTGAAGAATTGGAGTTGGATTTGGTTGAAATTTCACCAAAAGCACAACCACCGGTTTGTAAAATTATCGATTATAAAAAGTTTCTTTACGAACAAAAGAAACGTGAAAAGGCCATGAAGGCCAAAGCGACCAAGGTAATCGTAAAAGAAATACGGTTTGGCCCCCAGACGGATGATCATGATTATGAATTTAAAAAACGTCATGCTGAAAAGTTTTTAAAGGAAGGTGCCAAACTCAAAGCATATGTGTTTTTCAAAGGTCGTTCGATAGTTTATAAAGATCAAGGGGAAATACTTTTATTACGACTTGCATCTGAACTAGAAGATTATGGAAAGGTCGAACAGATGCCAAAATTAGAAGGAAAGCGAATGACAATGTTCATTGCACCTAAAACGAGTAAAAAATAAGCGGAGATAAATCATAAAAAGGAAAAATGCCTAAAATGAAAACCAAATCCAGTGCTAAAAAGCGATTTAAGCTTACAGGCTCTGGTAAAATCAAAAGAAAGCACGCTTTTAAGAGTCATATTTTGACCAAAAAGTCTAAAAAGCGGAAGCTTAAATTGACCCACTCAACATTAGTTCATGAGGCGGATGTCAACAGTATTAAAGAACAGTTACGATTAAAATAATTGTTCGTTCGGTAAATTATTAACCCTGGAGTTGGGCAAGTTATTGGAATTCTTTTTTACAGAGTTCGAGTGAAATAAAAAAGTGGCGATTATCGCCCGCCTACTACAAAAAAAATTAAAGAAAAATGCCAAGATCAGTAAATGCAGTAGCTTCTAGAGCCAGAAGAAAAAAGGTAATGAAGCAAGCCAAAGGCTACTTTGGAAGACGTAAAAACGTTTGGACGGTAGCGAAAAATGCGGTTGAAAAAGCAATGTTATATGCTTACCGTGATAGAAGAAATAAAAAGAGGACTTTTAGAGCACTTTGGATTACCCGTATCAATGCAGGTGCAAGACAGTATGGAATGTCTTATTCTCAATTTATGGGCAAAGTAAAAGCAAACGGAATCGAATTGAACCGAAAGGTTCTTGCAGATTTGGCCATGAACCATCCGGAAGCGTTCAAAGCCATTGTTGAGAAAGTCAAATAAAAATTTTAGTAAACTTACCCCGCTTATTAAAACCCTGCTGCACTGTAGCAGGGTTTTTTTGTTGGTTGGCCATAAAGCTATTACCTGTCTTACCCCTTACAGACAACCAGAAATCTACTTAACTCCCAAATGCAGTCAATACCAAATGCCTGCCAGATGCACGGTTTCTATGTTCGCACAGGTAAATACCCTGCCATGTGCCCAAATTTAGTTGTCCATTTGTTATAGGAACTTGCACCGAAGCTCCGAACAAAGACGCTTTTATATGTGCAGGCATATCATCCGAACCCTCATAGTCATGTTGATAATACGGCATATTCTCAGGTACCATAGTATTTATATGGCTTTCAAAATCTATTCGAACCGTTGGGTCCGCAGCCTCATTAATTGTTAGACTAGCCGAAGTATGCTTTATGAAAACATGTAGCATCCCAACTTTGATATGTCCGATTTCTGAAAAGGCATCGTTAACCATATCCGTTATTAGATGAAACCCCCTTCTGAAGGGTTTTAAAGTAATTTGTTTTTGATAGGTTCTCATCCAACTAAAATAATATAAACTTAACCCCTATACTATAGCATACCATTACCTTTGCAACTTAATTTTTACAAATGGATTTGTCAGGCATCAAAATGGTCGTCACCGATATGGATGGAACCCTACTGAATTCCAACCATGAAGTTAGTAGTAGGTTTTTTGAATTATTCGAAAAAATGAAACAAAGGGGAATTCACTTTGTTGCCGCAAGCGGACGTCAGTATGAAAGTATGGTTGACAAACTGGGGCGTGTAAAAAATGATATGCTTTTTATTGCCGAAAATGGGGCGCTAATCAAAAAACAAGACCAGGTATTATTAACCACACCCTTAGCCAAAAAGCACATTAGCACCATTCTTGATGCCGTAAAACCCATCAAAGATGCACACCCTGTTTTATGTAGTTCAGAAAAGGCCTATGTCAATGGAACCTCACAAAACTTTTTGACATTACTTAAGGAGTATTATACGGAATTTCAAGAAGTTGACGACCAACACCAAGTCAATGACGACGTACTGAAAATTGCTATTTACCATTTTGAAAGCTCAGAAAGGTTTATTTATCCGGCAGTACGACATTTGGAAAATTCCTTAAAGGTCAAAGTATCCGGTTCAAATTGGGTAGATGTTTCACACGTAAACGCACATAAGGGTTATGCCCTTGAGATGGTCATGCGCGAGTATGCTATTACGTCTGATGAAATACTTGTTTTTGGTGATTACAACAACGATCTCGAAATGCTAGAACTATCAAATTATAGTTTCGCCATGGCCAATGCCCATCCGGACGTTAAAAAAGTCGCCAAATTTGAAACTCGAAGTAATGATGAATTTGGGGTTGAGGCAGTTTTAGAAAAACTTCTGCATTAAGAAGCTGTCATGTTTTTTGCTTCTTCTTTCTAGCCGCAGGAAACAAAACATTATTTAATATCAGGCGATACCCAGGGGAGGTAGGGTGTAATTCCAATTCGGTTTTTGGGTCCCCGACCCTATGTTGGTAATCTTCAGGATCATGGCCGCCGTAGAAGGTAAAAAAGCCTTTTCCCTTCACTCCATGAATGTATCTGGCCTCACCGTTCAGTTTACACTCACCCAATACCATAACAGTTGGTTTCACTTCATCTGGGGTGAATGAAGTCGTTTGTCCCATAAACCCCTTTACCAGAGTAGTATGGTTTTGGGTCAACATTGTCGGCACGGGATCCCATTTTGCGGAAAACTCCATCAAAGAAAAATAATCCGATTCTTTGGGCACCTGACGTTTTGCCGTCATATCGATGGATGAAAATTCATAGCGCAAGGGGTTTCGTTCGAGCACAAAATCTTGAAAAGCGAAAGTTCTGGTGAAGTCGAGCTGACCTTGATAGTTGGCATCTGATGGGTCTCCATCAAACATGGGTTCGCATATATCGACACTGTTCGCAGCTAAAGCGATATCAAAGCTATCGGTAGCCGAACACATGGCGAACATAAAGCCACCCCCAATAACGTAACGTCTGATTTTTTCAGCCACTGCCCCTTTTTGATCAGATACTTTGGCAAAACCCAATTTTTCTGCACGTTCTTCCGCCAAACGCTTTCCTTCAATGTACCAAGGTGCTGCGCGATAGGCTCCATAAAACTTGCCATATTGCCCCGTGAAGTCTTCATGGTGCAGATGCAACCAATCATATAAGGCCAATTTATCATCTAACACCTCTTCATCATAAATGGTAACATAGGGTATCTCAGCATAGGTCAATACCATGGTTACTGCATCGTCCCAAGGTTGGTTATCTTTAGGGGAATAAACTGCTATTTTAGGTGCTTTTTCCAATATTACGGCATCTTGGTTTTGTGAAGGGCTGCCGATGTCATCCAATATGGTTTTTGCCTCGCTATCGGATAATATTTCAAAAGACACTCCCCTGATTTGGCATTCTTTACGAATAAGATCCCCATCAGGCAATAAAAATGAACCACCCCTATAGTTTAGCAGCCATTGCACTTTTTGTTGTTTATTAAGTACCCAGTAGGTAATACCGTAAGCCTTCAAATGATTTTCTTGAGACTCCGCGTCCATAGGAATCAAAACTACCGAACCATAAGAGCTAAAGGAAACTAATAAAAAAAGTACTGCATAGCTTTTGAAGTGTTTCAATGCGAAACCCGTTTTAGAAGGGCACATCGTCATCTTGATTGCCCTCATCATTGAAAGTGCTACCGAAAGCTTGGTCTGTACTTGGCAAATTAGGAGTTGCAAACGGATTTTCGTCATTATCATTCATCTTAGATTGAAACTCAAATGGTGAGTCAAAGTCATCTAAGTTATCAAATTTACCCAATGCCCCGATGAACTTTAACCTAATATTATCCAACCCGCCATTTCGATGTTTGGCCACTATGAATTCTGCCTGACCTTGGGTTGGTGTTCTTTCTTCATCATCCCATTCATCAATTTTATAATATTCAGGTCTATAAATAAACGATACGATATCGGCATCTTGTTCAATAGCCCCAGATTCCCTCAAATCGGATAAAATTGGACGCTTGCTACCACCACGTGTCTCAACTGCCCGAGAAAGCTGGGACAACGCAATTACGGGGACATTCAACTCTTTTGCAAGTGCTTTTAAGTTTCTAGAAATGGTAGAAATCTCTTGTTCACGATTACCCCCTTTTTGGCTTCCGCCGGCGGTCATTAATTGCAAATAATCTATAATGATCATTTTAATACCGTGCTGTGAGGCCAATCGCCTTGCCTTTGCCCTAAGATCAAAAATTGATAACGAAGGGGTGTCATCAATGAACAAAGGTGCTTTCTCTAAGGTTTTGACTTTAACGTTAAGTTGTTCCCATTCATGCTTTTCTAGACGACCTGTTCTTAGTTTTTCAGAGGACAACCCAGTTTCTGAAGAAATCAGTCGTGTTATCAGCTGCACCGAAGACATCTCCAATGAAAAGAACGCGACGGGTATTTCTGCATTGACAGCAATATTTCGAGCCATGGATAAGGTCAGCGCCGTTTTACCCATACCAGGTCTTGCAGCAACGATTACCAAATCACTGGGTTGCCAGCCCGATGTTAATTTATCTAGTTTATCGAACCCCGAAGGTATACCACTAAGCCCTTCTTTGTTCGCAATCTCCTCGATACGCTTTTTAGCTTGTATCACCAAGTTTTGGGCAGTTTCCGCGGAACGTTTCAAGTTACCTTGGGTGACCTCATATAATTTGGCCTCGGCATTGTCCAATAGGTCAAAAACATCCGTTCCCTCATTGTAGGCATCTTCAATAATCTCGTTTGAGATTTTAATCAAACTACGTTGGATGTATTTTTGAAGAATTATACGGGCATGGAACTCTATATGTGCCGAAGAGGCTACTTTTTGGGTTAATTTAATAAGGTAAAAATCACCCCCAACCGCCTCTAAATGACCGTCTTTCTTTAATTGTGATGAAACGGTTAATAAGTCGACAGGTTCTGAGGATTCGAACAATTTGAAGATGGATTCATAAACAAATCGGTGCGCATCCTTATAAAAAACCTCAGGATGCAGAATATCAATAACTTCATCGACCCCTTTTTTATCAATCATCATTGCACCAAGCACAACCTCCTCTAAATCAACTGCTTGTGGGGGTATTTTTCCACGCTCTAAATTGATAATGGTAGATTTGTCGATCTTGCGACCTATTATTGGGTTGGGTTTGTCCATGGGTGCGAAAGTATGGAATTAACCTTTAGTTAATATTAATTTAAACCGCCTCGATATTCACAGTTACTCAACAAAAGTACTGTTGATAACTTGTAAAATCTGTTAACAACACGAATAAATAAGAAAAGAATTACAGGTAGGTCTTTGTCAAAAACGAAAAAATCAGGGTCAGCCGTTAAAAACGCCCATATTGGCATATTTATCCATTCTGGTATTGACCAATTCTTTTGGTGATAACTTTTTTAATTCTTCAAAATGAACTGAAATCTTATTTTTTACGGTTTCAAAAGTCTTGTCTCGATTGGTGTGTGCACCGCCCAAAGGTTCTCGAACGATTTCATCGATCAACTTCAACTTTTTCATGTCAGGCGCGGTCAATTTCAAGGCTTCTGCAGCTTGCTCTTTATACTCCCAACTTCGCCATAGGATCGAAGAACATGACTCTGGGGAAATTACGGAATACCATGTGTTTTCCAACATCAATACCTTATCCCCTACACCAATACCCAAAGCTCCTCCAGATGCACCTTCACCGATAATAACCACAATGATGGGTACTTTTAAACGGGTCATTTCAAGTATGTTTCTTGCAATCGCCTCACCTTGGCCCCGTTCTTCTGCTTCAATTCCAGGATAAGCGCCAGGGGTGTCTATAAAACATACCACCGGAATGTTGAATTTTTCAGCAGACCTCATCAATCGCAATGCTTTTCGATACCCTTCTGGGTTTGCCATTCCAAAATTTCGATATTGCCTTGTTTTTGTGTTGTACCCTTTCTGTTGCCCTATGAACATATAACTTTGGTCCCCTATCTTACCCAGGCCACCTATCATCGCCTTATCATCACCAACGGTTCTATCACCATGCAATTCTAAAAAAGTATCACCGCAAATGGCATTGATGTAATCCATGGTGTAAGGCCTATTTGGGTGTCTTGACAGTTGTACCCGTTGCCATGCCGTTAAGTTTTTATAAATACCTTTTTTCGTGTCGGCTAGCTTCTTTTCGATTTGTTGGCACGTTTCAGTAACGTCAACATCGCTTTCTTCCCCTATTATCATACATTTTTGAAGCTGATCTTCAAGTTCTTTAATGGGAAGTTCAAATTCCAAATATTCCATATAAGTGTTTGTTGTAAGTCGAGTTGGTTAAATGAATTTGTTCTGTTCGGTACGCAAATATATATAATGTCTGAAATACTTCAACACCATAGATCAATATGCCAGGCTTCTTATTAACGTTTTGCTTTCTGTAACAGGTAGATACCCAACACCCCGAAGATCACATTTGGTAGAATGACCGCCAGTAAGGGCGAAAATCCTGATTGTTCGGCCATAGTACCGAATACTTTATCAAAAAAGATGTAGATAAAGGCCACCCCGATACCAAATGCCAAGTTTACGCCCATTCCACCCCTTCGCTTTACGGAAGAGACCGCAACGGCAATAATGGTCAAAACAAAAGCTGCTATGGGCAAAGCCCATCTTTTATATTTTACCAGAACATAGGTATTGATATTTGAGGCGCCTTTTCGCTTCTGATCTTCGATAAATTCATTGAGCTCAAAAAGATTCTTGGTATCTGCCACATAGGAAACGGGTGTCAAATCGTTAATTTGAAAGGAAAATACGGTATCCAATTTTCGTTTCGTTTCCAACAGTTCATAGCCATCTTTTACCTTACGTTTTGTATAGGAGGTCAATCGATACAAA
This sequence comes from Croceitalea sp. MTPC5, assembly GCF_036985505.1. NCBI lineage: Bacteria > Pseudomonadati > Bacteroidota > Flavobacteriia > Flavobacteriales > Flavobacteriaceae > Croceitalea > Croceitalea sp. MTPC5. The sequence goes on from NZ_BTGQ01000004.1 coordinate 9,570, forward strand.
CTATCCTTTTCAACCCATCTGATATTTTGTGCCGCGATCTTCCATTTGAGCTGCTCCCCTTCCCCAAAATGCTCATAGGTAAAATTGTACCCTATTTGTCTATCTGGATCGAAACTGCTCACATAAATGAAGTCATACTCATTGAGCTGAGTGAATATATTTGTGGTTTGCCGATTTTGCTTCCCTTTCTTAAAGTACTTGTATTCAAATTCATTAAACCCGATACTGGCATTGGGAACAATGAACATCCCCATAAAAAAGATAAGGATTGCCACTAATGCCGCGCCTATCATATAAGGTCTTAAAAAGCGCCAATATGACACCCCAGAACTTAAAATGGCGACAATCTCCGTATTACTGGCAAGTTTCGAGGTAAAGAAAATAATGGAAAGGAATAAGAATATGGGTAAGAGCAGATTGCCAATTACCAAAGTAAAATTACCGTAAAAGACAATGACTTCCGATAGCGGTGCCTCATTGTCGATGATCTTGCCAATTTTCTCAGCTAGGTTGGCCATGATCCCAATGGGTACGAACAGTAGCAACATCCCTAAAAAGGTTACCAAGTAGCGTTTTAGTATGTACTTATCAAGAATGGTCAGCATTACAACCTTTTATCCATTTGTTTTACCATTTTATCTTTCCAGGCGGCAAAATCCCCTGCGATAATGTGTTGCCGTGCCTGTCTTGTCAACCAAAGGTAAAACCCCAAGTTATGAATCGTAGCGATTTGTTTGCCCAAATATTCATTCGCTGCAAAAAGATGACGTAAGTATGCCTTTGAATATTCCGTATCTACAAATGTAATTCCCATTTCATCGATGGGGGAAAAATCATCTTCCCATTTCTTATTCTTAATGTTTATAGTTCCATGGGCGGTAAATAACATGCCATTTCTTGCATTTCGAGTAGGCATCACGCAATCGAACATGTCAACACCAAGTGCTATATTCTCAAGAATGTTAATGGGCGTACCTACCCCCATTAGATATCGTGGTTTATCCTCTGGCAAGATACCACATACTATTTCGCTCATCGCATACAATTCCTCGGCAGGCTCGCCAACTGAAAGCCCCCCGATAGCGTTACCGACTGCCCCAGCCTCAGCGATATATTCTGCAGACTGCTTTCTTAGGTCTTTATAGGTAGAACCTTGGACTATGGGAAAAAATGCTTGGTCATACCCATACTTTACAGGTGATTTTTCTAGATGGGCAATGCACCTGTCCAACCAGCGATGGGTCATATGCATTGATTTTTTTGCATAGGCATAATCACAGGGGTAAGGCGTGCACTCATCAAAGGCCATGATAATGTCCGCACCAATTGAACGTTGCACTTCCATCACACTTTCAGGTGAGAAAAAATGATTTGAACCGTCGATGTGTGACTTGAAATTCACCCCTTCTTCCTTTATTTTTCTAGTACCCGAAAGGGAATACACCTGATACCCCCCGCTATCTGTCAAGATATTTCGGTCCCATCCCATAAATCGGTGTAAGCCACCGGCCTTTTCCAATATATCGATACCCGGCCTGAGATATAAATGATAGGTATTACCAAGTATGATATCGGGGTCAATATCTTCTTTTAGTTCACGTTGGTGCACCCCTTTGACCGAGGCTACCGTACCCACTGGCATGAAAATCGGGGTCTTGATGGTACCATGGTCCGTACTTAATGTTGCGGCCCTGGCCTTGGTAGCGACATCCTTATGTTCAAGGGTATATTTCAAGTAGTACTTTTGGATGGCAAATATAGGAATCTCAATAGCATCAACTCCTTAAGAAAAAAATAAAGTTACTACCTGTTGAAAACCTACCCCTGTTGAAAACCTTCAAGAATTATCTCAACTTAAAGTTTGTTTTAGCTCAGGAATGCGACTAAATTTGATAGTGAAAAAACAAAACTATGGCAAATAACAAAGAATTAAATGATTTAGTCTCTCAAGTTAGACGTGATATTGTTCGAATGGTTCATAAGGTCAGTTCTGGACACCCTGGTGCATCGTTGGGCTGTACGGAATTTTTTGTGGCTCTGTACAATGAGATAATGGACTTAAAGGAAGGGTTTGATATGGATGGTTCAAACGAGGATATTTTCTTTTTATCAAACGGCCACATTTCTCCCGTTTTTTATAGCGTTCTGGCGCGAAAAGGCTATTTTCCGGTTGACGAATTGAACACGTTCAGATTGATTGACTCCCGACTTCAAGGTCACCCGACCACCCATGAAGGTTTACCTGGAATTCGAGTAGCATCCGGTTCTTTAGGACAAGGTATGTCCGTTGCCATTGGTGCCGCGTTGGCAAAAAAACTCAACGGGGATGATCATTTGGTTTTCAGCCTACATGGGGATGGCGAATTACAAGAGGGTCAGAATTGGGAGGCGATCATGTACGCCGCAGGTAATAAGGTAGACAATTTAATTTCCACGGTCGACCGTAATAGGCAACAGATAGATGGTGGCACCGAAGATGTTCTTCCTTTAGGTGACGTTGCCGAAAAATTCAGGGTCTTCGGTTGGGACGTTTTGGAAGTTGAGGATGGAAACGATCTTCAACAAGTCATTGACGGACTCAATGAAGCGAAGCGTAGAACTGGTAAAGGAAAACCAGTTTGTATCATACTGAATACCGTAATGGGTAACGGAGTTGATTTTATGATGCATACACATGCATGGCATGGCAAAGCGCCCAACGACGAGCAATTGGAAAATGCATTGGCCCAAAATCCAGAAACGCTCGGTGATTATTAAACCCAAGTTGATTTCCTATTACAAACGATAACAAATATTACTCAAATGACAACATATACAGATCAAGGAAAACAAGATACACGAAGTGGTTACGGGGCTGGAATGACCGAGTTGGGAAGGACTAACCCTAATGTGGTAGCACTTTGTGCCGACTTAGTTGGATCTCTTAAAATTGAAACTTTCATCAAAGAAAGTCCTGAGCGATTTTTCCAAATTGGAATTGCCGAGGCCAATATGATGGGAATTGCCGCAGGGCTTACGATAGGTGGAAAAATTCCATTTGCAAGTACATTTGCCAATTTTGCTACCGGCCGTGTTTACGATCAAATTCGACAGTCTATTGCTTATTCTGATAAGAATGTAAAAATCTGTGCCTCGCATGCCGGAATTACACTAGGTGAAGATGGGGCTACGCATCAGATCCTTGAAGATATCGGTTTAATGAAAATGTTACCTGGCATGACCGTTATCAATCCCTGTGATTTCAATCAGACAAAAGCTGCTACCCTTGCGATAGCCGAGCATCATGGCCCTGTGTACCTTCGATTCGGAAGACCAAAAGTGGCTAACTTTACTGCCGTAGATCAAAAATTTGAAATCGGAAAGGCATTATTATTAAGTGAAGGGAGCGATGTGACCATTATTGCCACGGGCCACTTGGTATGGCAAGCACTTATAGCTGCCGAAACTTTGGAAAATCAGGGGGTTTCATGTGAAGTAATCAATATACACACGATAAAACCACTAGATGAAAAAGCCATTTTGGATTCTGTTAAAAAAACAGGCTGTGTAGTCACCGCGGAAGAACATAATTATTTAGGTGGACTTGGCGAAAGCGTATCAAGGACCCTCGCTACCCATCACCCTGCACCACAAGAATTCGTTGCCACCCAAGATACTTTTGGGGAAAGCGGAACACCAGAACAATTGATGGATAAGTATGGCCTTAACAATAAAGCCATAGAAGCTGCCGTTTTAAAAGTAATGAAGAGAAAATAAATCCATAGGTCATCCTCGACCTATGTTTTCTTCGTAACTAGATAAACGAACACCTTATGGGTTTGATAAGGCCTTATCAAATTTCATAGGCTAAAAAATGAAAAAATGAAAAAAACGCTTTTAGTTTTGACACTAGCGCTTTGTAGTGTTACAGCTTTTTCTCAGTCAGGATCAGGTTTTGGTATTAAAGCAGGGTTGAATTACAACGGTAATGGTGATTATTTCGATGATGCGCAAAACGCCTTTGAAAACCCTGATAGAAATGCCGGTTTTCACATTGGTGTTTATGGTAAGTTGGGCAATCGTATCTACGTTCGTCCTGAATTGGTTTATACCAATACGAGTTCGGGGTATGATGAAGGTGATCTAAAAATCCAGAAATTGGATGTTCCCATTCTTGTCGGCACGAAGGTCATAGGACCATTGCACGCTTTCATCGGACCAGCATTTCAATACTTATTGGATACTGAATTTGACGGTATCACCTTTGATGATGTTGAAAACGATTTTTCGGTAGGCCTTAATCTTGGTGTCGGGGTAAACCTCGGTAAGTTTGGTATTGACCTACGTTATGAACGTGGGTTCAGTGAGAATGAGGTCAGTTTTATCAATTCGAACATTACCACCCTAGATGGTGATCGGGTGGATACCAGACCAGATCAATTGATCTTAAGTTTTTCATTGAAACTATAAAATAAAAAAGCCCCATGAACTGGGGCTTTTTTTAATTTGTATCTGGATCTAAATAATCGGGTATTCCATCATTATTCGAGTCTGGATAAGGAAATATGATATTTCCATCTTCATCTGATATTTCATCCCTTGTTGATACTCCGTCGTTATCATCATCAAAATCTTGAAAGTCAGAAACCAAAGGTGCATTGTTACCACCTAATTCGATTTCGCTTTCCTCATCTGAGTTATCGTCAAACAAATAACCATTTCCATTTAAATCTTCGTCAATTGAAGGTATGCCGTCGTTATCGTGATCTGTTGGATTGACCAAAAGTAATTTAAGTCTAAAAATTACCGGATTGAACTGACTGTTGGGAATTGCAGCCACATTAGAGTTAAATGCCCCTAATCCTGAAGGGAAAATAACCAATCCAATCCCAGGCTGGTCTACATTGAAAGTTCCATCAGGATTTGTTACGATAGCCCCTCCCGATTGTAATTTCACCATACCTTCTGCAAACCCCCTTAAACCTTGAAGTGGTGCTTGAATACGGGCCAGATCAAACCACTCACCATTATTATTGATTCCTGAGAAAACCGTTCCGTTCAATAAAGAACCTTCAAACTGCACAAAGGTTGAATCTGCAATAGTCGGCGAAACCCCGATGCCTTCTTCGGCCTCTAAATAATAAAATGTATGTGGCACATCCAATTGTTCATCGCTAAGCCTGAATTCAAAAGAAGAGACATTTACCGTTGCGGAGGAAACTTGTTCCAGCAGTGGAGTTCTATCACTATTCTCGCCAGCAATGGTGTCTATAACTATCCTAAAATCAAAATCCGCTGGCGGATTTTGAAATTCGTCATAATTGTAGAAATGGGTACTTAAATACTCTTGTATTTCGGCATCGTTCTCAGCAGCTACCTCAGCAAGAGGCCTTGGTGGCAGGGATTCACCAGGAATTCCACCAACATCATCATCACCACAGCTGACCAATACTAACCCAATACCAATAAGTACGAGAAAATTTTTCATAGAATAACCAAATTACCTTTAAGGCGCGCAAGATACAATTTTCCACTATTTTTGTTCCTTGCCTTAACAAAGATTTGTACCCTTCATGCGCATCGATAAATTCTTATGGTGTACCCGTTACTTTAAAACGAGAAATATTGCCACAACCGCCTGTAAAAAAGGTCAGGTCAAGGTAAATGATACCGTGGTGAAGCCTTCTCGGGAGGTTTACCCAATGGACAAACTCGTGGTTCGAAAAAATCAAATCAATTATCAGCTTACTGTCTTAGACCTGCCTACGAGTCGTGTCGGGGCAAAATTGGTCAACGTTTATCGAAAAGATACCACACCGAAAGAAGCTTTTGAAAACAACGAGCTCTTAAAATATGCGAAGGATCATTATCGTAAAAAAGGCATGGGTCGGCCTACAAAAAAAGACCGACGTGATATTGATGATTATATCGATGAATCAGAATAATCTATTTTATCTTTGTGAAAATCATTTGATATGGTCAATCAAATTCTTACCCATAAGGAAATAGAACACAAAATAAAACGTATTGCCTATCAAATATATGAGGCCAATGTTCAAGAAACCGAGATTATTATCGCGGGTATTGAAGGTGGAGGACTAAAATTCGCAAAAAAAATCAGTACTGTACTTGAAAAAATAACGGATTCAAAGATCACACTTTGCAAGGTGCTAATGGATAAAAAAAATCCTTTGAACAGTGGCGTTAGCACATCGCTAAAGCAAGAAAATTATCAAGACAAATCAATTGTTTTGGTGGATGATGTCTTGAATTCAGGTACTACTTTGATCTATGGGGTACATCATTTTTTAAAGACACCTTTAAAACAGTTGAAGACTGCCGTTTTGGTCAATAGAAACCACAAAAAGTACCCCATAAAAGCCGATTATAAGGGTATCTCGCTTTCCACTTCTTTGCACGAGCATATTCGTGTGGAATTCAAATCGAAGAGTGACGCCGTATTTTTAGAGTAATATTGCAGCTACTTCATTGACCACTTCATCAATAGTTTTGGTATCGCATGTTATGGTGTGGTTGGCCCGAAGGTAAAAAGGGGCCCTTTCAAATAAATGCTTCCCCACAAATTCAGGTAGGTCATCAGGTGAAATCTTGGCCACCAGAGGACGCTGTTCCCTATGAGCAGCGATGCGATTTACCAAACTTCCTACATTGAGCTTCAAATAAATTGAATTTTGGGTCTTTGAAGAGATGACATCCATGTTGTTGCCATAACAAGGTGTGCCACCCCCTAAAGACAACACGAAGCCAACTTTACGGTCTAAAATGGTATTCAAGACCTCTGATTCCTTTTTTCTGAAAAAAAGCTCTCCTTTTTCCGTAAATATTTGAGGTATCGATTTGTTCACGTTCTTTTGAATCTCATCATCCAAATCAATAAAATCGATGCCCAACCGTTCGGCCAGCACCCTTCCAACGGTTGATTTTCCACTCGCCATATAACCTAACAGCACTACTTTCAAGTTTTTAGCCATTTTGTAATTTTAAAATAACAAATTTATTATTAAATCGCCTTGATAAATTAATATTTGATATTATATTTGCAGCCGCTTACGATAAGATTTTTTCTTGTCGAAAGTATGACCTGATAGCTCAGTTGGTAGAGCATCTCCCTTTTAAGGAGAGGGTCCTGGGTTCGAGCCCCAGTCAGGTCACTTTTAAGAGTCCATAATTATTCAAAAAGTCTGTAAATCGTTGATTTACAGACTTTTTTGTTTTTTCTGATTTCATTTGATATCAAATAATACCGTTTTCCGCGGTGCGCAATTCGGTGCGCACTTTTTGAATTCAATAAAGTGCGCACCGCGAGGCTGTTAAAATTTCTGATTATCAAGTTATTACAAAGAAAATTTAACATTTTAAAATCAGTAAAATCACAGTTATGGAAACAAATTCTTTCGCAGTTTTATGCTACACCCGTAAAAGCAGATTAAACAAACAAGGTAAAGCAGATCTTTTTCTAAGAATCACAGTGAATTCCAAGAGGGTAGAGTTCAGTATTCAGCGAAAAGTTAAACCAAATAAATGGTGTTCAAAAAAAGGTAGGGTCAAAGGTTCTAATGCAAAAAGTAAAGCTCTAAATCACTATATCGATGAACTGGAATCCAAGGCATATACTATCCACTCTAAATTGGTAATTAAGAAAAAGCCTTTTAGCGCTGAAACCATTAAGCATAAAATTCTTAATACTGAAACTGTCAATAAAACGTTACTGGAAGTTTATGATGAACATAACAATCAAATTGAACAGTTACTTGGTTTAGAGTATTCCTATGGAGCTTACAGGAGACATATACGAACGAGAAATCATTTAACTGACTTCATACAAAAGGAATATAAAGTTAAAGACCTATTTATCAAAGAAGTGGATTTAAAGTTTATCAATCGCTTTCACCACTATTTAAAAGTTCAAAAAATTGGTAATCAAAATACGATTACTAAATATGTGGTCAACTTTAAAAAGATAATGCGGATAGCTGCTGCAAATAATTGGGTGAACAAAGACCCCTTTTATCACTGGAAAGCAAAATGGAAAAAGGTGGAACGAGATATTCTAACAGAATTGGAACTGCGTTCATTAATCGAACAAGAGTTTAATGTACCCCGCTTAGAACAAATTAGAGACATTTTTGTTTTTTCCTGCTTTACTGGATTAGCTTATGTAGACGTACAAAAATTATCTTCTAATCATATCGTTATCGGAATGGACGGAAAACGCTGGATTAAAATAAAACGCTCAAAAACAGATTCAAGAAGTGTTGTACCCCTACTACCCACTTCGGAAGCAATTTTAAATAAATACAAAGACCATCCTTTGACAAAGCAACATGGTTTTTTACTTCCCGTAATCAGCAATCAAAAAACCAATGCATTTTTGAAGGAGATAGCCACTATTTGTAAAATTCAAAAAAACCTAACCTTTCATTTGGCCAGACATACCTTTGCCACAACCGTGACCTTAGCTAATGGAGTACCGATAGAATCTGTTAGTAAAATGTTGGGGCATCAATCTTTGAAAACAACACAAATCTATGCTAAGGTTATTGATAAAAAGTTGATGGAAGATATGAAAGTAGTCCAGAATAAATTCAAGTCTCTCGGTTCATAGCATCGTTAGTGGACTGTTTATATCTTGCTAGCTCTTCATGGGTTAAGTCAATTCGTAGGTAGTCTTTACCAAATCGATTTTTCACAAGTTCTACTTGGTCTAAGACATATAATAACCGTTCACTAGTTTCAATGTACTTTCTTTTTAAGCGATTGTGTTTATATTGAGGAACCCTATCATCTTTAACAGGGGATTCTTTTTTGATAGTCTTTTCAACTAGTCTAGGTTTTCTTTTTTTGTAAGTACCCTCGAATAGGGATAGTAACATGGTCTCTATATTTATCAAGGGAATGTTTTGAGATTTCTCAACGCTCTTTATAATTGCAATAACGGCATCAATTCGTTTTCTGGTCTTTTTCTGATCTTCAATTATCTCCTTACCAAAACGTTGATGCGGTGAATAGCCGTGCCATTCAAAAAAGTCAATCATAACATCTAAAGTTTCCGTGTAAGATTTAGATATTCTTTTAGAAAAATGTTTAAACCGCTGCGCTGTATTTCTATGAAACCGAATTGTGAAAAATTTCTCCATTTTCTACTGTTTTTCCTCTAATTGGGTCAATCTTTTTCACTGTTTTCAGGAGGTTTCAAAGGATTTGACCCAATTTGATTTTTTAGCCTTCTTAAAAAATTTAACTAATCACCTTATTTTCAACAGGTTGCAATTAAATCAATCAGCATAACACCGCTTTAGCGTGTTATCCTCTTGCTAATCCGAATTTTCGCCAGAGGCGAATTCAAATTACTTTTTCTTTAAGGTAGAATCAGCATCTTAAAATGGTAGAATCTATACTTTTATTTAAGATAGGTTTTGAAGTCGTTTTATTAAAAATTAACCGAAAAGGGCAAATCCTTAAATATCCTTCGGATATATATTTAAGGATTAGAATACAGAAAAGATTTTTAATATGATGCATTGTCGAACTGGAAATAACTCGGCAGAGTTATTCTATTTCGATGATGTCACAAACTTTCAAAATATTAAAGAGGTATAAACAAATGACCGTTTTATTGAACTTTTGTTTCCAGACGTGTTCATTACTCCTAGTAAGTTTACTTTAACCGTACACTTTTAAAGTTTACCTTGTATACGTTTAAATGATACAGAATGACATTTGGTTATGCAAGGGTGAGCACAAAAGCCCAAAAACATGATTTACAAGTTGATGCTTTTTTGAAGGAAGGTATCAAACCGAAGAATATTTATGCTGATATTTCGTCTGGAGCCAAAAGTGAACGTAAGGGTCTAGACGAATTGCTTTCCAAATTAAGGGAGGGTGACACAATTGTTGTCTGGAAGATGGATCGGATTGCTCGAAGCCTCTCACATTTGGTAAAGCTTATCGAAGACTTTGAGAAAAAGGGTATACACTTTAAAAGCATACAAGAGAACTTTATTGATACATCTTCACCTCATGGCAGGTTCATTTTCAATCTTTTTGCCTCAATTGCCCAATTGGAACGTGACATTATTATAGAAAGAACCCGCGCTGGACTTGAAAGTTCAAGAAGAAGGGGTGTTCGATTGGGTAGACAACCAGGATTAAGTAAAAAAGCACAGCACAAGGCTATTCTTGCCGAGAAATATTATCGGGATAATAAACTGAGCATTGACGAGATTATGAAGCTCATCGATATTGGCTCGAAGCGCACTCTATACAAGTATTTGGCTTATCAAGGAAGGCGTAAATGTAAGGAGTGTGGTACTTTGTTTTGGGACAAAGAACAAGTAATGGATAAGGCATATTGCGAAAAACATCTTAAATCAAGTAGTAAACCGATGTAGTCAATGGTAAAGGTTTATATTGATTGGAACGTCATGTCTGGAATGAAGCATGGCCATTTCCCAGAATTGTGCCAGATTATTGAAAGAAGTAACAATCTATTGTTACTCTATTCTACCTCCCATATCGGTGACATTTTGGCTAGTTATTCGGAAGATGAAGATCAGAAAAAAATTATAGAAGAGGATTTGGAATTTATAACAAATCTTACGAATGACCTTTGTGCCTTCACTTATAGGGATAAGATGTTCATTGATTACACTTCCCCCAAGGAACTGCTAAAAGAAAGAATAGAAAGTGCTTCTTTGTTTGATGATTTTAGTATTGATAACTTATTCAAGAGTATTGAAGAAGATGAAAATCTTAAGGGAATATTTGCTCCATATATTGAACTTCTTAAATCTTTCCCTTTGGAAGATTCATTTAAGGAAGCCTTTAATCAACCCGAAAGTGCTGAAATGATGAACAGAATGTTTCCTGGACTGAAGAATGAAATGACAATGGATGGGTATTTTAAGGCATTCGGAAAAATGTATAAAGACCTAAATGAAAAAGAAGACTATAAGCATCTGCGGGAAGATGTACAAAAAGTAGGAATTAATAGCAGCCATTTTAATGAAGGTAAAAATCCTTTTGAACTAATTAATAAAACAAATGAAAAATTTGGGCTGTCTAATTTTGATGCAAATCAATATTTCAGTAAAAACAAGAATGTCCCGGAATGGTTTAACGAAATAACCAATGCTTACCTAAAACTGGATATGTACGGATATAAATCCGACAAAATTAAAGTTACTGAAAAAAAGAAAAGTACTTTTAAAAACACGGTTGAAGATGCACAGCATTCAGCCTTTGCTTCAAGATGTGAATTTTACATCACCCAGGATGAAAGAAATTTCAAAAAAACCAAAGCAGTTTTCAAAGAGCTAGAAATAACTACTTATGTGTTAAAACCAGCTGAATTTGTGGATTTCTATAAAAAAAATCTAGACTATTCTAGTTTTGACCAACACATGGAAAATGTCATAGAAATAATTAAAAAAGGTGAAGTTTTTCAAAGGTTGAATTATGAAGAAAGTGATGATTATATTTTAGTCCACTATTCACAAAAATTCATTTTTAATTTTTTTAATCGGATAATGCTTCCCAAGGGGGAAAATGATTCCGATACTCTTTTTATACTGACCAAGGACAATCCTTCTAAATTGTACTACACAGTGCAAAACGAACTTGAGGGAATGATTAAAATCCTGGTTGACCGACTTGGGGCGGACGATAGTGGAAACTCATATTATCAATTTGACGAAATAAAAGAAAAAGAATGGCCAGGAAGAATATGGACATTTGATAGCATGACAATCAAACTTACAAGACTTAACGGTTGGTTTCAACTTTATTATTTTACAAATGATTAGGGCAATTTATGTAAGAAGTACTAATGAAAATTGAGAAAATTACTTTTAGCAAGGCCAGTAAACTGCTTGGGATATATGACAAGAAAGGAAGAGATACAATTAGGATAGAGTATGAAAATTTTACTAAGGATAAGCCTTGGATAACCCTTAATGACTGGTTTTGGGGCAAATTGCAAAAGATGGTTCTTGACACAAAAGGGGCCCCAGAAGTGTACTGGATGATGTCACAATTTATATCAAGGTTTGAGGGTAAATCTGGATTGTTGTACGATAGGCTGGCTATTGAGGCTAGACTTAAGCAAGACAAGCTTAAGCTAGAAAATGATAGAATAGAATGGGTTGCAGAAGTAATAGGGGACCCCAAATGCACATATGGTATAGAAATGGACGGTAGGCAATTTCCATTGGAAGGAGATTTCAATCCAGCAGAACTTGCATGTAAAAGTTGTCAAAAATTGAGATGCCTTTGTATGTATTCGATTGTTGGAAAGAGAGACATTAATGGTAGACTAGTATGGAAAAGTTTAAAATAACAATAAATGAACTTTCATCAGATTAGTTCATTTTTAGTTGATTCCATTCTAGAGATCATTAAATGATCAACAACCAATGATAATGGGTGAGAGAAACTATAGTGATAAAATTTTAATCAATAAAATATGGCTAGAATACAATTTGAAAGACTCACTTATGTAATGGAAGAACCATACCAATTTAATGATTTGTTTTGAATATCAAATCATGGATATATAAAGTTGTGGTTTTCTTTTTGGTGGTTTTAATAATGGTAGATATACTGATATTGATTAACCACTTTTTAAAGGATTATGGAGAAACGACAACGATTGAGAATATTAACAGATCGGTCTTAATTTTTCTCCCAATAACAATAATCTGTTTTATCTTAGAAAGGATATTAAGAAACAGATAAAGTTCAAATAAAGGATTGTGAAGCTATAGATTATATATGAATTTTTTGAATGAAATAGACAAAATAAAGGAGTTGCACCGTAGTTTAATTTGTTCTGAACTGTACACTTTTCCTAAAAAAGGAAAAGTGAATGTTAGTTCAAAGCATGGAGTGTATGTAATATATAGCCAAACTGACCAAGTCCTACACGTTGGAATGACACCATCTGGGAAAAAGGGTCTTAATCAAAGATTATATAATCATATTTCTAAAACAGGGGTATTCTACCGAGAATATTTAAAACCAAATGATATTTGTTTAAGGGGAAGGGGAAAGTACAGGTATATTGAAATCGATAATCCCAGACTAAGAGCATTGGTTGAGGCATTGACGGCGGGGTTATTATGCCCTATTCATTTTGGAACGGGAATTAAAAGAGTCAAAAAGGAAGAGTGATTGAAAAGTTTAAAAAAACGATATAGTATATGCTCGAAGGTATTGCTGAAATTCTAATTTCTGTTTTGGATTTGTTCCTGCTTGGGTCCAATTCTAAGAAAAGAAGACATTCCAGAATAGATCGAGTTGTGGAGGATTGGTCAAAAAAGGTTGGGCTTCATCCGCAATATGAATATAAAGATGATAAGGTTCGTTCCATGAAGGTAGTGGATGACGCAGGAAACGATTATCAAATTTGGATTGAAACTCTCAAATGGAGACGTTTGAAAGTTAGGGCTTCCAATAATAAGAGTGGGAAAAAGAATAAAAAATGGAAAAGAACAAGTAGAGATTCCAATCTTACCAAAGTTTTATTTGAAGCCTATGGGATTGTCGAACAATGGGTTTTGAAAAGCGGTAACACAAGAACTATATACTAAAAAGTTCAATTAAAGGATGATTGAAAAATATAAAGCATTGAATATTGCCATAGGTGATTACAACTATGTGGTCAATGAGAAAGGTGAAAATATCGATGGTAATTTCGAAGAGGAAGTGTCATATGATAGCTTTAAATTTTTTAATAATACAACTGGATGGTCTGAAATAGTGGATGTAAATACCCTCCAGAATATTAATACTCCAAAAGTTCAATAAAACGATTATCGTTAATGGAGATTGAAGAGGAATACAATAGATTGATGAAGTACTTTGGAGAATCCAATATCAAAACAGAATATATCCTTGATTCTGATTTAGAGATACTTGACCCAAGGCAATTTTCGCAAATTAAATTGACTTACCTGCCTCTGAATCTAGAAATAATTGGGGATAAACAATTGACCCAAATTGAGAATGCAGTAGACGCATTACGAAGGTTAAAGCTAATTGTAAAGAAAGAATAAAGTTCAAAGAAACGATGGAAGAAAAAATATTTCAATATAGAATTTATCAATTAATAGAATCTAAGGAAGAACATATAGCTACTAAACCCACCCAGCGGGAAGCTCATGATTATGTGAATAATTCTGTGCAAAATAGTGATGAAGAAATGGCACATAGGGATTTCTTTTATAGGAGGTTCTACCGGACAACAAGTGATTCAAACTGGTATTTAGACACATCATTTCCTGAAACAGGGGTGGGTGCAAAAACCGCAAAAGGTCTGCTTGAGGATATTGAAGCGAAAAGGGAGAATAATAAAAAGTCTGACAATAGAATCTTATGATGTTGGCGTTGTTTTCTAATCCAAATCTTGATTGAATGACTTTACTGGAATTTGAAATTAATCTTCAGGAGAAATTGGAAAAGTATGACAAGCCAAGACCTTTTATTTGTAGCGGTGACCCACTAGAATGTAAAATATTTATAGTTGGAATAAATGCAGCTACCGAAATGCAGAATGATTTTTGGAGTTTTTGGACTCAGGGCTTTGGTTTTAACAAGGGGAAATGGATAGAAAGCTACATTTTGGAACGTAAAGAAAAACCTCTAAAACCTAATAAAACACGTCGAAACAAGCTTAGTAATACGAGACAGCGGATTGAATGGATAACGGAGTCAATAAAACCAATTAAAACATTGGAGACGAACTTATTTGTAAAAGCAACACCAACAGCCGATGAATTGAAATCTGGAGACAGAAAGAGTGAAGTTTTTGAATATTTGTTAGAGACCATAAAACCTAAAATAATTTTCATCCACGGAAATGAAGTGAAGGAATATTTTGAAAAACTATACAATATCACACTTACCAAAGACAAAATTCAGCCATTCAAAATTTTGGGTATAGATGTGAAAATACTAGCCATGAATCACCTTTCAAGAGGATGGGGAAAGGAAAAATCGGTTCGTTTAGGAGAAACGTTAAAATCTGAAATTTAAAACCAAAGTTCAATAAAACGATAATTGATTACTTTAATACATAGGTGCTAGGGGAGGAAAAATATGAAAAACTTGACTATAATTTTAATACTAGTTGCATCAGTTTCAGGTTGTAATTTGAAAAACAAAAACGATCAAATACTTGCCAAAGAGGTTAGTTTTGACGATGGTGTTATTGAATTACTGAGAAAAGAAACAAAATCAGAATTTACTAGACTAAAAACCGAAATAATTAGTGTTTATCCCGATCGAGAAGAAAAACAAATCATTGAACCAAATGCTATAGAATTTGAAATTAATGGAGATAATTCCTTGGATTTGGTTTTAAGACTAAAAGATAAGCTAAAGCCAATGGGCTATTATGTTTTTAGATCAGAGCAAAATTTTGGATACTCTAAGGACAAAATCGCAGTGATAAAAACTGAAGATCAATTTGATATTTTAAGATATCAAGCCACAAACGGGGGTAATTATGATATTGATACGGACAGTATAATAAATGAACTAAAAAGATGGGATGAAAAATATAATCTTGAAATTTTAGGTGCTGATTTTGACTGGGTAGAAGGCCAGTTTTTAAATCCACCGAAAAATTTTACTGCCTTGGCAGACAAGATGTACGAGTTTTGTCCTGATATTGTTGATCAAGGAACTGGAGATATAGAAACACTTGAAGAGGAATTATCACAATCAAACCAATTATTTCTATGGTGGGATTAGTTAACAGTCAGTTACCTATAAATGTATAGCCAAAGTTCAAATAAACGATTTCATGGTAACCCTACGAAAGTAATTTTTACCCTCATTTTTAAAACAGAGGTAATTTTTTTTTATATTTACCCTTGTTTAATAAACAAGTGTAAATACTACTCTTAACCAATGACTGGTTTTAATAAAGAAATTCCATATAACGATTTACCCTTTCTTCCTCCTAAAAAAGAGTTAGAGACTACTGCAGTTTTAAGAAAAACAATATCCGCAAGCAGGGCTTTATCGAAGTTAAACGGTGCCATTACCAATCTACCTAACCCTAGATTATTTTTAGATACCATCCATTTACAAGAAGCAAAAGCAAGTTCAGAGATTGAGAATATAATAACCACCAATGATGATTTGTACCAAGCTGCTATAGCCGATAAAAAGTTTGATAACCCTGCAGCAAAAGAGGTAATCAGTTATAAAGAAGCTTTATGGCATGCCCTAGAACATTTAGAAAAGAAACCCTTTATCACCACTAATCTTTGTGTTGAGATTGTACAACGAATCAAACAAAATGATTCTGGTATTAGAACGACCCCTGGCACTACCTTGTCCAATGCCAAGGGAGAAGTTATTTATACACCTCCAACGGGGGAAGACATCATACGAGATAAGCTCTCTAACTTAGAAAAGTTCATAAATGAGCCAAGTAAACTAGATCCGCTAATAAAAATGGCTCTAATGCATTATCAATTTGAAGCTATTCACCCTTTTGCCGATGGTAATGGAAGAACTGGGCGTATTCTACTCCTACTCTATCTAAAATTGGAAAAGCTCTTAGATTTTCCAGCAATTTATCTAAGCGAGTACATCATTAACAATAAAGCAGCTTATTATAATAAATTAAGGCTAGTGACAGAAAAGGAAGATTGGGAAGGTTGGATATTGTATATGTTAGATATGATAGAAATAACTGCCCAAAAAGGATTGGTACGCTTAGAAGCTATTACCAATCTTATGGAGCAACTATCCGAAGAAATTAAGAACCAACTGCCCAAAGCATATTCTAGAGAATTAGTTGAGATTCTATTTAGATTACCTTATACCAAAAGGAAACATTTGATTGATGAGAAACTAGGAACTCCGAAAACCGTGGGCAACTATTTAAGGGATTTGGAACAAGCTGGTTTTCTAAAATCGGTCAAAGTTGGAAAAGAGAAATTATACTTGAATTTTCAATTGATGGAAATATTGGAAAAGTAGCTAAGTAAAAACCTATATTTACCTTAATCAATTAAATTTGATAGCAAAATCAAGCAAATAAGTTCATTTGATATATAGTTTTGGATAGGTGCGCAAATCGGTGTACATATCACAAACAGTAATTTTAACTTTTTGAATATCAAATGATTAGAGCTTAAGTTCGAGCCCCAGTCAGGTCACTTAAAAAACCCCTTTCTTAAGGGGTTTTTATTTGGCTACAATTTTAAAGCCTTATTCCTGCCGATTACTTACATTATTATACATCATTTACTCTTAGAATAAGTGCCTAGATAAAGAGTTTAGGCACCTAGTTTAAACCATTACCAACTTTCAATTTTTAGGATATTTGATTTTTTTATTTATATTTGCTCTATATTTTTAGAGTTAAAACTAATAAAATAGAGTTGATGCAATTGACAAAATCAGAAGAACAGTTAATGACCTATCTCTGGAAGATGGGAAAAGCTTTTTTTAAAGAATTAAAGGAAGCATACCCAGACCCCAAACCTGCCACCACCACGATAAATACATTTTTGAAAAAGTTGATTGAAAAAGGTTTTGTGGATTATGAGTTGCACGGTAACAGCAGAAAATATTACCCGTTAGTAAGCAAAGAGCACTATTTTTCCAAACACATGAAAGGCTTGCTCAAAAACTTCTTTAATAATTCGGTTGAACAGTTCGGCTCTTTTTTCACCAAAGAAATGGACATCTCTGATAAGGATTTAAAGAAGTTGAGGAAAATCGTAGATGAAAAAATAAAATCAAGACCAAATGATTGAGTATTTGATTGAATCCACCCTCTGCTTCGCTATTCTATTTTTGGTATTTGAGTTTTTTTTCAAAAACACTACCAATTATAGTCTGAATAGGTTTATACTACTATTCTCCCTTTTATTTTCGTTCTTGGTACCTTTGGTTAGTATTTCTACTGATTCTTTACCTGTACAATCGTATGGTACCGGTACCCCCGTCTTTCAAATTTTACCTATTTCCAATTACCTGCCCACAACTGACGGCCTTATAAATCCCTCTAATGAAAATGGATATTTAGATATTTTTGCTATAGTTACTTTTATATATGCCGTTGTTGCAATCGTATTTTTGTTGCGGTTCGTTTTGCATTTACGAACACTTTTGCTCAAATGGCGTACTGCGGAAAAGGTAAATCATAAAGGGCACCCATTATCACTTATTACCGAAGATATTCCTCCTTTCACTTTTTTTCAAACCATATTCGTGAACAAAACGGAATTCGAAAACGATAAACTCGAGAAAGAACTCTTGATTCATGAAATTGCCCATAAATACCAATGGCATTCCATAGATATTGTACTTATTGAACTTTTACAAATCTTATTCTGGTTCAATCCATTCGTCTATTTATTCAAACGAAGGGTAAAAGTCAATCATGAGTACTTATCAGATGATTTTGTGTTGCGATGTGGCGCGAATTCAAAAGACTATGCCAACCAATTACTGAACTACTCCTTTCCGCACAAAATAGCTGGTTTTGCCAGCGCATTCAACAATCATTCAACCATTAAAAATAGACTTATTATGCTATCAAAATTTCAAGAAAAACAACCAAGGTCATATCGTTTGCTACTACTTATACCTGTGCTTACTTTGCTATTCATCAGTACTGCTTTTGACGAAACAAGCCTTTTACCTTCTAACCCTTTAGCACAGTCCCAACACGATGAACTCCTTGAAAATCCGGGAGTCATTTATGGAAATAATTTGATTTGGTCAAGTGAAGATGGCAAAGTATATATACGAGGTGAAAAAGTGCGAATACAGCACGGGGACAACAATTTCAACTTACGGGGTAGGGCTTCTTATCTAGGGGAGGTACATTACTTTATTTTTAACGGTAAAGAAGCGCCAAAAGACCAGGCCATAAACATTGCCGGAATGAAGTGTACGGTGCTTAAGCTCAGCCCCGATGACGGGGTTCTAAAATATGGCCCTAAAGCAAAAAAAGGGACCGTAGAAATAACTACTACGATTCAATAGTCGATTACCATACATAAATAAATTTGAAATGCAACTTTTACGTATAATCGTATGGTTACTGTGCGCGTTTTATTGTGGCGTAGCGACCGTACAAGCACAAGATAAGGTTACCGAAGTACGGCTAAATGGCCAATTACAATGGAAAGATACCGCTATAAACAGGTACCCCTCAAAAGTGAAGATCACTTCCAAATATGATCCGTTTCAAATCTCTTTTATAGACGTAGATTCCTTAGGTCATTTCAATACAGTTATCGCTCCCGGTCAGTATGTTGTAGAACCGGCTATAAAATACCATTGGCAACGCGATTGGGGTCAAAGATTTATACGGATCAATGAAGAAAGCTCTAAAATTCAAATCACCATCGATTCTGTAGGCGAAGCGATAGTGCAACCTTTGATTCTAGACACCATAGGAATTGCCGATCAAATACCTGAACAGGGAATCTTGCATGATCTTGACAGTGAAAAAACCCAATTTTTAGATGATTTTATCCACTATAATCTAGATTATTTTCAAGTACCTGGGGCTTCGTTGGCCTTATTTAAGGGCGGTGAGATGATTTATCAAAAATCGTATGGGTTCAAAAACCCCATCACCAAAGAAGCAATAAATGAGAAAACATTGTTTGAGGCAGGCTCAATTACAAAGCTTGTATTTTCCTTTGCCGTAATGCGATTGGTAGAAAAAGGGATTTTAGATTTGGACAGACCACTTTACAAGGATTTAATTTTTGAGGCAATTGCCCATGACAAAAGGCATAAATTAATCACTGCGAGACATGTTCTAAGTCATCAAACCGGTTTTCCGAACTGGGCAAAGAAAGATAAAAAAGGGCACTTTGAGCTGCTATTTACACCAGGAACAAAATATGGCTATTCTGGTGAGGGCTTTGAATATCTTAAGCGGGTATTAGAGCATATCACCAACAAGGATATTGAAACCATACTACAAGAAGAACTTATCGCTCCATTGGAATTAAAAAACTTCTATTTTCAGACCACAGATGAAGTGAAAATTCAAGCTTCTGATGGTTTTTATCATGGTAAACCGGCCAAAACACGTACTATTGAAAAACCAATGGCAGCTTATAGCCTTATGACCAATGCCAAAGATTTTTCAACATTTGTTTTTGCTTTAAGGAATCGGATAGGACTAAAATCAGCGACTTACGAAGCGTGGTTCAAAGAGCAAGTTTTGGTTGAAGACGGAATATCTTGGGGGCTGGGTTTAGCATTAAGAAAAGATAAAACCGGATATTTTTATGGCCATAGTGGTGTCACAAGGGATTTCGTGAGTAATTTCAGGTACTACCCAGAATTGGATATGGGCTTTGTATTTTTCACGAACAACATTACCGGAGGTTGGTTGACCATTGATAAACTCCCCCAATTTCTGATTACAGGTACCGAAGTATCGCAGTAATAAAATTTCGTTGAGGGGGATATAAGCAATATCTGAGTTGTGCAATAATCATCTTGAACAACTACTAATTACCATTTGCAAAACGCCTCAATTGACTTTTCGAGCGAATAGTATAGGGTCTTTAAGCATACCCTCTAAATTCACTCCGACACAAATAATTTCACCATCATCATCGGTTCTAAAATTAAATTGTATCGGCCAAACCTTACTTAGATCAACACCTGTATCAGTAGCTTCAAAGGGAGCAAATACATGATGATGCAGGTGTTTTAGATAATATTTTTGCAATTTGAATTGCGCAAAAAGCGAATCTTTTTCCTTCACTATCTTGAACTGTCCGTAACCCTTATTGCCGTAATAACCTGTATAACTATTAAGCGCATGTAAAGGGTTGTCTGCAGTTTTTATATTGGGCCTTGCTATTTCTTCATTCCCTTTTCTTTCTTTTTTGGCTTTTTCTTGTGTTATGACAAAATCTTTTACCCAATCGGTTCTTTCGGTATGCAACATTCTATCGGCTATGGTATTCCGTACCATTGATGTTATGGATGAACCATTTTGATTGGTTAGCACAACGATACCAAGGCCATCACTAGGAAAAAAGGAAACATTAGCTGAAAAGCCATCGATATTTCCTTCATGTTGCACTCTATAATGCCCACGATAGGAAGAAATAAACCAACCGTAACCGTAAGTGGACAGATGCATATCTGGAAAGTCTTCGTCAGGTAAGGATGCACTGGTCACCGCTTGGGAACTCATGGCTTCTTCTACATAAACTTCCGGTAGGATTTGTTTTCGTTGGTATCTTCCCTTATTCAACCAAACGATCAACCATTTGGCCATCTCGTTTGCACTACTGTTGATACTACCCGCAGGTGCCATACCGGCCAAGTCGAAATAATCCATCTTTTTGATAAGCGTATCATGTCTCAGTTCGTATCCCATGGCCACGTTGGTGCTTTTCTTGAGCTCAGAAAGTGAGGTATTGGATCTTTGCATATCCAAAGGCACAAAAAAGCGCTCCCTTATATTTTGCTCCCAACTTTTTCCGGTCAAACGTTCCCCTAGAACACCTTGGATCAGGAACATGAAATTATTGTAATGCCATTGTTGACGAATTCCTGTGAAGGGTTCATGGTATTTGATACGATGTATTAAACTGTCTTTGTTCGATGTAGGAAATAAATACCAAGACTCATCATGTCTTGGAATACCGGTCTGATGGGTCATCAAATCTTTTATATTGATCATTCCATTTAGTGCTTCTGTATAGAATTCGAGTTCCTGAATATGTTTAATCGGGCTGTCGGCAAAAGAAAGTTTGCCTTCGTCCCTTAACTGACCCAACAAGGCACTGGTGAATGCCTTAGTGGTAGAACCCACCGGAAATAAGGTATTTACGTCCATTGGCATTTTATCTTCCCAATGTCGATATCCAAAGCCTTTCGCATAGATAACCTTCTCCCCTTTAACAACGGCAACGGCAAAGCCAGGGGCTTTAGTCACTCTAAGAATGCTATTCAATTCTGTTCCAATTCCCTCCAAACGCCCGTAATCTTGTGCAAATAGGGTACCACAAGCAACTATAAAAATAAAAACGATGTAGCATGCTTTGTTCAACATACTTATTCTGGGAAACTTTGATCCAACCTGACCTCATACTCCCCAAGTTTATCCCAGACCTCATAAAACTGGTCTGCCCCTTTTTGGTCAAGGTCTGTATTTACAAAGAGTAGTTTGCCAATTTTGGTCTTTGGATTAAAAAACATAAAGGTCGAGACCCCGGGGTCACCACCCATATGGCCTATGTACCCAATTGGGGTATAGCCTATAAAAAGCCCAGAATTATATTCATCATCAAAGTTCCTGTCCGTATCCCGTTCTTCTTCAAAATTATCTTCAGAAAGCAGTTCTGAAAAAATCTGGGCATAACTTTCCTTAGACAACAATTTTCCTTCTCCAGAATATCCGCGAATCAACTCTGATAGGTATTTGCCCATGTCGGCCATAGAGGTCATTAACCCCCCATCTGGATAAGTGACTAAAGTGTAGTATGGAATTTCTTTTCCATCAACGGTATAAAGTTTGGTGTATTTTGACATATCGATGTCATCATAGGTCCAACCTGAAGAAGTCATCTTCAAAGGACTTAAAATATGCTCCTTGGTGAATTCGGCATATGTTTTTCCGGTGGAGACCTCAATAATATAGGCTGCCAATGTGGCTCCCACATTGGTATACTCATATAAGGCCCCTGGCCTTTTATTCAAATAATTCCCTTTTTGGTACCAAGCTTCACCTTCTGACAAAAAGTTCTTCAAAAAGTCTTCAAGAGGCATTGCCGAATCAGGAGCATTGAATTCTTCAGAACTCGGTATCGATTTAGCCAACTCAAGTTCATCGGCATTTTTAACAATGTATGACTTTTCACTATAAAGGTCACTGTCTTGTATTGCCGAGGTATGGGTCGCCAAATGCTTTATGGTAATGCTATCTTCAGGATAATAGGGATTATAAACCTCAAAAGGCAGGTACTTATTCACTGGATCTTCAAGTTTCAATTTTCCCATTTCTTGTGCTTTCAACAAAGCCACTCCGATCAAGGTTTTCGAAACGGATGCTATATTTTGAACCGTATGCTCGGTATGGGCTATTTTTTTTCCAACATCGGAAAACCCAAAACCTTTTTCATAAAGTATCGTATCTTGATTTACTATGGCCACGGAAAATCCTTTGATACCGCCTTGTTCGTATAACGTTTTCAAATCAACGGTTAAAGAGTCATTAAGGCTTTCAAACTGCGCAAAAGAGGTATTTTCTTTTGAGGTTTTCTTTTGTGCACAAGACAAAATGATAAAGCTAACAAACAAATAAATCAAGTTCTTTTTCATTGCTATATTTTGGTTAATCATTCAAGATAAATTGAAAGTAATATATGCCACTAAAATGACATAATTAAAAATGCAAAATAGTAATATATTGAAACATGGTTAAGGCTATTTGATTTTCCATATTAATTCAGGCGGTCGTATTGGAATTCGACCACCTGAATTAAATACTGGATTTACCATTTGTCAAACCTTCGGAAATTGAAAATATCGAATTGAAATTTTCTCGGTTCGAACCAAAAAATATAAGCTTCATCAATTTATCGCTCATTGGAGTAAAGAAAACCTAGAAAATCTTCTTACAATAGAATGATATTTGCCTTCATTGAATGGACTAAAACTTTATGGCCCGTAGACCAGGGGTACCAAACTGCGATATGTACAATATTCCCCTACGTTCATCACCTGCGATACCATTTGGATTGGAAAATGTTGCCTCATTGAGTTTACCATCAGTGCTACCATTTTCACCGGTACCCGCAAAAATTTCGGTGGTACCGTCAAAACCCACTTTGTAAATTACATTTTCATTGATTCCGGTAGCATAAATAGCCCCTTTGAAAATGGTCATATAACCGATGGCAAAACCAAAAGTCACATCGGGTATGGTTGTAATCAAAGACACATTGGCATCTGGACTTACACTTAAAATATCCGCAGTGGCAAAATTCGCCGTAACCACATTTCCTTCGGCATCCATAGCTATACCAACACAACCTGCCAATCGGCTATCGTTTGCAAATTCCGAGATGGTGCCATCAGGCGTTATCTTGTTGATTACTGGCAAAACAAAATTGGCAGCGTAAATATTATCATCGGCGTCAATGGTCAAACCAGAGGGCCAACCGGCAATTTCCCCAACTTCAGAAGTAGTCCCATCCGGAGCAACTTTGACAAGTACACCCGATACCAAGTCATTATTGTTCTCGTTTGTAAAGTAAAAATTACCCTTGCTATCCATAACCCCACCCATTGGGGCCTCAAAACCATCTGCCTTTACGCTGATTTTTCCGTTTCGCGATATTTTGAACACCTGTGTTCCGTTGTATTTGTTCAACTCTGGGTCGAACACCCCAAAATTGGAGGCAAATAAAGAACCGTTTGGAGCAACGTAAAGACCATCATTCGCAGGAAAGTCTTCTCCAATAACCGTTCTGACTTTTTTTGCTTTTGATTTTCCACCTACGAAATCGTCAACACAAGAACTCAATGATAACAACCCACAAAACAATAAGGTCGCCATCAATTTTGATGGCAATTTTTGATTTTTCATTTGATATAAGTTTTGATTAATAATTACTCAAAACTATGCTAGGGGTTTCATGGTATCGACGTTTTGTACACATTGATACTTTTCTAGGCAACATTTTTATCTTTCAGGTAGTTTCTTGGCGTTGTGCCCATGACCGATTTAAATACGCGATTGAATGTAGACTTTGAATTGAACCCTACATCCATAGCCAAGGCTAAAAAGGTATGGTTGGAGTGCTCTTCATGATCGATCTTCTTAAGAAATTCTTGTATTCTATGTTCATTGATATAATCATAAAAAGACGTTTGATATACTTGGTTCAATAACCAAGATAGGTTATTCGAAGAGGTTTCCAGCTTATCTGCAAGTACTTTTAAGGTAATATCAGATTGTAAATACACTTTTTCCTCAACGATATAATACTTCAAACGTTTTTGTAATGTTTGAATCTCATCGGGTTTTAAACGCTGCTTATCGCTTTTTGATTTTGGCTTATCAGGAATCCTGAAAATAGCGGGTTGTCGAAGGCTGAAATAACCGATTACGTAGACGAAAACAGGTATTGAAATCCACATAATCTCATAACTGAAATAGCCAAAAGGAGTGTAAAAAAAATGGGCGCTTGTAAAGCTGATCGACCATAATACGATAAACAATGCCAAGACCCCTATTAAGAACTTCACAAAGGTTTGAACGGATTGTTTGAAAGAAAATTCGGATTCTTCTTTGGCGCTATAAGCATTGACCAAAGAGAACAGTTTGAACCAATAGCCAATAAAGGAAAGTAATCCTAGCGCCTCAACTATGAAGAACATGAGGTTCAACTTACCCGAAAAATAAAGCTCATTGAACCCTTTGACAGGTATGGTCAATGTGGCAATATAGTAGCAAAAGTGAAGTGCTGCAGGTACATAATGAAACCATTTCAGCAAAAATGGAGGTCTTTCGCTAAACAACAACCTTCTCACGTAAAGATATAGCAAGGGGCCAAACAAAAAAATCGTGGTATCTATGAAAATCCCAAATCGCCATACCCAAGCTTCTGGAATACGAAAAGCCGCGACACGACCAAAAAGCATTACCGCAGCGATAAGAAGTAATAAAGAAAGTATTTTATTGGCAGCTTTGTTTCGATCATGTATCAGCTGCAGGGAAATGGAAAGGAATATTCCCTGGCTAATACCCAAGAACAATATCAAATCGAGAAAACTTAAAGAAGACATGGAACAAGATACTTTTGGTAAAAATAACTTTTAATCAATCATCAAGAGTGCCAATGTTCCCATTGACACCTAATTGGCCCTATTTAAATCATTAAGGGATCGTAGCAAACCCCGATAGCTTAAAACTCACTGTAAACAGGGGGCGTACACCTGGTGAAAAATAGTATTTTTATCCATTGAGATATTTCCTGATTGCCATGAATCACTATAGATCACAAGTACAATATTTCTTCATCATATTTCTTGTCATACTCGTACTGTGTCCAAACCTGTTAATTGCACAAGAAAAAATTGAATTCAAGGCTTTTGGCCATATGCCTGAAAGTATTGATGATTCCCTATATCATGACTTAAACAAGGCCAAAGACATCAATGCAAAACTAAGCGCACTATCGCATATTGCAGATGCCTATCTTCGACATGGCAATGCTGATTCCGTACTTCATTACGTTCAAAATATATCAGAATTGATCGTAAGATCAAACAATGGGGATTCTTTGTCATATCGCTTGAAGACCTGCCGCTTGGCAGGTGATGCCAAGTTTATGAAAGGGTTGCAAGACGAAGCTTTGAAATTATACATTGACGGTCTTTCAATTGCCAAGAACAATACTGATTCAAACGAAGTACCACTTTTGAATTTGGGGTTGGCTAAGGTATATCTACAACGAAGCGAATATCATGAAGCACGATTGTTGCTCTCTCAAATTTTGGTTACCAAAGTCACCGAAGAAACCATGGCGAAAGCCAATTTTTATCTAGGGCAAATCGCTTTTCAGCAAAATGACCTTCAACGGGCAAAAGTTTATTTCAATGATGCGAAATCAATTCTCGACAACACGAACGATCAAAAACCCGCACTCGAAATCGACCTAAGCCTAGGCCGTTTGTTGGAAAAAGAAAATGACAATGATAAAGCCCTATCGATTTATGCTAACGTTATAGAAAAAACCCTTCACAACAAGTATTATGACACGTATACCGAAGCAGTACTTGATTATGGAAGACTATGCACAAAACTCGAACGATATGAGGTCGCTGAAATGACCCTGGCGATGGCCTACACAAATGCCATACAATGGAACCGACTTGAAATTCAAAAAGAAATCATCAACAGCCTGCGACTGACCTACCAGGCGAAAGGGGACTACGAGAACGCTTACAATCTCATGACCCACTACGTTTCGGTTTCCGATGAAATTACAAAACAACAGAACAGTGAAGCGATACGAGAGCTCGAGGTAAAATACCAAACCCTCAAGAAAGAAAATCAAATCTTCGAATTAAAAGAGCAGCAACTGGCAAAGCAAAGCGAAATTGAACGCCAGAAAACCATTAAAAGGGCATTTTTATATGGTTTTTTGGTAGTATTGATTCCTATAGTTGCGCTATTATTCGTTTATTATCAAAAGTTACAGGCCCAAAGTAAATTGAATACCCAAGAAAAAGAATTAAACTCACAAAAAATAGCCTCCCTTTTGAACGAACAAGAATTAAACTTGACAAAGGCTTCGTTAAAAGCACAACAAAATGAACGGCGGCGAATCGCCGAACAATTACACGACAGTATTGGGGGTAACCTGGCAGGCATCAAGCTTCAATTGGCCAATAGCGAACCAACTGCGCATTTCAATACCACCATTATTGAGCAAGTAAACGAAACCTACGAACTCGTGCGTGATATCTCGCACAACTTGGTGCCTAAGAAATTCGTTCAAAATGCCTTTGTGCTCTTGCTTGAAGAATACATTGAAAAGATTAAAAGTAACTCGGCGTTAAACGTTTCATTTTCCGCGTATCCTGAAGATAAAATCAACGATTTACCAGAACCTTTGAAAATAGCGCTTTATCAAATCATACAAGAGCTCTTTACCAATACCATTAAGCATGCCAATGCAACTACTATTGAAATACATTTAAGTCTGTTAGAGGGGGTATTACAATTACTATATGAAGATGACGGTATCGGTTTCGAGACCACCAAACTTAAAAAAGGCATTGGATTACAAAATATTGAAAGTAGGTTAAGGCAATTGGCCGCAAACATTGTATTGGATAGTGCCTTGCAAAGAGGTACCGCCATAACCATTGAAATTCCATTAAAAAATAACCCGTGAAAAACTACAAGTTGATTATAGCAGATGACCATAAAATGTTCTTAGATGGTCTATTAAGCATTCTTGCCTCAAAAAAAGAATACGAAATCATCCTTACCGCAAATAGTGGAAAAAATGTGGCAAAATACCTTGACATCAATAATGATAACGAATCGATTGACCTTGTGATTACTGATGTGAACATGCCCGATTTGAATGGCATTGAACTCAATCGACACATAAAAAATAAACACCCTAAAGTAAAGACCTTGGTCGTTAGCATGCTTCATGATGCACAGACCGTGCAAACCTTGACCCAAGACAATGTAGACGGTTATGTGCCAAAAAATGCCGAAAAGGCCGAATTGATACATGCCATAACCACCATTCTTGATGGAGAAAAGTATTTTTCACAAAGCATAAAGGATGTTTATTTAAAGGGAATGTTTTCCAATGAAAAATCACTGCACGAATCCCTTTCAAAAAGGGAGAAAGAGGTTTTGAAGTTAATTGCCCAAGAATACACAACCCAAGAAATAGCCGACAAACTTTTCTTGAGTAAACACACTATTGAAAGTTATCGCAAAAACCTTATCTCAAAACTTGAGGTAAGAAATTTGGCAGGCCTTACCAAACATGCGCTAAAATTGGGTTTAGTAGACGAATAACGATACATTATCCACTACGATTCCAATGAATCCCAATTCAAGCACCCCTGTTTTCAGGGTATGTATTTCCACTGAAAATTGGGCTGTTATAAAGGTTTGAACGACTGAAATTTGTCATCAGACAATTTAAAACCTTCATTATGATTTACGGAATCACTTTAGTCTTATTAAGTATTATTGCAGTACCCTCATTAGTATTGTCAAAAAAACCGAATGCCAAAGAATTATTAGAGAAAATCGAGCCCTATCAAGGTTGGATAGGTCTTGTATTCTGCATTTTTGGGGTTTGGGGCATCATCACCAGTGTTCTGAACATTGGATGGTTGACCAGCTCGCCAATTTGGTGGACCAGTCTGTTGGCTGGAAGCATAGTTGAAGCCACCTTGGGCTTTATGCTTGGTTTTGGCTTGATCAACAAACTTGTTATTGGAAATAATGAAAGGGCAAAAGAAAAAGCCGCTGAATTACGCAACCGCATCGCACCCAAACAAGGTAAACTTGGCATTTTAGGAATCGCGGTCGGCATTTGGATGATCGTAGCCTCTTTTCTATTCACTATCAGTTAATCAAAAACCGACATTATGAAAAAGATATGTTTCGTCATATTACTACTTGTTTCATGTATTGGACAAGGACAAACTAAGGAAATTGCGCCAAATACGGTCTCCGTAACTGGGCGTGCAATAGTAAAAAGAACGATAACACGCTACAAGGCCAAGGTATCACTGAACATGGAACAGGTCTATTATTCAGATCCGCAATGTACTAGTCTGGAAACCTTCAAAGCGAAGTATTTCGCCAAGTTGGACGAGAAAGGTATTGATAGTCTGGAGTTTAAAGAGAATAAAATGGAATTCTTGGCATACGGATATCAACGGGATGGAACAGTGTTGGAACTGGAAACAACATCTTTGGATAAGATCAAGACCTTATCCCAGATTAAAATGCCAGGTATCAGTACTACTTACCAATTTAAGGCTGAGATTACCGAAGCCGATTATGAAAAACTTCTAAAAGAAGCATTTGATAATGCCCATACCAATGCTTCAAAAATAGGTAAGGTCTCCAATAAAAAACTTGGGGCCATTGTTTCGATAGTGGATAATACGGTAAATCAAAGTATTTGGAATTCGCACAATTACAATTATGAAGAGTATGCTACCATTTACGTAACCTATCGCCTAGACTGAAAATTTGATTGGTTGGTTAGTTGGCCGGTGAATAGTACGAGTACTATTTCACCGGCTTTTTGTTATGAAATCACGATGCGACACTCAAGAAAACTTTAAACATAACCGTATTTTTGATTATTTTTGCAGCCGCTTCTTGCCCACGTGGTGGAATTGGTAGACACGCTACCTTGAGGGGGTAGTGTTCGCAAGAACGTGCTGGTTCGACTCCAGTCGTGGGCACAAAGCCCCTTACATGTATTGTAAGGGGTTTTTTTATGCGCCAAACAGAATTAAGGTCCATTCTATAAATTTTAACTGTTGCTTATACCTATGCTACGATATTAATTGTAAATTTGTTTAATGATTTTACTGAAAAAATGAACAATGTAAAAAAATTATTCAGTATTCGGGATATGGAAAATCTATCCGGAATCAAAGCACACACCATACGTATTTGGGAGAAAAGATACAGCTTGTTCTCACCAGAAAGAACATCGACCAACATCAGGACCTATAGTTTAAAGAGTCTTCAAAAGCTATTGAACATCACCTTGTTGTATCACAATGGTTACAAGATCTCAAAAATCGCAAAACTTCCAGAAAGCGAAATACCGGTTATCGTAAGGGAAATTGTGGCGAAAAACAGTGAAAAAAGTCATGCTATCAATGCATTCAAACTTTCAATGATCAACTTCGATCAAACATTGTTCTTTAATACGTACAACAGTCTTCTAGCGGAAAGGTCGTTTCGCGATATTTTCAACGAAGTGTTTATACCGCTTTTAAATGAGCTAGGCCTGTTATGGCAAACAGACACGATCAGCCCATCGCACGAGCACTTCATAACCAATTTGATCAAACAAAAAATCTATATTAATACTGAAAAGTTACAGATCATCGAGCCCACGAGAAAAGATAAGGTATTCGTCTTGTTCTTACCCGAAAATGAAATCCACGAACTGGGGCTGCTGTATTTAAATTACGAGATTATCCTGAAAGGGTATAAATCCATTTATTTGGGCCAGACAATGCCTATAGAAAACCTTGTCGACTTACTGAAATATTACGATAATTTACACTTTATTTCCTATTTCACGGTCTCTCCGACGAAAGACGAAATTGGGAAGTATATCAAAACATTTACCAAGACTTTAAATGAAGCTGGCAATTCACATCTGTGGATTTTGGGTCATCAAGTACAACATCTTGGCCAAGAAAGCCTCCCAGAACAAGTCAGAACATTCAGTTCTATCGAAAAACTTACAAATATTCTAGGCTGATAGGCTATACTGGTATGAAAAAAATAGTCGTAATCGGTTCAGGCTTTTCATCATTGTCAGTGGCATGCTATCTTGCCAATGCGGGTTATGATGTAGCCATTTACGAAAAAAACCCCACTGTTGGTGGCAGGGCTAGACAGCTTAAAAAAGAAGGGTTTACTTTTGATATTGGCCCGAGCTGGTATTGGATGCCCGACATCTTTGAAAAATTTTTCAATGATTTCAATAAAAAGACATCAGATTTTTACAAACTCGACAAACTCGACCCTGCTTATAAAATATTCTTCTCAGACGATGTAATCACTATTGGTGACTCCATGTCAAAAATATGCAATGAGTTTGAACGCATAGAATCTGGGAGCGGTGCCCATTTGAGGGATTTTATCGATAAGGCACAGCAAAACTACGACATTGCCATCAACAAAATCGTTTTGCGACCTGGCCTTTCGCCACTTGAATTGGTAACAAAGGAAACCGTTATGCGAGTTGACCAATTTTTTAAAAGTATAAGTCAAGAGGTACGAAAACGATTTGATAACCCTAAGCTGATTTCGACACTTGAATTCCCTGTGTTGTTTTTGGGGGCGAAACCAAGTAAAACCCCATCTTTTTATAGCTTCATGAATTTTGCCGATTTTGGTCTCGGTACATGGCACCCCAAAGGTGGCATGTATGAAATCATCAAAGCCATGGCCAAACTTGCAGGGGAGTTGGGTGTTCAAATAAACGTGGATTCCCCTGTGGAGAAAATCGAGGTTGTGAATGGAAAAACAACGGGAATTGAATGTAATGGAAAGAGTATTGCAGCCGATATTGTGATCAGTGGGGCCGATTATCACCATTCAGAAACATTACTCGATCAAAAATACCGCCAGTACTCTGAAAAATACTGGGATAAAAAGACCTACGCCCCGTCTTCACTATTATTTTATGTTGGCTTTGACAAGAAATTAAAAAACATTCAACATCATAATCTTTTTTTTGACACGGATTTTGAAAAGCATGCCGAAGAAATATATGATGAGCCCCAGTGGCCGACAGAACCCTTATTCTATGCTAACTTTCCATCAATAACGGATGAAAGTATGGCGCCCCCCGGTTTTGAAACGGGCTTTTTTCTAATCCCCATAGCCCCAGATTTAGAAGACACCGAGGCATTGAGAAATCAATATTTTGATATTATTATGAACCGATTTGAGAAAAGAACCGGGCAAGAGGTCAGAAATAATATTATATTTAAGGAAAGCTTTTGTGTCAACGATTTTGTGGAACAATACAATTCGTACAAGGGTAATGCCTATGGCATGGCCAATACACTAACACAAACCGCTTTTTTAAGGCCTGGCCTGAAAAGCAAGAAAGTAAACGATCTTTATTTCACCGGACAACTGACCGTGCCGGGACCAGGTGTTCCCCCGTCATTGATCTCGGGTAAGTTGGTCTCTGATTTGATTATTAAAAAATACGCTTAAAATGAAATCTATTTTTGATACGGTATCTTATAATTGTAGTAAAATAGTTACGGAGTCGTACAGTACTTCTTTCGCCCTGGCGACTAAAATGTTGGGCTCCTCAATTAGAAGGGATATCTATAACATTTATGGCTTTGTAAGATTTGCCGATGAAATCGTAGATACTTTTCATGATTATGACAAAGAGAAACTTTTCAACGACTTCGAGCAAGATCTACACAATTCCATTGAGTACAAAATCAGTTTGAATCCGATCTTGAATTCGTTTCAACAGACTTTCCATCAATATGATATACCCTTCGAACTCGTAGCCGCCTTTATGAAAAGCATGCGTATGGATTTGATAAAAAAACAATACAACACCACTGCTGAGTATAAGGAATATATCTACGGTTCTGCAGATGTGGTAGGGCTTATGTGCTTATGTGTATTTGTAAAGGGAGATAAAGAAAAATATGAGTCCCTTAAGGAATCGGCCATGGCCTTGGGCTCAGCCTTTCAAAAAGTAAATTTTCTTCGCGATTTAAAAGCTGATTTTGAACTATTGGAACGCTCTTACTTCCCGAACACTAATTTATTGGAATTGGATGAAGCTTCAAAGAAAAGGATAGTCGATGAAATAAAGGCCGATTTTGCCTCTGGTTTGGAAGGAATCGAAAAACTGCCAAGTGAAGCAAAATTTGGTGTCTATACGGCGTATAAATATTACAATAAGCTCTTGCAAAAACTCCAAAAAACGCCACCATTGGAAATCAAGAATACAAGAATTCGGGTGCCCAATTACCAAAAGTTCGGGCTCTTGGCCAAATCATATGTAAACTATAAACTACAATTGGTATAAAGGAATGAAGATTTTTCTTTGGATAGTCATATTCTTGGCTACGTTTTGTATTATGGAGTTTATGGCATGGTTTACACATAAATATATCATGCATGGTTTTTTATGGAGCCTGCATAAAGACCACCATAAAAAGGACCATGACTCTTGGTTTGAACGCAACGATGCCTTCTTTCTATTTTATGCAGTGGTCAGTATGTCATTGATCATGATTGGCAATACTACTGATTTTTGGTACGGTTGGCCACTAGGCTTTGGTATTTTGGCTTACGGAATTGCATATTTTTTCGTTCATGATATTTTTATACACCAACGGTTTAAGTTTTTGAGAAACGCCAATAATTGGTATGCCAAAGGGGTAAGGCGTGCGCACAAAATGCATCATAAACATCTCGGTAAAACAGACGGTGAGTGTTTTGGCATGTTGTTCGTTCCATTCAAGTACTTCAAAAAATAATGCCCAAAACAGCATTGGTCATTGGTTCTGGAATAGCCGGCCTGGCTACGGCCCTACGATTAAAAGCCAAGGGGTATCATGTTATTGTTTTCGAAAAAAATTCCTATCCCGGTGGAAAGCTACACTCAAAAAAAGTTAACGGGTATAGATTTGATTTAGGCCCATCCCTATTCACCATGCCATGGCTTGTAACCGAATTGTTCGAATTGCATGGAAAAAGACCGGATACCTATTTTGAATACATTAAAAAAGAAACAATCTGCAATTACTTTTGGGAAGACCGTACTCGATTTACCGTAAAATCGGATAAGGAGGATTTTATCGAGAAGGCGGCTATCTTATTCGGCGAAGATGCCAAGCAAATAAAAAGGTATCTTGATGATAACAAGAAAAAATATGAATTGACAAGCTCCATTTTTCTTGAAAAATCATTGCACAAAGTTCAGACCTATCTCTCGAAAAAAACCGTAAAAGCATTGCTAAGAATAGGTGGCATGGGTATTCAAAACACAATGAATAACACCAACATGCAGTATTTTCAAAATCCAAAGTTGATTCAACTCTTTAACAGATACGCCACGTATAACGGCTCTTCACCATATCGAACGCCGGGTATTATGTCAATGATTCCGCATCTTGAAATGGATTTGGGCACCTATTTTCCAAAGGGGGGTATGCATAACATCACAAAATCACTTTATCAATTGGCCCTAGATGTAGGAATAGTGTTCCATTTTAATAGCAACGTTGATGAAATACTAATTGAAAATGACAAAGCAATAGGGCTACGGTTACGGACCGAAACCGTATTTGGTGATATGGTTATCAGTAATATGGATGTCTATCCGACCTATAAAAAACTATTGCCTGAAATAAAACACCCCAGAAAGATACTAAACCAAGAACGTTCTAGTTCGGCTTTGATTTTTTATTGGGGAATAGCAAAAACATTTCCTGAGCTCGATTTGCACAATATCATGTTCAGTGAAGATTATAAAAAGGAGTTCGACCATATTTTCAACAAGAAAAGCCTCTTTGAAGATACTACGGTCTACATCAACGTGACAAGTAAAGAAAATCGGGAAGATGCCCCAGAAGGCTGTGAAAATTGGTTTGTGATGATCAATGCTCCGGCAAACCATGGGCAAGATTGGGGAAAATTGGCAGCTATGGCAAGAAAATCCGTCATAAGAAAAATAAATACCATCCTGAACACGGATATTGAGGAATATATTGAGACCGAGTTTGTATTGGACCCCATTGAGATCGAGCAAAATACCAGCTCCTATCGTGGGGCCTTGTATGGTGCGGCGAGCAACTCAAAATTAGCTGCTTTCTTAAGGCACCCCAATTTCAGTTCTAAAACCAAGAACCTCTATTTTTGCGGAGGTTCAGTACATCCTGGGGGTGGCATACCACTTTGCCTTTTATCTTCTAAAATTGTGAACGACCTCGTACCGAATGCTTAGCATAGACCTCAAAAGAACCGCGAACACCAAGCTTGGAATATTCATGATCTGGCTATTCCATATATCAGGTGTAATCGGAATCTATTTTGGCAATCAAGACTGGTTCATCACTAAATCGCCTTTGAACCTTACGGTAAGTCTATTGATCTTCATATGGCTATTTCCATTAAAGACAAAAAAACAATGGTCACTATTTGCCATCTTTTTTTTCATTGGAATGTTTTCAGAGTGGTTGGGTGTTAATTATGGTATCTTGTTCGGCGATTATAACTATGGTCGTAATTTAGGGCCTAAATTTGATGGCGTACCTTTCTTAATAGGAACGTATTGGGCCTTATTGACCTTTATCACTGCTGAAGTTTCGAAAAAAATAGGTTTTTCAAAAAGGTTGAAAATTGTTGTGGCTGCCGCGCTGATGGTAGGTCTCGATTTTTTAATGGAAAAGAATGCCCCGGTTTTTGACTTTTGGGAATTCAAGGGGGCAGTACCCATAGACAATTACCTCGCGTGGTTTGGTATAGGCCTGCTCTTGCAAACCATTCTGCATAAGGCCAGGACAAAGGGGAACAAAGCTATTGCTATACATTTATACTTCGCCCAATTGCTATTTTTTGCTTTTTTCTATCTCTTCCCATTGCACTAGACCTTCTCCAACGGATTACCACCAAACCAGGATCCAGAGGAACGATAGGGTTGAAAGCGCGAAAATAGCTCCTCAGAATACCATCCTAATTCACGTGTCTTGCCAATGGCCTTCACATGCCCTTCAGTTTGATAGGCAAATTTGTTTAAAGAGTCCAAATCCTTCCATAGACTAAAAGTCGCCATATTCTTAAATGGTATTTCGCCAATTCCCTTAGTAAATAATAAGCCTGTATTTGTTTTCAAATCTTGTTGTGATTTAGGTACGAAACCCCAAAACCTCAATAAAAACCTTATTTTTATTGTCGCTCTGGTGATAACCGCATAAGTAAGTGTATCATCTAGGTCATCACTTTTTCTAAAAGGATTTTGCCCATCCCATTTACCCCTCGCTGCGATATTTCGCATAAAGATTTGATAGCATTCCGCAGCTTTCTTTCGGTATTTCTTTATGATTCGGGCATTATTGAAAAAATCATTGGCTGCTTCCTCACTTTTCCAAACCTGTAAAACGGCATAAACCCCAAAGTCAGGTTTTGGGTCAAAACCATCCCGCCCCGTTCCAAGAAGTTTATAGAACTCTTGTCCCTTCGCGTTTGAAAAAGCGGCTTGGGCAAATTGCATCATAGAGAACGCCCATAATTTTGTATGAAATGAAGTAAACCTGAAAAATGATATCGTAGTTATTTGGGACATCCTATTCTGCTAGCAGGTCATCCACAATTTTCTTTACCGTTGCAGTATTCCAGTTGGCTATTCCATCTTGTTCAACAACAATATAGCCGTCTTTGTCTATAAGGTAAGAATATGGCGGTTTCTCAGGTATCTTAACTGCTGATTTATCTCCGATAATCAAATAGGTAACAGGAAAAGTGTATCCTTGTTTAGCAATGAACTCTTCGACGGGGGGGCGATCTTCATTGGTAATGATATAGAAGTCCATTTTGTCCTTATAAGTGTCATACAATTTCTGGATACTGCTTAATTCAGCCTCACTGGGTAATCGCCATGAGGCCCAAAAATTCACCAGAATAACCCTCCCCTGTGATTTTTGAAAATTAAAGAAATTCCAATCGGCATCTTTTAGACGCCAATCATAGTCCGTGATCTTCTTTCTATTGGCCTCAGCCACCACGTAAGGTGAGAATGAAAATATCCTATTCAAAAAAAGTTTACCATAATGCCCTAAAGGGGTCACAAAAAAGGAGAGTATAAAAAGAATGACAACAATGTTAAGAACAGTCTTTTTCTTTACCGCCATAGATAGTTTGGATTAAAACGAAAAGGCCCTTGATAATCAAGGGCCCTTATGTTCTTGAATTGCTGATTAAGCATTTTCTTTTTTGATTACATTCAAGGCAGAGCCTTCTTTAAACCAATTGATCTGAGCCTCATTGTAAGTATGATTGGCCACTATGGTATCGGTACTTCCATCAGCATGAACGACTTCAATAGTTAGAGGTGTGTCAGGTGCAAAGCCCTCAATATCCACAAAATTAAAGGTATCGTCTTCTTGAATCAAATCATAGTCATTCTCATTGGCAAAGGTAAGTCCCAACATACCTTGTTTTTTAAGGTTGGTCTCATGTATTCGTGCAAATGATTTTACCAAAACCGCAGCTACACCCAAATGACGTGGCTGCATTGCTGCATGCTCCCTAGAAGAACCTTCTCCATAATTATGGTCACCAACGACAATAGATCGAATTCCTGCAGCTTTATAGGCCCTTTGCGTATCAGGCACCCCTCCATATTCGCCGGTCAACTGATTCTTGACAAAATTCGTTTTCTTGTTATAGGCATTTACCGCACCGATTAAGGTATTATTGGCAATATTGTCAAGATGACCACGGTAGCGTAACCAAGGGCCAGCCATCGAAATATGGTCCGTGGTACATTTTCCAAAAGCCTTTATCAGCAATTTCACGCCTTTTAACTCTTCGGGTTGTATCGGCACAAATGGGTCTAACAATTGTAATCGTTCAGATGTTGGCGATACCACGACTTGAACCCCACTACCGTTTTCCATGGGGGGTATAAAACCGGCATCTTCTACCTCAAAACCTTTCGGTGGTAGTTCCCAACCGGTAGGTTCTTCGAATTTCACCTCTTCCCCATTCTCATTGATCAATGTATCGGTCAAAGGATTGAAATCCAACCTTCCAGCAACGGCTATTGCAGCCGTTATTTCAGGTGAGGCGACAAAAGCGTGCGTATTCGGATTACCATCGGCCCGTTTCGCAAAGTTTCTATTGAAAGAGTGTACTATACTGTTTTTTGGTGCGTTCTTGGGGTCGCTGTATCTAGCCCATTGTCCAATGCACGGTCCACAGGCATTTGTGAATATCTTCGCATCCAATTTTTCGAAAATACCAAGGATGCCATCTCGTTCAGCGGTGTACCGCACTTGTTCGGAACCTGGATTGATCCCTAATTCAGCTTTCATCTTCAAACCCTTATCCAATGCCTGTTGTGCAATGGATGACGCCCTGGATAAATCTTCATAGGATGAATTCGTACAAGAACCTATCAATCCCCATTCCACTTGAATTGGCCACTCGTTCTCTGTGGCCTTTTCGGTCATTTCGCTTCCAACCTGAGTTGATAGATCCGGTGTAAAAGGACCATTCAAGAGTGGCCCTAATTCTGATAAGTTAATTTCAATTACCTGATCGAAATATTGCTCAGGATTTGCGTAAACCTCATCATCAGCGGTCAAGTGCTCTTTAACTTCATTGGCAGCATCGGCTACATCAGCCCTCTCAGTGGCACGCAAATAACGTTCCATGGACTCATCATAACCAAATGTCGAGGTAGTTGCCCCTATTTCAGCACCCATATTACATATAGTTCCTTTACCGGTACATGACAATGCTTTGGCACCAGGACCAAAATATTCTACGATTGCCCCGGTTCCACCCTTTACGGTAAGTATTTCAGCAACTTTTAAAATAACATCTTTTGGAGCCGTCCATCCTGAAATGGTACCGGTCAACTTTACCCCTATCAATTTTGGAAATTTCAATTCCCATGGCATACCTGCCATCACATCAACGGCATCAGCTCCACCGACCCCGATTGCCACCATTCCCAATCCACCTGCATTTACCGTATGGGAGTCCGTTCCTATCATCATCCCACCAGGAAATGCATAATTTTCCAATACTACCTGATGGATAATACCCGCACCAGGTTTCCAAAAACCGATTCCATATTTATTGGAAACGGATTCCAAAAAATCAAAAACCTCGGCACTGGTCGTGTTCGCTGACTTTAAATCGGCAGCTGCGCCACTTTTGGCTTGAATTAAATGATCACAATGAACGGTAGTTGGTACGGCAACCTTTGGCTTACCAGCTTGCATAAATTGCAGTAAGGCCATTTGGGCGGTCGCATCTTGGCATGCGATACGGTCAGGTGCAAAATCGACATAATCCTTCGCTCTCTTAAAGACCCTGGTAGGATTACCGTCCCATAGATGTGAATACAGTATTTTTTCAGATAATGTCAATGGTTTACCAACTAGTTCTCTTGCTACGGCTACTCTTTCTCCCATAGTAGCATAGACTTTTTTAATCATGTCAATATCAAACGCCATTGTGCAAAGTTGTTTTTAGGATTGAATTCGTTAAAATTACAAAAATGTAGTCGGGAATAAAACAATACCTTAACTAATCCTAAGACTTTTCTTTAACAAAAAGTTAGAACGAATTATGCAACGACATGCGGTACGATAGCCTTATTTTTCCGAGTGTGGGCTTAGAACAATTCTTGTATGATCAGGTCTTCGGATATGCCTTCGGCTTCAGCCTTGTAATTTTTTAAAATACGATGTCTCAAAATTCCCTTTGCGATTGCCTGAACATCTTCAATATCGGGGGCATATTTGCCATTTACCGCTGCATGGGCCTTGGCCGCTAAGATCAAGTTCTGTGAGGCCCTCGGACCTGCGCCCCAATCGACATAATTTTTAACATATTCGCTCGCTCCCTCAAGATTAGGTCTTGTTTTGTTCACCAGCCTAACAGTATAATCCACTACATTGTCAGGTACCGGGATCCTTCGAACCAAACTTTGCACTTCGTTGATTGCGTCAGCACTAAAAAGGGTATTCAGGATAACCGATTTATCGGCCGTAGTTGCCTTGACAATATCGATTTCTTCAGCTATTGATGGATAGGTCAATCGAATCGCGAACATGAATCGGTCTAATTGCGCCTCAGGCAAAGGATAAGTACCTTCTTGTTCTATGGGGTTTTGTGTGGCCAAAACAAAATAGGGCCGCTCCAACTTATGTTGTTGCCCGGCTATGGTTACCGAACGCTCTTGCATTGCCTCAAGCAGGGCAGCTTGGGTTTTTGGTGGGGTACGGTTGATTTCGTCAGCCAAGATTATGTTGGCAAAAATAGGGCCCTTGATAAATTTAAAATTCCGATTCTGATCTAAGACCTCTGAACCTAAAATATCGCTCGGCATCAAATCAGGGGTAAATTGAATACGCTTGAAATCCAATCCTAAAGTTTGGGCAATGGTATTGACCATTAATGTTTTTGCCAAACCAGGAACCCCTATGAGTAATGAGTGACCCCCAGTATAAATGGATAGTAAAATCTGGTCTATTACCTCTTCTTGACCGATAATTACTTTAGAAATCTCGTTTTTTAGGGCTTTGTGCTTTTCAACAAGGTTTTCAATCGCAGTTACGTCTGACATATTAGTTTTTTACCCAATTATTAGCAAAATCACAGTCTTTGTTCTCATAACCTACCTGAATATAAACATCCTCGATTTTCTCCTTCATCCATTTTTGTACTGCTTTGAACTGTTTTTCGCGCAAGGCAAGCTCTTGTATTTTGATATAATCACGGGCAAAATCGGCCTTATGCTCATCATATCGATTCGTAATCTGCATGATTTTGAACTTGGGGGCTCCCCCTCTAGGGTCATCTTCACGTATAGGCCTTGAAATCTCGTTATCTTTGATATTCCTGACTTGATTGTAAAGCGATGGGTCCATTTTGGTAAGCTCGAACTTAGAATCGAAATTTATCGGGTTTCGCAACAGCCCCCCGTCGAACTTGGTTTCTTTTTCGTCAGAAAAGTTCAAAGCGGCTTCTGCAAAAGAGTATTTTCCATCAAGAATTTGTTGACGTATGGTATCCAATTCCGTTGCCGCTTTCTTCAAAGCTTCTTCCGATACTTCGGGTATCATCAAAATATGCCTCAAATCCACTTCTTGTCCCCTTACCTTTTCTATTTTCATAAGGTGGTAACCGAACATCGTTTCAAATGGTTCTGAAATTTCGCCTTCCCTCAAGCTAAAAGCGACATCTTTGAATTCTTTCACATAGCCACTATTTTTCGTCACCCCAGTGTAAAGTCCACCCCTAGGTTTTGAACCGGGATCTTGTGAATACAAAATGGCCTTTACGTTGAAACTGGCATCGTTCTCTTCGACATCTTGTTTGATGCCATTAAGCCTATCGATGACTTTTTGCTTTTCTACATCAGATGGCTCGGGTTGCTTCACGATTTGTGAGATTTCAAGTTCGGCACCGAAAACAGGGCGTTCTTCTTCTGGAATATTATAGAAAAACTGCCTGACCTCTTCTGGGGTAACCTCAATTTCTTGAACGATTTTTCCTTGCATCTTCTCTGAAAGCATACGCAACTTATTGATTTCAAACAACTCGGCCCTAAAACTTTCTAAATCAGGCTTTTTGTAGTACTTCAACATTTTTTCGATACTCCCGATTTGGGTCGACAATTGCTGGATTTGCCTATCACTCTGTGCATTTACCTGATCGTCAGACACCAATAAACTATCTTGAACGGCTTGATGGGCATATAACCTATCTTCCATTAACTTACCCAAAAGCTGGCACTTGGTAATATCCTCGGTGGAAGCACCTTGGTTCTTTAAATCGATCAGTGTTTTCTCGACATCAGAGTCAAGAATAACATAGTCGCCTATGACCGCTGCGATACCATCTAACTTTATCTTATTCGCGTTGTTAACGGTATCTTTTTGCACCTCAGCAGTTTCTGTAGATACCCTGCTTGTATCATCATTGTTTTGTGCGGAAAGGGAACAAACCAATCCTAAAAAAAATATACTAATCTTGATTTTCATAAATTTCAAACTCATTTTCCTTAATTGCTTCATCAATAATTTCGGTCTCCAATTTTTGAACGTATTTCAATCGCCTACG
Source organism: Croceitalea sp. MTPC5 (assembly GCF_036985505.1). Taxonomy (NCBI): domain Bacteria; kingdom Pseudomonadati; phylum Bacteroidota; class Flavobacteriia; order Flavobacteriales; family Flavobacteriaceae; genus Croceitalea; species Croceitalea sp. MTPC5. The sequence goes on from NZ_BTGQ01000004.1 coordinate 51,682, forward strand.
GTTCAAAATTATCCTCTTGATATCTGGTATAATATAGTTTAGTGGAGCTATATCGTTAACCTCAAGAACATCAGTTACTTTACCCAAATATACCCCCAATGAATCTTGCAACTCAAAAAATTGTGATTTCTTTAGGTACTTTTCTTGATTACCATAGTTCAATGGGGTGATTTCGGTCATCACCCGTGAGGCGCTTACCCAAATGGAATCATTGAAATGTATTTTTTTAAATTGGACGGCTATGGAGTCCAGATAGGCTTTATCCTGTTCTTTAAATGACTTGAGTTTTGCCACCACTTCCTCTTGGTCCAAAAATTGGTTTGGCAATACCACAAAGCGCAACTGCACCAATTTTTCATTCAACTTGAAGTTTTCTTTCTGTTTTCCATAAAAATCGGTCAATTGCTGTTGGTTGACAACAGTATCATTTGCCGAACCCACCAAAGCTTCTATATAGGCCCTAGTGTATAAATCAGTACGGTAATCACTTACCAAACGATCGAATTCCTGCAATTGTTCTTCAGAGAGGTTGATCTTGGATTTTGACAACAACAATTGTTTTGACGCCCATTTGTTGATATAGTTTACCACAAAAGCAGCGCTGTCTTGAGCAGACATCTCATTCGTTATGTAAGATTGGATATCATTAGGATATAAATAGGATTCACCGACCCGCGCTATTGGCTTGACTTCATCGTCATCTTTTATAAAAGACCCGCATGCAGTAGCGACCAGCAGCACTACGAGCAATACACACTTTTCAATAAGGTTTTTTTGCAAGGGCATTGCGCAAAAATAACAATTACTTCTAGGCATACAAGCTGTTATAAAATGGATTAACACATTTTTAGCAGCCTTACTGAGTTGATTATTTTACTATTTTCGTTGCACCTCGAACGGGTTGAAAGATAAAGAAGTAGTTTTTATTAGAAGTAGCATAGCATGGAAAAAATACTGGATCGAAAAATCAAACTTATTTGGGATTTTAAAGGACCCGCCGCGGCTAAAACGGCGGAACACTATGAGAAACACTTGCAGGAATATATTTTTAATGAAGAATTGAAATTCGATACAACGGGCCATAAACATTTAAGTGATATGCATAGTATCGCTTTTCTAGTGGTCGCAGAGTTTGAAATGATCCAAGCTCGAGATGACCTGAGACCCCATAGAGGCGAAATATACAAAACGGAAGACCAATAACTCGAACCTATGCGTTATCAGAATTATTTTTTAGTAGTGCTTATTGGGCTTCAAATCTCATGTTCAGAACAGGGGCCCGCTAATCCTTTAGAGGCAGTACTCTCATCGAAAGATGATCGCATCAAAAGGGTTATGGATAGTATTGACCAATACGAGGTTCAAATACGCTATACCAAGATAGATCGAAGAAACGACAGTATCATTTTTAACGATTTCGATTTTCAAGTAGATGAATCCATATATTTTTACCCCGCAAGTACCGTAAAGTTTCCTGCTGCTGTTGCGGCCCTTGAAAAATTAAATGAGGTCGATACCCTAAGTAGAAATACCTTGTTTTATGTTGAGGGGGACTCCATCAAGACAACATTCGCAAGGGCAATAGAAGAAATTTTTGCAGTCAGTGACAATGCAGCGAACAATAGGCTTATTGAATTTATCGGTCAAGATAATCTGAACAAAATGATAAGGGACCGCGGTGTTCGACCGATTCGTATTTCACATCGCCTGTCGACGCCAAATGCTGATGACATCGTTACGAAACCTTTAATAATCTACCTAAATGACAGTACTACGGCCACCACGGCCAGTATCATAAGTGCAAGTGCGACCCCATTGCAATTGAAGCACATAAAAAAAGGGAAGGGCTTTCTTTCGGGCGATTCATTATATTCGGAGCCCTTCGATTTTGGGCTAAAAAACTACTATCCCATCCATGCACAGCATGAACTTTTGAAACGAGTGATTTTCCCGAATCAATTCCCAAAAGAAAAACGTTTCAATCTAAGTAAGGAGCAACGTACTTTTTTGTTGAAAGCCATGCATACCTTGCCAAAGAATGCAGGTTATGATGCGAAGGAATATTATGATAGTTATGGAAAGTTTTTCATGTATGGTGATTCAGAGGATGTTATTCCCGATCATATCAAAATCTTCAATAAAGTCGGTTATGCCTATGGTACGTTGACCGATTGTGCCTATATCATAGATGAGAAAAACAAAATCGACTTTATGGTCACTGCAACTATATTGGTCAATAAAGACGGTATATTCAATAATGATAATTACGAGTATGACGAAATCGGCATTCCCTTTTTGGCGCAATTGGGTAGGGAACTGTATCATTATGAATTGGAATCAAATAAATAAAGGCATCACTATCAAAGTGATGCCTTTATCCATTATTAACAGAATGGGTAAGCCTATTATGGCATTACCACGTCTTCAATAATATGAATCACACCATTGGAAGCCATAACGTCGGTCTTTGCGATTTTGCTGTAATTGCCATTGGCGTCCATCAAAAAGATGCCACCATCTTTACTAACGGCAGTTATCTTACCACCATTCAACGTAGTCAATTCAGCTTTACCGTTACCTTTTTCCAAAGCTGCCGCAACATCGGATGCCGCCAGCTTACCTGCGACTACATGATACGTTAAAATTGCGGATAGCTTTTCTTTGTTTTCTGGTTTCAACAAAGAATTTAGGGTATTGGCATCAATTTTGGCAAATCCTGAATTTACCGGTGCGAATACCGTAAATGGCCCGTCACCTTTCAATGCTCCGACCAAATCCGCTGCTTTCAAAGCGGTGACCAGTGTTGAGAAATCATCAACCGAAACGGCGATATCCACAATATCTTGGGATTTTTGAGCAGTAGTCGTTTGTGTGAAAAGGGTCAATGCGATCGTTGAAAGGATAAAAATTACTTTTTTCATTTTTTGTGTTTTAATTGTTTAATAGAATGATTAATTTTTCAATGTTATTTGTTACTATGTACACCCTAAAAAATGTGTTGGATGAGTTCCTGCCGATTTTATCATATCTTTAACATAGCTTATGTCACATCATCAAGATGACATTGAAATAATCGACCGCCTGTCCCAAAAGGATAAAAAAGCCCTGTACCTATTATATGATAAGTACTCGGGCGCCTTATATGGCGTGATCTTAAGAATGTGTCGAAATCAAGTTCTGGCCGAAGATTTACTGCAGGAAACCTTTGTTAAGATTTGGCAAAAAATCGACACTTATGATGCCTCAAAAGGTAAATTCTACACTTGGGCCTACCGAATTGCAAAGAATGTTACCTTAAATGCTTTACGAAAACCCGATTTACTCATCCAAAACGAAGAATTACGTGTAGATACTACTAAAACAATATTGGAACCAAAACCTGACTTTACCGAGCTCAATGGCGCCATAAGTAGGTTGGAGCCGCATCATCAAGAAGCGATTTCATTGGTTTATTTTAGGGGATACACCCATCGCGAGGCCTATGAGGAAATGGGCGTGCCCTTGGGCACTTTCAAATCTTACATACGCCAAGCGCTACAATTGTTGCGTGAGAGCTATAAGCATGAACTGCTGATCATTTGGTTACTATTAGAAACTTTTTGATGATGGATAGAAAGAAAATATTGGAAGAGGGATTATTGGAGAAATACATATTGGATGAACTTTCAGCGGCAGAAAGTCAGCAATTAAGTTCAATTATTGCAAATGATGAAGGTTTAAAAAAACAATTCGAAGCCTTACAAGAAGATTTTGAAAGAATGGCTTTTGAGAATGCAATTGCACCGCCTGGACATATTAAAATGAGACTACAAAAAAGATTGGGGGAATCAAAGGTGATACCCATGCCAAAAAGTTGGCGCTACGCGGCTGCAAGTTTGACGATCTTATTTGTACTTTCTGCTTTCTGGATGTTCAATCGTTGGCAAAACGCAAAAAATGATTTTGAAATCCTACAAGAACAAACCATTTCATTGCAAGAACGTTTAAATGCTTTAGAAGAAGACTATTTGCTCACCAATCGGCGTTTAAAAACCATAAATGGCCCAAAAACCATTCCGTTGATTCTTGATGGCAACAACTTGGCGCCCAATTCTAGGGCCGTGGCCTACGTGAACCATGACAGAAGGATCGTTATGGTCAATGCGCAGGGTTTGCCAGAACTTCCAGATAACAGTACCTATCAAATGTGGAGTGATGTAGATGGCGAAATGATCGATATGGGATTGTTGCCAACCGATGAAGAGTTGATTACCCTAAAATACATTGACAAGGCCGAGTCTTTGAATATTACCATAGAACCTGCAGGTGGTAATGACCACCCAACCGTTGAGAAGTTAATTGCCTACGTTACGCTATAGCCGGCTCTCCATACAGATCAAAGTCGGAAGCCTCGATTATTTTAATGTCGATAAAGTCCCCAATTTTCACATAGTGCTTTGTGGCATCGATAAGTACTTCATTATCGACATCCGGTGAATCGAATTCCGTTCGGCCAATAAAATGGGTGCCTTCTTTTCGATCAATGATACATCGGTACGTTTTCCCTATCCGTTCTTGATTCAATTCCCATGAAATCTGGGCCTGAACCTCCATAATCCCATTGGCGCGTTGCTGTTTGACTTCTTCGGGAACATCATCGACCAAATGAAACGCATGGGTGTTTTCTTCATGACTGTACGTAAAGCATCCCAAACGTTCAAAACGCATAGCGACCACCCAGTCTTTTAGGGTTTGAAAATCTTCTTCGGTCTCACCGGGGTAACCGACAATCAACGTAGTTCGAATCGCCATCCCTGGGACCGCGGCCCTAAAGCCCTCCAACAATTTTGTAGTCTTTGCCTTTGTGGTTCCCCGACGCATACTCTTTAAAATCGGGTCGGCAATATGCTGTAAGGGAATATCGATATAATTACAGATTTTAGGTTCTTTTTTCATTACCTCCAAGACGTCCATTGGAAAACCTGTGGGAAAGGCATAATGGAGGCGGATCCACTCAATTCCCACCACCTGCGCCAATTTTTCCAATAGTTCGGCAAGATTTCGTTTTTTGTATAGGTCCAAACCGTAATAAGTCAAGTCTTGGGCAATCAAAATCAATTCTTTGACCCCATTGGCTGCTAATTTTTCAGCTTCTTCGACCAACGCTTCCATGGGCTTACTTTTATGTTTGCCCCGCATCAATGGAATGGCGCAGAACGAACAAGGTCGGTCACAACCTTCCGCAATTTTTAAATAGGCATAGTTTTTTGGGGTCGTCGTCAACCGCTCACCAATAAGTTCGTGTTTATAATCAGCACCTAGGGCTTTCAACAAATTGGGTAGATCACTGGTACCAAAATATTCATCTACATTCGGAATCTCTTTCTCTAAATCTGGCTTATAGCGTTCACTTAAACATCCGGTAACAAAAACCTTATCAACATCACCTGCTTCTTTCTTTTCAACGTACTCCAAAATCGTATTGACGCTCTCTTCTTTCGCATTGGCAATAAATCCGCAAGTATTGATCACAACTACATTACCTTCTTCCTCATGAACCACTTCCTTATTATTTGCCCGAAGTTGCCCCATTAAAACCTCAGAATCATAGATGTTCTTGCTACAACCTAAGGTTACTACATTGATTTTATTCTTTTTAAGGGATTTTGTACGCATATTTTTTTGAATGGATGGCAAAAATACAACACCCTTTTGCAATTGGTCGATTTTAATGCATAATTCTTTAAAGACCGCGTTAAACCAATAAAGGACCACATCGTCCTACAAGAAAAAGTAAGTTCATGAAACCGCTGTTCATTTTAATAATTTGGAGTTTGATTTTCGTTGGGTGCTCAACTACCGCTGATGAAGCCCCTGTAATTCAACAAGAAGAAACACCAATAGTCGCAAATCTCTATTTTCCACCAAGCCAATCGGCGGAATGGGCGACCATAACTACTTCAGAACTTGGTTGGAACACTGAAAATGAACAAGAATTGCGCACCTTTTTGGAAAACAACGGCACAAAAGCGTTCATTATCTTAAAAGACGGAAGAATTGCCGTAGAATGGTACTTGAATGAACACACCCAAAATACGAGTTGGTATTGGGCCTCTGCCGGAAAAACCTTGACGGCATTTACGGTCGGCCTGGCACAAGAAAATGGTTTTTTGAATAGCGATGACAAAACCTCAGATTATCTCGAAACAGGATGGACGGCACTGGAAGCGGATAAGGAGGCCCTAATAACGGTCAAACATCAATTGACGATGACCACGGGGTTAAACGATCAACAATTTGATTGTATTACACCTGAATGCCTAACATACGTAGCCGATGCGGGCAGCAGATGGGCCTATCACAATGGGCCCTATACCTTGTTACAAAAGGTAGTCGCCAATGCCACTGAAACGGAATGGTCAGACTATTTCAATCAAAGTCTTCGGGATAAAATTGGAATGGATGGTTTTTGGTTCTCAACAGATGACCTAAATAATGTTTACTTCAGTTCCGCAAGAAGTATGGCGCGTTTCGGACTTTTAAATCTAAATAATGGTGTCTGGGACGGAGAAACTATTTTGGCCGATACCGAATATTTAAACTCCATGAAAAGTACTTCGCAAAATCTAAACCGGGCCTATGGATATTTATGGTGGTTGAACGGAAAGTCAAGTTACCGTGCACCCGCTTCACAGTTGGAATTTAGCGGGCCATTAGTCGAAAACGCACCTTCGGATATGTATGGTGGTCTGGGAAAAAATGACCAAAAGCTTTATGTTGTGCCTAGCAAAGGATTGGTGGTCATCAGGATGGGGGAAGACTCAGGCGAAGACCTACTTGGGCCTTCAAGTTTTGACAATGAATTGTGGGGAAAAATCAACGAATTTATCAATTGATTTGGCACTGTTATTTGGAATAACCGCTGTCTATAGGAACTTAGGCTAGACTTTTCATCTTGCTAAAGCCACTCGACATTAGTTCCCCTTACCCGTTACCAACGCGCCCCACTTCTTAATATTAATTGTATTCATTCGCACAAATTCGTCCTTTTCAAGCTTAGTGGCAATCCGAAGCGACTCCTTGGCGGAGGTAATGGCAGCCTTATAATCGCCCAACTCTGCTTCAACCAAACTTTTTACGCGATGAAAGTAATAGGTATCCCCGCCTAATTCAAGCGCTTTGTTCAAGTACCCCAAAGCCGTTTTAAAATCAGCACCCTGTTCTTGAAGGTAACGGGCAGCTTCATAATAGGTTTGTGCAGTTGGGTTTTCGTTGAGCTGCTTTGCAATTTCCAATTGCATTTGGCCATGGGTATCTACTAGAATGGGGATGGAAACCATCGTATCTGCCCAAATCAAGTTCAGATTGGCCGCATTGTGGGTGATGGAATCGAAGTTTACTAAAAAATTTTCTTGGTGATATGGTATGCTTTTGGGTGCTACCTTAATTCGAAACAAATCTTCATTCGGATTGTAATTTTTACGACCATCACCCCAATGTTGCGTGTTGGTATGAAAAGCAATCTGCCACTCTTCTTTTTCAGGAAATGCGTATAGCGCATACGTACCTTTTGGTAAATTATTCCCTAGAACGGTCATGTCAGTATCCACGGTGATTTTAGTACTTTCATTTGCACCAACCCGCCATATGCGCCCATAGGGCACCAATCCGCCAAAAATCGTACGCCCTCTTGCCGCTGGTCTTGAGTACGCCACACTGATTTTGGACAAACCAATTTCTTGTTCTACGCGCGAAAACGGACTCGCTTTAGGGTGGGTAATTTGTGAGCATACTATTAGAGCATCGAGAAGAATTAAAAAGAACAGCGCTTGTTTTGCTATTGGGAACATCTTATAGCTTAAAAAACGAATCCACAAACTCATACTTATTAAAGACCTGTAGGTCATCAATACCTTCCCCAACACCAATATATTTCACCGGAATTTGAAATTGGTCTGAAATGCCAATGACGACACCGCCTTTTGCGGTTCCATCCAATTTTGTGACGGCCAATGAAGTTACTTCCGTAGCTTTTGTGAACTGTTTGGCCTGTTCAAAGGCATTTTGGCCTGTAGAACCATCCAAAACCAATAAAACATCATGTGGTGCGTCTGGCACCACTTTTTGCATCACCCGTTTCACCTTTGAAAGTTCGTTCATTAGATTTACTTTATTATGCAATCGGCCCGCAGTATCGATCAAGACCACATCTGCATTTTCGGCGACAGCTGAATTCAATGTATCAAAAGCAACCGAAGCGGGGTCACTACCCATTTTCTGTTTAATGATGGGGACGTCAACACGCGCTGCCCATACCTGTAATTGGTCAATGGCGGCGGCCCTAAACGTATCACCAGCGCCCAATACCACTTTCAGACCTTGATTTTTGAATTGCTTGGCCAATTTACCAATGGTCGTCGTCTTGCCTACGCCATTAACGCCTACGACCATAATGACGTAGGGCTTCTTGTCAGAAGGAATGGAAAACTCTTTTTCTTCACCCACATGGGTCTCAGAGAGCAACCCTGCAATTTCCTCACGAAGGATTTGGTTCAACTCATCGGTACCTAAATACTTATCTTTTGATACCCTAGCCTCAATTCGGTCGATAATTTTCAGGGTGGTATCCACTCCCACATCAGAAGTGACCAAAACCTCTTCTAAGTTATCAAGTACTTCATCATCGACTTTTGATTTACCGGCAACGGCTTTGCCAAGTTTACCAAAAAAACTGTTTTTAGACTTTTCCAAGCCTTTATCCAACGTTTCTTTCTTCTCTTTTGAGAATATATTTTTGAAGAGCCCCATACGCATTCTTAGTTGTAAATCAAAGATAGGAAAGTAAGGGGAGTTTTGTTAAAGTTCGTTTCGCATTTACAGTCTTAATGAGATTGAAAGGTCAACAGTTTCTAGTAAGGGCTTCGACTGCGCTCAGCCTGACAAATTGGAAAACCTGGCAGATTAGAAAACAGGTAGAAACAAAAAAAAGCCGCTTAAAAGCGGCTTTTTAAATGGTGTTCTCGTAAAAGGTTATCGCTTCGACAACCAATCATTTACCAATTCTGGAGACATGACGGATTCCACAAACGTATAAGCACCTGTTTTAGGTGATTTTACCATTTTGATCGCTTTTGTCAATCTTTTCGAACTTCCTTGTAAAGTTGCTACGGTTTTCTTTGCCATGACTAAATCTTATTTGATTTCTTTATGAACGGTCATACGCTTTAAAATAGGATTGAATTTCTTGATTTCCAATCTATCTGGCGTGTTCTTTTTGTTCTTTGTAGTGATGTAACGAGAAGTACCTGGCTGACCTGATTCTTTATGCTCGGTACATTCTAATATTACTTGTATTCTGTTGCCTTTTTTTGCCATTTTCTAATGCTTTTACTTCACCAAACCTTTGGCCCTTGCTTCTTTCAACACAGCAGAGATACCTTTTTTGTTGATAATTTTAATTCCTTTAGAAGAAACATTAAGGGTAACCCACTTGTCTTCTTCTGGGATGTAGAATTTCTTTTTTGAAATATTAACGTCAAACCTTCTCTTTGTTTTATTAATAGAGAAAGAAACGTTGTTACCAAACATCACCTTTTTTCCTGTAACTTCACAAACTTTGGACATCTCCCTTACTTTAGCGTGATTTTATTGAGGCTGCAAATTTAGGTATTTCTCTCAGACACACAAAATTCAGAACTAAAAATTTACTATTTCTTTTTGAAGTAACTCAAAAGCCTTATTCACCGACTTTTGTACAATACGTTCCCTATGATTTCCCATGGTGAATTTTTTGGCAAAAGTGTGTTTCGGGGTGCTAATAGCTATAAATACCGTTCCAACGGGCTCCTCTGAATCCCCTTTGGTAGGGCCTGCATTACCTGTCGTGGCAATGGCAAAATCGCTTTGCAACATTTGCCTCACATTTGTTGCCATGGCCATGGCAACTTGTTCGCTAACCACGGAATGCTCCTCAACGAGTTTTTTCGGCACCCCAAGCACCTCTATTTTGGTCTCGGTGGCATAACTGACGACACTACCTTTAAAATAGTTCGATGCACCGGGTATTGCCGTTAGGTACTGCGAAATTTTACCCCCTGTGAAGCTTTCGGCAGTTGATAAGGTTAGCCCCCTTTCAGTCAATACCCTTCCAATCACCTCTCCTAGGCTACCATCTTCTTCTTCCCCATATATGATATCCCCAATGAGCGGATACAACTTTTCAGCTTCCGTTTCAACTAAACGTTGAAGCCGTTCCTTATCTTGTCCCTTAGCTGATAGACGTAATCGCACCCTTCCTAGACTGGGCAGATAGGCTAATTTTATTTCAGGGGGAAGGTTGTTTTCCCAATCTTCGATGTTATTTGCAATCGCACTTTCGCCCAAGCCATAGGTCAATAAGGTCTTATGAATGATATACGGTCGTTTATAAGAACTTATGATCTTGGGTACTACGGCGTCGCGAATCAAGTTTTTCATCTCAAAAGGCACACCTGGCAAAGCGATGAACGAAGTCCCGTTCCTTTCCATCCATAAACCTGGGGCCGTACCGAAATTATTTTTCAATACCTCCGCTTTCTTGGGTACGAGGGCCTGAAGACGATTCAAATCGGATATTGGTGTTGAAATGTATTTCTCAAAAAGCATCTCTATGTGTTGCAGCACTACTTCATCCTGCTCCATTTCGTCTTCAAAAAATTCACATAGGGTATGCTTGGTTATATCGTCGTTAGTAGGGCCCAACCCACCTGTTAATATGACCACTTGTGATCTTTTACTGGCCTCATGCAAAGCATCGAGAATATGTCCTCGGCTATCTTGAACAGAGGTTATCTGATATACCGAAACTCCGATTTTGTTCAACTCCTTGGCTATAAATGCGGAATTGGAGTCGACGATTTGACCGATGAGTATCTCATCGCCGATGGTAATGATTTCTGCTTGCATATAATATGGAATACAATTTAGGGTCGCACGTAAACGGATTACTGCGTTTTTTCAAAAATACGGAATCTTAATGGCGAATGCCGCGTGTTATAACTGGAAGTCTTTATGAAGTTCGGCCACGACTTGTTCGATATCTTTTTTCAAAAGTGGAAACTTGGTTTCTATCTCATCAAAACCTCCCTCGGCCTTACCTAAGGTTTCAATGGCCAAGGCGTTTGCCCTTGTTTGCTCCATACCCAATAAATCTACATTGGGCTTGATTTTATGGGCCAACTTATACGTTTGTTCGTAATCCTTATTCGCAATGGCCTCTTCTAAAGACAGTAAATCGGCGGGAACTTCCTCTAAAAAAACGGAAACGACGGAAACGATAAAATCTTCATCACCTTCTGCCATTTCATTTATTTTATCTAAACTGTAAATCATTATCGTATATGGATTGCAAAGAATTCTTCTCCTTCAATTCTTCCTTGAAGGTAGTCATTTGTCGCTACTTTTCCAACACCTGCAGGTGTACCCGTAAACAGAATATCACCCTTTTTAAGCATAAAATAGGTGGAAACGTATGAAATCAACTCATCTATCTTCCACAGCATCAGGCCCGTATCGCCTTTTTGTACAATTTCCCCATTTTTTAACAATGAAAACCCCAGTTTGTCTAAATTTTCGTACTTATTTTTGGATATCCACTTACCTATCACTGCAGCTCCGTCAAATCCTTTGGCCTTCTCCCAAGGCAATCCTTTTGCTTTTAATTGCGATTGAACATCACGCGCCGTAAAATCGATTCCCAAGCCAATTTCATCATAGTACTTGTGTGCAAACTCCTTCGAGATGTGCTTACCTACTTTCCTGATCTTTACGAGCACCTCAACTTCGTAATGTATCTCTTTCGAAAACCCCGGAATGTAAAAATCCTGCTCTTTGGGAAGCACGGCAGAATCGGGTTTGATGAATACAACAGGTTCTGTTGGGCGTTCATTCTCAAGCTCATCAATATGAGCTGCATAATTTCTACCGATACAGATCAACTTCATGAAAAGGGTGTTATGGGTTATAAAAGTTTATTGTTCAATTTGCTAAGTTTCAATTGTGTCAACACCTTTTTGGTATATAATGGAAAGTCTGCATTCAGGATCCAACCAAAATAACCGGGCTCCTTCTCCATCACTTCATCGACCGTTTTACCTTTATGCTTGCCAAAGGCAAAAATGGGTTCCTCATTTTCATTCACCCCGATAAAGCCCGCAAAATCGAGGGATTGCTTTCTAGTCGTGAACTCTGATAGCTTCTTTACGTTATTTTCAAGCTCTGGGTATCGATCCAATTGAGCCAAGAGTACTTCGTAAGTTGCCAAGGTATCCGCTTCGGCACTATGGGCATCATCCAGGTTTTTATCACAATAAAATTGATAGGCCGCCCCTAGGGTACGCTTTTCCATTTTATGGAATATGGTCTGTACATCAATAGAGACCATATGCTTCATATCAAAATCAATCCCAGCCCTCAACATTTCTTCTGCCAAAAGGGGAATATCGAACCTATCAGAGTTGAAACCACCCAAATCGCTGTCTTTGATCATTTTATAGACCTCTTTTGAGAGCTGTTTAAAAGTAGGCTCATTTGCTACCTTTTCGTTAGAGATACCGTGTACGGCGATAACCTGTGCTGGTATTTCCATTTCTGGGTTTACCAACCATGTCTTACTCTCTTTATTTCCGTTGGGATGGATCTTCAAGATGGATATTTCGACGATGCGGTCTTTGGCAACATTGGTACCTGTTGTTTCCAAATCGAAGAAGCAAATCGGTTTTGTAAGTTTAAGCTGCATAGATATCTTATTTTTTAATCGAGAACAACCAAGGTAAGAGCTCTGGTTCAGAAAATGCGTTCTCCCAACTGTTATGCCCTACTCCAGGATAAAGTGAATAATGTATATCAGCATTGACCGCCTTGAGAGCATTGACCATAGCTGTAGAATATTTTGGGGGTACCACTTTATCATCGGCACCGTGGAACACCCACCACTTTACATTTTTAATTCTATTGGCGATTGCCGTATTCGCACCACCACAGATGGGAAATGCCGCTGCAAATAATTTAGGATTTCTTCTGACAATTTCAAAAGTACCAAAGCCCCCCATGGAAAGGCCGCCTACATACATTTTCCGCTTATTGATGGCATAGGTCTTTTTTAAGTATTTCAAAAGTCCTTCCAACAACAACATATCTTCGGTAGGTTCAGCTTTTTCATAAAAAACAAATTCACGCCCATCCCCTTGGTTATTGACACTGATTGAGGCCCAACTACTGTTTGCTGAGCATTGCGGAAAAACGACTATGGCCCCATACGTCTCCCTATTTTTCAAAAACAGGTCGGATCCGTGTACAAGTTGAATCTCATTATCATTACCCCTTTCCCCAGAACCATGCAATACAAGTATCAGGGGGTACTTTTTATGGGTGTCATAATCTTCAGGGAACAATATTCGATAAGGCATGGTCGCACTGTTCATCTCAAACACTTCCTTTTTGAACAAAGGGGTTTCTTGTGCATTTAGTGGTGCAAACAGCAGCCACGACGTTATAACGACAAAGGTGATTGGTTTCATTGATTGACGAATTAAAACGTCCCCTAAATTAGAAAAGTCTGGGCTATTGTGCAGTGTAAAAACCTATATTTCCCTATTTACATCCCATCCTTCAAGATAATCAGCGACTGTTTTCACGAACATACCGCCTAAAGCTCCATTGACCACCCTATGGTCATAGCTATGTGATAAGAACATTTTACTGCGGATACCAATAAAATCACCTTCTGATGTTTCGATTACCGATGGCATTTTACGAATGGCCCCCAAAGCCAAAATTCCTACCTGGGGCTGATTGATAATCGGTGTACCGAACACACTGCCAAAAGTACCAACGTTGGTTACCGTGTAGGTGCCACCTTTAATCTCGTCAGGTTTTAGTGCATTGTTACGTGCACGACTTGCTAAATCATTTACGGTTTTGGCCATTCCGACCAAATTAAGTTGGTCAGCATTCTTAATAACGGGAACGATCAGGTTTCCATCTGGTAGGGCGGCTGCCATTCCGATATTGATATTCTTCTTTTTGATCACCTGGTCACCATCTAACGAAATGTTTACCATTGGATGCTTTTTAAGGGCAACTGCGACCGCTTCCATAAAGATTGGTGTGAAAGTCAACTTTTCACCCTCCCTTTCTTCAAATACTTTTTTGGTTTTATTCCTCCAGTTGACCACATTGGTGACATCGACTTCGATAAAACTTTGAACATGGGCAGAGGTAGAAATACTCTCCGCCATATGATGGGCGATTAATTTACCCATTCTTGATAGTGGAATAATCTCATCGCCATCCGCAACATTGGCATTACTCGGTTTCGAAATGGCTTTTTCGGCCTCGATATTGGGTTCTTCTTTTTCCGAAACTTCTTTTATCGGTTCGGCAATTCCTGGTTTTACAGGCTCAGGGGCATCATTTACCCCTCTCTTTCTATACGCTACAAAAGCTAAAATATCATTCTTCGTTACGCGCCCCTCTTTTCCCGTTCCCGCTATGGTATCAAGTTCGGCAACTGAAATACCTTCTTGTTTTGCAATATTCTTGACCAATGGGGAATAAAACCGTTCTGAACCTGAAACATTTTGAACAGGCACGGCAACAGCTTCCTCAGCTTTGACAAGTTGTTCTTCCAATTGTACTATCGATTGCTCAACTTGTTTTTCGGTCTTAAGTGGATTTACGGCTGATACGGAACCATCTTTTTCTATCCCTGCCGCAGTTTCAATGACCGCAACCACTTCACCTACTTTTATGATATCATCAACATCAAACCTTTTCTCGATAAGTTTACCTTCAACTTCACTAGGCACTTCAGAATCTACCTTATCGGTCGCTATTTCAAAAACAGCTTCGTCCATTTCAATGGTGTCACCTACTTCTTTTAGCCAAGTGGTCAGTGTTGCCTCGGCCACACTCTCTCCCATTTGCGGTAATTTCAATTCGAATTTTGACATATTCTTAATTAATGTATCGATTACGGCTTATATTTTGCAAAAATAATACAAAAAAGACCTTATTCTTAGTTTTAACGCATTTTAATCGCTTCAATTGGCTTTCATTGAATTTTCAAAAGGTACTCGATTTAAAATGCTTCGACCCAAGGTCACTTCATCGGCATACTCTAACTCATCCCCTACCGAGATTCCCCTGGCTATCGTTGAAGTAGCCACTTCGTAACCTTCCAATTGTTTGTAAATATAAAAATTGGTGGTATCGCCCTCCATGGTGGAACTCAACGCAAAAATCAACTCTTTTACCTCTCCCTGCTTCACTTTATTAAGTAATTGCACAATATTCAGGTCTTGCGGACCAACACCTTCCATTGGCGAGATCTTTCCACCTAAAACATGGTAAAGGCCTTGGTACTGCGAGGTGTTTTCGATAGCCATTACATCCCTAATATCTTCCACCACACAAACCAGACTCCTATCCCTTTTGGGATTGGCACAGATTTCACAGATTTCAGTATCCGAGATATTTTGGCACGATTTACAAAAATTTACTTCGGTACGTAAACGCAACAAAGCCTCTGATAAATGTATGGTCTGTGATTCTGACTGCTTCAAAAGGTGAAGGGCTAGACGCAAAGCCGTACGCTGCCCTATACCTGGCAGTTGCGAGATTTCATTCACTGCGTTGCCCAAAAGTTTTGATGAATACTCCATTTTGTAAAATTACAATTTATAAAAACCATACTAAATAATAATCCCTAGACAATGGATGAGGTCAATAAGCCGGCATCCATCGCGGTAGAAACAATCTTTTCGTATTTTGCGGCATAAAATCGCCGTATGTCCTCGACACAAATTCTAATCCTGATAGGGGCCTATTTCTTACTGTTGCTACTTATTTCATATTTTACCGGAAAAAATGACTCCAATACGGATTTTTTCAAAGCCGGAAAACAGTCACCATGGTACTTGGTGGCCTTTGGCATGGTCGGGGCCTCTCTATCTGGTGTGACTTTCATTTCGGTTCCTGGTTGGGTGGAAGCTTCCAAGTTCGGTTATTTTCAGGTGGTCTTAGGTTATTTGGTGGGCTATTTCGTCGTTGCTTTTTTACTGCTTCCTATTTATTACAAGCTAAATCTTACTTCCATATACGAATACCTTTTGAATCGTTTTGGTGCTGTAAGCCACAAAACAGGGGCATTTTTCTTTTTTGTATCACGGGTTTTGGGTGCTGCCTTTAGGCTCTATCTCGTGGCCATCGTGCTACAACAATTTGTGTTTGACGATTTCGGAATCCCTTTTGAAATTACGGTCGTCATATCCATTTTATTGATTTGGATATACACCAATCGCGGCGGAATCAAAACCATCGTATGGACAGATACGCTACAAAC
This sequence comes from Croceitalea sp. MTPC5, assembly GCF_036985505.1. Lineage (NCBI taxonomy): Bacteria > Pseudomonadati > Bacteroidota > Flavobacteriia > Flavobacteriales > Flavobacteriaceae > Croceitalea > Croceitalea sp. MTPC5. Next base: position 68,042 of record NZ_BTGQ01000004.1, read on the forward strand.
TACCTTTATGATAGCAGCAGTAGTCTTGTCAATTATTTTCATAACTAAAGAACTTGATTGGAGTTTTGGTGGGTTTTTAGCCTCAGATGAATTGAAAAACTACAATCGCATTCTTTTTACCGATGATATCTTGGCCCGAAATCATTTTATCAAATCTTTCTTGGGCGGTATGTTCGTAACGATATGCATGACCGGACTAGATCAGGATATGATGCAAAAAAACCTAACATGTAAAACACTGAAGGATGCGCAAAAAAACATGGTGTCATTTAGTTTCGTTCTTGTTGGGGTAACCTTTCTTTTTATGTTATTGGGCGCATTACTCTTCATTTATTCAAACCAAAATGATATCGCGATACCTTTGATGGACGGTAAGCCCAAAACGGATCTGTTGTTTCCTGAGATTGCGTTGAACAGTGGATTGGGCCTTACACTTTCCATTACTTTTATGCTTGGTTTGATAGCAGCTGCCTACAGCAGTGCCGATAGTGCGCTGACCTCATTGACCACCTCTTTTTGTGTCGATTTCTTAAATTTAGAAAAGCAACCCCCTGCCGCACAAAAAAGAACTAGAAAACGAACCCATATCGTCATGAGCCTTGTGCTTATTTTGGTCATCATAATTTTCAAGTATATCTTGAGCAGCAATATCATCGATAGTTTACTAACCGTTGCGGGGTATACTTATGGGCCTTTATTAGGGCTGTTCGCTTTCGGAATATTCACTAAACATGAAATTAACGACAAATGGGTATGGTTGGTTGCGGTATTGGCCGTGGCTCTAATCGCTATTTTAGGGAGTTTAAAACCTGAATACCTGTTTGGCTATGAACTCGGGTACGAATTATTACCCTTAAACGGGCTGTTGACATTTTTTGGATTGTGGTGTATTCGCAGAACGCCCACCGCACATTGATTACTTTTTCTTTATACCTTGAACTATGAAAAATTTATATATTCCCTTTTTTCTTTTTTTGGCCACTGTGGTGGCATCCCAAGAAATCGTGACACTACCGAACGAAAGTATAGACGGTGTCTCTTGGAAGAATCCAGAAAAAGAATATTATTCTGATATTTGGAAAACCCAGGTGGTCACCAACGTTTCTGAACCAACGATGCAAGTATTTCGACCATCGGCGGAAAATAATACGGGCACAGCGGTAATTGTTGCCCCTGGCGGCGGGCTTTTCGCACATAGTATCAACAGTGAGGGAAATGATGTGGCCAAATGGCTGATTGAAAAAGGCATCACGGCTTTCGTATTAAAATACAGATTGGTTCCGACGGGTGAAGATGGGGTAGCCGATATTTCGCAACTCGCAGAGACCAATCCGCAAAAAATAGGTGAGCGAGTTGCCACGGTATTGCCCCACTCCATTCAAGACGGGTTGAACGCCATACTTCATGTTCGTGAAAATGCACAGATGTACGCCATAGATCCAAATAAAATTGGTTTTATGGGTTTCTCAGCAGGTGGTGCCGTCACTATGGGGATAGCCTACAATTATAAAAAAACCTCTCGCCCAGATTTTCTGGTACCTGTTTATCCTTGGACGGATGTCATGCCCATTCAAAAACCTAAAATTGATTCGCCCCCAATGCTCATTGTATGCGCCAGTGATGATCCGTTAGGGCTTGCCAAAGGAAGTGTCGAGTTATACACTTCAATGCTAGGGGCCAACAAATCCATTGGCCTTCACATGTATTCAAAAGGAGGTCATGGCTTTGGAATGCGTAAGAATGGGTTACCATCCGATTCATGGATTTCCCGTTTTTATGATTGGGCATTAGCTGAGGGGTTAACACAAAAAAAGACGAAATGAAAAAGCCATTTATCTTCTTTTATCTTCTTCTTTGTACCCAGTTGATAGCCCAACAGGGGTTTCAAAAAGAAGTGGATGCCATTGTCAAACGTAATGATTCCATTTGGGACAGTACCAAAGAGACCATTGTTTTCACAGGGAGTTCAAGTATTCGATTTTGGACAGACATACAAGAACGATTTCCAGACTATCAGATATTGAATTCTGGCTTTGGGGGGTCACAAACCAGTGATTTATTGTATTTTCTAGATAAACTGGTGCTGCGGTATAATCCGAAAAAAATATTCATCTATGAAGGGGACAATGATGTTCATGCCCGAAAAAGAAGAAAAAAAATCATTGCGGACATGAACGAGGTAGTACAGCAAATTAAGGGTAGGTTCCCTGAAACGCAAATTGTACTTATTTCTGCAAAACCAAGCCTTTCGAGATGGAGGTTAAGGGGTAAATACAGACGTTTAAATAAAAGTTTCGCAACCATAGCGTTACAAAGTGAACGTATTGATTATGTCAACGTATGGGATATCATGCTCAAGGGAAGAAAGGTCAGAAAGGATATCTTTATTGAAGATGGGCTACATATGAATAGCTTGGGCTACGATTTGTGGTACGAGCGTATAAAACCATTTTTACCATAAACCCATTATCAATACTATCTAATTTTGAAAAAATAGTACGGATAATTTTATAGCAATCCCTTGTATCTTTGAAAAGCTCTAGGGTTTTGATAAAATAAATACCAACGTTATGAGAAAATCCATCGTATTGAAAAGTGCAATGTTATTAGTAGGTTTAGTATTCTTTTTGTCATGTGGTACCGACAAGAAAAAAATAGACTATCCCAAAACAGATCTAACTACAAGCGCACTGATTCCTAAACCCTTAAAAATGATTGCCACTAATTCGGCTTTTGGATTGGATAGTAAGACCGTGATTTATACGGACCAGAAAAATAACGGTTTTCAAGAGGTCGGAGACTTTTTAGCCAACAAAATAAAAACCCGTTTGAACCTTGAAATCCCCGTAAACAATACGGTAGATGTAAGCGTTGAACGTATCATCTATATCCATCAAACCGACACCTTGGAATCCGATGCACCAGAGGCCTATCAACTGTACATCAAAAACGACTCCATCCTATTGAATGCAAATACTGCTGCTGGTGCCTTTAGGGGCATTCAGACCTTGCGTCAGTTAATTCCAGAACAATCCAACGATACACTTTCAGAACAACCAATGTGGCTAATTCCGACAGGAAAGATAGATGATGCCCCCAACTTTGAATATCGCGGGGCAATGCTCGATGTAGCCCGTCATTTCTTTACCGTGGAAGAGGTTAAAAAATATATAGATATTTTGGCCTATTACAAATACAATGCCTTTCATATGCACTTGACCGACGATCAAGGCTGGCGCATTGAAATCAAATCTTGGCCAAAATTGACCGAAATCGGAGGTCAAACCGAAGTTGGGGGCGGTGCTGGTGGCTTTTACACCCAAGAAGAATTCAAAGACTTGGTGGCTTACGCCGCACAAAGGCATATTCAGATCATTCCTGAAGTAGACATGCCAGGCCATACCAATGCGGCCTCATTTAGCTACCCAATCTTAAATGGTAATGGCAAGACCCTTGAAGCATATACGGGCACTCATGTAGGTTTTAGCACATTTGATAGTCGAAAAGATACGGTGTATTCGTTTTTGGATGATGTTATTCGTGAAATTGCGGCGATATCACCAAGCCCCTATTTTCATATCGGAGGTGATGAAAGTCATGCCACTAAAAAAAGTGACTACATCCATTTTGTGGAAAAGGTTGAAAAACTCGTTCAAAAACATGGAAAAATTATGGTGGGTTGGAACGAGATTGCACAAGCCAAAATAAGCCCTTCGAGTGTCAATCAATACTGGAATGAACCGCACAATGCCATTAAAGCAGCGGAAAATGGCAATAAAATCATCATGTCACCTGCAAAAAAAGCGTATTTGGATATGCAGTACGATTCCCTTTCAAAACACGGTTTACATTGGGCAGCGTACATTCCTGTAGACGACGCCTACAATTGGGATCCAGAATCTTATGTCGAAGGTCTATCGAAAGCATCTATTCTGGGGCTCGAAGCCCCATTATGGTCAGAAACCATAAGCAATAGTTTTGAACTGGAGTATTTAGCTTTTCCGAGGGCAATCGGATATGCCGAATTAGCCTGGACCCCAGCCGAATTACGTGACTGGAATGACTATAAAAAGCGTTTGGTAGGCCAAGTTGCCTACATGAATTATATGGATGTCAATTTTTATAGAACCACATTGGTAAATTGGGAGAAATGATGGTTAGGTAGACCACACCAACTACTCTTCTTCATCACTGACCTTGGCCTTTTCAGATTTCTTGTCCTCTGAAAAATCAGTTATGCCATTCTCATGGAGAATGTTATACCATTGAATGATTTTTTTGATATCGCTGGGGTAGACCCTATCCTCGTCATAATTTGGAAGTACCTCAAAAAAGTATTCTTCCAACTTTAACTTATCTTCTTTATGACCAATGGATGTCTTTGCCCCTTTTTCCTTCTCTTTTATTTTTTGAAAAACCTCACCAAGGGGCACTTCTTCTTCTAGTGTATAAATGGCAATCTCTGATAGAACACTTACATTGTTTCGCAAACTGACCGTAACCCTTTTACCATCAATTAGCGATTCACCCACGAACCCCGAACGGGTTTGGGTCAATAGTTTATACAATCCTGGTTTACCCCCTATTGATAAAATTTTGTCCAATGCCATTTTCAACTGAATTTTGTGCGTGCAAATTTATGTTTTTAAGCCAAGAATCAATGGATTAACGTCCTTTTTTAAGATTGGGAAAACGCATTTTATAATCTACATTGATTTTCCCTTTTGAAATCTTGTCCAATCTATTTTTCAAAAGCCTCTTTTTGAGCGAGGAAAGCTTATCGGTAAACAGTACACCCTCTATATGATCATACTCATGCTGAATAACACGGGCCAAAAGTCCGTCATAGACTTCGGTATGCGTTTTGAACTTATCGTCAGTGTAGGTTATTTTGATGGTATCCTTTCTATTAATATCTTCACGAATGTCGGGAATACTCAAACATCCTTCATTGAATGCCCAATCTTCACCGGTCTCATCTTCGATCTTTGCGTTGATGAACACTTTTTTGAATCCTTTTAATTTATTTTGCTCTTCTGGTGACAACTCTTCGTCATCGGCAAATGGGGTAGCGTCTATTACAAAGAGTCTTATGGGCAATCCTATTTGTGGTGCGGCCAGACCAACTCCACTAGCGTTGTACATCGTGGCCCACATATTTTCAATTAACTCACTCAACTTTGGATAATCTTTGGCAACATCCCCTGCCTTTTTTCTTAAAACCGGGTCTCCATAAGCTACAATAGGTAAAATCATGTCGTCAATCTTTAAATCTTGTTCTTTTTACAATGCCAAAATTAAGCCAATGCACAATATCAAAATATAAAAAACTCAATTTGAATAATTGTTTTCCGTTCGGAACGAACGCTGGGTTTCCTTTTGGGGTCTCGAATATTTGGATATGACCTTGATTCTGCAAGGCAAAATATCCGAAAGAAATCTTTGATTTTAAAGACAGACTATGAAAATCCAGGATCATTTCTTTTGTAACAGATTCCCGATCACAAATCATATGTAGCCATTTCTCTTTTGATATGTCAAGCATTCGTGCTTTTCTACGCCTCCACTTTTCGAGCGCTTCTTCTTCGCTTTTATAATGGGTAAAATGAATTTCAATGTCATCCAATACGCCGATGGGATACGTTTTAGGCCGCTTTTTGTACTTAGAGGCTTGTATAAAAACCAACTCGCTAGCAAGATAGTAATCGATATCGCGTAGAAACTTCATATAACAGGGCCCATATAAAAACAACCCAACAAAAGGGGTTTGATAAGGTTTCTGAAACCATTGATATACTTGACCCCCCCAGCAATTATTACTGATTATCACAAATTCGTTATGGAGTAATCGTCGTAACTCTTTTTTCTTAAGCCAAGAAGCAATCAATTGTCGAACCTTTTTTCTGATATAAACTTCTATCGTTCTGATGCGATCAATGTTTTTTGTTAAGAAATGACTGTAAGATCAATGTAGCGCTGATCTCATCGACGAGGGCTTTATTTTGACGTTTCTTTTTGTTGAGTCCGCCACTTATCATGCTTTGAACGGCCATTTTTGAGGTAAAACGTTCATCTTGACGTTCTAAAACGAGTTGAGGAAAAAGTTGCTTTAACTTTTTTAAAAATGGTTCGATCAAGGCTTCCGATTCTGATGGCGTACCGTCCATTTGCCTAGGTTCACCGATAACGATACATTCAACATTTTCTGTTGTAATGTAATCTTTTAAGAAAGCAATCAAATTGCTGGTTTGTACGGTTTTCAATCCTGATGCTATAAGTTGAAGTTCGTCGGTTACAGCTACCCCTGTTCTAACTTTTCCAAAATCCAATGCCAAAATTCTTGCCAATACAGAAGTTTTGGCAAAAATAAACCTAAAAATGTTATGCATTTAAATTTGTCATCGAAATTACCTTTGTAGCGGTATATTTGCGCAAAATCAGAAAAATGACAGCGCTTAAAACACTAATTGAAAATGCCTGGGATAATCGTGAACTTCTTAAAGAACCGGAAACACAAAACGCGATTCGTGAAGTTATCAATTTACTTGACAGTGGTGCGTTACGATGTGCCGAGCCCAGTTCAAATGGCTGGCAAATCAATGAGTGGGTGAAAAAAGGGGTCGTACTTTATTTTCCGATCCAAAAAATGGAGACCCTAGAAGCCGGAATTTTTGAATACCATGATAAGATTCCATTAAAGACGGGCTACCAGGCAAAAGGTATTCGAGTCGTTCCCCACGCTGTGGCCCGGCACGGGGCATACATCTCTTCAGGCACCATACTAATGCCCAGTTATGTCAATATTGGTGCTTATGTCGATGAGGGAACCATGGTAGATACTTGGGCTACTGTCGGAAGTTGCGCTCAAATAGGCAAAAATGTCCACCTAAGCGGTGGCGTTGGTATCGGGGGGGTCTTAGAACCCTTACAAGCCGCACCAGTCATCATTGAAGACAATGCATTTATCGGCTCAAGATGTATTGTAGTTGAAGGGGTACGTGTCGAAAAAGAAGCGGTTTTAGGTGCGAATGTGGTACTAACCGCATCAACCAAAATCATTGATGTTACAGGTGACGAGCCTATTGAACGAAAAGGTATCGTACCATCTGGTTCGGTTGTCATACCAGGAAGCTACACCAAAAATTTCAAGGCTGGCGATTATCAAGTGCCTTGTGCACTAATCATCGGAAAAAGAAAGGAGAGCACCAACAAGAAAACATCATTGAATGATGCCTTGCGGGAATATGACGTTGCGGTTTAATACGCTAGATGAAAATAGCTAAAACAAACATCCTTTCACAGTTATTTTTGAGTATTCTTTTGGATTTTGTATTTGTAAGAAATTTATGTGATAAAACAATTTAATCCTTAATTTCTTGTTATACCTTTGTACTGACCAAAAAAATAAACTAAAAAACAAGCTGTATTGACCACCCCAAGGCAAAAAATATCAGCATTGATTATTACCTACAATGAGATAGGATACATCGAAAGATGTATAGACTCCGTTTCATTTGCAGATGAAATCATTGTGGTAGACTCTTTCAGCACCGATGGAACTTTTCAATTTTTGAGGAATCATTCAAAAGTAAAGGCCATTCAACACCCTTTTGAGAACTTCACTGCACAAAAATCATTTGCCTTAAAGCAAGCATCACACGATTGGATTTTGTTTATCGATGCAGATGAAATCGTAAGTAAAAGTTTACAGGAAGAAATTTTAAAAACCATTCAATCTGAAGATACTGCCGCAGCCTATTGGTTCTATCGCAAGTTTATGTATCAAAATAAACCCTTAGGTTTTAGTGGTTGGCAAACAGATAAGAACCATCGTCTTTTCAGAAAAAGTAAGGCAAGTTTCACCAATGAAAAGATTGTTCATGAAACGCTTCGTATTAATGGTAACTCTCAATGTTTTTCAAACAAATTGACTCATTATTGCTTTAAAAATTATCAGGATTACAAGGCAAAAATGATTCACTACGGCAAGTTGAGGGCACAAGAAGAACTTCTAAAAGGTAAAAAATTCAATTATTTAAAACTAATTATTAAACCCGCCTGGAAATTCTTTTACAACTTTGTTGTTAGATTGGGCTTTTTAGATTTGAGAAAAGGGTTTAACGTGTGTTACCTAAACGCATTAAGTGTCTATACCAGATACGCTGAATTAAGTAATTTAGAACGCTCGAAACAGCCTGCGGTGTACACCAAATTAACGACCCACCGAGAACTGCAACTTGACGAGAAAAGATTGGCTTCTTAAACTTGACCGCCTATTTTTGAAGAATACCACAACTTCGCATACCCCATTCAACATTTAAACATAAAGCTGTAATATTGAACAATGAAAATCGCGTTGTTCGAGATCAGCACCAGTCATGAAGAATGTATTTATAGTCAAGTCAAATTTTTGACCGACTCTGGCCATTCGGTATCCCTTGTCTTAAATAAGGCACTTGAAAATCAAATAAAGACCTATTCCAACCTATGTGAGCATATTCATTTTATTGACCCTATCAAAGTGGGGGCTTTCAAAAAATTAAAACAGCAGTGGAAATTAGCGCATATTCTAAGAGCTTATGAAGTCGTTGTTTTCAATACGGCAAGTTCTAGTAAAACAGTACGCAATTTGGCATTGCTCTTAAAACCCTTTAAGGTTACTTGTATTGGTATACTTCACAATGGCAGAAAACTAAATTCCAGTTTCACCCAACGTATAATTTCCTTAAAAATCAAAAAATACCTTGTGCTCAGTGATCAAATCGCTGAAGAGATCAAACAAAAAAGAGGGTTTCAAGTCGATAGTTTTTATCCCATTTTTTTTCCTGACTTCGCAAAAGTTGATCTACAAAAGAAATCAGGGATATGGATTGGGATTCCAGGCAGAATTGATTGGAAAAGAAGGGATTATACCCTGTTGATAGATGCCATGAAGGCGATACCAGATTTAACCAACATTAAATTTTTACTACTGGGAAGATTGGATGACAAATCTTCTGAAGGTCAAAAATTGTGGCACCTCATACAAATAAATAATCTTGAAGATCATTTTATCGTTTTTGACGGGTTTATCGCCAATGAGGATTTTCACGCCTATTTAAAATGTTGCGATTACATCATGCCCCTTCTTTCAGAAAATGAAGATTATCTAAGCTACAAAATCTCAGGAAGTTTCAACCTTGCTTATGCCTATAAAAAACCATTGATCTGTAACGGTTATTTCAAAACCTTGCCAGATCTTCAAGAAAACGGTTATTTTTTCGATGCTAACCGATTGCCAACATTGATATCAAATATTCACCGGAACGTTCTTAGCAATAAAAATACATATACCAGCACAAAATGGGCATATACCTATCAAAAGAACAAGTACGTAAATTTTGTAACCAATAATTAGGCAAAGAGTTGATAAAAGCAATATCAAACTATAAGAAATAATATGTAGTTTTATCACCATGAGAATCGGCTACGACGCAAAACGGATTTTTCACAACAACACGGGACTTGGAAATTACGGACGTGACATTGTTAGAATCTTAAACACGCAGTCTTTAGTAGAACACTTTTTTTTGTTCAACACCAAAAAATCACATTACGAAGAACAAATACCTCTAGAAAAAGCCACCATAGTATATCCTAAGGGCTTGTTCTGGAAAACGTTTCCTTCGCTGTGGCGCTTAATCGGGCAATGGAAACAGATAAACTCTTCAAACGTAGATTGGTACCACGGGCTTTCTGGTGAAATACCCATACAACTCAAAAAAAACTACGTGCCGAAAATTGTCACCATCCATGATTTAATTTTTTTAAGTCATCCTAAATATTACAATTTTTTCGATCGTATTATATACAAACTAAAATTTCAATATGCGGTAAGTGTCGCAGATCATATTATCGCGATAAGCGAACAGACCAAAGCGGACATCATCAAATTCTTGAATGTTGATGCCAAAAAAATCACCGTGATACATCAAGGTTGTAACAAGGCTTTTAAGCTAGAATACAACGAGGTCGAAAAAAGAGCGATTCAAAAAAAATTTCAACTGCCAGAACACTATGTGCTCAATGTTGGAACGATACAAGAACGCAAAAATGCCTTGTCATTGGTGAAAGCAATACACAGAACAACTTTTCATCTGGTTCTGGTTGGTCAAGAAAAAAGCTATGCGAGAAAAATACACGACTATATCGCTGAAAATAACCTGAAACATCAAGTAAGCTTTATTAAAAACATCAGTTCAACAGAGCTAGCTATACTTTACCAAAATGCCACGGTTTTCTGCTATCCTTCTTTTTGTGAGGGTTTCGGAATCCCAATTATTGAAGCTTTGTACAGTAAGCTACCCGTAATCACGACACAGAACGGATGTTTTCCTGAAGCTGCCGGACCAGACGCCATCTATATTGACCCAAACGATATCGATCAGATTAGGGTGGAAATCACCAAACTTTTTGAAAATCAAGGGATGCGTGACGAAATGGCTGAGAAAGGATACCGTTATGTTCAAAGATTTTCTGATGAAAATGTGGCGAACAACTTACTTCAACTTTATAAATCCATAGCTTAAATGGGGCAGATTTGTTTCTTTAACACTGCCAAAGCTTGGGGCGGTGGAGAAAAATGGCACTTTGAAATAAGCAACTATCTCTATGAAAAGGGACATGATGTTTTTGTAATCGCACATAAGGAAAGTGAGCTTTTAAAACGTCTTATGAAAGCGAAAATACCATGTAAAGGTATCGCTATAAGCAACCTTAGTTTTTTGAATCCTTTCAAGTATTTCAATCTGATTTCCTTTTTCAGAAAATCCAATATTGATACCATAGTAATGAACCTTTCCCGCGATGTTAAAATTGCAGGGCCTTCGGCCCAAAAATCTGGGGTAAAGAGAATTATTTATCGAAGGGGGAGTGCCATTCCCATCAAAAACACGCTATTGAACAGGTACTATTTCAAACATATCGTTACCGAAATATTGGCCAATTCGTTTGCTACCAAAAATACCGTTACGCAAAATAATGACACCCTATTTCCAAAGGAAAAAATAACGGTAATTTATAATGGTATACATACCCAGTCTATTACTGATATCGATGTGCGGAAAGAAAACAAGGATTTTACCATTATTAACCTCGGACGATTGGAATATCAAAAAAATCAAAAATTCTTGATTCATTTGGCTGCCCTTCTCAAAGAAAGAAAAATTCCCTTCAAACTTATTATTGGTGGTGAAGGTAGTTTGCGAAAAGAATTGGAAAAACTGATTGTGGAGCTAAATGTTCAGGGCCATGTATCCCTTGAAGGGTTTATTGAGAGACCTTTAGAGTTCATCAACCGTGCCGACGTATTTGTACTGCCCTCATTTTGGGAAGGTTTTGGGTACGTTTTGGCCGAAGCTGCGCTATGTCATAAGCCAATCGTTGCTTTTGATGTAAGCAGTAATCCTGAATTGATTTTAGATGATACTACGGGGTATTTGGTTGAGGTGAATGATCTCAACGCCTTTGCCGACAAGATCATCGGTTTATACCAAGATCACGAATTACGAAAAAGGATGGGTGAGAAAGGCCACGTCCATATCAAAACTAATTTCGACAAAGATGTACAGCTAAAAAAAATAGAAGACTATTTGGTATATGGATAAAGCAAAGACAAAAATATCGGCTTTATTGATAACCTTTAATGAAGAGGATAATATCGAAGCTGTATTGGATAACATCAACTTCGCTGATGAAATTATTGTGGTAGATTCTTTTAGCACCGATAATACGGTCACCCTTATCAAAAAACATCCGCATGTAAAATTGATCCAAAGGGAGTTCACCAATTATACCGATCAAAAGAAATTTACCATGGAACAGGCCACACATGATTGGATCTTATTTTTGGATGCCGATGAACGGATTACACCGGGATTGAAAGAGGAGATATTGGAAGTTACCCAGAACGATGCCTCGGCATCCGCTTATTATTTTCTAAGAACCTTTATGTTCAAAAAAGAAATACTGCGTTTTAGTGGATGGCAAAGCGATAAAAATTACCGGCTTTTCAAAAAAAGCAAGGTTCATTTTACCGAAGATCGGATCGTACATGAAACCTTGGTGGTTGATGGACAATCACTGACCTTAAAAAACAAACTACTCCATTACTCCTTCAAAAATCACCACGATTACAAAGGCAAAATGTTTAAATATGGAAGGATGAAGGCACAGGAAGAATTTCTTAAGGGTAAAAAAGCAAGATGGTATCATTTTATTTTTCGACCGACCTATAAATTCTTAAATCACTATGTAATGAGATTGGGCTTTTTAGATGGTAAAAAGGGTATTACCATTTGCTATCTAAATGCCTTAGGGGTATTGGAACGTTATCGAGAACTCAAACGCCTTCACAATCAAAAAAGCCATTAATGGGTATTTTTAATGAAGAAATCGACCGCTGTATCAATATTTTTGAGAAAGGTGGATTGGTACTTTACCCCACATATGCGACTTGGGCAATCGGTTGCGACGCCACCGATGAACAGGCCATTTCTAAAGTACTCGATCTAAATACAGCGCTTGACAACGAACCCTTGACTTCGTTGGTTGCAAGTCAGGCGATGTTAGAGCGATATGTAACATCACTGCCCGAAGTGGCTTATGATATCTTGGATTTTTCTGAAAAACCGGTAACCCTCATACTCGACAATCCGAAAGGAATCGCTGCAAATCTCATCAATAATAATACTGCCCAGTTCAGTGTGGCCAGAACCAAATTCTGTCAATACCTTATCAATAAATATAAAAAACCGTTGGTTGCCAAAAGTATATCCATTGGCACGCCAACTACACACAAAAAATTCCAAGCAATTCCATCCCAAATTTCACAAAGCGTTGACTATGTGGTAAATTTGCAACCTGAAAAAGAAAACACTTCACTTTCGTCAATTATCAAATTAGGAAATGACGGAACGGTTAAAGTAATTCGTGAATAACAAACAAAATGTTCTTTTTGAATGGATAACCAAAAAGCATTGGAAAACCCGATTTTCAAGATGATTGGCTCATGTGCAGATAACCTGGGTTTAAATACTTATGTTATCGGTGGGTTTGTTAGGGACTTTTTACTGAACCGTGAAGCACCTACCGATATCGACATCGTAACCATCGGCAGTGGTATCGAACTTGCAAAAAAAGTTGCAAATCGGCTAAAAGGAAATCCAAAAGTTACCGTGTTTAAAAACTTCGGTACCGCTATGCTTAAACATGAAGGGCTTGAATTGGAATTTGTTGGTGCCAGAAAAGAAAGCTATCAGAGGGATAGTCGAAAACCGATTGTCGAAAATGGCACCCTTGAAGATGATCAGAACAGAAGGGATTTTACCATTAATGCCATGGCCTTTAGGCTTAACGAAGATGGTTATGGCACCTTAATAGATCCTTTTAATGGTTTGAAAGACCTTCAAAATAAAACTATCAGAACACCTCTTGAACCTGAAGTCACCTATTCTGATGATCCTTTGAGAATGATGCGTGCCGTACGTTTTGCCACCCAGCTGAACTTTGAAATTGAATCAGATTCCCTAAATGCGATCCGCACCAATAAAGAGCGGATCAACATCATATCAAAAGAACGGATTGTTGATGAACTAAATAAAATCATGTTATCTGAAAAACCATCGATTGGGTTTGCTTTGTTGCACAAAATCGAGTTGTTACCAATGATTCTTCCTGAACTTACTGCTTTACAAGGCATTGATGAAGTCGAAGGCCAACGGCATAAAGATAACTTTTGGCACACCCTTGAGGTCGTCGACAATATTTCCAAAAAAACCGATAAGCTTTGGTTGCGGTGGGCGGCCTTATTGCATGATATAGGTAAAGCACCGACGAAGCGGTTCGACAAAAAAATTGGTTGGACCTTTCATGCCCATGAGTTTGTCGGATCAAAAATGGTTTACAAACTATTTAAACGCCTACGCATGCCATTGAATGACAAAATGAAGTTTGTTCAAAAGCTGGTGCTGATGAGCTCACGCCCTATCATACTTTCAGAAGACCATGTGACGGATTCAGCCGTAAGAAGGTTGATTTTTGATGCTGGGGAATATGTTGAAGATTTAATGACCCTTTGCGAGGCTGACATCACCACGAAAAATCCGAAAAAGCAAAAGCGTTATCTCAAAAATTTTCAAATAGTTAGACAAAAAATCATCGAGGTAGAAGAACGAGATCGTATTCGCAATTTTCAACCACCGGTCTCAGGGGAAGAAATCATGAAGGCATTTGACTTAAGGCCCTCAAAGGAAATAGGTATAATCAAGGAAACCATTAAAGAAGCTATTCTTGCAGGCGATATCCCCAATGACCATGAAGCGGCTTACAAATTAATGTTGGAAAAAGGAAAGAAAATTGGATTAACGCCCACTGTGAAATGAATAAAAAATTTATCGCCCTTGCGAAAACGACATTGGTATTGGTCTATTTGGTAATCGTGGCAGGTGCCGTAGTTCGTATGACCGGCAGTGGCATGGGATGCCCAGATTGGCCGAAGTGTTTTGGTTATTACATACCGCCTACAAATGTCGAGACGCTACAGTGGCAACCGAACAGAGCATTTGAAAAGGGGCAGGTCATTATGATGAATGAAGGTTTACTGGTCGCAAAATCTGATTTCACCACAAACGACGCTTTTGAACCAACCGCATGGGTGGCATACACGAAACATGATTATGCCAAGTTTAACGTCTGGCATACTTGGATCGAATATATCAACCGCCTTTTAGGGGCCCTTGCAGGCCTTGCCACATTGGTTTTAGCATTTTTTTCCCTAAGACTTTGGCAACAGAACAGACTGGTGACCATTTTTTCTTGGCTTGTGGTAGTAGGAATGGCCTTTCAAGCTTGGCTAGGGGCCACAGTGGTCTACTCTGTTTTAGCTCCAGTGCGTATTACACTGCATATGCTTATGGCGCTAGTGATCGTTGCCCTATTGCTTTACATTATTTTTCAAACAGTGCCAGCAAGCACAAGAAAGCCTTCAAAGACAATAGTGGGCCTTTTTATGGCGACCATAGTGTTGACATTGATTCAAATTATATTGGGCACCCAAGTGCGGCAATTCGTTGACGAACAAATAAAGGTTTATGGTGAAACATCAAAAGAACTTTGGTTATTGAACCCAACGGTAAAATTTTATATTCATCGATCGATGTCCATTGTGGTTCTTATATTAAATGGCTATCTATTTCTAACCTTGAGAAAGTCGAAATACGAATTGACCAAGATGAATTGGGTAATGTTGATGCTGGGTTTAGAGATTTTTACAGGTATAGCTATGTATTATTTCGATTTTCCGTTTGCAAGCCAACCTTTGCACCTTGTTTTGGCCAGTATTCTTTTTGGAATTCAATTTTATCTGCTTTTAGAAGTATCCCTACAGAACAAACGGCTTAATTCTTTGTAACTTTACCCCCATTCAATTTTTTTGGAGATGATATATAAAATCAGAATAATTCTTGATGCCGAAGAAGATATTTTTAGGGATTTGGAAATTGAAAATTCCGATTCACTTGAAGAATTCCACAATGCCTTAACACAAGCTTTTGGCTTTATGGGAAATGAAATGGCCTCATTTTACACTTGTGACCAAGAATGGAACCAAGATGAGGAAATTGCGCTTTTTGATATGGGCGAAAACGGTTCAGACGTAAGATTGATGAATGAAACCGTACTTGAGGATGTGCTATCTGAAAAATCCCCGAAAATGATTTACGTTTATGACTTTTTCAATATGTGGACATTCTTTGTCGAACTTGCGGATATTGTTGAAAAAGAGGATGGCAGAACGTACCCAAATGTACTCTTCAGTTTTGGGGAATTACCCGATTCACCGCCAGAAAAAAAGTTCGAATCCAAGCCATCAATAGACTTTGATGATTCCTTCGGCAGCTATGATGATCTTGATTTTGATGAAAATTGGAATTGATTATTCAAAAAAAATAGTGCGTAGTGCAAAAATGAGAAACCTCACTTAACCTTAAACCTTTAACCCTTAAACAGAAAATGTTAAACTTATATTCTGCCCAAATAGAAAGTATCTCATTACATCGCGTCGGCAATAAAAATAAAAATGAGGCTGTTTTTCTATCTGCTGAGCCCTTTAGTTTAAATGATGAAATGGCCGGGTTGTTGAAAGAATATTTTTTCAAGCCCTTTCGCGAAAAAGAAGAGAACTACTTTAAGTTTTCTAATGAGGTAGATGTAGCGTTTAATGAAGTATATAAGTCCGTAACGGAAATTTTTAGTGATGCTTCGAAAGCCCATACTGCTTCAAAAACAATCGCGACCCACCTCTATGACCAATCAAATCACCCCCATATCAAAAGTGGGGAAGTCTATGTGGTCCATTTTTCAGACATGGTCATAGATAACAAAAAGACAGATGCAATCGGAATCTTTAAAAGTGAATTGAAACACGACTTTTTGCAGTTTGAAGAGAAACATCAAAATCTTGATATTGTTATACAACAAGGCATCAATGTCAATAAACTGGATAAGGGCTGTGTTGTTTTCAACGTAGACGAAGAAGAAGGTTATAAAGTACTTTCGGTTGATAGCAATCGATATGATGCCAAATATTGGTTGGAAAATTTCTTGGGATTGGAACCACTGACCGATGAAAATTTTTACACCAAAAACTATTTG
The DNA here is from genome assembly GCF_036985505.1 of Croceitalea sp. MTPC5. Classification (NCBI taxonomy): domain Bacteria; kingdom Pseudomonadati; phylum Bacteroidota; class Flavobacteriia; order Flavobacteriales; family Flavobacteriaceae; genus Croceitalea; species Croceitalea sp. MTPC5. The sequence goes on from NZ_BTGQ01000004.1 coordinate 84,731, forward strand.
AAATTTTGCCAGAACTTTGCTAAAGACGTTGTTCTACCCGCAGAAGACAAACAACAAGAAGTATTGTTTATGAACAGGGCGGTAAATCATTTTGCTAAAAATGACGCTTTTGAAGAAAGTGGCTTTTTGAACGAGGTCATGGAAAATCCGGAGCTGATTCCCGAATTTAAGCATTACAAAGTCGAGAAAGGTCCAAAATATAGTATCGAGGATGTTTCCAATTTTGATATCGCGAACAAAGCGGTTTCAGAGGCCCGAAAAAAGATAAAAAATGTCATCAATCTTGATACCAATATCCAAATTAAAATGGATTTCATCAATCCGGAATCCGCTGAGAAATTTGTGGAAAAAGGTTGGGACGAAGAGCGTCAAATGTATTATTACCTCGTATATTTTAACAAAGAACAGAAGAGTTGATGGCCGATATTCTTTGTTGCAATTAGAAATTTTTATGGTTTTGATTGCTCTTTTTTACCAGAAATAAGGCACATAACGAAACTACAATTTGATATTGTTTTCAATAATCTGTTTCATGCTGACATCCTCGTAGTTTCGTTTGACAAAGTTGAGTGCCAAATCCAATATTTCACCCATGGTGCGGCACTTTTTGAAATTAGCATCCAAGGTCAATTCATAAATCTGACCTGCCAGTATTTGAATGTTTTCTTTATTTGAAATGATATCCGTTTTGCAAATACTCCTTAACCTTTTTATACGGTTACCTGAGCTTAGAATTCTCTTGGCGACTATGGAGCGTTCTTCTAATTTATATTGATCGACTGAATCACCCAATAGTTTATTTCTTACCAATTCGACCATTTGATAATTTTCCTTGAAAAATTGTGGTCGATACACCTTTAATTTTCCTTCAAAACACTGTTGATCGAAATCTATGGCCCTAATTCGATAAACGACATGATCAAAATCATGTACCGGAACGATAACATAGTTATAAGAACGCATGTCACCCAACAGTCGAATCATACATCTTTCATTGAACTTTACAAATTCTTTGGCCAATTGTGCCTTTTCAGGTTCTGAGCATTTCGGAAGCATATTCTTGATAAACTCATCACCCGGTATACCTGCAATATGTTCTTCTATCAAGGTATCTTTGTAGACCAAAAAATTCAGGTTGTATGGAGATAACATATGCTCAAGCTCCAATCCATAAATACGTGAGGCATCCGTTCTTTTTACGTAGAAATAGGTAAAGTTATCATTAAGGATATTTCGAATCTTGATCCGGAACGGTTTCGAATTTCCAAAAGTGCAAAAGTCGACGGCATCAACGTTCAAATATTGATGAATGTTATTGCTTCCATCAGAATGAAGTATGGAATATACTTTTTTAAGACTCTCGTCAATTTCCTTACGGTCATATTCTGAATAGTAGACCCTAATCCATAAGGTATCTTCGTCATTAGCATTATAAACGGTAACCGAACCCGAAAATCGGAGCAGGTCTTCATAAAATATAGGAATCTCGATTTTTCTGCTATATCGGCTTAAATATCCATCCAACTTTTCGCTTACCGGAAAGGCCGGTTTCTTCTTTGACATTAATCTTTCTTCAGACATAATTCGCTATTGATTCTTGGTAATCAGGAATGTTCCAACAAAGCATATCCTACCTTGCACACTTACAGTGTTTTCGCACAAAATAGGCGCGGTATATCCCAATGAACCTAGATTATTAAGTTCAATTCCCTTTTACAATTTACATAATTCTAAGGGTTACCAACATTCTTCAACCATTTTACAACATATTATTGCCCATCGTACAGGGTTATATTTTTTTTGAAGTTCTGTGAAATGTGGAGTTATCCCAAAAAATCAATTAATGAGCCGTAAAATTCTGTTTTTCTTTTTTGTAATAGGATTTAGTTTTTCAATAAATGCACAGTTGAGCGACCTTCATTATTTGCCACCTTTAAAACAAGGTCAAAATAATGCCGGTATTAGGGAGCAAGCAGTATACCTTTCTACACCAGAGCCTACTACCTTCACCGTAAACGTATATCGCGGCACCAATACCACACCAGTGGCCACATTTAATATTTCAAATGTGAGCCCTGCGGTTTATAGCATGAGTAATGGGGACAACAATATAATTCTGGTCAATAATGCCAATACTGGTGTTGTCTTGAATAATAGCGGGTTGCGGTTTGAATCCCCAAGCGGCAATCAGTTTTACGTCAATTATAGGGGTAACTCAAGTGCACAAGCAGCTTCTTTAACTTCAAAAGGAAGACAAGCGCTAGGGCAACGTTTTAAATGGGGTGGTGTGCCCAATTTAGGTTCACATTCTTCAAAGTCGAACACCTTGGGCATCATGGCAACCGAAGATAACACGACCATCAGACTTTATGGATATGACCCTGGTTGCGAATTCAGGGTAGGCAATAATCGGGCGGGCATTACAGCCGATACGTATACCGTAAACTTAGATGCCAATGAATCATTTGTTTTTGAAACCTATATCGGTACTGCACCGACACAAGCGCATGAAGATGGTTGGATTGGTGCGACCGTTGAATCGGATAAGGACATTGTGATCAGTAATGGATCCATAAACTTTGGTCGACAAGTAAATGCCGGTAATAGGGATGCAGGTATTGATCAACCTGTACCCGAGAATAAATTGGGTAAGGATTATGTTTTTGTTCGGGGTAATGGTAACACCAATGGATGGACGGAATTTCCTTTACTTATAGCCATAGCGGACAACACACAAATTTTTGTAAATGGTAACGCGACACCTATCGCGACTATAGACGAAGGTGATTATTACGAAGTTCCAAGTAGTTACTTTTCTTCGAATACCGTGGGTGCGAATATGTTCGTTCAGACCTCTAAAGACGTATATGCCTATCAATGTATGGCCGGTGCCAGCCAAGTATATACCCAAGGCCTGAATTTTGTCGCTCCGGTGAATTGCCTACTACCGGACGTCATGGATAACATACCTGATATTCGTAATATGGCAGGGCAAAACGTGACGGGTGGAATGACTATCATTGCTGCCGTAAATACACCGGATGCAAATATTATCGTTACCGATGGTAACGGCCCGGTAACCTTACCAGCACACGTTCCAGTAGCTGGTTCAGCAGACTGGAAGACTTTTTTCGTACCCAACCTGAATGGGAACGTAAGCGTACAATCAACAGGGCCCATGGCCGTTGGTTTTTTTGGCTACAACGGCGCTCGTGGAGTAGCAGGATACTTTTCAGGATTTGATACCGTACCCGAAGTGATTTTAGAAATTCGTGGCGGTAGCGGATGTTTCGTGGGTTCAGAAATTTTTGAGGCAACTGGTAATTTCGATGCCTACCAGTGGTTTGAAGACGGCGTCGCCATTCCAGGTGCGAATGGCCCCAGCTATGCACCCTCGGGAGCTGGTGATTTTTTTGTTCGCGGTACCAAGGGCCCATGTACTTACGACAGTAATTCGATTCGTGCACTCTATTGTGATCCCGATATCGTCATTAATAAGTCGGTCGACCGACCCGAAATTATGGAAGGTGAAACGGCCACATTTACGATTCAAGTTCGAAATCTGGGTATTGGCCCTTTGACCAACTTGCAGGTAACCGATAACATTCCAGCCGGTTTAAGTTTCGTTAGTGCCTTCACCATTGATGGTAGTTGGAGCGGTAATACATGGACCATAGGAACTTTGGATGGTGGTGAGACGGCTGAATTGGAAATCACGGTACAGGGTGATGAAATCGATACCCTACCCCTTCTCAATATAACGAATACGGCAACGCACACCCAAGACCAAACGGACACCAATATTTCTGAAGATATTCCGTCAGCAAGTGTTATCGTCCACAATGATTTTGATAACGATGGCGTGCGGGATATTACGGATTTGGATGATGATAACGACGGTATCTACGATGCTGACGAATGCGGTGGTACTATTTGTTTTGAGACCATTGTCAATGAAAGTTTTGAGAACCCCGTAATTCCAGGGGCTACTTTTAGGGTATTGAGCGAAAATGACGTACCCGGCTGGTTTACGACCGCCACTGACGGTCAAATAGAACTTTGGTCCGACAATTTCCAAGGGGTACCCGCTTTTAATGGCAATCAGTTTGCTGAGCTCAATGCGAACCAAAGTTCGGCACTGTACCAAAATCTCTGTTTGACACCCGGTACCGTAATGAACTGGTCGTTGAGACATCGTGGCCGAGAGGGTACTGATGTGATGCGCGTTAGAATCGGGGCCGATTTGGCTTCTGCCACCGAACAAGCCGTCATGAGTGATGACGATGCTGCGTGGGGCCTTTATACAGGAACGTATACGGTTCCCATGGGTCAAACCAATACCGTATTTATTTTTGAGGCGGTTTCAACGGCCGGGGGCAGCCTTTCAGTAGGTAACTTCATTGATGATATTAAAATTACCATCGCCAACGTTCCCGTTTGTGCGGACACTGATAATGATGGGCTACCTGACAATTTAGATTTAGACAGTGATGGTGATGGTTGTAGTGATGCCAATGAATTTTACAAAGATGACAATGCAGATGGTGGTGACGGTGGTGAATATGGTAGTGGAACACCCAATGTCGACCCCAACGATGGTACCGTTAATGATGCCTCTTACGTTCAAGTGCTGGCACCTGAAATCCTCTTAGGAAATACCGCCGAAGATTTGTCGGGTAATGATATCAATGGTCAGGATGTAAGCCTCGGACAAACCTTTGAATATGTGTTGCGCTTTCAAAATACAGGTGATGATGATGCCGTGAATTATACGATACGGGACATACTACCTGCCAATGTAACTTTCAATACCGTCGATGTCTCCAACGCACCTGGTGTTATCGCCACCCACGACCCCGTAACCAATGAAATCATATTTCAAGTTCCTGATGGACTGGTGGAAGTCGGTGATCCCGAATATAGCATACGCATTGAGGTCACCATAGCTTTAAATTGCTCTGATTTCGTTGCGGCCTGCTCCTCTACCCTAGAAAATTTGGCGTATTCCACCTATCAAGGTGAAACCAATTCCGCAACATTTACCGATGAGAATGGTTCAACCTCGATAACTGCTTGTGCCAGAACACCTGAAGTTGCAAGCAATTCCATTTTAAACGACTTGACCAATTGTGATCAGGCAAGAACCGTTCAACTTTGTGGAGATGATGTACTCTTGGCCGCAGGTAGTGGCTTTACCAGTTACAATTGGGTGTTGGATACCAATGGAAATGGTCTAGTAGATGGCACTGACACCGTTTTAAATGATGGCGATCCAGATGGGGATCCCAGCACTTTTCTGGCGACCCAAATAGGGGATTACGTTGTAGAAAAGTCTGCAGGCGGTGCTTGTCCTGATTTAGTGGAAAGAATTACAGTAGAACGCTTTGGAACCACACAAACCAATCCGATAGTCGATTATTTTAATCAAGTGAATAGTGACGCCAATCCTGACAATGATATGCAGGGAGAAATCGTGACCTGCTCCATTGATGGTGATCTTTTACCAAAAATATTCTTGTGCGGTGCTACCGACGAAGCCACCATACAATTAGGTATCACCGATGCCCAAAGTATTACCTGGGAAAAGTTGGATGAGACAAGTTGCTCTGATACCGGTGATGATTGCGCCAATAAGAATGGTACCTGTACTTGGAATGCCGTCGCAACATCAGATAACTTCACACTAACCGAAAGTGGGGAATTCAGGGTGGTCATTAATTACCAAAATGGGTGTTTCAGTCGCTTCTATTTTAATGTATTTAAAAATGAATTGGATATTGACTTCACCTCATCGGATATCTTATGTAATACCCCTGGTAATATCAGGATTACCAATGTAGGTTCTGGATATGGTTTTCAATTGGTCGATGCCATGGACAACGATAATCCGATTGTACCCTATAACGCGAACAACGGCCCTAATTTCGATATTACGACAAGTGGCACCTATAAGGTTCAAATCACACAGTTGGATCCAATAACCGGTGATCCTATAACAGGAGGCTGTATTTTCGAAACGCCCGAAATTGGCATACAAGAACGAAACTTTAGTGTTGACATCAGCACAACACCAGCAGATTGTAATGATTTAGGTACGATTACGGTTCAAGCATTGAACGCGCTACCAAATTATAGTTATGAACTTCGATTAGACGATGGCAGTAATGGTGGACAAGGGTCACTTGTCAGTAATCAACCAGCTCTAAATGCGGACACCTACACGTTTATCAATGTGAACCCAGAAAATTACCTTGTCATCACACGTACCCAAGACGGGTGTTTTGATTCGCAAGAGATCACGGTGACAGAAATAGATGACCCAGAGCTAAGTGCCGTTGTTTCTGAACATATCACTTGTAACTCAGGGATTGTAACCGTGACACCAAGCAATGGACTTCCAGACCCTGATTATAATATGGCTATTTGGAGCAGGGATGGTGTGGATTTATATCCAAGTCCTCCTGACCTTTCGGACATTCCAGCGGCCAATATCCAAACAACGAATAATTTCCTATTTAGGGACGGCACAGACGCAGGCGATTATCAATTCATTGTTTTCGATAGCAGTGGATGTTATGCGATTTCAAATACAGTGACGGTTGAATTTTATGGTAGCCCAGTAATCACGGCATCCAACTCTGACATTACCTGTTCAGATTCGTCAACGGCGACACTGACGGTAGGCGTTACGGGCGGTACGGCACCTTATCAATATAGCCTTGATGGTGGGGCAACCTATCAAAATAGCAATACCTTTTTCAACCTTTCCGCAGGCATTTATACCATTACGGTCATGGACTCCAGTGGTACAAGCACGACCAATTGTGTAGAAAGCATTGACTATGAAATCGTACAACCGTTTAGGTTAACAGCCTCAGCAACCATTATTGAAGATGCCTCATGCAACCCAGCTGGTGCGTTGGTCAAAATTTTAAATCCCAACGGTGGTCAAGCCCCTTACGAATTCAGTTTTGATGGTGGTAGCTCCTTTAATACCGTAGACACCCAAAACCTATTGCCCGGCACATATCAATTGGTACTTCAAGATGCCTTGGGTTGTACCTTTGACATGGACTTAACTGTTCCGACCACGGCCACTGACCCTAGCTTTACACAAGCTGTGGCCTATGATTGTGATGGTCTAGGTACGATTACCATCAACCCTTCAAATACTACTGATTTTACATACTCGTATACCTTAAATGGAACCTTAAACACGCCTTCTGATAATAATATATTCGCAGATGTCACCGATGGTACACAGACGGTAACCGTAGGCTACTCTAGCAGCATTACACCCGAACAAAGCACCCTGTTCAATGAGAATTTTGGAGCAGGACCAACGACCCAAATCGGGGAAATAGGAGCGGGTTACTGCTATGAACCACAAGATGGTTCGGCAACCGCATGTAACTTGGGGCCTGCGGGAATATTAGTTGATGGCGAATATGCCGTGACCAATTTTGTAACGAATCCGATACCGGCCTATCGTAACCCCAACGACCATTCAGGGTTGACGGATGGGCGATTTTTAGCGATAAACCCCAGTAACAACTTGGTAGGCAGTAATAGTGTCATATGGGCAAGAAGGGGTCTAGAGGTACTACCGAACCGGGATATCACCATTACATTCTTTGCCTACAACCTACGTCAGACAGGTTCAGCAGGCAATAATCCCGAAATTGAGGTTCGATTATTGGATGCAGGGGGCACACTCATCAATAGTGCCGGTACTGCAGAAATACCCAAAAATAATAATGCCGATGATTGGTATGAGCGAACGGTTACCTTCAATCCCGGTGCGAATACACAAGTTGATATCGTATTGATAAGTAGTCAACCAAGCGACGATGGCAACGAATTGATCCTTGATGATATTCAGGCCTTTCAACTACCTGAAATCTGTGAAAAAACGACCGATATCACCGTAGTAGTCGAAGATAACCAAGAGTTTACGGCCAGCCTATTGGGTATAACAGATCCCAGTTGCAACGGAAGTTCTGATGGGGCCATTCGATTTGAGGTTTCCAACTTTGATGCCGCCTCTGGTTTTGAATACTCGACTGACGGTGTAACTTGGACCACTTCTTTGACCTCACCCGTAACTACGACAAGTACGTTGGCAGATGGTAACTACACCCTACAAATACGAAAAGTAGACGATACTTCTTGTACCACTGATATTACCGCAGTACTAACAGAGCCTTCGGCCATTGTTCCCGCATTGACCCAGACCGCCGCGTATACCTGTTTCAATACTGGTGGAACCCTAGAAGCCTCTGCTTCCGGTGGAAACCCATCTTACGAATATCAACTGGAAACTACGGGAGGTGCTATTGTAACTGCTTACCAAACCACTACCCAATTTACGAATGTAACGGATGGTGATTATATTGTTCGTGTCAGAGACCAAAATGGTTGTGAAGTAGCACTTTCATTGACCGACGCGGTAACCATTGCACCGCCGGCCAATTTGACATTTAGCGTAACACCTACAGCTTGTTATTCAGGCACCAATGACGGATCTATCTTAGTCGATGTGACCTCTGGGAATGGCAATTATGAATTTAGGATAGACTCGGGCCCATGGATCACCCCTACGCCATCTACCTCGACAAGCCACACCTTTACGGGGCTTTCGGCCGGTAGCTATGCTATTGAGGTCAGGGACCAATTGGGATGCCCAACGGCCCCGAATACGCAAACGGTCATTATTAATCCACAATTGGTCGTAGATGTTGACGTAACCGAATTAAGTGCTTGTAATGATGGTTCTATTACGGTTAACGCCACGGGAGGCAATGGCACCCTATTATACGCGATTGTGCCTGCGAATACCAGTCCGACTGGTTTATTCAGCACCACCAATACCTTGACTATCGACGAAACAATGGCCGCTGCCAATCCAGGCGGTTATGACGTGTACGTACAAGATAACAACGGCAGTCCGGCCCTATGTGCCTATGTGGAAGAAGACATCATTTTAACTCCCGTACCAACATTGTCGGTTACTGCGACCCCCACAGATCCCTTATGTTTTAATGGGCTTGGTGCTATTGACATATCCGTTTCAGGGGGTACGGCACCATATACCTATACTTTGACCGACCTCTCACCCGGCGACGGTATTGACTACGGACGAAATAACACGAATATTTCAACGAATACTTTGGAATATGCCGGTATAGGTGTAGGCGATTATGAAGTCACCATTACCGATGTCAACGGATGTAATACAACTTCATCGACAGTGACCATAAACAACGCCACCGAAATAACGGCGGATATCATACCCATTTTACCTGCAGCTTGTGCAAGCACGGTAGAAAGTGATTTTGGTTTTGAGTTTATAAATGTCGGTGCCCCGTCGGGTACCATTCAATATAGTAATGATGGGGGAACCACCTGGCAAGCCTCAACGGAGCTAAGGGGTACCGTCGCCAATCCTACTTTTTCAGGTACCGAAGTATTCCCATCCATACGGGTAGAGGTGGCACCTGGGGTATTCTGTCAAAAAGATTTTGATCGGTATATCATCCCCTTCCCCCTTGATAATTTGGACATCAGCATCAGTGCCATAGTCGTAAATTGTAATGAACTACAGGTCAGGGTACAGGGTACGGCCGGTGTGGCTCCTTACGAGTATGCTCTTTCTGAAGACCCCTCGAATTTTGATCCTTTCACCGCAACTTGGCAACCTGGAGGTAACGTGGACTCTATGGGAGATCCGGTACCTGCAGGACATGGAAGGTATACCTGGACAGGTTTGACACCGGGTAGGACATATGTTTTCTATGTGCGCGATGACACCGATTGTGTGCGTCAAAGCTTGGTCAATGTAAATGATTTGATCACACCAGCACCTGTAGAGATCAGTGCTACCATTACACCGACCTGTGATGGTGCCGCAAATGGCGAAATCACTTTTACCCTAAATCCATCTACGGCTTACCCCTCGATGCGCTGGGAAATTTATGAATTAGGCAATCCAACACCTATTGAGGTCAGTGGTGGGGCCCCAATAGCTACTAATGTGGCTTATACCAATACGATAACCACGACGAATCCTTTAGCAGAGGGCGACTATTATATAGAAGTAACCCAAGTCGATGGTTCAAATGTGGACGCTTGTGTCGGGGCCAGTGAAAATGCTTATGTATCGGAATTGGCACCTTTAGCTGCTACGGCATCCGTGTCAAGGGATATTTCATGTAACCTACCCGGGCTTATCGCAATTAACGGTATTTCAGGAGGCGGTGGTGCCCCATACACGTATGATGTGACAGGCCCCGTTGGCTTCACGGCTTTAAGTGGAACAACGGATAATCCTGTGGAAATTCCCGTAAACTCCCCTGCCGGTGATTATACGGTTACCTTATATGACCAATATCACTGTTCATTTACATTGAATACCGTAACGATGGCATTGGCACCAAATCCGACACTGAGCGTAAGCCAAGACAATTGTGTCGCGCCAATAACCGTAACCGCGGTTGGTACCTCAGCTGCGGGCAATTTGCGTTATGCCATAGTAAACGCTGGCGATCCTGCCCCATCGACCTATGAGGACAATGGAGGAGTATTCTCCAATGTTACTCCGGGTACTTATGATGTATATGTCATGGACGGAAATGGGTGTATTGCAGTAGAAGCCAATTTTGTGGTCAACCCCGTGTTGACGGCAAATGCAACCCTAACAAAGTTGCTCGATTGTACCGCTTCACCGGATGCAATCATTACTATTGAAATATTAGATGGTTCGGGTAGTTATGAATATAGCATTACCAATACGGCTGGTGCTCCCGCAGTTACCCAAATGGTAGTTCCAAGTACTAATTTTGACTATCATGCACCGTTATCAGGCGATTACACCATTACTATTTATGATACCACTACGCCCAGCAATGCAAGCTGTGATAGACAATTTGTAATTAATGTACCGGACAGGGTGGTTCCCGTAATTGACCCCACTATTGTGACTTCAGACGTTTCTTGTTTGGGTGCCAATGATGGTAGCATTACAATAGCAACGACTAATGGTGCAGCAGCTCCCTATACCTTTGAAATTACGTCAAGGGATGGTGTGGCGACCAGTATTGCCCCAACAAGCACTACAGGGAACTCAGCAACATTTACGGGCCTAGGTCCTGCAGTGACCAATGGTTATATCATAACCGTGACCGGCGATGTGACCACCAATAATTGTAGCGTGGTCAGCGTACCAATTCCAATTTCGGAACCGACGGCAATTACGGTACCGACACCCACAATAGTGGAATTCGGTTGTAGCTCTGGCAATACCTCCAACAATGCCTCCATTACCGTAAATGATGTTACCCCATTTGTTCAAGGTGGAAGCGGTACCTTCATCAGATATGAGTTCATCGAGGAAGATGATCCGAATACAGGCACTGTAGAACCTTCAAACGTAGTTCAATCGGGTACGGCTACTACGTACATCGAAACGGACCCAGCCGGTGGCGTCTACACGATTAATGTATATGATGAAAACGGTTGTTTTGGTACAACAACGGCAACAATAGCGCCTTTCGATATTCTTGGTACGCCTACGATCCATATAGATGACCCTATAAGTTGTACAACTTCAGGTGAGGACATTAGTATTCACATTACCAGTAGTCTTACAAGTTTTGGAACAAACCCGACCAACTATGAGTTCAGGCAGTTGCCATCGGTGACGTATGAGCCTGCAGGGGACAACACCTTTAATAATCTGACCCCAGGCACTTATACTTTTGGGGTGCGTAATATAACAACGGGCTGTGAAGTAACCATAACCCATGTAGTGGAAGAACCCAACACCTTTGATGTCAATGTAGAAAAATTAGCTGATGTTACTTGCTTTGGAGACGATGGCAGTATTCGTTTGACTATGAATGACGTCACCTATTCCGGTAGCTTTACATGGAATATATTTAACACTAACGGCACACCAGGCGACCGTTCAGATGATGGGGCCGCGATATTGACGGGCACTTCCCCCGATTTCGGACCGACTACGCCAATAGCCGTACCCGCAGGTAATTATATTGTTGAGGTAACACAAGATGGTTTCCCTGAATGTGCCCAAATCAGAGCGTTTAGTATCACCACTCCCAGTGCCCCGATTGGTTTGGCACCAATTGATTTGACACAGGTTGGGTGTAGCAATGACCAAGGTAGCGCGGGAATTACACCGACCGGAGGCCAAGCGCCATACGATATTGTTTTGACCAATACTACCACGTCCACAGTTTTCAGTGTAACCGAGGTAAATTCAAACCTCTTTCAAGGTCTTGGCGCAGGTAGGTATGATGTTGTAATCACGGATGCCCTAGGCTGTCCCGCTACATTTTCCAATGTATTTGAATTGCTACTTCCAGATCCAATTTCAGGAAATATCGCCGCTACGACTTTGGTATGTCAAGGGGATACCGATGCCTCAGTATCCATAAGTCTGGATGCTAGGAATGTTGCAGCTTCCTATAGATACATTTTGAATAATTATGAGGATGCATCGGGCAGTAACCTCTTGCAAAGCTCAACAACGCAGACCACTACAGTATTTGATAACTTGGGAGCAGGTTTTTACAGTATCACGGTCTTGGATGATATGGACTGTACTTTCGAATCAAACATCATTGAAATTGTAGATCCCATTGAACCAAGGGGAATGCTGACCACATCAGCAAACCTAACATGCCTTTCTGGAGCGGAATTGGAACTTAGTGCCACTGGTGGAACCGGACCCTATGAATGGAGTATAGACGGCACGACTTTCAATGCAATGAACGAGACCAATAATGCAAATGCCCATCTTTTCCAGAATGTGGCCCCAGGCACTTACCAATACTTTATAAGGGATAGTTTCAACTGTATTTCAACGGTTTCCAATGAAATTACCCTGAGTCCAATTGAGCCGCTGACATTGGATATCGATAGCAGTGGTGCTTCAATTAATTGTAATGGCGATAGCACAGCGGTCATTATGGCTACCGCTGATGGTGGGCTCGGTAATTACGAATACGCCCTGTTCTCCGATTCCGGACTGGCAAACGAAGTCCGACCCTATCAAGCTACGGGCACATTCGCTGATTTGCCCATGGGTAGTTACTATGTTAATGTGCGAAGTGAGGATTGTGAAACGATCTCTACGGAAATTCTAATTGAAGAACCGACCCCATTGGTGGTCACACCGAATATAACCGATATCACTTGCAACGGTGGTGAAGATGGTAGCATCGTCCTAAATGTTTCAGGAGGAACAGGAGTGTATCAATATGCCATCTCCCCTAACCTAAACCAGTTCGATAGCAGCAATATATTTACCGAACTTGGTCCTGATAGCTATGAGGTTATCGTACAAGATAGTAATGGTTGTTTTGAACTCATTGAGTTTGAGATTACGGAACCTGAAGCACTTGAAATAGATTATACATCAACTCCAGAGATTTGTGCTGGTGATGAAGACGGAACCATTTCGTTGACAATTACCGGTGGTACGGCACCCTATCGTACCAGTTTGAACAGTAATAATGACGATGACTTTGTAGAAGGTCAAATGACATTTAACGGATTGGCAAGCGAAACCTATGTGGTTTTTGTCAAAGATGCCAACGACTGTACGACGAATCAAGTTATTGAAATCGATGCGGGTGCCAATCTAAATGCGGGTATTGAGGTAATCTATGAATGTTCAGGCGACGTGCCTGACAATAGGCTGTTGATTACCCTTGAAGACCCAACAGTAGCCAATGACGTGCTTTATGGTATCGATACTGATGACCCGGCAAATATGGTATTGGAACCTGATTTTGGGAATCTAAGTCCAGGGCAACACTATATCACCATTGCCCATGCCAATGGCTGTATCAATACGTTGGACTTCGAAATAGAGGATTTCATGCCACTTCAGCTGCTATTGGAGCAACAAAACCTCAATGAGATAACCGCCTTGGTTACAGGCGGAAGGGAAGGATACACCTACTATTTCAACGATGTTGACAATGGTGATGACAATAAGTTCTATATTACCCAAACCGATACCTATTTGGTAAGGGTGGTGGATGAGAATGGATGTGAAGCTACTGCCAGTATCTTTATGGAGTTCATTGATATCGAAATCCCGACGTTCTTCACACCTGACGGGGATTCATTGAACGATTACTGGCTGCCTAGGAATATTGACCAATATCCAAATATATTCATTAAAATATTTGATCGCTACGGACGCCAAGTATATCAATTACAGGATAATGAAGAAGGTTGGGATGGTTTATACAATGATACAAACCTGCCTACAGGGGATTACTGGTATATCATCAAATTGAACGGTGAAAATGACCAAAGGGAATTCATTGGGCATTTTACCCTATATCGATAAACTAAAAGAAACCAAAAGCAAAAGCCACTTGCAGTTCATTGCAAGTGGCTTTTGCTTTTGGGTATATTGGTCATACTACGATTATCGATGAAATACAACAGTATTGTCGTGATTCACAACAAACAGTTGTCCATCAATTGGAACGGCTGTTATTTTGATATTAGCCGGTTTTTGATTCCACTATTCATGAAGCAGTTATTTTTTCTATTAGCACTTTTATCCGTCGGATTTGCCCATGCGCAATTAAGTGACCTCCATTACCTGCCCCCATTACGACAAGGGGCCAATAATGCGGCGATTCGAGATCAAGCTATTTACCTGTCAACACCTGAAACCACCGCATTCACCGTAAATGCATATCGCGGTACCAGTACGACACCATTGGCGACTTTTTCAATATCGAATACTGCTCCAGTAGTATATACTTTAGCGGACGGAAACAACAACATCACCCTAGTCGACAACAATAACACGGGAGTAGTCTTGACCAATAGTGGACTTCGTTTTGAATCTCCCGGCGGTGAGAATTTTTACGTCAACTACCGTGGTAATTCCAATTCACAGGGAGCATCTTTGACCTCAAAGGGAAGAATTGCGCTAGGTACGGAGTTCAAATGGGGCGGCGTACCCAACTTGGGATCAGAGAATTCCAAATCAAACACCCTGGGTATAATGGCCACGGAGGATAATACGACGATAACACTCTCAGGTTATGACCCTGATTGTGAGTTTCGTGTAGGCAATAATCGGGCGGGAATAACAGATGATAGTTATACCGTGACCTTAGATGAAAACGAATCCTTCGTCTTTGAGACCTATATAGGCACTTCACCGACTTTGGCCCATGAAAGGGGCTGGATCGGTGCCTCTATTGTCGCGGATAAAGACATCGCCATCAGTAATGGATCAATGAACTACGGCCGCCAGGCAGGACAATCCAATCGAGATGCAGGTATCGACCAACCGGTTCCTGAAAATAGGCTAGGGAAAGAATATGTGTTTATTAGGGGGAATGGAAATGCCAATGGATGGACGGAATTTCCCTTGATTATAGCCACGGAAAACAATACCCAAATTTTTGTAAACGGCTCTGCAACCGCAATAGCCACCCTTAACGAAGGCGACTTCTTTGAAATTCCAAGTAGTAATTATTCATCGAATTCGGTGGGGGCCAATATGTATATAGAAACTTCAAAAGATGTTTACGCCTATCAATGTGTGGGGGGGTCAACGCAAGCCTATACACAGGGATTGAATTTTGTGGCACCTGTAAATTGCCTATTGCCCGATACTATGGACAATATTCCCAATATCACCGATGCTGCTGGGATAACCATAACAGGTGGGGTTACCATCATTGCGGCCACGACTACACCAGACAGTAATATTACGGTCACTGATGGCAGTGGTACGGTAACTTTACCACCCTCTTCAACAGTGGCAGGAACAACAGATTGGAAAACATTTTACCTACCTAGTCTGACCGGCAATGTTAGTGTTCAATCTACGGGGCCGATTGCGGTAGGGTTCTTCGGATTTAACGGCGCAAGGGGGGTTGCCGGCTATTATTCCGGTTTTGATACCGTACCAAGCATAGATTTGGAAATTACGGGAAATAACTGTTTGCCGGGCGCCGTTTTGGAAATTTCAAGCGGAGAGACCTTTGACAATTATCAATGGTTCAATGATGGTGCCTTAATACCAGGTGCCACAAATGCCAGTTACACGGCCACCGTTGCAGGGGATTATTTTTTAAGGGTTACCCGTGGGCCATGTACCTATGACTCCAACTCGATATCGGTCTATAATTGTGATCCCGATGTCGTTCTAAATAAAACGGTAGATCAAAACACCGTGGCAGATGGTACGAACGTCAATTTTACCATTACCGTAGAAAATTTTTGGGATGAGCCCGTCACCAATTTGACCTTGACCGATATCTTGCCGAATGGTCTAGAGCTCGTTTCCGCAACCGTGTCCTCAGGAAGTTTTACGTATCCCGATTGGAGTTTGGGAACCTTAAACCCAGGGCAGCTTGAAACCCTCAACCTGACAGCAAAAGCGGTCATTACAAATACCTATTTAAGTTCGCAAACGTATACCAATACCGTGACCAATGCACAAGATCAAACTGATTTGAACATTACAATGGATAATCCAAGTGTAAACGTCACTGTAAATATGATTACCCCGACTACGGTAATTACCAACCGAAGGATTACGTACCGGGTAAATCGAAATTAAAAACCACCACAGGTATCCAAATTTTGGGAACGGTGTAACAATTTGGTGCGTTTGTCGTCAGATGGTTATAACAATCAAAAAACGATTCCATTTTGGATACCATACTGACCGTAACCAATCTTACCAAAAAGTTTGGACATCTAACTGCCGTCAAAAATCTGACATTTACCATAGAAAAGGGAAATGTCTATGGCATTTTAGGCCCGAACGGTAGTGGAAAATCCACTACCCTAGGTATCATTCTCAATGTCGTGAATAGGACTTCGGGTGATTTCAGTTGGTTTGAAGGTAATACTTCTACCCACGACGCCCTTAAAAAAGTAGGTGCAATTATTGAGCGCCCCAACTTTTACCCTTACATGACCGCTGTTCAAAACCTCAAACTGGTATGTAAAATCAAAGAGGTTTCCGAAGACAAGATTCAAGAAAAGTTACAGCTGGTGGGGCTTTGGGACCGAAAGGATAGTAAGTTCAAAACCTATTCCTTAGGTATGAAGCAACGTTTGGCCATTGCCTCTGCATTGCTGAACGATCCCGAGATACTGATCTTGGACGAACCCACCAATGGATTGGACCCTCAGGGCATACACCAAATTCGGGAAATCATAAAAAAAATCGCCGCATTGGGCACCACGATACTTTTAGCCTCGCATCTCTTGGACGAGGTCGAAAAGGTCTGTTCACATGTGGTCATTCTTAGAAAAGGTGAAAAGCTCTATTCGGGGCCAGTGGATAGCATGCTTGCCAGCCATGGCTTTTTCGAATTGCGCTCAAAAGATATGAACGGACTTAAAGAACTACTTGATAAGAATGCGAGCTTCGGGAAAATAGAACACCTCAACGGAAATTTGGTCGCCTATCTTAAAGAAGAGCTGAATGCCGAAGAGCTGAACAAGATCTTATTTGAGAAAGGATTTGTCTTATCCCATCTGGTCAAACGAAAAGAGAGTTTAGAAGAGCAATTTTTAGCATTGACCAAAAACAACTAATCAAAAAACGCATGGTACGTCTACTACAAATAGAGTTCATAAAACTTTGGAACAATAGGGCAAGTAAGATATTGATTACTTCTTATTTTGTGCTGTTGACCTCAATTGCCCTGATTGCGGCAATCAAATTCGACATCGGGCCGGTAAAGTTCCATCTCGCCGAGATAGGCATATTTAATTTTCCTTACATCTGGCATTTCAATACTTTTATCACGGCATTCTTCAAACTCTTCTTAGCCATTGTCATCGTATCGATGATGGCGAATGAATACAGTAATAAGACCATCAAACAGAACTTAATTGACGGTCTATCCAAAAAAGAATTTATCTTATCAAAGTTCTTGACCGTAATCTCATTCTCATTGATCTCAACGGTTTTTGTTTTTGTGGTCTCCTTAATATTGGGACTCTTTTACTCAGATTACAACGAACTCTCAATAATATTTTCCGATCTGGAATTTGTTTTGGCATTTTTTGTCAAGTTAATGGGATTCTTTTCGTTTTGCCTTTTCTTGGGAATACTGGTTAAAAGGTCTGCCTTTGCGCTCGGTTTTCTCTTTATTTGGCAGGTCTTGGAAGGGATCATAAGGGGCTTGATACGATGGAAACTCTTTGATGGCGAAACTACGGAAACCGTAATGGGCTTTTTTCCATTACAGTCCATGTTCAACCTGATCAAAGAACCGATTACCCGCTTGGAAGCGGTTCAGACCGTAGCTGACCAAGTAGGTGAAAATATCACATTGAACTACCATGTACATTGGTACGAAGTCTTGATAGTACTCATTTGGACTGCGATTTTCGTCTATTTGTCTTATGCGTTATTAAAAAAGCGGGATTTGTAGTATATTACAGTGTTGTACGAACGATGCTGTATGAAAAGAAAATTGCTCCTCTTACTTACAACCCTGGCTACTGCTATTGGTGTAGCCCAAGAGTGTCCTGATTTATTAAGTCCGGTCGACGGTGCTGTAAACGTTCCTGTCAATACGACCATAACTTGGGAGCCTGTCGACGGTATTCCCGGGTATCAGATTTTATTGGGTACGGCACCAGGGGCAGCGGATTTGGGTCAGGCATCCGTAGGTAGTGCCACTTCATATACACCACCGCAAGGCTTACCGGATAACACCGAGATTTTTGTAACCATTATCCTTGACTTCCTTTTTCAAGGCGGTGAGGACATCGTCTGTGATAGCCAATCATTTTTTACGGAAGATGTGACCACTCCCCCGGGTTGCACGCAAATGCGAACACCCGTAGATGGCTCTACCGGGGTCAGCGTATTCACGAACATTATCTGGGAATACGCCCCGACCGCAACGGCCTATGACATCTTCATTGGAACAGCACCCGGTCTTGGCGATATCGCAACGGCCCTTGATGTTCAAAACCTAAGTTTTAACCCCCCTGGGGAATTGCCGGCAGACACCCAAATATTCGTACGGATCGTACCGAAAAACGAGAATGGTTCAGCCCCCATAAGTTGCTCAGACTTTACTTTTAGAACCGGTGCTTTGGCACCCATACCGAGCTGTACAAATTTAATCACACCCTTAAACGGGGCATTCAACGTACCACTCACCCCGCTTATTGAATGGAATGCAGTACCAGGTGCCACCGGCTATCGCGTAACGATAGGCTCAACCCCAACTTCAAATGATGTACTTGACAATGCCACATTTTTCACCAATAGTACTTTTGTCATCGATTTTGAGCCCAACAGGACTTTTTTCATAACGATTATCCCATTTAACGATTCAGGTGAGGCCCAGGGCTGTGGGCAAGAGTCTTTTTCTACCTTATTAGGTTGTGGACCTTTCTTAGACCCCAGTACGGGGGAATTCACCGACTTCAGCCCCCAAGTCACGTTGCCAAGTGTTTTTTCATTTTGCGAAAGTGGGGATACCCTGTTGTCCATTGATGCTCCTGAAGGTGCTGACGGTTATCGATGGTTCAACGTAGATCAATTTGGGAATGAGAGCCTACTCTCTGAAGATACCCAAATTACTATCACACAGAGTGGTCAATACTTTTTGGAAGCCTTTAATATTGTCTCACAACCTGGTGACGTTATCGAATGCCCAACGATATTGAATTTTGAGGTCGTATCGTCCTCGATTGCCACTATAAACAATTTGAACGTCATAGAAGAAGGCCTTGGCCTGCGTATAGAAGTTCAAGCTACTGGTCTTGGCGATTATGAATATGCCATTGACGACATCAATGGGCCATATCAAGATAGTAACGTTTTTTCAGGGGTTGCTCCTGGCGGTCATGTACTTTATGTTCGTGATAAAAATGGTTGTGGTATCGTTGAGGAGGGTTTCATACAAGACCTAACGGTTGAAGGTTTCCCTAAATTTTTCACTCCCAATGGGGATGATAGAAATGAATTTTGGCAATTTATTCAGCCTGAGGGAGATCCCATCATATTTGAAAGTATCCGTATCTATGACCGTTACGGTACATTTTTGGCCCAGATAGATCAAAACTCGAATGGTTGGGATGGTACCTTCAATGGCAGACCGTTACCGGCCGGTGGCTATTGGTTCAGGGCCGTTGATGATATGGCAAGGGAAGTTCAGGGATTTTTTACTTTGAAGAGATAATTTTTCCGCATACGTCCATTTAGCTATCCACTTTAGTATTTTTGCGGTATGAAATTCAAGGTCGTCTCAGAATTTAAACCCACCGGTGATCAACCTCAAGCCATCGCTAAATTGGCTACCGGAATACAATCAGGGGAACAGCACCAGACCCTTTTAGGGGTAACCGGTTCAGGAAAGACCTTTACCGTGGCCAATGTAGTTGCCGAAGTACAACGTCCAACACTGGTTCTGGCCCATAATAAGACCTTGGCAGCTCAGTTATATTCAGAGTTCAAACAGTTCTTTCCTAATAATGCGATAGAATATTTCGTTTCCTATTATGATTATTATCAGCCAGAGGCCTATATACCAACCAGTGGAACCTACATTGGAAAAGACCTATCCATAAATGAGGATATTGAAAAACTGCGGTTGAGCACAACCTCTTCGCTATTATCAGGCCGACGTGATGTTTTGGTGGTCGCTTCCGTATCTTGCCTCTACGGTATCGGAAATCCCATAGAATTTCAAAAAAACGTAATATCCATACATCGGGACCAGGTGATTTCAAGAACCAAATTTTTGCGTCAGTTGGTTCAAAGCCTGTATTCACGTACCACTGCTGATTTTAGAAATGGTAACTTTAGGGTAAAGGGTGATGTTGTGGATGTATTTCCGGGGTATGCCGACCATGCTTTCCGAATTCACTTTTTCGGTGATGAGATAGAAGAAATTGAGGCCCTAGATCCTTTTAATAATAAAGTGATCGAAATCTATGATAATCTAAATATCTACCCGGCCAATATGTTCGTCACTTCACCCGATGTGCTTCAAAATGCCATTCGTTCCATTCAGGATGATTTGGTAAAACAGGTGGATTATTTCAAGGAAATCGGGCGGCCCTTAGAAGCAAAGCGTCTGGAAGAACGCACCAATTTTGATTTGGAGATGATTCGTGAACTGGGCTACTGTTCGGGTATCGAAAACTACTCGAGGTATTTGGATGGAAGGGAGCCAGGCACAAGACCTTTCTGTTTGCTCGATTATTTTCCGGATGACTACTTGACCATTATCGACGAGAGCCATGTTACCATACCACAAGTTCATGCGATGTACGGTGGAGATCGCTCAAGAAAGGAAAATTTAGTCGAGTATGGCTTTAGGTTGCCCGCTGCAATGGACAATAGACCTTTGAAATTTGAGGAATTTGAGGTGCTGCAAAATCAGGTCATTTATGTTAGTGCCACCCCGGCAGACTATGAGTTACAACTCTCAGAAGGTATTTATGTGGAACAGGTCATTCGACCTACCGGACTTTTAGACCCCATCATAGAAGTACGGCCAAGTATGAATCAAATTGACGATCTCATTGAAGAAATCCAAAAAAGGGTGGAGCTTGATGAACGTACTTTAGTGACCACCCTGACCAAGCGGATGGCCGAGGAGTTGACGAAGTACCTCACAAGAATTGATGTACGTTGCAGGTACATACATAGTGATGTGGACACCTTAGAACGTGTAGAGATCATGCAAGACCTGAGAAAGGGAATTTTCGATGTGCTGATAGGTGTCAATTTGTTACGGGAAGGATTGGACTTACCGGAAGTATCGTTAGTAGCGATCCTAGATGCCGATAAAGAAGGCTTTTTGAGAAGTAATAGGTCATTGACCCAAACTGTGGGTCGGGCCGCGAGGCATTTAAATGGCAAGGCGATCATGTATGCCGATACCATTACGGACAGTATGCAAAAAACAATCGATGAAACCAACTACAGAAGGGAAAAACAAATTGCCTATAACACCGAGCATAATGTAACGCCAAAAGCCTTGAACAAAAGTTTGGACAGTGCATTAGCAAAAAATTCAGTCTCCACGTACCACTTTCAAAAAGAGGAATTGCGTGCGGCCGAACCGGATTTAGAATATTTGACACCCGAACAAAGGGCCAAAATCATCCAACAAAAACGAAAAGCAATGGAGAAGGCCGCGAAAGAATTGAATTTTATGGAGGCAGCCAAGTTAAGGGATGAAATAAAAATGCTTCAGGAACAGGATTAAAAAGAAAAAGCGCCACATTTTAAATATGACGCCTTTTCCAACTAACCAACTAAACAACCATTATGAAATGCCGTAAAGGCAACATAATTTCTTCTTAGCCAATCTCGATCAATCGTTTTGGCTTTGGCAATGCTTCTTCCCGCTTGGGTAAGGTCAATTTTAACAACCCGTCTTCATATTTTGCATTTACCTTTCCCGAATCAATTGTTTCAGGTAGCGTAAAAGATCTTTTAAAGGTGCTATATGAAAACTCCCTCCTGGTAAAATTATCATTGGTACTCTTGTCTTCGGTACTTATCTCAGATGATACCGTAAGAATATCGTTGTCTAACTCAATGTTAAAATCTTCTTTTTTATAACCCGGCACGGCGAATTCCAATGTAAAGTCTTCGTCCCTTTCCACAATATTCACGGCTGGGACATTACGACTTACATTTTCCATTCCCCCAAACCAGTCAGGGTTAAAAATTTCATTCATTAAACTTGGTAACACTAGATTATTTCTTTTTACTAAACTCATGGTTCTTGATTTTTAAAATTAAACTCACCATGATATAGTCAAATTGCATTCCATTTGACAATTAATGACTTTTTGTCATTAATTCGAAATAAAATAGTGTCATAATGACACTTTAATTATGATATGCTTTGAATATATTAAGAAGTATATCGGCCGGAACGACCTTTTCTGGGTATTTGTGCATGACCTCAAGTACTTGGGAAATTGCCGAAGGGGGCAGCCCCATCCATAAACCTATATTATGAAGTCTTTCGATTTCTTTTTTATGCTGCTCTTGATCCACATTCATTAATAATAAAAGACGGTGGAACTGCATTATTTTCTCTAACTGCGTCGTTGGTACTTTTACTGAAGATTGTTTTTTTAAAAGTCCATCTAAAGAAGATTTTTTGACATTCAGTAAATTGGCAACACTTAGCAAAAAATCATATTCCGATTCTTTTATTTTATAGTCTACACGGGCAAAATGGATAAGCTCGCTCAAAATGCCTAGCCTTTCTTCGTAGGTGTTCATGGTTAAGAGGTTACCCTATTATAACTAAAAGAATTCAGTTTTCGTATACAAAAAAATCCTGGAGATTACTCCAGGATTTTTCAGCTAATTCAAATAACTATACGTTATACAGCTATTCTCACAGGAACTGTGTAAGTTCTACCCTCTTTCATGTCGCTTACCTCAACTTTTTTATAGTTTAAACGACCTTTTACAAAACCTTCCAATGAGGCATTATTCGTATCAACGGAAAGCACGACAATTTCACCGTCTTTATTGATAGTGAACTGCACATTGGCAGTAAGGTCTTCACTCACGTCGAATGAGTTGCTTTCCAACATACTGTGAATTTGGACGGATAAGTCTTTGTTGGGGTTTACAGGTTCTAAATTTTTGTTTGCTGATACACTGTTAACAGCCAAAAGTGTAACGGCTGCCACTACTAAACTAATTTTTCTCATGATGATTTCGTTTTTAAGATTGATAAAAATTGATGAATATGCTATAAAGACGCCCAAAAATCAATAATGTTACGATCAAAGTTGTTTTTTAACAGTTTTTAATGATTTGTGGTTATTTCTTCACAATGAACTCCTTTAAACTTTTTCAATTCAAAATTAGACCGTAATCATGGTAAAATCCAATTCAAGTAAGTCATTTAATCCTTTAATAAACTTCATAACAATAAACTAACGTGGATAGGATACAAGCTTTCTATGGTTTATGTTTTACTATTTGATTGCACAGCCTTGTTTGCAGACAGGTATAGTTGGTACCTTGAATGCTCCCGATTCTATGGGGATCTCGACTACAGTTATACCGGGTGAAGTTGAAGTACCCTCGGCGATATCCATCGAAGACAAATCTTAAGTCGAACCCGAACCAAACTGATTATCCATAATTTGGTTGAGGAAAAGACCCTCGACGCCAAAAGTGAGGTTGTTACCTCAGGTTTCGAAGTAAAGTCCTTCGGTCCGTGCTTAAAATCAGGAAAGGTACCGTCAATTGAATAACACCTCTTTTCAACAATTCATGGGTATTCTGAACAATCCCAACACTCATTTTGTGGCCTAGGTATCATGCACCTAGTACAAATAAAACGGGTATCCTTTTTCGAAAACAGCCTATCAGGATAGACAGTTTCGTTATCTGATTTGGTTTTCTGTGTTTGCATAAAAAAAGAGGCTGAATAGCCTCTTTTTAACTTGTATATACACTAAAAACCTAAGCCAGCACTTCTTTTACCTTATCTGCGGCCTCTTGAAACTGAACCGCGGAATGTACCGCTAAACCAGAATTATCTATGATTTCTTTGGCAAGCTCGGCATTTGTTCCCTGTAGTCTGACGATAATCGGTACTTTAATGGCATCACCCATATTCTTATAGGCATCAACCACCCCTTGGGCAACGCGGTCACAACGAACGATTCCCCCAAAAATATTGATAAGTATTGCCTTTACGTTCGGGTCTTTTAAGATGATTCGGAAAGCCTCTTCCACCCTTTTTGCATCGGCCGTACCGCCAACGTCCAAAAAGTTTGCTGGCTCGCCACCTGCCATTTTTATCAAATCCATCGTTGCCATTGCTAGACCGGCCCCATTGACCATACAGCCCACATTACCATCTAAATCGACATAGTTCAGCCCAACTGCCCTTGCCTCTACCTCAATGGCATTCTCTTCACGCAGGTCACGCATTTCAGCATATTGTTTTCTTCGGTATAATGCATTATCATCGATAGAGACTTTGGCATCAACCGCCATAATTTTATCATCGGATGTTTTTAAGACAGGATTGATCTCAAACATACTCGAGTCACTTTCAACATATGCCTTGTACAAAGCGGTCACGAACTTGGTCATTTCTTTAAAAGCGGTTCCTGAAAGCCCTAGGTTAAAGGCGATTTTTCTGGCTTGAAATGGCATTATACCAACGGCTGGGTCTATTTCTTCGGTAAAAATCAAGTCAGGTGTGTTTTCGGCGACTTCTTCAATGTCCATTCCACCTTCGGTGGAATACATTATCATGTTACGGCCTGTCCCACGATTCAACAAGACCGACATATAAAACTCATTGGTTTCACTATCACCGGGATAGTACACATCTTCCGCAATCAAAACCTGATGCACTTTTTTACCCTCTGCAGAAGTTTGTGGGGTAATCAGGTTCATGCCGATGATAGAACCCGCCAATTCTTCTACTTCTTTCAGGTTCTTGGCCAGTTTCACACCTCCACCCTTACCACGACCACCAGCATGTACCTGGGCTTTGATAACGTGCCATCCCGTGCCTGTTTCTTGAGTAAGTTGTTTTGCTGCATCAACGGCTTCTTTTGCATTATGGGCAACGATACCTCGTTGTATCCGTACTCCAAAACTTGCCAAAATCTCTTTCCCCTGATATTCGTGAAGGTTCATATGATCGTAAAATTTTATTAGGTCACAAAAATAGCAAACCACGACTACAATTAATAATTAATATGGAAGAATTGAAAAACCCAATTCCATATTGAAATAACCCTTGATTTACATCGATGTGGTTTACTCTAGTTTAAAGTCCTCAAAATCCAATGGATCGAAATTTTTGAAATGGCCGTTCATTTCAATAACGGCTTTTGTTGTATTGATCTGATTCAGCACGGTAATGGTCGAATCTAAGTGAAGCCGTATATACTGAAGTCTTTCGGTTTCATTGGTCAATCGCAAAAGTTCATACTCCTGATCGAATGAGAGCCCCATTTTATGCGCGAAGGCGTAACTATTGAATTTGGATAACGGTATTTGGGGGAGTTCGACCCCCATCAATTGGTATAGTTCTTTGATTTTTTCCAATACCTCTTCACGCAATGCCTCGTCTGCATTGTTATCGGCCTCAAGAAACTCGACAACACCCCCGGCATAGGGTTTCCCTTCCAGTTCATTATCGAAAGTCAATACCTTAAACACCTGTCTGGCCACACAAACAACATCCATCTCACCACCTTCATAAGAATTAACGACCTCTACCAGTTGTACTTCCGTACCATACTCAATCTTCTTATCAATGTAGACCGGAATCCCAAAGGTAATGGCCTCTTCCCTGCAATCGTGTATCAATTGTTTGTAACGTTCCTCAAAAATATGCAATGGAACGGTCTCACCAGGAAAGAATACGGATTGCAATGGAAACATGGGTAGCCTCATAGTAAAATTTTCTTCTAAAATAAACACATCGGAACAATGGCACAACTTAACCGTAATGTTATTTTTATAACAATTTGTTGTATTTATTTATTTTTAGCAGCTATTTTTGTTTTGAAACAAATCGTAAATTAGTTTTATCCAAAATACAATTCATGGAATCTTCACGGTTATTGCGCATTGCAGAAAAATACGGCGCACCATTATACGTTTATGATGCTGAAAAAATAACGTCTCAATACCAGAGACTGACCAAGGCCTTTAGTAAAGTGGAAAACCTAAAGTTGAATTATGCGTGTAAGGCACTCTCCAATATTTCGATATTGCGCCTTATGAATAGTTTGGGAAGCGGATTGGATACGGTCTCGATTCAAGAGGTTAAGCTCGGGTTATTGGCCGGTTTTAAACCAGAATCCATAATATACACCCCAAATGGGGTTTCGTTGGAAGAAATTGAAGAAGCTGCCGCATTGGGGGTTCAAATAAATATTGACAATCTTTCCATACTGGAACAATTTGGGAATAAACACCCAGATATACCCGTCTGTATCCGAATTAATCCGCATGTGATGGCCGGTGGAAACTCGAACATTTCCGTAGGCCATATTGATTCAAAATTTGGAATAAGCATTCATCAGATCCCACATTTATTGCGTATCGTGGAACTCACTGATATGAACATCAACGGAATTCATATGCATACTGGCAGTGATATTTTGGATATCGATGTCTTTCTTTATGCGTCGGAAATTCTTTTTGAGACGGCCAAGAATTTTAAAAACCTCGATTTTATTGATTTTGGCAGTGGCTTCAAAGTACCATATAAGAGCGGTGATATTGAAACCAATGTCGAAGAGCTGGGTATGAAACTTACCGCACGCTTCAATGAATTCTGTGACACCTATGGAAAGCAACTTACATTGGCTTTTGAACCCGGTAAATTCTTGGTAAGTGAAGCCGGTTATTTTCTCGCCAAGGTGAATGTGGTAAAACAGACTACATCTACAGTGTTTGCCAGCATAGATTCGGGCTTTAACCATTTGATAAGGCCTATGTTATATGGTGCCTCACATGAAATTTTGAACATTTCGAATCTTGAAGGTCGTGAACGCTATTATTCAGTAGTAGGTTACATTTGTGAAACCGATACTTTTGGCAGCAATCGCAGGATCAATGAAATAAAAGAAGGGGATATTTTGGCATTCAAAAATGCCGGTGCCTATTGCTTCACCATGGCCAGCAATTACAATTCACGTTATAGACCGGCCGAGGTATTGTGGTATAAAGGTAAGGCCCATTTAATTCGGGAGCGTGAGACTTTTGATGATATACTTCATAACCAGGTAGATATTGCCGACGTCTTCATTGGTGAATCGGAGGCCCTTACCGCGAAATAATTTGGCATAATTTTCGTTAGTTTTGGTACAGTCGTAAGACTATTATCAAAAATCAAAAGATATGCGTAGCCTTTTAATAACCCTGACCTTATTATTTTCGTTGACATTGACTTCCCAAGAAGTGCAATGGATCTCTTGGGATGAGGCAGTTGCACTTTCCAAATCAGAAGCAAACCCGAAAAAAATCTTTGTTGACGTATACACAGATTGGTGTGGTTGGTGCAAAAAAATGGATAAGGATACCTTTCAAAATCCGAAAGTTGCGGCCTACATGGCTGAAAACTTTTATATGGTGAAAATGGATGCGGAAGGGAAAGAACCTATTGAACATGATGGCAAAACCTTTAATTTTATCCCTCAGGGGAAACGAGGATATCATGAACTGGCAGCCGCATTATTACAGGGAAAAATGAGCTATCCCACCGTGGTCTTTTTGGATGAGGAATTAAAAATGCTCTCCCCTGTACCAGGATATCAAAAAGTAAAACCTTTTCTACAGATTGCCCGTTATTTTGGTGATGATATCTACAAAGAAAAAGATTGGAAGGCATACTCAAAGACCAGCAAGTAGTTTACTCAACAATTTTAAAGGCAACCAGCGGCGCTTTCTCTTTGGGGTTTACTTCAGTTCTGTTAGTATAGGCATATGCTTTACCCCCAAAACCTTTATGTTTATCCATCACAAGATACAATAGACCAAACTCAGTAGCCATTGCATAAGCTGTATTACTGATTTTTAGAAGGCTGTTCTCCGCCAAAAAATTATCCGCTTCCCCTTTAAAGATACCTTCTTCCCCTAGTATTTGAATACTGCCCCCAAACCTTTCTTCCCCTTTCTGGGAATTGAATACAATAGTTATCTTTTCTTCTAATACATCAGGGGTGAATGATTTTTTCTCAGCACGAAAAAGTTGTGCAAAAATATGTGCTGTCTCTTCTATTAGTATGTTGCAATCTGTATTTATCATTAGCGCAATGGAAAGTTGTTCTTTTGGGTAATACACCAACACGGTTCGTGTACCACGCCAGCTTCCGGCATGCTCTATTGCTTGGTTTCCATAAACATCTGTAGAAATACGCCATGTAATACCAACATTGGTTTTCTTTCCATTCCTCAACATATTGTTTTGAAACATTTGGGTCACCACCTCTTCTGAAATCATTCCGTTGCTGTATGCGTTGGTAAGTTTGACCAAATCAGTAGGCGTACTTCTGAAACCAGCCCCAGGTAGTTTATAGCTCGCACTGGTTAATTTTTCTTTCAAGAGCTTTCCTTTTTTTAGAAAGTACAATTCCGCATTCTTCGGGTTTGTCTTCTTAATATTCTCAGCAAAGGTTTGCCTCATCTCCAAAGGTTCAAAAATGTGCTTCTTCATATACATCTCATACGGCATGCCCGATACTTCTTCAATGATGACGCCCAATAAATTAAAGGCATTCGTTGAGTATTGATAGTCCGTTCCCGGTTCAAACAATAACGGGTCGGTAATAAAAGGCAAAGTTTCCTTCATCCAAGCAAATTGCTTGTTTCTATAGCCAGTAACGTTAGGGCGGTGTTTTAGCCCTGACGTATGCCCCGACAGCTGTCTAATCGTAAGGTTTCTGTATTGTACATCTATATATGGTACATGGATACCAATAGGATCATCAAAATTTAATTTTTGCTCGGTGGCCAAACGCCCAATGGCCGTAGCGGTAAGCACCTTCGCAACAGATGCCGTACGCAATTGTATAGTAGGATCCATTGGTATGGAGGCCTTTACATTGGCAAGTCCGAAACCCTTCGAATACACAACATCCCCTTCTTTCGAAATTGCCATGGAGAATCCTGGCACATTTGTTTGTTCGAGAAATAAACCTGCCAATTTTTCAATACGTTCATAATCTTGTGCTAGGGCACATTGTATAAAAAACAATCCTATAATTAAAAAAATGCGTTGTGCCATGGTCAACTTATTTAAAGTTTATGGTTTAGCGGGTTGCTCCTTTACTCAACAAGTAGGCTACCACCTGGGCATGTCCTTCCTTTTTTGCCATTCTCAAGGCACTTCTTACTTCAGAATTCAGGGAGTAACTATCACGAACCGAAACGTTTACATCTGCCCCTTTTGAAACTAGGTATTTCACCACGGCCAAGTGTCCGTTCCAGGCAGCTCGTATCAATGGTGTCTCGTCTCCCCTGACATGCGCATTGACGTCAGCGCCCGATTCCACTAAAAACGTTACAACTTCTAAATGCCCATTCTTTGCGGACATGATCAATGGATTTCCATCACCCTTACTTTCTTTATTAACATTTGCGCCCAAATTTACCAATGCCTTTACCATTTCGATATCGCCAGACGATGATGCCCGTATTAGAGCGGTACCATCGCCAATAACAGCACCATCGATATCAGTACCGTATTCAATCAATAATTGTAATATTTTCTTACTACCAGACCTACCGGCATACACCATAGCGTTGCCATCACCAATCACTTCCCTATTGGGGTTTGCTCCTTTCTGCAGCAATAATTTTACAATTTCAGGATTACCTCCTTTAACAGCTGACATTAATGGTGTACCATCACCACGAATGGAAACGTCGACCTTAGCCCCTTTGGCAATTAGGTACTTCACCACTTCTAAGTAGCTATGACCGGCCGCAATCATTAGAGCGCTTGCGTCTCTTTTAAATCGATAGTTCGGTTTAGCGCCGGCGTTCACCAAAAGCTTCACCATTTTTAAACTACCATTAGCAGCTGCCATACCTAAGGGTGTTCTTGGTTGAATACTATCATTATAACTGCAATTAGGGTTTATGGATTTAAGTAATTCTTGAACCTCGCTTGTATTTTCATGCTTTACGGCCAATAGCAATTCTTTGCATGTTTGTGCCTGTAAATTGAAGCTAAAGCCTGCCAAAAGAATAAAATGAATAATTACGGTCTTCATAATGATTTTATTTTAATGTTCGTTTTTAATTGATAGGGTAAAACTAGTAGTATGTTGGTTTCACTTTCTAAGTAATAGACCAATTGCCAGTTGCTACCCATAGAATTGTTTTTTACGATTATGAATTGTTCATCCAAAGGAAACGGATATACGTCATGTGATAAATCTCATTTGAAGATTAATTTTTAGTCGCAACTTGAATTCCATTATTTTTAAACCAGTATGTCAGAAAAAAGCGCTTTCATTGATTATATTTCTCAAAAAAGAGGCATCGCCCATTGTTTGTTTTGGGTGGTTCTATTCAGCGTTTTTGTCGTATTGGCCACTATAAATTCTGGAGCATTTTTAACCAGTGTCACGAACTACTTAGGTCTTTTGCCGATTCAGATATTGGCAGCCTATCTTTTAAACTACTACCAAATACCAAAGCTATTGTTACACAAGAAGTATTGGGCATTTGGGCTTTCATTGGTAGCCTCTATTTATACATTCTCGGCGCTGGGTAGAATTAGTATTGTCTATCTCATTGAACCTTTGGTCAGGGAAGATTTTACCCAAGAGTCCATACTAGAGATTCTACAAGATTTAGCCTATTTATTTTCGGCATATTTTCCGGCAGTCTATGTCTATGCATTG
The DNA here is from genome assembly GCF_036985505.1 of Croceitalea sp. MTPC5. Taxonomy (NCBI): domain Bacteria; kingdom Pseudomonadati; phylum Bacteroidota; class Flavobacteriia; order Flavobacteriales; family Flavobacteriaceae; genus Croceitalea; species Croceitalea sp. MTPC5. The sequence continues at coordinate 116,159 of NZ_BTGQ01000004.1, forward strand.
ATCATGTTTTTCATTAAGGCCTTTAAAAAGAGGTTTGAAGAGAAACATCGCATTGAAGTGCTTCAAAAAGAAAAGGCAACCAACGAACTTAAGTTTTTGAGGGCCCAGATTCAACCTCACTTTTTATTTAATACGCTTAACAATTTATATGCACTTACCTTGGCAAAGTCAGATGTTGCCCCCGAAGTTGTACTAAAGCTTTCTGAGATATTGGACTTTATTTTATATCAAAGTGACGAACCGACTATAGCTGTTGAAAAAGAAATAGAGTTAATTCAGGCTTTTATAGAGTTGGAGGCCCTGCGTTATGGCGATCGATTGAACTGCTCTTTCAAGCATGATGTTACCAATACCCAAACCCAGATTGCGCCACTATTGCTTTTACCCTTGGTCGAAAATGCCTTCAAACATGGAACAAAAGGCAGTAAAAGCACCCACATACAAATTGACCTCGCCGCAACAGAAAGAAAGTTATCCTTTGAAGTTTCAAATAAAAAAACGGAAAATAGTAAAAGCCAAACTATTGCCGCTTCAAGTAGTGGTATCGGTACGGCTAACTTAAAACGACAGCTAGCTCTAAACTATCCCGAGCGGCACCAATTACATATTGACGAAACCGCAACAGTCTTCACTGTAGCATTAATTATAGATTTGAATTAGAAATGGCAATTAAATGTATTATTATCGATGATGAACCTTTGGCCATAAGTGTAATTAAAACGCATTTGAAGTCATTGGTAGACGTAGAACTTGTCGGCACTTTTGAAAATTCATTGGAAGCTTTTGAAGCCGTTAAAGAATTGCGTGTTGATTTGATTTTTCTTGACATTGAAATGCCACTTTTAACCGGTCTCGATTTTATCAAAACCTCCCAAACTTCGGCTAAAATCATTCTAACGACCGCACATCGCAACTACGCCCCAGAAAGTTATGAATTAGAGGTTGTTGATTACTTGCTAAAACCCATATCATTTTCACGCTTGTTCAAAGCAATAAATAAATTTAAGGGCCTTACAAACCTAACTCCTTTACTGGAGAAACCTGCTGAGGAGGAAGTGAGAAATGACCATATCTATGTGAACTCCAATAAAAAATTCATCAAGGTAAATTTTGATAACATCAGTCACATAGAAAGTATCAAAGACTATATCAGAATACACACCGGCACCGAAAATATCATTACCAAGGATACTATCAGTAATTTTGAGCAAAAGCTTCCAACGACATTCCTTAGGGTCCATCGTTCTTATATTGTAAACACCCAAAGAGTGACGGCCTTTACAAAAATGGATGTTGAATTGGGTAAGGTAGAGATACCCATTGGGGCAAGTTATAAAAATGAAGTGTTGCGATTACTCAAACGGCAGTAGGGTATCACCGTCTTTTCTAAAGTATTGAAACTACTAAAAACCCAAGATAGGTGCCAAGCGCATTACCCAAAGTACCTACTAAAATAGCAGGTAATATCAACTCTTTACGATTAAAGGTTTCCGCAAGTGCAATAGCAGAAGTACCGCCTCCTATGTTGGCCTGACTAGCTATGGAAATCATATCCCAATCTTTAAAGAACAACCCTCCCAATAAAATAGTAAGTAGGCCATGAACCATTACTGCAAATGAGGTAAACAACAACAATAGCAAACCCACTTCTTTTAGTGCCAACACAGCACCAATCTCGCAGTACGCCCCTATTACGGCCAAAAAAAGATATACCACATACAAACCGAGTTCATGTGCACCTCTTAACTTTGAAATAAATGAGGTTTGGGCCAATATGATCCCAATAGTTGAAAGGGTTATTATCGACGGAATATTTGGAACCAATTCGGAGATTAAGTCTGAAATCAGAAAAGACACCAATCCAATAAAGACCAACCAACCCAGCGATTTTAAATCCATGGCCCTTAATCCATCGTCCTTTATCCCGCTACTTTGACTGCTAAGTTTCCTGTCTTTAAAATAGCGTCTTAACAATACGGGGAAAGCTATGGTAATCACGACCCATAATGCGGTAACTACGTTATCTACGGCAATAGCCCCTGCATAAAGCACCCCTTTTTCTTGAAAATCATAGGCCAAAGCCACCGCATTGAAATTAACACTACCACCAGTATAGGTACCAGTAAGCATACCCGCCAATATCTTACCGTCATCACCAAGTACATTTTGGGGATTGACCACGTACCACGAAACCAGAATACCCAAAACGGTTGCCATTGAACCAATTAAGAATAGGGCAATCATAGGGGCACCCGCTTTTTTGATGGACTTTAGATTTGCACCCAAAAGCAAAAAGAAAATGGAGATAGGTGCCAAATAGGTAAAAATGGCATCGTATAGCGGAATTGAATTTGATGCCGAAGGAATCAATTTTAGATTGGCCATTACGGCTGTAAATACAATTACCAAAAGGGCGGCCCCAAAAGGTTTGCCCCATTTGGTCTTACCTGCATACAAAGACAGCAGGACCATTAAGGCCAAAACGGTCAGTACATAAATAGGATTATGAATAAAGGTCATCTTATACTTTGCATGGTAGCAAACATAAGAAATTGAATGCTTAACTTATGGAAAGTGTGATAGATTACCTACTATAATTCGGACTCTCTTTAGTAATCGTTACATCATGCGGGTGACTCTCGTTGATTCCGCTAGCAGTAATTTTCACAAAACGCCCGGTCTCTTTCAATGTTTCGATATCCTTGGCACCACAATAACCCATTCCGGCCCGCAATCCACCTACAAATTGATGGATACTCTCAAAAAGTTCCCCTTTGTAGGGAACGCGACCAACAATACCTTCGGGTACTAATTTTTTGATATCGTCTTCAACATCTTGAAAATAACGGTCTTTTGAACCTTGCTTCATGGCTTCGACCGAACCCATACCGCGGTAACTTTTGAATTTTCTACCTTCGTAGATGATGGTCTCCCCAGGCGACTCTTTGGTGCCGGCCAATAGTGAACCCAACATTACGGTATCGGCACCGGCAGCAATGGCTTTTGGTATATCACCTGTATAACGAATACCACCGTCAGCAATTACGGGAACGCCAGAACCTTTAATAGCTGCTGAGACCTCAAGTACTGCTGAAAATTGAGGAAAACCAACACCAGCAACCACGCGGGTGGTACAGATTGAACCCGGACCAATACCCACTTTGACGGCATCAGCTCCCGCATCTACCAAATATTTCGCAGCCTCCCCGGTAGCGATATTACCCACGATAACATCTAAATCAGGGAACGCTTTCTTTACCTCTTTTAAAACCGTAACCACCCCTTTGGTATGACCATGTGCGGTATCGATAACAACAGCATCCACACCGGCATGCACCAAGGCCCCTGCCCTATCTGCCGCATCAGCTGTGACCCCTAAGGCTGCAGCTACGCGAAGCCTTCCATACTTGTCTTTGTTCGCTATCGGTTTTTGGGTCAATTTGGTAATATCACGGAATGTAATAAGGCCCACCAAAGTATAATCATTGTCTACAACCGGTAGTTTTTCAATTTTATTCTCTTGAAGGATATCTTCTGCTTCACCCAGGGTGGTCCCTTCTTTGGCTGTCACCAAGTTTTCGGAAGTCATCACTTCTTGAATAGGGCGCTCATTGTTTTTTTCAAAACGTAGATCGCGATTGGTCACGATACCTATTAACTTACCGGCATCATCCACAATCGGAATTCCACCGATACTATGTTCTTTCATACTAGCCTTGGCATCTTTTACGATGGCATTCAAAGGAAGCGTCACAGGGTCTAATATCATTCCACTCTCTGCACGTTTTACCTTGCGGACCTTCATGGCCTGCTGCTCGATGGTCATGTTTTTGTGCAATACCCCGATGCCTCCTTCACGTGCAATGGCAATGGCCATTTTTGATTCGGTTACCGTATCCATGGCAGCGGACACGATTGGCACATTTATCGTTATGTTTTTGGTAAACTTTGCTTGGATATTGACCTCTCTCGGCAGTACCTCGGAAAATGCAGGCACTAAAAGGACATCATCATAGGTAAGGCCTTCGCCAAGAATTTTATTTAGGTGGGCTTTCATCGCAATTACGGATTAATTGCGTGCAAAGATACTGTTTTTAAATCAAGAATTTCACATGACTAAAAACAGGGGAAATATTAATTATTTTTATTTAGACTTAATAATAATAATATTATATTTGAATGAATTACAAATCCCGATTATGTGTCTTACACGAAAAATAATCCATCAATCAAAGAACGGTATCATTACCTATTGCGATAAGAGTAACATTTTTCAAGTGTTATATAACAATCTTTGTTTTGAATTATTTGAATGGGAATTAGAGGCTTTGAAGGAATATCTATTCAATTTGGACACCGATTATTGGGAAAACCAGTTAAAATGCACCGCAACACACCGTAAAATTCCACTTTCGGTCGGCACCAAGCATTTCATTATACTATTGAGCAAGATGGAGTTAAAAGAGTTCAAGGCCTTATTGACCCTTAAAGCTGAAGAAGTTGACTTGATAGCTTATCGTGATATCGACTATCGCTCAATAGAGAACTGATCTTCGTAGCATTTTCAGGTTCTTGGTAAAGTTTGGAAAAAGGCTACTGGGTGCTTTAGCTTTCTTTTAAAACTTGACCTGCAAGGTCGTGTAAAACGTTCTTGGTTCTGCTGGAATAATTCCGGGACCAGGATAACCGGTTGCCCTTCGTGTGAAATAGCTATTATCTAAAAGGTTGTTCACCCCAGCTTCCAATCGAAACCTTTTATAAGTATACGACAATGAAAGATCTAAGATATCATAAGCGGGTATGGTACCTTCTATACCCCGTTGATTGTCATTTACGTTTTGTGGGGCGTTGGTAGCATCGGTAAATTGCTCGCTCAAATAGGTATACTGTAAACTGCCTAAAAAGTTCTTATAACCGAAACTGAATCCGGTCTTTAAGTTTACTTCTGGAATAAATTCCACCTTATTTCCCTCTTCCAATGTCGTAACCTGGGTGTCTCCACCAAAGCTTAACAAGTTTACCTCGGTATATTCCGATTGCGTAAAGGCCAGGTTTGAAAAAAAGTTCCATTTAAAATCCTTATTTCCTTCCCAAAAGGTTCCAACAATATTCCAATCCACAAAGGTTTCCAATCCATAGATAAAAGCATCGCCGATATTGCCCCTTCCCCGTATAATACTTCCGGTACTATTCTCAAACAAGGCTTCCCCTAAACGATTATTGTAAAGTAACCCAAAAACACTACCATCGTAAGAAAGGATATTCTTGAATCGCCCGCGAAAACCCAAATCTGCCGTAAAACCATCTTCATCCGTAATGTTCGGATCGATTTGAAAAGATGGATTGACCACCCGAATGTCGCTGAAGGTTACAGAACGATAATTCTCTGAGAAATTGGCATAAAATTCCCCTGAGGTGTTCAATTTATAAGCAGCTCCAACACCCAAAAGCACAAAGTTCCGCTCAAATGTTCGATTATCGGGAAGCTCTTCATTTAATAAAGGATTACCCGCAAGATCTAGGACAATATTGCGAAAGGATCCCTCACTCTCCGTTTTGATATATTCAAAACGGAAACCCGGGGTCACCGAAAACCTATCGGTTATATTGAAAATATTCTCTCCAAAAACCGCCACGTTCAAATTCGGAAAATCAAACTGTGATTGCCGCTCAAAATTGGGGAATTCCTCATCCGCAAAGCTAAAATCAGCATTCAAACCATTGGTACCCGGACCTTGACGCTGGTCATTGTTCGTATTATAGAACTTAGAACCCAATAAAAGAACGGCATCGGTATCTTTTAATTTGTAACGGTGTAGCAATCTGGCCTCACCACCCCAGTTCTGAAAATTATCGACCAGTAGTTCCCTGGGTTGGGTCAAATCGTCGGGTTGTGATACCCGATTGGTTCGAAACCCAAGTGCTTTACGCGAGGCATCCAGTGCAAAAAGGTTCAAACTAAAATCCGTGGCCACTGAAAACCTGTGGTCTAACCGAAGGGAGAAAAGTTTCCAATCTACATTGAACCAGTTTCTGGTTCTATTACTGAATGTAGGGTCTTCTAAAAACTGTGCATCGGTAAGCCCGCCCGGTTGTTGTGCCAAGTAATTCAGTATAGTCGTTTCAAAACCCAACTTGGTCTTATCACTTAGCTGGTATGAAAAATGACCGTAATAGTTTCTGCTGTTGAAATTGGAATTTGGTCGAAACCCGCTCCCCTCTTTATAATTGAAATAGGTATAATAACTAAACTTACCCACGGACCCAGAAAGGCTGTTGAAACTTGTTCTTAAATCAAAAGAACCCAAGGTCTGTCTTGAGATCCATTCTATCTTTTTTGTGGGGTTAGGTTGCTTCATCTTAAAATTGATCAGCCCACCGAACTGAGGTCCGTACTGCAACGATGCCGCACCGCGCACCACCTGAATTTGACTCAACGCCTCTGCAGGAGGGGTATAATAACTTTCTGGGTAACCTAGGGCGTCTGCACTGATATCGTAACCATTTTGACGGGTATTGAAATTTGCCGTTCGATTTGGGTCCAATCCCCTGCCCCCGATATTCAATTGTAGGCCGGCATCACCATTTTCATAAATGTTAAGCCCGACTACTTGACTGTATATTTGCCTTGGGTTATTCGCAGCAGTATTACCAACAATATTATCCACTAAAACGACCTCACTTTTTTTGCCTGCATAAATAGCGGTTCCCTCTACTTTTTTCAACTGCTGTAATGCAAATACCTGTTCACGCCGCTGTGTCAAAACCACTTCTGACAATTGCTGCTGTTTCAGTGCGTTCAACTGAATCTTCAGGTCAAATGTTTTATCAAAGGTCAGTTCTTGTTCAAACACCTCATATTCATAGGCAAAGACGATAAGTGTATACTTTCCGCCCTTCATATTGGAAAAGGTAAAGCTGCCATCACTAGCCGTGGTCTGCAAAGCCTTGATATTTTTGAGGTAAACCTCGGCACCGGTTATAGGTGCACCAGTCTCATCAGAGACGGTACCCGATATGGTCAACTGACCGTAAAACGGCAGCGTTAAAAAAAAGAGTACCACAAAACTAAATGCCTTTGATTTCTTCTTCAAAGGGTAATATCCAATACTTGTGTTCAAAAGAATCCTTTATTTGTGTTAAATCAATATTGGGGTCGATAAAAGTCTGGCTCAGGCGTCCGTTCAACGCTACTTGGCAATCTACATAAACCGCAACATCCTTAATGCCTTTTGCCCGGTGTACATCTGCCAAAAAATGTGCATATTCTAGAATAAAATCAGGCTGAAAACCCATCTGCTTTTCTTGAAATGGAGTCAAATACTTGGTATTATCCACATAAAACCAGCGTTGTGTATCCTTATCGACGATTTTGAACTGGGCATAGCCAGATTTTTCCATCAGCATGACACGCCATGAAAAACGATACCCTTCTTCCGTCCAAAACAACTCATCAGGGTAGACTAAGTAACGCCATGGCAATACCAATTGTACTATAAAAAACAGGCTTACCAAACCGTACTTTATGGTATGGATCACCCCCTTCTTTGGCTGGAGGATGGCGTTATTGTCAAAAATACGTTTGTCGATAGGCAACCATTTCGACAAGAGGCCCAGTATTTTATGATGCAGCTTTGAATCAAAGAAAAGCAATGCGGAAACAATCATGATATACGGAAACATGCCAATAGGGAACAGCATCCGTGTCAATATGTGAAAGACCACCACAAGACTAAAAGCCACGACCCTTGTCGGGCGATACAACAATAAAAAGGGAATAAATAGATCGTAGCCGGCACCAATCCAACTAAAAGCATAGTGCACCCATTCCTTTCCCATTAAATCACCGATCAAGGGCAAATCAAATTTAGAAGGCAACCAAATCTTGAGCGGCATGGCCTTTAACAACCAGTCTGAATTTAATTTGGCCAGACCCGCATAGATATACACCAGGGTTACCAGCAGTTTTAAGGCATCAATATTCCATTTAGGAATAAACTGAAACCTTTTTTGGACATTTAATTTAGCATCAATGGAGTAGTAGACATTCGCGGGCAAAAAAATCAAGAGGAAGGAAAGTATACTGACAAAATAGTAGTGGTTCAAATACGTGGTCTTGTCCATCAATTCGATATAGGTGAACGACATGAAAAAAGTGACGATTGCCAATCGGTATTTAAAGCCAACTGCCACGGCCAAGGAAGCCAAACCACATACTGCGAAAATGAGATACGTCCACTGCCCTATCGGTTTTATCCATTCAAAACCGTAATACGAAAAATGAAATTTTGGTATCAGGTACAATTTTTCGATCCAACCGTAAGCCCAAAAGCGTATGATGCTTATAAACATCAATAGACCGAACAAAATGCGAAAGACCGCTAAAGGAGCGGCCTCAACACGTTGATTTAAATAAGTTCGTAATTGTGACATTTAATCGCCGTCGGCATCAACAAAATCAATACTGATACTCATTGCAGATACCATATCGACTTTTAACAAGGGTACTGCGCGTTGCACCTCATCATAGGCAAGTAACATGTCGGCAGGAGGGTCGTTATTCTCAATCTCGCTTCGAAAAGAATCTAAATTGGAAACCATTGTTCGCGCCACGTCCAATTGATCGTTTATCAAAACATCTAGTTCCTCACCATTCTTAAGGCTATTGAGTGCTTGAAGATAGCTCGCCAAACTTTCGCCAGAGCCCGTTGTCGCAAAATGCCTACCGTTAAAAAAATCTTGGGTTGCGTTTAAACCTTCTAAAAACAGCTCATTGGCAACACCTGCACTGTAAAAAGCCTCAATGGTATTCGGGGCAGTTGATCCCGTAAACACCCCTAATGGATTACCTAATTTGCCAGCCCTTAAAAACTTTTCATAATAAAAGATAAAGTCATTCACAAAAACATCGACCGAGGCCGTTGCAGAGGCGCCATCATTGGCCACAAAGGTATCCCTATAACCTCCATTCCATCCATCAAGTACGGTCAATACCCTACTTTCGATATCACTGATAACATCTTTGAAATAGTCAACGTAGGCGTCGCCTGTGGTATCGGTGTTGTAAATGGCAATGATTTCCGCATCCGTTTCAGCCAATCCGTTCAGCAAATAATCCAGTGCCGGAAAACCCTTGACATCCCTGTTTGATGGCAAAGAAAAGTCTTGGTCGTCATTGACCACATACTGCTCTAACAAATCCACATCCGTGGGGTAGGTGTTTATATTCAATCGCAGTCCATTTTCCTCGGCGGGTCCGACCTCAAACATTGAAATACGCTGCCAACTTTTATAGGCCTCTAGCCATTCTGCCCTAAGCACAACAAGATTTTCTTCGGTCCTAGCCGTTCTAAAGGTGTCATAAGCGCTTTGAAAATCTGCAAAGACGACGAAAAAATCGTTGTAAGCAGGAAGAATGATATTATCTGCCCAATTGGTCAACATCGCAGAACGGTCGAAAGTGACCGGCACCACATCATCATCAGTAATGCTTACGTCATCGTCGGTCATAGGTTCTGGGCTATCACTATCAGAGGAACAGGCCCAAATGAATAAGGTAATTGCAATTGGCAGTACATACCATATCTTTTTCATTTTCTACAATTTTTATTTATTCTAAATAAATTTTTTCAAAGATAAAATAAGGGATGGATTTACCAATTAGAAATCCACCCCTTTTTTATAAATTTTGGTTTAATTTTTTAGCCCCTTCATGCCATGAAAATTAGTTGCTACTATCTGCAGCGTCAGCGACCGTAAAATCAAATTCGGCGGCAATGGCCTCAGAAACCGTGTCGAGCTCGGTTGCGGTAACATCCCAGAAGCCATTAGCAAGGTTGGTGTAAATGGTATCCAAAAAACCGATAACATCGTTGCTTGAAAAATAAAATTCCGCACCCGTACCTGGCCTTCTCAAAAATTGCAGGCTGTAAATAAAGCCATATCCTTCAGACAGATCGTGAAAAGTGTCCCCAGGCTCAGCGCCGGCAAGTTTTGATTTACCTGCCTGCAAATAAAATACGGCCCTCACCGCAATCACTTTGGCGATTTCTGCACGGAGTATATCTGCTTGTGCATCACGTTCTTCATAGTCTTTGTTAACGATAGCTGTCCTACCTGCCTTAAAGGCATCAAAGATTTTCTCTGCAGTACCGGCGAATGTAGGATCGTTTTCAACCCTTTTGATGTACTTGGCCAAAAACTTATCCGTAGCATCCAAGGCATCAATATCGGCAATGGGATCCTCAGTATCGGCAACGACCCCAAAGGCGTAGCCATAGGCCTCGTCCCAATCATGCTCCATGTCGGTGTAGGTCTTACCTTCTACTAGGGTTCCGGCATCGTTGGCTTCTTCAAATTGTGCCAAAAGATTCGGATTGGTGTAGTTGTTCAAGATTTGATCGGTAACAAAAGCGCCGATAAGTCCCTTATTGAAGGCTTGGTCCAATTCAAGCCCCTTACCATTCACATAACGTGTTGAGGAACCATCGGTCAATTGCCCTGCCATACCTTCTGCAGCCACCTGGTTCCAACTGGGGAAAACATCGGCTACCTGCTCGGCAATATAACCATCAAAGTCGGCTTTTATACTTATTGATGCAATTGAGGGTGCAACTTGACTGAAAAAATACGAGCCTGCCGTTTTATTTCTAACTTGCTTATCAGACGCATTCAAATCGGCATCCTCAAAATCAGCTGCGCCCTCTTGATGGTCGTACATAGCGGCTATTTGTGCTTCAGTTGAGGTCTCATCCTTGAATTTTGAAAGGATTTCGTTGGCCATCAATAAACGCGTGGTTTGGCCGCTAAAACTTACGGTTGACTCCCCTTCCCTTGTGAACATGTAGGTAGCTGGTATTTCAAGCGCCGTAACACAGGGAGAACAGGCACTACCGCCACAATCAACCCCAGTCTCATCACCATTTTGAATATTATCGTTACAGGTGGCTACCTGATTGGGCATATCGTCATCATCTGAATCACACGAGGTGAACATTACACCTGAAACCGCCAATAGGGCAAATACTAATTTCTTCATTCTGGATATTAAGTTTATTTAGATTAGATATAAATAATTTTATTTGACAAATATATCCCCACTGCTCTGATGACCAAAATTAATTTAGACTTATTTTAAATAAAATTTAAGATTTAACATTTTTGGCTACTCTAAGGTTCCTTTAATGGCAGAAGAACATGACATGGTTTGTATCCTACTGCTAATAACAGTCCATTTTTAGCTGTTCCCGATGTTCAAATTCACTAAGGGGTTTTTCGAGGAGGTCGGTGGTAATTTCCTCCAAAGCTTCCAACACCCCTTGTTGCATTGCAATGGAGCCACATATCATAAATACCGATGCATTTTCCAATTTTTGGGCCAATTGCTCCCTATCCCTTTGCAATAACTGTTGCACATATTCCTTGGTATTGTTTTCTTGGGATAAAGCAATATTCATGGTGCTCATTTTCTTGGTCTCAATGGCATTGTCGATATAAGCTTTATAAATGGAAAAGGATTCCATAGTACGCCCGCCCCAATAGAGGTCGATGGGGATTTTTTTGGTGTTTTCGTCGATTATTCCCAGAAAAGGCGCTATACCGGTACCATTGGCGATGCAGACCAGTGCGGGTGCGCTCTTTGGAAAATGGAAATCAACATTGCGTTTGATACCGCCCTTTACGTATTCGCCAGCATCAACACGATTCAAAAATTGGGAAACAGCACCCAACTCATGCTTTTTTATGCTCAAGACAAGCTTGTCTTGGTATTTGGCAACGGAATACCATCTTGGTCTGTCGTCTTCCTCTGGAACAAACTCCCATAAATCACCCGACTGGAATTTCACCTTCTTTTTAGGCTTTAAATGTAACATATAGGTATCATCCACATTAAGTCCGGTTTTTTCAAGCACTTTAAAAGGCTGCTTCTTGGCCTTTTTGACCTTTTTCTCCAAGGTTGGAATTTGCATTGGAGTATTGGTGGCCCGCGCCCATAGTTTGGCCCAATCCATAAAAGCCCCGAAAGATTGGTTATTGATTTTGTATAGCGGTAAGCTGCCCTCCATATTCGGTGTGCCCGCCAAAAGCCTTTCTAAATCAATGGCAAACTGGCAATAACTTGGGTAGGTCAAGGAGCCAAAACCGACCACACTATACTGCACTGGTACTTTTTGGGTATGTGATTGCAACAAGGTCTTAATATGCCTTGCATTGGATGGAGCTTCACCCTCACCATATGTTGCCGTTAAAAAAATGAGCTGTTCTGCCTTTGCATAGGTGGTGTAGTCATTGATTTGGCTGACAAAAGCGGCTATGCCCGCTTGGGTCAGTCCCTTTTTCAAAGCATGGGCAAAAGCATAGGTGCTTCCGGTTTCGGAACCCACCAAAATAATGTGGGTACATTCATCCTTATCGGTTTGGGCAACAACCATTTTGGAATTTCTTAAGCGCTTGCGCCACATGACAAAACCCGAATAGATAAAGAACAATAGCGCAACACTGGCCAATAAGAGTACGATGGACCATAACATGGTACCCTGCCCTGTATGCAACTTTAAACTTAGCTGGCTTGCCAAAAAGGTAAAGGGATAGTATTGCTCACTTAAGACTTCGCCGCTGTACTGATGCACAAAAACTTCTTTTTCGCGTAAGGCCAATTCGAAATAATCTTCGGGAAACTCAGAGAACGGAAAGGTCACCGAACGTACCTTGTCTAGGGTAATGCTTTTGAAAAGATCCAAATCTTGTGGTGGCACCGACATGTCCACCTCTGCATTGGGCTCCACCGGCCCATGTACGATCTTGGAGCTAGGCAGTAATGAAAACTTTTCGGCAGATAAGTAAACCCCTGTCGCAGCAACGATACTAATGGGTACCAAAAACCACCGCCCAAAAATCACATGATAGCGCAGCTCAAAATAGTCTTTCTGCACTTTTGAAAAGAGTTTTGTGAGACCCCCTTGACGTTTGATAATCAAAATCAGGCCCGTAATCGCGATGAGACACAATAAAAAGGAAACCAACCCTACAAAAAAGCGCCCAATACCCTTTAAAAACAAAGACCGGTGCAGGTTGGTCGTAAATTGAAAAATAGGATGCTGCGATTTTGGTGCTCCCAAACGTTTGCCCGTTCTGGGGTGCACATAGATATATTCGCCCTGCCCTGTTTTGTTGACGACATTGGCAACCACAAAGTCATTGGCATCTACTTTAAGCGTTAAGACCTCATCATACTCCTTCTGCAAGGCACCTATGGTTTCCGCAAGGGAAATTTTGGAAAGTTGTTCAGGTCGATAGGGATTTAGGGCACTTTGCATGGGCTCAAAAGCCAAGATGATTCCCGTTAAAGAGGCCAAAACCAAAAAAAGCCCTGAAACCAGGGCCAATGTTAAATGGCTATATCTCCAAATCGATAGGGTCATATTTTACCGCTGTGGCAGCATTCGAACATACCGAATGAACCCCTTGCCTTCGGTTTTGGTCTTTAAGTTCTCCGCAGTCAAATCAAACTCCACATCATCGGCATAATACTCTTGATCTTCAACAGCGGACTCAAATCGAATTTTGTATCCGGCATCAATCTTATCAACGGGAATCCGTAGTACTGCCATCTTGCGTTGTCCCCCGGTAACAGTTTCACCAACAATGGCATCGATATCCGGCCTTTTGATGCCATAGAGGTTTTTCCACCATTCTTCAATATCACGATACCATTCGCTATCATCACCTTGTACATATAGGGTTTCTATGTATTTGCCCTCGACATCCAAAATGGAAACGACCACATACGCCCCCTCACCTTCATAATTGGTCAGTTGAATCAAGCATTTGTAATTGGCGGTTTCAACTGGTGCTTGCGAGAAGGCCAACAGACCCAAAAACATTAGTACTAACAAGCCTTTAAAAAAAGTTTTCATAACAACTATTCTTTTTCGTTACAATTTTAAGAAATCGAGCCGGCTTACCTGTTGCTGTAGCAACTCATTTTCTTTGGCCAGATCATATACCGTTTCCTCAAAATCGGTCTTTAAGGCCACATCGGCGCCCTGGCCGATAAGGTATTTTAGTATTTCGGCATTTTTGGTGGACATGGCCGCTAGGTGTAAGGCCGTATTGCCCTCATCGTTCTTCTGATTAATGGCAATGCCAAATGGCGCTAACCGTTTCAACAAGGGAAGATTGTTTTCCTCGGCGGCCAAATGCAAAAGCGTGTTGCCATCGTGCTGGGGAACGGTCATAGCCAAACCGGCATCTTGCAGCAGTTGTAATTTTGCCTCAAAATCGTCTGGTTGTTTCGCGTTATAGCTTTCCATCAAGTAATACGCCAACGTATTTCCCTTTTTATCAGCAATGGCCACGGCAGCACCATTATCCAAAAGATACGCTACCACCTCGGGTTTATTTCTTGATACCGCCAGGGCCAGGGCCGAACGCCCTTGGGCATCTTGAACGTTAATGTCCTTTGCGCTACCTGCCAATAATTGAACGACCTCCAGGCTATTTCCCCGTGAAGCGTTGATTAAGGGTGTGCTTCCCTTAACATCCTGTAAATTGACATCCAAGCCCTTGTCCATTAAATATTGAAAGACTTCCTCATTATTATTTCGAGAAGATACGAGGTGCAATAGGTTTTTTCCGTCTTTATTGACCAAATCCATAGCAAGGCCCAACCCTTCGAGATATTCAAAGACCGCTTTGCCATGTTGCTTGCCTCGCGTGCCCTGGGCAGCCATAAAAGTGGCGTTCTCCCCGTTATTATTAATTCGCTTTACATCTGCACCTTTGTTTACTAGGGTTTTTAGTAGCTTTAGATTGCCACCTTTTGAAGCATATTGAAAAATGCCATTATCATTGTCATCGACGCTATCGAAGGCCAGTCCTTTATCCATAAAATATTCAATAATGTCCACATTCTGAGCTGCCGACGAAACCAATAGCAGGGCATTGGCCCCACTATGGGTGGTCGCCTTGATATTGGCATCATGGGACACTAAGAAATCATACAGTTCGGGGTCGGATTGCCCTGCATTGGCCGCAAAGTTCAATACAGTGTAGCCGTGGGCGTCTTCAATGTCTGATTTGGCACCTTTATCAGACAGGTATTGCATCATTTTGAGATTGCCTTTGTAAGCGGCCCAAAACATATAGGTGCGTCCATCGTGGGTAATTTTGTCGACTTCATTTCCTTTCTTGGTCAGAAGGTGTTTTATCGTCTTATTATCAACCTGTTCCAGAAAGGCATAACAGACCCCATCGAATAGGTTCCGGTTCAATTCTGTAATATCGTTTCCCTCAGCAATGGCCTTTTCCACATCAGCAACGGAGGGATTTCCCTTCCAATACTCCCGTTGCAAAAAAACGTTGTCTTGTGCAAAAGTGAAGACCGCAAAAAAGAGCCCAATAAACAGTGTTATGTGTACTTTCATATTGCTATTTCGTTTTCGAAGCTTTTTCTTTGTCTTCTGTAACCACAAAAGATTCTATAACATCGGCAATATCTTTTTTAGCCGTGATTTCTTCATTGAACAAATGTTTGTACAATACCTTATTGTCTACTTTTTGCTTTAAGGTCAAATCGGTGTCACGGGCAAACACCTCATCCCATTTTGAACGAACGGTGGCCCATTTATCATCATTTTCCGTCCACCAATCAGCGGCCGCTTGGCAACGCGCATTGGATACCTTAACGTAGGTATTGTACCCTTTTTCTTTGGCCAGTACAAAATCATCGGCCCCATCTTTACGAAGTACCTTGGCGTTGTCTTGGTCGTGTACCCAACCATTTGGGGTAATTTCATGACGGTTGCCACGCATCGTGATGTTGTAATCGCCCCTTGTGGTATATTCCCTTCTTGGTAGGGGTGCCGGTGTGGTGTTCTCCCAATAACTTTTTCCGTCTACATGAACCCAAGTGGCACTCCCCTCATAACGCGGACTGTCATCAACCTGATATACTTTTTGGGTCCACTGCCCCGTTACCTCTTCAGACTGTCTCTGGTTAAAGGTCCAATTGTTATCGCCATTATAGACATATAGGTCGGTGTTCTCGAACAACCAGTCTTGCCTCCAATGTTTCACAATCATGGGTTCTGCGGGATTCCCCACTTGAAGAATATGTTGAATGACCACTTTATCGTCATTATCGGTTACCAATTCTGCCCATTCCAAGCCCTTGGAAATCTTATTTTTCGAAGGTTTGTATAACGAATCTTGGCTGTAATTAAAGGTCTCTGCAAAATTGAAGGTCACTTCAAAGCAACCGCACATGCTCTTGATGGCCTGTTTGTCCAAGGCTTTCTTCCCTTGTGCTTGTGCCATACCGAATACGGATAGGCTGACTACGACTAAAAAAAATTTGTTCTTCATGTCAATGGTGTTGTTTTGTTGTTAAGGATTTTTCTAAAAATAAATTCTTTTTATTTAGACTGATTTAAAATAACATCTATATTTGTGTCAAATTTAAATAAGAATGAGTCTAAATAAAAATAAATCATCCTTTTATTTTTTATTTTTTTTCTTGGCAATGGCCCGTGCCCAAGAACCCATTCCATCTCAGAAAGACACCGTTCTTACCCAAGATTTAGAGGAAGTCGTCGTTACTGCAACGCGCACGGTTAGACAATTATCGTCATTACCCCTGCCGGTTACCCTTATTCCCCAAAAACAGATTGCCCGTACGGGAGTAACCCGTTTAAATGAAATACTCAATGAACAAACCGGTATCGTTATGACACCCGATGCCACTATAGGCGGTGGTGAGGGTGTTCAAATACAGGGGATTGCCTCTGACTATGTTTTGATATTGATTGATGGCGTACCAGTAGTGGGCCGCAGTGGTGGTAATCTTGATTTGAGCCGTTTCGCCATCGGTAATATCAAACAGATTGAAGTGGTCAAAGGACCTTCTTCGAGCCTTTTCGGCTCTGAAGCCTTGGGCGGGGTCATCAATATCATTACCGAACGCCCGAAGACCGGGGCCATTTCTGGTCAGGTTTCACACCGCACGGCCACCTTTAACAGTCAAAACAGCACTATTAGCCTCAACCAACGCAACGGCGACTTGGGGTACTCCCTATTCGTAGACCGTTTGAGCACCGAAGGTTTTGACCTCGCACCGAACACCGAAGGGCAGACCATTAATCCCTTCTTTAACTATACCTTTAATGGAAGGGTGTTTTACGACCTGTCGGATAAGCTCCGTTTTTTTGCCTCTGGGCGTTATTTTCTACAAGATTTCGATGTTCCCTCTGGCACGAGTGAAGAACGTGATGGGAATGCCCATCTGAGGATAGACCACAAACTCACCGAAAAATCACGATTTGAGTACGAGCTCTATTATACCAATTATGTGACCAACGAACAGACCATCGACCCCATCAACGATGAACTGTTATTGGATAATGATTTTGACCAAAAACTATTTCGCCCCGAAGTGCGCTTCAACCATTCCTTTAGCGAGACCAATACGATGACCGCAGGGGCCGGTTACAATTTTGAGACCCTGAACCGTTCCCTTTTTGCCGAACAGGTCGCTTTTGATTCGCAATACATCTTTGCCCAATACGATTTTAACCCCTGGGAAAAATTAAACGTTATTGCAGGGGCACGGTTCGACAATCACAGCGAGTACAACTCACAACTGAGCCCCAAACTTTCGGCACGTTATAATTTCACCGATGCCTTTCATATCAAAGGCTCGGTGGGGAGTGGGTTCAAGGCCCCAGATTTTCGACAATTGTACCTCGACTTTACCAATGCGGCCGGTGGTGGATACTCCGTTTTTGGTAAGGAAGTGGAAGCGGCAGGGATACAACGCTTACAAGACAATGATGAAATCGCGAACCTTGTCGTTGATCCCGCTGACCTGGGAGACCCATTGGATGCGGAAAGCTCTATGGGCTACAACCTTGGCTTTGGTTACAAAAAGGGGAAACTGCGTAGCGATGTCAATTTCTTTCGGAATGATTTTCAAAACCTGATCGATACGCGCATACTCGCTTCAAAGACTAATGGCCAAAATGTCTTTGGCTATATCAATCGTGAAAGGGTATATACGCAAGGGATGGAAGTCGACTTGCAATACAGACTTTTCGAAAACCTAAACCTCTCTGCTGGGTATCAATTACTATTTGCTTTTGATGAGGATAAAGAGGATGCCATTGACAATGGGGAGGTCTTTGCCCGTGATCCAGGGACCTTGGAGACCGTTCGCTTGACCCGTGATGATTACTTCGGATTGGAAAACCGCTCACGGCATACGCTGAATGTTAAGGTATTCTACGAAATACCCGAATGGGATGCCAATGTCAATCTTCGGGTGGTCTATCGCAGTCGGTTCGGCTTGACCGACCGCAACGGCAACGATCTTTTAGACGAGTTGGACAATGCTTTTGTAGCGGGCTATTCCCTCGTCAACCTTTCTTTCGGAAAGACCTTTTACAAACACTATCAATTTCAGGTCGGGGCCAATAACCTATTAGACTTTACAGGGTCTAACCCCCTGGCGGCTCAAGACAATGAACAATTGATCAACCCTGGGCGACAGGTGTTCGCCCGATTGAACATCCAATTTTAAATCTAAAAACAGATATGAGAACAACAATCAAATTATTCAGTTTACTATTCGCTTTGACCGCCTTTGTCGCCTGTAGCGATGATGATGGTGACGGTAACGAAATAGCCGAATTTGCCGTTACGGCCATCAGTCCGGAATCTGGGCCCGTAGGTACCGAGATCACCATCACGGGAACGAATTTCCCTACCGATGCTTCGGCCATCAACCTTACGTTTGGGGGTGTTGTCGCCACCATCACTTCAGTAAACAGTACCGAAATCATCACGACCGTGCCCTCTGGGGCAAGTTCAGGGGAAGTGAATGTTGCGGTCAACGGACTGACCAAGTCGACACCGGCCAGTTTTACCGTACTTTCTGATTTGGTCGAAGCTACCGCGCAGAACATCTTCGCTCCGCAAACCGGTGGTCGCGGAGAACCTATTGGGGGATCCTTCACCAAGTTCAGCTTTGCCACGGGGGCCGTAACCGATAGTGATACCGACTGGGATATTGCCTTTCGTGGAACGACCATTGCCGTTAATGGCGGCACGGTTACAGGAACCAATGACGAACCCGAACGTAATGGAAATGCTGGCGCAGCTATCGTTAACGGTATCTTTGACGAAATCAACTCCACTGACGGACTTACTTTTGCAGGGGATGCCAATGCCGCTTTTGCCATACCTACCGGAAGTGACAATGGTTGGTACAATTATAATCCCATGACCAATTTGGTAACCTCCATTCCTGGCAAGGTCTTGGTCTTTCGAACCTATGATGGTAAGTTTGCCAAGGTCGAGATTTTGAGCTATTACGAAAACGCCCCGGCCAACCCTGACGGTTTTACCGATGCCTCGCGATACTACACGTTTACCTATGTGTATAACCCTAATGAAGGGGAAACTTCACTGGTCGGCAACTAAAAATATTATGTGTTGATTTAAGTTAGTTTAGTTCAAGACCGGGGCTTTTGCTCCGGTTTTTTTATGCCCTATAGTCACAATGATTAGAACCAAAAAAATTCCTTTAAGCAAAGAAGCCAACTAAAATGGTTCAATATCATAAGTATACCCCCTTTACCCTAAAAATTTATCGTTGAAACCCTTTCATCCTTCCAAAAAAATACAAGCAAGGGTTCTTTACTTTTTTAAGTATTTTGAAGAAGAGCTTGACCAAGATGGGTAACTTATTTAATTAAATATCCGGTGAAACCCAATATGATAGTGCAATACCCCGGATATCGTTCCTGTTTTCTTATATTTCCGTAAAATTCACGACCAGCCCACCAACTCGCAGACTTTTAGTACAGCTGTTGCACTTGCCCAGCATTACTTGTAACTATAACGCAAAAAAATAGGTTTTTGAAAGAAGAACAAAACAGCAACAAATACAGAAAACTAAATATTCTTGATGGCATAGAAACGCTACATGCCCAAAATTGTACTGTCAATTTTCCTCTTCACAAGCATGAAACCTATAATATTTCGTTGATTCTTAAAAATGTTTTCAGAACGGATTTAATGACCAACTCTTTTCTTGCACCCACAGCGTCAATTGCCATAACCAACCCGAATGAATTTCATGCCACACCATGTGACACGACCGGTGGCAATTCATTTTTTACATTTTACATACCCGAAAGTATTATTGCCCATCTTTCAGATAACCACAATTTTTTCATAGAAGATAGGGTGATTTGTAATCAGTCACTATTCAACGAATTTTTATGGCTCGCTAAAATAGACAATGGCCATAAACCTAATTTTGAAGAACGTTTTCTGAAAACGCTAAAATTGCTTTTGAACCGTTGTCAAGTAAGTACGTTAAGAAGATATGACAATAGCAGTATTAAATTGTTCATCAAAGAAATCATTGCCGAAACAGATTCTTTTTCACTTGAATGGATCAACACCAAATATGGCATCAATAAATACAAGTTTATACGCTTGTTCAAAGAAGAAATAGGGTTGACGCCAAAACAGTTTTTTCTATATACGAGAATAGAAAAAAGCAAAAAAATGTTACAGCAGGGGTATCCCATCATGGATGTCGCGATTAGATGCGGATTTTATGATTCTCCACATTTTTATAAATACTTCAAACAATATACCGGGGTTAATCCATTGGAATTTCAATCGGCTTTTACAGATTAAAAAGAGTCGTGCAATTTTTTACAATAGATTTAATTTTTCCCTGCGCAAATTTGCATTACATCTTATTTAGTTGAGAATATGAGGTTTTCCAAATTATTTTTTATTGTACCCCAGTGCTTTTTTTGCCTGGGTATACAGGCACAAATTGAGGAAAAGAGTATTAACATTACTTCGCTAGAAACCAAACTAGATTCACTTTTTCAAGCCACCATGTATGAACAGCGAATACCAGGAGCAGCCATTATAGTCATAAAAAATGGAAAAACCCTTCTAAAAAAAGGGTATGGTTTTCACCGATTGGGAGAAGAAGTTAATTATGTAAACCCAGATTCGACCATTTTTCGAATTGGGTCCATTACAAAGTCATTCACCGCTTTGGCGCTACTTCAACAAATTGATAGCAACACGATTTCATTAAACACCGATGTGAACCGTCATCTAACCTCATTGCAGCTAGCTGAAACATTTCAAATACCTATTACCCCTTTTCACTTGTTGACCCATAGTGCAGGGTTTGACGAGTTAGGAGGAAGACGGGTTTTTAATGAGAATGAACAAATTCCCCTGTCCAATTTTTTAAAGACCAATCTGAAAAGAATTCGTAAACCCGGTAAGGTTACAGCTTATTCCACATATGGTATTGCACTTTCTGGTCTACTTGTACAAGATATTACCAATGCACCCTTGGAAGCGTATATGAGGGCAAACATATGGAAGCCCCTAGGGATGAATATGACGAGTATTGATTTACCCGAAGAACATGGTGTACTCACTTCTCTAGGCTATGAGATGTACAATAATATCAATATTCCACAGCCATGGGAATGGTATCACACTTTTCCGGCATCTTCCATCAATAGCACAGTAAGTGATATGGGAAGGTATATGCGAATGCTTCTAAATCTAGGGGAAATTGACGGACAAAGGATCCTCAGTACTGAGTTGACGAAAAAAATGCTCACGAAACAATTATCCATACATCCTGATGCTGATGGTTTCACCTTTGGATTGTACGAAAGAAAGTGGAATGATATTTTATCAATTAGCCATGGAGGGGAAATGTTGGGGTACAGCTCATTTATGACTTTACTGCCAGAAGAAAACATTGGAATCTTTGTCGTTCACCATCATGAGGGCACAAATTTAAGGTATCTCGCTATCGAAACCATTCTTAATGAACTTGTTGAAAATAAACCAAAGCCTGTTTATGCAGAAAGAATTAAAAGCGATTTAACCCCCTTTACCGGAAAGTATATTTGGCTATCCAATTGTCAAACATGCATTGATAACGATGACCAGCAATCTTGGGAACTAAAAGCCAATAACGATTACACACTTTCAGGCTTCAATCGTACTTTCCATCAGATAACCCCCTTAGTGTTCAAGAGCACGGATGGTCAACGTACAATGACTTTTAAAAAAGATAACAAAGGGGAAGTCATGTTTATGTCACTCGGCAATATAAACGTATTCCAGAAAGTAAAATAGCAATAGGCTTACTTATACTCTATTCGAATAGGTTAACTAAAAAACCGTTCTTTAGTTACATCAATTTAGCAGGCCGAAAACAGATGATCATTAACCCTTACCCATTTTTACTATATTCCCTAAAACTTACGATACGGAATCATGCAACCCAAAATCAAAACCCTCCAACCCAAAAAACTAGTTGGCCTTTCTTTAAAGATGAGTTTGGCCAACAATAAAACCGCACAGTTATGGGGGCAATTTGGCCCTCGAATAAAAGAGATACCACACCGCGTTTCAGAAAACAAGATTTCGATGCAAATCTATCCCCCAAGCTATTATGCCCAATTTAGCCCCGTTACCGAATTTAAAAAGTGGGCCACTGTGGAGGTCAGCTCTTTTGATGATATCCCAGAGGGGTTGCAATCCTTTGAACTGCAGGGCGGACGCTATGCCGTTTTTGACTATAAAGGGTCCAGTGCCGACCCTGCCATCTTTCAGTATATTTTTTCGGAGTGGTTGCCTAACTCCAATTACGTGGTGGATGACCGTCCCCATTTTGAAGTCCTTGGTCCCAACTACAAAAACAACCATCCCGATTCAGAAGAAGAGATTTGGGTTCCTATAAAGGATAAGCACTGATTTAAGAAGACCCTTCATTTTAGAAAATAGCGAAATGGGTTTCGGACCAAATTATGAAAGAAGAAAGGGGAATTAGGAAAAGGCAATCCCTCCGTCAACTTCACTCCGTTCGCTGCCACCTCCCTTTAAAAAAGGGAGGAGTTACAGATAGGATGAACAAATGCATCTTTTTAGTTCCCTTACAAAGAACTCCCCACTTTGGAAAAGAGGGGAATGAATTCCGAGCGGAGCGAAGCAAAAAAAAGGGAACCAAAAAAATCCAATCCTTCCGTCCGCTTTACTTTGTTTGCTGCCACCTCCCATTTGTGAAGGGAGTCGTTACAGGTAGAATGAACAAATGCATCCTTTTAGTTCCCATACAAAGAACTCCCCTCTTTAGAAAAGAGGGGAATGAATTCCGAGCGCGGTGAAGAAAGAAAGGGGAGATTGAATTTCGAGCAAAACGAAGCACGAAAAAAAGAGGATTGGGGAAAGGCAATCCCTCCGTCAGCTTTACTTCGTTTGCTGCCACCTCCCATTTGTGAAGGGAGTCGTTACAGGTAGAATGAACAAATGCATCCTTTTAGTTCCCATACAAAGAACTCCCCTCTTTAGAAAAGAGGGGAATGAATTCCAAGCGCAGCAAAGGAAGAAAGGGGAGATTGCGAACCAATACCTTCGCCCACAACCAACTTTGACCAACTCTCCCTTGAACAGCGAGGAGTAATTTTAGGTACTCTTAAAATTATCCTTAATCTCTCGAAGTACTGAGGATAGGTTTTCAAAAACCATTTTATTCTCAAACCGCAACACGGTGAACCCTAATGCCTCAAGATCATTGTCTCGTTTGAAATCTTTTTCCGCTGCAGCGGCATTTATATGTACTTCACCATCCAATTCAATAATCAACTTTTCAGAAGCACAATAAAAATCAACGATATAATAATCGATGCTATGCTGTTTCTGAAAGCGCTTACCACCTAGTTTTTTGGCTTTGAGGTAGGTCCATAAAAAGGCTTCCGCTGGGGTCAAATTCTTTCGAAGTCCTTTTCTCCTTGAAATAAGTTCTTTCTTGTTATGGATACGTCTCATGGATTAAAAATAACTAAAGCTCGTTTATTTCAAAAAAAGAAGGTTTGGAAAGTAATCCCTCCGTCAGCTTCACTCCGTTCGCTGCCACCTCCCTTTAAAAAAGGGAGGAGCTATAAAAAGGTGAACAATAATTTTTAATCTTAGTTCCTGCACAAAAAGCTCCCCTCTTTTCTAAAGAGGGGAATGAATTCCGAGCGCAGCGAAGGAAGAAAGGGGAGATTGAATTTCGAGCAAAACGAAGCAAGAAAAAAAGGGAACCAAAAAAAATCAATCCCTCCGTCAGCTTTACTTCGTTCGCCGCCACCTCCCTTCGCAAAAGGGAGGAACCATGCAAAATCAAAAACCTTAATGATATACCGAAAAAAGTTCCGTAGCCTTATTATAGGCCGCTTCAAAGACCATCCAATTTACTCCGGTATCGGCTTTTTGTTCCGTAAAGTAAGAAAGCATTTTTTCAGTAGGCATATTGCCCGTAAGTTCGTCTTTGGCCATGGGGCAACCCCCAAAGCCTTGTACGGCCCCGTCAAAACGTCGACAACCTGCCTTATAGGCCGCATCCACTTTTTCATGCCATTTGGCCGGTACCGTATGCAAATGGGCACCAAACTCAATTTCTGGGTATTTCGGTATTAGGTTAGAAAATAAGTAATCAATTACTTCGGGCGTTGAACTGCCCACGGTATCAGAAAGTGATAATATGCCCACGCCCATTTTGGCTAATTTTTCGGTCCACTCCCCCACAATATCCACATCCCAAGGGTCGCCATAGGGGTTTCCAAAGCCCATCGAAATATAGGTAACTACCTTTTTGTTGGCAGCATCGGCAATATTCAAGATTTCTTGTAAAGTCTCCACGGATTGGGCAATGGTCTTATGCGTATTCCGCATCTGAAAGTTTTCAGAAATTGAAAATGGAAAACCCAAAAAGTCAATCTGCTCATGCATACTTGCATCGCGGGCCCCACGAACATTGGCAACAATCGCCAATAATTTGCTGGTAGTCTTTGAAAGATCCAAACCTTGAAGTACCTCAGCGGTATCTACCATTTGCGGAATTGCCTTTGGCGATACGAAACTTCCAAAATCCACGGTATCAAAGCCACAGCCCAACAAAGATTGAATGTATTTTACCTTTTTTTCGGTAGGGATAAATTCCTTGATACCCTGCATGGCATCCCTGGGGCACTCCACCATTTTCACCTGAGCTGTTGACATGGTATAAAATTAAGGTTATTTATCAGATAGCAATAAATAGCCCGCAATACCCACAAAAACCAAAATCTGTGTCCATTTTAAATACCGGCCGGCGTTATGATGGGTGGCAATATAATCGGAAATGGTCGCGGCCAGTAGGGCAATAGCTCCAAAAATCAGGGACGAGACCGTAATAAAAAGGAATCCGAGTACATAGAACTGTATGACCGTATCGATGGTCTTGCTGAATAAAAAACCAGGAAAAAAGGCCAAGAAAAAAATGGTCACTTTCGGGTTGAGTACGTTCATCAAAAAACCGGTTTGAAATAGTTTCCACAAGCCCTGTGGTGCCGTTTTCTGGTTCGAAAGATCAATTTTCGAATCACTTTTGTAGACTTTGTAGCTTAAAAATAGTAAATACAAGGCCCCGAACAACTTGATGATAAAGAAAAGGGAATCGTTTTGTTTGATCAAGGCCGAAACCCCGAAAGCCAATAGTGTGGTATGGATGAGACAACCCGACATGAGCCCTGCAACAGTTGCCAGACCATACTTTCTGCCGTTGGCCATACCCTGAACCATTACAAAAATATTGTCAGGACCAGGTGATATTGCCAAAACGGCAGTCGCCAACATAAAAGCACCAAGTATTTCGTAGCTCAAGAACGAAAGATTAAAAAATGAACTACCTCGAGGCAAGGCCGTGAGGTATCAAAAGAAAACTAAAATACGATTTCGACGCAAGCCAAAAGCTTTTAAAGTTAGATTATCGAGTCAAAATACAAAAATATCGCTATTGCGGTTTTAGTTCGTATCTTCCAAAATAAAAAAATGAAAACCAAACATTTACCTTATGTACTGTTTTTTATTTTAGCATTGGGAATTTCCTTTTCTGTTGCTACAATGGAAAAACGTACCGATACCTCCAAAACCAATACTAGTGAAATGACACCCAAGGATAGTGTTTTACGTCATGTCGTACTTTTTAAATTTACTGAAAACACCTCGGCAAGCAAGTTAACGGAAATTGAAACTGCCTTTAGCCAACTACCCGATAAAATCAAAGAAATTCAAGATTACGAATGGGGACTGAACAACAGTCCGGAAGGTTTGGAAAAGGGATTCACACATTGTTTTTTTGTCACTTTTAAAACTGAGGAAGCCCGTTCGGTCTATCTACCACACCCTGACCATAAGGCTTTTGTGGAATTGGCCTCACCTCACATTGAAGATGTATTGGTGGTGGATTACTGGACAAAATAATGCACAGAACCCTTTTGTCTATTTCACCAGGTGTATTCTGGTGGTTCAATGTTATTCATTCGTAAATAGAGGTTTGCTTTGGCCCGGTGATTGGTCAAATGATCTTGTACGTAAAACAAGGCAAAGGCCCTACTCACAGTATTCCCACTGTGGTACATCACACAAGTTTCATCTAATTGGGCCTGTTCAATGGTATTGATAACATTCGTAGTATAGGCAAACCCCTTTTTCAACAAAGTCACGATCTCATCTTTGGTCATTTGGGAAGCATCGGGGGTGTTGGGTTTAACCGTCTTACCTTCAACATAACGTTTGGTCAATAATTCAATGGTATACCCAATATGTACCATCTGTTCTGCAAAAGATTTACTCTCTTCAGTGGGTTTATAGCCATATAAGGCTTCAGGCATGGTTTCAGCGACCTCTAAACAGTGTTTTTGGGCTTCTTGCCATACCGGTAGATACATCTTCGTAAATGCAGTTTTTGGCGCTACTTCCCCTTGGGCAGGGAGAAGGTAAAAAGTAATACTACATACCAACACCAATAGTTCCTTTTTTTTAAAATAAGTTTTCATGTGTAAAGGTTTGTATTTGCTTTTCTAAATTACTTTAATTTTACGGTTCGACCAGTTCATTGTGTACATACCATGAATCACAACATTTTCAAACCAATCGTACTTTTCAACTTTACCCGAAATTCGGATTTAAGCAATTGGAAAATTGCTAATGATATCGTGATGGGTGGAAAATCATCAAGTACCATAAGTATCAATGACATGGGGCACGGGATTTTTAGAGGTACGGTCTCTTTAGAAAACAACGGCGGCTTTGCATCGGTTCGTTTTCAACATAAACCCTTCGCTACCCAAAACCATACTATCATAAAAATAATACTGAAAGGTGATGGTAAGCGGTATCAGTTTAGGATAAAGGATACGAGTGGCAATGACTGGTCGTACGTAAATTACTTTAAGACCTCAAAGACTTGGGAGACTATTGAAATTCCGCTTGAATCGCTTTATCCCAATTTTAGGGGGCGCCGTCTCAGCGTTCCAAATTTCGATAAACAGGAAATAGCTTCGTTCGGATTTTTGATTGGAAACAAAAAAGCCGAATCCTTTCAACTTGAAATTGATACGATCAGCCTAGAATGACTTTTTAGTGTTTTTTTCGAGTAGGGCTTTGTTGATGTTTTTTATCAACGTCGGGCCCTCATACACAAAACCGGTATATAATTGTACCAAATCCGCACCAGCATCCAATTTATCAAGTGCATCTTGGGCCGAATGAATACCCCCTACCCCAATAATTGGAAAGGCCTTGCCACTGTTTTCTGATAAAAACCGGATGACCTCGGTACTTCTATCGGTCAAGGGTCTGCCGCTAAGCCCACCCTTTTCCTCTGCCAAGGTCAAATGTGATTTCAGGCCTTTTCTATCAATGGTGGTATTGGTCGCAATGACCCCGTCAATTTTGGTATCATCGATAATTGCGATGATGTCAAACAGTTGATCATTGGTCAGGTCTGGGGCAATCTTTAAAAGAATGGGTTTGGTAGTCGTATTAAACTTTTTGGCATTTTTTTCGTTGGCCCGCTTTAGTTTTTTTAGAATATCGGTGAGCGGTTTTTTATCTTGAAGTTCCCTTAAACCCGGTGTATTGGGGGAACTGACATTGACCACAAAATAATCAACATGTTGAAAAAGGGCATCAAAACAAATAAGGTAGTCTTTTACGGCATCTTTGTTTGTGGTAACTTTATTTTTTCCAATGTTGCCCCCGACCAAGACGCGATGCTTTTTCTTAAGTCGCTCGACCGCATCGAATACCCCGCTATTATTGAATCCCATTCTGTTGATGATCGCATTATCGTCAACAAGTCTAAATAAGCGTTTTTTAGGGTTTCCCGCTTGGGGTTTTGGTGTTAGCGTCCCTATTTCAATAAATCCGAATCCAAAATCAGAAAACTCGTTGTATAATTTGGCATCTTTATCGAAGCCGGCCGCAAGACCTACCGGGTTTGCAAATTTCAGACCGAATACCTCCCTTTCAAGTCGCTCGTCTGAAATCACACAAAACCTCTTGTATAATCTGGTCAATCCAATTCTTGACAAGAACCGAATCATACCGAAAGAAAAATAGTGGGCAGTTTCCGCATCTAAAAGAAATACCAGAGGGCGGATAACGTATTTATACATCAATATGGATTTTGCACAAAAATAGAAACTTAAAAACGAGTCTTTAACAAAAAGGGTTATTTTTCGTTAAGTGACCTACTGGTAGCAATGGGGCTTCTTAGCAGTTGATTGCATAACATGATATACAGATTGTACTGTTCATCGTTAAATGTGCTTAGCATGCGTTTATCCAATAGCATCATATTCCCAGATATGGAATCTAAATATGCCTTATAGGTAATCGACATCTTCATTAAATCCTCGGGGGAACTTTGCGCATGTTTTTTCAACAGATGCTCTAATTTCAACTCATAGATCTCATTTCTAAACTTCAATTCAGCTCCCCAATTTGTAAGGTTTTTAACCTGTGCATCGGTCAATTGAAATACTTTGGTTATCACCTCATCATCTTTGCCACCGATACCTAGGTAACATTCCTCTTGTGCGATACTAAACGTAGCGGTCATAAAGAATAACAATAGGGTGACGTTTCTCATAAAAACAGTTGAAGGTGAAATATACACCAGCAAACAAATGATTTGGAATATTTACGATTGAATAAACATTATTTTTGATGAAAAGCGCTTTTTGATGAAAAAACTACTACCACGATTTTTAGAATATGTTTCCATAGATACCCAAAGTGACCCGAATTCGAAAACGACCCCAAGCACAAAAAAACAATGGACCTTGGCGAAAAAACTCGTTTTGGAGTTGCACCAAATAGGGATGCAGGAAGTATCCATTGATGAGCATGCCTATATTATGGCCACTTTACCAAGTAATATTGGAAAGGAAGTACCCACTATCGGTTTCATATCGCATTTTGATACAACACCTGACTTTACTGGGTTCAAGGTAAAACCGAAAATTATCGAGAATTATGACGGTGGCGACATCGTCTTGAATACTACCAAGAATATCGTGCTATCACCCGATTATTTTGAGGATTTACTACAATATCAAGGACAAACCTTGATAACCACTGATGGCACTACCTTACTTGGTGCCGACGACAAAGCCGGTATTGCTGAAATCATTACTGCCATGGAGTATTTGATTCAACACCCCGAAATTAAACACGGAAAAATCAGGATTGGATTCACACCAGATGAAGAAATAGGAAGGGGGGCACATAAATTCGATGTTGAAAAATTTGATGCCGAATGGGCCTATACCATCGATGGAAGTCAAGTCGGTGAATTGGAATATGAGAATTTCAATGCCGCAGGAGCTAAAGTCATATTTAAGGGTAAGAGCGTGCACCCAGGATATGCAAAAAACAAAATGATCAACGCCATCGGACTGGCAAACGATTTTTTAAGTCTTCTTCCGCAGCGCGAAAAGCCCGAAACAACCGAAGGTATTGAAGGCTTTTTCCATGTTCACCAGATCAAAGGTGATATCGAGCATGCAGAAATTGAATTGATCATACGAGATCATGACAGGGAACATTTTCAGGCACGAAAAGACCTCATAGCCAATATCACTGAAAAATTGAACAAAAAGTACGAGAACTGTGTCTCTTTTGAGGTCAACGACCAATACTTCAATATGAAAGAGAAAATCGAACCCGCCTTTCATATTGTTGAAATCGCCGAAGAAGCCATGATACAAATCGGTATCGAACCCATTATAAAGCCCATTCGCGGCGGAACGGATGGCTCACAATTAAGTTTCATGGGCCTGCCGTGCCCCAATATTTTTGCCGGTGGCCATAATTTTCATGGTAAATATGAATATGTGCCCCTAGAAAGCATGCAGAAGGCAGTTGAAACTATTGTGAAAATTTGCGAACTTACGGGGGAGAAGTTTTGAGGCGTAAGTCGTAAAAAATCAATTTATAGCCAACCAGAGTAATCAACAAGAACCCTAAAGTTATGGATAGGTCTGAAAAGGTTGCGTTCTATTTCAATGAAGAACACCACTATAAAGAAGCAATTTGTTTGCTTCGCGAACTAGCGTTGCAAACCGAGGTTGAAGAAACCTATAAATGGCAGTTTCCGACGTATACCGTAGCCGGTAAAAATGTTTTTGCCATATGCAAATTCAACAACCACTTCGGAATTTGGTTTTTCAACGGCGCATTTTTGAAAGACACAAAGGCGGTTTTAGAAAATGCCCAAGAAGGAAAAACCATGGCCATGCGCCACTGGAAATTCCATGCCAAAGAAGATATCGACCAGAAAATGGTTCTAGGGTACTTGAAGGAAGCCATCGAAAATCAAAAACAGGGGAAGGTTTTGGTCTCAACCAAGAAAACCCCAAGAAAAGTTGAAATTCCGACATTGCTGGCAGAAGCACTTGAAAGCGATAAGGCCCTAAAAGATGCCTTCAAAGGCATGTCTACGTACAAGCAAAATGATTATTGCGAATATATTCAAACCGCCAAGCAAGAGAAAACCAAAATCAAACGCCTCGAAAAATCAAAACTTCTTATCGCCCAAGGCAAAGGGCTTCATGACCAATACCGCAATTGTTAGTTTTAGTTTTGAACCTTTGGAATACGCCAACCGTTATGATACGCCGGTGTAAGTAGTTCATTCGCTTTTTCGTTATCAAATTGCGCTTTGGCGTCACTCCAATAAATTCGATTACCGGTCTTATAGGCAATATTGCCCATATGGCAGACCAATGCGGCATCGTACCCAACTTTTATCGGTGCTTTTAATACAGATCCATCACGGGTCTTCACAGCCTGAATAAAATTTGCGGTATGTAGATCAAGACCATTACCTTGATTGGTTTGTAACGGCACTGCTTCTATTTTGGGACCAAGATTTTTGTCCCAACCTTGACGTTCGTCTTCGGGAATAACCTCCCAACCATTGCGATCTAATACCAATGTTCCGTTGTTTCCTATAAAGGCAATACCATGGTCACGACCATAATTGCCCCCGTCAATACCCGTGGCATGTTCCCATAAAATGGAGAAGCCATCGTATTCATAAACCGTTTGTAAGGTATCGGGGGCTTCTTGGGCATCATTTGGGTAAGCGAATTTACCTCCTAATGCCATTACCGATTTAGGGGTCGTAGCCCGCATTCCATAGAGGGCATAATCCATCAAGTGTACACCCCAATCGGTCATCAATCCCCCGGCATAATCCCAGAACCATCTAAAGTTAAAATGAAATCTGTTGGGGTTAAAAGGTCGCTTTGGTGCTGGCCCTAACCACATCCCATAATCCACACCCTCAGGAACGTTGGCATCGGGTAAAACCGGAATTGAAGACATCCAACCCTGATAGGCCCAGGCTTTGGCCAAACGAATCTGCCCTAGCTTACCAGAATGGACATATGTAATCGCATCTACGAAATGGGGTTGGCTACGCTGCCATTGCCCTATTTGAACAATTTTTTCACTACCATTGACAACATCCAACATTACCTTGCTTTCTGTAATGGAATTGGCAATGGGCTTTTCGCAATAGACATCTTTACCAGCAGAAATAGCATCCGTTAATTGCAAACAATGCCAATGGTCAGGTGTACCAATAATTACCACATCAACATCCTTATCCGCTAAAAGGCTACGATAATCACGATACCACTTTGGTTTTTTAATTCCAGCTTTCTTTAGATCTTCACTTCTTGACCTTAAAACATTTTCATCGATATCACATAGGGCAACCAATTGTATTTCACTTATTTTAAGCATTGACACCAAATCTGTAAACCCCATTCCCTTGCAGCCAATTAGACCTACCTGAATGGTGTCATTCGCGCTTACCCTTTTACGTATTGTGGCCAATAATTCGGTAGGAAATAGGAATGCCGTGCCTATTCCCGCCGTATATAATGTGCTGCGCTTGATAAAATTCCTTCGATTTTCCATAGTGCCTAGAATTCCTAAAAAGATAGCGAATTATTGCCCACAAAAAAAGCATCTGTTAACACAGATGCTTTTTAAAAATATCGGATTTGATATTATTTTTTAATCGGAGCAGGATTCAATTTTCTACTCATTTCCATTGAAATGGCACTTTTATCAAACTTCAAACGACCTGCCATGGTCTCGATAACACAAGAACCATCCTTATCATTTAAATCGACTACTTTGCCGTGCAATCCGCTTTTGGTAATAATTTTATCCCCTTTTTTTAAAGCCTGGGCGAACTTCTTCTCATCTTTTTGCCGTTTCATTTGAGGGCGAATCATAAAAAAATAAGCCACTACGAAAATGAGTATTAGCGGAAAAAACTGTCCTAATCCTTCCATGTACGATTTTTAACTTTTAACGGGACCTGCTGGTGCCGCACCTTTAGGGTTAACAAAGGCTTTGATACGAAGTAATTCTGAACCTTTTGCCGTATTTGCCGTAACCGTAATGGTCTTGGTCACTTGATTTTGTCCTGAACCATTGAACTTCACCACCATTTCACCAGATTCGCCTGGTGCAATCGGTGTGTTCTTTGGGTATTGTGGCACCGTACAACCACAACTGCTTTTTGCATCTGTAATGATCAATGGGGCATCACCGGTGTTGGTAAAGGTGAAAATGGTTTCTTGCGGAGTACCTTGAACGATTTGACCAAAGTCATGTTCTGCCTTATCAAAGCTCATCACGGGAATCTTCTTGGCAACCTCATCGCGGTTAGAGGCGTTTTCAACATTATCGGCCACAACCTTTGAAGCGGCCTTGTCCTTACATGAAACTGAAATAAACAAAAGTGTAAAAACACTTAAAAA
Source organism: Croceitalea sp. MTPC5 (assembly GCF_036985505.1). Taxonomy (NCBI): domain Bacteria; kingdom Pseudomonadati; phylum Bacteroidota; class Flavobacteriia; order Flavobacteriales; family Flavobacteriaceae; genus Croceitalea; species Croceitalea sp. MTPC5. The sequence goes on from NZ_BTGQ01000004.1 coordinate 149,371, forward strand.
TGCTACTGCTTTTTTCATTTTTAGATTTTTTATTTAGGCAAAAATAACGATTTATTGGTTATTTGGACATGTGATGGTCTATAGAAGTCCACGGCCCATTTTATTTAACTTACCGTCGGTCTTATACTCTTTCACCAACTTGTCTAAAATACCGTTTATGAAAATGCTACTTTTTGGGGTGGAGTACTCTTTTGCTATCTCTAAATATTCGTTCAGCGTGACTTTTTCAGGAATCGAGGGAAAATTCAATAATTCACAAATGGCCATTTTCAATAAGATGTTATCGATTTCGGCAATTCTATCCTTATCCCAGTTTGGTGTTTTACCATCGATTTCCTTTTCCCATTTGTCATTGTTCAATAGGGTCTTTACCAATAGATCTTTGGCATAGACCATATCTTGTTGATCCTTTAACAAGGCAGGCAAAAAGTAGTCTTCACCACTATGTGGTTTTGCCTTTTTCAATCGTTTCACCAGGTACGTGTTGACTATTGGAAAATCATCGATCCACGTCAATTTATCATCTTCGAAATACTCATAGATCTTTTCATTGGGTGCTATGATATTCTTGTATAAGGTCACTATAAACTCAAGGTCATCGTCATAGCTATCGGTTTTTGATGACATATGAGTATCATAAAAACCACTTGAGGTGATCTCTTTGTAAATGATTTTAACGTATTCTTCGTTCAAATACCAATTCTGTATTTTTTTATTCGCTAAAAGGGTTTTTATCCGCTGATTTCTTGACAATTGAACTAAAAGTCTATTCTTTATGAATTTTTCCTTGTCTGGATATATATTGGTATCGGCAAGATATTTTTTCGAGGAAAGCTTGACGTGATTGCTTGCCATTTGATGGAGTTCGATAAGCAAACTAAGCATCAACAGGTATAGCGTATACATGTTATCGATGCTTACCTTTAAGAATTTTTCCTGTTTTTCGAGTGAATCGTCTTTTGACTGTATCAATGCATAAATACACTGCATTACTTTTACCCTAATATGCCTTCTGGTAAGCATTATGAAAAGAACTTTAAAGATTGATAAATTTAAAAGCGCAAAAGTAAGCTTATATTTCATTCTGACCTACCGCACTGGTTTATCTTATCAGTTTTATAACATTGGCTTTATGGCTAAACCTATATCTTTGACTTTTTTCAAAAATTGGAAAACGAGGCGCTCTTTATGAAAGAATTGAAACATATCAACAAGTATTTCAAAAAGTACAGATGGAAATTACTTTTAGGAATACTGATTACGATTATTGCGCGTGTCTTTTCATTGGTCATGCCCTCGTACGTAAGTAAATCGGTTGACACGGTAGAAAAGTTTGCAAGCGGAAATCTAAGCGAATCCGTGGCAAAGGGGATGCTTTTTGAATACATCTTGATCATCATAGGGGCGGCATTGCTATCGGGTCTATTTACTTTTTTAATGCGACAGACCATTATAAACGTATCACGCTATATTGAGTACGACCTGAAAAATGAGGTTTTCGACCACTATCAGTATCTCAACCTGAACTTTTACAAACGCAACCGCATTGGCGATTTAATGAACCGTATCAGTGAAGATGTCACCCAAGTTCGTATGTACGGCGGGCCCGCCATTATGTATGGCATTCAAACACTTACCCTTTTCGTTTGTTTGATTCCGTTAATGTTCATCAAAGCACCTACCATCGCTTTCTACACTTTGGTTCCCCTGCCTGTTTTATCCGTTTTAATCTATCAAATCAGTAAAATCATCCATAAACGAAGCACCAAGGTTCAAGAGTACCTTTCAACACTTTCAACATTTACCCAAGAATCTTTTGCAGGTATATCGGTCATAAAAGCATATAATCTTGAAGAAAATGTAAATACTTCGCTCACCGATTTGGCCATAGAAGGAAAAAATACCAGTATGGATCTTGCCAAGGTCAATGCATGGTTTTTTCCGTTAATGATTTTATTGATAGGCATCAGCAACATATTTGTAATTTATATCGGAGGCAAACAATACATTAATGGCGAGGTAAGCTTAGGCATTATCGCCGAATTTATATTGTATGTCAACATGTTGACCTGGCCTGTCGCCATAGTAGGTTGGCTGACCTCTATTGTGCAACGTGCCGAGGCATCACAAAAACGCATCAATGAATTTTTAAAAGAACAACCTTCCATTAAAAATGAAGTGACTTCGGCAACACCGATCAAGGGGAAAATCGAGTTCAAAAACGTTTCCTTCACTTATGAGGATACGAATATTGAAGCATTGAAAGAGGTCTCTTTCACTATTGAGGCCGGTCAGACCATCGCGATCTTAGGAAAGACCGGAGCTGGAAAATCGACCATACTTGATTTAGTGGCTAGGCTATATGACGTTCATGAGGGCGAAATTTTAATTGATGGTGTTCCTATAAAAGACTTGAATCTTGATAGCTTAAGAAGTGCTATCGGGGCCGTGCCCCAAGATGCTTTTTTATTTTCCGACACCATAGAGAACAATATCCGATTCGGAAAGGAAGATGCCTCAAAAGACGAGATAATCACCGTTGCCAAAAATGCGGTAGTGCATGATAATATTAGCGACTTTTCAAAACAATATGAGACTATTTTGGGGGAACGTGGCATTACCTTAAGTGGGGGACAAAAGCAGAGGATTTCCATCGCAAGGGCCCTATTAAAAGACCCGAATATCTATCTTTTTGATGATTGCCTTTCTGCTGTAGACACCGAAACCGAAGAGGAGATCTTAAAAAACCTCAAACAAGCCTCAGAGCACAAAACCACATTGATCGTAAGCCATAGGGTATCATCGGCAAAGAATACGGACAAGATCATCGTGCTCGATCAGGGCAAGATCATACAAGAAGGAACACATGAGGAATTGAACGGTATAGAGGGCTACTATAAGCAACTTTACTTAGACCAATTGACTGAGAAAGAATAAACAAAAAAGTTGCTGGATTAGGTTTTTTTTCACATTTTTGAAAGAATTAGATAACATTGACACTAACAGACACTATACCACATGGGCGATAAAGATTTAATGGATCAAGAAGAAATTTTTTCAAAAGTTCTAAGGGCGGGGAGAAGAACCTATTTTTTTGATGTGAGAAGCACAAAGGCAGGTGACTACTATTTAACCATTACAGAAAGTAAAAAATTCACCCATGATGATGGTTCCTTCCATTACAAAAAACATAAAATTTACCTCTATAAAGAAGATTTTCATGCCTTCAAGGACATCATGGAAGAAATGATGGATTATATCATCGATGAAAAAGGTACCGAGGTCATTTCAGAACGTCATCAAAAAGATTTCAAAAAAGAAGAGGAAGGTTTTGGTAACAAAACCACTGATACGGATAATGGTTCCGGTAGTTTTACCGACGTCGATTTTGACGATATCTAGCAAAAAACTAAAATAATCAATAGAAACGGCCTGTATGAACAGGTCGTTTTTTATTTTTAATCATGACTAATTTCAAAACATATAACATGAAAAAAATACTACTTCCAATATTTTTGCTTTTAGCCGGTTTTGGCTTTACGCAGAATGAAGTAACGCTTGACTATTACCTGCCCCAAAATATAAGTTATGATGCTTCCATTCCAAAACCTGCAGACGTTATTGGTCATGAAGTGGGAGAATGGCACATCACACATGATAAGTTGCTATTCTACATGCAGACCCTCGCCAAAGCGAGCGATCGGATCACCATTGAAACTAGGGGGGAAACCTTTGAGGGAAGGCCTCTTGCCTTATTAACCATTACCACGCCAAAAAACCATCAAAACCTAGATCAAATCCGTAAAGACCATGTGGCACTGACCGAAAATGGTGGTACTGGCCTCAACACTTCAGAAATGCCCATTGTGGTCTATCAAGGGTTTTCGATTCATGGCAATGAACCTAGCGGCTCGAATGCCGCATTGGCCTACGCTTATTATTTAGCCGCAGCCCAAGGGCCTGAAATTGAGACCATGCTTGATAATATGGTGGTTTTATTAGATCCCAGTTTCAACCCAGATGGGCTACAACGTTTTGCCTACTGGGCAAACACAAATCGCAGTATCAATCTTAATCCCGATCCAAATGATAGGGAATATGCGGAAGTCTGGCCGGGTGGCCGTACCAACCATTATTGGTTCGACATGAACCGTGATTGGTTGCCGGTTCAATTACCTGAAAGCCGGGCAAGAATCAAGACCTTTCATAAATGGTTGCCCAATATCTTGACAGACCACCATGAAATGGGTACAAACTCGACATTCTTCTTTCAACCCGGTGAACCTACACGGGTCCACCCGCTGACACCGAAAATTAATCAAGAGTTGACTGCGGAAATCGGAACGTATCATGCCAAGGCCCTAGATAAAATTGGTTCTTTATATTATTCTGAAGAAAATTATGATGATTACTATTATGGTAAGGGTTCGACTTTTCCTGACGTAAATGGAAGTATAGGAATTCTTTTTGAGCAAGGGAGTTCCCGCGGACACATACAAGAAAGCGAAAACGGGATCTTGACCTTTCCCTTTACGGTGCGCAATCAGTTCACCACTGCCTTATCGACCATAGAGGCCGCGAATAACATGCGAACAAAAATATTGGACTACCAGAAAAAATTCTATAACGACATTGCCCTCGAAGGCGCTAAAAGCAAAACAAAGGCATATCTATTCGGTGACCACAAAGATGCCGCAAAAACATGGCATCTGGCAGAAATATTAGATCGTCATCAAATCAAGTTTCATGAACTGAAAAGCGATGCCACTGTCAACGGAAAATCCTATAAAAAAGGGAAAGCCTATATGGTACCCCTTAATCAAAAGAATCCGAGATTAATAAGGGCTATGTTTGAAAAGCGTACCTCCTTTACCGACAGTCTTTTTTATGATGTTTCGGCCTGGACCTTTCCTTTGGCATTCAATGTCGATTATGCCGAACTGCCCACATTAAGCAATGCCGGTTCTGAAATTACGAATCTAGAGCCTATTCAAGGTAACGTGACCGGAAAAAGCAATTACGCCTATTTGTTTGAGTGGCACGAGTATTACACCCCAAAAGCCCTTAATTCAATTTTAGAAAAAGGACTACGTGCCAAGACTGCCAAGTCACCATTCCGTTTAGAAGGAAAACAATACGATTATGGTACCATTATGATACCGGTACAAAATCAAAAGTTGGATGCCACCGGGCTTTATGATTTCTTATTGAAAGTGGCCAAAGAAAGTAAAATCCAGATTACAGCCGTGGCCACGGGCTTGACAAAAGGTATTGATTTGGGTAGTAACGATTTTGACCCCATCAAAAAACAAAATGTAGCCATTTTGGTCGGTGATGGCATACGCTCTTACGACGCTGGTGAAATATGGCACCTCTTTGACACCCGCTATGATATAAAAATCACCAAAATCGATACTAAAAATCTAAGCCGGATTGATTTAAGCAGGTATACTGATTTAATTGTTCCGAGTGGATGGGGCAGTAACATTCTAAATGATTCCAAGACGAAAAAAGTCAAGGAGTGGGTGAAGCAAGGTGGAACGGTCATAGGTTTCAGAAATGCGGCGAATTGGTTTCATAAGAACGAATTTCTGAAACTTGAACTCAAGAAAGATACTTTGGTGGCCAAGAACATTGCGTTTGACCAAAGGGGTGATTTTAGGGGCGCCCAGGTTACGGGCGGAGCGATTTTCGAAGCCAATATCGATAGATCGCACCCCGTGAACTTTGGCTATAAAAATGACAAAATAGCGTTATTCAGAAATACCAACATTTATCTTAAGCCTGACAAACAGAGTTATAACAATCCTATTCAATACACCGACAATCCGCTATTGAGTGGCTATATTTCAGAAGAGAATACGGCCTTGATAAAAAACAGTGTCCCCTTTAAGACGACCAGGTATGGTAACGGTCGGGTAATTTTATTCACCGACAACACGAATTTTAGGGCTTTCTGGTATGGCACCAATAAACTGTTGATGAACGCTATTTTCTTTGGCGATATGATGTAATACCGCACTATTTTTAAGCTGGATCGATTCACATAGAACAGCATACCCATTTTTGTATTGGTATGCTGTTTTAGGTTACGCTTGGTTTCTACGGCCTAAAATAATACGTAAGCGCTTGACGAAGACGGCTAGACAGAACCAAGTCATATTTTTACAAACCTCAAGATGTAATTAATTTCATATCTTTTGGGGTAGTAAACTAAAATCAATGCTCTTGAAAACGCTGACCACCCCCGTTATCCTTGTCATGATGCTCGTTGTCCATCTTGTTGGTGCACAAGAAAAGTCAAATCTAGAACTCATTGATATATTCGACATGGAATATATCTCAGACCCCCAAATTTCCCCTGATGGCACACAAGTGGTCTATGTTCGCAATTTCAAGGATGTCATGACCGATAAAAATTTGTCCAACATTTGGTTGGTCAATTTTGATGGCTCCAATAACAGACCTATAACCATAGGCAATCACAATGATTTCTACCCCCGTTGGTCACATGATGGCAAGAAGATCATCTTTAAATCGAACATGACCGATAATAGAATGAAGCTATATCTCATGTGGATGGATTCTAAGGAAATCGTAGTCTTAACAAATACGCCAAAGGCACCGAACCAAGTTTCTTGGTCTAACGACGATACGCAACTGGCCTTTAACATGTTTGTACCTAAGCAAGGTGGCACCAAAATCAAAATGCCCACGAAACCGGAAGGGGCCAATTGGAACAGTCCCCCAACGTATATAGACGAATTGAATTATCGCGGTGATGGCCAGGGTTACTTGAAATCAGGCAACATGGAACTTTTTACGCTATCAATTGATGGGGGTACCCCCAAACAGCTGACCGATTCTGACTTCGATCATGGGGCACCGGTTTGGTCAAAAGATGGAAACACGCTCTATTTCTCCGCTAATTTCAATCCTGATGAAGATTTTGAACCGAACAATAGTGAAATTTATGAATTGAACCTATTGAATTACCGTGTTAAGGCCCTTACTGACCGATATGGGCCAGACAACGACCCAGTAGTCTCACCCGACGGCACACAACTGGCCTATACTGGTCTTGATGATAAACTTTTAGGATACCAACTTAATGATGTGTACGTAATGGACATCAAGAGTGGAACAACAAAAGTATTATCGTCGTCTTTTGATAGAAACATCCAAAATGTGCAGTGGGCAGATGACGGCAATGGACTTTACTTTCAATTCAATGACAAGGGCAAAACAAAAGTGGGTCATATCACATTGTCCGGTACCGTTAAAGAAAAAGTTAGTGGCTTAGGGGGACTTTCATTGGGAAGACCTTACAGTTCGGGGGCTTTTTCGGTTTCAAAGACCGGAAGACTCTCCTACACAAAGGGAGATACCCGACACCCTTCAGATTTGGGGGTTCTCGATAAAAAAGGAAATCGCAGGCTTACTTTTGTTAATGACGATGTTTTTTCATTCCGAAATTTGGGTAACGTAGAAGAAATTTGGTGGGAGTCCTCTTATGATCAACGAAAGATCCAGGGGTGGGTGGTTACGCCACCAAATTTTGATGCTTCGAAAAAATACCCATTGATCCTTGAGATCCATGGGGGGCCCTTTTTAAGTTATGGTGATGTATACTCTTCAGAAATACAGGCCTTCGCAGCGGCAGGGTACGTGGTCTTATATACCAACCCTAGGGGTAGTGATAGCTATGGGGAAGAATTTGGTAATCTTATCCATCATGATTATCCCAATCACGATTATGAAGATCTAATGTCTGGAGTGGATGCGGTAATCGACAAAGGTTTTGTTGATAAAGACAATCTTTTTGTTACCGGTGGTAGCGGTGGTGGGGTTCTTACCGCTTGGATAGTGGGTAAAACCGACCGCTTTAAGGCAGCCGTAGTCGCAAAGCCGGTCATTAATTGGACCAGCTTTGTACTTTACGCGGATAATCCCGCATTTTTCGCTAAATACTGGTTCGGAAAAAAACCATGGGAAGATCCAGAAAATTACTTTAAACGGTCTCCCCTTTCGTACGTTGCCAATGTTACAACGCCGACCATGCTTTTGACGGGTGAGCAAGATTATAGAACACCGATTGCCGAATCAGAACAGTTTTATACCGCACTGAAATTGGAAGGTGTTGAAACCGCAATGGTACGCATACCTGGGGCATCACATGGCATTGCGAACAGACCAAGTAACCTGATTGCCAAAATGGCCAGTATTTTGACTTGGTTTGAAAAATATAAGGAATAACCCATCAGTGTTTTAAGAGACCCCTAAGCTAAAAGTAGTCAACTTGAAGGTTCAATTTCATACTTTAGCACTAAAAACAAGATGGCCAGAACACCAAGCAATATGTTACCGTTGGGTACGGAAGCACCTGATTTTAAACTTTTTGATACGGTAAGCGAACAAATTATGGGCTTAGCTGAATTAAAGGGTATTAAAGGTACCGTGGTTATGTTTATCTGTAATCATTGTCCTTTTGTCATTCATGTAAACCCAGAAATCAGCAAGCTTGCAAAAAAGTACCAAAAAAAGGGTATCGCGTTTATAGCCATTTCAAGCAACGATGTAAACAACTATCCGCAAGATGCACCACATCTCATGAAGAAGGTTGCAAAAATTGAAAACTATCCGTTTCCGTATCTCTACGATGAGACACAAGAAGTGGCCAAAGCTTATGACGCCGCCTGCACCCCTGATTTTTATCTGTTCGATACTGATTTGGCATTGGTGTATCGTGGACAATTGGATGATTCGAGACCTGGCAACGGTATTCCGCTTTCAGGTCGTGATTTACGTAATGCCATGGATGCCTTACTAGAGGAAAGGGAAATAAATTCGAATCAAAAGCCCAGTATCGGTTGTAATATTAAATGGATTGCCGGTTGAAAGCAATTTCTTAACCCCACGGATAAAACCCAATTTATATGAAACTTAGCCCGAAGGATGCCCTTGCCAAATTAAATCAACATGAGGCACCATTTCTTCATCTGTTTGAACATGGCACATTATCAGTAGAAATTTACAAACCTGAAGGGATGGATAAACAACAGCCCCATTCAAGGGATGAAATTTATGTCATTATCTCTGGATATGGTGAGTTCATAAATGGAAAAGTGAAAACAACGTTTTCTGCTGGGGATTTTCTTTTCGTACCTGCCAGAACGAAACATCGCTTTGAGAACTTCAGTGAGGATTTTTCCACATGGGTTATTTTTTACGGTCCTGAAGGCGGTGAACAATCAGAAGATTAACAATGCAGATTACTTTTGAGCCAGTCACCTTTGTAAATATGGCCCAATACATAACTATCGGCATCCAGTCGTATAGGGAACATTATTTGCATCTTTGGGAAAAACAAGACCCCTACCCTTTCATACAAGCCCATTTAACAAAAGATGTTGTGAAAAATGCCATACAAGATCCAAGGCAACTACTATTTCTTATTATGCGTGACAAAGAACCGACAGGAATCTTGAACCTTACGTTTGATGCCAAAAAAGGATTGTTTTTATCACAAAACAACCTGCTGCTCAATAAGCTATACCTTCTGAAAAAATTCTCGAATTTGGGCATTGGGGGACAAACACTGAAATTCGTTGATGCCATTGCCAAGAAACATGCAAAAGATATTGTTTGGCTATACACTATGCACAAAGGAAAGCCTTTAGAGTTTTATAAAAAGTACGGCTATCGCATTATTAAAGAAGCCCAAATTGAACTTCCGCACGCACTAGAGCGTGAAAAAGCCATGTGGCTTATGGCCCGCGAAATTTAAATTACCACTTACTCCGTTTGATCAACTGTTCAATATGGGCCAAATGGTGACCTCCATGCCATGCATATCTTCCTATATTTTCAGCCAGTGTCGTTTCTTCATTACCCTCTGGATGTGTAAATTTCCGTTGCAAGTCGTCAGGAGACAATCCCTTCAGCAAGTAGACTAATTTGGCATGAACTGCAGTCAAATGATTTAAGGAAAGTTGTATTGGCGCGGTTTTCGCATCGAATAAATTTGCCCATTCTTTCTCAAAATATGGTTTGATCGTAGGGTTGGCCTCCGTCAATGCCCACTTAAATCGAATATAGCTATGGTGGTGGCTATCAGAAATATGATGGACCAACTGTCGAACGGTCCAACCCCCTGGGCGGTATGCCGTTTCCAATTGTACTTCTGAAAGTGGGTTTACCAGCGCCCCCAACCGTTCTGGCAAATGTTCTAATATTGCTATCCATTCTTGAAGATGTTCTTCAGTAATGGGATTGGGAATCTCGTACTTCCCAATCGGATAACGTAATCTTTCCAATGTAGTTTCTTCCATGCCTTAAAAGTAGAAAACTTTCTTAATACAATGATTCCCATCATGGGAACCTCATAAAAACTTTACTATTTTTTGTACTCTTTAACAGAAGTAAGATTATTAATCTACTAATTTTGTAGGATACTAGAATGTAACGATTTAAAACAACTAAAAATGGCAACATTACGATTAGGCGATACCGCCCCCGATTTTACCGCAGAAACCTCGCAAGGAACCCTTAATTTGTATGACTACCTTGGGGATTCGTGGGGTATTTTATTTTCACATCCGGCTGATTTTACACCAGTATGTACTACGGAACTTGGCACTGCAGCCAAATTTAAAGATGAGTTTGATAAACGCAATGTAAAAATGATGGCCTTAAGTGTTGACGGTGTGGAGTCTCATAGCGAGTGGATCAAAGACATCAACGAGACCCAAAACACGTTGGTCAATTTTCCCATCGTGGCGGATGAAGATAAAAAAGTGGCTGATTTATACGACATGATTCACCCCAAAGCGGACAATAATTTAACAGTACGATCGGTATTCATTATTGCGCCCGACAAAAGCATCAAACTTATTTTAACCTATCCGGCCTCAACCGGACGTAATTTTTATGAATTATTAAGGGTAATCGACTCTTTGCAGTTAACCGCATATCATAAGGTTGCGACCCCTGCCAACTGGCAAAATGGTGAAAAGGTGGTTGTAAGCCCCGCCATTGAAACAGGCGAAGCAAAAGAACTATTTCCTAAAGGCGTTGAAGAAATAAGGCCCTACCTACGAATGACACCGGATCCCACAAATTAAGTTCACACTAATTTTTTAACAAAAAACCTCATTATGAATATTTTAGCCTTACATTTGTGCTTTATTTAATTATTTAATTTTTATTATGAGTAAAGGAACAGTAAAATTCTTCAACGATTCAAAGGGCTACGGCTTTATTACTGAAGAAGGTTCAAACACAGATCACTTTGTACATATTTCAGGCTTAGTTGATGAAATTCGCGAAGGTGATGTTGTAGAATTCGAACTACAACAAGGTAAAAAAGGATTGAACGCCGTAAATGTACAAGTTATAGATTAAGGTAAGCAGCACACTTTTTTATAAGATAGCCCCCGCTTTATTGCAGGGGCTTTTTTTTGATTTTTGTTTAACGATTTACGCAACTAAATCAAAAAAAGGCCCTCTAATAGTAAACAATCTTAAGTTCTCCCATAAATAAAACAACCATGACCACATTCTTTGGGATACTTTTTGCCTTATTACTCATCAACGAATTATTGTTGTTTTGGAGCGTCAATGGAATTAAGGAGTAAGAATTCACCGAAAAAGATTTAACAACAATAAAGTAGGGTTTATCCCCGTTCAATTGTTTGTTAAGTGTTCCCCAAAATAATTAGCACGGTCAATGAATACTTTTTTCGCAATTTTACTATTTTTGGTGGCAATCAACTTATTTCTCTTGTTTTTAAGTGTGAATAGGGCCAAATAAAAAAGCCCCCTTTTGAGAAAAAGGAAGCCTTTTATTTTTAATAAGTATTTGAAAAAGGGATTAGGGATATAAACCTATCCCGTCTATTTTACGCCCATCAACTCAACATCAAAGACCAAAGTAGCATCTGGTGGAATTACCCCACCAGCTCCGGCACTTCCATAGCCCAAATGGGAAGGTATTACGAATCGTGCCTTATCACCGACTTGCAATAAAGAAATACCTTCATCCCAACCGGCGATAACCTGACCAACACCTAATTGAAAATCAATAGGTTGGTTTCTCTTGAACGAAGAATCAAAAACCTGGCCGTTTGGTAAACTACCCTCATAGTGCACGGAAACCGTTTTCCCTTTCTCGGCTTTTGTTCCATTACCTTGTTGGATCATTTTATAACGCAGGCCAGAATCGGTTTTTTCAAAACCAGCCGCCAATTTTTCCATGGCAGCTTCAGCTTGTGCTTTTTGTTCCGCTATTCGTTTTTCGCGTGCGCCCTCAAATGTCTTGAAAGCTTCGATGGCATTCCACTGTTCTGCTTCTGCCCCTACCCTTATGATTTCCATATTCTCAATACTATCACCTTGGGTGATGGCATCAACTACCTCCTGTCCATGTTCAACATGACCGAACACTGTATGCTTATTATCTAACCAAGGGGTCGCGACATGGGTAATAAAAAACTGGCTCCCATTGCTACCTGGGCCAGCATTCGCCATCGAGAGTACTCCCGGGCCATCATGCGTTAAATCTGGATGGAACTCATCATCAAACTGGTATCCTGGACTACCTGTACCGGTACCCTGTGGACACCCACCTTGAATCATGAAATCAGGAATTACCCTATGGAATTTTAATCCGTCATAATAGGGTTCTCCTTTGGGTTTCGCCCCGTTTTCCATTTCCCCTTCTGCCAATGCAACAAAGTTACCAACCGTTCCCGGGGTTTTATCGTGGGTCAATTTTACTAGGATTTCACCCTTTGAGGTATTGAATTTTGCGTAAATACCGTCTTGCATACTATTATAATTTGATTTTTTAATTACTTGATGTTCTTTTCTGCAGCGTGCAAAGGTAGGGGTTTCTTCTTTCTAAGTATCAAAGTAATCATGCGAAACCACTGTTCAGATAAAATTCAAACGCCGCTGATCAACCCTTTACCTTTTTTTGTATTCCGAACCCGTATTTATCTACCAAATAAATCAGACTTGCCATGGTAGCACTACCCAATTCAAGTTCACGCTTATTGACATGTTCGAACGTATCGTTTTCAGCATGGTGATGGTCGAAGTAGCGTTGTGAATCTGGCCTTAAGCCTGCAAGTACCAGACCTTCATCTTTTAAGGGCCCTATGTCAGCGCCACTACCTCCTCTTAAGAACATATGTATCAGATAAGGCTCAAACAATTTTTTCCAACCTTGAACCTGTTCAAAATCCGCATCCGAACAGTCAAATGAAAATCCGCGAGGGGTAAAGCCCCCTGCATCACTTTCCAATGCGAAAATGTGGGTTTCATTTTTGGCCTTGGCCACCTCGGCATATTTGTTTCCGCCCCTTAGTCCATTTTCCTCATTCATGAACAAAACGACCCGAATGGTGCGTTGTGGTTTATAGCCATTGGCCTTCATCAAGCGCAGTACTTCCATGCTCTGTACTACACCGGCACCATCATCATGTGAACCATCACCCAAATCCCAAGAATCCAAATGTCCACCGACTACCATAATCTCATCTGGATACGTCGTTCCTTTCAATTCACCGATAACATTATAGGATTGTACATCATCGAACTGTTTGCAATTTTGCTTAAAATAAAAATTGATCGCCGGGTTTAACTTCAAGGTAGTACTCAAAAGTTCTGCTGCTTTTGTACTGATGGCAGCAGCCGGTATCCTATTTTGAACGGGAGTATCACCGTAACTCATTGAACCCGTATGCGGATAATCGTCGATCCTAAGGTTCATAGAACGTACGATTACGCCAAGTGCCCCATATTTTCCCGCTTCCGCAGCTCCTGAATAGCGTTGGTCAACGCAACCTGAATAGGCACTAAAGGTGCTGATTTGGGTAGGATCCATAGGCCGATTGAAGAATACTATTTTATCCTTGATTTTTTCGTTACCCAATTTTTCCAAATCCTCAATTCCATTTACTTCAATCACTTTTGCTTTGATTCCGCCATCTGGTGTTGCCACCGAACCACCTAATGCGCAAATCGCAACGTTTGTGGTAATTCCTGGTTTTGTCTCGATATAGGCGAATTCTGGGGTTCCCCGCACCCATTTAGGAACCATTACGGGTTGCAACCATACACGATCCAAACCTAAGGAATCGAGTTGTTCTTTAGTATATTCCACAGCCTGCTGGGCCTGTACCGATCCCGAAAGTCGTCCTCCGATTTGATTTGAAAGATGATTCAACCAATCATAGGCTTTTCCATCGGTTAAGGCCATATCATATATGGCTTTCAACTGCTTTTCGTCTGTAGTTTGGGAAATGACGGTGCTTACGGTGAAGAAGACCATCAACAGTGGGATTTTCATTCTTTTTCTTTTTCCAATTCTTGTTTGAAGGTTTCTAAATTAGTTTTTATTTCTTCATCTAGCTCGGGTACCTTAACATCTTTATATTTTTTTAACGATTCCAATAAAATCGTGGCAACGATAACCCTTGCCGCATTCTTATCATCAGCCGGAACAATATGCCATGGTGCATGTGGTTTTGATGTTTTATTGATGGCTTCTTGATAACAGGTTTGATAGTCATCCCATAGTTTGCGCTCTTTTAAATCGCCCGGGGAAAATTTCCAATTTTTTTGTTTTAGACGTAGCCTGCGTAAAAGACGTTGCCGCTGTTCTTCTTTCGAAAGATGTAAAAAGAACTTGAATATCAAAGTTCCATTTTCAGCTATGTGTCGTTCAAAATCATTGATTTGGCGATATCTTTTTTCCCAAAACCCATTATTTATATCGGCAACACTTTCAATACCAGGTATACGTTCCCCTAAAATATAGTGGGGATGGACCTTAGTGACCAAAACATTCTCGTAATGCGTGCGGTTGAAAACACTGAATTTTCCGCGTTCGGGTAAAGCAATGTAATGCCGCCATAAATAGTCGTGCCTCAATTCTACCTTAGTGGGTACTTTAAAACTATGTACGACAATACCCCGGGCATTAAGTTCTTTAAAGACCTCTCGAATCAAACTGTCTTTACCAGCGGTATCCATACCTTGCAAGCATATCAAAACACCATATTTTCCGTGGGCGTAGAGCGTATCTTGAAATTCGGCCAATTCACTACTAACGGTTTTCAGCGCCTTGCGCAAGGCTTTTTTATCAACACCCAAATCGTCATAGGTAGCTCGTTCAGTTATGTTAATAGGTTCATCAACCCGATACTTTCCAATGTTTATTTTATCCATAATTTGAAATATACGCAATTTTGATGATTCAGAACTTGCAAAGACCGATTCAGGCCGTTCATCGAATATCCAAGGATTTTCTTCATTTTGTAGGTAAAAATCGGGTTTTGAACGATGTAATTTTTATGGGGTACCTCGCGTCATTAATTTTATAGGACCAAATCGTACCTTCAATGAAAATCAACCTAAAGGCCACTTTTCTTGTTCCCCTTATTTTTGGAATAATGGCAGTATGCCTTTTGGTTTCGTTCACTACATACAGTGCCTGCGATTTTGCAAATCAACATACGGAATTCATCAAAAAACAAACCCGATTGGCCTTGGGATCCAAAAACCTTGAAAAGGGAAAGTACCATGCTTACAAGGCCCTAAATGGCATTCACAAAACAAAAGGTAATTTTAAGGAATGTGGTTGTGAGCATGCCCTACACAACATCAATCAAGCGGAAAAGAGTCTAAAAAATGCTACTAAAGCATCTTCATTTGAAGATTTAAACGACTTTTTGAAAATAGCGCTAAAAAGCACGCTCTTGAGCATTGCTGCTTTGGAAAACTTTGATAGCGGGGAAGCGAGTGATTATAGTGATGACTTGCTCGTAATGAACACCAAGCAAGTGCTTCATGAACAAGGGGGCGTGCTTTTATCAAAAAGGGAACAACTTCAAGAAACTATCGATCATAGCCTTTCTAAATTTAAAGGGTCCCTTGATCAAATCGTACATCATGTGGAATGCGGGGACGCCTTCAACTTTATTTCTGACATTCATGCAAAGACCAGCATCAAATTAAAGGATAAGGCACTTACTGAAGCCAAGCGATACTATCATACCCAGGTCAAACAAATCACCTTCGATGCCCTGACAAGTTTAGGGGATTGTACTGGCAAATAATCATTTGGCAGCGAACAATTTGACATCATCCTCATTTACCTCCTTTCCACCAAGGATTATCAGCCTTTCCACCACATTACGAAGTTCCCGAACATTACCCGTCCAATCATAACTTTTTAAAAGCTCAATGGCCTTTTTGGAAAAATCTTTAGTGACCGCTCCCTGTTCATCAGCGATTTTTTTTGAGAAATGGTTGATTAACAATGGTATATCGTCCCGTCTATCATTTAAAGCAGGTACCTTTATTAAAATGACCGCTAACCTATGATAAAGGTCCTCACGAAACTTACCGTCTTCGATTTCCTTCTTCAAATCTTTATTCGTCGCAGCGAGTACACGCACGTCAACTTTGATATCTTTATCACTACCTACCCTTGAAATCTTGTTTTCTTGCAAGGCCCTTAAGACCTTTGCTTGCGCCGAAAGGCTCATATCACCTATTTCATCAAGAAAAATGGTTCCTTTATTGGCTGCTTCAAACTTACCCGCCCTATCTTTTACGGCTGACGTAAAAGCACCTTTTACATGCCCAAAAAGCTCGCTCTCTATAAGTTCAGAAGGTATTGCCGCACAATTCACCTCGATAAAAGGGGCAGTGGAGCGGGGACTTTTTTCATGTACCCAGTGCGCTACCAA
Organism: Croceitalea sp. MTPC5; assembly: GCF_036985505.1. Taxonomy (NCBI): domain Bacteria; kingdom Pseudomonadati; phylum Bacteroidota; class Flavobacteriia; order Flavobacteriales; family Flavobacteriaceae; genus Croceitalea; species Croceitalea sp. MTPC5. The sequence continues at coordinate 166,131 of NZ_BTGQ01000004.1, forward strand.
TTCTTTACCCGTACCATTCGAACCGGTAATCAAAACCCGTGCATCGGTGGGTGCCACTTTTTCAATCATATCCTTGATTGCACCTATTTCTTGACTTTCGCCGATCATTTCATAATTCTTACTGACCTTCTTCTTAAGAATTTTGTTTTCAACGACCAATTCCTTTTTATCCAAGGCGTTTCGCACCGTTGTCAGTAACCTGTTTAAATCCGGTGGTTTTGAAATATAATCAAAGGCACCTAGACGCATGGTGTTGACCGCCGTATCTAGATCACCATGCCCTGATATCATGATAAATGGGGTTTCTGGTTTCAGCTTTTTTGCGGCTTCCAATACCTCGACCCCATCCATTTTTGGCATTTTAATATCGCAAAGCACTAAATCGAAGTCGTCTTTCTTAATAACCTCAATACCTTTTAATCCATCTTCAGCCTCGAAAACCTCATAGGCATCGTTCTCTTCACTTAGTATTTTGACCAAAACCCTTCTAATTGCCGCCTCGTCTTCGATGACCAATATCTTTGACATATTCATTTCATTAAAAAATTGTTATTTCAAATTTTGTTCTAAAGTAACCATTTGCCTTTTCATGGAACAACGGAACTTTGTTATGTGACTTTCAATAATAATGCCATATCCCCTAGAATCTTTAAAATGGAAAAACCAAGTATCGTATTGTTTACCTAGTGTACGTCTTTCGTTTAAAGCCTTGACCTATTCTTTTGATGTGGGTTTGTGCTGAAATAAATGGACATCACGTTGGGGAAATGGAATCGTTATTTGATTTGACCTAAACTTGGCATCTATAGCATAACGGATCGCACTTTTTATCCTAGGGTCACCAAAACTGTCATTGATATAGAAATTTATGGAAAAAAGAAGTGCCGAATCCCCAAAGTCTTCAAAAAGGACAAAAGGTTTGGGATTTTTCAGTATTCCCTTTTGTTCATTGACGATTCCTTCAAGTAATTGTGTGACCAAAGTGATGTCACTACCATAGGCCACGCCAACGTTCACTTTTTCACGGGTGGTCTTGTGGTTCTGGGTATAATTGTAGATGATATCACTTATAAACTTGTGATTGGGTATTATGATCACCTTATCGTCCCTAGTCAGGGCCCGGGTCGTTCTCAATTTAATTTCAAATACCTTACCTACTTTTCCATTGACCTCAACGATATCACCCACACGAAGTGATTTGTCTACGATAATGAAAACACCCCCGATAATATCTTGAAAAAGTTCTTGAAGCGCTAGCCCTAAGCCTACGAAAAGCGCGGCTGAGGCCGTAAGTATTACGGTAACATTAATACCGGCGGCGCTCATGGTCAGTAAGATCACCACCACATAGACCACATATTTGATAAACTTGAAGATACTGATGAACTTCAACTTATCTTCTTGCTCCATTTTTCTGGTGAACAACTTTCTTGACCATTTCAGAAAGAAACTCGTTAATACCAAAGCCAATGTAAGCAGTAAAAGTAGGCCTACTGTAATGTGAATGGAATGCTCTCCTTCCCCATAATGAAAACCGGCATCCAGAAACTCTTTTACAGACCCCCAAATATCTTCTTTTAGAATTTCTTCGAGTCCGTTATCTTGGTTTTGATCTTGCATTTTAATAATTAAGCCATTTATATAATTCCCTATACGTCGGTTTTTTACCGTACATCAAAATACCCACTCGATAGATCTTCGCCGCAAACCACACAATACCTAAAAAAGTAATGATAAGCAACGTGATACTGACCAATAACTGCCAAATGGGTACACCACCTTCACCCAAGCCACCCGGTAGACGCATTAACATCACTATAGGTGAGGTCAATGGAAAGAGCGAAAAACCAACTGCTATTGGCCCGTGGGGATTGCTGAAAACCGAAAAGAACCCGACATAAATAGCAAGCATCAGTGGTAAGATTATCGGAAAAATAAATTGTTGCGTATCTGTTTCATTATCCACTGCGGCACCTATTGCGGCATAAATGGAACTGTAAATAAGGTATCCTAAAACAAAATATACCAGAAACGAACAAACTAGTAAGACCCACGGAATCTTAAGAAACTCTGCGGTATACAATTCTAAATCGCTTACTTCGGGCTGCGCAGTGGCCATATTCGTAAACGTAGTTGTGGTCAACATCGAATTGGTAGGTATCGTGTCGATTTCCATATCTAAAATCCATAACGATACAAAAAGTAAAATAGACGCCGAAAGTATCCAAATGGCAAATTGGGTGATGCCCGCCAAAGAAGTACCTATAATTTTACCGAGCATCAATTGAAAGGGTTTCACTGATGAAATGATCACCTCAATAATACGACTTGTCTTTTCTTCAATAACACTGCGCATGACAAAACCGCCATAGATAATTATGAACATCATGATCAAATATCCGAAAGCACCACCGATACCGGCCTTGATTTCATTGATACCTTTAATATTCTTTTGGCCTTCAAATGTCGCCGTGCTTAATTCAAAGTCTTGTTCTATATCAGCGAAGTCTTTGGCCGTCACCCCTAATTGTTGCAACCTACTTTGACGCAATCGATTTTGAAAGATATTGTCAAGTCGCTGCAGTACCAAACTTACGGGACTCTCTTTAGTATATAAAAATGTTGAATTTGCCGTAGCTTCCAAATCATCCCTTTTCGGTATATACAACAAACCATAAGTACCCATTGTCAAGGTGGAGTCTTTAGCTTCTTCAAAGCTTAAATTTTTGAATTCGATATAAGAAAGACTTTCTGAAGCATAGAACGAATTCGAAAAGTAATCACTTTCATTCAATACCGTGATGATGCGTTTTTCATTATCATTGAGTTTTGTAAGATAGGCTATCAATACAATCATGCCCACCATTAAAATCGGACTTAAAAAAGTCATTACCACAAAAGATTTATTACGGACTTTTGCCAGATACTCCCTTATGATAATCAATTTAAGCTTGCTCATTGATTTTTGGAATTGACGGTTTGAATAAAGATATCGTTCGCTGACGGTATCATTTCTTGAAAATGATTGACATTCGCTTTAGAAGATAGGTAATTTAAAACTGCCGAAGTATCTTCGTTCGGTAACCTTAAAGTAAGGTCAAGTTGTTTTTCATCATCATTGAAAGTACTCTCATTAATGGCAAACTTCGCTTTTAAATCCTCCAATAAAGACGCTCCGTTTTCATTCAGTTGTAGGCCCACCGCATAGGTGTGGTTCTTATATGCGTTTTTAATTTCAGAAAGTTTTCCGTCCAAGATCTTTTCAGATTTGTGCAACAATGCAATGTATTCACAAAGTTCTTCAACCGACTCCATTCGGTGTGTTGAAAATATGATGGAGGTTCCCTTTTTCTTTAATTCAAGAATTTCATCTTTTATCTTATTCGCATTTATGGGATCGAACCCACTAAAAGGCTCATCAAAAATCAACAACTTGGGCTCATGGAGTACCGTCACGATAAATTGTATTTTCTGGGCCATACCCTTTGAGAGTTCTTGAATTTTTTTATTCCACCAATTGCCTATCTCCAAACGATCGAACCAATAATATAAGCGCTTCTTGGCCTCGGTTTTAGAAAGTCCCTTTAATTGTGCCAGGTAAAGTGCCTGTTCCCCAACTTTCATGCTTTTGTAAAGACCTCGTTCTTCCGGCAAATATCCTATAGTCGCGATATGATGGGGGGCCAAGGGTTCCCCATTTAAAAAAACCCGTCCGGAATCGGGATGGGTAATCTGGTTTATGATACGGATAAGTGTGGTTTTACCGGCCCCGTTGGGGCCTAAAAGACCGTAGATACAGTTTTCCGGTATTTTAAGTGAAATGTTGCTCAAAGCGGTATGTCCCCCAAAATTTTTAGAGACGTTTTCGGCAACAAGAATATGGTTCATGCACTTGTTTTTATCAAAGATAACGATATCTGAAACAGGCTTAAAAACAAAACCCACCCTTAAAAGGATTAAGGATGGGAAAAAAATTGCTATGAAAAAGAAAATTAGATACTGTTGAACAGTATCAATGTCAAATATACGTTTTTTATTTAATTGGTAACAGTAAAACTTTTAAGAGAACATATCTTTTACTTTTTCAAAGAATGATTTGTCAGACTTCTCTGGTTTGGGTACGAAATTATCGTCGTTTTGCATTCTTTCAAAGAACTCACGTTGTTCTCGATTCAGTTCTTTAGGTGTCCAGACGTTCACATGTACCAATAAATCACCGCTACCGTAACCATTCAAACTTGAAATACCCTTGCCCCGCAACCTCAAAATCTTACCAGACTGTATGCCCGGTTCTAACTTTATACGCACTTTGCCCCCAATGGAATCAATTTCTTTTGAGCTGCCTAAAACCGCTTCAGAGAAACTGATATAGAGATCATAGTGCAGGTTATCACCCTCACGTTTCAATGTGGAATGTTCTTCAGTCTCTATAGCCACCAAGAGGTCACCAGGCACACCGTTACCCGGGGCGCCATTACCTTTACCACTGACCTTCAACTGCATACCTTCTTCAACACCAGCGGGTATTTTAATCGAAACGGTCTCTTCGACTACCTTCAAACCCTGTGCATCGGCATCATTTGGGCGCTTATCGATGGATTGCCCAGCACCACCACATGTGTTACAGGTAGTTGCCGTTTGCATACGACCCAAAATGGTATTGGTGATTTTCGTTACTTGACCGCTACCATTACAGGTAGGACAGGTTTTGTAAGTAACCCCATCGGCTTGTACTTTTCGACGTACTTTTACTTTCTTCTCAACACCATTGGCAATTTCATCAAGGCTAAGCTTTACCCTAATTCTCAGGTTGCTCCCCTTCACGCGGCGCTGACCTCCACCAAAACCACCAAACCCTCCGAAACCACCACCTCCGAATGCACTTCCGAAGATGTCACCGAATTGACTGAATATGTCATCCATATTCATGCCACCGCCACCAAAACCACCACCTTCAAAGGCAGCATGACCGAATTGATCATATTTTGCCCGCTTGTCAGCATCACCGAGTACCTCATAGGCTTCTGCGGCTTTTTTGAACATTTCTTCGGCCTTGGAATCCCCAGGATTCTTATCAGGATGGTATTCAATGGCCTTTTTGCGATACGCCTTCTTTATTTCGGCAGCGGATGCGCTTTTGGAAACGCCAAGTATTTCGTAAAAATCTTGTTTCATAAGATGCTATTAATTGCCTACCACGACTTTCGGGTGACGAATGATCCTGTCACCGAGCTTAAAGCCCTTTTCAATGACATCGATAATTTTCCCCTTCAACTTTTTATCAGGTGCCGGTATTTGTGTTACAGCGTCATGTATTTCTGCATCAAAAGTATCACCCTGACCTACTTCCAACTCTTCCAAACCTTTGTTTTTCAAGGTTTCGCGAAACTTATTATTGATAAGCTCTACCCCCTTGAACATTTCTTTGTCCTCCGATTTCGCGATTTCCCTCAATGCCCTATCAAAATCATCCATAACGGGAAGTAGGGAAACGATAACGTCTTGGCCTGCCGTCTTGAATAAATCCATACGCTCTTTTGAAGTACGCTTTTTAAAGTTTTCAAATTCAGCAAAAAGCCTTAAAAACTTATCTTTCTCCTTGGCAAGTTCTTCCCTAAGCACATCTTCGGCGGAAACCTCGACTTCCTCTACTTTCTCGGCCTCTGTATCAGTATCTTTCTCAGAAGTTTCAGCGGTTTGTTGTGCCAACTCTTCATCAATTTCTTGAACCTTACTTTTTTTGCTCATGAATATTTAAGATTTGTAATCGATTTTAAGATGGCAAAAGTACTGCCATTTGTCTAAAAATGTCAAAATGTCATCAAGAAACATTAAAAAATCCGCTGTTTGCGGATTTTTTTAATTTATAGGGTTATGTATAATTCAGACATATTCTTTGGTGTAGGTCGAAATGGAGTTTTCTTCATCAGAACCTTTTTGATAAAGCGCCTCCAACGACTTACAGATGTTTAAGTACTTAAAGGTGAAACCCTGTTCTTCTATACCTTTACTACTTACTCGCTGACTAGCAAACAACAAATAAGCCATTTCACCTAAAATCATCTTCATCATGAATTCGGGCACATTAGGCAATATAAGTGGTTTACCAAGTACTTTGGCCAATTCCATCGTCAACTTGTTATTGGTGACAGGATTTGGTGCCACGCCATTATAAGTTCCCGATAGGTTGTTGGAAGCGATGAAAACGAACATTCGGGCCAGATCCTCAATATGGATCCATGACTGCCATTGCTCACCGGAGCCAAAGGCGGCTCCCACGTAATATTTGATAGGTTGGGCCATTTTGGGCAATGCCCCTCCTTCGGTTGAAAGCACTAATCCAATCCGTATTTTGGCTACCTTGAAGTCAAATACTTCAAAGGTTGCGATCTCATCTTCCCATGCCTTGACGACCTCACCTAAAAAACTATCATCAACTTCATTGACGTCATTGGTGTAATAGGTACTCAACGAGTTCGGATAAATCCCTATTGCCGATGCGGATACAAACGAATCGATTTCTTCAGAGCCCACTTTTTCAAGGCCTATTTTCAAGGTTTTAAGACTGTCTATACGACTATTGAGCACAATCTTCTTATACGACTCCGTCCATTTTTTGGATATACTTGCCCCTGCTAGATTTATGATTACAGAGACATCCGTAAAACAATTTTCGTCAATTTCACGCTTAGCGGGATTCCAATAGAACCCTTGGTAATCTTCGCTATGCGCTATTTTTTCCCTACTTGTTGTAAGATAGTTGATTTGAACTCCTTTAGAATGCAACTCTTTTACAATGGCCTTACCGACCAAACCCGTCGCACCCGTAATCAATACCTTCATTTACCTTCTTTTTTACAAATGTAAAGCATTCAAAGTGCTGTAAACGAGGCATTAAATAAGGTTTAACAGTTCTGTCTAAAGTTTATGGCAATTAAAAAATCGCATAAGGGGACATTAAGATCTCATCAAGAAACGGAAATTGTTTTTAGCGCCCTGAGCATTTCGCGTTTACCGGGGGGACCGGGAAGTCGTTCAACCCTAAAACCAACCTCTTGTAATGCTCTGCGCACGCTACCTTTGGCCGAATAGGTAACCAAAACGCCCTCGTCAGACAGGGCATTATACATTTTTTGAAAAATGGCTACCGTCCATAACTCAGGTTGTACCCTAGCACCGAATGCATCAAAATAGATAAGATCGAACAAACCGACCGCGTTGATTTCTTGAAAACGTTTTTGCATTTTAATGAGACTGAAGTTTGGTGTCAAGGCAACGTGTTCTTCCCATGGAGCGGAGTGCATTGAAAGAAAACTTTCCTCCAGCCCTTTGGCATCCAGCACCTCGGTATAATTCAATCCCTCCAATTCCGCATTGTTAATGGGAAAAGCCTCAACACCCGTATATAGAATATCAAGCCCTAGCCTTGGTGCCTCTTTTAGGGTGATCAGCGCGTTCAACCCTGTACCAAAACCCACTTCTAAAATGGCTATCCTTTGGTTCGAGAAAGATTGGAGTCCATGCTTTATGAATACATGGTAGGCTTCTTGCACCGCACCATGCTTTGAGTGGTACTGTTCATTCCAATCTTCGAGGTGTATGGTCTTAGAACCATCGGCAGTAGTGATGATCCTTCTTTTCAAATCACTTTTTTATGATGACCCCATCAGCTTCAAAACGCAAGGTTTTCTTTGGCTTTGTAATTTTCATTATTGCCTCTTTACTCGCCCCTTCATCTTCGGCATAATGCCTTTGCTCTTCAACTGACATCTCTTCTACAAAGGCCAAACCATTCATGGCAACCTTTCTGGTGGAAACATTGGTGGGCACGAAGAAACCGTAATCCTTGAATTTCACGAAAACCTCTTGCTTATTGTCCAATGTCACTTTCATCCAACATCCCTTGGCTTGACACACCTCTTTTATTTCACCTGCCAGTTGAATGTCTACCGTATCCATAACGGCCAAGTCTTCATATACCTTCCAATTCTGACTGGCATCCGTGACCTCACTAAAAGAATTACCATGCACCGTCGCTCCCGAATCGGCCTGTGCGGATAGATTGTGCCCGAATACCAATAAGAATATGACAAGTAAATTGTTAAATATTTTCATATCGCAAAAAAATCGAAATTGTTACCACTCTAAATTCGATTTAAAATTAAGAAAACAAATAAAACTTACGAGAAATAGCTAATTTTATTGTTCATAATTTACGATCATGGAGGTAGCGTCAAGAAAAATAAACGTTGAAAAATCAAAAACCACCAAAATCAATGATGTTGATTTTGACAATTTAAAGTTTGGTAGCGTTTATACAGATCATATGTTGGTTTGTGATTATAAAAATGGGAGATGGGAAAACCCAAAAATTACACCCTATCAACCAATAAGTTTAAATCCCGCTTCAAAAATCTTCCATTACGGGCAATCCATCTTTGAAGGAATGAAAGCGTATAAAGACGCTAATGGGGAAGCATGGCTTTTCAGGCCTTTGGACAACCACAAACGATTGAATATCTCGGCGCGCAGATTGGCAATACCCGAAATTCCCCAAGAACACTTCATGGAAGGATTGACCGCATTGTTGAATTTAGAGAAAGACTGGATTCCGACCACCCCCGGAAGCTCTTTATATATTCGCCCGTTCATATTTGCCTCTGGTGAGGGTTTTCATGCCTCACCGGCCGATGAGTACAAGTTCATCATTTGTTTTGCTCCGTCAGGCCCTTATTTCTCAGGAAAAGTAAGTGTTTTGATAGAAGAAAAGTATTCGAGATCCGCCAATGGTGGTGTAGGTTATGCAAAAGCGGGCGGTAATTATGCCGGACAGTTCTATCCAACGCAGCTGGCCATTGAAAAAGGATATAACCAAGTTATTTGGACCGATGATAACACCCATGAATATATTGAGGAAGCTGGCGCAATGAACATCTTCATTCGCATTGGGGATACTTTGCTAACGGGCCCGACCAGTGATAGAATACTTGACGGAATTACGCGTAAAAGCATTTTAGAACTGGCGAATGTTCAGGGAATCAAAACAGAGGTACGTAAAATAAGTGTTTCGGAAGTTGTGGAGGCCGCCAAATCAGGTACCCTTAAGGAAATGTTCGGGGCGGGAACCGCTGCGGTAATTTCGCCGATAGCCACCTTTGGTTACCAAGGCACGGATTACGATTTACCTGAACTTCCGGATAGTTACGCATCTCAATTGAAAAAGAGCATTACCGATATTCAATACAACAAATCGGAAGATAAATTTGGTTGGCGCCATAAGGTTTAAATAAAAACACCCGAGGGCGCTTTTACTGTTGGTCTAAAACCTTTTTTATGTTAGGCTTAAAGTAGTTTGGTCCTTTTAAGACCTTACCGTCTTCTCGGTAAATCGGTTTTCCATCGCTATCAAGCTTGCTCATATTGCTTCGTTGAATCTCTTCAAAGACCTCGTCTATTTTATACTGCATTCCGTGTTCGAGAATAGTACCGCACAAGATATAGAGCATATCACCCAACGCATCGGCGACTTCCAACATATCATTATCATTGGCCGCTTCGAGATATTCCTTATTTTCCTCGTCCATTAAATTAAATCTCAGTTCGTTCTTCGCTTTCCCAAGATCGGCTTTTGGGGAATTGGATACTCCCAAACCAAAAGAACGGTGAAATAACTCTACTGCTTCTATTTTGTTTTTCATTGGTTATTTATTGCATTAGCTTTGCGTAAAAATAAAGAAACTATGTCGTTCACGACAGGACAGCTTGTTTTTGCCATACTGTTTATTGTTGGCTTTGTAGCAACAATGGTAATCCTTTACAAAAAGGATAGAAATTTACACGCCAAAAATTACAGTGGTGTTAAATGGGTGCTTTTTTCCTTTATCATTTTTATAGTTTTTCTTTTTCTGATCAAACACTTCCTGAAAAATTAACACTATTCTTGCTTACACCACAAAAATCAAATCATTTACAACATTCTGGGCATTTCCCTCGTACAACATAAGAAAAGGTGTACTTTTGTTAAACAAACCTTAATCAATACGATGATAACTTTTTTTGGCATATTATTCGGGTTACTTATTGTCAATGCATTGCTACTGATTTTCAGCGTTAATGGGGCGATGGACAGATTTAAAAAGCCTGTCCGAAAAATCTCCACCCTTGGTGTTACCAAGTTGCTACCCTCAGAGTACGACGAGGCTGAATACAAAAAAGCAGTTTAGTTTGTACATTTAAGGCATGAAACAGGCCTTACTTGTATTTCTAGGCGGTGGCTTGGGTAGTGCCTTACGCTATCTTATCGCAAAAAACTTAAATCCCCTCTTTCAGGGTTTTTTTCTAGGTACTTTTTTGGTGAATGTTGTTGGTTGTTTGCTAATCGGCTTTTTAATGGGTATGTCCTTAAAAAGTAAATGGTTGGGCGAAAACCAGCTTTTATTATTGGTGACCGGCTTTTGCGGCGGTTTTACGACGTTTTCAGCATTTGCATTTGAAAAGTACACCCTTATCAAGACCGGTGATCTGTATAATTTTTCGTTTTACACGCTTGCCAGTATTTTATTGGGCATACTGGCGGTACTGGCCGGTATTTGGGTCGCAAAACTGCTCTGACACCCTTTTCACTACACCTTTTATTTAATTCTATGACACGCGAACCCTATCGCTGCATTTGTTTAAAATATCCATTTTCTCAATTTATTAATATTAAATTAACATACCCTTAATTTTTAAGGGTTCAATTTTCAAATTTCGTAAAAATGATAGCCAGCCCCCTATTTTAGAATGGGTTAGTTACATATTCATATATATTTGACGCTGAACTAACAAAATCAATTATGAAAAAAATCGAGGCAATTATTCGAAAATCAAAATTTGATGAAGTTAAAAAGGCACTTCATGAGATTGAGGTCAATTTCTTTAGTTACTGGGATGTTACTGGGGTTGGCAATGAAAAACAAGGACATGTATATCGCGGCATAACGTATAGTACCACGGATATACAAAGAAGGTATTTAGTGATTGTAGTTTCTGATGAATTCTTACAACCCACGGTAGATACTTTGATCAAAACCGCTTCTACAGGTAATGTAGGTGATGGAAAGATTTTTGTTTCTGAAGTTTCAGAAGCTTATAGAATACGAACCGGGGAAAGCGGAAGCGCTGGTATCAACTAAAACCAACCAACTATTAATATTTTTTTTATGGAAGCAGGATTATTTACAGCAAACAACGTTTGGATGATGGTGTGTACCGCACTGGTCTTCTTTATGCATTTAGGATTTTCTTTTTTGGAAATAGGATTAACAAGGCAGAAAAACACTGTCAATATTTTATTTAAAAACGTGTTCATCATATGTGTAGGGCTATTACTCTATTACATAGGTGGATTCAATTTAATGTACCCAGGTTTTGAAGATGGCGACTTGGGTATTTTCAAATTCGCGGGTTTCGGTATTGCGGCACCTGAAAATGGCATGACCCCTGATTATGCCGATGGAGGTTATACATGGTGGACGGACTTTTTGTTTCAGGGCATGTTCGCCGCCACAGCAGCGACCATTGTATCCGGTGCGGTAGCAGAACGCGTAAAACTGGGTGGTTTCATGATATTCACCGTGCTTTATGTAGGCTTGGTATATCCTATCGTAGGTGCCTGGAAATGGGGCGGCGGATGGTTGGACAACCTAGGCTTTTATGATTTTGCCGGATCGACTTTAGTCCACTCCGTTGGTGGCTGGGCGGCATTGATTGCCATTTACCTTTTAGGTGCTAGAAAAGGCAAATTCGATGCGGAAGGAAAACCGAAGGCGATACCAGGTCACAACCTTCCTTTGGCAGCTGCCGGAGTGTTGATATTATGGTTGGGTTGGTTTGGCTTTAATGGGGGTTCGGTACTCTCAGCCGATCCTGAACTTACTTCATTGGTCTTGGTAACCACATGTCTTGCCGCAGCAGCCGGTGGTGTTTCGGCATTCGTTACGTCAACCGTAATGTATAAGAATTACGATTTGACCATGTTCTTAAATGGTATTTTGGGCGGTCTAGTTGGTATTACTGCAGGTGCAGATCAAATGTCACCCAACGAAGCCGTCACTATTGGGCTACTCGCAGGCATCATCATTGTATTCGGTGTAGCACTGATAGATAAACTAAAGCTGGACGATCCAGTAGGTGCGGTAGCGGTGCACCTAATCTGTGGTATTTGGGGTACCCTTGCCGTTGGTATTTTCGGGGCCATGGCAAGTTTTGACCAATTCTTGATACAATTGGCAGGCGTAGGTGCGGCGGCAACATTCTGTTCGCTAACGGCATTCATCATTTTAATTGCGATCAAGAAAACTTCAGGACTCCGGGTTTCTGAAAAGGAAGAAGTCGAAGGCCTTGATATTCATGAGCATGGAATGGACGCCTATGCAGATTTTAGAATGAACCAACATTAATAAATATCATAAAAAAACGGAGCGTTTTGCAGAACGCTCCGTACAATAACCCTTTCAATTCAGAATTTCATCATTCAATTATTAACCCCATAATATATGGGACAATAACTATTATTCTTATGAAAACGATTATAAATACAAAGTTCGCAAAAAAAATTTTCCTAGCAGGTTTTGCATTGGTTTCAACGGCTATTGTCGCGCAAGAAACCGAAGAATCCACAAGCCCATTTTCTTTATCCGGCAGCATTGATACTTATTTCAGAACCACCTTTAATGATGCAGGTGAAGCCACGACGGCGACACCAACATCATTTGCGAACCAAACAGGTTTTGCCTTGGGAATGGCAAACTTAATAGGTGCTTACGAAACTGGTTCGACCGGATTGGTAGTCGACTTGGTTTTTGGCCCCAGGGGAACTGAAGCCACTTTTGAAAATGATGTTTTAAATGGTATTATCAATCAGGCATACGCTTACTGGAACGTTACTGACAAGACAACGCTTACTATTGGTCGTTTCAATACTTGGGTAGGTTATGAGGTAATTGCCCCAGCCGCAAATTTTAATTACAGTGTTTCTTACCTGTTCTCTAACGGACCTTTTTCCCATTTAGGAGTTAAAGCTGATTTTGAATTATCAGATGATGTAAGTTTGATGTTAGCTGTAACCAATCCTTGGGATACCAACGATATAAGTGGCACTGGTGAGTATGCATTAGGCGGTCAGTTGGGTGCATATGGTCAATACCTTAACCTTTACTACGATAGTGGTAGTAATGGTGGTTTAGGGTTCGAAATCGACTATACTGGGGGATTTGATGTCACGGAAGACTTTTTTCTCGGTATCAATGCTGCCTACAATACTAATTCCAATACAGAAATTGAAGGTGGGGGAACCACAACGACAGGATTTTATGGGGCTGCCCTTTACCCTCAATACGCTACATCTGAAAGTTTTTCCATTGGCTTGAGAGGAGAGTATTTTGCTTTTACCCAAGATGATTTTGATGATGTGCCAGTACTCGGGTTAACCCTTACTGGTAGTTTCACCAAAGATAATTTGATTATCAAACCTGAAATCCGTTTGGATAGCTTCGGAAATGACAATGAACCTTTTTTAGATAGCGATGGTCTCGCTACCAACAACCTTTCGTCTTTCTTAGTTGCGGCAATCTACACATTCAATTAATAGCACCTGATAATCGATAGCACTGATCCCTTGGTATTGTACCAAGGGATTATTTTTTTATAAAATCCCGTACTCCTGCCAAAACCTTGGTATTCAAATAATTTTGCCTCGGAACCAGGGGGCAGGAGTACTTTTTATTGTAAACACAATACGGATTATAGGCCTTGTTGAAATCAATGATCAAGGTATCTGAATTTGGTATGCTCAAGTCAATATACCTACCACCGCCATAAGTCTCTTCGCCATTGGTTTCATCTAAAAAGGGTAAAAACAGATAATCACGGTACTTTTCCTGTTTGATCAATTCAGGACTTTGGTAGATTTCCAATCGATGCTGTTTTCCGTTCAATTCAAAATGTGCAATACCGTAAACGACTTCCGTAGTATTGTCACCCCCAGTATTTGGCAGTAAAAAGGGTTTTGCATCAGCAGTGCGCTCAAATCGTGCTTTGACGATATAGGCCTCATTGGGTTTAAAAAAATCCAACCCCTCAAAATTCTTTCGATACCTGTCGGGCAAGGGTGAGGTCTCAGGGTCTTTATATTCTTCGTTTAACTTATTTTGAAATGCTATAATGGACCGCACTGCCTCTGAAGCGGGTTTCAAAACCGATTTCTTATGGTATTTTTTTCCACCTTCACACGAAATCAATACCAAAACCAATAAAAACAAAATCTGTCGCATGGGCCAAAAATACAACGAAACTGTTTTATTCTTTGAACACGTGTCGTACTTTGCACGTCAAACCTATCCGTCTGCATGAAACAATTTCACCTTATTGTATTTACCGTAATCTTATTGACCTCTTGCAATCATGAGGCATCTAAAAAACCCATGGATAAAATTGATAAGCAACAACGCACAGTGCCTAAAATCGAACCTGGACGCTATAATGTCGCTTTTCTAATAATGAACGGTGTATACAACACTGAATTTACGGCCCCATTTGATATTTTTCAGCACACCCAGTTTAGAAAAGGGATTAAAGCGATGAATACCTTTACGGTTGCGAACACCCTTGATCCCATTACCTCTTTCGAGGGGGTTCGAATTTTACCTGATTTTGATTATACGAAAGACCAACTTCCGAAAATAGATATTCTTGTGATACCGAGTGCCGAACATCATTTAGATACCGATTTGAAAGATACGGTTATGCTTGATTTCGTTAAAAAAGTAGACCAACGGGCCCTATTCATGACCTCACATTGCGATGGGGCATTTGTGCTTGCCAAGGCTGGTCTGTTAGATAGTGTTGCTTCTACGACATTTCCCAGCGACATTAAAACCTATGAGAATATGTTCCCTGATTTGGAAGTAAAAAAAGACGTGCTTTTTGTGCATGATGGCAAGTACATTACCTCTGCCGGAGGCGCAAAGAGTTTTGAAGCGGCATTGTATTTATGCGAACACTTGTATGGCAAACAAATTGCACGATCCTTAGCTGGCGGACTGGTCATTGATTGGCAATTGGAAGCAATTCCGCACTTTATTCGTCCTTGATTTCGTAGCGCGCACCTTTAAGGTATTTTTCTACTATTTCATTGAACTCGGGTGTTATTCTAAAAAGTGTGGTATGTTCTATCGAATATAGCTTTTCCGTATCCTTAAAACCCTTTTTCAATACTTCTTCCAGATAAAAGAGCGCCGTTCCGTAATCATCGTTTTTAGCACTTATTGAGATAACTTCCAGATAATTATCATAAATATCCGGTTGTGTAATCGTTTTCAACATATATAAAAAAATCAATGCCGCCTCATCTACGGTCTCCTCAAGTTTGAGTAAGACGATATTATCTTCTATTAATGCATTGAGATAGGCTTTTAGACGCGTTCCCATCTCTTGTTCCACCTTACTATCCCCAAAAATGAAACCATTGAGTTGTGTCATTTGATAATTCCACCAACCAAGGTTTTTGTAGTTGTAGGTTAAAACATCTTCTTGAAGAAAGTAATTGAAATCTTCCCTTTTTAAACTTTCCTTGAAAAAAGCAGCACTTTCATTTCGTTTTAAACTGCGGTATAATTTATCCTTTTTAAGGTTACGCTGCGCTGTTCTCAATGAGTCAACATCTACATAGGTCCTAAATGCAGAGAGGGTTTCGGTCATGGCGTGGTGCGCCAATAAAAGTTTTTTCTCTTGTTGCAGCAGTCTTATATCACTTAGTTTTTCTTGAAAAAGCTTTTGGATCAAAACTGAGTCTTTGGCGAGATTCCCTTTGGTCATTGCACTTAAATTGAATAAGTCTAGGGCTTCTTCCAAATAACCACTCGCAGGGTATTTGCCAACTCCCTCATATACGAGAATGGTATTCTTGAATTTTAACTTGTTCAGCGCTTTTTTATCCTCTAAAAGGGTAGTATAATTGAAATCGTTCACACCAACGATACCTATAAAATAAAATTGGTTTTTTGGCGCCAAGAGTTCTAGATTTGCTACCGCGGCCCCGACAGAAACAGTTCCTTCAATCTCTTTGATAAACACGGGAACCAAGTTTGCGAACCGGCCACCGTTTTCAAAACCGGCAGTATAGGTCCTGCCCTTATGAATCGGCAAAAGAGTAATGAGTTTTTCGATGGCACGTTGCGAGATCGCCATATTTTTAGCTAGGGAAATAGAGTCGTGAATTGAATTTGGAGCGGCTAAAATAAAGCCCTTCTTTTCAGCTGCATCCTTAAAAACGCTTAAGGCCTGTTTTGCCCTACCACCCATTTCAAAAACAACTATCAAAGGCCATTTTCGTTTGAGGTCGAACTTTTTTGGCAAATAAAGTGCAAAACTCTCCTTCAAGGAGTCATTACTAATGATGGAGTCAATAAGCTGTCCTTTTTGCAATCGCAATTCTTGTGAATGGCTGAATTGCATGCTCATTGCGAGTAAAAACAATACCAGGTATTTCTTTTTCATATTCCTGAAGATATCAAAAATCTAGCCAAACCTTTCACAAAATAAATATTTTGGTCACTTGATGGTGAAAGCATTTGAAATTACATCAGACAACACAATATGCGTTCTTGTTTCACCGTATGTAATCAATTTGTCAATAAACTTTTCAAGGTGAAACTGGTCTTTAAGAACCACTTCCATGATTATATTTTCATTTCCGGTGATGCGATAACAATTTAGCACCTCTTCAAAGGTCTTCACCACATCAAGAAACGGTTTTAGCTTACCGGCAAAAGCCCTTAAAGTAATTACGGCCCTGAGTTGACGACCCAAATGCACATGTGAGATGATGGTCTTATACCCATCGATTATCCCCAAGTCTTCCATTTTTTTTACCCGTTCAGCTACTGCGGGTGAGGTGAGGCCAACTTCACGCCCTATTTCGGCAAAAGTAGCCCTTGCGTTCTTTTGAAGACACTTTAAAATCTTCTTATTTAGCTCGTCTACTTTAATATCCATAGTAAAACTTCGTAAAATATTTTAAATATAAATACATATAGGATTTTAACTTGTTATCAATAAGTTAAATAATCCTTATACGATGTATCTTTATGGTACATTTTAAAGAAAAATGAGGAGTAGTAATACAAGTGCACAATTGGTTTATCAAAAGTCTTTAGCCCTTAAAGACCTTAGTAACGCTATTGCGAATTACTTTTCATATGACGGCAATTTTTTTTCTTATGATCAGAAATTGGGGCTTCGAAATGACATCGCATATGCGCTGTTGATAGATGCCTCATTGATTGCGGTTACCGTCGAACAAGCAACGAAATCCTCATCTAAAACCTTACGGAACAAGAATCTTACTTTTGTCAATGTTATGACCCGTAATATTCTTTCGTACTGCAATGGCTTAGAAAAAGATGGCGTAAAGGAAAAAGAATACATCAACCTTCTCAGAAGGGAAATAAAGGTGTTCAGAAAATCTTTCAAACAGTGGAGAAAGTCACTTATTATCAGTGATGATTGATGTCCGCAAGTATGTTTTTTAGGCCACCTTTTATATCAACCTAAGCCTTATCAAAGTATTAGTATCATTACATATTTCGTCGATACTGGCCACCAACTGCGAATAGGGCATTGGTAATCTCGCCCAACGAGCAATATTTGGCCACTTCCATAAGTTTTTCGAAGATATTTTGGTTGGCGATTGCTGTTTCTTGCAATTCGGCCAGAAGTTTTTTGGACTTGCCCTGATTGCCCTGTTGTAAATTTTTAAGTGTAGTGATTTGATTTTCCTTCTCCGTTTTAGTTGCCCTTATAACCTCAGCAGGTAAAATGGTGGGGGACCCTTTTGAGCTTAAAAAAGTGTTCACCCCGATAATAGGAAATTCGCCGGTGTGCTTTAAGGTTTCATAATGCAAACTTTCTTCTTGTATTTTTGAACGTTGGTACATGGTCTCCATAGCACCGAGTACTCCCCCACGTTCCGTAATTCTGTCAAACTCTAAAAGCACGGCCTCTTCAACTAGATTGGTAAGTTCTTCAATAATGAACGAACCTTGAAGTGGGTTCTCATTTTTGGCCAGTCCGAGTTCTTTGTTGATAATCAATTGAATGGCCATTGCCCGGCGCACTGACTCTTCCGTTGGTGTTGTGATGGCTTCATCATAGGCATTCGTATGCAGCGAATTGCAATTATCATAAATTGCGTAAAGGGCCTGCAACGTCGTACGAATATCATTAAAATCTATTTCTTGGGCATGTAGACTACGACCTGAGGTTTGAATATGGTACTTTAACATCTGGGCACGTGGGCCAGCCCCGTACTTTTCACGCATTGCCTTGGCCCAGATTCGTCTGGCAACTCGCCCAATAACCGCATACTCGGGGTCTATGCCATTTGAAAAGAAGAACGATAGATTAGGACCGAACTTGTCAATATCCATCCCACGGCTTAGGTAATACTCCACATACGTAAAACCATTGGATAGGGTAAAGGCCAATTGGGATATTGGGTTGGCCCCAGCTTCAGCGATATGGTACCCAGAAATGGATACCGAATAAAAGTTACGAATGTTATGATCGATAAAATAGGCCTGCACATCACCCATAAGGCGTAAAGCAAACTCCGTAGAAAAAATGCAGGTGTTCTGGGCTTGGTCTTCTTTTAGGATATCAGCCTGTACCGTACCCCTCACTTGATGTAGCGTTCTTCTTTTAATATCATTATAGACCTCTAATGGAAGTACCTCATCACCCGTTACCCCCAATAATAGCAGCCCCAGACCGTTATTTCCTTCTGGCAACTCCCCAGCATATTGAGGCCTGTCGACCCCCTTGTCTTTGTATAGCGCCGTAATTTTTTGGGTTATCTCTTTTTGTAATCCATTTTCAAGTATGTATTTTTCGCAGTTTTGATCAATCGCGGCATTCATAAAAAAAGCAAGCAACATCGGTGCAGGACCATTTATGGTCATACTCACCGAGGTCATGGAATCACTCAAATCAAACCCGGAGTATAGTTTTTTGGCATCGTCTAAACAACAAATGGAAACCCCTGCATTTCCAATCTTACCGTAAATATCCGGGCGATAATCGGGGTCGTTACCGTATAAGGTAACAGAATCAAAAGCGGTAGACAAGCGTTTGGCCGGCATCCCTAGACTTACATAATGGAATCTACGATTGGTACGTTCTGGCCCGCCTTCTCCCGCGAACATCCTAGTGGGATCCTCACCCGTTCTTTTAAAAGGATAGATACCCGCGGTGTATGGAAATTCGCCTGGAACATTCTCTTGCAGCATCCATTGCAACAGATCCCCCCAAGCTTTGAATTTCGGCAAAGCCACTTTGGGAATATCAGAATGGGAAAGCGATTTACTATGTGTTTCAATCTGAATTTCCTTTTCCCTTACCTTAAAGGAATAGATTGGTTCGTTATAACGTTTTACAAGGCTATTCCAGTTAAAGATCATCTCCCAGTTATGCGGGTTCAAATCCATTTTGACCTTGTCAAATTCCTTAATAAGTAAAGAAAGTAGGTCTTTGTTCAAGGCCTCGCCATCTTTAAAAATGCGTTCTTCATCCAAACCGGACCTCTTTAGATATCCGTAATCATTCGCTGTATGGTTTTTATTAATGACCGAGCAAATTGTAGTAAAGATGCCGTAAAGTTTTTGGGCAATATGGGTCTGTTTGACCACACTATCATCATAGGCCCTATTGGTTTCCGAAATTTCAGAAAGGTATCTTGTACGTGCGGGAGGTATCACAAAAGTCTTTTCAGAATTTTCATCGCCTATCGCAAGATGGGATACCAAACTTGCATCTGCTTTGTCACACAAGGTATCCATCACTTTTTTATACAAGCGGTTCATACCGGGATCATTGAACTGAGAGGCGATGGTACCAAAAATGGGAAGGCTTTCTTGAGCGACGTCCCACAGGTTATGATTGCGCACATACTGCTTTTTAACATCCCTAAGGGCATCTAAAGCACCACGTTTGTCAAACTTATTAATGGCTACGATATCGGCAAAATCAAGCATGTCAATTTTCTCAAGTTGCGTTGCCGCCCCAAACTCTGGTGTCATCACATATAAGGACACATCGCTATGTTCGAGAATTTCAGTATCTGATTGCCCAATACCAGAAGTCTCCAGTATTATCAAATCAAATTGCGCCGCTTTCAATATTTGCACCGCCTCACTAACATATTTTGACAAAGCTAAATTTGATTGTCTGGTGGCCAAAGACCGCATATAAACACGGTTGTTCTTTATCGCATTCATTCTGATACGATCCCCCAAAAGCGCTCCGCCAGTTTTACGTTTTGAAGGGTCAACTGAAATGATACCTATATCCTTATCCTCAAAATCCAGTAAAAACCTGCGGATCAACTCATCGACCAAACTTGACTTTCCGGCTCCACCGGTACCGGTAATACCCAGAACGGGAATTTTTTCATTTACCGTAATTTTCGAGAAGTGCTTTTCGAACTCCCCATGCCTATTTTCAGCTAATGAAATCAATCGCGCAATAGTATTCACATCTTTGGTGGCCAGTAAACCTTCGATAGTACTATTTTGTTCAATCTCAAGTTTAGGAACATGGTTATCGCAGGTTTTGACCAAATCATTGATCATGCCCTGTAATCCCATTTCCCTGCCATCATCCGGCGAATAGATTCGAGTGATACCGTAATCCATCAATGCTTTGATTTCCTTCGGAAGGATTACACCGCCGCCACCACCGAAAATCTTAATATGCCCTGCATTCCTTTCTTGGAGCAAATCAAACATATATTTGAAGTATTCATTATGACCTCCCTGATATGAGGTCATGGCAATGGCATTGGCGTCTTCTTGTATGGCACAATCCACCACCTCGGCAACACTTCTATCATGGCCTAAATGAATTACTTCAACCCCAGTTGATTGTATAATTCTTCGCATGATATTTATTGCTGCATCATGGCCATCAAAAAGCGATGCTGCGGTTACGATGCGAATCTTGTTTTTAGGTACGTAGGGCCTTACTTGCTCCATCATTCAAAATAGGTCAAAAATTGTATTGCAATTTACGAAAAATGTAAAAAAAACTAACTTTTAATCATAATTTTACAAAAAAATATCACTTAAAGGTTTGCTTTTTTAGAATAGTATAATTTTACTATTCTAAAGACTTCTTGTGAAACTAACTATCTTAATTTATTGTCCCGATCAAAAGGGTATCATTAACGCAGTCACCAACTTTCTCTACGTAAAAGGTGGAAATATCGTGTACTTAGATCAGCACGTCGATAAAGAAACAGGTATATTCTTTATGAGGCTCGAAAGTGAGTTTCAAAACGCCCCTAAGCTATCGGAGTTGCGTACTGATTTTGAGTCTGACCTGGTCATGCCATTTCAAATGCAGTGGCGTTTTTATGAGCATGGCAACAAACCCAAAATGGCCATTTTTGTTTCAAAATACGATCATTGCCTTTATGACCTTTTAGGACGCTATAATTCAGGGGAATTACAGGTTGAGATTCCGTTCATCTTAAGTAATCATAATGATTTATCACGTGTAGCCCAGCAATTCAAGATACCGTTCCATCACGTTCCTGTTTCCAAAGCCATCAAAACCGAAGCGGAACAAACCCAAATTAGGTTATTAAAAGCACATCATGTCGATTTTATCGTACTTGCAAGGTATATGCAAATTATCAACACCCCATTGATCAAGGCATATACAAACAAGATCATCAATATACACCACTCTTTTCTACCGGCATTTGCAGGCGCAAAACCCTATCATGCCGCTTTTAAACGAGGGGTAAAGATTATTGGTGCCACAAGCCATTATGTTACCGAAGAGCTTGATGCCGGGCCGATAATAGCCCAAGACGTAACACCTGTTTCCCATGCCCATAGTATTAAAGACTTTATTGCCAAAGGGCGCGACCTAGAAAAAATAGTACTTTCAAATGCGGTACGACTGCATGTAGCGTGAAAGACCATGGTTTATAACAATAAGACCGTTATTTTTACATAATCAAGTAGTGGTCGTCACATAACGCCCTAGTCTAATCCCTAAATCAAAAAAATGAAAAAAATAATAATATGCCTGGTCACCCTTCAACTCATTTCAAGTTGTAATGAATTACAACAAGTGGTCAATCAGCTACCACAAAGTGGGACCTTAGGTAACGATGAAATTGCAAATGGCCTAAAACAGGCTTTAAATTTTGGCATTGAAAAACAGGTCACCAAACTAAGTGGTGAAAATGGTTTTTTCAAAAACGAACTAGTCAAGATCTTATTACCCGATGAACTGAAAAAGGTAGACAAGACATTGCGTAGTATCGGGCTTGGAAAGCTCGCTGATGAAGGACTAAAGGTTTTAAATCGTGCAGCTGAAGATGCCGTAGGTGAGGCCACACCAATTTTTGTTGATGCCGTAAAGAACATTACCTTCAATGATGCCAAAAACATTTTACTGGGCAATGACGATGCAGCTACTTCTTTTCTGAAACAACAGACCGAAAACGCACTATACACAAAGTTCAATCCCATAATCGATAAATCGTTTAAAAAAGTAGGTGCTGATCAAATTTGGTCAAACCTTATCACCAAATACAACAACTTACCACTTACGACCAACGTAAATCCCGATTTAACAGATTATGTGACTACGGAATCCCTTAAGGGTGTATATACCATGATTGCAATCGAAGAGAAGGAAATACGAACAAAAACATCATCTAGAACGACAGCATTACTCAAACGCGTGTTTGCCCTACAGGATCGTGATTAACTTTTATTTAATATGGCCACATTACAATAAAGGTTTTTATCCCCCGTTATAACTTTAACAGAATAAGGCAATTATAACAAATTGCTAAAGTTTAATTAACCTCACTTTTGAGGTATTGATTGAATTTTGTACGAGTTATTTGAGTTAGCATTTTTTTGAGTTAGTTAGTTTAGGAAACCGATGTTCGCATCGGTTTTTTTTTATTTAAAAATGAAACATATAACTGGTGCCATTTAGCATTTTATAAAGGTAAAATCTTATCGGGACTTACATTTTCAGTTGATTTTTGAGGGCTTTGTTTGTTAAAATTTTATAACTTGTAGGGAGTGCTAATTCATCAATCATCAAATGGGGCCCCTGAAAACCTCCTTTTTTCTGCTGTTCCTCTGGGTATCAAATGTTACATTTGGTATGGGGATTCCTTTGCCTACAGTCGTTAAAGATGTTGGGTATCATCAAGTTTTTTTAAAGGACTCCATAAAATTGGCCGATTACCATTATAACCTACAACAATACCAAAAAGCAATTCCGTTATATCAAAAAGGGGTTGATTTCGATGTAAAAAACAAGGGGAAATACCTAAAAAAATTGGCGCTTTGCGAAGCGGGCTTAGGAAATTCAAAAAAATCCACAGCGTATTTAGAACAACTTCTCATCACTGATTTCGATGTTGATTTTATCAATCATGAAGGTTTTGATAAAATAAGGTCAACTTCAGAATTCAAGTCCCTTGATGAAAAATATATCCCAAAGCATAATATTTGGTCCTTTGTTTACCTATTTATTGCGGCAATCGGTTTCTACACGGCCATTTTAATCAACTTTAACAAGAAAATCGAAGTATCCGCAAGACTCTTGATCAGTGCTTTTATTTTCATCCATTCCGTTTTTATTTTTCACATCAGTATTGCCGTTTCCAATTATCAATATGAATATCCGCATTCTTATTTAATGTCCACCGGGTTTTCTTTTTTGTATGGGCCACTACTATACCTCTATTTTCGAAAAGTAGTATTGAATAAGAAGTTTGGGTACGCCGATTTGCTCCATTTGATCCCTACCCTTGTTTTCTTGGTTTACATCATTCCCATATATACACTATCACATACCGAAAAACTAAGTCTGATGTTGCAAAGGGTCAGACAAGGTCTCAATCCTTCCGATTCTGAACTTCTGGTACTCCTTGTATTATTGAAACTCACCTCGTTGATAGTCTATGGCTATTTTATACGAAAATTGTATTTCATAAACTCAAAAAAAGTCGCTGCGCAGAATGGCAATAATGTTTGGCAGCGAAACCTATATGCCATACATATGCTTTACGTATGTTCGTATGGTGCTTACGGCATATTGATCAGTAATACCATAGCCTCAGGGGTCCTCTATCATTTTCAGGTTTTGAGTATGGCCTTAATGGTGCTGTATTTAGGATATTCAGCCAATATTCAGCCTATTGTTTTCAATGGCGTTCTTCGCTATACGAATCAATTGTTTCCTAAATATGAAAAATCAGGACTCACCTTCAGTCTCTCCCTAGAACTCAAGAACAACCTTGAACATTTATTCGAGGTTGATAAGATATATAAAGAGAACACCATCAATCTTGAAATGGTTGCCGAAAGGCTCAATACCACCAGGCATAATACTTCGCAAATCATCAATGAACATTTCAATTTAAGTTTTCACGAGTTGGTCAATAAATATCGTATTCAAGAGGCAAAAGAAATATTATGCGATGACCAACAAAGAAATTTGAACATCATCGATATTGCCTATGAAGTTGGTTACAATAATAAAGTTACCTTCAATAAGGCCTTCAAGAAAGACACACAATTGACCCCAAGCCAGTTTCTAAAACTTATGCCACCACTTCGGGCGTAAATTATTGGTAAAGATTCTTCGGGTAGGTAAACGTTTATAGGAATTACCTGAAAAGGCCCATGCACACTGTTAATTTGAGTTAATAACTAAAAATGTAAGCAGCCCTGTTGTACATACACTTTAAATGAAAGACTGGGTTTTCGGTCTCATTTTCCTCAAGCGTATTATTTGAATTAGTCAGCAAAAATTCAGGGCTGCCACTACATTTTTCTCAAAACAATAGTTAAGTATGAAAAACAGAACACATTGGTTGTGCATGCTTTTTTTGATTGGATTTTTTTCCGCAGCAGCACAACAGAACACGGTATCGGGTATTGTAACCGATTTTGAAGGTGTTCCATTACCAGGGGTTAATATTCTGGTCAAGGGAACAATTACAGGAACACAATCAGATTTTGATGGCAACTATGTTATTGAAGCAAATTCTGGTGATATCCTGGTATTTTCTTATTTGGGTCAAAAAACAGTTGAAATAGCTGTTGGTACATCAAATACTTTAAACATTACCATGGAACAGGATGCGCAGGCCCTTGAAGAAGTTGTGGTCATTGGTTATGGCACAAAAACAAGGGACGAACTGACATCTGCGGTATCTACTGTGCAAGCGGAGGATATTGCATCCTTTGTAGCTACCACTAGTATCGACAATATATTGCAAGGACAGGCAGCCGGTGTACAAGTAACCGCTACTAATGGAAGACCTGGGAATACAGGTTTTGTACGGGTACGTGGTGTAGGTACTTTTAATCAAAATTCTACCCCATTGTATGTTGTTGATGGCGTTCCAGTAGACCCTACAAACGTAAACCAAATCAATCCAAATGATATCCAAAACGTATCAATACTCAAGGACGCTGCCACTGCTTCCAGGTATGGTTCAAGGGCGGCCAACGGTGTAGTGTTGATTACGACCAAACAAGGTAGAAAAGGGGATGCACAGGTCACGCTTACACAAACCGTAGGTTTTACGCAACGCATCCAAGACAACTTCGATATTTTCGATATCGAAGGAAAATTGGAGTATGAAAGACAACTGGCAGAGTTGGGGGTGGCTCCCGCATTAACTTTACCAGGAGCCACAGCAACTGCGGAAGAACGGCAATTCCTAATTGACAATGCAGTAGACCATGAAGAAGAACTACTAAGAAAAGGTTTTATACAAACAACAAATCTTTCCGTATCAGGCGGAACAGAGAAATTGAGCTATTTCTTCTCAGCCGGATATAGCGAGGATACCGGTATTGTACAAAGGGCGCAACCTTTTAGACGTTATACGGCAAGGTTGAACACCACATATCAAGCCAAGGACTGGTTAACCATTGGGGTTAACGCCAATTTTGCAAGATCTTCAGAACAACGCTTAAGGGAGGGCAGGAACAACGTACAGAATCCATTTGTTGCCCCTTTCCAATACAATCCTTATAATACGATCTTTGTTTTGGACGATAACGGGGACTTTCTTCTAGATGAAGAAGGAGAGCGGATATTTAGCCAAAGTTTTCCTCTAGCATTCAACGTTGCTGAGGCCATTATCAACAACTTGGATTTAAGGACAAATCTACAGTCTATTGCTACAGGATATGCTGATATTAAGTTTTCAGAAAACTTTTCCAATAAATTTCAAATAGGTATTAGTAACGATAGATTCAACAGACAGGTAATAATCCGTCCTTTTTCTAGATTGGACGCTTTTATTAGAACACCAGGAGCTCCGGGACAATCTACTAGAAATGGCAGTAATGACTTTGAATACAACATCTCAAATGTCTTTTCCTTTGATAAATCTTTTGGGAAGAGCAAGGTCAACGCGAGTTTGCTTTTTGAGTACAATGAAAACGTACTTGATTTGTTTTCCCTGACCGGAGAAGGGTTCCCTACAGATCAACTAGATGTCATATCGATTACCTCCCTGCCCACGGACGTTAGTTCCGATAGGGTGAGGAACACCCTCTTTTCACAAGGGCTTTTTGCAGATTACAACTATGACGACCGCTATATCTTTTCGGCTTCCGTAAGACGTGACGGGTCTTCAAGATTTGGACCGAGCAATAGGTTTGGATATTTTGGTAGTGGTGCGGTCGCATGGAACATCCATAACGAAGGATTCTTGAAAGATAGTTTTTTTGATGCCTTAAAACTCAGAGCTTCTTATGGTACTTCTGGAAACCAAAATTTTGGGGGCATTGTAGCTAACAGTTTCAACAGTTTTACCTTTTTAGAGTTATTGGATTTTGGGGCTGGAAATGGAAGGTCAAACGTATCTCCAGCCGGAGCTGCGAATCCAGAAATCAAATGGGAGGCTCAAGAAGTATTGGACATCGGATTGGAATATGCTTTTTGGAAAAATCGTGTTCGTGGGGTAGTTGACTACTTTCAAAGAACTTCTAACGACCTGTTATCCCCATTCAACCTTTCCGGCACCGTTGGGGACGAGAACAATCAGGTAACAGCGAATATCGGGGAAATACGAAATAACGGTCTTGAATTTGAATTGAGCGTTGATGCTATACAAAACCAAAACGTGCGATGGACTTTGGGTGGAAATGTTTTGTTCATTGATAATGAAGTAATCGAATTGGTTAACGGTATCGATCAATTCAGGGGAACTGGGGGAACCAACAGATTAGCCCTAAGAGAAGGGGAAGAAGTAAATACCTATAACTTGGTAAGGTACGCGGGAGTCAATAGCCAAACCGGAGCTCCTCAATATTTAGATGCAGATGGAAATATTACAGAAACCTTCCGTGCAAGTGATGCCGTAGTACTTTCTGGAAAGTCTCCAAACGCCAATATAGAAGGAGGGTTCTTTTCCAATTTTAGCTATAAGGGATTTAGCTTGGGCACTAATTTTAGTTTTAGATTTGGCAACTATATCTACAACAGTGCTGCACAAGCCCTTCTTCAAGATGGTAATGGTGTGAACCAACAACAACGGACCGATGCCTTGAATTTTTGGAGAAATCCCGGGGATACTAATGTTTTGCCTAGTCCACTTTTTAGAAACGAAGCAAATCAGATTTCGGATAGATTTCTTCAAAAGGGGGATTTTATACGCCTTAGGAACCTGACCTTAGGATATTCCTTGCCAGGAAAATTTGTGGACAAACTTCCAATTCAAGGGCTTAGGGTATTCTTACAAGGACAGAACCTTTGGACTTTTAGGCCCAATTTTGATGGAGATCCTGAAATTGGAAGTGGTTCAACAGAACAGGGTGGTTTTCAAACCTCTGGATCACAGAACCTGTTCAACTACCCCAACGTACAGACCTATAGTTTTGGAATTGAGGTCAACTTTTAATCATATCTAAATCTAAAAGTAAAATGAAAAAGCTTAATAATTTATTTTTAATAACGATCCTTGCCATGGCTGCTATGGTATCTTGTGAGGATGAACTGGATCAATCCCCTGAAAACTCCTTGACCACTGATAATTTTTTTAATACAGTTGCAGATTTCAGGCTCGGTCTTGATGGAATGTACGCCCAGCTTTTGACCGATGACGATGTTGCAGGTATCGGTGATACCTATTACGGTTCCGTTTCTTTGTCAGGACTACCGGATATCCTATCAGATAATGTAATCTTGGTCCAGTCCGGACGGCAATCCAATAGGAACAATTTTGAGTTCAACTATACCGCTTTGAACAATATAGGCCCATTTAATGAAGCTTATGAGATTATTAACCTGGCCAATATTATTATAGAAAGGATAGATAATCTACAAGCAGGGGCGGATAGGGACGATATTTTAGGACAAGCATTGGCCATGCGTGCATTTGCACATTTTGATATGGCCCGGCTCTATGCCCAAATACCTACCCAAGACCCAGGAGCCAACGGAACTCTAGGGGTGCCTTATATAAAATTCGAAGATGGAGATACTGGTGACCCCTTCGCTACACCTGCCAGAGATACCGTTGGTGAGAATTATGACGATATCATAGCAGACTTGTTGGAAGCGCGCGATCTTATCGCGGAGGATAATGGTTCGGGAAGGTTCAATAGAAATGCTGTAAACGCTTTTTTATCAAGGGTATATCTATATATGGGTCAATGGCAGAATTCCATCGATGCAGGAAACTTAGTGACAAGTTCTCTGGCTTCCATTGATAGCTACCCCGCTGTGTTCACTGACGACAGTACCGATGGGGTAATTATGCTGGCAGATCAAGACCCAGCACTGGACAATGTTACTGTTGGCGTCCTTTGGAGCCAAACGGCCAGTGGGAACGTAATTTCGGAATATGCTCTGGACTTTGAGTTTTTCAGTGCCATTTCAGATGATGATGTTAGAAAGGGAGTCTTATCGATTATTGGTACCAATAATGACGAGATGCACAATGCCATCAACAAAGTGGGGATTGACAGGAACGGTGTGGTAGATGTTAAACTCTTTAGAACAGCCGAGGTATTCTTGAATAGGGCCGAGGCCCAATTTGAACTGAACAACGAAGCCGCAGCTTTGGCTACATTGAACCAGTTGCGTGCGGTGCGTTATAGTGCCAATGCACCAGATGGCGAGGTAGGGGCAGCATTGGAAACAGCTATCCAATTTGAAAGAAGGGTAGAACTGGCTTTCGAATCGCACAGATTTTTTGATATTAAGCGAAGAGGGGAATCCGTACAACGATCCAATTTCGGCGATCTGTCTGATGGTACCGGAACACCCGCCAGTGTGTCTACTTTACCATCTGGCGATTTTAGGTTCCAAATCCCGTTCCCAATAGCAGAAATCAACAACAACCCAAATTTTATGCAGAATCCAGGGTATTAACTCATTTTATACTATCCTAAGATAGGATAGTATTATAGACTAAATTATTGGAACCCTTGCTGTATTTTACAAGCAAGGGTTTTTTTGGTCTCCTAAAAAGAATGATAGTCAATCCTAGGGGATTTTTGAAAAATTCAAAATATGTAGAAAGTTCGACATCTGATAGAATTCTTGAAAAAGAAGAAATTCCACATAATTTGGATAGCGTAGCACTTTTTAAGCCTCTATGCAAAGGTCTCGCTGGATTTCAAAGCGTTGCAAGACCTTAAATATGGATTGAACGACTATCACCTAAAAGGAGAAAGACTTAATATCGACTGTAGACCAACTAAATAAAGATTATTTTCTCCGTAAATCACCATATTCACGTTCTAAATTCTGCATCTTGACATACACCATGATACCTTCATCGATCTCATTGCCAGAACTTACTACAGAATAAACCTTATCCCATAAATGCCACCTCTAAAATTGTTTGGACAATATCCTGGATTCCGAAACCAACCCCAGATTAGATTGCATTAGTAAAATAACCATAAGTTTTATTCGGTCAAGGTAAGAGTTGTTAGGGTTTACCGGAAACATGAAACGCATACCGTTAATTTACCACCAACCTAACTATATAAGGCGGCTCTGATATACTTCTAAAAAGACACATCGGTTTCATTTTTAGATTGTTTTATTTGAATTAGCTATCAACATCTTCAGAGCTGCCTCCATATAGTTATTTTTAGGACGATAAAGGTCATCGAAAACCGTATGTACCGGTTCCCCATTAAACGATATCAATAGACTTCGAAATCGTGCAGGTTTAGCCAATTTAGCAAGTGTGGAATTAGATGCTATTCTTTTAGAACGCAGAAAAGAACTTTGCTTTGAAGGTCATCGTAGAATGGATCTTTTGAGAAACAATCAAAACCTTAGACCAGATGGCGGTGCCGACTCTGCCCCGGGGGCAAATAAGGTAATTTTCCCCATTGTAGAAGATGAAATCACGAATAACCCAAACATCACACAAAATCCGAGTAGTTTTTAAAATACTTCATCAATCAAATGAAAACCACTATTCAACTATTTTGAATAGTGGTTTTTTGACTTCTCAAATCCATTTTATGAAAAAAGTCGGTTTTTATTTTTTACTGTTCCTTGGCATCGCAAGTTTTGGGCAAATTCAACCCAATCAATCGGGTTCCCTGAATGAACTGTCATTTTATGTAAACACCAATACTAGAAATTATGAAGACGTAACGGGTTCAAAATATATCTTCGATGACTTCAAACCTGCCAAAATAAAAGGATTTAAAGGAGTCCATGAGGTTCGTTTTGATGTTGTTGACAATAGTATTGAATTCAAAAATAATGATGGAAGCATTCTTTTTCTTTCTAAGAATCAACCCTATGTCATTGAATTCATTGGTGATACTCTTAAGCGAATATTTGAAATCCACAAGTTTCTTAAACCAAATAAGAAAATTGAGACTACCTTCTTTGAAAAAAGATTTGATACGGAGAAATACATTCTTTACAAAAGATACCGTATTAAATATGAGCCGGAAAAGCCGGCAAAAAGTAGTTATGAAAAAAAGGTCGAGGCAAAATTCACGCGACTTGAAGATGCCTATTACTTGAATAATCCACTAAAATCTACGGATTACCTCATTGAGATACCGAGAAAAAAGAAGCCATTTTATGCATTTTTCGCTCCTCGACAAGCCGCTATAAAAACATTCGTGAAAAAAAATGGCATTAATCCCAATATCGAAAAAGATGTGCTAAAGACATTAGAATATTACTTTAATACAAATTGAGTTTAAGCAATTAAGATTAATTCGACCAAGCATCAAGTAATTATTTATCGGCTTAGGTAAAAGTTGATAAGACTTACCTAAAATCAATGTGATAATGCGTTAATTACCTAGGCTTAACTATGTATGACAGCTCTGGTATCATCTAAAAAATTTATCTCATTTTTAGATTACATATTTGAATTAGCTATACAAAGGCCAGGGCTGTCTTTACATATGATCAAGGAAGTTATGATTGACCGGCACAGAAGGTTCATGCAAGTACCACTAAGTTGTCAACTTTGACAAATAGCCGATCACCTTGTCATTAAAGACCAAAGGCTGTTCTACATTGACCACATGGCCGCAGTTTTCTACTACAAATAGTTCAGATACGCGGTGACTTTTAACAATCTTTTGAATTGTCGGTAAAAAAAGATAATCTTCGGCGCCCATGACATAAAGCGTGGGTATTTTGATATCGACCGTTCTAAAGAACCGTAACAGTGGGTTAATCTCTGAGGTGAGTTTAAACCACCTTATAAATTCTTTTTGGTACAATTTTTTGGCCTCACGAACAAATAGAAGACGAGATTCCCTATGGTTTTTATTAGGCATGATTACAAATGCAAAGAACTTGTACAGCCATAAATAGGGTACGATTGATTTGAAGATCACCCCTAATCGCATCAAGACCTGCGAACGAAAATTCAATTTCATAATTGCACCACCCATGACCATACTGGCCACTCGGTCTGGGTAGTTCTCTGCAAGGTTTCGAATAAGTATGGTACCTAGTGAAATACCAACAAAATGCGATTTCTCGATTTTTTCGTGATCGATTACCTTAACGATATCCTCAGTAATACTATCAAAGGTATACTTATCACTAAAAGCATCTTTCAGATTTGGTTTTGAGTTTCCGTGCCCCCTTAAATCTAAAAGCAGTATGTTGAAATGTTGTTTAAAATCCCTTAACTGCTTGTACCATATTGTAGAACTTCCTCCGGCACCATGTACAAAGGTTACCCATTCTTTAGAAGTTTTGTGTTGATATTTGGTGTAATGCAGCAAAAATAAAATTTGGGCTAAAATACGTTAAATTTTAACTAACAAACACAGCGACATAAGGTGACAATTGCCAATTTGAAGTTAAAATTAGACAAACTACCTGATTTATAGGTGTATACACTTGAAACCTATAGTCTAAAAACGGATTTGGAACGTATCTTTGGTATAACAAATCTTATTCGTTATGGAAAATCAATATTGTAGGGTTGGTTCGGTCAAACCAATCACAAGTGGAAATCAGGCCATAGCCGTTTTAGAGTACCGCTACCAACATTTTTTAGAAAAAGCTTCCAATATGGGTAACATTGATTCCCGTCTTGCCGATTTTTTTGAATCAAAGGCCCAAAGTATCAAAAGAACCTTGGAAAACCTGATTTAAATAAAACCTATTTTATTAAGTTCCAATTGCATTTCATTTTGAATTGCCATTGCTTTTTCCCCTGCCGCGATAGCAAAATCAGGTGCGGTCGACGCATAGATAATACCTCTGCTGGAGTTTATCAATAAACCGACTTCGTTGGTCATACCGTATTTGCAGACATCTTGTAAATTGCCCCCTTGGGCGCCCACACCTGGAACCAATAAAAAGCTATTAGGCACTATTTCGCGAACCTCCTTTAAGTATTCAGCTTTAGTAGCCCCCACCACATACATTAACCTTTCAGAATGATCATAGGTCTTTGATACCTTCAGCACTTCTTTGTACAACTCGTTTTCATTCACTTTTTGGGTTTGAAAATCGAAAGCCCCTTGATTTGAGGTCAAGGCCAGAAGAATGGTATGTTTATCTTCAAAAGCTAAAAAAGGCTCTACAGAGTCTTTACCCATATAGGGTGCTATGGTCAACGAATCAAAATTCAACGCTTCAAAAAATGCCTTCGCATATCGGGTCGAGGTATTTCCAATATCACCTCTCTTGGCATCGGCAATAGTAAACTGTTCCGGGTAGTTTTCGTTAAGATAGTCGATGGTCTTTTCCAACGACTTCCACCCTTTCAGACCATATGCTTCATAAAATGCAATATTGGGTTTGTAGGCCACACAGAATTCTTGTGTGGCATCAATGATAGCTTTGTTAAAACTAAAGATGGGATCTTCCTCTTGTAAAAGATGTTTCGGAATCTTATCCAGATCCGTATCCAAGCCGACACATAAAAAAGATTTTTTTCTTCTTATTTGGGCTACTAATTCTTGTATCTTCATTATGAGGTGTTAGGTTATCGGTTTAGGGTTTGCTTTTCCGCGTATTTTTTCAATGAGTTGATGCTCTTTTGAAGTTGATTTAGGCTCTCTATAATCTCTGAATACTTAGATTGAGAAATAAATCCGACTTCCAATGAAATAAGCAGTTGTGTCTCCAACTCAAATGAAGATCCTAATGCAATTTGAAGAAACCGACTAAAATCTTTTTGGGATTCCCTTGAGCAACCCTCAGCAATATTGGATGGAATTGAAATTGCAGAACGAGACATTTGAGAAGAAAGACCATACTTCTCCGCACTTGGAAATGTATTTACAAGTAAATAAACTTTTTTGACTAAAAGAATTCCACTCTTCCATATTTCTAAATCTCTAAAATTCCTCATTATTTAAAAATAAAAAGTGCCAAAACCTATAACCCAAAACCTTAATTAAAAAATCTCTGAAGCTTCCTTTAACTTTTCGGTATTCTCTACCAACATCAATTCATCGATTATTTTTTGAACATCACCATTGATAATATTCTGCAAATCATAAAGGGTCAAACCAATTCTGTGGTCGGTGACCCTACCCTGCGGATAATTATAAGTCCTGATTTTTGCGGAACGGTCACCACTACTGACCTGTGAGTTACGTTTGGCTGCGTCTGCCTCTTGTTTTTTTGCCAATTCTAGATCATACAGACGTGAACGTAGCACTTTAAACGCTTTTTCCTTGTTTTTGTGTTGTGATTTTTGATCTTGACATTGTGCCACCAAACCTGTCGGAACGTGTGTTAAACGCACGGCTGAATAAGTGGTATTCACCGATTGGCCCCCTGGGCCGGAAGAGCAGAAAAAATCAATTCGAACATCTTTGGGATCTATTTGGACGTCAAATTCTTCGGCTTCAGGAATTACCATTACCGTCGCCGCGCTTGTATGCACCCTTCCCTGGGTTTCTGTCTGGGGCACGCGCTGTACCCGATGAACCCCAGCCTCAAACTTGAGCGTACCATAAACATCTTCACCGGTTACCTCAAAATGGATTTCTTTATACCCCCCACTGGTACCTTCGCTTAAATCAATAATATTGGTTTTCCATCCCTTTGATTCACAATATTTGGTATACATGCGGTAGAGATCCCCTGCAAAGATACTGGCCTCATCACCACCCGTACCTGCCCGAACTTCCATGACCACGTCTTTGGAATCTTCCGGGTCTTTGGGAATAAGCATGAGTTTTATCTCTTCTTCCAACTTTGGCAGTGCCTCTTTGGCCTCGTCATATTGCATTTTGGCCATTTCAACCATTTCTGGATCACTACCATCTGCAATAATCTCTTCTGCCTCAGCTAAATTATTGGTTAGGGTAATATAGGTCTCCCGCTTATCACAAAGGTTTTTTAGATCCTTATATTCTTTGTTGAGCTTTACGTAACGCTTCTGGTCGGCAATAATATCTGGTTGAATGATAAGATCGGCAACTTCGTCAAAGCGTTGCTTAACAATGTTCAATTTTTCAAGCATAGTTCATTCGTCGTATAATTAAGCGAATTTACGATTAATTTGTACATTTAATTCGCTATGACCGCCCTTCTGTATCGCGCTACCTATTTTGCTGCTTTCCTTTTTTGTAGGGCCTTACTATTGGTTTCAACAATCTTCGGGCTTTTCCTTTTCATCATAAAACTACCACTATCACTGGTATTGCCCATTAAATTGCTTTTTTGGGTCTTTTTGTATTTTGTTTGGACGGAGCAACGGCTAAAGCAACGATTGATTTTTTATTACAACTTAGGGCTATCCAAGAAAGTTCTATTTTACGTCGCTTTTCTCTATGATTTACTTTTAACAATAGGCTTAAACCTCATTTTGTATTGGTTCTTGAAATAGATAACATAGAACTGAGCTTCGGTTCAAAACAAATCTTACATGGTATCTACCTCAAAGCTGAGCAAGGAAAAATCACGGCATTACTTGGACGCAATGGATCTGGTAAAACCTCATTACTGAACATTATTTTTGGAAGTTTAAAGCCAAAATATGCCTCGATAAGAATTGATGGAAAAAACAGAACCAAACCCTTGTTTGCTGCTAGGAACGTTGCCTATTTGCCCCAACACGCATTACTCCCGAAAACGATTAAATTGGTAACGGCCTTTAATTTGTTTCAAGTCGACTGGCAGGAATTCATTTCGCGTTTTCAAAATTTCTCCATTTATAAAAACATACCTATTGCCGAACTTTCAAGTGGGGAAATGCGTCTTGTAGAAACCTATCTCATTCTAAGCAAAGATTGCGACATTATCTTGTTGGATGAGCCTTTCTCTTTCATTGCACCAGTTTATATCGAACAACTAAAAGAACGGTTGCTCGAATTGAAAAAAGAAAAAACCATCATAATTACCGATCACTACTACCAAGATATCTTAAGCGTGGGGGACAGTATCTATCTTTTAAAAGACGGTTCTTCAAAATTTGTTACAAATCAAGAAAGTCTGATAAGGGAAGGGTATCTACCCGTTAATCCACAATAAACGTGGTACCTAGGGTCAAGATGGATGCCGTCAGCCCATCACTTCTATCGTAATAATTGAACCTTAGGTCAATAGTTTTTAAACCAAAAAGGAAAAGTCGCGTCTTGGTAAGAATATCTTTGTACTGTACCCCAAACCCGTATTGATTGGCGGTGTATTCAGAAAGGTCAAAATCAGAAGTGTAGAAATCAAAAGTTGACTGTGCAATCTCTTTTTGAAAAAAATAATCAGCTGCGGTCTGTTGATAATAACGGTATGTAGGATAGATAGTGAACTTATCGCTAAGCCTTACAGGCACCTCTAAGCTCGCCGTATGTGATTGAATGCCCCAATCATCGAAGTAATAGCGGTAATAACTGCGCAATACTATAATATCATTTAAATAATAGTTCAATCGCCCCCCTATAGGTACTTTAAAGCGGGTGTCCGGCAGACGTTCCACGTCATCGGCCAATTGAAAATCCTCAATAAAAAAGTCTTGTACATCGCCAAAATAAACCCGCTGAAAAGGAGTGCTCAGCAATCCGTTCTGAGCAACCAAATCAACGGAAAGCGAACCTTGTATGCGTTTGGTAAGAATCTGGGAAAAACCAAACGATAAAGAATACGAATTGCGATTCTCATTTTCAAAACGTTCAAATATGGGGTCATACCCCGCAATGTTTTCAGCGAAACCACCACGCAGTTCCACGGGATACTGAGGATTCCAACTATCTAAAAATACTTGACCCGAAATCGATATTTCGGTATTCTTCTCATTGAACAAATACGCGTACGAACCACCAAACCCAACTGAAAAGTAATCGTACTCATTGGACACATACCCCTTTGCGGACCATATCTTGTTACGGTCATCTGAGGAATGTGAATACGAAGGATTGAAGTAGACCAACTCATCAGTGCGCGATTCGCCCGAGGAAGCATCAAAAGGCGAAGCTCGCCCTTGACTATCAAAAGGGTTTACATTACTCGACGACGCCGAGGTATAGGCCGAAATACCAACATCAATGGTCAAAACATCGTCTTTATTCAAGGGCATCCTCAAAACCAGGGTGGATGTGGCATCGGTCAACTCTTCTGTACCTTCACCTCCATTGACTGCGGCATTTTGCCCATCTTGACCGTAGTAACTAAAAAGCATGTCCAATTCACCGGCTTCCAGCACCCTCTTTTTATAAGAAGTAGTGGTTTGTTGGGCTGAGCAACAGAGATGTGCAAGAAAACAAATTAAAATTGAAAAAGACTGCCTCAAAATAAACTTTAAATTTTTTAAACCATTCCAACTTCCATCAACAAACTTAATTTTAAAAGACCCTTCGACTTCGCTCAGGGTAAGTTCAACC
The DNA here is from genome assembly GCF_036985505.1 of Croceitalea sp. MTPC5. NCBI lineage: Bacteria > Pseudomonadati > Bacteroidota > Flavobacteriia > Flavobacteriales > Flavobacteriaceae > Croceitalea > Croceitalea sp. MTPC5. The sequence goes on from NZ_BTGQ01000004.1 coordinate 203,522, forward strand.
ATCAAAGTTCGCAAGCGAACTTTTGGGTTTCACTTAATTACAACCACATCCACCACCGGATTTTCCTCCATTGGCCCCGGAAGCGGCTTCACGATAGATTTGGAAATTTGTTTCAAAGCGTTCCATACCTTTTAAACTCAATTGCATTTCGCCATCGTTCAAGTATACTTTTTCATATTCCCTGACGACCACACATGAGCTGTTTGCAACTACTATAAGAATTAAGAGAGTCAATTTTTTCATTTCAAGATTATTTTGAGGTATCCAATAAGATGCCCGAACTTTTATGAATATCATTCGCATCATCAACTACGACCACCTCAACGCCTTCCAATTGATTGATGAGATGAATACCGCTGTCACGCCCCATAATGAATACTGCCGTGGCCAAGGCATCACAGAGTTCCGCGTTTTTGGCGAACACCGACACACTTTGTACTCCTTTAGTGGGATAACCTGTTCTAGGGTCGATAATATGCGAGTACTTTTCGTCGTTGAAAACAATATATTTTTCATAATTACCTGAAGTGGCAACCGATGATTCTATAATCGGTAACCACGAAAAAACCTTTGACTTATCCAAAGGATTGGTAAGACCTACCATCCATTTCTCCCCACTATGCTTGGTACCCCAAGTGGTCAAATCGCCGGAAGCATTTATAATTCCGCCTATTACCCCTTTTGAAATCAATAAAGCTTTTGTTTTATCTGCGGCATAACCTTTACCTATCGCTCCGAAAGCCAATCGCATGCCCGGTTCCTTTAAAAAAACCGTGCCCTTGTCAGCATCTAAAATAATATTTTGGTATCCTATCTTGGCTACCGATGCGGTAATCTCGTTTTTTGTGGGCAATTTTTTCATTTGACCGTTGAACTTCCAAATATTATCCATGGAAGCATAAGAAATGTCAAAGGCCCCATCGGTAATTTCTGAAATTTTCTTGGCCCTTTCTATAAGTGAAAAGAGTTCTTTGCTAACCTTTACAGGTTGTCTGCCCGCATTTCTATTGATTAAAGAAGTCTCCGATTCTGGATCCCAAGAAGAAATCAATTTCTCTATTCTGGTAATTTCATTTATAGCCTCATTTATGGCGATATAACCGATATCCTCGTTTTGGGCCACGAGCGTAATCTCAAACCGCGTACCCATGAGTTTTAAGGCCTTGCTGACCGTGACAAGATCCTCTTGGGCAGACAGCAAGGTGCATGTCAATAGTAAGAATATGACAGCGTAGGGCTTCATTGAGGGACAAAAGCGTTCAAATGGGCAATATAATTGCTGGCAGATACCCTCTTGTACCCTGTTTCGCCCAGTACGTTCTCATTTCCGTCTAAAAGCACTACAAGCGGAAAATGCCCTTTCGGATTGAATTTTTTCGCCAATGTCTTATTGGCATCCATCAAATCATTCGAAAGTTGATTTGATTTCCTTTTCGGAAAATCAGCTTTGTAAAGCACATAGTTGATTTCGGCATGTTTTTTAAAATCTGCCGACTGCCAAATCTTTTTATCCATTTTTATGCAAGGGGCGCACCAATCAGAACCACTAAAGACAACCAAAAGTGGTTTGTTTTCAGTTTTCGCCTTTGTTAGGGCATTCTGATAATTGGGCTCCCAATTTTGCGCCATCAGCACCAATGGAAACAGCATGGTAACCAAGCCTAGTTTCATTTTCATTTTATTCGTCGTGTTTACTACTCAAAAATCCTTAAAGTGTCTCCCATAAGTTCGACATTGAATATTTTAAGCGGATTGTTGGTAATGGTGTTCAATGGTGTTCCTGTTTGTGAAAACCGCGAACCATGGGTACTACACCTAAAAATTCCACCATCTTCGGTAATAAAACGTACCTCTTCGGTCTGCTGATGGCTACAAACTTGGCTTGCAGCGACCAATTCCCCTTCAAGATTACGGGCAATCACAACAAAGTTTTTTAGAATAAAACCTCCATTATTTGCCAGTGGAGCAGCCTCAGAAGAGGTTAAATCCACTGTGAAGTCCACTCCCGTTGGAACAGGAAATGTATCAAGCTCTTCATCAGAATCAGAAGAACAACCGTGTAAACAAGGGAAGGCTACCGCAAAGGCAGCACCAGCACCCAGCGTTTTTAAAAATTTTTTTCTTTCCATAGCAGTATTGGGGTTTATAGAGAAAACGTTATTTTCAAAAAAATCGTATGCTAATATTCGAATGTTCCGAATTCGCTTTTGATCGTAAGCCTTTTTTGTTCAGAAGCTTCTACCCTACCGATAATTTGGGCAGCCACATCAAAGCTCTTCGAGAGGGCCATTAAATCAGCAGCTATCCGTTCATCTACATATAATTCTAGGCGATGGCCGCAATTGAAAACCTGGTACATCTCTTTCCAGTCGGTATCGGACTGTTCTTGAATCAATCTGAATAAGGGCGGAATTTCAAAAAGGTTGTCTTTTACAACATGAAGACCATCAATGAAATGTAATATTTTGGTTTGTGCCCCACCGCTGCAGTGTACCATACCGTGAATCTCTTTTGAGGTATATTCTTCAAGGATTTTTTTCACGATCGGAGCATAGGTTCGAGTGGGCGATAAGACCAATTTTCCAGCATCTAAAGGAGCGCCTTCTACGGTATCGGTTAATTTTGTGCTGCCAGAATACACCAATTCTTCTGGCACGGAGGCATCAAAACTCTCTGGGTATTTTTCGGCCAGGTATTTTGAGAATACATCGTGCCGGGCCGAGGTCAACCCATTACTACCCATACCCCCATTGTACGCTTTTTCATAGCTGGCCTGACCAAAAGAAGCCAAGCCGACGATAACATCGCCAGCTTTGATATTGGCATTATCAATAACCGAACTCCGTTTCATTCTAGCGGTAACCGTGGAATCAACTATTATCGTGCGCACAAGATCACCCACATCAGCGGTCTCACCCCCGGTGGAATGAATGGTCATTCCATGGCTTTTTAAATCGGAAATCAGTTCTTCCGTTCCGTTGATAATTGCGGAAATAACTTCACCGGGAATCAAATTCTTATTGCGCCCAATCGTGGAAGAAAGCATAATATTATCGACTGCACCCACGCATATCAAATCATCGATATTCATAATCAGGGCGTCTTGGGCGATACCTTTCCATACCGATATATCACCGGTTTCTTTCCAATACGTATAGGCCAAAGACGATTTGGTACCTGCCCCATCGGCATGCATCACCAAACAGTGTTCATCACTACCGGTTAAGTAATCTGGCACGATTTTGCAGAATGCCTTGGGAAAAAGACCTTTGTCAATATTTTTAATGGCATTGTGCACATCTTCTTTTGAAGCCGAAACTCCACGTTGTGCATATCTTTTACTGGTATCTGAAGACATGGATTAGGTATTTGCGCAAAAATAAGAAAACCGTATTGAGATGTTTGAATTCGTAAATATTAAATTAGCATCTAGGGCCTCGAAGTAAGGTGTGATTACTGTTAACTACCGGGAGCCAACCTGTAAATCCCCGACCCGAATGCCATCTAGGCAGTAGTAGGTCAATACAACAACTTCCGCTGTAATTTCTTTACTTATGCCAAATCCCCTTATTATTGGTGTGTTTTGTCAATACTAGAGTATCGTATAATTGAATTGATCTTAATCTTATTTTAAAGTTCTCAATTCCTCGTCTTTTCCTATGTTCATAAAAACCGATAAGTACACACTATTTTTTTATCAGGTAAGTTGCGGAAGTTGACCCAAGTAATCTTTTTCCCAGATTTTTTGGGTAGTAGGTTGATCTATGTTTCCACCTGAGATAATCAACAACACCCGTTGCTTTGTCTTTTGGGTCTTTAACCACCTTCGAATCGCTTCCATGGGCATCGCGCAAGTGGGTTCTATTCGACATTTTAATAAATGGGTCAACCATTGCGTCCAATACACCAAATATTCCTCTTCTATCTCGTAAAAACCATCTAGTCTCTTTAGGTATTCAAATGTAATATCGCCAATTGCCATGGTCATCGCCCCGTCTGCCAAGGTGTTTGGTACAGCGGGCAAACGCTGTATACTACCCTTTCGAAGCGACTCTGCGGCATCATTGGCATTAAGGGGCTCTACACCAAAGACTTTGGTTTGTGGTGAAAGTCCGCGAGCCGCTATCAAAGTTCCTGAGGTGAGTCCGCCACCCCCACATGGCGTGAAAACAGCATCAATATGACCAAGCTCTTGCAACGCTTCATATGCTGCGGTACCCTGGCCACAAATCACCTGTTCATGGTTAAAGGGGGGAATCCAAAACGTGTCTTCTTCTTGGGCAGCCTTGGCGACCAAAGTATCCGTAATATTTCTGGTTTCACTTAAAACCACCCTGGCCCCATAGGCCTTGGTAGCCTGTATTTTGACCTTTGAAGAATAGGCCGCCATAAAAATCGTAGCAGGAATGTCGAATTGTTTTGCCGCAAAAGCTACCGCCTGGGCATGGTTGCCCGAACTATTTGCTACAATGTGTTTCGGGCGAAATCCTTGTTCCAATAGCCACGATAGCGTGTTGACCCCGCCCCTAGCCTTAAAGGCACCTATCTTTTGAAAATTTTCGGCCTTAAAATAAATTTCATGTCCAAGCCATTCGTTCAATAGCGAAGACGTCAATATCGGGGTTTTCGTAATATAAGGCGTTATCCGTTCTTTTGCCTTTTCAATGTCCTCAAGTTTCAGTGCCATGGTTTAAAAATAGCCATTCCTCCACTTTCATGAATAAAGGGACCGGCTTATTTTACAAATAGCAGTTCTCGATATTTTGCCAAGGGCCACAGTTCATCTGAGACCAATTGCTCCAATACATCGGCATTCCCTCGAATATCTTCAAAATAAGGTTGTATGGTATCACAATACTCCTTGGCCTTTTTGTCGATATCGACCAACCTATCGGCTTTCTCCCTTGCTTCGTTCATGCGGTCAGCCAACTTTTTTATGGCCACCAGGTGCTCCCCTATCTTTTCAAGGATATTCAACTGCGGTTCGGTAATCTTTTTATGTGCCGCACCGTATACCTCCTTAAGTCCGGCCACATTTTCAAGTAATAGGTTTTGATATTTTATCGCTGCCGGAATGATATAATTGTAGACCAACTCTTTTAAAATTCTACCTTCAATTTGAATATGGAACACATAATTATCGAGTTCCACCTCTTGGTGGGCCACCAATTCTTTCCCATTCATCACATTGGTTGTGGCAAACAGGGCCAGACTGTCTTTTGAAGTCAATACCTTGAGGGCGTCAGGGGTATTCTTATTATTACTCAGTTTTCGTTTCTTCGCCTCATTCTCCCAATCTTTACTGTAACCATCACCATCAAAGCGAATTCGTTTTGAGGTTTTGATATACTCCCTCAGCACATTAAAAACCGCCTCATCTTTCTTCAAGCTTTTTTTATCGATAAGGGCATCGACCTCTTTTTTAAAATCGGTCAATTGCTTGGCAACGATGGTATTGAGCACCGTCATGGGTTTAGCACAATTCATTTTAGACCCGACACCACGCATTTCGAACTTATTTCCCGTGAATGCAAAAGGGGAGGTTCTGTTTCTATCGGTATTGTCTAAAAGGATTTCAGGTATCTTACCGACCACGTTCAACTTCAATTCCGTTTTTTCCTCTGGGGATAGTTTTCCTTTAGACACCCCTTCCAATTCATCCAAGACGTCACTCAATTGCTTCCCTACAAAAATCGATAATATCGCCGGTGGGGCTTCATTTGCCCCCAGGCGGTGGTCATTACTGGCAGATGCAATTGATGAACGCAATAACTCCTCATAGGTATCGACCCCTTTTATGGTATTAATGAAAAATGTCAAAAACTGTAGGTTTTTCATTGGGGTTGAACCCGGACTCAGCAAATTCACGCCGGTATCCGTAGCCAAAGACCAATTATTGTGCTTACCCGATCCATTGATCCCAGCGAATGGTTTTTCGTGGAACAACACTTTGAACCCATGCTTATCGGCAATTTCGTCCATTACATCCATCAACAAAAGGTTATGGTCTACGGAAAGGTTCGCTTCTTCAAATACGGGAGCAAGTTCAAATTGGTTGGGGGCAACCTCATTATGCCGTGTTTTGACCGGTATGCCCAGTACCATACATTGCTTCTCTAAGGCGCTCATGAAACTAAGTACCCGACTGGGAATCACTCCAAAATAGTGATCGTCCAACTGCTGCCCCTTGGCCGCTGCATTACCGACCAAAGTACGCCCTGTCATCAAAATATCAGGTCGTGATTCCGCCAGTGCCTTGTCAATCAAAAAATATTCCTGTTCCCAACCTAAGGTCGCATGAACCTTTCTGACCGTTTTATCAAAATATTGGGCCACATCGGTGGCCGCTTGATCGACGGCATGCAAGGCCCGCAATAGCGGTGCCTTATTATCTAGGGCCTCGCCCGTATATGACACGAAAATAGTTGGAATACATAATGTGGTCTTATATACAAAAGCAGGCGAAGTCGGATCCCATGCCGTATAGCCACGTGCTTCAAAAGTATTTCGTATTCCCCCACTAGGGAAGCTCGAGGCATCAGGTTCTTGTTGTACCAATTGTCGTCCCCCGAATTTTTCAAGGGCCCTACCATCTTCCATAAGGTCAAAAAAAGCATCATGCTTCTCGGCCGTTGCCCCTGTCAAGGGTTGAAACCAATGGGTGTAGTGGGTAGCCCCCATAGCAAGTGCCCATGCTTTCATTCCCTCGGCAACCTGATCTGCGATTTTTCGGTCGATCTTGTTTCCTGAAAAAATAGCGGCCTGCACTTTTTTATAGGCTTCAGTCGTAAGAAACTGCAACATTTTCTCATCATTAAAAACGTTTTTGGCAAACAAATGTGAGCGTTTTTCAGACTCTTCCATGTTGATAACTGCCCTATTATCGCTTTGCGATAATGCTTCAAATCTCTTCATAATCTGTTTTCCTCAATTTCGACATACAAAATTAACAAATTAGCAATAAGACCCTCTAAAAAATGATTTTTTATTAATCTACCCCCTGAAAAATAGGGTGTAAAAAAATATTAATAACTTCTTAAGAATTCACCCCCTAAAAATTTAAGATTGTACCAAAAAAAATTATTTTTACGCCTTAAATTTGAAACGTTACACGTAAACAACACACTATGAGCAAATCGAAATTAGAATACATCTGGTTAGATGGTTATTTTCCAACGCAGAACATGCGTAGCAAAACTAAAGTAGTAACTGATTTTAGCGGTAAATTGGAAGACTGTCCAATGTGGTCTTTTGATGGAAGCTCAACGCGCCAAGCGACAGGTGATTCTTCTGATTGTTTGTTGAAGCCTGTAGCAATTTACCCCGATCCCGCCAGAAAGAACGGATGGTTGGTCATGACGGAAGTTTTAAACGCCGATGGTACCCCACACACCTCAAATGGTAGGGCCACTATTGATGATGATGATAATGATTTCTGGTTCGGTTTCGAACAAGAGTATTTTATTATGGACACCCAGACCCAACTTCCCCTAGGTTTCCCTATCGGTGGATATCCTGCCCCGCAGGGAATGTATTACTGCTCAGTAGGTGGCAAAAACACGCACGGAAGGGACTTGGTAGAGGAACATGCCGATTATTGTATTGCAGCCGGACTTAATTTTGAAGGTATCAATCAAGAGGTAGCTTCTGGTCAGTGGGAATTTCAATTATTTGCCAAAGGGGCCAAAAAGGCGGGGGATGAAATTTGGGTCGCCCGTTATTTATTGGATCGTTTGACGGAGCAATACGGATATTATATCGAATACCACCCAAAACCACTAGGTAAAGACATGGATTGGAATGGTTCAGGTATGCACGCCAATTTCTCTAATACCACATTAAGAACCTGTGGCGATCAGGCGACCTATGAAAAAATATGTGAGGCTTTCAGACCTGTGGTGAAAGAACACATTGCCGTATATGGTGAATTCAATGACCAGCGTTTGACCGGTGATCACGAAACCCAATCCATTGACGAATTCAGCTTCGGCATATCCGATAGGGGGGCATCAATCCGTATTCCAATCGCCACGGTAGAAAGTGGCTGGAAGGGATGGTTGGAAGATCGAAGACCGGCATCTAACGGAGATCCTTATAAAATTGCAGGAAGAATTATAGAAACCGTCAAATCAGCTGACGTATAGATACTAATTAGTTGTTGATTACTAAAAAAACCGCCCGTCTCGATGCAATTATTGAAGGGCGGTTTTTTATTGGTCCACATTTTTAAGTGGCGTATTCATCCAAAAATCGAACCTTTTCTTTTTTGGATACATCGGCTGCCTTGTATCATAGAGCGGTCGTGTTTTAAGCATTAGACTGTCTTTGAACGCAATCCCCTCATTTGCCACTTGCTGGGTGAAAAATTCCCTAAATTGATCTAGACGTTCCAATTTCCTTTCATCCAACAGATTGTTTTCCTCATCGATTAAAGTACTTATTTGAAGAAACGGTTTTTCCCTTACCCCTTTTTCAGTGTTTGAGAATAGTTGATTCCTCAACGCTACTTGACTGGCTCCGTCACTCAGCTTTAGGGTCAAACTCTTACCAGCGGCAGAAACGATACGCCGAAATTGTATCTGCTGTCCCTTGAACCTAAGCTCAATGTCCTTCAGTTTCAATTCATCATAATTTTTAGCGGGTTTGTTCAATTGCACCTCAAGTAGGCCATTCACCTTATCTAAAATCAGCTTTTCGATCTTGAATTTTGCGGGGCGCCTAATGACAAACTTATTGTGGAATGAGATGTAGTTGAGATACATCTTTTGTTCGATATCGGCATATTCGACCGATATTTCATATAGCAATACTTTCCGGTCCCGAATTTTTTCACTGAAATTCCCTTCGGTACCAACGTGTTTCTTGTAAACCGCATAGTCAAGCCTTCTAATGGCATAATCATTTTTATCGATGTAAATAAAGCCCCTTACCTGAAATGGAAAAGGACTTTTCCGTATTCCTATTTTGTACACTTCTTCCCCATTATAAGCGGTGGTTTCCACTTTTGAAAAACGGTGCTGGCCAATAAAGTCCTCTGTCATTTTACCAACAAAGGAATACGCCGGCACATTGTGGTTTCTTATGGCATCATGAATATGCAATATCACGAGTTCGTTACCACCATAATCACTTATTAATGCCGCATCGGGAATAAACTTATCTTGGCTTATGTAATCATAGGGTTTCGCGGCAAAAGAATCTATCTCAAATTTTTTATTCTTGGTATAGGAGAACAGCCCATAGGAGATTTGCTGATAGTCGTCTGATTGAAAACCCACATCGTACACCTGAACAATGGCTTCATTCAAATTGACATATTCACGTTGCTTTAGTTGATAATCGCGATAGTACCCTATGATGCTAAATGGATCTTGCGGATAATTGTCGGGTATTCGTTCTAAGGCATATTTGATAATTTTACGAGCGGTCAATCGTTTGGCTTTTGCCGTTACCGTAGTTTCGTTCAATTCGAAAACCGCAGCGGTCATTAAAATAGTATTGATACCACCTGTAGTTAATACGGAAAACGGAATACGCTTGGTTTCGTACCCCATGCTGGAAATTTCCAAAATTGTGCCTTCAAGTTGAAAAGTCGTAGGTACCCTGAAACCACCATCTTGGTTTGAAATGACGCCCAGGGCTTTGTCTTCTACCCTAATCGTAGCGAAGACGACCGGTTCATTGGTTTTTGAATCCAATAAAACACCATTGATAAATTCGTCTTTAAATTGTGAAAAAACAATATTCAACGACAAGAACAAAAGAAAGAACAAGTATTTTTTTAAACTAAAATCCATACCATAGTAAGATTATAAATAACTATCATATGGGGTAGAGTGAATACACCTTATTGGTTTTCTTTTGTCATATCTTTTAAGGGCGTATTCATCCAGAATCCTTCATCCATTTCAACTTTGATATTGGATTGTTCTTGTTGGCCCAATGAAACCGTTTTGTCTACATATGAAGTATTGGCAACTTCTTTGTTCCGTCCAGAAATTATCTTTTGGGTAAAGAATTCACGGAATTGATCAAGCAATTCTGACTTTCTTTCTGCCAATAGGTTGCCATCGGCATCCATCATTTTTTTCACAGCAATCGCCAATGTAGTCTTTTGCCTATCCTTTTCCTCAGAAATAAGAAGTCTAAGACGCTTGCGTTGAGGCTTACTTTTTTTCAGAAAGGATATCTCATAGGTATCACCAAGGTCTCCCACCCGTACCACTTTCTTTACCTTTAATCGGCTTCCTTGATAGTAGACCCTAAAATCCCTAGTCTTCAATTTTAACCAATTTACAGAAGGTCTGTTTAAAGTCAATATCATGTTTCTTGAATCTTTATCGATGATGACATCTTCAATAAAGAACTTTGGGGGGCGAACTAACTTGAATTGATTATGGAAAGAAATGTAGTTTAGGTACATATGGTCTTCATAATCTTGATATTCAACCAAAATCTCATAAAGTAAATCCATATCAGATTCACTATAGTTTGTAGAAGAAGCCTCTTCTAGGACTTGCCGATATACGGCATACTCCAATTTTCGAATCGCATAAGTATCAGTATCAATATAAATGTCACCTCGAACTTGAAAAGGGGTGTGGTTCTTTTTGAACTTAATTTTGTAAACTTTCTGATCGCCATAATTCGTAAGGAAATAGGTGACGAAATCATGTTCATTTATAAAGTCTTTGACAAAAGTGTTGATATAAGAATACGTGCGTTCATTATTATTTCTTATGGCATCATGATTGAACAAGAGGGTTAATTCGTTAGGAATTTTACGTTGTCTAAACACCGCATCTGGTATGTATTTGTCGTTAGATTGGTAATCATAGGGTTTGGCCGCAAAAGAATCCACCTCAAAATCTAAATTGGCCTCATAACCATAAAGACCGAACTGCAAACTTGTATGGTCTTTTACATTGAAACCCTTATCAATAACCTTGATCAGGCCTTCATTTAGATTCGTATACTCTTTATCCTTCGACTGATAATCCCTATAGTAGCCTACCAATTCAAATGGATCATTATCGTAATTATCGGGTATACGTTCAATAGCGTATTTTATGATTTGTTCCGCTGTCAGGCTTCCCTTTACTCCAGCCAAAGTTTTTCTCTTTTTGGCAGTCACCACCGTTTCCGTTAATTCAAAAACAGATGGTTTCATGAATATTTTGTTGATTGCACTTTTTCTCAATACACCAAAGTCAAGCTGTTTCGTTTCGTAGCCCATGCTGGATATCAATAAGGTATCCGCTTTATATTGAAAATCCAATGGTATTTTAAATCCCCCATCATTATTCGAAATGACCCCAAGGGCCTTATCTTTTAAACGAATTGTCGCAAAAACAACAGGTTCCCCTGTATTGGCATCAATCAATTTTCCGAAAAAGAAGTCATTATCTTGTCCAAAAAGTGTTAAACCAAACAAAAGGACCCCAACAACTAGAAAATTTCTTAAAACCCGTTTCATTTTGCTATCTAATTAACGGTAAGATAGATAAAAGTGCAATATATCGCAATCAGAACCAACCCATCTCGCCATCCCAAACGAAGCCCTTTCGGAATAAAGACCAAGGGCAGGATCAGAAAAGATATACCGAGCATCCAGAAAATATCATTGGTCAATAGCCCTTGATCGACTACGTTAATCGGGGTAATGATTGCAGTAATACCCAATACCGCAAGCAGGTTAAAGATATTGGAGCCGATAAGGTTGCCTAATGAAATGGCCTTCTCTTTTTTCAAAACGGCAATAATGGAGGCTGCCAATTCAGGAATGCTGGTGCCCACCGAAACTATGGTAATACCGATAATTCGGTCGCTAACGCCAAAAGAGGAAGCTAGCCCGACCGCGCCATTGATCAGTAATTCAGAGCCTCCCCAAAGTGCGGTACCCCCTAGCCCGAGAAAAAGTGCCGTCTTATAAAGCGGTAGTGGTTCATCATCATCTGGCAACTCGTCTACGACCGCAGTTTTTTGAAAACGTAATAGGTAAACCAAAAAGGCAAATAACAAAGAAACCATTATGATTCCCTCGTATTGTTGTAGGGTGCCGTCAAAATAAACAAACCCGACAAACAACAGTGAGGCAATCATCATAACGGGCCAGTCGGTTGTATAGAAGCTTTTACGCACATCCATACTGCCCATTAGAACGGTAATGGCAAGTACCAAACCTAGGTTTGCAATATTAGACCCTACCACATTACCCAATGCCAAATCGGGAAAACCATCGAGGGCGGCTTTTATACTCACGATAAGTTCAGGTGCTGAAGTCGCAAAAGAGACCACGGTCATACCAATGATGATCTTGGGTATTTCCAATTTTAAAGATAATGCCACCGCAGCCTTTAACAACCAGTTACCACCAACGATCAATAAAACCAATCCTACGATTATCAATATAAAATCTAGCATAGCTATTTTAAAAGCATAAAGATAAATGAAGATTTGTTCTAAAAGTGCTTTAGAAAATAAAAGAGAAAACTAAATAAATAGTTAAATAACTATAAAAATAGTTGTTTAACTAAAAATCCCGTATTATGTTTGAATCCAGAAAAAAGAAAAATGCAAAGACTTACCAATAAAGAAGAACAGGTCATGAAAATACTCTGGAAGCTTAAAAAAGCCTTCGTCAAAGAAGTACTGCATGAAATAGCGGGTGACAAACCGCATTACAACACACTTTCGACGATTGTGCGAAATTTAGAGGAAAAGGGTTATGTAGGCCATGAAGCCTTTGGTAATACCCATAGGTACTTCCCCATGGTGACCAAAGAGGCCTATCGCAAAACATTCATCAACAACACCATTGCAGATTACTATGATAATTCATACAAAAGCTTGGTTTCTTTTTTTGCCAAAGAGGAAAAAATTTCCATCGAAGAATTGAAAGAAATCATTGAACTCATTGAAAACAAAAAGTAATGGAAGTATTCTTAATTTATCTACTAAAGGCTTCAGGGGTCCTATTTCTTTTTGGATTGACCTATATTTTGTTTCTTAAACGGGAAACTTATTTTGTGAAAAATCGATGGTTTTTGTTGACAGGACTTATTGCCTCGATTCTACTTCCCCTTGTTACCATTAAAAGAGAAGTCACCATAGCGTTTGACACATTGAACGGTTTACAGGCAGGTGACGATTCCTTCAAGGTGATTACGACCAACGATTTGTTTTCCCTCTTAAACTGGAATAGCTTGTTACTATTTATATACACGCTTGGCGTTCTCTTTTTTCTGACCCGGTTGGTGCTGCAATTCAATGCCATACGAACCCGCATTAAAGGTGGGAAAATTTTGAAACGTGATGCTTTTATCCATGTTGAAACCGACAAAGAACTTTCACCCTTTTCGTTCTTTAATTATATTTTTTACCACCCCGGTCAATTCGGTAAAAATGAGCTCGAGGCGATTATTGCCCATGAAGAGGGTCATGCAAAACAATTACATTCCATCGATATTCTTTTTTTGGAACTCGTTTTGATATTTCAATGGTTCAATCCTTTTATCTGGGTCTATAAAAACCTTCTAAAGCAAAATCTTGAATATCTAGCCGATTCGGAGGCTTGTCAAAATACCCTATGTAAAAAGTCATATCAATATGTAATGCTCAAACAAGCGATTGGAACAGTCAAGCTTCCGATAGCAAATCCATTTTATAATTCATTAATCAAAAATCGAATAGTCATGTTAAACCAAAATCAGTCCCAAAAAATGAACACTTTAAAGTTATTGCTCATCATGCCATTGTTAACACTTTTCTTAATGGCTTTCAACACCACTAAAGTTTATACCTTTAAATCGAATAGTAGTATTGTTGTTAGTGAAGGTAAGTCCATAGAAATCTTAATTGGTAAGAACACCACTAATGAAGAGTTGGAAGAGATCAAGGCCGATTTGGCAAAAGACGATATCGATTTTTCATATACCGTTGTTCATAACGAGAATGATGAGATCACCGACATTAGCCTCAACGTTTCAGGTATAGGGGAAAATGGGGGTAAGTTCTCGAATTCCTTTAAATCATCCGATAATGACAGTGGTATTTCTCCCTTGGTGATTTTAATAGATCCTAAAAACAATTTAGTCTCTATAGGCGGTAAGGGTTCTGCGGGTTCGGGTGTCACAAAGATACATACAGCTCGCAAAAATGTTTGGATCAGCTCAGGGGATGACGATCATACTGAAGTCATAATCAAAAAGGAAGACGGGTCTAACAAATTCTATCTTAACGGTGTTGAAATCGACGAAGACGAAATACACGAGCATGATCTTGATATTCACTTTGATGAAGACCCAGACGAAGAAGGGGTACACGTAATCGTCAATAGTGATGGTGACAAAAAAAGGGTATTGCGAAAAAAAATAAAACTAAAAAATTCAAAAAGTGATAAAAAGGACGGTCATGTCTTCATAATGAAAGATTCAGACGACCATGAGGATATTGAAGTTATCGGTGAAGATGGAGGGTTTTTTTTCATTGATACCAATGGCAAAGAGAAACCCCTGTTCATAGTTGATGGAAAAGAGGCTTCTGAAAAACAAGTAAAAAAACTGTTACCAAAAGACGTTGAAACCGTAAATGTCTACAAAGGAAAAAAATCCATTGCCAAATACGGTAAAAAGGCAAAAAATGGGGTTGTGGAAATAACGACAAAAAATAAAAAGTAGGTTCGACCACATAGCATTTAGCAATCTTTAGCCGACCTGGATTTGGTCGGCTTTTTCATTTGCCCAAAAAAAATGAAACCCATGAAAATCCAACTTTCGGAAACGAAAAGGCCCTTGTTGGTCAAAAATTGATAAAAAATGACGCTATAGTTATTTCATTTTATAATATAAAATACATTTTTATATTTCAATATAAAACTTTAATTAAGCAAGTCACATCATTTTTAAATTTGAATTCATTTATTTACTTACAATTATGTATGCAATTGCATTAAATCGATGCTAGATATTTGGAAACATGATAGTTATCAACATATCTTCAAAAAATCAATTCATAAAACAACTATTAATAACCTAAAAAAATCAAAAATGATCGCACTAGTAAAGTTTATTGTAACCTTAGTATTAAGTCTTATAGCTATCGCGATTTAATCTTTTGTTATCACAATCAAAAAACAAAGAGGGCCTCATCAACCCTGAAATCAATCAAAAAGGGTCTCATCAACCCAATAGCAATCAAAAAACGAAATTGGAATAGAAGCTCGGCCCCGTGCCGAGCTTTTATTTTTGTATTTTGGTCAAAAACAATCGATGAGCCACGCGTTTTTTAAAGTACTTGCAAAATGCAACAAACTGCTACTTCCCTCTTATACTAAAAGACAATTGGACTTATCAAAGGCTACAAAATTTCAGTTGGCCATTGTAGGTTGGCGCTATTACGTAACTACAAAGGCACTGGGCTAATATCGTAACAAAGAATGTACTTCGTGGCCCTTCAATTTTTCCTTTCCATTTAAAAAACCAAGTTCAATCAAAAAATTGCATTGTACGATCTCGCCTCCCAACGCCTCCACCAACGTACAAACGGCAGCTGCTGTTCCGCCTGTAGCCAGCACATCGTCATGAATTAAGACCTTATCCCCTTTTTGGATACTATCCTTATGTATTTCCAGGGTATCGGTACCGTACTCTAAATCATATGTTTGTGAAATTTTATCAGCTGGGAGTTTCCCTACCTTGCGAACGGGGATAAACCCAGCTTCCAATTCAACCGCCAAGACCGGCCCAAAGAAGAACCCACGACTTTCCATACCCACCACCTTATCCACTTTTTGTCCATCGACCATATGAAGCAACGCTTTGGCGGCCGCTTTAAAGGCGGTTTTATCTTTTAAAAGTGGGGTAATATCCTTAAAACCGACACCAGCAGTCGGAAAATTGGCAATATCCCTGACATAGTTATTAAAATCCATAGCTATAGATTGCACTTAAGTTTGTGGTTAAATGTAAAAAGAAATATATTTGCAACCCTTTAAACGGAAAATAAAGGGCTTTGTGGCGCTCCAGAAGTACTGGGACAATAGCGCATCTGATTACGGCTCAGAAGGTTGCAGGTTTCCTCGAAGTTTCGGGGCTGCCGAGGACAAAAAATAAAACGCCCTGGAATGCGTATAAATTCCAAATAGGCCTCGTGGCGCTCCCGAAGTATCGGGAGAATAGCGCATCTGATTACGGCTCAGAAGGTTGCAGGTTTCCCCGAAGTTTCGTGGCTGCCGAGGACAAAAACAAAACGCTCTGGAATGCGTGAAAATTCCAAATAGGCCTCGTGGCGCAACTGAATAGCGCATCTGATTACGGCTCAGAAGGTTGCAGGTTTGAATCCTGCCGAGGTCACTAAAGGGGATTTTCTGCAAATCGAGTGGAAAGTCCCCTTTTCTATTTCCTTACAATTATCTGAAAACGAGGAGATTGCACCAAAAATTTCATTGACTCGAAAAGTTTGAACTAGCTTGTTTTTGAAGTCATACCTAATCCCGTCAGGGAACACCATATATTGTACGGCTCTTTTAGTTTCCAAATCGCCTAACTCCCACAATTTAGGCAGGTTACAGGCATAGTTAAGTGCCATCTTTACCGACTTTTTGAGGTTTGAACTATTGATTCCCCCATTTTCCAGTTTTACCTCCAGTTCCCTTTGTTTGGCTTTTAGTTCCGGCATAAAAAGGTCGTACTGCGACTTCGTAATCTCGTTCAGTACAACGAACCTTCTTTCCAATGTATCAATCCTTTCTTCGAGCTGGCCGAGTTCTTTGGTCAATCTCTTTTGGTCGTCAACTGCCTCTTGGTTCTTATCGATCAGGGTGTCGTGAATTATCTCGGTCAAGGGTTCGATATACTTTCTATCGGCTATTGTAAACCTCCCTAACACATTTAAAAATTCGTCATGAAGCTTTTTGGCACTTCTGTTTTCCTTACTGCCCTTACGCCTG
Organism: Croceitalea sp. MTPC5; assembly: GCF_036985505.1. Lineage (NCBI taxonomy): Bacteria > Pseudomonadati > Bacteroidota > Flavobacteriia > Flavobacteriales > Flavobacteriaceae > Croceitalea > Croceitalea sp. MTPC5. Next base: position 220,470 of record NZ_BTGQ01000004.1, read on the forward strand.
TTCTTGTAATAGTAAAGGCCCTTTTTCTTTACGATGAATCCCGTATAAGGCGTTCCACAAACCGAGGATCTGACGAACTTTTTCAATGGCAGGTTTTCATCATCGAACGAATATTTCTTCGGTGAATCCCCTGCGTGAAGCAAATCATGGATTTTAAGAAATACTTTCTTTGGTATTAAAGCTTCATGTTTTCCCGGAATTACCTCTCCCGGAATCAGACTATTGACAATAAGCCCACAATAGAAAGGGTTTCTAAAAAGGTCCGTCAGCTTTTTTGCTTTAATGCTCAGGCCCTTTTCTTCCAAGCGTTTTGCAATCTCGACATGGGACATATTTGCGTTCGCCTTCCATAAAAAAGCGTGCTTAAGCAATCTTCCTTGTTCAGAAATTACAAAATTCGGAATCTTCCCTTTTCCAGGATTGGTGTTGGTGTAACCAAAGGGATAAGCTCCCGTCCAGTATCCCTTTCGTAACTTTTCCTGCATGCCCGTAATGGATTTGTCCCTGCGGATTTGGTTGTCGAAGTGGGAAAACATGTGGAAAAGATTTTCCTGGAACGTACCTGCGCTTGTTGTAACATCGATTTCCTGGGTGGCCGAAACGACCGCTATTCCCTGTTTCTTTAGTTGCCCACTGATATATGCACCGTTCGCGCCAGTTCTTGAAAACCTATCGTAGGAATAGACAATGATATAACCGATGTTCTTTCGTCGCTTGACATAGCTTAGCATCTTTTGGAATTCCCTACGTTCGTCGCTCTTTGCCGATTCATAGGTTCCCCCGAAATATTCGATTACCTCGAGCTTTTTTCTGATGGCATACTCTTGGCAATACTTAAGCTGGGTGGTCAGACTGGCATTGTTGTCGAACTGTTCCTTACTGGAAACACGGGTATAGATAACGGCCGTATCACTTTTGCCGATAATCCTTCCTTTTTCCTTTTTCGCGAATTGTTCGAACACCTCTAAGTTCATATGCTATCTTTTTGGTCCTGTAAAACCCTTTTTTCTTTTATTCCCGTCCTCAAAACCCAAGTTGAAATTCTTCGAAAGGTTTTTTTTTTGACCAATTTCCTTTTGCATTCTCTTGATCGATGTATCATAGAAAAAGTTGACTATCGCCAACATATTGTTGTGCTTCTCGGAAGCTTTGAGTGCATCGATATATTCCTGCCTATCCTCCTTTAAAATAATGATATGTGGATGTTTGAACTTCTCCAGAATAAAATTGGACAGCAACCGGCCTAACCTTCCGTTACCATCCGGAAAGGGATGGCTGTAAATGAACATCTTGTGGAATATGGCACTCAACTCCAAAGGGTGCGTTTTTTTGTTTTTGATGGCATCGTCGAAACTGGCCAGAAGCCTTGGCATGTTCGCTATGGCCTTTTTGGTGTCACGGAATACCGTATCACCGGCCGCCATTTGGGTCTTGGCATATTCCCCGGGTTTGTGGCCTTTATAGGGCAATGTATTTTTGGTCAATATTTTATGTACCGTTCTTACGAAGGATTCGTTGAAATCGGAACCCTTGTTTTTCAGGATATAATCGTAGGCATTGAAATGGTCCATTATTTCGAACGCTTCCAGTAAGGTCTTGTTGACAAGATTAACGGCATACCCCTTTTCCTTAAGCTCCCTCGTGTCGTCCACGCTGAAGCTATTGCCCTCTATACCACAACTGTGGGCGGAGAACAGGATTTCATTGTATCTCCTGAAATCATCGGCATCAAAGGCCGATACGATCAATTTATCGTATTTCTCCTTTAGGGAATCGTATTTTTTTCTGGTTGCGACGAACGGATCCTTTCCTCCCATGGGCTATTTGAATTTTGAATCGATTTCTATTTTCTTTTGGGCCTGTCTTTCGGCTTTCCAGAACACTCTTTTTCGAAATGGCCTCAAATGTTTGGCCCGTTCCCCACTTGCGGTCAACATTCTTTTGGTTCCCCTTCTCATTGTTCGACCTTATTTTGGTTCAGGACCTTGTCCTCGTTCTTTACCAGATAATCAAAGGCCTTGTTGACCAGTTCGTTCAGTTTCATTTTTTTCCTTTCGGCCATTATCGAAAGCTCCCTGTGGATTTCACTGGATGTACGGATATTGAACCCTCCCCTATAAAACCTGTTCGGTTCTTTACCAAGCTCCTTGCAGGTTTCAAGATAATGGTCGACGGACCCTTCAAAAGCCTCCTTCAGCTCTTTGACCGAAGTACCCTCATAGCTGACCAAGTCGTTTATTCCGATAACTTTTCCGTGTAGCAGCCCGTCCCGAGAACTATACTCCACAGAACCGAAATACCCTTCATGTTCCAAATTATCCGCCATTGCTTCTATTTTCCTAATCCGCTTTATTCCCTATTGTTTAGTTCGTTCACGAACATGATCCTAAATCCACCCTCTATCAAAGATACTAAAATGCAACTATTATTTAGTTGCTGTTTTTTAAATTTAATCTTCGTCTTTACTTACCTTTTGGACATGGTCACAGACTATGTTGGCAAGTGCTAGAAGTTGTTCTACGATTCGCTCCGCATCTTCTTCCGAGTAATCCTCAAAACCTTCATAAGTTTTCAGCCATACGCTGTTGAATTTTTTGTTTTTCTGCTTTGGCTCAAGTATTGAGTTTGACATCTTTCCTGAAAATCGGCAGCTCCTTTGTCGTGAAGGTCGTTACCGTATTTGTAAAAGCAGGCTTTAATTTACCTTTTTTAACTTATTAAATCCATTATGGAATGGTTATTTTATCCCCTAATTATAAGTAGTTGGTTAACAACTTTTAGATTTGACGGGAGGGATGACTTTTTTCCTGTAAATTCTGTTTACACAGACGATCTTACCATTACTTTGCTTGATTTCCAGATTTTGAAAATCATGTTGTTTCAACATATCGATAATACGCTCTCCTGTATGCAGTCGCTCCAAACCCTCGATTGTATCGACCTCCCCATTTTTGATTATCAACTTAATGGATAGGAACCTTTTGTTCCGTATCATCTCCAACACCTGAATTTCAGATGGAGTTAATTCCGAAGATCGTAACTTATTGTTCTCTTTCATAATATCTTCTATAGGTTCAGTCCTTTCTTTTTCTTCTTTCTTTTGCGCTTTTTCTTAATACCGTCATCCATAAGTTCAAGTTTAAACGGATTCCATTCCGTTTCATCTACCAGAGGTTGGACTACTCCATCTCCTTCAATTTTTCCCAGATGACCTTTTGATTGCCCAGAAGAATCTTGAGTGCCTTGCGCAGTTCTATTATTTCTTTGTTCATGCCTGATTGTCGTTCCATTGTTTCCTTCGCCAGTAAGATGAGTTCCTCGTTCTTTTTCATTAGCCGATAGTATAACCGAACGGTCTCTTGTTTGCTCATAAGCGATATGTTTTACGATGCTGTTCCATGAAAATTTTTTACCGAGCGTACTGCCTTTATATACAACTCCTTGGTATTTGAAAGATATGCCCGAAACTCTTCCCGTGGTTTTGCTCACGTTAAATCTTGGCGATATATTTTGTTTTTGTAGTAATGTGATGAATTGCGCTGTATCCGCTGCCCTTGAAACTACTGAACCGATTTTGTCCTGAAGAACAAGTTTTATCGGTACATTACCAGTTCTTAGGGTCTTCTCTATTTCTTTTTGGGTAAGTGATTTTTGGGTATTTGTGTTACCTACTATTTGGGTCAGTCCGTATTTCTTTTCCAGATCATCGAGTATTTTACGGTTTCTTCTTTTAATATTACTGTCACTTGTTAATCTCCCCGAATACCTTACCCGATTGGCTATGATATGGATATGCTCATGTTCCGTATCGGTATGACGGTACATGATAAATTGATTGTTGTCAAAACCCATCTTCATCAAATAATCACACCCTACCGATACGAACGTTTTATCATCCAAATAATCCGAGTGCGGCAGGTTCAGGGAGACATGAAGTACCGCTTTCCCGAGGTTTGGGCGTAGCTCCCTTATCAAATTGAATTCCTGCGTCATTTCAACGGAAGTGGAATGTTCGATATTGGAATCGATGACATACCCGACCCCTTCACGTACTTTTTTTTCATTGTAGGCCAGTACTCCATAAAAATCCTTTCCTATCACTATCTTACCTATCATTTTTCTTGATATTTGATTTAAGGTATTGCAATAGTGTTTTTACTTCTTCCAATTGCCTATGAATACTGAACGGGTCGCGAATGCCCGAGTTCACGACCTTGGCGATTTGGTTCAGATTGTTTCCCACTCGACTAAGTTCAACGAAAAGTTTCCGGTCCGATGGACTTACCTTTTTCTTTGGTAGCGACTTTTTCGTAATCCTTCTTCGGATAAATTCCGCAATGGATAACCCGATAGTTTCCGCATTATTGGAAACTTTGGAATAATCATCAACGGTCATTCTTACATTGACCTGTATTGTCTTTCGTGCCGTAAATTCTTTTTTCGGTCTTCCCATTTCAATGGATTTAGCTTGTATTTCAGATAATCTGCAAACGAAGTGCGTAGGGTTTTTGTTAGCAAAAACACAACTTGCTTCGTGACCTCCGATCAACTATATGGCAAACCTATAATCTATGGATTGTTTGCAGGGGTTTTGCCGTACATGGACTTTTGTACGGCAAATCGTTGAAGGGTCTTTTCAGAAGAGAAATAAAAAAATGTACTGAACTTGAACCAAGGATTTCCATGGAAAGAGGGAAACCGGTCAATACGTTCCTTTGGACGGAATTTTCCATATTAGATCAATGGTCCGATTTTCGTCCCAAGTCATATTGAACACGGGGCCATGGGCCGGACACCGGGATATTTCGTATATTTGATATAGAAAGAGCCATGAAAAAGTCGCACAACATAGCACCGTCCAAAGGAAAGAACCTAAAGGGTTACTTTCCCGGACCTGTATTTTGGGATGTCGACCCCAGCGTGCTTGATGTGGAAAAGGACAAGATCTTTATCATCGAAAGGGTACTGTCCCGCAATATGGGGGACCCACAATATTTTGAGCTTCTCGAAAGACTGTATCCGATAAGTGACATTGTCCGGTGCGCGAAAAGGAGCGAACAGATTCGGGGGAACAGCAGTATCAGGGCCGTGGCCGAACGTTATGGCATCAGACCGGACCATATGAAGAACTACAATCCTTCCTTTGGATAATGGCCGTCGACCAAGCCGTTTCGGACGAGCTGAAAAGCGTCATCGTCCAATTGATGCAAGCAGATTATTTAAGGGACTTTAACCTTGGAGGTGGCACCAACCTCGCTATCCGGCACAATCATAGGGTCTCCACGGACATCGACCTCTTTTCCCAAGGTGTGGTCGGGGTCGAAAGATTGAGGGCAATAAGTGCCTATTTCAGATCGACCTTCAAAGACGGGCTTTTAGGCCTCTTGGAGGAAAACTTCGGGGACAATCAAATGGCCTTTCTCAGGGTGAACGTACAAAGGAACGGGGTCCCGATCAAAATAGACATCATCCAAAATATTCCATTGCTCCATCCCATAGAAACATTTGACAACATTAGATTGATCAATGAACTCGACATCGGGGCATTGAAATTGGTGTCGGCCGTAAATCGCGGGACCCAAAAGGATTTTGGGGACCTTTTGTTGCTCTGTGGACTGTATTCCCTTGAAAGACTGCATACCGAGCTTATGAAAAGGGAAAGTATGTTCATCGGTAAAGAGTTTGGCACCATCTTCAACGTTGAGGGACTTCCCAGCGGTTTGGCCGGTGACCTGTCCGCCCTGGGCAATTTCAACAGGGCAACGGACCGAAAAAGTGAAAGCAACCGTCTTATCTTAACGGAAAATTCCATTATCCCGGGTTCTTGGCCCGAACTTGGCCTAAGATGGGCAGGGATCGTCGAGGCATATGCAAAGTCGAAAGGCTTGCGTTTTACTCCTCCTTCCAGAAAAAGGAGGTGGAAAAACAAAGGGATCGGTCTTTAAAAAATCCATCTTATAGTTGACAGTTCCCATTTTTGAAAGTTTACGCCGATACGTTTTTCCTTGATCTATTCTAACCTTTGTAGGAATGAAAAGTGGAAAGGGAGAAAAAAACAAAAGGAGTATGGCATCCAGGTAAGGGAACGTGAAAATCAACATTGCTCAATATACCCCTTCGTACCATTACATTAATTAAGTGCTCATCAGATTTGTTCAAATATTAAAACAACTCTTCATTCGTATAATTATATAATTGTACACATGTACAATTGTATATACATACAATTGCATATTTAATCATTTGTATGGATAAATGAGTTTGGAGATTATTCGAAAGGCTTCTTAAGATGTGCCCGGCATGATCAAAATATCATTTAAGGAAAAGACGGGCTTAGCAGGTATTCATTCATTGCCCATCTCGAACCAATGGGATTGTCTGTATCCTGAAGGGAAAAAGTATCTTTGGAAATCCCCTCTTTTCCCCCTTTCCACAAAAAGCACCCGTAAGGGTGCCGATCCCATGACAAAATCAATGGAACGATTCATATCCATTACATCGAAAAATAGGAACAAAACTTCAATGATATCTTTATCTTAAATGGCAAGTAGATACTCCAAGACCATGGAAGCCATACTGAACGATAAATTACGGAAATTGGTGTAGCCAATTAAAAAAAGACAAGTACAAAAATTGAGAACATCAGGAACAGTTTGTCTTTTCTCTTATACAGAGCGATATATTATATTTGTTTGCTTATATATTAAGTGTAATTCTTTAAATTACATTAATCGAACGTATTAATTGTAAATTGTATGGAAGTATCTTGTGTGTTACTCTTGAGTATATAATTGTCTTAAATAATTAAATTATAAATACGCTACGGACTGAACGTAACTTTGTTCAGCCATACATTGGTAATAAGCTAAAGAAACATCCCGAATGGAGCAAGAGTTTAAGGTTTATATCAAATCTTACCTAGAACAATTTCCTGATTTGAGCTCGGAGGAACTAACTTTCATTTCCTCATATCTTATTATAGAAAAGTATGGCAAAAAAGAATTTTTATTTAAAAGCGGGGAGGTTCAAAAGGAAGTGGGATTTGTTTGCAAGGGACTTTTGAGAAGATACTACGTCAATGAAAAAGGAAACAAAATAACAACGGGTTTTATAATTGAAAATAACTATGCCACAGATTATCCCGCATTCATAAGGCAAAAACCATCAAAGTATTTTATCGAATGTCTTGAGCCATCGGTAATCATAAAATTGCCATATGATAAAATTCAAGAAGGGTACGGTAAATTTAAAACAAGTGAAAGGTATGGTAGGTTGATAGCCGAATATGTTTTGACCGTGCAAACCGACAGGGTAGAAAGTCTTTTGTTTGAGACAGCTGAAGAGCGTTACTTGAATTTTATAGACCGAAACCCAGACCTTGTAAACAGAATTAGTTTAACGCATTTAGCAACGTACTTGGGTATAGAACGGCAATCATTGAGCAGAATACGGAGTAAGATCGCCAAAAAATGATTTTGTCACAAATGTGTCAGGTAGAAAAGCCGATGATGTTTCATTTTTGCAATAGTTAGTTCCATAATATTGTAAAAATGACTTCAAATAATAAAATAACCAAAACAGCCTTAATTACTCAATTCCTCTTTTTTGGACTTGTTTCCAGTGGCCAAAATACAACTGTTGAACCATCCACACATTTGAAAGTCCAAGAGCGAACCGACAAAATTTTCGATAGCTTTGTAAAAATTCGCAGGGACTTTCATACCAATCCCGAAGTGTCAGGGCAAGAGAAAAGAACTTCCAAAAAGATTGCTGAATACCTTTTATCCTTGGGCCTTGAAGTTAAAACTGGAATAGGTGGTCATGGAGTCCTTGGAATCTTAAAAACTGGTAAGAAAGGAAAGCATATTGCTTGGAGAGCAGATATTGATGCCCTTGCTTCCGACCATCCCGATGTTGTCGATTTTTCATCAAAAATTAAAGGTGTAAGACATATTTGTGGACACGATGTACATACAACTATTGCACTTGGGATAGCTAATGTTTTAACAAGTTTAAAAGAAAGCCTTACAGGAACTATTTACTTCATCTTTCAACCATCAGAAGAAAATTTGGCGGGGGCAAAAGCCATGCTTGATCATGGCCTGCTCAATAGTATAGACCCAGAAGAAATTTATGCATTACACATTGCACCTATGTCTGAGGGGATTGTTACTACCAAAGCAAGAAACCCTTATGCAGACTATAAGGGAATTCAAATTACCTTAAAAAACACAAAGGAGAAAACGGCTCTTATTCAGTTTACGAAAGAGCTTTTTTTACATCTTCAAAATGTTTCACCTGAAAGTGAATTCTGGGACAATAAAAATCTATTGGACCCCAATATAGGATTGGGAAATCCAAATACCATATTTAAGGATTATATTACCGTTGATTCAAATATTGCTGTTAAAGAAAGTGATAAGAAGATTACAATTAGGGCCTATCTAAGTGCTGAAAAGGAAACTCAATTAGACTTTCTTTTAAGTCAAATAAAAAAGAAATTTAAAGGATCGGACTATTCAGATCAATTTTTAAATAGTTCATTTTATTATGAGACAGCGCTAGTGCTTAATGATGAACGATTAACTTCATTGACCATACCTACAATAAGTAAGATTTACGGAAATGAACACGTTCTCCCCCTTTATGGAGCTATACCTGACGGACGTGGGGATGATTTTGCACTGTTTCAACGTGAAATTCCGGGAGTCTATTTTTTATTGGGTGCATCAAATTTTGAAAAAGGAATAGTTTCCATGCCTCATTCACCAAATTTTGCTGTTGATGAAAGTTGTATAAAAACGGGAATCAACTACTTTACATCAATGATAATAGAGAGACTTAAGTAATAAGGTCGGTTGCCTACTTGTTATAACCGAAAATAATAAAACCAAGATTAAATTGATTGATTACATTCCTTTTTTTGGTGTATATAGATGTATTTTATACCCATATAATCAAGTTAGCAACAATAAATAAACACAATATGAAACATTTTCTTTGCACAATAATTTTCTTGACCGCTTCAATTAGTTCCATAGCTCAAGAAAAAACTGATGTTACCGTTAAATCCATTAACGGAATTATCGATGAACTACTTGATCAAATAACCATCGAAAAGGGCGAGAAAATGGATACTATAGCAATTAGGAACTTATTTCATCCATCGGCCATATTTACAGTTGCTGATGTTACAAATGCTGAAACCGTATCACTTAATGATTTCCTCATCCTCTTGAAAGATCCTTACTATGAACAAGGATATCTTGAAAAAGAAATTCATAAAGTTGTTGATCAATACAATGGAATTGCCCAAGTATTCCAGACTTTTTATGGCAAGGACTCTGAGGGAGCTGAAGAAAAAGGAATAAACAGCTATCAATTAACATATTATGGCGATCGATGGTGGATAGTCAGTCTCTTATGGACCATAGAATCCAAAAGTGCCGGAATACCTGTAAAATATGGTGGGGAATAAGTGAAGAAGTTGCTGAGTTAACCACTAAACCACGCAACACCCATAGCCGAAACCGTTGACAACCATTTAACCAAAAAATACAATCTCCTGTTTGATGAAAAAATTTTCCCTAACCCTTGTTCTAATAGGCCATTTTTTAGTTTCCACTAAGAGTAATGCCCAAGAAAACTACATGAACTACCATTCGAAAGTAATTGAATGTGAAGAGCTAATTGTTGAAGGAAAATACACTTCTGCAATTAATAAATTTGATTCTCTTTTCAATCAATTTAATTTCTTATTTCTAAGAGATATCAAAGTTGCTACTGAACTCAGCGCATATGATAACGATTATAAATCAGGGTTGAATTTTGTAAGGCTGGGAATCAAGGCTGGTTGGTCATTGGAAAGCATCAACAAGAATAAAAATTTGCAATCTTTAAGGGAACAACCGGAATGGGCTAAACTTATGTCAGCATATGATTCCCTTCACAAAACCTACCTATCCAAAATAAACTTTCAGGTAAAAGAACAAGTCCATGAAATGTTCAAAAAAGACCAGAAAAAAGCATTTGGGGCATTACTTAGAATTGGACAAAAGGCCAAAAGGAGGTATTCTCAAAAAAAGTTTGCTCCTCATAGCGAACAACAACTTGAGAAACTGGAGCAAATTTTAAATGAGTACGGTTATCCAGGTGAACGACTTATTGGGAATAACCTATGGGGCTCGGTGATTTTAAGTCATCACAATTCAATATCAGTGAAATACAACTCGAAAGACACAATATATGCTCAATTAAAACCAAAATTATTGAATGCATTGAAGCAAGGTGAAATATCCCCATATGAATTAGCTCAAATAGAAGACTGGAGAATTGCTGGTTTACATGATCATGAGTTGACATCCTATGGATTTCTTGGGGCCATTCCAGACGATACAGTTCTTGAAACTGTAAATAAAAATAGAGCCAATATTGGATTAAGAAGCATTGACCTTAGGAATGAATTGATAGATGTTGAAAATGAAACAGGAATGGACCTACATCTACCCAAAGGATGGCGGAATGGGAAAATAACGGTTGCCAACAGGCCCTAAAATGAATTCATGAACTAGGCTATTTGATTATGATAAGTGTAAATCTTTAACTAAAAATGGACCGGACTTGGTCTAAAGATTGGGATATATACAATTAAAAATCAAGCACTTTTGATATGGAGTGGTTTATTGATAATAATTTCAATTTCTTCCTTCAAAAAGTCGAATTCTGTCCGTTGAGTTCCATTAAAAATCGATGGAACGATTTATACCCATTACATCGAAAAATAGGAAAAACTTCAATGATATCTTTATCTTAGATGGCAAGTAAATACTCCAAGACCATGGAGGCCATACTGAACGATAAATTACGGTAATTGGGCATAGCCAACTAAAATTTGGATGTATATTCCCAAGAAAGTTCAGGATATGAGCGGTTGCCGATCATTATGACAAAAATTGCAAATGAAAGAATATTTCCAACTCCAATTTAAAATGCTGAACCGGAAAATGATTGATTTCGGAATTCCACTTTTGATTGGATATGCTCTTTTACCTTCAGTTTTTATATTGCTGTCCTATTACCTATTTCAAAAAACAGAATTTGCGAATTATGCTTATGGATTATTTGCATTAAGTTTCATTTCAAAATTAAGTGAACCCAAAAGAAATGATTTCTTAAAATCTATTTTCAATAAAGGCAAATACAAAAAATTGAGAATATCAGAAAATATTCTTTATTCTTTGCCTTTTACTCTTTTTTTAATCTATCAGAAACAATTTGTCTTTTCTCTTATATTAAATTTATGTGTATTTGTAATCACACTGTTCAACTTTAGTACAGATTTAAATGTGACAATCCCAACACCATTTAGCAAAAAACCATTTGAATTTACTATTGGATTTAGAAAGACATTCTTTGTTTTTCCAATAACTTATTTCTTAACTTATGTTTCAATATCAGTTGGAAATTTTAACCTTGGTGTTTTTTCCATGCTATTAATTGGATTGACTTGTTTTTCGTATTATCCAAAAATGGAAAACGAATATTTCGTCTGGAATTACAATCTATCTCCAAAAGAATTTTTAATAGAAAAAACGAAAACGTGCTTAATCTATTTTACATTTTTAAGTTTACCAATTATAATGGCTTTAAGTATTTCATTTTATAGGGAAATCGATATTTTAATTGTATTTTTTCTGTTGTGCTATGCTTATCTCACATCAATGATTTTTGCTAAATATTCGTCTTTTCCGAAAGAAATGAACATGTCTCAAGGAATTTTAATTGCAATAAGTTTTATGCTTCCACCAGTACTTTTAATATTTATTCCTCTCTTTTATTCCCGATCAATTAAAAAGTTAAATGCTCTTTTAAATGATTAAAATTGAAAGACTATCAAAATTTTATGGTAAAAAACAAGTTCTAAATTCAATAGATTTAGAATTTAAAAAAGGTAAAATATATGGAATTGTTGGAGAAAATGGAGCAGGAAAAACAACCCTATTTAGGTGTATTTCAGGACTTGAAAGCTATAAAGGGAATATCTTGTCCGACTTTACAGAATTAAAAGACCATCTAGGACTTTTATTGACAGAACCATATTTTTTCTCTAAAATTACCGGAAAAGAATATATACAGCTACTTGCCAATGCAAGACAAACAGAAATAACCAAAATTGAGAACAAAAACATTTTTGGTTTACCATTGAATCAATATGCATCAACCTACTCGACTGGAATGAAAAAGAAATTGGCTTTAACCGCCATACTTTTACAGGAAAATAATGTGTTTATTTTAGACGAACCCTTCAATGGTGTTGATATACAAAGTAATTTAATCATAACTGAAATCATAAAAAGATTTAAAAAATTAGAGAAAACAGTAATTATTTCATCTCATATATTTTCAACTTTAGAGAATACTTGTGATGAAATATATTTAATGAAAAACGGAGAAATTATAAACAAAGTAGAAAAAGCTGATTTTAAAAATCTCGAAAAAAAAATGAAAGAATTTACAGTCGGAAATAAAATTGACAAACTTGAACTGAAATAAATAACGGTTTCAATACACTGCTCCCATTAGAAAGCTAATAGACACCACAAACACCGTAGAGGTGTAGCCTTACATTTTTGGGGAAGGCTACACCCGAAGGGTGCTGAGTCCATAAAAATAATGTAATAATATTTGGTGACTTCCACTTAGGGTGCTATCTGTCGTTTTTTTGCATAATGTGGGTATGAAAAAAGGATGGGTGTGGTTGAAATATGTGGGAATCCAGTATTTTGATGACAATTTTTAATTTTTTTGGGTATCTACATACAGAGGAATTCGTTTCTACGAATTTATAGTAATTCGGAAATTTTGCTCTATTACGTTTTTGAGTTAGTTTTACAGAGCAAAGTAAAGGCCCCAATCGAGTACTTCAAAATGGGTCTAGGACTAGAATCAGGCTAAAGATTCGAAGTGTGCGAAAGCATCCGAATCAAAAAGGTTGGTGTCGGTTTTCTGATATAAATATTTTGCTTTTCTTCTTAATAAGCTCTAATATTCCCAAGTGGTCTTCGGCTTCTATGAGATCAACAAAATTGGAATCAGCGAGACAATAAACGAAAAATTGTTCTTTTTTTGAAAAGGGGATTTTTAATTCCTGCAATCGAAGGGAATCGTTGAACAAATACTCAAACTCCTCTAATTTAATAGTTTGTTCATTTTGTTCTACCAATTTTTTTAGCTTTTTGGTTCTCCCCGATGCTCTATTTAGAATTTTATGCAGATTGATGCTAATTCCCAATCCAAAGTAGTGTCCATACAAATTAACAAACTTTCCATTATCAGCTTCAAACAGTTTTCGTTCATATTGGGAAAGGACCCTCACATCGGCATTGGGAAGCCCCAAAGAAGAAGCATCAACATTTTTTGATAACCTTAATGCTGAAATGTCCTTGTCCAAGATTCCAGTCAGATTATATGGTCTTACAACCACTTCTTCCAATTCGTTGATAAGCTCCTCTAAATCTATCCTCAAATGGTTGGAGGATAAAATATCCTCTGTTACAACCAGATATTTATGCTTTAGTTGAACAGATGAAAATAATAGTGTATCCTTTGATATGACACCTATAGAAAAACGTCCATACGAATCGGTTATGGTCCCTCTCTTGCTAGTAAGGTTTAGAATGTGTACGCCTTCAACCTCAGTGTTAAGGCTTTTGACCGTGCCATTTAAAATAAGTCGAGTCTCTTGACCAAATCCGAAAGAGATTGTGAAGAGTAAAGCAAAAAAAATTATATGTTTACTATAGGTTTTCATTTTTTTTGTCGCTCCTTTATATATGAAAATAGAAAACTGAATACAGTAACATAAAAAATGATGGGTAATATAAACCTATACAAATCCGAGAATTTTGGTCTTGAGCGTCTTGAAAATACCTCTGATAAATAAGTAAAAACATTTTCCGGGAATTTTATTATACCATTCGAATCATAAAGCAATATTCCGCCTAGTACAATTAATATAAGTATTTGACTCGTCAATGCATAAAATACCAAAAAAAAATCTTTGCCTCTCAAGTGACGAATAGATGTTTCATTTTGAAAAACCTTTTTTAAAATTTTATTTGATGCCATTCTTAGGTTTGGAACCCCAATCATATCAGATAATACCCAATATCCATCATAACGAAGGAAAGGGTTCAAATTAGCCAGCAATGACAATGATATGGCCGAGCTGTATACTAAATAATTGTTTGTCCGAGTTATAAAAAAAAATAAAACCAATATGGAGGCAATCAGTAATTCGATATAGATTCCAGATAGATTCACGATGATTCTTTTATTCGGTTTTAATTTCCATATATCTGAAACATCGGCAAACATCACTGGTGAAAGTAGGTAAAAACCGAATCCAATATCCCCAAATTTAGCACCAAATCGATGACAGGCGGCAGCATGTCCCATTTCATGGAAAAACAACACTGTACCTGCAAATAAAATATATAATGCCCATTGACCAAAGTTGAGATTTTCAAGACCTATTTTGATGGAGTTAAAATGAGCGATTAATGTTCCAAAAACGACCAAAGAAAAAATAGCCAGTAAAAAGTAAAATAATTTATCTGAGAACAATGGGGACATAAGCCTCACTATTGGCAATATGGTCTTATTCTTTAGCAATGTGAAACTTAGCTTTAAATAAGAGGGCTTTCCTATTTTCTTAATTTCAACATTTGCTGATTCTATAATCCCGTAAGTGGCCAAGGTACCAAATAATAAATTGTCAAGCAGATTGGCAGACACACCTTTGTGTATACCATAAAGTTCATTTATCTTTTGAAGATTCCGTTTACCGTCCACTAATTTAATTATATCCAAAGTATCTTTATTGACATTTATGCGATGTCCATATTCAGTTTGTTTTATGATAAACTCGTTCTTATCAAAAGGAAGGATTTCAATGTTCGGTGATAAAACAGGTATTTTGCTTTTAACGTCCATTTAGGCTCGACTTATAGTTTTCCAATGCAACAAAAGAGACAACAGAAGTGAACACCCCATTAAAGTCTTGCAAGACAATGTTTGTTCCTTTATTATCCTTTTTCCATCCATAGATTTGTTTTTCAGGATCTAATATATCCGGTGAGGGTATTCTCATAGAATAGTTTCCCCTCCATGAGCCATTTTCTAATTGGGCATTTAACAAAATTTCCGACAAAAGTTTATCAGGCAGATTATCATAATTAAAAATATGCTTGGACTTGATTCTGCTCAAAAGGCACAAGGCAACATAAAATATATTATGAGCCCCATCCTTGACAGGATTGGATTTTTTATTTAATTCATTGCAACAAAGGTTGAATATTTTTTTATTCATATTGATACAACATGCTAACACCAAGAAAGAAATTGCATAATCCCTGCTGGTCCACCAGTATGGTACTTCATCTAAATCTTCGATTTTATCAATTAGAAATGACTCCAATTTTCGTTTTTTATCATTATTAATGCCTAGCTGACAAAAAACTAAATATGCAACAGCGCTAACACAGAAATGTGAATTTAACCAACCTTCAACGTTATTAACTTCCTTGGTGTTTAGTGAAGCCAATAGCTCTTTTTCATTTCTATAGGTACAAAAACCTCCATCTTCATTTTGAAAACTGAACCATTCTTCAAGTTCGTCTTCACAGAAATCAGTTCCCAGACTATGTAAGGCAAGTATTGTGAAGGACGTAGAGTCTGCGTCTGGTATCCAGTTTGAATTATATCCCCATAAATTCTTTTCTTCATAGCGATTGGAAAGTAAAAACTCCTTTGATTTACTCAAATCAAAATGGGACTTGTACCAGTGAGATAAAAAATAGCATACAAAGGAAGTAGTCCAAACATTACTGTTCCCTGCATCATTAAAATAATCTGTCCAACTACCATCTTCTTCTTGAATTTCAAATAAATAATGTAAGACTTCGGAATTTTCTATTTTGCCTGAACCATTACTCGATCTATCAATATGTTTTGATTTCAAGTATTTATTAAATCTTATATATCCATTTATATTCAGGTTGTTTATTGTGATTGTATTTTGCATCCGCTGCAATTCATCCTTCCATCTGGGCGCTTTATAATCTCTCACAAATTCAAAGGCCCTTATAATATGTTCATAAGCCTTTAAGTATAGTTCTTCGGCCACACCTTCCAGATAAAGAAGCTTTTTTTGATCACCTAAACTATATGATTCAATGTCATCGACTCTCTTTTCTAAGTGGTTTTTTGAAATATTGAACTGCTGATTAATATAGTCTTCCTCATAATCTGAAACATCATCCAATATTTGAAAAGCAACATAAAAATCCTTGTGCGATTTAAGAACGTTTTGGTATTCATTTCGATAATGTTTCCCTGTAAGTACAAATAGTGCGTCTATCGCTATTTTTCCAAAAGAAGACTTGTAATCGCATAAAACCTCATATTCCGCAAACGAAGATATATTGTGGCTTTGCTTGTCCAATTTATAAGCCTTAACATATTCAAATTTTCTTTTGCCCCATATATCCCAAAATTCAGAATCAGTTTCAAAGAAAGTCGATAATATCTTGACAGTTTCCTCTTGGCAGATATTAATTGTTAGAAAGACGTTGAAATTCGATGTTTCCTTTTTGTTGTCAAAAATATCGTCCATCAAAATAATGGACCGATAGTAAAGAAATCCAGCGATTGACAACATATCCAACACCTCTTTATCAGAAAAATCGAAAGCTGAATTGAAAAGATATGGGTAATATAAATAGTAATCAGGGTTGTTCCGGATAAACTTTTGGTAGCAAATATTATCGATTACTTCCTTGGGATAGCCAAGCCCATTCAAGTATATCTGTACATTTTCAATCGCTTCTTTGAAAAGATTGTCATCTCTGTAATCAAAAAAATATTTTGTACTTATCAACCAATCACTGTTTATATAATTTTCTTAAAAATCAATTACGTAAATCCCTTATGTCCTTTAATATCTTTCTTTCCTCTTCACTAAAGAACATTGTATTGTTCTCATTCCAGCCTTCCAACTTTGGTATTGCAATAACTTGTTTGTTAAATCCTTCTTCAACATCGTAGTTAGTAGACAACTTTTTTGGTGATATGTGTTCTACAAGCGTCAATATATATTTGGCGTTTGAACTGTACCTGTAGCTTTCTTGGCCTAAAATGCCGTTCCTAACGTTGTCCACTTCAACAAAAGAAAGGAAGTATTTATCATGGACTTTACGATATTTTATCGTTGCTTTTGCCTCTATTAATATAAATACAGGCTTTTTTGATTTTTTCCCCTCAAGGGATGATGCCACAATCGCTTTAATTTTTTCTGGATCTTTTTGCGTTTCTATCTGAACAATTGCCATGGTTTCTCTTTCAATATAAATTTTACCCATATTGTTGTTATAGATATTGTCGTTTGATGGTGAGAACCCGATAATGAGAATAGGGTTTTCCCTAGATTCGATTTCTCCAACATATTTGAAAGTATAGTCTGAAAGATTGTCAATATCGAACATTCTGCTTTTTGAACGTACCATATCGGCGTTCCGAACAATCGTGGCTATGCCCCCAACGGCATCTAAATTTAGCTTTGTGTGGTTTTCTGTTCGACGACCCTGAATGATTTCTGCTTGATAGCCTTGGGGATTATTGTCTCCTTCATTATAAGTCATAAAGGAAACTTCGGTTAACATAGCGCCTTTTCCATCTTCCTGTACACTTTCACGATAAAAGCCATAAAGATTAAATGGATTCGATATTATATTCTGTGGGATGCTTTTAATAGCTTTTATTATAATATCCTTTGCGGTTTCTCCCCTAACAAAGACCTCCTCCAAACTGATAATATAAGGACTCAACCAAATTGTATCCTTTTTACTTAAGTTATTTTTTTTGATATTTTTTTTTCGATAAGCTAAATGAGAGAATTCTATATTATTGGATTCGACAAAATAATCAATTGAAAATTTCCCAACTTCGTTTGTGGTTGTTCCCTGACCTTTTTCATCAGTGATGTGGGCAAACTGTATTGGCTCCCTGGTCATCGAATCCAATACTATTTGAGAATGTAGATGAATACTCCCAAGAAAAAAGACAATAAAGTATATCTTTTTCATAAATCAGGCATCTTTTGGTAAATATTAAGACTAATTCGTTTAGAACAATATACATCTATTTGAATTATTTAGCTGAATTGCAACGAATTAATAAAGAAATTATATAGGATATTAGGGCAAAAGAAATCCGGATTCATTTATCATGAATCCGGATGACAAAAGTTTGATAGGTTTAGAAAGTGTAACTAGCTCCAATATAGCCTCTACAATCACCACTTGTACAAGCATAATTACTCTCGTTTTTCCACTTTGCCATCTCTAATCTTTGCTCTAGTTCTTCGACTTTGAAGTTTTTTAAATCCTCACTTTTGTTCATAATTATAGTTTTAGGTTAATGCAATAAAATGCCTTTCTATTTGTAGTATTAAACTTATGAATATTTTTTTAAATTGACACTATCTGGGTTCAGATTATTCAAAATTTTTCTTAAAATGAAATCCACTACAATTATTACAATACTGTTTTGTAGCCTTCCTTAAAAATGTAGGATATCATTAAATTCAGTGACCTCCTTTGTATTTCTAATATTAAATGATTTAGCGATAATAGTTTCGATATCCTCCTTCAAAAAGTTTGAACTCTGTCCCGTTGAGGTCACTTAAAGCGTAAGCCCTGTATGAAAATGCAGGGTTTTGTTATTTCATGGAGTATCAAAAACCACGAGATTTTTGTAAATGAAAAGAAATAGCAAAACCGCAACGCAGTTGCGATGCACAGTTGCATTTTCAGGAATGGGTTCAAAGAATGTGAAACAATCCTGCCCAGGTCACTGGGAGGAAACTCCGAACGAATAGAAAGCCTTGCAAAATCTATGGTTCTGCAGGGTTTCGTGGTTTCTTGGACCATAATAAGATTTGAATTGATATGATTTCAAACTGTAGCTTTGCATAAAAATAAGACAGTTTAAAGTTCAGAAAAAGTAACCTTAAATTTTAAATGTCGAATGAAGAAAAGCAAGTTTACCGAAGGCCAACTAATCAAGGTACTCAAAGAAAATGAACAAGGTCTCAAGTTTGGTGACACATCCCTTAAGCTGGGCATCGATACTAGTTACTTATTATGATTAAAGAAAGAAATAGGGCTTCCCAAGGCGATAAGGTGCGATTACTGACCAAGGTTCCCATCCAAGACCTTGAGGAATGATGAAAAAGAAAACGTGTCGAACTCGGATACAACCGGGTAAGCCCTTACAGAACGCATATATGGAAAGATTGAACAAATACCACAGGGAAGATATTTTCGATGCATACTGGTTTAATAACCTTCATCAGATAAGAAAATTGAACTATAAATGGATGGAGAATGGTCATACAAAACATGAACATTCAGCTTTAGGGAGCATACCGCCAAGGGAATAAAGAAACCGATTCTGGAAAGAATTCTTCCCAGAAACAAACTTTATTAATCAAAAATTATTGAATTTAGAGTCGTCCTAAAAAGCTGAAGGTCACAAAAGGTATGCACAGTTCCTTTGACCGCTCCAACAAAGGATTCTGCTACTCTGCTGCCTAGGCTATATAATCGGTTATTTGAAGCTTATAGTTCATTTCTTAGTATTGGATTTAAGAAAGAAACCCAATAGTAATGTGAAGGCAGTCCCAGTCATAAGATTTCCGACAAAAGAAAATAAACTTTGTGTAGCAGTGCTCAAGTACTCTTCCCTTTCTTCAAGTTTACTGTTGATTTTATCACCAGGAACGCCTAAGGCCTCCATTTTTGTCTTTAGCGCATCGATTGTTTCTATCGCATAAGTCGGATACAACAGTTCATAAAACACAATTGTAAAGACCACACTAAAAACAGCTGTTGCGATGCTCACAATAAGTCCCTGTCCCACGGCTCCTTTGAAGCAAATACCATTTCCAAGTTGGTTTTCCCTTTTTTTTATTGCCAAGTAAACTCCAAAAAGTAAAAAAAGATATAGCATGAGAAACAAGATTGTTCCCCCTGTCATTTCAGTTTCCATAACAATTGCCTTGGGACCAATCAATTTGAGCTCGATAAGTGTCAGCATAAGTATGCTTCCAGCAAGCGCGACTATAAATCCATAAATGATGGGTGTCTTTAGTTTTGCCATTTTACCTGTTTTTGGTTTTCGCAAAATTCAATGACATTTTAGAAGCATGCAACTCTAAATAGGTGGAAAATAAGGTGAAATCAATCTTTTGCAACTTTCTTCAAGACTTTTTCAACATAAAATCTCAGCTCTTTTCTGTTTCTTGCTCCTGTCTTTTTGTAAATTCTATTGATATGACTTTTAATGGTGGTAATATCAACATATAGTTCATCCGCGATGTCTTGGTTTCTTCTGCCCAAACAAATAAGTTCGATTACCTCCCGTTCCCGTTTCGAAAGTCGTTTTTGATATGCGCTTTCCATTTCTTCCGTATTCTTGGCCGTACCGAGCTTCATTCCAAGCCAACAGACCAAAAGAATGAAGGGCACCAAAAGAAGTGAATTTGTATTGTTGACTTCAACTATCCCATAATCAGTTGAATAGCGAAATACATCAAAAATGAGTACTCCAGAAGTCACAACTATTGTCAAGAGCACTAAAAGTTTATTTTTCTTGAGAATGTTCATCATATTTAATGAAGTTCAGCCTTATCAAGCTCTAGTACAAGAATATATTTTGCCTTATATATGCGAATCATTCTAAATATCAAATAAAAATAATCAATTAAAGATACCGTTCGGAGAAAAAGGGATAACTCCTTTATTTGGATGGTACTCCTTCTGCCCAAAATGTCCAATTAAATTGTCAGTCTATAGCACTTATGCCTGATAGAGAAACTTCACTCGATTTGAGATTTTTCACCTCATAGTCATTAGATGTTTAAGTTTTCTAAATTCTCATGGATAAAATTAGCTTCCTGTTGAATGAGACGAGCTTTGGTTGGACTTAAATGTAAATGCTTAGTTACTTGCCAGTAACAAAGGCCCGACTGTGTCGTCCTCCATTTAAGAAACACCTAGAGAGAACATTTAGCAATGACAAATAAGATACCCCCTTTTCTTTTAGGAATAGTGATGCTCGCAGTCATAGCTGCTATTATGCAGCTACCGCTGGATAAAATAATCACTACATCCCATTTTTCAGGTTTTCAGATCGAATATCTCATATTGGGCGCCAAGATGCTGTTGATTTTCTCGATTGGTCTGATACTCGTCTTAAAACTAAGTGAGAAAGCCCTATCAGGAATCAGCTTAAACTATAAATGGTCCTTCAAATATTTAAACCTGATTCCCTGCTACCTATTCTTGCTGGGCATCGTGACTTTTATGGGTAAAGACCTATCATCCATAAATATCTTCAATGTATTGCTGCTTTTGGCAGCCTGTTTATTGGTAGGTTTTGCAGAGGAGTTTGTATTCAGGGGATATTTGCAGGCTGTTTTTTTAAAGAAATACATTGCCCACAAAAATGGCATCTTCTTGGGCATATTGTTCCCCGCCATGTTTTTTGGAGCCTCTCATTTACTGAACTTCACTGTGAATGATAATGTACCACAAGTAATCGGACAATCGATATATGCTATTTTTATTGGATTCTTTTTTGGAGTGGTCTTGCTGAAGACAAATAAGCTGATACCCCTTGCAATTACCCATGGGCTCATCAATTTTTTCTTTCTCTTCGGTTCACTCCCGAACTTGAATGGCCATAGCGACAGTCATACAGCACCTGAATTGGAAATTGCTTTGACGGAACAGATATTATCATCTGTAATACCCCTTCTTATTTTTCTGCCCTTGTTCCTTATTGGTCTTGTACTTATTCGAAATATAAATAGAGAAGAAATCCAAAAGAAAATAAACGTATAAAGTATTTACAGTTATGGGGAATAGATTACTATGCTTGATAGCACTAATGTCAACTGTCCTTGGCAGTGCCCAAAACCAAAATTCAGAAAGAAAGCTGAAACAGGTCATTGAGGATTTTAGAACCTCGATAATAGAACATGATAGTATCGAAAAAATTGGAAATCTATTTCTGCACGACTCCATAACATGGGCCGCTATTTTTACCAACAAAACAAAAAAAGCAGCTATGGCACATATGCCAGATTTCAGGTTCCATTCAACGGATTACAAAACATTTTACACAAACCTAAAAGAGAAAAGCGAAGAAAAGTTTTACAATTTGAAAATTGATGAACGGGGAGAATTTGCAACCATATCATTTGATTATTCTTTATCCATTGATTCAAAAGTCCAGAACTGGGGGACGGAATATTGGTCCCTGATGTTGGTCAATGGTATCTGGAAGATAACATCGGTTACTTGGACCATGAACAATGAGGAAATAGAAAAATGCCCCTTTTCGAATGAAACCCCTTTTCGTTTAGATTAAGATATTTCAAAACTTAATCTTAACTATTAGTTCTATAAACCCAAGGTTTTGAGTAAGATCTTTGGCTTGAGCCATCAATCAGATTCAATGGTAGTACTTTCAATTTAGGAAGATGGAAACATAAAAATCGAGCCTAAACAAAAATAGTGGCGGAACTTGTAACAAATCAGAATGAAAACTTACCAATATTGAAAAATCAAAAATACATGAAAAGCATAAAGTCAACCTCACTTGGAATTATTTTGGCTTGGATTGTCCTAATTGCATTCGGTTTTTACAAGAGCTTTGAAACTGACATCATAGTCCTTTTTATTGCCCTTGCAGTTATTACCAGTAGTTCACCTTTTCTAATTAAAAAATTAGAAAAAAAGAATAGGTCAGATCAGTAATTCCTGGGAATCTAGTAAAACGAATATTTCCGGGGGATCTACTCTTTACTTACAAAGAGTCCTGACAACTTTGCAATTTATGGCCTTTTTCTTTTTATTTAAATTATAAGTAATTTACTTGAAATTGGGCTCAATATATTTCTTTGTGTTATTCTTCGTAATATGGTTCTTGAAAATCAAATCTTATTTTTCTAAGTGTAATAGGAACATTCAATGAACTCTTTTTAAGTGCCTATTTTGCTTTTTTCGTGAAAAACAGGAACAGGGCTACCTACTTTTTATCAGCGCTCCTGTTTGGGGTAAGCCTTAGGGTAGCCAAATCCGTTTTTCTCAATTTTGATAGTAATATATCCAATGGTCTTATACAAATAGGCCTATCGGCGTGTATGCTTGCAGGCCCTTTCTTTTATTTGTATGTTTCTAAAACCATATGTAAGGGAAAACCACATGGTCCCATATGGTTATGGCACGTCCTTCCCGTTGTTTTGGGCAGCAACTTGTTGATATAAATGTTCCTAAGTCAAAAAAAATGGAATCCTGGGTTTTTGGATTCTAAGTGGAAGGTTTGCTTTCAGTTTCATAATGCGAACATTTCGAGGGAAGGCTACATATTGAGGTAAAATATAATCCTATGAGAAGTTTCCTATTGTTTTTAACCTTTGTTTTTTTCTTTAATATTACTATTTCACAAACCCAAAAATCAAATGAATGCAAACAGTGTAATTACATCACTGATTATTATCCAATGGTTTACAAGGCTCAATTAAAATATTTGGAAAACGACTTAGATTCTGCTTCACACTACCTGAATGTCGTCAAAAAAAAATGTGGATTTCTTAATACCCCTGATATTTTAGAAAGGGTAATGTACGCTGAAATTCAAGTAAAAAAACAAAACTACACCGAGGCTTTTGAATCACTTGAAGATATTCTTTCAAGTGGTTTTCCATTTGGATATTTAGAGAACAACGAAGCTTTAAACGAGCTAAAAAAAGATAAGAAATGGACGAAGTTAAGGGAACTGTCCTCAAAGGTCAATGATGAGAAAAATGATTCTTTTAATTGGCCATTGAGATATGAAATCATAGCCATGGTAAAGTCAGATCAAAAAGTGCGCAGTGGTACTTTGGATTATGAAAAAATGAAGAAAATTGATAGCTCTCATCAAAGAAGAATCAAAGAAATTTTTGAAACATATGGATACCCAAACGAAAAACTCGTAGGATTCAGCAAAACAGACGAAAAGGTTGATATTACCGTGATGCTTATGCACTGTAATGACCTAAACTATTTCAAACCCAAACTCCTAGACTTTATTAAAAAGGGAGAGTGCAATCCTTATACTTTGGCATCCATGGTTGATAGTAATAACCGTAAAGATAAAATGTTTACTTACGGAATATATCGCTCATCGGATTCTACGGAAATTCGAGATTTTCATAATCTCGATACAAGAAGAAAGTCTATAGGTTTAAGATCTCTAAAAAATCATCAAAAAACGATGTCTTTACTAATGAAGAAATACAGTAACAATTAATATCAAATTTTAACATTATGCAAAAATTGAAATCGCTTGAAGAATTCAAGCAAAACTCTGAAAACATTGTATTGTAAAACGAAAAATCAGCCTAAGTAAACAAAACCTTATCTAACAAATAGTTTAAATTGTTTTCATTTAAGTTTTGTGTATTACGGCTTACAAATACCGACACTCGCAACATATCGCAACCAAATACTTCAATCACAGGTCGCCTTAAGGCTAAAATTATCTGCCTGGTCAATGGCCGCATTTAATGAAATGTCTTCTTGGTGTATCAATATTCTATCTATGGCATGAAAGTCAGAACGCGCAGAGATTTCCATGAGGTAAACACCAGGGCTTTCAAAGCTGACATAGATATCATGGGCATCATTGTCAGAGGTTTTCGACTGCCACTTGAATTCGTTGTCGTTTCCGCTTCGATACACCTTAAACCAACCCTCTTTTGACGCTCCGTTAGGATTAGGTTCTTTACCCGAACCGTTTGGATAAACTACACTACCATCGTTCTTCATTCCGAAAAAATTATCGGCATCAGGAAACCGCAACCAAGAATCGTTATGCTCCGTTCCATTGTTCCCCTTTCTATAGGAAGACTTCCAAATAAATCTATAGGTTCCCGTATTGGTAATCTTCACCGGAAAAGTTACTATTCCATTCCCAGGATTGCCCATACTTGGATTACCCTCCCATTGCATGTACCCCTCGCCCGAAACGTCGGTGACATCATTCTTCAGTATCCAACCTTCAGGAAAATCGTTGTTCTCAAATTCAATGGAGATCAGACCATTTTGTTCCTCAAAAACAAAACCGATGGAATCGGGACATTCGTCACCTTGTTCCGTAGGCTCCCCATCATCTTCAGAATCGTCCATCATGTCACTATCTTCAGGTGTTTCGTCTTCTTGTTCAATGGCATCTTCCGGCAATCCTTCTTCAATTGCTCCATCTTCACTACTACAAGATTGTAACGTCACTAGAATCAACAGGGCTAAGCTTAAAAGATTTCTCATGATACCGGTATTTGTAGTGCCAACGCTAAAGGGAGAATTCATATTGCACCAACACTGGAACATTCGATGAAAGCCACCACTTTCAATCATTGGATTCAAACACACGTCTGGGTTTTTCTATGGCAATAAAATTCTGGTTTACCCCAGCAAGCTTGGCTATATCATAAATCACATAATTGCCATTACCACCATTTGTCATCACCACCAATCCCCATTTGCTTTTAAGGTTAAATACGGCAAGGGTACGCTCACCATTGTTCGCACCGCTATGTGCGATTATGGTTTCTTCTTCAAATTCATAAACATACCAACTTAAACCAAACCCCAAGTTTTTAGGGCAAGCCTCAGGGTTGGTTGCAGATGCTATGCATTCCTTATTTTGATTCTTAGAAATGATAAATTGCTCCTTTCTTAAAGTTTTGGAGACTTCGGTTTTGTTCATTATACTCAGAACGAATCTTGCATATTCTTCACTTGTAGTGTGCAATCCTCCAGCACCTATTGCTACATCCCTTGCAAAAGGTTCGCCCCAATTGCCGTCAGCGAATTTTGGTGCGGCCAATCTATTGTCATACCAATCTTGTTTTTTGAACGAACTATTGTTCATCTTTTCTGGGGTGAACAGAACTTCGTTTGCTATATCATTGAAAGGTCTATTCAGCTTTTTTTCAATGAACCGAACCAGATAGCGTAACCCTTCGCCAGAGTAACCAACTTCCATTCCGGGCCTGCTTTCAAAACGTAAGGTGTCATTGGTCATATACCGCCAATTCTTGAATCCTGTCTGATGGGTCAGCACATGGCGCGGAGTAAGTAATTTTGTAAAAGGATGATCTTTTATATCTGGGTCAGTCCAATAGTGACACATAGGCTCATCCAATGAAACTTTTCCCATGCTGGCCAATCTTAAAAAAACTTCAGCTGTTACTGGCTTGGCGATGGAAGCTGATAGAAAAAGTGTGTTTTTGTCAGCTTTCTTTGTTTGGTTTTGCATTCCGAAAACGGAAGACCATTTGATGTTTCCTTGCTCAATGAGGCTTATGGAAACTGCAGGAACATCATACTTTTCAAGCAATTGCGGAATTTTCGTTTCGAGCTCTTCATAGTTAATTTTGCTTATTCCTTTTAATTTTTTCCCACTTTCCTGTCCCATACATCCAAATACAATTAATAAGGAGACACCAAGCATAACTGCATTATATATTTTCTTCATGTGATTTTCGTTCTATTTATTAATACTATTGGATTGAATCTCAAAATTCAGCTTGTTTTACCTTTAAACCCTTATTCTTTATGTGACAAAAAGTTTAAGGCAACACCGATTTGATCGATCCAGTTGTCAAAGTCATGACCTCCACTTGTTTGGTACAATTTTATTTTGTCAGTTTTAGTACTATACGCCTCATTGAGTATATTGACATATTCTTCCGCATCATTGATACCAGAAGAAATGAATAGCCTAAAGTCTTTCTGGTTACTTGTTAGTATTTTGTTCGAAAGTGTGCCGCAGGGACCAATATATGGTGATAACATGGCAAAATTCTTAATACTGTCGGTCTGTGTAGAAAAATAAGCGGCATTCATACCTCCATAAGAAACACCTAGAAGATTTCTATTTTCAGATGTAAATGTGTTATCAATGCTTGATTCTACCTGTGGGAGCAATTCTTCTTCAAAAAACCTCACATAATCGGAATTACAAAAAAAATATTCATCTCGAAAATCTTTACTCGATTGCTGATCAATTGTGCTCACGAAGGCAAAAAAGCCATGGGGAATTTCATTTTTTTTTGTCAATTCGGTAATTCTCTTAATTACCCCATTCTGAATCATCTTTTTACCGTCTGTAATATAGGTAATGGACCTATTTTCGGTGGGATCTCCGTTTTGATAAAGGAATACGTCAACACTCCTATTTAAAATCGAGCTTTTTATTCTTAGGGAATCGTACTGGGAAAAAGTCGTCGTAGTGCTTAAAATAATTGTAAGAACCATCATTGTAATTCTTGTAGCCATTATTGATTTCATTTGGTTGTGCGGTTAAAAATATTGGGGTATCCCAATAATATAGTTTCTATATTCTTTAATAAAGTGGGTTGTCAATCTCTATAACCCCTAGGCGTTAAACTTTAAATCAGCTTGCAAAAATTTTGCCTCGGCAAACAAAAAATAAACCATCAATCAAGGAACCAAACCCATGCCAAACACTTAAATCATTGAAAATCAATTTTCTGAAATTTATTGTTTTAAAAAAGATGTAAAATTCTTATACAGTACTGTTCAATTTTGTGACAGTTGACCATATTCTCCATATAAGCCGTCGGACGAAATACGAAACCCTTATGAAAGCTACCCTAAAACCCAACGTATTGTCTAAGCTAGAATAGCTATTGTAATCTTATAGAAGATCTGTAATATTGGTTGAGCCCAATCTTAAGTTATTTTACAAGTTCAAAAAAAACAATACTTTTAAAAGCGTCAATCAAAATCTTTTAATCTTAATCAATTGATGGATTTTCCTTTTAGTTTCGGACAAAAGAGTTCACTATTACTTATTTTCTTTTTTCACCTTATCGTCTTTTCATTGTTATTGCTGGTCAAAGGTATCATCCACGGTAAAAAATCCGTTAAATGGCTTAGTTTGTTATTGTTCTTGTCTGCTATGTACATTACCCCCTATATGCTGGGGTATGCGAATTGGTATAGCCAAAAAATCACTCGGGAAATCCTTTTCTTCATTCCATTTATGCAGGTTTTATTAATTGGTCCTGTAGTATATTTTTACACACAGAGTCTGCTCAATACGAC
Organism: Croceitalea sp. MTPC5; assembly: GCF_036985505.1. Taxonomy (NCBI): domain Bacteria; kingdom Pseudomonadati; phylum Bacteroidota; class Flavobacteriia; order Flavobacteriales; family Flavobacteriaceae; genus Croceitalea; species Croceitalea sp. MTPC5. Next base: position 248,714 of record NZ_BTGQ01000004.1, read on the forward strand.
CTTTCAACTAACCAAAAAAGATTGGATTCATTTTTTACCTTTCATTCTTTATTCCTTTTATTCCCTAATCGTTTTTATTACCGATAAATTTATATTCCATGAATACTATTTTTACGCCAATGGACGCGACAAAGATTTAGCAACATGGTACCAAATCGCCGGTTTACTATCAATGAGTATCTACTTAATACTTAGTTTACGGTACTATGCGAATTATAAAAAATTGATATTTGACACGGTCAGTTACGCTGAAACAATTTTATTCAGATGGATAAGAAGCTTTATGGTGGCATTTTTGGGAATTTTGATTTTGCGGTTATTGTTTTTTATACTGAATCCTGACTGGGGGGAGTTTGGCAGTCAATTTTGGCATTACATTTTATTCTCTCTAGTATTTTATTACATCTCTATAAATGGTTATGCCAATGCTATTAAATCCACCTTTTTTACAGAACGAAAAAATGGGGAAATCAATGTTCTCGTTCAAGAAAAAGAAAAATCAAAGGGAGTTATACAAGACACTGCAATAGAAAAGGATATTGATGTTTGGAAAGTAAAACTAGCGGATTTGATTACCAACAAACGCCTCTATGAGAATCCTCGATTAACCCTGCAAGACGTGGCCAACGAATTACGGACCACTACCAAAATCATCTCTTCAGTGGTGAATAAGGGCTTTCAGATGAACTTTAATGATTTTATCAACCACTATAGAATTCAAGCCGTCAAAGCTAAAATAAAAGCAAAAGAACATGATAGTTCAACACTGTTGGGTATTGCTTTAGATTCAGGCTTCAATAGTAAAGCGACTTTTAACCGGGCATTTAAAAAAGGTACAGGCCTTTCCCCAAAAGACTACATTGAAAATTCAGTTTCAAAATAAGTCTCAAATCAAGATTTGAAGCGCAAAACAGTAATGATAATTGGATTTTTACCCCACAATTCAATTGATCATCATGAAAACAGCAATCTTTTTAGTTTCCCTTTTTGTTACTTTGACCATATGTGCCCAGTCGGTTACTTCCTTAGAAATTGAAAAAATAGTTACCAAGGCAATTGGCGAAAAAGACCCAAGTTTATTCGTAGGTGTCGTAAAAAACGGTATGGTCAGCTATTCCGGTGTTCGCGGGTTAGCAAATTTACAACATCAGGTAAAAGCGAATTCAGCTTCAAGTTCGAACATTGCTTCAGTGGCAAAACAGTTTACAGCGCTATGTATCTTAAAGCTAAGTCTAGAAAACAAGCTAAGCCTTGAGGATGATATTCGTGAATACCTACCAAAACTATACCCCAACATTACCGATTCAATTAAGATAAGGCATCTTCTAAATCACTCAAGTGGTATAAGGGATTATGCCGATTTAATGAGTTTACAACAAAACCCTTGGTGGCGGCAAGAGGGATTGGATAACCATGATGTGATAACACTTATAGAAAAACAGAATGACCTCAACTTCACTCCGGGTTCAGAATATCTGTATAGTAACACAAATTATACCTTATTGACCAAGGTCGTAGCCGTTGTTTCCGGAGTGTCTTTTCACGACTATTCGAAACGATTATTTGTAGAACTAGGATTGAAAAATACGCGGTTTTTAAAAAATTATATGGCGGTCATACCCAATCAAGTACTACCATACTCCGATTGGGGCGATGGTATATGGCGACAATATCCTATGCTTACAAATCTACACGGAGACGGTTTCTTGTTCACAACCCTTGAAGACCAGCTAATATTCGAGAAAGCCATTCAAAATGCCGAACAAACGAATAATCAACTGTTGCTACAAAGTCAAAAAGAAATTCCAAATAGCGAGATTGCTACTTATGGATTTGGATTGGAACTTACCGATCGATTAAATCGAAAAGCTGTTCACCATTCTGGAAGCACAGGTTCATACCATGCACAAACCATTCGATTTCCTGAAGAAAAGCTGAGCGTATTCGTTATGAGCAGTAATAGTCGAATCTGGAGCGGTTCAATCGCTGACAAGATCGCTTCTAAAATACAATCTAACACCCAAGAGGTAAAGAAAGACGATTATTTATCTCAAATACCTAAAATCGAGGCTATTGATTCAAATAAACTCCCAGGATTTTATAAAACTAGCAAAGGTAAAATCGTTCGAATCATAGAAAAGCAAGGCATGCTTTATTACCAGGTTGATAATAACAATCCCTTTAAGCTTATTAAAGAAACTACGGGTTATTATGCCTTTGAATCTTCGCCAGACATCAAGATTGTTTTTACCCAAACGGGGGATACAGCAAAGCTTTTACTTTATAGACCCGGAACCGAGCCAAGAATCCATACCAAATTGCCCGAAGCGCAATTGCAAGGTCATCAGCTAGACGCATTTATTGGGCAATATCAAAATGAAGAGTTGAATATTTCATTTGAAATAACAAAAGAAGATGACGCTATTTTTATTAATCGAAAGAAGTACAAAAGGCCTCAAAAAGTTGAGATACTCACTCCATACGACTTCTTAGTCTCTGACTATAAGTTGGTGATAAAGCGTGATATTTTTAATCGGGTCAATGAAATCTTACTAACCACGAATCGCTTAAAAAATGTTCGGTTTACAAAAAAAACAAATCTCATATTTCAACCTAAAATCAACTTAGAAAACACCTCAATACAGGTCACTACAATACCATCAAAGAAACAAGGTTCAACCATACTGTTGACCAAAAATTACAAAAATGGCAATGAAATCTGGACCAGACAATTTGGAGGAAAGTCTTATGACAAGGCCAGTTCGCTTATTAAAACTGAAGATGAGGGCTATTTAATCATTGGGGCTACCAGTTCCTTTGGAAAAGGAAACTATGACGTCTATGTTATAAAAGTTGATAGTGAGGGTAGGGAACAATGGAATACGGTATCCGGGTATGCCTATAACGATTATGGTTATACCGCTGAGCAAACCGACTCAGGTTTCCTTATTAAAGGTACGACCCAAAAATGCGACTCCAATTCAAATATCGCCGATGCAAACTGTGAAACCTATACATGGTTTATAGAGCTAGACGAAAAAGGGAAGGAAATCAAAAACAAAATCCTTAAAAAGTTCTAATAAACCGACGTATCAAGTAAACTACCTCTGGGCAAGTCCGCGAGGCATTCATAGGAAACAAACATTTGATTTCGAGGCAAGCCTCGGAGTATTATACCCTTTGGCGGTGCCAATAAAAACCTGGATTTTTTATTTTGGGTGGTAGTATTTGAATTTTCATACACCATCACCGCAATATTATTGGTTGCAACTATTTTCTAAGTAAAGGGATACTCTTGCGACTTAGATAAGGTAAAAGTGTACGATTAGAAAATGCGATATCCGATTATTATGCTACTTGCGATTGGCCTTGCCCTACAGGGCTGTCGCACGGTAGATTTGAGAACCCCTTATTTAAAAGAAAACTTAACCTATGATAGCCATGAATTGGAAACCAAGGGCACTGGACTCTTAGAAACCTCATGGAAATTACAGGGCATGGATAGGCTAATGTCACATAGCTCCATTCAATTCGTTGGTCACGAAGCTTGGCGATCATTAATAGGAAAGTTGGGGAACCCATGGCGGCTGAACAATGAATTGCTCCAATTCGAATATGCAATCAATACGTTCGATGGCAGGGTCACCGTCTTATCAGGTCGAAAAACGGGAACATATTTCGGACTCCAATCATGGCAATATTATGAAGGTAATGAAAGAACACCGCCTGATTTCAACGTAAAGAAAGATAAAAAAAAAGCTTTTGCCATACCCACTTTCCATTATTTGACCGAGTTGCCCAATCGATTAAAAAACGCGCCCTTAAAACTTTATGCAGGCACCACAACGGTATTAGGCAAAGACTATGAAATGGTATTGGTCACCTGGGGGACAAACAGTGAACCCACAAAGGCCCATGACCAATATCTTGTCTATATCAGCAAAGAAACCGGCCTTATGGAACTGGTCTCGTACTCGGCCCATGAGGGCTATTTACCTGGTAGGCATTCTTTTTATGGCAGTATTCGATACAGTGATTTTAAAAAGGTGGAAGGTATTTTGATTCCCATGAAACATGAGACCCTATTCGGTAAGATCAAAAAGAACAAAAAACCCATTCATACCCTTGAGATTAAATCATTTCTTTTCGATGGGGTGGCGAACGAGGTGCTCTATCCTAAAAAAGATCTTTATAAGACAACTGATGAAAAACCAAAGAAGTCCATTTCAAAATCCTCAGGCAACAAGTATGAAATTTTTAAACAGTGATTTGTTAAAAACTACCTTTAAACTTAGTGGTGATTGTCACAATACCAATCTGAGATAGGTTTTGTCTGATAAAACTGGCCACTTAATCTTTTACCGTATGATACCCCATATTTTTATATTTTTATAAAAATCAAGATGAGCCACCTATTTGTCAAATAGTACCAATGCATAAAGTAAGACCTGTTTTATCAGGTTGAAAAAACGATGGAACTACGCTAGGCAATTAATCTTACATAATATCAAAGGCACACTTATGAACTATAGGATTGCTCTTTATTTTTTCGCATTAACATGCTTGTTAAGTAGTACTATTAAGGGGCAGCGTAAAAGTTCAGACAACCTTCCTCTAGATTCGTTACGCTTACAATTTGAACAAGCAAAAAATGACGAAGACCGTTATCGCTCCTTATGGGACCTAACCTTCAGGTATGTAATCGTAAATGCGGATTCCGGTGTTTTTTATGGAAAGAAATATTTAAGTCTGGCCGAAAATAATAATGACCAATTGGAAACAGCCAATGCCAACCAACGTCTTGGCGTAGCATACTGGTTTTCAGGAGATGTTCCAAAGGCCTTCGACCTTTTAAACAAAGCACTTGATACTTATATTGAATTAAACGATAAAAAGAACATTGCAAAATGCTATATCAACCTAGGCAATCTAAACTATGTAAAAAAGAACTATAACAAGTCATTGCAACTTTCTTTAAAGGCATTGGATATACAAGAAAAGATAGTTCCCACTGATACCATGGTACTTGCAAGTCTTAGAATCAATCTTGCGGCATCCTTCCAGAAAACCGGAAAATATGGGCTATGCCACGAGCAATTGGACAAGGTACTTGTTTTGATAGGTGATACATCAGATAGGTTAAAAGTAAAAGTATTGGTCAATAAGTACCAAATAAGTAAGCTTGAAGAAAACCACGAAGAAGCATTGGATTATATGAACAAAGCCTTGCTTATTGCAAAAAGTTCTGTGGACCGCTTGGTAGAATCGGATATCCATATTGACATGGGCAACCTTTACTTACAACTAGAACAATATGAAGCGGCAATGACCAATTTTGAAAAAGCTTACCAAATAATAGAAAATAGTGGGCACCAAAGAAGCAAAATGGCCGTCAGCCAACAAATTGGTTGGGTTTACTTTATGCGTAACGATTTTAGGACAGCTAAAAAATTCTTTTTAGAGGCCAATAGGGTGGCAGAAGAATATGACATGTTAGATGGAAAACGCTCTACTTACGAATCATTGGCACAGGTAGATTCTGCCCTAGGTAACTTTTACAAAGCTTACGAATTCAAATCACTCGCCTATACGATAAGGGATTCGATCTTCAATATCGATAAGGCAAGGGAATTGGAAGAGCTTACCGCAAATTTTGAACTTGATAAAAAAAATGAGGAGATTTCGTTGCTGACCGCAGAGAAAAATATCAAGAGCCTAGAAGCCAAGCAGCAGCGCAATTTAAAAATAGGCTTGTTGATAGGTACGATTTTATTGGCCATTTCACTAGGGATGCTTTACAACCGTTTTTTATTGAAGAAAAAAGCGGTTGAAATCATAGAAGAACAGAAAAAGGCCATTACCCTAAAGAATACCGAAAACGAGTTATTGATAAAAGAGACCCACCATAGGGTAAAAAACAACCTACAAATAATCTCAAGCCTTTTGAACACCAAGACCGTAGAGGGAAATAAAAGGGTAAACGAAGTTTTGTTAGATAGTCAGAATAAAATCAAAACGATGGCCCTAATACATCAAAACCTCTATAATTCCGATAATTTCGTAAAAGTCCATACTTCCAACTACTTTAAAGACCTTATTGAACATGTCAAAAATTCCAACAATGAACCCCACAACAAGACTGTAACCTTTAATATGGATATTGATGATAGTGAAATTAAAATGGACCTTGCCGTACCACTAGGGCTTATTTTGAACGAATTGATAACCAATTCCTATAAATATGCGTTTAAAGTAAATCAAAAAGAAAATCTGATAACTATAAAGTTCAAAAAGACCAGCAAGATGAATAGCTACAACCTAGAAATCTATGATAACGGCAACGGGCTTCCGAAAAATTTTGATATCGATAAATTAAGCTCTTTTGGACTACAAATGGTTAAAGGATTGGTGAGACAACTCAATGGGGAAATACAATTTCGTAATGGCAGCGGTGCAGGGTTTAATATTTATGTAGAGGACACGGCCGCGGCATGAAAAAACAAAAACAAATGAAAAAATCAGTTAGTGTACTTATAATTTTCATGGCAATTGGTTTGGCTGCAGTTCAAGCCCAGCTTAGTGGTGGCGGAGACCTCAATCCTGATTTAAAAGCCCCAAAAGAGGCTCAAGAAAGGTTCATGGACCTTCGCATAGGTTTGAGTGTCCATTGGGGGCCTTCGTGCCTCGGAGGGAAGGAAATAAGTTGGTCTCGTGGGGATAGCATTGCGACTGAAATTTACGATAACTATTACAAGCAGTTCAATCCCATCAATTTTGATGCCGATGAATGGGCCTCCCTCATGAAACGTTGGGGAATAAAATATATGGCCCCAACCGGAAAACATCATGACAGCTTTACATTATGGTTTTCAGATTATACCGAATACGACATGGAAAATGCCAAACTTCCTATAGATTTAATGAAAGAATGGGCAAGGGTCTGTAAAGAAAACAACATTGCTTTTGGTAGCTATTATTCAAACCTTGATTGGTACCACCCTGATTGGTCACCTAACGAACATGGTGGCCCTGGCCAACTATTTAAAACCTATCCTGATAGCCCGAATATGGAGCGATATCTTAAGTTTATGGAAGGTCAGGTTTTAGAATTAATCACCCAATATGGTGTGGAGTTCATCCAATTTGATGGGGAATGGGATGATACCTACACCCATGAAATCGGAGCTGAACTCTACCGTAAATTTAGAGAAGCGGACCCAGATGTACTACTAAGCACGAGAATTGACAAAGGGCGGACTTTTTCAAAGAACCACATTGACATTGACGGTCAAAAATATGCCGGTGACTACCAAGAACGGGAACGGGTGGTAGGTGAGGGAAATGAGGTTTTTGCCTGGGCAGACCATCCTTGGCAAGCATGGGTCACTATTGATAAGGGGCAATGGTCGTATCGCAAGAATACCGAACTCATGACCATTGACGAGCTTTTATTGGATATGCTAAGTGCGTTAGGTAACAATGGAAATTACATGATCAACCTCGGGCCAAGACCAGACGGCACTTTTGAACCCGATCAAATAGCTTTAATGGACCAACTGGGCGAATGGTTACATCAACATGCAAATGCCATATACGGCACTAGGGGTGGTCCATATTACCCCTTTGAACATGGTGTCAGCACTCGAAGAAAGAACAAGGCTTGGCTCTTCGTTATAAAACCCAATACCCAAAAAATAGAATTGGCCCAATTAAAACAAGGTTTACAGGGGGCTACGATATTTGGAACCAATCAAACCGTACCCTTTAAGAAAACCGAGGCGGGTACTCTGGTTTTTGATTTAACGGTCTTGGAACCCAATCAAACAGTCAGCGTTATTGAACTTTCTTATGCGGAAGATATAGGGATGGAAGCAAAAAATCAAGGAAAATAGTAGTTGGTATTATCTCCATTTTTTGTGGCATTAGATAACCCCAAGATATTGATTCATTATGTCATGTTGGTCACCGAAGACTAAAAAGCCCACTACAACAATGTAATGGGCTCTGCTAATGTTCAAAACTTAAGTTTTACACCAACGGAGTACCCTTCAAACGTTTTTCGATTTTCTTTTTCTTTTCGGTAAGACGCTTCATGATATCCATCAAATTGGAATCTTTTGTCTTTTTATATATTTCATTAATATCTAAAATAAGCTGTTTTGCCTCTCTCGAAGCGGCAACCCTGTCACTTGTAGACATGTGGCTTAAGGTTCTATTCTCAAACTCAGTTGCTTTTGCCAATAAATCTGCGGTCATTTTTTATTTTAATTTAAAAACTAAATACTATTTAAAACTATTCTTATCATTATTAAACTTTATGGGTAAATCGACGCTCTCAATACCCGAGGTTTTCCCTTTACTTTTAAAACCAAACAAGTTCAACAGAATGATTTTTCGAATATAAAGAAATAACCTCGAACTAATTTCCCAAATTAAACTTAAAACTTTAAATTCATAAAAAAATTGATATGAGATTCCAGTATTTGTTTTTTGGCCTGTTTGTTCTTTTTATGGTTTCATGTTCTGATGATGATGGTGATGGAGGCGGTGAAAGTACGGGGGTCGAGTTCGCCGGTTCATGGCAAATAACCGCAATCACCGTTAGTTCGGCCATAGATATCAACAATGATGGGGTTACTTCCACCAATCTTTTGGATGAGGCCGATTGTCTTATGGGTACGTTACAATTGAATTCTGATTTTACCTTTACGGCCAGTACCGTAACTATTGAACTATTGACTGCGATTACTGGAAATCTATATGCCCTTACCTGTTCCGACCTTCAAAACACAAATGGCAATTGGGGGGTTCAGGCCGGACAGCTTTTTTTGGTTTCAGGTACCTCTAGACCCTTTACGATAAGTGGAACAAACCAACTTACCGAGTTACTTGGCAATGATTTGCCAGGTATTCAAAGTGTAGTATATACCAGATTGGATCCGGTTACGCAATAGTATTCAAAATCAGTTTATGCTATCTTTTTTTATTTCAGTGGGCTTGGACTGTAAGAACAAATCGTTGGGCATAACATCATTCTCCTTTATCTTTCGTTCCATTTCGAAAATGACCCTTTGAAATTCTTCCCTAGAGACATAATCGTCATTTCTAAAGAAAGGTTTTAGTAAGCTGAATAAAGTAAAGACGAAACTTAGAATTACGGCGCTTAGCAGACTTAAAAGTAGAAAACGTTCTTTCTTGTTTTCAGTTTTTACCGTATTACCGGGTGTGACCTTACTAGAAAAAGACAATTTGCGATTATCTGCCAACTGTGTCAAAAACACGTCCCATTTTTCTTCCTCTTGAATATAAAGGTTTTTGAAACCACTTTCATCAAGAAAATCTTTGGTAAGGGCGGTTGCGGAAAGCATAAAAATTTTGGAACCATTCCCACTCATGATGTCCAAGAGTGCTGAATCGTATTCCATGATCTCATAAACAAGTTTTTCGACAAATTGAAGACTATAATTTGGCTTTAAAAATTCATCATAGAGCAAGTGAAGCTGAAAATAATCATCACGTTCTGAAGCATACTCTAAAAATTTATCCTTTAATTCAGCCTTGAAGAATTCACTCATTCGTAATCGCGGTGGTTAGATACCTCATAAGTTTCGTCAAAAATAAACCAAACCCACATTATTTGGAGCTATTTTTTTTGATTCCATCCCATAAAAGTGCAACATGTTCCCGTAAAAAATAGTTTTAGAAATCAATCTTAAAAACCAAAGGAAGGAAATTTCAAATTTTCATTTTATCGTACTGTCTTTATTACGCACCGAAATTACCTTCAGTAATGACTTTCCATTACCCTTCGAAAGACACGAATTAAGTGTTACCGATATCCCCATTTAGCCCCTCCAATCCGGTTTTTAACGACATATATCATAGTATCCACCTTGAAACCATGGTGTCTTTTAGTGAACCATTTTCACCTTGCTCGCCTTTTTCACCCACTGTGAGGCAAACTACTGATATTTGAAGTCCTCATTGGCATCCCATAAGCCCCATGAAGTACCTGCCCAACCCTCGAAATGTATTTTCCAAGATTCATCAAAAGAAGAGAAATAGAACACATCGACCTTTTCTTGCGCTGCCCACAGTTGTGTTTTTATAAAATACTGCAATACGTTTTCTTCAGAAGGAACTGCCGCACCAACGACTTCTCCCCTACTTGGCCAGCCAGTTTCAGTTATGATTACCCTTTTGCCCTGCGCTGCCCTCAATGTGCTGCGGTACATTTCTTGAAGGTGAAAACCAGAAGTTCGAATATCGGCTCCTTCCCAAAATGGATAGCAGTTGGCTAGTATGATATCACATTCGGCAGTCAAGTGTGGCCTATTTGCAAATTCATAGTAAGAATCTACGTAACCAACAGGAACATATTTTGCTTCTTTCTTGACCTCTCGAATATATTCAATGATGACTTCATCATTCAGTTCTCCCCTATAAAGCACTTCATTCCCTACGGCCGCAATATCAACTAAGTTGTTTTTCATCAGGGTTATCAGCGCTTCAATTTCAGCTTTGTTTTCTTCCAAATCATTGCTCAACCAAGCACCGACCAAGGTTTTAAGTCCCATTTCCTTGGCAATTTTAGGGATACTCCCATGCCCATTGGTACAAGAAAAAATGCGTATCCATTGTGTGTGGGGTTTTAAGATTTTAAGTCGCTCCCTAATCTGCGTTTCAGTTATGGGGTCGCCAGGTTCTTGGCCCAACTTATAAGCACTAAAACAGATGCCTGACATTCCTTTATTGAAAACGGTTTGGAATTCCGTCTTGAGAGCTTTCGGGGGCATGCTTGTAAAATCAACTTTGGTGGTGAAAAAATCAGGGTGTTTTACGTTGAAATCAGCTTCCGTAACTTCTTCAAAATTGACGTTCGAAAGCAATCCCGTTTGTTGATACCCAGAACCTTTCATACCTTTTCGCTCTTCCAATGCCTCGCTTATCTCGTTTGCCCTTTCTTCAGTTAAATCATAGTTCCACATCACGTAGATGGCTATCAACGTACCAATAATCGGGAAACCGGAATAAAATATCCTCAATCCTAAAACCGCTCCTTCGGGTTGTGTGGCTAAATCAGGGTTAAATCCAACGGCGGACATGATGACACCGGTCAATCCCCCTGCTATTGCAAATCCAAATTTTACCATCCACCAATAAATCGCCCCAAATACCCCTTCCCTGCGCTGCCCCGTATTCAGCTCATCTAAATCGATAACATCCGCGGTCATCGACATCATTAAGGTAAAGAGGCTTCCGATACCAAAAGAAAAGAAGGGTAATGCGAACAAGAACATATAAGGCTTTCCGGGAATGAACAAAAACCAGAGCATAATATAGCCGATTATGGAGATGGCCTGGGAAATTATGAAGGCCTTCTTTTTCCCCATCTTTTTGGACATTGCCGTAATAATTGGAATTACTATAAAAGTGGTGGCCAAAGCCCCAACGCTACCAAAAAGTGTTGGCCAAAGTCCGGCCGCTCCGGCATCGCCACCAAAAAGATAATACACCACAATAAAAAACGAGAAACTGGCAATGGTATAGAACGTATTGTAAATCAAAAATGTAGCTATGCATAGCTGTCCAAAAGGTTTGGATCGGAATGCTTCTTTGAATCCTTTTCCAATTTCCTTTAAACTGCCGCCGATATTTTTGATGGTCAACGGTGAATAATCGGCATTGATCGTTGATTCGCTTTTTATGAAAATCGCGGGGACCATCGCAAACAACATACAGCCAATACCTACCCAAATAGAAAGCTCCCTTGTCGCGATTTCCGCTGACGCAAACCAGCTCTCATCATACATAATGACCCAAAACCAAGGGGCAATCACCCATGCCCATTGTCCTATCCATTGTGCAATGGCCATAATATCAGTGCGTTCGTGAAAGTCATTGCTCATCTCATAGCCCATGGCCACATAAGGAACGCCAAAAATGGTAATACCCAAATAGAACACAAATGACCATAATAAGAAATATGTAAAATTATAGTCTAAACCGTTTTCACGATATAATTGCCACATGATCACAAATGAAATTCCCATAAGAAGTGCGCCGATAAAAACGTACTGTCTTCGCCTACCCCATTTTGACTTTGTATTGTCTGAAATAAACCCCATTACAGGGTCGGTGAAGCAATCAAATATTCTTGGCAAGAAAAATAGTATTCCCCACATCCAACCAGGAAAACCCAGATCTTGCACCAGCACTACCATGAATATGCCCAATATGGCAGGAAACATTTGATTGGCCAACATACCAATACCGAAAGCGATTTTTTGCCCAAAAGGGACCCTGTTCTTTGAAAGTGTTTTTGTTTGACTCATAGTTTTTTGATTTGTGGGTGGTACTTTAGGTTATGATAATTTTGTTGGTCTATTTTTGTTATTCGAGTTCACCTATGTTCAAAAATGCTTTTTACTTAAAGTTCATTCATGTTTGTAAGGTGGCACCAATACTTCTTTCATTAATGCTTCTTTATCGCCGTTGAATGTTTTTGTGATAGGTTTACCGTTTCGGTTGAGGCCCTCAAAGAGCCCCTTGTCGACCAAATGCCAAAGCGCGAATTTTGCCTCACTCCTTAAGTTTATCAATCCAAAATGATTTTCAGAACCCAAAGGGTTGGCAGCGTCTTTCCATTGTTCATCAAACCCTTCAAAATAAAAGCATGAAATACCCTCGGCATTGGTCCAATCCCTCATATGCCCATAATATAATGCCTCTTTATATTCGTCCGTTGCTTTTGAGCCCTCAGCGCCATAATGCCGATTAGAGGTCGTCGCCCATCCTGTCTCTCCAATATGAATTGGTTTATCAATACCCAAACTTTTCATATAATTAGAAACCCCTTTATATTGCGACATGGCATATTCTTTGGCCCTCAGCATTGCAGCTTCTATCTTTTCAATATCCGAAATGTCTTTTTCTGATTCTGGAATTCCCCAAAACTGAGGATTATAATGGGTATCATGCATGGGGTAGGTATGAATTGAAATGAAATCTACAGCGGCAATCAACTTATTCAAATCTTCAACATGATACCCACCATCACCGCCTCCCCACGAAGCGAAATTATCAGAACTGGTCACCCAAAGGTCTTTAGATAATTTTCCCGATTGTTTTAAATCTTGCAAGTGGTTGACCCATTTTAAGATTATCCCAGGTTGTACGTAATAACTTGTGGCCCATTTTACCATGGCCTCATTACCTACCGCAATAATCTTAACGATGTCTGGGTATTTATTGGCCAATCGAACCGTTTCTTCTATTTCAGTGGCATTGCGCCTACTTTCTTGGTTGTGGTCAGGTTCTAGATCCGTCCATGCATTTTTACAATCTATCCAAGCACCCAGCATTACATACATTTCAAAATCAGGGTCTTCTTTTTTCAGTTCACGTATGGCCTTCAATACGTTAGCTGCATGCGGAAAATGTACTTTGTAAGTACGTAAAATTTTGATTCCCATCGCGGCTAGAATCCTCATATCTTCTTTAAGCTCTGAAATGGTTGGCTCAATACCATGATCGACATGACGGTAGCCCCCATAAGAAATTGCCAAATAATCAGGATTACCTAAAATTTCTTTTGCTGTTCTATTGATTTCTTGCCTCACTGAAATGGTCTTACTTTCTGATTTAGTGGTATTTTTACATGAAAAAACTATGATGAATAATATGATACAATTCATTATTCTATGGAAGTTCTTCATGATCATATGCTTATTATCGCATTTTATTTTTTGTAAGGGCAACCTCAATCTTTTGTATTTCACCCGTTCTTTTAAACACCATAGTGCTTACGGTACGATCCAGCACCAACCCTTCAAATTCCAGGGAAGAACCATTATCTAAAAAAACGGTCATGCACTCATGCCCTGAAATTTTATAGATTATCGGTATTTGACAATAGGTAAAACCCAAAGAACCTTTTTCTAACTGCTGTCTCTCGAATTTTCCGTGAGTAGTCACATACTCAAAAGTCGATGACTCTTTTAAAAACTCTTTTTCTTGTAATAGGGAAGGCGCAAAATTTAATTTACCATCGTCCACAAAAACACCAAGTTCACCAAACCTACTCAAGATATCTTCCTTGACCTGCCCTGTCATTCCCGGTTGCTGGGCCCCTTTACCCGCTGGTGTATGCGAATAGGGGTCTATAGGGAAGGCTCCATACAGCTCAGGGGATTTATGCACCCCTATTCCTGCATTTATCTCATAGTAATGTTCTAGAAGCCTTCCTATAATTTCTTCATTCCCATTGGTTTCCATGGCTTTTAAACTTGTCTCCTGAACCGCGAGTAACAACTTCGATACCATGTGCCAATAAATTGACCCTAAACCCTCATAACCATAAAAAGTACCCGATCGGCCTGTAAATGCCTTATGATTGAACACTTCTTCAAAAGCCGTTAATAGTTGATCTCGCTCTTTGGCGACCAAATCTTGGTAAGTGGCATCAAGATTTTCAAGGGCATTCGCCAAACTATTTGCATTGTTGAAATCACCATTAAAATGATAGGCACCGTTAACATCTTGTTCGATGACCTGGGTATTCCCCTCTTTTAACAAGCGCTTTAGAAGACCCGAATTTTTGACCACACTTTGCGGAATGGTATTACGCGCTATAAAATGTGGTAATTCCTTATTTGGGTAAAGCAAATAACTATACTGGTCATCTCGAAACAGTTTGCTATTTTTCATACTGTCTAAAACGGCAAGACTTTCTTTTGCAGACAAGTAACCAGAGCTAAGAACGGCTACTTGGCCCTCCAACATTTCACTTAGGTGTGAAATGGAAACCTCTTGATCATTACGAACCGTCATTAAATTATAGGCATGGAATAATCCATCGGGCCTTTTATTGATTGCAATTGATTGATTTAGAACCGCTATACCAAGTTTTGCAAATTCTAGAATATCCTCTTTTTTTACGGCGGCCTTTTTGCCTGAAAATCCATTTTCATAAATAAAGGAACGGTAATCGCCAGCAGCAGTTCCTAAATCATCCATTATCCTTTTTCGTTCCTTATCTGAAAAACCTTTTTGAGCTAATTGGCTGCAAGAATCAAATGCTCGCAAGACCTGATCAAAAAGTACTTTCAAATCATTGGACAATCGTATAGCCTCCATATTACTACCAGCCAATAATCCTTTAAAAAAAACAAAGAACCTTCTCATGTAATACAAGGTCACCATCGATACCCCGTTACCGACAAGGGCATTGTTGGCATCGTTCCATTCAGGTCTTTGGGTATTCATCCAAATTCCACCTTCTGGGATAAGGTTGGCACATTTTGCCAATAGGGTGGCCAACAGTTTCTCAATTAGATTGACTTTGTAAATTTCATTTTGGGCATTGGTCAGAAGTGCACCATCTGAACCAAGTTGAGCTCTTTTTTTACAAATTGCCCTATTCAACCCGTCATCAAATTCGATAGTATCTTTTGGGTCTTTTAAAATTGATTGATACCCTTTGATAGTGTAGGGTACATTGGCATACACGAAGATATCTTCAGTGAAGTACCGTTCTAAAAGTTTTGGATAGTGATTCTCTGAGAACTCCAAAAACTTCAATAAGTAAATAATTTGATGATCACCCCAATACCCGATATAAGACCATGGGTCGTCTGGCTCGATAGTCTCCCAATCAAAACCGTCTTTTGTAACCCTGTAAGGGTTATACCCGTCAAATGTAGTGGCATTTAAAAATTTAAAAATCATGCCTTTGATAAACTCCGGATAAGAATGTGCCAAAGCTTCCCAATTTTGAAAGATATCACGCCAGTTACCCTCATAATCCAATATTTTCTTGCCGTCTTCGGTAGTGGTATTTATCGAAAATCGGTTCCACGGCCGACTTGGGTCACCGTGCCTTCTACTAAACTTCAATGGCAAATATTCCAAACATAGCCTGCTAAAGTCTTTGTCATCACTATCGGAAGCAATTTTTTGTAGCTCATCATAAGTAAACCTATCAGACAAGTTTTCCAATGTCTTCTTATTGGCTGTAAAAACATTTGTATTCGCTTTGCGGATGTAGGTTACGAAATCGTCTTTTTCAACGCTATAATTGGCATCAAAAATTCCACCACGCATTATATTGAACATTACATTCGCGTAATGCCTTGTATTGCTTCTTTTATCAGCTGTCAATTGCTTGCCATCCGCAGCATTGGTAAGTTTCAATAAATTATGGGTGCCTATTGCCACATCATCAAAAACCTCAGACCATAATTTTTTATTCGATTTCAGCTGCTCTGATAGGCTAATCACCTTGGCAGTACTCTTGTTCACATCAGCGACGATAGCCCATTCTCTTTCTTGTCTTGGACCCAGGTTCAAATTGGTCACGACAAAATATGCCCCTTTCTCTGCTTTTACATCAACCTCTTGAACCACTGATAGCCCTTTTCTAAATTTATCGAGCTGTAGGGATGATAGTAAGATCATAGCCGTATCAAGACCAATAGACCAAACGACATTGGCTTTCAAGGCTTCACTTGGCTCTGCTTTGTCAACAATAATGGCACTAAGGGCAAAAATCCCTAATCGGGAACCTTGTAATAGTTCACTTCGTTTGTAAGCGTCGACCAGATTGCTACTCGCTTGCTGGGTGCTTACACCTACCCCATAGGGCATAATGTTTTGAATACCATCCAAAACTTTCACGGCAACACTTGCTTCTGAAGTATTGGTTAGCTTACTTTTTCTAACAAAACCAAAACGATTGCTGGAACTCCATTGATATTGAAATTTCAGACCAAAATCATGATTGATTTCCTCAAAGATGATCTTATTACCATACTCATTTTTATAAAGGTTTCTGGTGGTATTGAATACCCCTGTATATCTATTCGAAAATGGTTCCCAGATTACGTTCTTCCCATTACTATCAGCAACTTGAACTATTGTTTTACTGCCGGTGGTATCATATGATTCAGTAATCTTATCATCGGTATAATAGGGAAATATAGCATTGTCCCTATCTTTTCTGCCCGCGCTCAGCCCTCCATTACTTGAAATGAACATCCAATGATTCGAATCACTAACTATGCTCATAAAAAAAGGTCTTAAAGAATCGTTGTTCTCTATTTTATAGTACCCCTCATTTCCGATTTGAACGTAATCCATTCAATTTTTTTTAACTATTTAAACTTTATGATCAATTGATACTGACCTAGGTTTCTTCTATTCGCCCTTCTTTCTTTCCTTTGGTTTTTAATGACGAACCTATAAATCGAAACGACGGTTGGCAGTGAAAAACGCAGCGTTGATTTTAAAAGTTATCGTCGGTCCTAGGGTCATTAATTCCCAAGAAAAGACAGAGGTAACCAAAAAACACTCAATGCAACGATTAGGCTAATCAAAATGGTATAAGCCCTGTTCATTTGAACCGTATTTGTCGTCTTTTCCATGTTCCTTCTTAAATTGCCACTAAGACCATATCAGTTATCTTTTTTCATCTTTCACCAAGAAAAAAGACGGTAATATACTTTCGTGGGCCTCCTTTTCTGCCGCATCATCGTTCTCCATTTTATTCAAGGATTATATTGTCGATGTAATAGGTTTCCGAAGTGGTTGTTGGGTCATTTGCCGGGTCAAAATCAGGAATGATGACTATAGCATTGTATATATTCGGATTAAAGCCTGCGTCCCCATTAGTGACCGGCCCAAAATCAAAAGTCAACTCAACCCATTCGTTTGCATTGACCACCGTTTGGTCTATACTAAAATTAGGACCGTCGGGCCTTGTTTGTAACTCAAACCGAACGACTACATTTGGTTTCGTGGAATAAATCTGTACCCGAAATGTTCTAGCCGTAGTCAAATCCAACGGAGTGGCAAAAACATTTTCCATACCCCCGAAAAATTCCGTCCCTTCAGGTTTATTGAAAGTATAAATGTTAGGTGAGGTATTGATTCCACCTGCGACAACATTTGCGGTAATGGAACCGTTAACGCTTGCTGGTTCGAAAACAGCACTGAATTCTTCCCCATTTTCAAAATCGGCAGGTAAAGAAGATAGTGCCGTAACTCCGCTACCTGAACCACCACTGGTATCTTCAATTAGGGATACGTTGTCGATTACAACGGTGCCCACATCGGCACCCATATCAAAGAGCACACGACTGTCCGCACCTCCAAAATCGTTCGCGGCAAGTTGTAGGGTAAATGTCTGTGTCTCCGTTGTCAGGTTAACCTCAGGGGCCGTATTTGTGAAAGGTTCCACGTTCAGCCCTATCCCCGCGAGCATCGTTCGTGCCTGATCGGATGAGGCATCAAAAGTCAAAATATAATTTGTTCCCTGCGTGATTTCCACCACTTGACTCAAGTTCACGGCAAAAGGTTGCCCTGCCGTTTGAACATCGGCAAAGTTAAAACTGTTGCCACCATCGGTCTGGACGTTCAACGCATTGCCAATCCATGGGTCGCCACCGTTCTCAAAGTCACCGTTGGTCAACAGACCCGAGTCGAAGCCTCCTCCGCCCCCATTGGTATCACTGCCGTCCCCGCCTTCTACCAAGGATACGTTGTCGATCACAACGGTACCAACATCGGCGCCCATATCAAAGAGCACACGACTGTCCGCACCTCCAAAACCATTCGCGGCAAGCTGTAGGGTAAATGTCTGTGTCTCCGTTGTCAGGTTAACCTCAGGGGCCGTATTTGTGAAAGGTTCCACGTTCAGCCCTATCCCCGCGAGCATCGTTCGTGCCTGATCGGATGAGGCATCAAAAGTCAAAATATAATTTGTTCCCTGCGTGATTTCCACCACTTGACTCAAGTTCACGGCAAAAGGTTGCCCTGCCGTTTGAACATCGGCAAAGTTAAAACTGTTGCCACCATCGGTCTGGACGTTCAACGCATTGCCAATCCATGGGTCGCCACCGTTCTCAAAGTCACCGTTGGTCAACAGACCCGAGTCGAAGCCTCCTCCTCCCCCATTGGTATCACTGCCATCACCGCCTTCAACCAGAGAAACGTTATCGATAACCACCATGCCTATTTCAGCCCCCATATCAAAGAGCACACGACTATTCGCCCCACCGAAATCGGCAGCGGAAAGTTGCAGTGTGAATGTTTGTGTCTCCGTTGTCAGGTTAACCTCAGGGGCCGTATTTGTGAAAGGGGCTTCATTTAGCCCTATCCCTGCGAGTATTGAACGAGCGACACTGGCAGAAGCGTCAAAGGTTAAAATGTAATTGGTGCCTTGGGTTAATTCGACCACCTGGCTTAAATTCACATCAAAAGGGTTTCCGGCAACCTCTACGTTGACCGAGTTGAAGCTATTGTCTTCTTCCGTAACGATATTAAGTCCTCCACCAATCCATGGTTCAGTCCCATTTTCAAAATCGCCGTTGGTCAATAAACCTGCATCAAAACCAGGATCTGGATCCGCTACCTGTACGATAATTTCATCTTCAAAAGTAGCTGAAGCCCCAGCAACATTTGAAGCTTCCAGGGTTACTGTAAAGGTTCCGTTGCTAAAGGTGAAAATTGGATTCACTTCCGTAGAAGTCGCTCCGTTTCCAAAATCCCATTCAAAGGCGGTCGCTTCCTCAGATATATTAATAAAGGTTACGGTACCTGTCTCCATGTTTTGGGTAAAGGTAAATCCCGCTACTACCTGAGGTAGGTTATCGTCATCATCATCGCATCCAAAAAAAGATATGGCCAACAGCAGTGTGAGAATGAGTTTTAACTTTTTTGTCAATTCTTTCATCTTAGCTAGTTTTAGTTCGTATTTGTATTTTCATGAACCCTCACGTAGTCTATCAACATGGTTTGGGGAAAAACCGTTTCTTCACTGGGTGCACCTACAAAAGTTCCCCCGACAGCAACATTTATCAATATGAAGAAAGGTTTGTCAAAAACCCAAGGACCGGTAACGTCTTCGGGTGTAATTTGATTATAAAGCATATCATCTACATAAAAGTTGACGAATTCAGGACCCCATTCTATGCCGAATATGTGAAAGCCGGTATCAAATCTGTCATTCTCTAAATTGAACTCTTTAGAAATTGCTGCTCCGGCAGAATAGCCCGGTCCGTGTACGCTTCCTAATATTTTGGTAGGCTCTTGCCCTCGGTATTCCATAATATCGATTTCACCTGCCGCTGGCCAAGGGTTTTCATCAATGTCTGCCCCGAGCATCCAAAAGGCAGGCCAAATTCCTTGACCGAAGGGCAACCGAATTCGAGCTTCAAAGCGACCATACCGTTGCTCGAACAGATCTTTGGTCAATAACCTCGCCGAAGTGTACGATGCGCCTTCAAATGGTTCTTCTTTCGCAGTAATCAATAGAACCCCATTTTGAACAGTTACATTATCAGTACGATCGGTGTAGTACTGCAGTTCTTGGTTTCCCCAGCCATCGCCATTGGGCCCAGTGCCAATATCATAATCCCAAACTTCAGGATTGGGAATACCATCGGTATCAAACTCTTCGGCCAAGACAAGATTAGTCGTGAACATAGCAACGGTCTGTTCATCATCGGTCTCGCAACCATAGCAGCTTAATAATAACAGAAAGGTCAAAAATAAGATCCTTCTTTCGCTAATGTGCCGTATGGAATTTTTCATCTTTTTCTTGGTTTTCATATTCATTCCCTTACCTAAAATAATAGATGTTGTCAACGAAAATATCAGAGATGGTCGCGTCAGATATAAAGAACAACAATCCTATCTGAGAGCGATCGGCCAGGCCGAAATCATCTAATGGAATATCTAAGCCGACCCACTCATCCGTAATAAAAGTGCTTGCATTGAACGTAACTGAACCGGAGGTTTCATTTGTACCGACCGAGTTAAGTAATTCTATGGTAATGAAATCATCGGGTTCAATATTTTCATTGACCTTTATATCAATATGTAGCGTGGTCATTTCGGTGGCATCGATGGAAGGAACTTCTTCAAACGTTCCAATACCCACAAAATTCAACATGGTGTAATTGATAATCGCATCACCATTAACATCTATAGGTGGTGCACCTCCTTCGGTGGTTTGAAAACCGTCGGTGAAAAATCCGTTGAAAAAATCCACGGGTACATTGGCATACGCATCACTGAATACGGAAATAACATCATCGGGGTCTCGTGGCGGTGGAATCGGTGCAAAATCGAATGAACCGGTAACATCGAGTGCCAGTGAACCTGCCGCCGCGACATTACCGATACTGCCTGTGATGGTTGCCTGGCCTAGGCCTACCACCGAAACAACACCCAGTTCACTTACCCTGGCAACTTCAATATCAGTTGATTCAAAATCGAAGTAAGCCGGTGTCGCCGTTACCGTAATGTTTTCACCGGAAGCGGTATTAAAGGTTTGTGTAAGACCTGACAATTCCAATGGGATATTTACAAAGCCCGTTTGTTCAGCATCGACGCCATTTAAAATGGCTGGGCTCGGTTGTGCAATCGTACCTAATTTTTCGAACCGTATTTCATCTAGAAAGAATGAATACCCCAATCCGTCAGTATCATCAGTCCCCGCGGAATACCAGAGCATGCCCCTTTCTTCAATTAATCTCGAAGGATCTGGGATTGGAATAATGTATTTTGTCCATTGGGTACTCAAACTAAGGTTGGTTCTGGTCACTTGAAACCTATTTTCCAAAAAATCCTGTCCAAACCCTATTTCACCGATAACCACACCTTGTGAGGCTTTTGCATAAAATGTCAATGCATCGAATCCGGTAAGGTCTCGACCAGAACCATCAATTCTTAGGATTGCCCCGGCAAAACTTCCCTCAGGATCATCTGCATTGGGCACGTCAATGCGTATGGCTACCTCACTTTCAAATCCGTTTTCATCAGTAAAAGAGGCTGCGGTCGCTTTGGATCCTATAAAAGGAAAGTAAAAATCACTTCCCAAGCCTATGGGCCCATCCGTAAAAATATCACCGGTATTAGAAAAGGTCGCAAATTGTACATCATCAGAGAACCCCCTTTCACAACTGTAGAAAACAGTGATACCCAAGCTCATAAAAAGTATGAACTGTAAGTGCTTGTATGTATTATTCTTCATTTTGGTTTCTTTTTATTTTCCGATATTGATATGTATGTACGTCATAATCTCCCACTCATTTCCATTATCGAATCCGGCCGGATCCAGAATGGGCGCAGGTGGAAATACATTAGGGTCTACCGCCGTAGGGGCGAATCGAGGTGAAAATTCATCTAAAGACCTCCATATTCCCCGTATCCCTATTTGGGTACTTGGTAAAATAAACCAGTCTGGCTTACCAAGGGTGGTAGATATATCGAGCATCAATTGCACCGGAAAGGTCAGGTTAAAATCGCGATGGTAATCAAAGGGACCCCAATCGTTTATTTTTTGCGTGAATTGTAGTCTATATTTTTTATAGATCATTCGAACATCCCCACCGAAACGTCTGATCAATCGTTCTGAATCGCCATTCCCTTGTCCATTACCATAGTAAAAATTGCCAATGATACCTAAATCAGGACTCAGTTTGGAAACCATTCTCGAATGTACCTCCCATAAATCCTCTGCTGGAACAGAGTTCGGAAAAGCAAAAAATTGTCTCGTGGCCAAGAATCCGACATGCGCATCTTGGGTCGTTGGTAGGTGACGGTATACAAAGCCCAGGTTCATGGCAAATTTGGCATCTTCTGCCCTATCGTTGTCCCATTCATACATCCAAGTACCCGGTGTGGGATCATAGGTAATCAACAATTCGCCCCCGGTGGTCTCTCGATTTGCCCGAACCGCAAAGGGGTCATCGATAACATTTCGTAAGCGTCCTGGCCCTTGAACATCATTCGGTATTGGATCAACCAAGGGTTTCTGCCATAGAAAGTTAGGTGCAATTTGGAAGTTTCCCGTACTATAGGTGAAACCGCTAAGAACATTTGTTTGGTTTCCACTTCCGGTATCCCTTAACTTCCAACCCGTAAAGGTCAAGGTTTGATCTGCGCTACCGCTAGCGACCAATCCCATCGCCGCAGCTTGACCGTACCAATTGAACTTTCCCCCTTCATAAGTGACCTTGACTTTACCTCCCCAATTATCACTTGCTTGAATCTTATCCTCAAAAACCGTGTAGTTACCCGGGGTACCCCTAACATCTTGGAATATCGTGCCGTTCAAAGGACTACCAGCCCATATTCCACCTGCCGTAACCCCAAATTTACCGAACTCGCGTTCTACGGCAATAGTAGCCCTTTCGGTAGGAAACGGGGGAATAATACCACTTGCCACTTGGTTGGCGTCTAAAACCCGTACCCCATTATCATCCAATATAATCTCCGTTTCAAAATCCCTCTGGTAAATACCTGTAATACCGAATTTGCCTAAATCGGTGCTGTATTTGTATAGCATCGTCGGATTAGCCCCCCACCAAATCTGGGGTCCAATCACGGCCTTTATCCCTTTTAAGGGACCCTTACCGTCAATCTCAACGCCTAAGGTTTCGCCATTATAAATATCAAGGTTCGGTCCGTAGTTTGCTTCTCGATATAAATTGAAAAAATCCCCTTCATAACCCCAATGGTAATGCCCAGTTCTGAAAAACCCCCTTAAGTCGAATTCCTTGGCATTCCATTCAAATTTGGCCTGATATACCGCTACCCGATTATTATCGGCCAATATCACATTACCATCTGGCGAGCTTACCGTTATCGGCCTGGCCCTATTTTCATAAAAAATCTCGTTGATAGGGTTTTGGGCTACGTTACCGACAACGTTCAAGTTGACTTCTGCACGCATGTTGGAAGCTGGGTTGCCTTCAACACCGATAAAATAGGATTGCATATGATCAAAACCCAATTGATTTGGAAATGTCAATGGATCATCCGGATCCGGATTTTCAGGGGTCGTGATAAGACTACCACCGGTGCTGAAAGTTGAAAACCTCGCCGTAAGATTACTAATACGAAGTAGGTTACTTTGCTCACCCCTTAAGGCGGCTTTGTCACCACGTGCCTTAAGCACGGCCTCGGTCAATTGAATGTTTTCAAAATGATTTTGAATAAAACCCAAATCAACACCTTCATCATACGGATTCAGTTGATGTGCCTCTTTCAACGCGTAGTAGGCCGCACGGGGATACAATTCATAAAGACCTCTTGAGCTGGTCTGCCCTTTCGCACAAATACCAAACCACTCTTCGTTCATATTGTTCACCCCTTCAGCGGCTAGATCGCGGGCATAACCACCATTTGACCAAGAGGCGTTGTTGTCATGTCTATCCGCATTTTTCCGTTCATCAAAACCATACTTCCACCAGCCATCACTAAACTGAAAGGTAAACCCCCCAATGGAATTATTTGCTTTACCCAAACCCGCGGCATTCTCATAGATCTCTTTCCAGTTACCGACCATATAGTAGGCTTGGGAATATTGGTCTTCTTCATTCTCAATTGCATTGAATGCATCAGCCCCAAACTCGGTAAACATAATGGGCATATCAAGTTTTTCCTTTACTTCTTGAAACATGTCACCGAAAGAAACACCCCTGTAGGTATTCGTACCATAGATATCGACATCTTTGCATTCTTCTGCGATAATGTCGATAAACAACACATCACCGTTACAGATTGCCACTGGATGCGAGGTATCCATCATCTTCATACGTTTGGCCGCCTCATTCATCAATTTATACATAGGGCGCCCCCTTTTTTCGCCTATGAACTTCTTTTCCTCTTCATCATCTGGAAAGTCCTCCGTTTCGGCCCCTGCCCAAAAAAGGCCATAATTATTCTCATTACCAAGAAGATACATTAAGAGCCCTGGTGTATTCTTATACTCCGTTACCAACTTTTCAACTTCCGTTAAAAGGTATTCTTGTGTACGTGGATTGGCATAATCCGTGATTTCGACCCAAACGCCATCCAATGTTAGACCATACCTACCAAAAGAATGGTTGAGCATCGTATAAATACCATAATTTTCATAAATGTATTTTATCCACCGTGCGGGAACACCCGTATACTGCCTAATGACATTTACCCCCATATTTTGAAGTAGGGGCATCTCAATATCCAATCCTGCCATGATGACGTCATCTGATTTTTCCCAAAAACGGGCATTCACGGTGTTCGTACCAATTGGAATGTAATCCCAATTCATGCCATTCACCATAAAGTCTTTTCCGTCTACTATCAACGTCATGCCCATTTCATTTCTCACAACGGACACGTTTGCCGACTGAGTGAGCACTGTTGTTGTAACTAATAAACAACTTAGCCCGAGTACCCATTTAAAGTTTTTGTTCATACTCCAGTATTTTTCGAATTTTAAACATACTGTAAAACATTATGAATTCTTCAAAAAATACCTTTACAAAAAGTATACAACGTATTTATGGATTTTATTTTTTGCGGATTTCATATAAAGCATGCTTGTTTAGCGGTATATTCTTAGAGTCGGTATTGAAGGATATACTTAAACAAAAAACAACCTCAATTTATCATTGTATAGGTAATGTTGAGTTGTAGTATGACAATGTTGAGGTTTGATGCCGGGGATTAAGGGCGGGTTAAAGACCTAAAATGTAGTTTGCCAGATTATCTTCATGTCGAAGTTCTAATTTTTTGCGCAAACGATATCGCTTGATCTCCACACTTCTAGGTGAAATATGCAACAATTGGGCAATCTCTTTCGATGAAAGATTTAAGCGCAGGTATACACATAGTTTCAAGTCACTTGGTGATACCGACGGGTGTAATTCTTTGATTTTTTTCAAAAACCCACTATCCGTGTTGTTGAAAGCTTCTTGAAACAACTCCCAATCATCATTTTGATTTAGATTTTTATCAATAATTTGAATCACGGGCTTCATTGCTTCTTTGTGATCGATCTGCAACAATTCATCCTTAATGTTGGATAGTAGTTCGTTCTTTTTGATAATATTCATCGTTGAAGCTGCCAATTCTTTACTCTTCGCCTTATTTTCCAGTTCTAATTGCGCATTTTTGATATTGATTATTTCCTTCTCACTTTGAATTTTGTTCCACGCCAATTCTTTTTTATTCCGTTCCATCAATTTTTCACGTTGACGCGTGTAATACCTTTTATAAATCGTATGCATAAGTATTGAGAACGACACCACTGATAAGACATAAATGCCCAACATCAGGTTAGAAATATACCAAGGTTTGGCAATGCTGAAATTGTACACACCGATATTTTCCGAAATCTTGTTACCGATCTTACCTCGTACCTGAAATGTATAATCACCGTAGGGTAGGTTATCAAAAGTGACCACATCATCTTCTGACCACGGGCTCCAATTATTATAAAATCCACTTAGCCTGTATTGATATTGTTTATTCAAGAGCTTATAATATTCAGGTACGTAAAAAGAAATTTCTATACTACTCGGTCCGCTATCAAAACTACCTTTAGTTTGTACGTCTTTGTTGGTTCTTGAACTGGCGGCATCGACAAATATGACCTCCCCAAATCGTACTTCGAAATTTTTGGTCCCGACATTAGTATTGTTCACAACGATGTAACCAGACGCTCTTCCTAAAAGGTACTTTCCATCACCTAATGGAAGCATGTTCTCATATCCTAAAACATCATTCCTGATATTGTTAGCTAGTGGAATCGTACTTACTTTGGGTTGGTTGGATAGTGTATCATAGGTCAAACAAGAAATACCTGATTTTGTAAAAACCCATAACGCATCTTCACGCTCATTGAAAATCAACTTTCCGGATTCATAATCCCCTTCGGTATATAACGTATTCAAGACGCTATCGCTTACAAACCTATCTTCTTCCCTACTATATTTTAAAATTCCGTTTTTATAGGCATACAGAATATCTCCCCTGTATTTTACCAATCCGGAATTAGCTCCCCTTATAGAGGTGTCTTTCTTAAACTCTTGCACTTCTCGAAAAGAAGGGTCTACTTCTAATTCAAAAATGCCATTATACTCATGATTGATGAAAATCTTGTTTTCAAAAACCTCAAAATACCTAGAGGAATTCCCGAAACCCTTGATCTTATTTCGAAGGCCCCAAGAACCCTGGTCGTTTTTCAATACGTACAATCCGTCATAGTTACCCTGTAATAGTAGGTCAGGGCTGTCATCAAATTTTGAAATACGCCATGTGCCGGGTACATCCACGATTTTTTTGACTTTCTCTTTTTCTACAATATATGTGCCTGAATGATGGCCACAGAACAAAGTGTCATCTATTAGCTGCAAACTCCAAACTTGTCCCTGTGTATTTTTTATAAACTCAAAAGCAGCATTGCTATTCGCCCTTTTATAAAAAAGCCCTTGATTCGTACCTATATATAATAAATCATCGTGCAAGGCCGAAGCATAAATACTTCCAAGAGTTCCCTTACCATCATCAAAGACCCTGAAGGGGGAATTTGTGTTCACTAAAGAAATGCCGTTGTCAAGACCTAACCACAGCCTACCGTTTACGTCTTCATATATTGATAGAACCGTGTTATTGACCAAGCCATTGGTTTGGTTGATTTGCTTCTCGAATACCCCCTCTTCATTTAAGTAAATCAAACCATTTGATATGGTACCCAAAATATACTTTTTATCCTTTGATTTTATTGCCGTATAGAAACTGTAATCGGAAAGTAACCGTGCTGAAGTGAAGTCAGCCTGATTTAGGGCCAGCTTGGAATCTAATGTATAAAAACCATTATTCTGTGTCAGTAAGAGTAGATTTCGACCATCTTGAAAAATATTGATGACCTCATCGGTTTTTACTGCCGGATGATCTGTAACCAGCTTGGCCCTACCATATTCAATCTTATAGAGGCCGATGCCAATTCTTTGAAAATAAATGGTTTGGTCTACTTTGAATATTTTGCCAATGGTATGATCTGAAGCTATTCTGTTCACCGTACCTTCAGCAAGGTTGGTAATGTAAATTGCCCGTTTAGATTGAAAGACCATCAAATCACCAATAGCATGAATATTCCAGAATTCTTCATCCTCGATGTGATCGATTTCCAATTTTTGGGATAATGAGGTATACTGAAGTTGGCCAAAATTGTCTTTTTCCCAGTATCCAAACTCCATATAGCAGCCCGTATATATGACATCCCCAGCCGTTTTAACCGATCTTATAACACTCTCGTTCGGTGAAGGATATAATTTCCATCGGGCACCATTATATTCTAAAAGTCCTTTATTGTTGGCGACATAAATTAGTTTGGAAGCTGCTTGCGAAATGCTCCAATTCTGGTTCTCGGCATTATACTCAATGGGGGCATAATTTCGGATAGGCGGCAGTTCTTGGGCATACATCCCAAAGGTCAAAAACGAAAAAAACACTTTAAAAAAGCATGACACCCATCTTTCCATTACATATCAAAAAATCTTTAGTTCAATGTATTGTGCTTATTTTTTTCACCAGTCCTTTTCTTGATTCCAACGGAAGGCATCAAAGTCCATTTATTAAAAAAGGCCAGATAAATCCGGCCTTTTTTAGAAAAAATCAGTGTTATTACTGATACATCCTGATATAGTCGATCTCCATTGTAGATTCTGTAAAGTTCGCATCCACGTTACCGCCAAAGGTACCGCCCATGGCCACATTAAGAATAAAGAAAAAGTCTTTATTGAATGGCAAGGATGTATCATTACTGACCGTATGATAAACAATACCATCTACCGCAAACTTAATCTCAGTCTCGTTCCATTCCATTTCGTAGAGATGAAATTCATCGGAAGCCCCTTCGACCAAAGTAGAACCAGTTCTTGCATTTCCGGCAAAATTATTCGGGTCATGTGTTGAGGCGAAAACAACATCTTGTTGATTGCCTACGTGCTCCATAATGTCCATTTCACCGGCCGCTGGCCATGGATTCGTCAAGTAATCGGCACCCAGCATCCAAATGGCAGGCCAAGTACCTCCTCCTGTAGGGAGTTTTGCCCTTGCAGCAACCCGCCCGTAGGTAAATTCTTGAAGACCTTCACTCTTGATCCTCGCAGAGGTATACGCTGCGCCCGCAGAACCCGTGCTGCCGAAATCAAAGAAAATCACCACTCGATCGTATGAAAAGTCAGGGGCCATGCTAAAGTCATAGACCAGTTCTTCCCAAGCGTTCATGACCGTAGTGCTTAAATCCACTTCGAACGACTGGTTATCGGCATCTGCCGAGTTCTCCAATTTCAATTTAACCACCGTACCAACGGTAGGTGACCAGGTCTTAATACTGATTTGATTGGTAGTCGATAAGTCTAAAGGTGATGAAACATCAAATGAGGTCCCAGCAAAAACTTCTGAACCAATTGGTTTTGTAAACCTTGCTACGGTTGCAGTCGTATTCGAACCAGTCGGATCGGGGTTGTCTATTACCTCAGAAAAGCCACCACCAAAATTATTGAGTGCAGGTGCGGCATTTTCGAAATCCTCTACCAAGACCTGGGTCGTATTACCTGCATCAACAAGTTGAAATTCATCGTAGTAATAAATCCCATCCGTAGTCGTTCCCTCAGACCTAGCGGTAATTTTTAAGTTACCTCCTTCGACCACCACATTGCTTGGGTCGCTGGTATAACTCTGAAGTTCTTGATTGCCCCACCCGTTATCGCCATTACCTAAATCGTACGTCCAACTTGCCGGGTCAGGTGCACCATCCGTATCGAATTCATCTGACCAAACCAGATTTGTAAAAGCGGTCTCTAAAGGATCACCACCGCCTGTTTCACCTTCTGGCGTAAAAATGCTGTACCAAGCTAGGGGGTCGTCACCATTAAAAGGCTGGCTTATTCCACGTACTACTAATCTATCTTCAGTGAGTTCGGTAATCTGATACTGTCCGGGTATTACGGCCCAATAACTTAAAAAGCTTTCCCCAATATCCAAGGTTTGCGTACCATCAACATTCTCGATAACCGTAAACTCGGATTGAAAACTAGCTTGGTCGGTAATGTCCCGACACTCATCCACGAATTGTTGTGGAGTAGCTTCCGGAAAAAAGCGATTCACTTCTGTCCAATTGATAAAAACCTCATTAGTTGATCCTGGTTCCAAGGTATAAGTGAAATTGTTACTATCGTCGTAACTAAAAACCAAGACGTCATCATAAAGGCAAGGGTTTAACGAATTTGGGGTAGCACTGAAAAATTCAGGAAAATCATTTGTAGTAGGACCTACCCCAAAATGACCCCCGACAGTTTGTGCCCAAACCCATCGTTTTTCACCATCACCTGCCAACTTCTGTAAGATGTCTGGATCAATACCGGGAAGTACCTCTAAACCAACCGTGATAGTAGAACTCACCTTACCACCGCCAAGGCTATAAGCCGTTACGGTTATTTCATACGTGGTTTCACCGGTTTGGGTGTATTGATATGACGCCGTCTCACCAGGGGCTATAATGACCGCATCTGCGTCAGGCTCAAAATCAACGACAAAACTAACCGCATTTTCAGCGGAAGGAGTCACTTCCACTAACCCTGAACCATCAGCGGATACATTGGAATCAATAGTTAGGTTTACCGGAATGACGCCCTGGGCCGGAATATCGTCATCATCGCATGATAATAACACAATGAATGCGCACAATACTAAATAAGCTAAAGCAAAGCTATTTTTTTTCATCTCGTTTTTTTGAAGTTTGGTTAAATATATTTCAAGAATCTGTTTAATGTTTATAAAGAAAATCCGTAAAAAACACGAAAAACATCAAACAATCACATAATTATATCGAAATATAGCACCAAAATCGCAAAAAACGAATAGCTTTTTTACAAATATGATAAAATTGAGTTGAGGGCAATAATCTCAAACCAAGTTCAAGTCAGACTATTTCAGCACTCAGACCGGCCTGAAGCAATCTTGAACACTTGGGCTTTAAGTCATCGTATTCACCGGTCTTTACCGTACACTTGCCTTTGTAATGGACTATCAGTGAACATTGTTCCGCTTGTTCTGGGGAATGTTCACAAACGGCTATCAACGTATTGATAACATGATCGAAGGTATTTACATCGTCATTGAAAAGTATGATTTCACTTTGTTTGACAACCTCTTCTTCTAGCAGTACCTCTTCAGAAATCTTCTCTCTTGTTCCCATTGCTTGACCTTAGATTATCTAAAATACATATTTTGCAGCAACCCAATTATTATTTTCCAGATTTTTTTCAAATTGTAATCCAACCGATTCACATTTTGCGGATATCGTATCTAAATCACTCAAATAGAACCCACTAAGAAAAAGGGTGCCTTTTGCATTCAAAGAATTTACATAGTGGGGAATGTCTTCCAATAGAATATTTCTATTGATATTGGCTAGGATAATATCATATTTTCTGTTCTTGAGCAAACTCGAATCACCCTCAAAGACCTTTATTTTTTTACAGTTGTTCCTTTGGGAATTTTCTATCGAATTCTGGTAACACCAATTATCGATATCTATTGCTTCAAGTTCGATGGCCCCTCGTTTTTCGGCAAGTATGGCCAAGACCCCTGTTCCGCAGCCCATGTCAAGTACTTTTTTTCCCTGAAAGTCATTATCGAGAATATGCGATAACATCATATGGGTTGTTTCATGATGCCCGGTGCCAAAACTCATTTTCGGTTCTATGACCAAATCGTAAGTGACCCCTTCTTTTTCATGAAACGGTGCACGAACAATACAATCATCACCAACTTTGATCGGATCAAAACTTTTTTCCCATGCGGCATTCCAGTTTTGCTGTGCTACTAATTTTGAGGACCACGTGATTTTGAAATTATCGGAACTGAAAATAAATAAATCTTCAAATTGGCTTTTGTCGAAGTCATCTTCAGTGCAATAAGCGGTAAGCCCGTGCTCATGCTCGACAAAACTTTCGAAACCGATTTCGCTCAGTTCCGCCACTAAAATATCGGATGTTGGTTGCAGCGGTAGCAAATGAAACTGAAACTCTAAATAGTTCAAAACTTTATTCGTTCTGGTTAGATTGCCTTGACGATTTCAATAAAATCATCACATTTTAAAGACGCACCACCAATTAGGCCCCCGTCGACATCAGGTTTTGAGAATATCTCTTTCGCATTATTCGGTTTTACGCTACCACCGTAGAGAATGGTAACATTGCCCGCTATTTCGGCATTGAAAGCCTCGGCAATTGTCTTGCGTATAAACGCATGCATTTCTTGAGCCTGTTCCGGGCTTGCTGTTTCGCCTGTACCGATGGCCCAAACCGGTTCATAAGCGAGCACGATCTGACTCCAGGCAGATGCCGTCAAATCAAATAATGCATTCTTCAATTGTGTTTCGACGACCTTGAAATGATTGTCTGACTTTCTATCATCGAGTTCTTCCCCAAAACAGAATATCACCTTCATGTTCTTGTCTAATGCAGACTTTACTTTTTTGGCCAACAATTCATCATTTTCACCAAAAAGCGAGCGTCTTTCAGAATGCCCTATAATCACCGTATCAACATCAATGGCTAATAACATATCGGCCGAGATTTCACCCGTATAGGCACCGTTTTCCGCAAAGTGCATATTTTGAGCCGCAACCTGAATAACCGATTGTGACAGCTGTTGTACGGCAGAAGATAGGCTTACAAAGGTAGGGGCCACTATAACTTCTGCAGAAGTATCTGGAAGTTTTGCAGCCAATTCGCCCAATAGGGCTTCCGTTTCTTCGAGATTCTTGTTCATTTTCCAATTTCCAGCAACTATTTTGGTTCTCATGATCGTCTTAATTATTTATTTCAGGAATAAGTTTGTTAATTTCTTCAAGGGTATAATACTTCAATTCAAAGTCATCGCCGAACAATCGCTTGGCGTTCTCTTCAACGGTATTTTCAAAAATACCTTTTCTTAAAATATTTACGGAATCAGGATTTTGTATGGGCCAAATAAAGCTTATCTGGTTAGGCGTACCCATGAAATAAGAAGAACCTTGCGTTCCATATATCTGGGGTTTGTTACTTTGCATCAAATGTCTGTCCAACATCATGGCATACAATCTAAAAGGCAATTCACCCTGATCAGCAGCCTTTTTTATCACGGGCAAATATTGCCCAATTTCGTCAGAATGTTGAATTACGTACCAAGCTGCAACATTTGCCCCTTCACCAACCATGCTTTTGCCCGGATATCCATGCTCAGCTATCACTTTCGCCACATAGTCGATATTCGAACTATCTATTGCCATCTGAAGTTTCCAAGTCTCTGACGAAGGATTGGCGCGATACTTCTGGTCCAATTCAAGAATACTATCCAAACCCTTCTTTAACCTAAGGTCAAAATAAATACCGTTTTCAGGTTCTTCAAACTCCAACGTATCAAAATCATTATAATGCACTTTTTGAAGGATGGTACCATTATCCAGCACCAGAATTGCTGGGTTTGAACGCACAATGGTCTTTAAAGTGGTTTCATCGGTAAAATAGAAATCAAAGTTCAAATCATATTCTTTGGCTAGGGCCTGGCCCACTTCATTGCTTGACGCTGACATACCGATTACCTTATAACCTTTTCGAATAGCCTCATCAGTAGTTGATTTAAGTGACTCAAAAACGCCGTAATTACTTTTGGCCAAGTCGTAGGCAACCACCATCACCAATTTTGGTTCTTGAAGCATACTTTCGGTGAAATCACCACCTTCTTTTTCAATAGTGAAATCATGTACGGGAGGCTCATACCCTTTTTGTATTTCAGTAGTTTCCACACCTATGAATTCACCGGCTATATCAGGGTAATCACCATTGGTAACAATAATTTCTTCTTCACCGTCGACCTTGAACTTCCATTCGTATTCATAAATGGCCTTCGGGGCATTATCAGGGACCGTCATTCCCTCTTTGATGTTGGCACCGATTTTATAAGGTCTAAAATCCAAAGAAGGCAGGTGGCTTAAAACTTGATAACAGAAAAGAATGCACCCAACGAGGGCGAAGGCCATCACGTTTAGATTTACCTTTCTATTAAAAAGTGGTTTAACGTAAGTTACCCCAAAAACCAATATCGCTATCAATACCAATAAAATGATGTCTTTCGTAAAGGATTCCCACGGGGTCAGCTTAATGGCATCACCAAAACAACCACAATCGGTAACCTTATTGAAATAGGCCGAGTAGAAGGTCAAAAAGGTAAAAAACAAAATCATGGCCAGCAAACTCCACACGGTGAACCTCGGCTTAAAACCAATTAACAACATTACTCCAAGAACAACCTCAACGATTACTACGAAAATAGCTATGCCCAAAGCATAGGGCATAAATATCGGCCAATCAAAAACGCCTTGGCTAAAATATTCTTCCAACTTAAATGAAAAACCGACGGGATCGTTAAGTTTGATCAATCCACTGATGATAAACAATATTCCAACGAATACTCTTGAAAATCCAACGATATATTTCATTAGGGCCTATTTAAATGTATCAATGCAAAAACGGCATAATTGATCATATCTTGGTAATTGGCATCAACACCTTCACTGACCAAGGTTTTACCTTTGTTGTTTTCAATTTCCTTTACACGAAGTAATTTTTGCAAAATCAGATCTGTAAGCGAACTCACCCGCATCGCCCTCCAAGCCTCACCGTAATCGTGGTTTTTGTTTTCCATCAATGCTTTGGTCGCAGCTATCTTCTCATCGTACAAGGCGATGGCTTCCGACTCATTCAAATCAGGCTTTTCAACCACTCCCCTTTCCAATTGCACCAACGCCATTACCGCATAATTGATAATGCCCATAAACTCTGATTGTTCCCCTTCATCTACTTTGCGCACCTCATTTTCTTGCAAGCCCCTAATGCGTTGTGCCTTTATGAAAATTTGATCGGTAAGTGACGGTAATCTCAGAATTCGCCAGGCCGTACCATAGTCTTTCGTTTTGTTCTCAAATAATTTTCGACATTCTTTAATAACGGCATCATACTGTTGCGAGGTCTGCTGCATGAATGGGTTTATTTGTGTAAATTTCGTTTCAATTAAAAGTCCGTAATCGGAAAGCGACAAAGATAACGAAACCCAGTAAAGCTAACTTTTTTTATGACAATAAACTGTAGGGGGAACCTGATTGATTTGACCGATCCGAAAATCATGGGAATCCTGAATATAACCCCAGACTCTTTTTATGATGGAGGAAAATTCAAAAATTCGCGAACTATTCTCCAACAAGTTGAGAAAATGCTTTTGGAAGGAGCAACATTTATAGACATCGGCGCCTATAGTTCGAGACCTGGGGCAGAGCATGTTTCAGAAGATGAAGAGTTACATCGTATTTTACCCATAATCAATCTGATTATACAAGAATTTCCTGAAACCCTGATCTCAGTAGATACCTTTAGAAGCAAAGTGGCCCAAAAGTGTTTGCAACTTGGTGCGGCAATGATCAACGATATTTCTGCCGGCAATTTAGATGAACACATGTTCGATACCATAGCATCAAACCAAGTACCTTATATCATGATGCATATGAAGGGTACCCCACAAAACATGAAAGAACTTACCAACTACGGCAACATGATGAAAGACTTACGCTATTTTTTTTCACAAAAGGTCGCATTGGCAAGGGAACTGAAAATCAACGATATCATCATAGACCCAGGGTTTGGCTTTGCAAAATCGACCCAACAAAATTTTCAGCTACTGGCCCATTTCAATTTACTCAAGAACTTTGGGGTACCATTGCTTGCGGGTATCAGCCGCAAGTCAATGATATACAAAACAGTACACTCAAACCCCTCAAAGGCCTTGAATGGAACGACCGCACTACATATGATAGCACTACAGAACGGTGCAAACCTTTTAAGGGTTCATGATGTAAAAGAGGCTGTCGAATGTGTTCTGTTGCACAAAGAATTGGAAGCGAACGGAATTTCGTTTTAATACACCTATTTTTCCTAATTTTACAAAAACACGGCCGTTGGAATTCCTTAATTTTTTAGAGTTTAAGATTACCGATTTCATCGATATCTTTTTGGTCGCTATTCTACTCTACTACATCTACAAACTCGTAAAAGGTACAGTTGCCATCAACATTTTCATCGGTATTGTTATCGTTTGGGCACTTTGGAAGCTCACAGAGCTACTTCAAATGAAAATGATCAGTAGTATGGTAGGCGGTTTTATGAATATCGGCCTTATCGCCTTGATCATTGTATTCCAACAAGAAATCCGTAAGTTCTTGTTAATGATCGGCTCTACTAATTTTGCCTCTAAACGTAGTTTTATCAAACACTTTAAGTTTTTAAAACAAGAGGCATTACCCACAGATACCGATGTAAATGCCATAATGGCTGCCTGTGAGAAAATGGCCATGACCAAAACCGGGGCTATTTTAGTCATAGAAAGAAATAACAGTCTTGATTTCGTTAGGTCTACAGGTGATACGATGAACATAGAAATCACCCAACCCATTATTGAAAGTATATTCTACAAAAACAGTCCCTTACATGATGGTGCGGCCATAATACAAGACAATTACATTACCGCGACCAGGGTAATATTGCCAGTTTCAAACGAGAGGAATATTCCACTTCGCTTTGGGTTGCGCCATCGCGCCGCAGTGGGCATTACCGAAAAAACCGATGCCATTTGCTTGGTGGTCAGTGAAGAGACAGGACTTATTTCGTATATAAAAAATGGGGAATTCGTCCTTTATAAAAATCTAAACGAATTATCAGAGACGATTAAAAAAGATTTGACGTAATGCATTGCAAAAACTGCGAGAATACACTACGAACAGATTATAGTTATTGTCCAGATTGCGGAGCAAAAGTA
Source organism: Croceitalea sp. MTPC5 (assembly GCF_036985505.1). Lineage (NCBI taxonomy): Bacteria > Pseudomonadati > Bacteroidota > Flavobacteriia > Flavobacteriales > Flavobacteriaceae > Croceitalea > Croceitalea sp. MTPC5. The sequence continues at coordinate 285,407 of NZ_BTGQ01000004.1, forward strand.
ATTCGAAATCGAATTACGGTAAAAAACCTATGGTACGATGCCGTTGAACGTTTTTTTAATATCGACAACACCTTTTTAAAAACATTTCTTGCGCTGTTCACCAGACCCGAAGATGTCATAGGCGGCTACATTAATGGAGTACGCAAAAAATATTTAAATCCGATTTCTTACTTTACGATTGCCGTGACCTTGGGGGCCTTATTCGTATTTCTGATACGTTCCGTTTTTCCTGAAGCCATGGATTTTTCACAAAACGCAATGATAGAACCCACGGATCCTAGGTACAATGCCAATATCGAAATGGGTAAAAAAATCAACGATGCTATTTTCGAGTACCAAAACCTTTTCTATGTTTTGATGATTCCCTTGCTTTCGTTGATCTCAAAGATTGTCTTCTTCAATAAAAAAACGTACAATTTCAGTGAACACTTTGTGATTAATATTTATGGATACGCACAAATGTCGATATGTGTCAATTTGCTGTACATAATGTTCATTTGGAACTCCCAAATGCTTATGATCTTAAGTTTTCTAACCGGAATCGCACAGATTGTCTATTTCACGTACGTCTTTAAAAAACTGTTTAAACTTAGTCTTGAACAGACTATTTTAAAACTGCTCCTTTTCTTGGGTATACTTGTGATTTTGATTATTGTAGCAATATTCTTAGTGGTGGCATACATGTTGACCCAACCTGAATTCTTGGAACAGATCAAAGCTGCTTCTTGACGAAAAGGGCTAGGCAACTTCTTCCTCCAAAAATTGTGCTTCGTATAAATCGTTGTAGTAGCCCCCTTGTTGCAAAAGTTCTTTATGCGTGCCACTTTCCACAATCTTACCGGCATCCATTACCAATATTTTATCGGCATTTTTGATAGTCGCTAAACGATGGGCTATGATTATGGATGTTCTGCCCTCCGTTATTTTTGAGGTAGCTTGTTGTATCAACTGCTCTGAATATGTATCCACGGAAGAAGTAGCCTCGTCTAAAACCAAAATCCCCGGATTACTAACGTATGCCCTTAAAAAGGCAATCAATTGACGTTGCCCGCTTGATAGCATGGTACCCCGTTCCTTCACATTGTATTGAAAACCACCAGGTAATCTTGAGATGAATTCATGCACTCCAATTTGCTTGGCCGCAGCTTCAATGGTCTCAATACCAATCGAATCATCTTGTAAGGAGATGTTGTTCGCTATGGAATCAGCAAACAAAAAAACATCTTGCAATACTACGGCAATATGTGAACGCAATGACTTCAATTTATAATCACGGATCGATATTCCGTCTACTTTGATATCACCTGAATTGATTTCGTAAAAACGATTCAATAAGTTAATGATCGTAGACTTACCTGCTCCGGTAGTACCTACGATTGCGATGGTTTCCCCCGCATTGACTTTAAAGGATACCCCATGAAGTACTTCTTCGTTTTCCACGTATCCGAAGCGAACATCTTTAAACTCGATCACGCCGGTAACATCGTCTTTTACCACGGTACCGAGATCGTCTATATGGCTTTCGGTATCGATGATCTTAAAGACTCGATTGGCCGCCACCATACCCATCTGTAAGGTATTGAACTTATCGGCTATTTGTCGTAACGGACGGAACAACAGATCCATTAGAAAGAAAAAGGCAATGATGGTTCCGGTATCATTGAACCCTTCGATATTGATATTTTGAAGTACCCCAAAATAAACCACCAAGCCAATACCAATAGAGTACGAAATCTCGGCAATAGGAAAAAAAATGGAGTTGTACCAAACCGTTTTAAGCCAGGCATTCTGGTGTTTCTCATTGATTACCCTAAACTTCTCGCGCTCTATCGCTTCCCTATTGAACAACTGTACTATTTTCATCCCGGAAATTCGCTCTTGTACAAAAGAATTTAGGTTTGAGACCTGTGTACGAACCTCAATAAAGGCAACTTTCATTGCTTTTTGAAACAGACGTGTAGCAACAAGGATAATGGGTAATATGGCAAAGACGATCAAGGCCAGTTTCCAATTGATCAGCACCATAGCCAATGCACCGGCGATCATCTTTAATAGGTCTGAAACAATGACGAAAAAACCTTGGCTGAAGATCTCCCCGATACGTTGCATATCGGCCACGGCCCTTGTTACCAAAACCCCAATGGAAGAATTGTCGAAATAGGTCATTTTAAAACCCATCATTTTTTTGAAGAGCTTGACACGCAAGTCTTTGATGACCGACTCCCCCAAAAGGTTTGCATAATAGTTAAAGGTCAATTGTAAGACCACTTGGCCAAAAAGGGCGGCAAGCATTAACCAAACCAAGGTTGCCAAAAGATCGATGTCATTAACGGGAAGCGCTTGGTTGATGACCGCTTTTACCAAAAAAGGGGTGAAAATCGCAAAGGCAGCCAAAAAAATGGCCACAAAAGCTACCAACCAAAATACGGGCCTATATGGCTTTGTATAGGCAAAAACCCTTTGGAATAGTCCAAAATCAAATGCTGTTCCCGTGTCTTTATCTTTACTCATTGCAAATTGTTTCCGGATATACAATCTTGGTCAAATATAATCCTTTTGCCGGCACCGATACGCCCGCTTGCCCCCTGTCTTTGCTTTCTATAATATCCCGTACCCCTTCAGGTTTCTTCTTACCAAGACCTACTTCCAGCATAGTACCCACAATCGCCCTGACCATATTTCTCAAAAAACGGTTGGCCGTTATCGTAAAAACCAATTTATCCCTCTTTCGGGCCCATTCCGCATTTTTAATAGTGCATAAAAATGTTTTGACATCCGTATTCGATTTTGAAAAACATTCAAAATCGTGATACTCTAGAAGAATTTTTGCCGCACGGTTCATCGCATCAATATCTAAGGAAGACCAAACATAGTGTGCCATATCTATGTAAAAAGGGTTTTTTTCTTGAACTATCCAATACTCATAAGTACGTTCAAGTGCATCAAACCTCGCATGCGCGTCATCAGGGACGCTAAAAATTGAGGTTACCGCGATATCGGGTGGCAGGTAATTATTCAATCGGTGGGTTAGATCCGTGATATCTTGAACAAACCCATGTTCAAAATGGGCGAACATTTCTTTGGCATGGACCCCAGCATCGGTTCTACCGGCACCTACCATACTGATTTTCGACCTTAGCAATAAGGTGAGCCCCTCTTCTAAAACCTGCTGTACCGTAATGGCATTGGGTTGGTTTTGCCATCCATGGTACGTTTTACCAAAATAAGAGAAGCGAATAAAATATCTCAAAGTAAACTGCTATTTTTAGCGGAATAAAGATACTTGAATCCCTATTACGGGTAATTAAGTCGTTGCATTTTAGCATATTTTTAGCTTATGACCAAAATTCTCTTATTGTCAGATACCCATAGTCATATTGACGATTCCATTTTAAAGTATGGCAAACAGGCTGACGAGATTTGGCATGCTGGTGATATTGGCGATTTAAAGGTAACCGATACCCTAAAAGCATTAAGGCCCATAAGGGCCGTACATGGCAACATTGACGATCATCATATTCAAAAGGAATTTCCTGAACATCACCGGTTCTTATGTGAAGAAGTCGATGTTTGGATCACCCATATAGGCGGGTACCCCCCCAAATACAATACAAGGACAAGGGCTAAAATCAATGCAGATCCCCCTAAATTGTTCATCTGCGGTCATTCGCATATTTTAAAGGTCATGCATGATAAAAAATTAGACGTGCTGCATATGAATCCCGGTGCTTGCGGAAAACATGGTTTTCATACCATACGTACCATGCTTCGATTTACGATTGATGGTAAAAAAATCGATAACTTAGAAGTCGTCGAGCTAGGAAAAAGAGGGTCATGAAATACAGCTTTCCATTTATCTTACTTGTCAGTTTCCTCTCGTGTTATGGTCAAACAATACCGACGGGGGACCTAAAAGTATCTTTACTTGTATTGGGCACTGTTCAAGACGCTGGAAGCCCCCATATAGGTTGTGAAAAAGAATGTTGTGCAGCGCTCTTTGATAAGCCCGATCCCAATCGAAAAGTGGTTTCATTGGGTCTAGTCGACCATGAAAACAATAAAACCTACCTCTTTGAGGCAACCCCAGACTTGCCACGGCAAATACGTCTGCTACAAAGCCATGCCAGCATTGAAAGAACATTACCTGATGGCATTTTTATAACCCACGCCCATATAGGGCACTATACGGGCCTCATGCATTTGGGGCGGGAAGCTTTAGGCGCCAAAAAGGCGAAAGTATATGTGATGCCAAAATTGAAAAAATTCTTGGAGACCAATGGCCCGTGGAGTCAATTGGTGGAACTTGAAAACATTCAGATCCATCAAATTGAAAATGAGCAAGCCGTATCGGTTACCAATAACATTGATATCATTCCATTTTTGGTACCACATCGTGATGAGTTTTCAGAAACCGTAGGCTATAAAATCGTCGGCCCAAGTAAGAGCGTTCTTTTTATCCCCGATATCGATAAGTGGTCAAAATGGAAAAAATCGATTGTGGAAGAAATCAAAAAAGTAGACTACGCTTTTTTAGATGCCACTTTCTTTGACGCTGCAGAAATCGACAATCGCGATATTTCAGAAATTCCCCATCCGTTTGTCATTGAAAGTATGCATTTACTGAAGTCATTACCACCATTGGAAAAGAAAAAAGTCCATTTCATCCATTTTAACCATACCAATCCCTTATTGAATGCGAAAAGCCCGCAAAGCGATGAGGTCTTCAAAGGCGGCTTTCGTTCTTCGAAATTCAAAGCCGTTTTTTCACTTTAGTAAGCATCTTGGTTTTTTTCGTCTAAGACTTCAAACAACAACAAATCATTATGAAATTATTTTTTAAGACTTTATCCGTTCTCGCCATTACGGCTATTATTTCTTGCGCGGAAAAACCAAAAAAGGAAATTCAACAGGTGGAAACCATAGTTAAGGAAATCGAGAAGCCCCCCGTCTATGATACCCAAGATCTACAAACGGTATTGGCGGCAATTGAATATGCACATGGTGGTTGGAACGATCTTTGGAAAAAGGGTGATGTTCAATATACCTATACCTACCATAACCCAGATGTCAACAAAACGGATATTTCAACAGAGCGTTACATTTTTGACAATGAAGCCTCATACGGTCATTATACCAAACATGAAATCAATGTAATGCCTGACGTGGCCGGCGAAGTTACACAGTGTTTTGACGGCGAAAAGACCACAGTTATGATAGACGACAAAAAAACGGATGACCCGAATGGCAATGCTGTCGGTGATTTTTTAAGAAAGGCAAACTATTTCTGGTTCGTGATGCCCTACAAGTTAAATGATACCGGAACCATAGCGAGTTTTGAAGGGCAAGAAGAATTGAAGGGCACGAACTATGATAAACTTAAAATCACCTATGATCCTGCCGTAACCGGTAAAGAGCAGAACGATACTTACATTCTTTACGTAAACCCTGAGACGAAACTAATTGATCGATTCTATTTCTCCTTACCGTTCATGGGCGTAAACGAGCCTGTTATTATCGCTGATTATGAATACACCGATATAGAGGGTCAAATGGTGGCCACAAAAAGAACCTATTTTATGCCGAGTGAAAATGGATATTCAGAATCACCTAACCTGGTGCAAACCCTTACCGATGTTAGTTTCGGAAATGGTTTCACCACTGACAATCTTATGGAAACAACCAGATAGAAGGGTCAAAGAGTTTTTAAAATGCAAAAAGCCCCGAAAGATTTCGGGGCTTGACGCACTAATATTACTAAGATGTTAGGTTTAACGTAGACGATCCACAGATTTTACAAGATCTTCATCCTTTTTGATGGCCCTATTTGCAAGAACCAGAAAAACGATAGAAAATACAGGAATCAACATCCCAATACCCTTCTCAGAGACCGCCGCCCCTCCGGATAAGTTTAGTGATCGATAAACGAAAAATCCCAGTAAAAAAAGATTCAATATCATATTCAACCTGTTTAACACAAATTGATGCTGTCTTTTCTTGAATGATACTATAGCAACGATGGCTAAAGCCGCAACCGCATAAAAGGCAATGGATATAAGGATGTCATTTTTGGCGAAAAATTGCCCCGAACCGCCTTCGACCCAAAGATGTATAAAAAAGGGCAATACCCCAGATAAGAGGGCCACCAAAATTAAATACAAGGTTTGAATACGCTGAATCATTCTATTTTATCGATTTCGGATAGCAAAAATACGTGTCTTTTCAATAAATCGCCTAAGTTGTTGAAAATAATTTGTATAATTGTAGTGTTGTAATAGAACACTTACCCCGGGAAATCTTTCCCCACTGTAATATCCAACAAACAACATTTTACTTCAAAATCAGATACAAGTTTAACCTATTGATTATTTAATGTTCGAGATTTCAGATCTAAAAGCAAAAAAGCTTCCTGAGCTACAGGAAATTGCAAAAGAATTAAACATCCCAAAGTTCAAGACCATCAAAAAATTGGATTTGGTATATCAAATCCTTGATGTACAAGCTTCTAATCCGAAAGTGGTAGCCGAAAAGCTACCAGAGGTCAAAGAAAAAAAAGAAGCCAGACCAAAAAGGGCCCGGGCACCACGAAAAGAAGCCCCTAAACCTGAGGAGAAAAAATCTGCCCCTGCTGAGCAAAAAGAAGAAAAGGCACCGACAACGGCCCAAACATCAGGGCAAACCCAGAAAAGGGAACAGCACAAGCCCAATACCCAACAACAAAAAGGTCAAAACAGAAGGGGTTCTCAAAACCAACGTCCACAGCACGAAAAAAAGAGCAGCAATTTTGACAAAGACCTTAAAAACCGTTATAAGGAGCCCGAGTTTGAATTCGATAGCATTATTGAAAGTGAGGGTGTGCTTGACATTATGCAAGATGGCTATGGTTTTTTAAGATCTTCGGATTACAACTACCTGTCCTCACCTGATGACATTTATGTGTCGCAGTCACAAATTCGCTTATTTGGCTTAAAGACCGGGGATACGGTTTTAGGAAACGTACGCCCACCAAAGGAAGGTGAAAAGTACTTTCCGTTGATCAAAGTGAACAAAATCAATGGAATTGACCCACAAGTAGTTCGCGACCGAGTCTCTTTTGAACACCTGACCCCACTTTTTCCACAAGAAAAGTTCAACTTGGCAGAAAGGCAAAGTACCATTTCAACGCGAATCATCGATTTGTTCTCCCCTATAGGAAAGGGACAACGTGGTATGATCGTATCGCAGCCCAAAACAGGTAAGACCATGTTGTTGAAAGATATTGCCAATGGTATAGCAGCCAATCACCCTGAGGTATATCAAATCATACTATTGATTGACGAACGCCCTGAAGAGGTTACCGATATGCAACGCAATGTACGGGGTGAAGTAGTTGCCTCAACTTTTGACAAAGAAGCTTCAGAACATGTACGTGTGGCGAATATTGTACTTGAAAAAGCAAAACGTTTGGTCGAATGTGGTCACGATGTGGTCATCTTATTGGATTCCATTACGCGTTTGGCAAGAGCATACAATACCGTACAACCTGCTTCAGGAAAGGTTTTAAGTGGTGGTGTCGATGCCAATGCATTACATAAACCAAAACGTTTCTTTGGTGCGGCCCGTAACATAGAAGGCGGTGGCTCATTATCCATTATTGCTACGGCACTTACCGAGACCGGTTCAAAAATGGACGAGGTCATCTTTGAAGAATTCAAGGGAACTGGTAATATGGAATTGCAATTAGATCGTAAAATTGCCAATAGAAGGATATTCCCTGCTATTGACCTTACTTCTTCAAGCACCCGTAGGGATGATCTATTGCTCGACGATAGTACCCTTCAACGCATGTGGATCATGCGCAAATACCTTGCGGACATGAATCCGGTCGAGGCCATGGAATTTATCGAACAACGTTTTAAACAGACCAAAAACAACGAAGAGTTTTTGATGACGATGAACCAATAATCCTTAAAAGTTTTTTATAGTTAAAAACCCAATGGAAATCCATTGGGTTTTTTGATTTAACATGTTTGAATAAAACCATATCTTTAGGGAAGTTTCCCCAAAACTTGTAATCCTAAAAAACACTAAACTTATGAAAACCATTAAAAAACCGATGTTGATGGCTATTGGGTTGGCCATTTTGACCTTATCATGCGAACAACAGAAAAAAGAACATCAACCAGAACCGACCCCAGAAGTTGAAAAAGTGGTAAAAGCACCTGAAGGAATTATATCCCTTGCAGATGCCGATTCATTATATGTGGACTATTCAGATAGAAGGGCAAATAATATCGCCAAAATAGAGTCGCAAAATCAAGATGATGGAAAACCTTTTGTACCCACTCGTTTTGTATCCTTTGATATTGACTCATTAAAACAATATATCGCTTATGTAGAGCACGAGGCTAAAAAAGGAGGGGCAAAAACCGACAGCCTACGTATTTATTTTGGTAATTACGGAAAAAGAAATAAAAAGTACCTAAGAAGAAATACCGTGTTTATAGTTCCTGCCGCTGAAGTTAACGGTGATTATGGGGGTATTTTTATAGCAGCTGACGGTAAAGCCCAATTAATTCGTGATTGGATTAAGAAATACCAAAATAATGGGCAACAGGATGAACAAAAATCAAAAGCAGCCCTTTTGCCCAACTTTTCACCTACCCCTAATTTTTATAATGGAGGAAGTTTGATTTTAAATTACGGATCTGGTGGACCACCACCTAAAACCGATTTCTAAAATATCATGCTCCAAGAGTTCATTACTTTTTTTTCAGGACATTTCTACATTCCGCTTTACTTTTTGGCGTTCATAGTAGCTACCATCAAATACAGGCAATACTTTGACACACCTTTAAAGTATTACCCGATACTTATTGCCTATACATTTTTTAATGAACTCTTGGGTTATCTTGTAAGAAACAATCCTAATATTTCTTTTTTTTCCGATATCCAATATAGTGCCTACAACGATATTATTTACAATATTTTCTCCGTGATATTTTTCGCATTTTTTTTCAAGGTATATTGGCAGTTGATTAAGAGCAAAACTTATCAAAAATGGATTATTTACTCAGCGATAATAACAGGCTTGACCTTTTTTGCTAGTTGCTTTTTTCAGAATCCGTTCGATACTAACCTTTATTATGCTACAGCTGTTGGGTCCTGGTCATTAATATTTTGTGTTGGGTTATATTTTTATGACAGGTCTAATAATGGAAAGAAATTAGTTCAAACAAGAAATCTGATGTCATGGATCAGCAGTGGGCTTTTGGTTTTTTACTTTCTATTTCCTATTCTTTACCTCATAGGCTATCTGGACTACTATACTTGGGAAAAGTATAGCTTGAGAACCGTTCTAAAAATCTTAATCATAGTAATGTATGGCTTAATCATCATAGGATTTGTAAAAGGAAAAAGAAGAGCTTTTGAATAATCACTTCAAATGTTAGAATTCATACAGACCAGCTACTTTATCCTCCTTTATGTCATAATTCTCGTAGTGGCGATAGCTACTTACCATCGTTACTTTGATACTGTCTTAAAATTCTTCCCCATTTATATTGCCTATACCATCTTCACTGAATTGCTCGGGTACTTCATCATTACCTATGAGGATATCAGCTTTTTTGAAGACCCAAAGTATGCATGGTACAACGTCATTATATTTAATATCCATTCCGTTCTCGTATTCGGTTATTTTTTCTGGGTGTATTTCAAAATAGTCAAAAGAAAAATTTACAAAAAGGTCATTTTGTATTTTGGTTTTACCGTATTGTTGGGCTATATTTTAAATTGTTTTATGGAAAATCCTTTTTATAGCGGGCTTTATCAGGCTGATACACTAGCATCCCTATTCTATATCGTGGTAGCCCTAATGTACTTTAGTGGACGGAATTGGAGGTTTGAGCGCCATAATTTCATGTTTTGGATAACTTTGGGCCTGTTGATTTTTCATTTGATCTTTCCTTTTCTAAACCTTACCGGTTTTCTTAAACCCAAAATCTGGGTGGAATATCACTTCAGGGATATTCTAAAACTAACCATCATGGCCTCCTATTCCATGTATCTAATTGGTCTGTTGCTAGGTCGACGTCGCGCATTCAGATAAACGGGGTTCACCACGATTTACACGAGATTCACAACATTAACCTACCGTTCGTCGGCAAAATATACATTTTTGTAGTCTTTTTCGTTCATTTGATGTTGTTTTTATGTATTTGCACTTTACCGATGGTTTTTTGCCATACGTCGAAACTTCACTCTAGTCCCAAATAATACGAAACCTAAGTTATCTACAATAAAATGAAATTTGTAGGTCTTTAAATGTTATGCTATGCTGATTAAAAAAAGTTTAAAACTGATTACCATCCTGACGTTCGTAGGTTTGATACAGTCTTGTGTCAAAGATAACCTAGCAGACGGCACCGATCCCGAAGAGGAAAACATAGTCGAAGAGGGGGAACCCGATTCATCACCCACGGATATTACCAATCTAATGATCCCAGAGAATTTTGAATTCTCCACTTCTGAAACGGTAAATGTTACCATCAATGACAATACCCCAAATGCCATTTATACGGTTTACGCCTATAATAGTACCCAATACAATCTAGAAGAAGTCGATGTTATCAATGATGAGGGTGAACCTGATACTGAAACCAGTTTTGAAACTGATGAACTGAACCAGGTGCTATTCACTGGCAGACCTATCAATGGTATGCTACAACATACCATAATGATGCCCTCATATTACTCGCAGTTGTACATTCGCCGTAAAGAAGGGACTGTCTTCAGCTCAGAAATAGTAGCGATTAACGATGGAAACGTAACCTACAATTTTTCCAACACCTCAGGAAAAGCCAGAAAGGCTGAAGTTTCAAGGTTCAAAGACAGAATAACAAATAGCCGCGCAAGCGGAAAAAACATTGAAATCGACACCTTGTTCGCCGTAAACGGTTCTGGGCAGTTATTTTCGATAAATCCTTTAAATGGGAGCTTGAAAGAACTTGCCCCGATGCCCTTGGGTAGTTATACCGCCGCTATTGATCATGCCAATATGTACCTGTATTCCATCGGAAAAAATAGCGGGAACCCCTTAATGCGTTATGATATGATCAACGACTCATGGACAACCATTGCCAATGTCGGAATGGGTGGCCCAAGATTGGAATACAATGAAAACGATGGATTATTATACTTTTCGACCCAGGCAAAAGTTTACACTATAGATCCGACCAATGCCACAGTGCTTTCTTCTTGGGATATCAACAACCTCGATGTTACCGGTGGTGGCGACTTAGCCTTCGCAGAAGACGGTACGCTGTTTTTAAGCAGTTTTGGCGGGCTTTATCGCTTAGACCTTGATAATAACAATGTATATCAAGCTACTCGAATAAGTAGTGACAATTTACCGTTCAACCCTACCTCGATGACCTTCGACTCGAACAATGAATTATGGCTTGCCTCAAACGGTTCAAGTTCAGATTTGATCATCATGGATACGGTCACTGGAGGCTGGGAGTATGTTTATGGCCCCAATTCAACTAGTGGATTGAACTTTGGTAGAACGATCAATGATTTGACCACCTATACCGTATCGGAGGATATCGAAGACCCTGATACCGATGGTGATGGCATTACCGATAGCAATGATGAGTTTCCTGAAGATGCTGAAAAGGCCTTTGAGATATTCACACCCAGTAAATATGGTTGGGGTACGGTGGCCTTTGAAGATTTATGGCCCTTCTTAGGTGACTACGACTTTAATGATACGGCGGTAAACTATAGGTTCGTTGCCATTCAAAATGCCCAAAACGAGGTAGTACAGCTTGACATCCATTTTGAGGTAACCTCTGATGGGGCCGGCTTGACAAATGCCTTTGGTATTGAATTTGAAAGCATAGCCCCAAATCAAGTCGCATCGGTCGTCGGTACGGTTTTAAATGAAGGATACATCAATGTTGCAGGTAACGGGGTCGAAGAAGGTCAAAATAGGGCGGTTATCATTTTATTTGACAATAATGAGACCATGCTGAACAGACCAACCGAGGTAAACGTTCGATTTACGACGCCTTTGACAACGGCACAACTGGGCATTGCCCCTTTCAACCCGTTCTTGATCATCAATAGGGACAGGGGTCGTGAAATCCATCTACCGAACAGGTTACGAACTAGTTTAGGGGTGAATACGGTGGGAACCGAAGGGGTGAATCGAGATCCAGACGGCAACTATCAGACCGACTCGCGTTTGCCCTGGGCCATTAATATTATCCATAATTTCAAAGTTCCGAAAGAGCGTGTTCCCGTGAATCGTGCCTATAATTTCTTTAACGATTGGGCTACTTCTGGTGGCACTACATTCTCTGATTGGTATAAAGACAATCCAGGGTACAGAAACCAAGGTGACCTGAAGAACTAAGAATCAAAACCATAAAAAAAGCCCTTCGATGAAGGGCTTTTTTTATTCTTATTTTCAAGACTGATTACATCGCCGCAACTTTGCTGGTCAATTTACTCTTAAGATTGGCAGCTTTGTTATTATGGATGATATTTCGCTTCGCCAACTTGTCTATCATACTTACCACGGTCGGCAACAAGGTTTCCGCAGCTTTTTTGTCTTCTTCGCTACGTAATTTTTTAATTGCGTTACGAACAGTCTTATGCTGATATCTGTTACGCAAGCGTACTGCTTCATTTCTTCTAATGCGCTTTAACGCTGACTTATGATTTGCCATTTTCTTTATTTAAAAATTGATAATGAAAAACTAAAAATTAAGGTGAGGTATGCATTCGCTTAACTTTCAACTTAACATTTATAATTTTCAATTTTATTATTGAACTTGTAGCCCGTAGGGGAATCGAACCCCTGTTACCAGGATGAAAACCTGGCGTCCTAACCCCTAGACGAACGGGCCGGTTATATTAGGGTATTTTCAAATCAAACCGGATAATCCGTATTCTCGATTCAAACAATTCCCTAATTTCAAAGAACTTTTCGTAGCCCGTAGGGGAATCGAACCCCTGTTACCAGGATGAAAACCTGGCGTCCTAACCCCTAGACGAACGGGCCTTAAGGCCGCATAATTGCGGATGCAAAAATACAACTATTTTTAATTATTGCAAGTTCAATATATTATTTTTTGACCATGCTAATATGCTTTGGCGAAAAGAACGCGATATGGCGATGGCTTTCCGGTAATCATGCAGGTTCCTTCTTCTTTCACAACGTCGATTGGAATACATCGAATGGTTGCCTTGGTCTCTTCCTTAATTCTGTCCTCTGTTTCGGAAGTACCATCCCAATGCGCTGCTATAAACCCTCCTTTTTCTTCTAAAACAGTCTTAAATTCTTCGTAAGTATCGACCTCGGTAATATTTAATCGTTGATGTTCTAAAGCCTTTTTATAAATATGTTCTTGAATCTCATCTAAGAGCGTTACCACTTTTTCAACGACTTCATCAGCCAGAACACTTTGTTTTTCCAAGGTATCACGTCTCGCGACCTCGAAAGTTCCATTCTCTAAATCGCGTTGGCCGATTGCCAGCCGTACGGGCACCCCTTTAAGCTCATACTCATTGAACTTGAAACCTGGTTTATGGGTATCGCGATCATCATATTTTACCGAGACACCTTTAGCCCTTAATTCTTCTACCAAAGGTGCCACCTTTTCAGATATGGCCCCTAGCTGGTCCTCACCTTTATATATAGGTACGATAACGACCTGTATCGGAGCCAACTTTGGCGGCAATACCAACCCATTATCATCACTATGGGTCATGATCAAGGCCCCCATCAACCTTGTGGAAACCCCCCATGACGTTGCCCACACATAGTCTTGTTTTCCTTCTTTATTGGCATACTTTACGTCAAAGGCCTTTGCGAAATTTTGACCTAAAAAATGCGAGGTCCCTGCCTGCAAAGCTTTACCGTCTTGCATCAAGGCCTCGATACAAAAGGTTTCTTCTGCACCGGCAAAACGTTCACTTTCGGTTTTTGTTCCCTTTATAACGGGCACCGCCATATGGTTTTGCGCAAAATCGGCATACACGTTCATCATCAGTTCGGCCTCTTCCATAGCTTCTTTTTCGGTCGCATGGGCCGTATGGCCTTCTTGCCATAAAAATTCTGCCGTACGCAAGAACAAACGCGTCCTCATTTCCCACCGTACCACATTGGCCCACTGGTTTATCAATAAAGGTAGGTCTCGATACGACTGTACCCATTTTCGATACGTATCCCAGATAATCGTTTCAGAAGTAGGCCTTACGATGAGTTCTTCTTCCAATTTAGCATTCTCATCTACAACGATCCCGCTACCGTCTTCCGCATTTTTCAACCGATAATGGGTCACAACGGCACATTCTTTGGCGAATCCCTCAACATGACTGGCCTCTTTGCTCAAATAGGATTTTGGGATAAACAGTGGAAAATAGGCGTTCTGATGCCCAGTATCCTTGAACATTTTATCCAACCCCGCCTGCATTTTTTCCCAAATTGCAAAGCCATAGGGCTTGATTACCATACAACCCCTTACTCCCGAGTTTTCGGCCAAATCTGCCTTTACCACCAGCTCATTATACCATTTCGAATAATCTTCGGCCCTGCTTGTTAATTTTTTTCCCATCTAACGTAGTTTGGCATAAAACTTGTGATTTATTGAACAAAAATAGTCCGTAAAACTAACTATTTTTACTATGTCCAACAATAAAATTAATAACATGCGCATTTCGACATCCCACTTAAACTTAAAGTATGTTGCAACACTTTTGTTAACCACGGCATTCCTTGTATCATGTGGTTCATACCAACAAGCCTCTTACTATGATGATGATGGAATTTATTCCAGCGGAAATCGCGTTGTTTCCGTAGAGAAAAGATCGGAAACGGCCGTCAGGAACGATAAGTTGGAAAATGATATTTACGGGGATTATTTTGGTGAAAAAGCGCAGGAATACGATGGCATATTGGATTCTGAGGTTTTTACGGATGTTGACGGTTATTATAGTGGGGTTCAAAATGACTCTATTTTACCTAATGACGAAATCAATTATTTCGCCAATAACAATAGTTACGAAGGTAACCCAGGATGGGGGGACAACCCAACGAACCTGAGCATTAATGTATATGGCAACAATTGGGGTTGGAACGACCCATGGCTTTGGGGCGGTGGTCTCGGCTGGGGCTGGGGTGGCGGCTTTGGTTGGGGTTGGAACAACCCTTGGAGGTGGAATCGTTTTGGCTGGGGAGGTGGCTTCGGATGGGGCGGTGGCTTCGGATGGGGTTGGAACGATCCCTGGTTGTGGAACGGTGGCTTTGGTTGGGGCGGCTACGGATGGCGTGGTGGTTTTGGCTGGGGTGGTAGAGGCTTCGGTTGGAACCGTGGATTCTATGGAAATTACTATGGTCGAAATGTCGCTTTTAACAGAAGTCGTAGGTCGGCAACAAGAACTACACTTGCATCGAGTGCCTTAAGGGGACGATCTAACCTCTATAACAGAAGTAATTCCACCGCTTCAAGATTGCGTTCTACCAGTGGCCGCTCAAATATAGGCCGTAGTGCAAATGCATCTAGAAGTTCAAGAACGGTTAGAAGGGGTGTACCCAATCAAAGATCCATAAGTTCTTCGGCGATAGCCAGAAATAGAAATTACCGCTCTAGTAGAAGTACAAGGTCGACACCTAGGTATGATGGTGCGACAAGAAGCTACCGAACCTATAGTGGTGCCGCTGCAAGAACAAGAAATTACGGTAATGGTAACAGAAGTTCTAGATCTGCGGTGCGATCATCAGCAGGTAGAAGTACGAGAAGTTATCAGTCTTCTACAAGAACTGCCCCTAGAAGAAGTTCATATTCTAGATCCAGTAGCCCTTCTAGAAACAGTGGTTATCGTAGTTCAAGCCGAAGTTCAAGA
This sequence comes from Croceitalea sp. MTPC5, assembly GCF_036985505.1. Classification (NCBI taxonomy): domain Bacteria; kingdom Pseudomonadati; phylum Bacteroidota; class Flavobacteriia; order Flavobacteriales; family Flavobacteriaceae; genus Croceitalea; species Croceitalea sp. MTPC5. Next base: position 301,298 of record NZ_BTGQ01000004.1, read on the forward strand.
AGCTCTGGATACAGAAGTTCCGGTTCAAGTCGTAGCTATAGAAGTTCTGGTTCCCGTAGTTCTGGAAGTTTCAGGAGTTCCGGTAGATCTTCAGGCGGTAGGTCATCAGGAGGAAGAAGCGGAGGCGGAAGACGAAACTAAAGTCGAAAAAATCAATTTCACAACGTAAAGAATTAGAAAATGAGAAGCTTTATAACTTTCATAATGGGTATGGTATGCTTAACGGCAACGGCCCAAAACATCAATGACGTTCTTCGCTACAGCACCGAAAACCTACAAGGTACGGCTAGATTTCAAGCTATGGGCGGAGCCTTCGGAGCTTTAGGGGGCGACCTATCATCGCTGAATATCAATCCGGCGGGTTCGGCCGTATTCAACTTTAGCCAATTTACCGTAAGTGGATCGAATTACCATCGAAATAATGATGCCTCTTTTGGTAATAGTACATTCAACACCAGTATAAACGCGCCTGAAATCAATCAAGCAGGCGGTGTTTTTGTCTTTAAATCACCAGACTCCCCATGGAAAAAAATAGCATTGGCCTTCAATTATGATTTGGTGGAAAATTTTGACAATGAATTTTTTGCGTCAGGTAATACTACCGAAGGTATTGACAATTATTTCTTGAATTTTGCGCAAGGCGTGCCTTTTGGAAATTTGTTCTTGGGCCAAAATGAATTTATCGAAGAAGCTTATTTAAGGATCGGTGAGCAACAAGGTTTCGCAGATCAGCAAGCATTTTTAGGATATTTTGGTGGGATCATCAATCCCGTTGATGAAACGAGTGACAGTAATACCGCATATATTTCAAATGCCGATTACACAAGTGTCAACCAACAATATTGGCAAATCACCAATGGTTACAACAGTAAGTTTACGGCAAATCTCGCAGGACAGTACCAAGAGAATCTTTACTTGGGTGCCTCATTGAATTTTCACAGTGTATATTATGAAAGATTGACCCTTTTGGATGAGTCTGGTTATGAAACGACCTCACCCATTCAAACGACTACTTTCGATAATTTTTTGAGCACACAAGGAAACGGATTTTCATTCAGTTTAGGGGCCATAGCCAAATTGAACAACAACATTAGGGTTGGCGGTAGCTATCAGTCACCTACTTGGTATTATCTAACGGATGATACTTCGCAACGTATCAATTCGGATCTGGCGGATGACGATATCAATTTTATCGATTTCAATATTGTCAATCTTTTTGAAGAGTATCGTATCAAGACCCCTTCGAAACTTACAGGTAGTTTGGCCGTAGTTTTCGGTAAAGAAGGCCTTCTGAGTTTTGATTATGGGTATCAAGATATGTCACAAGCCGAACTAAGACCTACCGCGGACCCTGCTTTTGCAGCTGAAAATGATTTTATCGCAGCTCAACTCGGCACGGTCAATACCTATAGGATAGGTGGGGAGTACCGCATTCAAAACGTTAGTCTCAGAGGTGGGTATCGCTATGAGGAAAGCCCCTATGAAAATGATGGTATTATCGGTGACTTAGAAGGTTATTCAGGGGGTATTGGGTACGATTTCGGAGGAAGCAGGCTCGATTTGGCCTATGGTAGGACAACACAGGATGTAAGTGAGCTTTTTTACGAAACGGGAATTTCAAATGCAGCCCTAGTCAATAGGGTCAATACCAATATCACGTTATCTTACACTTTGAAGTTTTAATGTAAAAAACCATATATCGATCCTGATCGAAGAAAACCCCTAGGTCATCTTACTAGTGAAAAGTGATTGCGGACGGTTTTGGCCACGATGACACTTTGCTCATTACGCTGATAATCCAATCTGAACCAATAATCTGACGAAGGCAGGTCTCGACCATTGAAGGTGCCGTCCCAGCCACCGGTTTCATCCAATTGTTTGATAAGTTTTCCGTACCGATCAAAAATGTACACTACGGGATCAATCAATTCCTCTAAACCCAATACATTCCATTGATCGTTAAAAGGATCTCCATTCGGGGTGAAGAACTTGGGGTACCCCACAATCAAAAACTCAATGGGTTCCGTAGCACCACATCCATTTTTATCATTGATCACCACAGTGTTTATTCCAGGTGGTACATCAAGAAAAATTGGGTCATCTTGAAAATCCCCGCCATTGATGGCATACTCATAGTCACCATCACCATCGACTACAAATTCGACGGCATAACGGTCGGGGTCATCGGCATTGGTCAGATCTTCCCTAACGATAATGCCCTCCTCACCTGGTAGAAGCATTGGAATACCAAAGAATGTAATTAGAATATCATCTGCGATTATCTGCCCAAAGCTATTTTCTATTGAAACGAAATAACGACCAGAATTGGGGCTGGTTACCGTAAACTCGGTAACCCCTGTAGCCAGAATTTCATCAATGGTTCCATCATCATCCCGATCCACTGTCCAAGTGATATTCACGATATCAGGACCGGCCGGAGAATTCAGGGCGCTCAATACAATATCTGGGTCATCTTCGCAGGCAATGATATCAAAACCTAAGAACTCATCCCTCAACGTACAGTCCAACGCGGTATCTTGGTCTGCATCAACGGAACTGCCCGTGAAGGTCAATTCATACATTTCTGCATCACCATCAAAATTGGTATTGAAGTTATTGATCAATAAAAAATATACCTCGCCGGCAACAACATCAATAAACTCATCATAAGTATTCTGGCTTCCGGTTACGTTGGGTGCCCCTACCTGTCCATTCTCAGGATTTATGCCAATACCCGTAAAATCAGTATCGTTCACCTCATAATTACACCGTATGGGTTGGGCCGAACCATCACCAATGACACCGCAAAAGTTATCGCCCGTAGTTTGATCAAAAGGACCATACAAGGCAAAATCCCATTCTGCGGTAACAATACCGCCCGGTGTTACAGGTAAGGCCTGAATATCAAAGCCTATCTGCCCATCAGTACCTGCCCGAAAAACATACCAAGATGTATTATTCTCAATGTTCGCTGAGGCAACACTGCCCTTTTCCAGGCATCCGGTCTGGCGTATGACATCGGGATCAAAATCATCTATATCACCATTGCCATCGGCCATACCCATAATAGGGGCATCAGCACAAACGGGTATAGCGGTTCTACAGTCGGGAGAGTTTTGCCCTGAAAGGACATATGCAAAAAGTAAGCAGCATGTAGCACAAAATAGTGTTCGCATTCTCATTGTTGGGGCTAATATTATGCTTTCTATCGATAGTATAACTTCCATAAACAATACTTTAGTATACGATAATCGAAAAAAAGTACACTTAATCGATGAAATACAATTTCAGCAAACGACTTACCGCCTTAGTGAAAAGTGATTTTGAAAAAACTTGGGCTCCAATCTGGATCCAGTATCGTCTTTGTAAGAAAGTTTGAACCAATAGTCGGTTCCAGGCAGGGCAGTTCCGTTGAAAGTACCGTCCCAACCGGGACCATTCGCCGTCAACTCAATGATCATCCTTCCATAACGGTCATAAATCGTGACTTTGGGATCATCCAAATACTCCATCCCCAATAAATGCCATTCGTCATTGCGATCATCGCCATTAGGTGAAAAAAAGGAATTATATCCCACGACCGCAATCGGAGCACATGTAACACCACATCCATTCAAATCCCTCATGTAAACACGATAATTGCCTGGTAGTAGGTTTTCGAAAATCGAACTATCTTGAAATTCCCCATCATCCAATCGGTATTCAAAGTCCCCTTCGAGTTCGGTTACTACCCGTATCGTATTTCGATAACTGAAGTCATCAACTAGCACGTCTGAAATTACCGGCATGGCGCTTGGTATCACCGTAAAAGTTCGGGTTCTGACACAGAAAACATTACCATCACTTACCGTTGCCGTTAAGATATAGGTACCCGGTTCTGAGACGGAAATACTCGAGGAGTTCTCACCGGTATCCCATGAGTAGGCGTAATTTGGGTCAGAAGTCTCTTCACCGATGTTAATCGTGGAAACGTTCTCACATAGAAAAACTTCTTCGTCTTCACCCAAAACGGGAGGTGCTATAGTAAAAAGGTCAAAATTTTGGGAAGCATCATAACAGTCTGGGTTTTGTCTAGAGCTCATGCGCATAAAAACCGTAGTCGTTCCCAAATCAGGAATATATGGGCTGGGCAATTCATTAGTACCTAGTTCAGCATCTTGTTGCGACAAATAATAACTTACAAAAAAATCATCTGCGCTTTGTGACCCCAAAGCCTCTTCATCCTTTCGGCTCAGGTCATAGCCCGCCCCACTGAGGCAATAAGTCTCGTTTTCAACGATAGCTATGGTGGGAACCACAGAAAAAGATACCTGTACGTCACTTATGATATTCTCGGTCGGTGTCATGACACTCACCCGATACAACGCACTAACGGAAACCTGTAAAGTCGGATTGTTCTCACCCAAAATTTCCTCAAATCCGTTACCGACATCCCTATACCATACATAATTGAAAGCATCCATAGTGGTGGCATCCAAGGTAACAATATCAGGCTCGCATGCCACTATGGGCGAACCCAATAGATTATTTATTATCGTACAGTCTAACGTGCTGTTTGGGTTAGCCTCTAGAATCGTACCTGAAAATTGAATTGAAAACCCAGAATTGGCATCGCTGAAATTATTTATCAATAAAAAAAAGTCTTGTCCCGGTTCAACATATAACCAGTCTTCATATTGAACGGAATCTTGGTCGCCCGTGGGATCCTCACCTACACCTATTGATGCATTGCCGTCACTATTATCAAAAAAATTACAGCGAATCGGCTCCCCTAAATCACTACAGTTAGTTGCCTGATAAAGTGCGAAATCCCAATCTTCAGACGGGTCATGCATGATATTGAAACCCAGTTGCCCTGAGGCATTGGTTCTAAAACGATACCATGCCGAATTTGATTCTATCGCGCCTGAGGTAGTTTGTTCTAAACATCCAGTAGTCAATGCGCCATTAAAATCATCATTGGCAAAACCGCTGGTTCCGCCGTTGATCGGTGTATTGTAGCAAATGGGTATGGCTGAGGAACAATCGGGGGAAACTTGTCCGGCAGCCAATAGTCCTACAAAAAAACAGGCGATACTAAAATGATAATACCTGAACATAAGTAGCTGTAAATTTGGCTTTTGCAAAAATAAAACCCCTTTTACCTTAACAAGAATTTATGTTGTCAAACGAAATAATTCAGATGTTAAATAGGTCATTAATGTATATCTTTGCTGTCTTTATAGGCAAAAATGAAATTAGAACAGACTTTTGAAGAACAGAACGATGAAATAGGCAATGACCATGTGGGTTCATCACAAGATACCCCTATGCGAAGTGATGCCTTTGTGTTGGACGATGACGAAAAGATAGCACGCATTCAAAAAAACGTTCGCGAAATCATGTTGACCTTAGGTCTAGACCTTGAAGATGATAGCTTAAGCGGTACCCCGAAAAGGGTTGCCAAAATGTATGTCAAGGAAATTTTTGGAGGACTTCACCCCGATAGAAAACCAAAAGCATCGACCTTTGACAACAAATACAAATATGGTGAGATGTTGGTAGAAAAGAATATCACCTTATATTCTACTTGTGAACACCATTTGTTGCCAATAGTGGGCAGGGCCCATGTGGCCTATATTTCAAACGGCACCGTCGTTGGCCTTTCTAAAATGAACCGTATTGTAGATTACTATGCAAAAAGACCACAAGTACAAGAACGTTTGAACATTCAAATCGTCAAAGAGCTTCAAAAGGTTTTAGGAACCGAAGATGTGGCTTGTGTCATCGACGCAAAGCACCTTTGTGTGAATTCAAGGGGTATCCGCGATATTGAAAGTAGTACGGTGACCGCGGAATATGGAGGCCAATTCAAGCAAGACCAACTACGCCGTGAGTTTTTAGCTTATATCAATCTTGACACAGAATTTTAATGCAATTATTTAAGGACCAAGTCTTAAAGGTATCCAATTCACTTACTGGAGAAAAAGAGGTTTTCAAGACCGTAAAAGAAGGTTATGTAGGTATGTATGTATGTGGTCCTACCGTATACAGTAATGTTCACCTTGGAAACTGTCGAACCTTTATGTCATTTGACATGATTTTTAGGTATTTAAAGCATTTAGGATATAAAGTACGGTATGTGCGCAATATTACCGATGCAGGCCATTTAGAAAACGACGCCGATGAGGGGGAAGACAAAATTGCAAAAAAAGCAAAGTTGGAACAACTCGAACCCATGGAAGTCGTACAGCGATATACCGTAGATTTTCATGAGACGTTGAAAGCGTTCAATCTGCTACCGCCGAGCATCGAACCTACCGCAACCGGTCATATTATAGAACAAATTGAAATCATCAAGGAGATCTTAGCAAAAGGTTTCGCGTATGAAGTGAATGGCTCGGTATACTTTGATATCATCAAGTTCAGCGAATCAAATACGTATGGCAAATTAAGTGGCCGCAAATTGGAAGACATGATTGCGAACACCCGGGATTTAGCCGCTCAAGATGAAAAACGAAATCCCCAAGATTTTGCACTTTGGAAAAAAGCGGAACCCCAGCACATTATGCGTTGGCCCTCTCCGTGGGGTGATGGTTTCCCAGGCTGGCACCTAGAATGCACGGCCATGAGTACGAAATACCTCGGGGAGACCTTTGACATTCACGGCGGTGGAATGGACTTGAAATTTCCGCATCATGAGTGTGAAATTGCCCAAGCTGAAGCAAGCAGTGGGCATTCTCCGGTAAATTACTGGCTGCATGCCAATATGTTGACCTTGAACGGTAAAAAAATGTCAAAGTCAACCGATAACAACCTTTATCCGGACGAAATATTCAGTGGTGACAATCGTATTTTAAGCAAACCTTTTGCCCCATCAGTGGTTCGGTTTTTTATGATGCAAGCGCATTATACCAGTATTTTAGATTTGGGCAATGATGCCTTATTAGCTTCTGAAAAAGGCTATTACCGATTGATGGATGCCTTGAAAACCCTTGAAAAATTAGAGCCTTCAGAAAGCTCTAGTTTTGACGTGGCGAACTGGCAAAAAGCATGTTATGATGCCATGAACGATGATTTCAATACACCCATCTTGATAGCCCATCTTTTCGATGCGGTAAAGCGAATCAATCTGATCAAAGAGGGCCAAGAAACCATCAGTAAAGCGGATAAAAAAGTGTTGCAAGACAGCGTGAACACCTTTGTGTTTGATATTCTTGGGCTTGTAGACCAAGATAACAGTGATAATAACGCAACTACCATAAACGGTGTCATTAATCTTCTAATCGACTTAAGAAACAATGCCCGGGCCAACAAAGATTTTGCCACCTCTGACAAAATACGGGACGAGCTTTTGATGTTGGGTGTTCAACTAAAAGATGGAAAAGAAGGTACTACTTTTAGCCTCAATTAGGTTGCGTTACTAGTTTGCACAACGTAACGATGCTATATTGTCCCTATTTGATACTATGGTGAAAAAAATATTGATTACTCCTTTTGTTCTTTTGGTCAGGGCTTATCAACTATTGATATCCCCGTACACCCCTGCAACCTGTCGGTACTCCCCTACCTGTTCCACATATACCTTAGAAGCTTTGAAAAAACATGGCCTATTTAAAGGCGGATGGCTTTCCCTAAAACGTATCTTTAGCTGTAATCCCTGGGGTGGTAGTGGCTATGATCCCGTTCCTTAAAATGCAAGTTCAAGTGCAAGTTCAAGTGCAAGTTCAAGTTCAAGGTAAATACAAACTCAAATGTCAAATACAAACCCAAGCTCAAGTTCAAAATCAAGTGCAAGTTCAAGTTCAAGAATCAAAATCTAAATTACCCTTAACTCCCAACACCTAACACCTAACACCTAATATCTAACCCCTAACCCCTACAATTAAAGATTACCGCTTAATTCTTAAAAGCAATACGGTCTAGCATCTAAATTATTTATCTTAGCCCAAAATACGTTTTATGCATTTTTTAGGTTTTAACTGGAATCCTGATGACATTCTTTTTCAAATAGGATTCATTCAGATAAAATATTACAATTTACTATGGATATTGGCCTTTGTCGTAGGCTGGTCTATAATGAAGAAAATCTTTAAAAGGGAAAATATCTCCATCGAGAAATTAGATTCCCTTTTTGTTTATAGCGTTGTATCCATAATGCTTGGCGCGCGATTGGGGCATGTTATCTTTTATCAGTCCGAACTTATTACTGAAGACCCCCTGTCCATTTTATTACCCATACGAACGGTTCCTGAGTTTGAATTTACCGGCTTCACCGGTCTTGCAAGCCACGGGGCTACCATTGCGGCCTTTATAGCCCTTTATCTTTTTTCAAGAAAGCATAAAGACATGAAGTTTCTATGGCTACTCGATAGGGTGGCCGTAGTTAGTACCATAGGTTGTGCTTTTGTACGTTTGGGTAACTTTTTCAATTCTGAGATCAACGGAAATATCGTTGATAAATCGTTTGCTTTCGCTACCCGATTTATTCGGGATTCAGATGATATGCCCGCGTACAAAGCCATACAATTGACCAAAGAAAAGACGGCTAGTGCCGCATACAAGGCGATTGAAAACAAACCGGAATTCGCACAGATTTTAGAAAGTATACCATACCGTCACCCCGCTCAACTCTATGAGGCATTTTTATATTTTATACTCTTCGGGCTATTGTATTTCACATATTGGAAGACCACAAAGCGTGAAAAGCCAGGGTTCTTATTTGGCATGTTCATGGTAGGCCTCTGGACTGCAAGGTTTGTGGTCGAATACTTTAAAAAGAGTCAAGGTGGTTTTGAAGAAACGTGGGGCACCTTTACAACCGGTCAATGGTTAAGCATACCCATGGTCATTGTCGGGCTTTATTTCATGTTCAGACCTGCAAGCAATCCGCAACGATGAATACCAAGATATTTTTTGCACTTTTAGCACTACTAACAACAATACTATTAAGTTGTAGGGATAATGCCAAAAAAGAATTGAAGACCGAAACTGTTTCCTTCAAGAAAGAAGGGGAGCTCCGTATTTTTAAAAAAGACTCGGTAATTCTTGATTTGGCTATTGAGATAGCAGATTCAGATTACGAGACCCAAACCGGGTTGATGTACCGTGAATCGATGGAAGAAAAACAAGGCATGCTGTTCATCTTTCCTGAGATGGCCGTACATTCTTTTTACATGAAAAACACCTTGATTCCGCTTGACATTATTTTTATCGATGAAGAATTTAAAATTGCCAGTTTTCAGAAAAATGCCCAACCCCTTAATGAAAGTGGTCTTTCTTCACGGGTACCCATTAAGTTCGTTCTAGAGGTCAACGCAGGCCTTTCTGAAAAATGGCAGCTTCAAGAAGGGGATAGTATTGCTTTTACGAGAAACTAAAATGGGTGATTACCTACTAGAACGCCAAAAATCGGAACGCTTGCATTATCGAAAACTTACCAGCGGCGATTTTACATCTTGGTTACCGTTTTATCATGACCCAAATTCCACTAAATATTGGGACGGCTTACCTAACGATGCTGAAACAGCGTGTACGGAACAATTCGAGAGGCAGTTTGAACGCTATGAAAATGGCTTGGGAGGAATGAATGCCTTAATTTCTATAAAAACCGGGGATTTGGTCGGTATATGCGGCCTTTTACTACAAACTGTCGATGGTATTGAAGAATTGGAAATCGGATACTCCATATTACCGCAATACCGCCAAAAAGGCTATGCCTTTGAAGCTGCGCAAAAATGCAAACAATTTGCCTTTGAACATCGGTTGGCGGAATCTTTGATATCCATCATTCAAGTGGACAATATTCCTTCTCAAAAGGTGGCCCTTAAAAATGGGATGTTTTTGGACAAAACCACGAGTTACAAGAACAATCAGGTACATATTTTTAGGGTTTCAAGTTAACCCGTCAATCCGTAATTTTAGTAAAAGATTGAGATTGAAACATTTCGCCATACGTATAGACCATCAATCGCAGACCGAAGGCCTTGTGACAAAGCTTCTCAGCGATTACAAACCAAAAGGCTTTGAAGTGTTGCAAGATAAATCGGGAGCGCTTTTTTCAATAGCCGAAATAGCACATTATTTGGACAAGGAAGAACGTCACGGAATTAAAATCTTGACAACCGCCCTTAGCCAGTCTTTACTATCCATGAGCAGCGGTGAACGAAAGAAAGCACTACTGCAGCATCTATTGTGTCAAAAACCAGATTTTTTAATTTTGATAAATCCTTTTGACCATCTTGACATGGAAAGTCAAAAAGATTTAAGAAATAGGCTTAGTGAACTTGCCAAGACTATTTCAATCATCCAATTTGCCAGTAGGGTTGATGATATATTGGAATTTACGACTGATTTTTTTGAATTAAGGGAAGACCGTTTAATCGATTATGCGAGCGCAGAGGATTTGGCTACTAGTCTTCCGCAAAAAGAAATTTTCGTTGCGTCTATTCCCCAAGTAATCAAAAAGGAAATATTGGACATGACCGAATTCGTCAGGTTTCAAAAAGTCTCGGTATGTTTTGAGGGAAAAAAAGTGTTACAAAATATCAGTTGGTCCATCAAAAAAGGGGAATTCTGGCAACTTGTCGGCCCCAACGGAAGTGGTAAGTCAACACTATTGAACATGATAACGGGAGACAGTCATAAAGGGTTTGGGCAAAATTTATGGCTTTTCGGCAATCTAAAAGGTTCCGGTGAAAGTGTTTGGGACATTAAAAAAAATATTGGTTATTTCACTCCCTCCATGACCGATAAATTTAGGGGTCATCATACTATTGAAAACATGCTCATCTCGGGCTTACACGATTCCATCGGGTTATACAACACACCTTCTGAGGCTGAAAAAAGGCTGACGTTGCAGTGGATAAACGTACTCAACCTGACTGAAAAAAAACACGGTTACTTTCACGAACTATCCAATGGTCAAAAGCGATTGGTAATGCTTGCAAGGGCTATGGTAAAACACCCTCCCTTACTTATTTTGGACGAACCTACCTCGGACCTCGATGATACAAATGCCCATTTATTCGTTGCCTTGGTAAATAAGATCGCAAAAGAAACGGATACCACTATACTATTTGTTTCCCATAAACCAGAACCTAGCCTAAAACCTTTACATACCTATCAACTAATTCCCTCCCCAAACGGTTCTACAGGAAAAACCGTTACATTTAAAAATGATTAAGAAAGACATCACTGATTTGATGACCCAAAATCATCAAACTTTTATCCAAACGCTTGCCGACCTTTCCGAAACTGATTTTGAACAAGTACCTAAAGGGAAATGGTGTGCCGGGCAACAACTTGACCATATTATCAAATCGGTCAAACCTGTAAATAGGGCCTTTGGGATACCAAAGTACGTTCTAGCGGAAAAGTTTGGTAAGGCCAAACGACCAAGTCGAACCTATAAGGTTTTGGTTACCGATTACCTGAAAACATTGGAAGAAAACCCAAATTACATACTTACCAAAGATTTTGCCCCTGAGAAAATTGACGCCAAGAACAGAAATGAACAACTTGATTATTTAAGATCACTGATACAACACCTGAACGAAGGTATAGCGATGTATTCAGAGGAGGAATTGGATTCGTATATGCTACCACATCCCGTCATGGGAAAATTCACGTTAAGGGAGCTACTGTATTTCACCATGTACCATGTGAAACATCATGAAAAACAAATTCATAAAAACTTAGAACAGTACTGAACCCAACCAGTATCCAGTATCCATTATCCCTCAATAAAAAAGGCCGCATGAAGCGGCCTTTATATTTGGTTCAGTCTTTTGGATTTAAGCTTTTTGACCTGTAATCTTTCTTTTCAATGCATCAAACATAATCGGTGTCGCGATAAATACTGATGAATAGGTACCCACCATCACACCAACAATCATTGCAAACATGAATCCGCGCAACGATTCCCCACCGAAAACAAAGATGGCCAAAAGTACGATTAACGTGGTCAACGAAGTGTTCAAAGTACGGCTTAAGGTACTGTTCAGTGCATCGTTGACATTGTCACCGCCATTCCAACCCTTGAGGCCAATAATCTCACGTATACGGTCAAAAACAACCACGGTATCGTTTAAGGAGTAACCGATTACAGTAAGTATTGCCGCAATAAAGGCTTGATCGATTTCCATATTAAAAGGCATGATATCACCGGTCAATGAAAAGATTCCCAACACAATCAAAACATCATGAAATACAGCGGTTACCGCACCCAATGAGAATTGCCATTTTCTAAATCGCAACAAAATATAAAGAAAGACCACCGCCAACGAACCTAAAATCGCCAAAAAGGCATTTTTCTTGATATCATCCGCGATTGTAGGACCGACTTTAACCGATTGCAAAATTCCAATGGATTTATCAGAGGCACCTACCGTGAAATCTTCAAACGTAATACCATCGGGTAAATATTTTTGAAGTGACGTATATAGTTTATTTTGAATCTCGGCATCAACCTCAATCCCTTCCACATCTACTTTATAAGGTGTCGTCACCTTAATCTGATTGGCTTCACCAAAAGTCTTCACGTTGGTACCACTACCAAAAACCGTATTCAACTCAGAGGCGATCTCTGAAGGGCTAACCGCTTTCTCAAAACGAATCTGGTAAGATCTACCCCCAACGAAATCAACTCCTTGTTGTAGACTTTTAGTTGCCAATGAGAATATACTGACAGCGATTAAAATACCCGAAATGACATAGGCGATTTTACGTTTTCCTAAAAAGTTGATGCTCATATTCTTGAAGAGGCCTTTTGTAGCCCCTGTCGAGAACAATAGATCCCTTCCCTTTTTTGATATGTACCAGTCAACTAGAAGCCTTGTTATGAATATGGCCGTAAACAATGAAGTAGCAATACCTATCAAAAGTGTGGTAGCAAAACCTTTTATTGGACCAGACCCAAAAATAAACAATATAATTGCCGTTAGCCCAGTAGTAATATTGGCATCTAAAATCGAGGAAAGTGCGTTACTAAAACCATCAGCTACGGCCTGTGCCTTTCCCTTGCCTCTATCCAACTCTTCTTTGATACGTTCGAAGATCAACACATTGGCATCTACAGACATACCAATGGTCAACACAATACCTGCAATACCCGGTAAGGTCAATACGGCACCTAGACTGGTCAATACGCCAAAAATCAGCACGATATTCAGAATAAGGGCTATATCTGCAAAAATACCGGCCTTGCCGTAATAGAAAATCATCCAAACCAGTACAAAGGCCATGGCAATCATAAACGATTTAAAGCCACTGTCAATCGCCTCTTGACCCAATGATGGACCGACGACCTCAGATTGGATGATCTCCGCTTTCGCAGGTAACTTACCCGCTCGCAATACATTGGCAATATCCTTGGTTTCATTTATAGTGAATGTTCCTGTTATTTCTGAACGCCCCCCAGAAATTGGACCGGTCGATACCCCAGGTGCGGTGTACACTTTATTATCCAAAACTATCGCGATACCTGTTTGATTGGTAAAGGCGTCGCCAGTCAATTTTTCCCACAATTTGGCACCTCGTGTGTTCATGGTCATGCTGACGGCAGGTTTATTGAATTGGTCAAACGTATCTTGGGCATCTGAAACCACATCGCCACTGATTCGCGGTGTTCTATCACGATTGGATTTTAATGCGAACAATTCAGCCAACTCTGAATCTTTTGGCGGCTTTTCAAATGCAAACTTGGTAAACTGCACATCAGCGGGTAGCAACCTCCTGATCTCGGGCATTCTCAAGTAAGCCCCGACTTCAGCGGTATCCGTTACCGCTACTACGGCAATAGCATTACTACCTGGGGATGCAGGAATCAATTTTTCTATAAGCGGGTTGGATTGGGATGCTAGATCCAAAGAGTCTTGTGCGACATCAGATAATAACGAATCAATTTCAGATTCCGGTGTGGGCGCAACCTCTTCTTCTTGTACTGGTTCCAATATGTCGCGTAATTTTTCATTTGCATTTACGAAAAATTGGCCCAAGCTTGGGTTACTTTGCGGATATGTTTCCCAAAATTCCAATTGTGCGGTACTTGAAAGTAGTTCTTGGGCTCTGGCAATATCTTTGGCACCAGGCAGTTCTACCAGAATCCGGCCTGAGTTTCCTTCACGTTGAATGTTCGGCTGTGTAACACCAAAACCATCGATACGCTTACGTAATACTTCAAAGGCAGAAACGATGGCCTCATCGATTTTTGTCCTGATAATAGGTTTCACCTCATTATCGGTCATTTGAAAATTAATGGCATCACTTAGTGCCTTATTCGCGAAAATATCTGGAGAGGCTAGTTTAGTATCCCCCTTGATGGCGTCAAAGGCATCAAAGAACAATTCCAAGTACGTCTCATCACTATCTTTGGAAGCTTCATCGGCATCGGCCAAAGCCTTATTGAAAACAGGGTTTTTGGTATTATTGGCCAGGCCTTTCAAAATATCCTTTACCGAAATCTGCAGGGTAACATTGATTCCCCCCTTTAGGTCTAAGCCTTTGTTAAGTTCTTTCGTTTTTGCATCGTCATAACTGGTATATCCTAAAATCGGGTTTGAACCAATTGAGTCAAGATATGATGCTTCTACAGCTTCACGTTTGGTTACATAGTCTTCCTCTGCTTCCGAAACCTGATTAATGGCATAGGTTTCAGCATCATTTTCGATTTTTCCGGTGATGAACGTGTAGGAAAGCTGATAGATGCTCACCAAACCAAAAAGCAGTGCAAAAAGCTTTATAAGTCCTTTATTTTGCATTTTAATAATTTATTTGATTTATGTTGATTACGATTTTGTGTGTTAAAAAATCCAAAGCAACCCACTTTCAAAAAAGCGGTGGTATTCTTAAACGATAGTTGCTATGGGCAATTAGCTGTTTTCGGAAGTATAAGGTCCGGCCCTTACCTCTGGAATATGCCGTGAAGTATTAGCTATTGCAAGTGCAATGGTTCTATTAACCTTAAGGGCTACTTTTTCAATGCTATTTGGTAGGGCAATCGTAGTACCAAACTGAAGTACTACCGGATTGGAAACCCCATCATTGCCTTCTTTTTGGATTGGAACAAAATTCCCTTTAACGTTTAATCCATGATGGGCCTGTTGATGAAGGTCAGCTACGATTAGACTATACCCTTCGGGAAAATCTTCTTTTGGGGCATCGGAAGGTAGTTCATCTTCATAAGTTAATAAAAGCTCGTTTTCATCAGAAAGAAATTCCTTGACCCTACGTGCTTCAATATTACTGTAATAAAGAATATTTACTTGGCCATCGCCACTCTTTATTATTTCAATATCATCGACACCTAGAACCCGAAGCTTTTTCGTAATCGCCGTCAAAACATCGTCATGGGCCGTTTCAGAGGCTAGTTTTACATCTGCAAATTGTACTAAAATCTGCTGATTGGAAGCCCTTTTTTGCTCATGGCTTAGCCCTAACAAGGCCAAAACAATCATCAAAGTACCAACGCACCATTTTGAATTCATCCGGCAAATATAAAAAGAAAGATCATTCTTGGTAGTATATTATTGAATATCTACATCTTGGAAGTACATCGCCCTGTAAAAAGAAAACCTTTGACGTGAGAGGTCAAAGGTTTTTATACTATTTATTCCCAGTAAGGCTTTTAAAGCTCAAGCAGCGTGTTTGTTTTAGACACGCCAGCGGCACTCTCTTGCATTTTTGCTTTTTCGCTGTCGCTTAAATCAATATCCACGATTTTTTCGATACCATTCTTACCCAAGACCACAGGCACACCGATACAAATGTCATTCAACCCATATTCCCCTTCGAGATACGTAGAACAAGGAAAGACCTTTTTTTGATCACAGGCTATAGCTTGTACCAAACCTGAAACAGCGGCACCGGGAGCGTACCATGCACTAGTGCCCAAAAGTTTAGTCAATGTTGCTCCACCGACCTTGGTGTCTTCAACCACTTGTTGCATGCGTTCTTCGGATAAGAACTCGGAAACTTTTACGCTGTTACGCGCCGCATGGTTGATCAAAGGTACCATACCCTTGTCGCTATGACCACCGATGACCATTCCGTCAACATCGGATATTGGTGCACCTAAAGCTTCTGCCAATCGGTACTTGAAGCGTGCGCTATCTAGGGCCCCGCCCATACCGATAATTTTGTTTTTCGCTAGGTTCGTGGTCTTATGCACCAAATAGGTCATCGTATCCATTGGATTGCTCACCACGATTAAAATCACATTGGGGGAATGTTCTAATAGGTTTTGCGAGACCGTTTTTACGATTCCGGCATTGATACCTATCAATTCTTCTCGGGTCATCCCCGGTTTACGGGGTATTCCTGAAGTTATTACCGCAATATCGCTATCCGCCGTCTTCGAATAATCATTGGTACTACCTGTAATTTTGGTATCAAACCCATTCAATGAGGCGGTTTGCATCAGATCCATGGCCTTACCCTCGGCATACCCTTCTTTGATATCCAACAATACGACTTCAGAAGCAAAATCTTTCATGGCGATATACTCTGCGCAGCTTGCCCCAACTGCACCAGCCCCAACGACGGTAACTTTCATATTCTAGTGTTTTATTTGTTTTAAAGGAACCCAAAAATAGGGATTTTTTGAACCAAAATTTTATGAAATATGTCATATTCCTTAAACAAATTGACACTAAAAAAGTTATTATTTGTTAAAGAAAAAGGGGTTTCAACGAAGAAAACGGGCTAAACATGTAGTACATCGAAAAATTACAATAGGCCCTTTTATCGTGACGTTATAACAATCCCAAATCAAATTGAACTACCTACTTATGAAAAAGCTTTTTTCATTGTTGGCTATTATTTGCATAATAGCCGTGAGCAACTGTACACGTATCCCCGAAAATAATGACCCTATTTTAGGAATATGGTCAAAAACCGCTTCGGATACGGGCTCAAAAGAGCAGGTTGCAGAAAGGGAAGAATGGATTTTCAACGATGCCTATCTTGGTCGATACCATCGATATTCTGGCAAAACCTTAACATTTTATACTGATTTTGCCTGGTCTGTTGAAAATCACACCTACTCCATTATTTATAATGAAGCGAATCTTTCCGATACTGAAGTAATTATGAACAATGCGGATGAACCCGAGCAATTGGAGTTTATCAGTGGCGGCACGTTTGCAGTTCGCCAATGAGTCGACCGATATACTATATGAAAATAAAATGCCCCAGTTAATGGGGCATTTTTTGTTCGTATGTCAATCAGTACTATCTAAACCCGAAATTGATACCTGCCGTCAGCGTGTTGAACTGGGCAATATTATATTCTACGTTGAGCCTAAAAAAGCCCAATTTTAATTTTGTACCGATATTAGCGGTAACGCCACTGACATTATTGGATACCGAAAAAGGGTCTGTATAGGTTGCCTGAAATGGTCCAGAACGTACCACGTACTCCCCTAAGACATCGATGTCAGATTTTCCGGTAATATAGCCTAAGCCTCCATAAAAGTTGATGACGGGTATCTTTCGTGTCGATACCACTGCACTAAAATTCCAAGTATTAAAACTTGCATCTATGCGCTGATTCTCGCCATCCACAAGATTTGAATCCGTGAAATCATATGTTCCGTCTAAATTTGTATAACCGATAACGGCAGAAATGGCGACCGGTAATAATTTATCAGCAGGCAATAATTTAGTGAAATCATATTGCAGGCCTGCTCCAAACAAACTTATCTCGGCACTATCCTCAAAATCGATCTTAGGCAAGAACCTAGCCTTCACCTCTAGTCCTTTTATTAGACCAACACTGCCCTGTAGGTACCCTGAAGGGATAAAGTTAAAATCTTCTGATGCCAAACCTGATGGCAACTCAAACCGTTCACTGAACAGGCCATTATCATCAGAGATGATCACCTCGACCCCTGTGATATCACCCAATCCCGTGGCGACCTGCTTTGATTGGCTTCCATCGGTAAAACTCAAATTCTCATAATCGTCAATATCAAGCTCAAAAGACTTTTTATCGTCCTTGTTCCTGAATCCCGTAATATTACCAACAACTGAAATTTCAAATCCACCTAGGGGCTTGGCGTCCGCAGAGTTATACCAACCATTGGAAATACCATAAATCGCCGATTCGGTAACCGGGGCCGTGTAAGCATCGGTAAATCGTTCTGCGTTCTCGATACCCGCAGTCAATATATTATTTAAGCTTTGGGCATTAGCTCCCCATGAACAGGTTAAGAGCAAGAGACCTATGAATTGTTTCATTTTATAAATTTTCTTAAAACTAAAAAACCCGCCCGATTAGGGCGAGTTTTTGTTGTGAAATACCATTATCAATGTACTAAACTATACATCAATGTTGGCATAGACCGCATTCTTTTCGATAAATTCCCTTCTTGGTGGCACCTCATCGCCCATTAGCATTGAGAAGATACGGTCGGTTTCCGTGGCATTATCGATGGAAACTTGGCGAAGTGTCCTGAACTCAGGGTTCATGGTGGTATCCCATAACTGTTCGGCGTTCATTTCACCAAGACCCTTATAGCGTTGTATTCCTGCTGCCCCACCCATGGACTCCACAATCTCATCACGTTCTTTGTCATCCCAGGCGTATCGCCTTTTCGCTCCTTTTTTCACCAGGTACAACGGGGGTGTTGCGATGTAGACATGGCCGCCTTCTATCAACTCACGCATATACCTAAAAAAGAACGTCAAAATCAAGGTCTCAATATGGCTACCATCAACATCGGCATCACACATGATGACCACTTTATGATAGCGCAGCTTTTCGAGGTTCAACGCCTTGCTATCTTCTTCCGTACCAATGGTAACGCCAAGTGCCGTATAAATATTCTTGATTTCCTCGTTCTCAAAAACTTTATGCTGCATGGCTTTCTCGACATTCAAAATCTTACCTCGAAGCGGCAGTATGGCTTGAAACATTCGATCTCGACCTTGTTTTGCAGTACCACCCGCAGAATCACCCTCGACCAAGAAAACCTCACATTTGGTCGGGTCTTGTTCAGAACAATCAGACAACTTCCCTGGTAATCCACCAACGCTCATAGGATTTTTACGTTGTACCATTTCACGTGCCTTGGCAGCGGCGTGACGTGCTTGGGCAGCCAGTTTTACCTTCTCGACGATTTGTTTGGCATCTTCAGGGTGCTCCTCCAAGTAATCAGTAAGCATTTCAGATACCGCCTGACTGACCGCACTTGTGACTTCGCGGTTGCCCAATTTGGTTTTGGTCTGGCCCTCAAACTGTGGTTCCGCGACCTTTACCGAAACTATGGCCGTTAATCCCTCACGGAAATCATCGCCTGAAATTTCAAATTTCAATTTGTCGAGCATTCCCGAGTTATCGGCATATTTCTTTAAGGTACTGGTCAATCCCCTTCTAAACCCTGAAAGATGGGTACCCCCTTCATGGGTATTGATATTGTTTACGTAAGAGTGAAGGTTTTCAGAGTAGCCTGTATTGTAGATCATGGCAACCTCTACGGGAATCCCATTCTTCTCCCCTTCCATAGCAATCACGGACTGAATGAGGGGATCTCTTGTCTCATCAAGAAAACGGATAAATTCTTTCAATCCCTCTTCTGAATGAAAGACTTCTGAGACAAATTCACCTTTCTCATCCTTATTTCTTTTGTCGGTCAACGTAATGGTGATGCCCTTATTCAGGTAGGCCAATTCACGCATTCTGTTCGCGAGCGTCTCATAATTGTATTCCGTAGTCTGCGTAAAGATAATATCGTCAGGAACAAAGGTTACCTCAGTACCCGTCACCTTGCTTTCACCGACACTTTTTACCGGATAAAGTGTTTTACCCCTTTCATATTCCTGCTCCCATATTTTGCCTTCCCTAAAAACCGTGGCTTTCAAGTGCTTGGACAACGCGTTGACACAAGAGACCCCAACACCATGTAGCCCACCGGAAACCTTGTAGGAATCCTTATCAAACTTGCCCCCTGCGCCTATTTTGGTCATAACCACTTCAAGGGCGGAAACCCCTTCTTTTTGATGTAGCCCTACGGGTATACCCCGTCCATTGTCATTTACCGTAATGGAATTGTCTTCGTTGATGGTGACACCAATGGTATCACAGTAACCGCCCATGGCCTCATCGATAGAGTTATCGACCACTTCATAGACCAAATGATGCAATCCCCTCGGCCCAACATCACCTATGTACATTGAGGGACGCATTCTAACATGCTCCATACCCTCTAAGGCTTGGATACTGTCTGCGGAATACTGATTTTTTTTAGCTTCTTCGCTCATAGTTTCAAACTAAATTATTTTGCAAATTTCAAATCTTACAAATATAACGAAAACCTAGTGAAATTAAGGTGTTGCAGCCATTTATCACTTGAAGTTATCAACAAGTTATTGTGGAAAATTATATCAAATCACAAGGTGTATTCCTGAGGTGTGATTCTGAGGATAAAATGTTGATTTACTCCAATTACTTTAACCGGTCTCGCAAAGATTGGGTATGGATATCCATACTCCGTCACGAAGACCCCGAACACTCCGTTAGGGGTCAATTCGACCGGCAAGTTTCTTAGAAACTTGGGTACGACCATCGGCATTTTTTACAACGGACCCCAAACACTTCGTTAGGGGTCAATTCGACCAGCAAGTTTCTTCGAAACTTGGGTCTCATTGACTGGAAAAGCACCCTTGAGGGGTGCTTTTCACGGACTAATTAAAATGAATAAAAAACTACTTGTCCCTAAATGAAAACAAGTTTACTTTATGTAGGCATCATCATGAACATTTGACACTGCCCTCCCTGAAGGATCGTTCATGTTTTTAAACGCCTCATCCCACTCCAAGGCTATTTTGGTACTACAGGCAACGGAAGGCTCTTGAGGAACGCTTAATGCAGCCGCATCTGACGGAAAATGCCCTTCAAAAATAGAACGGTAATAATATTCTTCTTTGGTGGTCGGGGTCTGTATCGGAAATTTAAAGTGGGCATTTTGCAATTGCTCGTCACTTACCGCTTCTTCGACCACTTCTTTTAGGGTATCGATCCAACTATAACCCACCCCGTCTGAGAACTGTTCTTTTTGACGCCATGCCACACTTTCAGGCAAATAAGATTCAAAGGCCTTGCGTACTACCCATTTCTCCATTCGTTCCCCATTTATCATTTTATCTTTGGGGTTAATCCGCATCGCGACATCCATAAACTCTTTATCCAAAAATGGTACACGCCCCTCAATACCCCAAGCAGCCAGCGATTTGTTGGCCCGCAAACAATCGTACATATGCAACTTATCCAATTTGCGCACGGTCTCTTCATGAAAATCCTTTGGGCTCGGGGCCTTGTGAAAGTACAAGTATCCGCCAAATAGCTCATCGGCCCCTTCACCGGAAAGCACCATCTTAATACCCATGGACTTAATGACACGGGCCATCAAATACATTGGGGTAGATGCCCTAATGGTCGTAATATCGTACGTTTCTAAATTGTAGATGACATCCCTAATGGCATCTAGGCCCTCTTGTATGGTAAACTTTATCTCATGATGGACCGTACCTATGTGGTCGGCCACTTTCTGCGCGGCAGCCAAATCGGGGGAACCTTCCAACCCTACCGAAAAGGAATGCAATTGGGGCCACCAAGCATCTTTGGTATCACCCGACTCTATACGTTTTTGTGCGAACTTTTTGGCCAAAGCAGAGGTCACCGATGAATCCAATCCGCCGGACAACAGTACCCCATAGGGTACATCTGACATTAACTGGCGTTTGACCGCAGCCTCTAGAGCATCATGGATTTCCCTAATGCTTGTCTCATTTTCCTTCACTGCTTCATAATCCATCCAATCGCGCTGGTACCACCGTACAAATTCCCCAGTAGCGCTATGCAGGTAATGTCCAGGGGGAAACAGCTCGATCTTGGTACAAGTACCTTCCAAAGCTTTTAATTCAGAGGCTACATAAAAAGTACCATTCTTATCCCATCCGATATAAAGCGGAATAATGCCCATATGATCCCTGGCAATGAAATATTCATCTTTCTCACTGTCGTAAATGGCAAAACCAAAAATACCATTAAGCTCGTCTATAAAATCAACACCTTTTTCTTGATACAATGCCAAAATCACCTCACAATCGGATTGTGTCTGAAACCCGTAAGTACCTTCAAACTGCTTTCGTAATTGTCCATGGTTGTATATCTCACCATTTGCGGCCAATACCAGTTTACCATCTTTACTGAACAAAGGTTGTTTACCTGATGCTGGATCCACAATAGCCAGACGCTCGTGGGCCAAAATTGCTTTCTCACCAGCATAAATTCCATTCCAATCCGGACCACGATGTCTTATTTTTTTAGACATTTCCAACAACTGTGGCCGTAATACCTCGGTGCTTTCCTTAACATCAAACGCACATACAATTCCGCACATAATCTTTTATTGCTAATAATTAGTGATACAAAAATGCAATTGATATTATCATATTAAAACAATAAATCATTTATTGATTACATTTTAAAACAATATCTTGTTTTTATATGATCAATTATCACTTCTTTAAGCAAATACACCTCATTTCAGATATATTCTGAAAGTTGTTCAAATTTTAACGACTCTTTAAAAAAATCACGTAGTTCTTCAAACTACTTTTGAATTCAACTAAAATTTTAAAAATGAAAAAATTCTTATTACCTGTATTATTTGCTTTCACCTTAGTTTTCACTACGGAGGCAACTGCCCAAAAATTTAGCGGATTGGATAAAAGTCCAGCTGATATCGCCTCATTCCCTTCTAGCTATAAAGAATCGAACAAAGTTGCCCGTGTTATTTATGGAAGACCACAATTAAAAGGCCGCTCTATGGATGATTTGGCCCCAGCGGGAAAAGTATGGAGAACCGGTGCCAATGAAGCAGCGGAGGTCACCTTTTACCAAGATGTAACTTTTGGCGGAGAGAAAGTAGCGGCCGGCACATATGCATTGTTCACTATACCCGGCGAAGGCGAATGGACGGTTATATTGAACAAGAACCTGAACCAATGGGGAGCTTATTCGTATGACAACGCGGCCGATGTTGTTCGTGTAACTTCAAAGGCTTCTACAGACGGGGAATCATTGGAAGCATTTTCCATTGCTTTTAAAGAGGTAGAAGGCGGAGCGCACTTGGTTATGGGCTGGGGAACCACAAGAGTTGCCACACCTGTGATGTTATAAATTTCCCTTTATGAGCAAAAAGACCCCTAAAGCAATTGCTTTAGGGGTTTTTTATTTCCAAGGTTCTTGACGGAATAGCAAGGGAAAAATACACACGGCGAATCCATTACTTTTAATTTTCATTGATCCATCCCTCAATTTTCTTTTCCAACAAAATAAGCGGCAAACTACCCGTATTCAATACTTGGTCATGAAATTCCCGAACATCAAATGCTTCCCCAAGTGCTTTTTCAGCCTTGGTTCGCAGTTCCCGAATTTTTAATTGCCCAATTTTATACGACAATGCCTGACCCGGAGTCGCCATATAGCGCTCTATTTCAGCTGTTATCCCTTCTAACGAGTCAGCCTCATTATCCAAGGAGTATTGAATGGCCTCTTCGCGTGTCCACCCTTTTGCATGCATACCGGTATCAACGACCAATCTAATGGCACGGTGCATTTCCATACTTAGCATACCAAAATACTGGTAAGGGTCGGTATACAGCCCCAGCTCCTTACCCAAAGATTCTGCATACAAGGCCCAACCCTCAACAAATACGCCAAGGCTTTCTGGATGCAAAAATTCAGGCAAATCTCCATTTTCTTGCTGCAAGGATAACTGAAAATGGTGCCCAGGAATCGCTTCATGCAGAAATAGGGCTTCGCTTGTCAAAAGATTAAACTTCTCAACTTCAGGTATCGGAACATAAAACACCCCTGGCCTTGAACCATCTTTTGAACCGGGAACATATTCCGCACTTGCCGAAGCTTCTCGAAATGCTTCGGTTCTTCTAACCTTAAAACCTGCTTTTGGTCGCAAATTAAAAACGGAATCCAACTTAATGTCAATCTTTTCTTCTATGGATTCAAAATAGGCAATCACTTGCTCAGGCTGGTCAAAAGGCATAAGCTTTTCAGTACTGCGCACCTCATCAAAAAACGCCTTTAAATCTCCCTGAAAGCCTGAAGCCTGCATGGCCTTCTCCATTTCCCTGCGTATTCTGGCCACCTCCCTTTTACCTAATTCATGAATCTCATCAGCCGTCATATTGGTAGAAGTGTGCAAACGTATCAAATACGCATAAGTCTCCGCACCATTTGATAAAGCCCCAATACCTGATGTTGAACGACCATGGGGTAAATACTCCTCTTTTAAAAACCTTTTGAGCATGGCATATTTCGGAATCACCCGTTCTGAAATAATCGCTATATACGCCTCTTTTAATCGTTTGGAATCGTCTGGGGAAAATGTTTCTGGCAGGTTTAGAATCGGCTTGTAGAATATGTGTTGTTCCACTGGTTTTGAAACGAAATCTTCTAATTGTGGAATCATTTTTACAATCAAACTTCTGGGTAAAACCACATCTTTTTCGAGACCTTCCTTCATTTTGGTCATGCTGGTATCTAAAAATGTTAAGTAATCTTCAATGCGTTTTAACCAATTCTCATAATCTTTTATCGTTTGAAAGGGATGAACACTTGAACCACCGGCCAATTGGGCAACATATAAGTGCAATGACTGTATCTGACCTAGAGGAAAAAGCTCTAGTGTAGGTAGGTTGTAAATTGGTGAGGTAATGACAGCCAATTCATTCTTCAGACCTTCTTTTTTAATGGAACAATCCCACTGCATCACTTCCAGTGCAAGTCGTCGGGTCTCATTCAAGCCCAACGTATCGACCTTCTCGATACGGGTCAAAAAAGCATCATATTCATCAACCAAATGTTTTTGATAATCATCGGAGATATAATCTGCTATAGTATCATTAAAAGCAGTGTAACCTGCTTTTGTGGCCTCAATAGGATTGATTCGGAGTTTGAATTGCTGGTAATCGTCAAAAAGTATTTCTAAATTTTGTGAGGATACTACTTCTCTTGAGGTTTCGGATTCTATACATCCTCCAAAAAAAATAAAAAAGGAAATACAGAATAGTGGTATTCGGTTGGGCATTTTAATCAGGCTTTATTCAAAAATAAGCAATTGAAAGAAGCCGTCTAAAACCTGCTAATGGTCTTCAAATTCGGTAATCACAAATTCGACCCTTCTATTGGCATCGCGCTCCTTATTCGAAGTGCCTGAATATAGTGGCATTTTATCACCCTTTCCTTCCCAGCTGATTCGCATTTTGTCAAGCCCTAGTTCTTGTAAATAAAGTGCTACTGCCCTAGCCCTTCTTGAAGAGAGGTACTTGTTATAATTTTCTGAACCGAGGTCATCGGTATGACCATAGATCTCTAGATGAACTTTAGGGTTTTTATGCAAATGGGCATATACTTTACGAACCTCGATTTTGGCCTTTTCGGTAAGTTTAAAATCATCAAACTCAAATTGTAATTGATCCAATACAAAAGGTTGGTTCATTTCAAATTCCTGTCTGGGTATCAAAACAAGTGAAACATCATCAATATAATAGTACGACAAGGTCTTTTGATTGCTTTCCTTTTGGTTTAAGCGGATAGTTCTCGAGTGCCTATCATCTTTAAAGTTACCGAAGGTCACATATTTTTCGTAACCCTTTGCCTCAAACTCACCCTCGACCAGGGCCCATGCATCGCTATCAAAAATGGTACGTTTCACCTTCAACTTCACATAAGAAAACCGATCGACCCCAAATCGGTTCAACCGTCGTGGAGACAGATTTTGATTGGTTTCAATATTTAAAGGGTCTTGGGTCATCAGCACTGAGGCCTCTTGTATGGCAAGTACTGATATTTCTGCTAAACTCAAACGAAAGGAAACCTTGTAGTAATTACCTTTCCCTAATTTTTCCTTGAGCTCAAATTGGATATACTCTCGATAATCATTCGGACTTAAAAGATAAAGACCTGCATAGGCCTCCCCTTCGAAAGCAGGTTGGGTACCATTAAAATTTTTTGGGATACCGACATCATTGGTTCCGCAGATATGAAAATAATCCGTTGAGCCTTTGGTCGGGGCTTTTAAATGTCTGCTATCGTTAGATAGATTCCCTATTGCTGATGGACAGGAATGGTAATTCTCAAAACCCCCATTGATCACCAGATTTTGGGCGGTCAGGGGGATTTGGAAAAAATAAATCATCATCACGACAAAAGGTATCCTTTCTGTCATCATCTTCAGTTTATCATACACGCCACCCCCGTGCAGTGTATTACTTATTTGATCATATGCTACATATGCTATTGATCATCAAAATTGGTCATCACAAACTCTACCTTTTGATTGGCAGGTTTATTGTCTTTTATGTTTCCATTGCGCAAGGGTTTGGTATCACCAACACCTTCCCAGACCAGTCGACTATCGTCAATACCCAGTTTTTTAAGGTAAAGTGCTACGGCCCTTGCCCGCAAAGAGGAAACGAACTTATTATACTCTGGAGTGCCGGCATCATGGGAATGCCCTGTAATCTTTAACTGTACCTCTGCATTGGCTTTTAAATACTTGAATATCTTTTTGACACTGGCCATTGCCTCTTCATCGAGTTCGTATCCCTTTGGTTCGAAAGGTTTATGTTCTAAAACATAAATCTTATCTTTTTCATAGTTCACTCGTGGTAATTCTTCCAACACCAGATTATCAACAAAGTAATATGAGAAATCACCAGAGGTAACTGATTTTCCATTTTCTAAGAGTACCGTATTTTCATTAGATTGGAAATTGCCCAGAACAATATGATTTTCAAATCCCTTAGCGTCAAATTCAGCGGTAAGTGTGACCCATCCTTCTTTATTTGACAAGGAATTGTCCGCTTTCAAAGCCACCTCATGAAATTCCATACCTTCTTGTAAATCGACCCTAGATGCCGTTAATACAGCACTATTTGGCACACTTACTTTTTGATTGGTCAACACGATTGACATATTCTTTAAGGCCAAGGTGCTTGTTTCGGCCAAACTGACTTGTAAAGAGAGTTTATATGGGTGTTTTTCCCTAAGCGTTTTTGAGGTATTCAACTGAATATATTCCCTGTAATCGTTCAATGCATAAAAATAAAGACCAGCATAGCCTTTACCGTTACTGGCCGTTTGTGAACCTTTAAAGTTATTGGGAACGTTAAAGTCGTTGGTGCCGCATTCATTGAAATAGTCCCCTGAACTTGGGGTCGGCAATGATACGTCTTTGAGTAGCATATCAAATGCCATTCTATTTGACGGGCAAGCCTTATATGCTTCAAAAGAGGGATTAAGAATTAGGTTTTGAGCTACGCCGTAGCTACTGAATAAAAGAGCTACACAAAGAAAAGTGATACTACGAGAGGCTTTGATACTAAACATAATCTATGTATTGATTTGGGCTCTCGTACCACTATAAACGCCATATGATTTTGATTATTGTCTATTGTTAAATTTCTTCAAGGTCTTTGCGCTTCATCGATTTGTGGACACTAATTTCAGAGAACCCACGTTACAATATTCCAAATCTTACGGTAATGCGCATTTTAACCACTGTGCTTCTACTCTTTTCGATGCCCTATTTTGGCTCAGGTCAAAATACGATTTCGGGAAAAGTCGTTGATGAACTCGGTCTTCCTGTCTATTTGGCTGCAATTAGCCTAGATACCACGGATGAGGCTACTTATTCTGATTATGAAGGTTCTTTCGTATTGACCAGTAATAAAGATTTTCACTGGAAGGTAAGCATATCGTCACAAGGTTATCAAACCGAGTCTTTCTTTGTACTGAGCGGCGGTCGTACCGAAGATATCGTATTGCAATACGATGAGGAGATGCGAAAATTAATCAACGGAACGTCAAGTATTTTTCATAGGTTCTTTCAACACCCTTTGGATCGAGAAATCTTATTTCCCAAGCGTAAAATTGAATTGGCAAGCACGCTCTTCTTTGGTGGCGATTACAAATTCACTCCATAGTCTTTAAAATAAATTCTACCCTTCTATTATGTGACCTACCCTGTTCGTTGGAATTATTCGTGATGGGGTCTTTACTACCATGGCCTACCCATGATACGCGTTCAGTTGCTATGCCCACACTAACAAAATAGTCGGCGATTGACTTCGCCCGTTTTTCAGAAAGTCTTTTGTTATATAGGTCATTACCGTAACTATCGGTATGCCCATGAATTTCAATCATCAATTCGGGAGCTGCGTTCAATCGTTCCCGAATGAATTCCAGTTCCTTTATTGCATCGCCATCTATTGTATACTTATCAAAGCTAAAATGAATATTCTTTAGCACGAATAGACTATCTTTTTTCAATTCCCTATCCGCTTCGACAGAAGGCCCTTGGTTTGCCAATTGTAATGAAATCATATCGATATAATAGTAAGCCCCTTTCTTGGTCTCTTTTCTTTTGGTCTGTACTTTTCTTGTTTTTTGATTGCTGCGAAGGTTACCGAGAATCAGGTATTTTTCATAACCCTCGGCCGTAAAACTTAGGGTTACCTTCAACCAATCGGATTTGTCTTCATGAAATTCTGGATGATTGATTTCCATCGTATGGAATCGGTTGCCGCTATTACTGAATAAACGGCCTCTAGACAACGCTTTCTTGGTATCTATTTGCAATTCTTTATAAGTGAATAACACCCCGAAATCCTTTACTGCGAAATCGGAGCCCTCGGCCAAGCTGATATAAAAACTTAAGTTATAGAATACGCCTTTTCGAAGTGTTTTTTTGAGTGGTACTTGAATGTATTCCCTATAATCAGATGGCGCATAAAAGTAGAGGCCGGCATAGCCCTTGCCGAACTTAACCTGTTGGACACCATTGAAGTTTTCTGGGGCACCCATTACGATACTACAGGTGTTGAAATAATCTGTAGACCCTTTTGTCGGGGTGGTCCAAGAGGTAACATCATCTTTGAAGGTGCCCAAGGTTTTTGGGCAGGCATCAAAACGTTCAAAACTAGGGTTCTTGACCAGATTTTGGCAATGCAGATGAAATCCGATCAATAGAAAACCAAAAAGAATATGTCTGCGATTACAACCGATCATAACCTATAGCAAAGTAGGCCTAAGATAACAAATCAGACCACAATGCTATTCGCTATAGATCAAACTTATAAGATACCCCGGCTAAAGCTTGAAAACTTTGTACCCTGAAATTATGCCACTGTTCGTAGCTGTTGTTGGCCAAATTATTGAATTTGGCAAATGCCGACAGCTGTTTGTTAAAACGATACCCGATATGGGCATTGACATCAAAAAAGCTTTCCAAGGTTACTATTTCAGATGGAAACAAATTGGGTGGTGTATTGGCCTGTGCAACTGAAACCAAGTCTTCGCGCTCCCCAACAAAAAATAGGTTGGCACCGGCAAACCACTGCTCCGTAATTTGATAATCCATAAATAAAGAACCTTTGACCTCAGGTAAGTTCCATGCCGGATTGTCCGTTTCCGTGTTGTAGTTGTAGTATTCGGCATTTAAGCCAAACGAAAATTTGCGGTTGACATCAACATTCAACTCGGCAAAAACACCAAATGTTCTAAGGTCATCATAAAACACTTGAAATGAATTGCCAAAATTATAGCCTTGCGCATCTGTTCTACCCACATTCTGAGGATTTAAAAAGAATAAGGGCCTTCTATTTTCCGCCAGATAGGATCCTTTAATATTGTAGCCGACATTTGAAAAGAGCTGTCCCCTCAACCCTAAGTACCCTTCATATTGTTGGTCTGTAGGCTGAATAAACAACGTTGGTGAAACAAATGGGTTGTCATTCACAAAATCATGATATGAGTTCTGTTTTAAATCACCTACGATACCTGCATAGGCAATCACCTGTTCATCCATGACCCGATACGATGCCGTAACCGTTGGATAGATGTAAAAACTGCCACTGCTGTCTTCTATATCCATTCCGTAAACCAAGTTTGCACCCAAGTTTAAGGTCAGTTCATCACGTAAAACCACAAAACTAGGATTTATCCCTACCTGAAAATGACCGTAATCGATACCTGTTTCGTTGACAGTATTGTTCAAATCGTCATTTTCAAAACTACCGCTAACATAATCGACCTTGGTCTTGAAGTTCACCAATTCATCCGTAATGGGCAGTTCAATTTCCGTATTCAGTACCACTCTGTTTTCACCAGATTCCGAGGAATCCCAAAACCGCCTTAGGAGTATATCGCCATGTTTAAAAAAGGAATCTTCTACAGTCAGGTTTGCCTTCGCTTCGGCATTGAAATAGTTTTGTTGTTCGTCAATACCATCGATTTGCGCCTGGGTGAACACACCACTTTCAAGACCGTACCAATTGTACAACTGGTGCTGCAATCCGACACTGGCTCCCCAATTATAATCACGATCTTTTTTAGCGTATGAAACGTCGAGTTTCGTATTGTAAAAATCAGTTTCTAAAGGCGTACTCTCAATATCACCTCGAGATGAATGATGGTTCAAACCTACATCCAATAAATCCTCATCCCTACCCAACTTACTGCTTGTGTAAAACTCGACTAGCGCATTGTTGAAATTTCCTAAGCCTACCGACGCATAGGAGTTATAGAGAATAGGAGGCGGAAGCTTTTCAACTTTCGCCGCCTTTGCTTTTGCCGGGGTAAATGTTGAAGCAACAGGTACCGAAAAGATATTATAGGTTATTTTCTTTTTTTGCAACACAATGGAATCGTTCAAAATTGGCGCAACCTTAATTTTAAAGGCATCGGAAACCGTAGGGGAATATGGCTTTACCACCGTTACGGTTTCAGTGCCGATAGTATCGGTTTCTTGGGCTTTTACCGAACCCAAAACGACTAGACAAAGTATCGTGGATAAAATGGTTTTCTGCATGGTGTCCTGATTAATTTCCATTCGGATTGACTGATGAGTTGACTTCTGCCTGGCGTGATTTTATCAATGAAAGCTCTCCTTTGGCATTGGCGACGATTTCATCGAATTCTGCAAAATTCTCAATGACACTTTCCAAAATATAGGTCGCTTGAAAGGCATCATCCAAAGCATAAAAATTCTTGGCCATGATTACCAACCCCTTTCCACCCCATTCTTTATACGCCGAATAGTCTTTTACCAATTTTTGGACCGATACATTTGAGGCTTCAAAATTTTCCTTCTTGTTCTTAAAAAAAGCATCGTAGTACCATGCTTCTGCGGCAACCTCGCCCGATGCTATTTTTTTGACCTCAGCAAAAGCGGTTTCAGCAATTTGTTCATTACCCGTTTCAATGGCGGCACGAGCAATCATAATCTGGGCATCACTTTTTATCCTATTGTCGATATTAGGGGCGGCCAGAACCTTTTCTGCGTAAGCAATGGTTTTTTCATAGTCTTTTCGACCATAATACCCTTTCATCAAATTAGATTGGGCAAAGGTTCTATTCTGCGCAATCTCTGCGGTATTCTCCAGCCGCTCTAAAAAGGGGATGGCATTTTTATAATCTTCTTTTGCCACATATATTTCACAGACCCTCGTTAGTGCCTGCTCACTATATTCACTAGTTCCATTTTCAGCCACGTTTGCATAAAGCGGTAAGGCCTTATCCTTATCTCCTTGGGAAAAATACAATTGTGCCAATGAAAAATTTACCTGATTGGAGTGAAGCCCATTGGGAAACTCTTTCAAGTAGGCTTCAAAACCCTTGATGGCAACATCAGTTTTACCCTCGGCATACTTTCGATTTGCCGCCTCAAAGCTGGCCTCGTCAAGTTCTGAATCCGTTACCTCAACAAAATCAAGGTTTCTGGCCCATGCGGCATATTCGCTTACACGCCCCATATCAACATAAACCAATTTTGCAGTTGCCACTGCTTGCTTGGCTTCTTGACTTTTAGGATAGTCATTTACCACACCTTTCAGTTTTGTCAAAGCTTTTTCATTACGTCCGGCATTGTAGTGTACCAATCCCTGGCGTAGCATAGCCCTTGGGGCAAACTTACTACGGGCATATTTTGAGATTAGCCTATCATAGCTGCGTAACCCCTCAGTTTCTTGAGTATTCTTCACGTAGGTATTGCCCAGTTCAAAAAGTGCATCGTCTTGTAGTGAGGATTTTGGATAGCGATCTACAAACCTTATCAATTCTTCAATCTTTGCTGGATTCTTACCTAAGAACCCATTACATATCGCCTTTTGAAATGCTGCATAATCACGTTCCGAACCATTCATTTGCGACGCCTTGTCATAAGCCGAAATCGCTGATTGGTAGTTACTTGTCACGAAGTAACTATCGCCTAAGCGGATCAATGCGTCATTGGACTGCTCTTGATTACTATTCGCTGAGACATTTTTAAAATAGGAAATGGCCTTATCGTATTGCTTTAATTTGAAATGACAATATCCTAAGTTGTAATCCAATTGTTCAAATTCATCCGTTGTTGTTGCCTCCGGATTTTGTTTGAACTTCATAAAACCTTCTAAAGCTTCGTCAAAACGGTTTAAACGATACGTTGCTTCTGCCCTCCAATATCTTGCCCTTGCCTCAAAATATCCATTTTCTGGATTCTTCAAAGATTTTGAGAATCGCTCTACGGCCAATTCATAATCCCCGTCAATGAATAATTCCACTCCCCTATAAAAAGCAACTTTTTGGTAGGTTTCCCTGCTTGCGTAGCCTGAGTTTTTCTCTAGCAACGTCATGGCACCCTCAAAGTTTTTTGAAGTGATATAAGAATCTACGAGCAAGGTCTGCAACTCTTCTTGTCTTTCATCTTTTGGGTACTTTTCTAAATAAGCCCTAATAACCTGTGGTACTGGTTCGTAGGCATTACCTATTTCATAACTCAACCTTGCATAGTTGAGTAGCGCATCCCTTTCAATAGCTTCGTTGAATTCCATTTCAGAGGCATTGCGAAATGCATTCAGTGCTTCAGATTTTTTTTCCAACTTCAGGTAGCACTCCGCCAAGTGATAATAAGCGTTCTGGGCCACACCGTTTGTACCATCGATAATTTTATTGAATTGCCCAATAGCGGCTTCAAAATCATCTTGTTTGTAGTAGCTATATCCTAAAAGGTAAAAATCAGTGTTGCTCCATCTTCCCCGCTTGCCTTTATACGCTTTTAAATATGGGATGGCGTCATCGTACTTTTCTAAATTGAAGTAGCTCTCGCCAATGACTTTGTTCAATTCAGAAATTTCCCTACGATCTGACTTTGGCAGTTGTTTTTTGGCCATTTCAATGGCTTTTTCAAAATTGCCCAGTTTAAAATTTAAGTCCGCTTGATAATAGGAAAGTTTTTCTTCTAGAACTTTCGGGTCTGATATTTCATCGAATCGCTCATTCGCGCCATCATAATCGTCTTGTTCATAAGCGATATAGCCCATATAATACTTTGCTTGGGCTCCATATTTTTCAGAAGTGAGTACTTTATTGAGGTATTTTTCAGCTTCTTTGGGCCTGTTCGAAGCATAATAGGCATATCCGATGTTAAAATTGAACTTTTCCATGTCTTTTCGCGACATGGCGCTTTGGTCGACTTTCCTGTACCATTTTAAGGCATAAGGATATTTACCCGTTTCAAAATAATAATCGGCAACATCCATAAAAGCGGAATTGCGCTTAGTGGAAGTTGGGTAACGTTCCACAAAGTCTTCCATGAGTTTGTCGGCTCCCCGTTGGTTCAACCGAACCGCGGCATTTGCTGCATAATAGACGCTATTAGCCTCGGTCTCGTAGTCTTTCGTACTGGTCTTGACTTTTTCAAAAAGTGCTTGGGCTGCTTGATATTGTTGGTTGTTATACAAGGCCAAAGCATCTTGAAACTGCTTTTGCTCGTGGGTATATACCTTGGTTTCTTGTGAAAAACCTAAAACCAAAAGACCTAAAAAGAGTGCTAAAAAAACGGAAGTGGTTCGATTCATAGTGTTCTACGCTGTTCTCGATTGATGATACCATAACGTTAAAATTCGAATGAAAGTATATCAATCAATTTCAAGTCCAAAGTTTCCAGTTTTAACTTTCAGGTTTCGAATACCCAGAAAAAATCATAATTTGGTTCGTAGAGAACTTAGTATTTTTGGGAATCGCAAGGTTAGGATCATTTTTTTAATAAGACCACTGCCTTGAAACCTTTAACCCGAAACTAAAAGAATGTCGGAAACCATATTAAAATTACAGGATGTATCCGTTTTTCAAAATGAAAATCTCATTCTGAGCAATATTACCCTTGAAGTAAAAAAGGGTGAGTTTGTATACATTATCGGAAAGACCGGAAGTGGAAAAAGTAGCTTTATGAAGACGCTCTATGCCGATATTCCGCTTCGTGAAGGTTATGGTACCGTTGTGGATTTCAGCCTAAAGTCGCTTCAAGAAAAGGACATCCCTTTCTTACGTAGAAAATTGGGAATCGTCTTTCAAGACTTCAAATTGCTACCTGACCGAAATATCAATAATAACTTGCAATTTGTGCTTAAAGCAACGGGGTGGACAGACCATTCAAAAATGGATGCCAAAATTGAAGCCGTATTGGATAAAGTGGGCATGAAAACCAAGGGCTTTAAGTTTCCCCATGAACTCTCGGGTGGAGAACAACAACGCGTAGCCATTGCAAGGGCCCTGTTGAACGATCCGGAATTGATTCTTGCTGATGAACCAACCGGTAATTTAGATCCCCAAACCAGTGTAGAGGTAATGCGGGTCTTGCAAGAAATCAACGAAAGTGGACGTACCATCATTATGTCTACCCATGATTATGCCCTGATCTTAAAATATCCGCACAAAACCATCAAATGTGATGGCAGCAAGATGTTTGAGGTGATTCAAAAAGCTATGTGATTTTTCATAACCTTAATACTTCATAAGGAAATTCAAAAAAAAGTCGTCGACGAACTTCTATTCTTGATTTAGAATTGACCAAAAAGATTTTTGTTTCTTTGTGAAAACTAAAATTTCTTTCCTTTTATGGAACTTCTCGGAATTGATGTCGGTGGATCGGGTATCAAAGGTGCCTTGGTCAATGCCGAAACAGGCGAAATGTTGACGGAACGATTTCGCATTCCCACGCCCAAATCAAGAAAACCTGACGAGATGGCGGAGGTCATCAAACAAATCGCAGATCATTTTAAGTATCACGGACCCATTGGTTGTGGATTTCCTACCATCGTAAAAAATGGGGTTTGCAAATCTCCCGGCAATTTGCACAAAAGCTGGATGGGCGTTAACATTGACGAACTTCTTACCAGAGTAACAGGTCGAGAGGTTACGGTTCTCAATGATGCGGACGCTGCTGGATATGCTTCAATGAACTATGGCGTTGGAAAAGACAAGCAAGGCCTCGTTGTTATGATTACCATTGGAACAGGACTGGGCAGCGGTGCTTTTTTCAATGGGCAATTGATCCCCAATTTTGAGCTCGGCCAAATACCTTATAAGGATTATAAAAAAATTGAACTTTGGGCAGCGGCATCGGCAAAAGAACGCGAAGGATTATCATATGAGAAATGGGGAAAACGCTTCAACAAGTTTTTACGATACGTTGAGCTGATCATTGCACCAGACCTCATTATCGTTGGTGGGGGCACCTCAAAAAAATGGAAGGAGTTTCAACACCTTATTGATGTTGAGACCGATGTTGTAAAGGCAGAATTGATGAACCATGCCGGAATCATTGGTGCGGCGATAGGCTGTTTACGCGAACACCATCACGGACACCTAAGTTAGTGGTTAGTGGTTAGTGGTTAGTGGTTAGTGGAAATTAATGAATTCGAGTTGTCAAAACTATTCTTCATAGTTCTCAACCACCAACGGACTACCGTTCACTGTTTATTAACCTAGGTAATCTTATTGCGCTTGCGGTCTACTTCTTTTAAATAAATCTTTCTTAAACGAAGGTGATTTGGGGTTACTTCGACATACTCATCTTTTTGAATATATTCCAAAGCCTCTTCCAACGAAAACTTTATTGCCGGAACAATCTTAGCCTTATCGTCAGCACCCGCAGAACGTACGTTTGATAATTTCTTGGTTTTCGTTACGTTTACCGTCATATCATCTTGGCGTGAGTTTTCGCCGATAACCTGACCTTCATAAATATCCTCTCCCGGGTCAATAAAGAACTTACCCCTATCTTGCAGTTTGTCAATGGAGTACGGAATTGCAGTACCATTTTCCATAGACACTAAAGAGCCATTCAAACGTTGCGCAATATCCCCTTTCAGAGGTTGGTATTCTAAAAAGCGGTGTGCCATTATCGCCTCACCCGCAGTTGCGGTCAACAATTGGTTTCTCAAACCTATTATCCCTCTCGAAGGGATTATAAATTCACATAACATTCGGGAACCTTTAGCTTCCATACTGGTCATTTCCCCCTTGCGGATAGAGACCATTTCAACGGCCTTTCCAGAAACTTCTTCAGGTAAATCGATAGTCAAATGTTCTACAGGTTCGCACTTTACCCCGTCAATCCCTTTAATGATCACCTGTGGTTGGCCAATTTGAAGTTCATATCCCTCACGTCGCATCGTCTCGATCAAAACGGAAAGGTGCAATACCCCACGGCCGAATACCATGAACTTATCGGCACTATCGGTTTCTTCAACACGAAGGGCCAAGTTTTTCTCTAACTCTTTTTCAAGACGCTCCTTAATATGGCGAGAAGTCACGAATTTACCATCTTTACCAAAAAATGGACTGTCGTTTATCGTGAACAACATGCTCATTGTTGGCTCATCAATAGCTATGGTCTTTAACTTTTCAGGGTTTTCAAGATCGGCAACCGTATCGCCTATTTCAAAACCTTCCATACCCACAATGGCACAAATATCACCGGTTTTGACCTCTTGCACTTTTTGACGGCCCAAGCCCTCAAAAGTAAAAAGCTCTTTAATCTTCGATTTTACGACCGTTCCATCACGTTTTACCAAAGAAATCTGCTGTCCTTCCTTCAAGGTACCCCGGGTTAACCTACCAATGGCAATACGACCTGTGAATGAAGAAAAATCCAATGAGGTAATCAGCATTTGGGTAGTTCCCTCTTCTGGTTTGAATTCAGGTACATGGTCGATGACCATATCCAACAATGGTTCTATATTTGACGTTGGTTTTTGCCAATCCTCACTCATCCAATTTTGTTTGGCAGAACCGTAAACCGTCGGAAAATCCAATTGCCATTCTTCAGCACCCAGCTCAAACATCAAATCAAAAACTTTCTCATGAACTTCCTCTGGGGTACAATTTTCTTTATCGACCTTATTAATGACCACACAAGGTTTTAGGCCTAAATCAATAGCTTTCTGTAATACAAATCGGGTTTGCGGCATAGGCCCTTCAAAGGCATCTACCAAAAGTAGAACGCCATCGGCCATATTCAAAACACGTTCTACCTCGCCTCCGAAATCGGCGTGACCGGGGGTGTCAATGATATTGATTTTAGTGTCTTTGTAGACTACGGAAACGTTTTTTGATACAATGGTAATTCCGCGCTCCCGCTCTAAATCATTGTTATCCAAAATCAAATCACCTTTGTTTTCGTTTTCACGAAACAACTGACAATGATACATGATTTTATCAACCAAGGTGGTTTTACCGTGGTCAACGTGTGCAATGATGGCGATATTCTTGATCTTGGACATAACCTCTAATTTTGAGCCTGCAAAGGTACTGCTAATTTCTGCTTATCAGACAAAGGTTATGTTATTTTTATCTTATTGAATTTTAAATAGTTATCAATTTATAAATAACCCAAGAAGAAATTGAACAACAATTAGGGAAATCGAATTTGGTTAGTGCCAACGTTTAGTCTTCTTTAAAATATATGGCCTTTGACTTACGTTTGGTGGCCACCCACCCTATTTTTAAGTTAACTATCGGGCCAAACCCTGAAGGTACGCCATCACCTCGATAGTAACCAACGCCTGTTGAAATATCAAAGTTAATCCCTTTTTTAAGGGTACGTTGTACACCGTAAAGCACCCCATAATAGCCAATATTGAAATCATCAAAGGGTATATCGCTGGCAAAAATAAGTGGGTCGAAATATATGGAACGTGCTGCGGCAAAGTAATTTCCAGAATTTCCTGCTATGTATTTATTATTCCTGATCCTTCTTTTTAGGTTATGGTAATACCTATACTCGGTATTCAGTGCTAAACCAAAAGCATAGCCTTCTTCATAATAGGCCAAACCAAGCCCTAGACCACCGACCGCAGTCTGGTTTTTAAAGATTCCGATCTCGAAATCAATGCCGGGACTCAACAAATTAAATCTCAACTGCAGGTTTTCCACAATTTTGGGTTTCGAGCCTTTTTCTGAAATAAGCTGTGAGCACAAAGGCGAGATGATGGATAACAACAGTAGTAGTGTACTTATTTTTTTCAAATCGGTCGGTTTTGATAAATCAAACATATCATTTCAAAAACAAATTCATTCCACTTTTAAATTTAATTAACAGACCTTTTAATTTTCAATACGGTTCTTTTCGTCTTCAAGGCCTGTTTTACGTTTTCTTGCCTTTTTGATTTCGTTTCTTCCGAAATCATAGGTAATTCCGAAAGCGACCTGCCTGCTATCACTGCCCCCACTCCCATCAATGAACAGATCGCCGAATTGGGTGGTTCCTTGCCACGGTATGGTAAAGAGAATATCATTGAACGCCAACCTTGCCGTCAACCTGTCATCGAGAAACTTTTTCTGAAATGCCACGTTCAATGAGCCCAAAGCCCTCGTCTGATATGTACCGCCCCATACCGTTGGCGAATTATACCAACCAGAAACTTCCATTCGAAGGCCTTTTGGCAATGTGAAGGTATTTTGGGCATAAAGGCTAAATGTTTCTTGCTTCACAGAAAGAAATTCAGGGCTATTGGCCTTAAAGCTACTCACGTAAGCGTTCAAGCTAAAATAAAGGTTCCACCATTCGTTGATCTTCTTCGGATACGAAATACCGAAGTTGATGATTTCATTATCCGCCACATTTCGCGTGGTAATAAAATTTCTGCCGTCGGATTCAGCTACGGTAACTTGTGCAAAAAAATCAGATACGTAAGTATAGCTTATCGAAGTCGTCAACCGGTAATTGAAGGTATGCGCAAGTTTTATGTTGTCGGTATACTGTGGTTGAAGAAACGGATTACCCTGACGAAATGACAATTCGTTCAATACATATTTGAATGGATTTAAAGATTGATAGTTAGGTCGTTGTATTCGTTTGCTATACGTCAATGCAAATTGATTCTTTCGATTCAATTGATAGGTGAGTCCACCAGAAGGAAAGAAATCGGTATAATTACGCTCAACTTGGGCATCTTCATTTTGCTGCATACTTACCAAACTACCTTCAGATATCGTATTTTCTATACGAAGCCCGGCCTGTACATTCCATTTTCCCTTTTTGACATTATAGTTTACATAGGCTGCATTAATGGTTTCGTCATAGTCAAATTGATTGCTTTCCATCGGGTTAAATACATCAGCTCCATCTATTCGATTAAAAAAGTCAAAGGTATTTTCTGTATTTACGAAAGAGAACTTGACCCCCAAACCTAACTTTCCCTTCAATAGGTTTTGCTCATAATCCGTTTTAAAAGTGGCAATCTTGATATCAATGGGCGTATTTTGACTTGTGGTATTTTCACTTAAAATCTGTGACTCGTCACCATTAAAATAGATATTGGGCTGAAACGCAGTTCGGTCACTATTGTACCTTCCAAAATCTACATCGGTGTTCAAAGAATACCCTAAAGTATCGGTATACCGGTAATTTATGTTGGCATTCAAGTTGTACGAAGTATTCGTATTTCTGGTATCTGTAACCAAAACGCTATCATTTGCTATGTTTGCCACTGGGCGAATAGGGGTTCTAGAAAAATTATCACTAAAAGAATTGTTGAAATTACCGTTCACTATGGCTCCGACCGTACTTTTTTCAGAGGCATAAAAATCGTACCCTAATTTTAAGTTGTTACTATTTCTATCATAAATACTGTTGGTGCGGGCTCCGAAAAAGGTTTCAGATTGAGTACGCAACAAGTTGATAAAGCCCGTACTTTTGCCAAAACGATTGCTATAAGTACCATAGAGGTTTCCCTTTTTCCCCCTGTTATTAAAATTGATACTGCTATTGGTGCGTAAAAAGTCGCCCACGGTAATACCAGAAGTCACAGAGCCATTGGTTCCCAAGCTTTTATCCTTCTTGAGCTTAATATTGATAATACCTGCATTACCAGCGGCATCATATTTAGATGAAGGCTGTGTGATGATTTCCACTGATTCAATATCAGTCGCCTGAAGACTCTCTAAATAGTTCGTCAAATCCTCTCCTTGTAAGATTGATAATTTATCATCGATAAAGATTTGAACTCCTGTTTTACCTTCTACAATGATACCACCGTTATTATCGACAATGACCCCCGGTGCTTTACGCAATAACTCAAAAGCACTGGTACCTGTCGCATTGATTGTATTTTGCACATTAAATACCGTTTTGTCCGCCAATACCTGTACCATGGGTTTTTCAGCAGTTATTGTTACCTCTTCAAGGTTTTCCGTTGCTTCAAATAAGGTTATGGTACCCAAGTCAACGTTCTCGTCATTAGTAACCAATTCCAATTGGTAATCGACAAAGCCTAAATTGGTAATATTCAACTTAAAATTACCTGAGGGCGTATTCTTTATGATAAAAAAGCCCTGCTCATCCGTTATAACTGCTTTTATCAGTGTAGCATCTTGTTGTAGATTCAAGGTAACCGCTGCATAAGGTACCGGTTCTTGCATTTCTGAAATGACTTTTCCTTTGATTGATTGCCCATTTGAATTCAGGGCCAGGCCCAATATGATAAGGGTGAATAACGTTTTCATGATTGTTTTTGGTTTTATAATAGCCCAAAATTGAAGTTTTCATCCCTTGCCAAAAATTGGAAACTGATGAATGGGCTAATAGTCTGCCCAATTGACCGGACCATTGAACTGCCTATAGGACCACTCGTCTGAAATTCAAGCCACGCTTCACCTTATCTTTTTATCTTGCCAAAAAAGTGTTGGACATGGACAAAAAGCTATTTTGGAATTTAAAGGGAAAAGAAGTCTTAGCATTGGTACTCTTCTATATCTTCTCGGCAACGCTATATTATATAACGCTTTGGATAAATCAAGGAGGGTTAAATGAAGTAGACAAAACCTTTTTCAGTATTGTTAGATACTTTGACATGAGTGGACTTCAATACAGTGTTTTTTTTCTTTTCACGCTGCCCATATGGTATTTGATTTTTAATCTGTTTCAATCTAAAAAACTGTATTTGCGTTTGTTATTGCATATCATCACCCTGCCCATTTTTGTTTATGGTACACAGAGAACTTACTATTGGGTATCTGAATTAATGGGCTTTTACCA
Organism: Croceitalea sp. MTPC5; assembly: GCF_036985505.1. NCBI lineage: Bacteria > Pseudomonadati > Bacteroidota > Flavobacteriia > Flavobacteriales > Flavobacteriaceae > Croceitalea > Croceitalea sp. MTPC5. The sequence goes on from NZ_BTGQ01000004.1 coordinate 342,664, forward strand.
CCTTGAGGGCAGGGCATCTATCTGGGATGTTTACATTCCGGCCTTATTCTATCTTTTACAGTTCGGTATTTTTCACGCTTACGAATACTATAAGGAAAACCAGCGGAAACTAATTTTGGAAGGGGAATTGCGCCAAGCTGCCCTTAAAAGCGAACTTGCAGCCATCAAAGCACAATTGAATCCTCATTTTCTGTACAATGTTTTTAATACCATCAACGCATCCGTTCCCCCTGAAAATGAGAAAACACGACATATGATCGGGCAACTCTCTGATTTATTCAGATATCAACTTAAAGCATCAAAGACCGATATCGTTACGCTCGAAGAAGAGTTAAGCTTCGTCAAAAAATATTTAGATCTCGAGAAAGAACGCTTTAAGGAACGTTTGCATATCGATATTAAAGTATCTAACGATTTAATGACCGAAAAAATACCCCCAATGCTTTTACAACCTTTAGTAGAGAACTCTATAAAACATGGCCTTTCAAGTTTAATTGAAGGTGGTACCATATCCATCTACATTTTCAAAGAGGAAGGAAAACTCAAGTTTGAACTATCAGACACTGGTGTGGGTATCAAGAATAAACAAGGTGTTTTTGGTAAGGGTGTTGGTTTGACGAATACGAAACTTCGACTACAAAAAATGTATCAAAGCCAATTAGAACTGTTGGATAATTCCCCTAAAGGACTTCTGATACGATTTGCCATATGAAAAAGGTCTTGATTGCCGATGACGAAGAATCTGGCCGTATTTTGATAAAAGAATACCTGAAGAATTTTCCAGAATTGGTATTGCTAACCGAAGTCAATAATGGTGTGGACGCTATAACCGAAATCAATCGATTCAAACCTGATTTGGTTTTTTTAGACATTCAAATGCCCGGCAAGACAGGTTTTGAGGTGTTGGGGCATTTAGAGGAGATTCCGCAAATCATCTTTTCAACGGCATACGACCAATATGCCCTACAAGCTTTTGAGGTTCATGCCGTTGACTATTTATTGAAACCTTACACTAAAGAACGTTTTGCCAAAGCAATAGAGCGCCTGGAGTCTGGAAAAAATGATGTGGCAACGCTTGCCCAAAGTGTCATTATGGATAAGGAGGAATATCCGCAACGGGTGTTGGTGCAGCAAAACAAAAAATTGGTTACCATTTCCGTAGCGGATATTATCTGGATCGAGGCGTACGGCGATTACTCAAAAATCCATATTGAAAATGCTACGTTTGTTAGTAATTATGGTATTTCCGGCTTGGAGGAAAAATTGAACCCTGCATCTTTTTTACGCGTGCATAGGTCATCAATCATCAATTTAGAAAAAGTTCACGAGCTCCATAAATATGGTAAAGCTTATGATGTCACCATGATAAATGGTGATGTAGTTCGTGTAAGCAGGGGCTATATGGATGCGATAAAGAAAATCATGTTCTGAAAACATTTATTTACCAACACACCAACGTTTTTCACTGACGATCCATCCGATACTGATATTTGCCACGGGGTAAATTCCACCCTCAAAAGGGCCTACATAATACCCTGCCCCGGCATCAATTGAAATACTAAAACCATCACCGATGGTACGTTGTATTCCGTAAACCAGACCACCATAACCCTGTAGTCCATCGACCAGCCTATCGTCCGCAAAACGTTCTTCAGGCCCAAAAATCGCTACGGTCGGGGCGATGTAATTGCCAGCATTGCCAAAGGCTTTTCTACCATTGCGGAACCTTTGTCCTAAATTATGGTAAAAACGGGTCTGTAAGGTAAGGGCAGGAAAAATAGCAATATCCTGTAACGGTTCTGCGACTGCAGGATCCAAAGCGGGTTGAAGGGCCAAACGTACGTTAAAGGTAGTGTTCACCCCTATCCCTTGCTCATATTCCAAACCTGGGCTAATGGCATTGATTTTCCACTGTCGAACTTCGCAGTTCTTTCCGAACTGTGCGTGCAGTGAACAAAGGCATAACCAAAAAATTAAAAAGGTAATTTTTTGCATAGTAGGTTAATTTGGGTACTATGATAACACATACTTGTTCAAAATAGTATTTTTGTGCAAAACATTAACGTATACTTATGAATCAGATACCGCAATTAAAACATCAGGATAGTGCTAATTTCTTCTTGTTGGCAGGGCCTTGCGCCATTGAAGGGGAAGACATGGCACTACGGATTGCAGAAAAGGTGGTTGAAATTACCGACAACCTTCATATTCCCTATGTTTTTAAGGGTAGCTTTAAGAAAGCAAACCGCAGTCGTATTGATTCATTTACCGGCATTGGTGATGAAAAGGCCTTAAAAATACTTCGCAAGGTTTCAGAAACTTTTGACGTTCCCACGATTACGGATATTCATACCGAGCAAGACGCGGTAATGGCTGCCGAATATGTTGACGTATTGCAAATACCGGCTTTTTTGGTCAGGCAGACCGATTTGGTTGTTGCCGCGGCACAAACTGGTAAAACCGTTAATTTGAAAAAAGGGCAGTTTATGAGCCCTGAAAGTATGCAACATGCCGTCAAAAAGGTGACGGATTCTGGCAATGAAAACGCTTGGATCACCGATAGGGGCACCATGTTCGGCTATCAAGATATGGTCGTTGATTTTAGGGGCGTTCCCACCATGAAGCAATATGCACCCGTAGTACTAGATGTGACGCACTCCCTACAACAACCCAATCAAGCATCGGGTGTAACCGGCGGACGACCAGCATTGATAGGCACCATGGCCAAGGCAGGAATTGCGGCTGGGGTGGACGGATTGTTTATGGAGACCCACTTTGACCCTGCCAATGCCAAAAGTGATGGCGCAAACATGTTGGATTTAAAGCTATTGGAAAAGTTACTAACGGATTTGGTCGCCATACGAAAAGTAGTCAACGAGCTTTAGTCCTCATCCTTTTTTTTATAAAATCCTTTCCCGCTAACACTGTAGGCGTCTTGTAGAACCGTAATCAAAACGGTATCGTCAATAACTTCGAGGGATTCATATCGTAACGATTTGACCACTTTTCGTTTTTCGGTAACCATTTGGTCCAAGTGTTTGGTCAAATGCGCCGAATTCCAAAACCCCACATCAACATATCTTTTTTTAGGCGGAACGTTCAAATAACAGATGGGCGACTTCCCTGAGTAAAAACAAGGAATGTTCCATTTATACTTTAATTCGGTTTCGGGCAGCGTGATTTCCACCACCGATTTGATATGCAATAAAATACTACGATAAGGTTCATTTTGGGATAATATGTAGTTCTCAGCAGGATTCATAACAGTTACAAAAACTCATTTTATCGATTTTCTTTAAAAAAATAAGTCAAAAGTTGAATTTTATTTTAACTTTGAATTTCAAAGTACTTTTAAAATGGATTCAAATAAATATCTTGATGATATCTCAAAAATAAAGGATTTAATGAATCGCTCGTCGCGATTTATCTCTTTAAGTGGGCTATCTGGTATTATGGCGGGCCTCTATGCACTGACCGGTGCCCTGATCACCTATTTGTTCTTGCTTCCCAAGCCTGGGGAATACCTGACCTTACATAGTTGGAACTTTAGATTGATTGTCATTATCTTAATTTCAGTGGCCCTACTTAGTGTGTTAACGGGCTATTTATTGACCTCAAAAAAGGCTAAAAAGAACAACGAAAAAATCTGGGATGAAACAACAAAAAGGTTACTTGTCAACTTCCTTATTCCCTTGCTGACCGGGGGTATCTATATTCTCATCAAACTCAATAGCCAACATTATGGTCTTACCGGGTCACTGATGTTGATTTTTTATGGCCTGGCCTTGGTCAACGCTTCAAAGTATACCTTGGGCAATGTCAAATACCTGGGATACGCCGAAATCGTACTCGGACTCGTTTGCGCTGCACTACCCGGGTATGGTTTCTGGTTTTGGATTCTCGGATTCGGTGTTTTTCATATCATCTATGGAAGTTTAGTTTACCTTAAGGAAGAAAAATAACCGAATGGGGCTGATTGACAACATTAATAAATTATTCGATCATCGAATTCGTTTGGGCATTATGTCCATTCTTATTGTCAACGAAAGTGTTGATTTCAATCGGCTCAAAGAACTGCTTGAAATAACCGACGGCAATCTGGCCAGCCATACCAAAACCTTAGAAAAGGCCAACTATATTTTAGTCGAGAAATCCTTTATAGGGCGTAAACCCAATACCAAATACAGTATCACAAAATCTGGGAAAGCGGCCTTTCAAAAACATATTGAGGCGCTGGAAAACTTAATTCGAAAACAAAATTAATTTTTTTATCATTTTACTTTGAAATACAAAGTACTTTTAAACTTTACAAATGGAAACAATTAAAAACAACAAAGGATTTGGAAATTGGATACGAACCAGTATCACTGCCAGAATGTTAATGATAGGCTTTATCATCTTAGTACTCTTGATACCGTTGATTTTTATAAAAGAGTTGATTCGAGAACGTGCTTCACGCCAACAAGATGTGGTTCAAGAAGTAGGTAATTTATGGGGCGAAGAAGTGCTTTTTATGGGTCCCATACTTAAGGTTCCCTATAAGACCTACACCGAATCCACAAAAATGGTCACGGGCACCAAATCGGTTATCACAGAACGTACCAGTAAAATCAAATACGCCTATTTCTTTCCTGATGACCTTGAAATTGATGCTCGGGTAGACGCCGTTAAAAAAGAACGGGGTATTTACGAAACCTCTGTTTTCTCTAGTGAAATGAATTTTACAGGAAGTTTTAGCGTACCCAATTTTGCCCAAAACGACGTCAAATCAGAAGATGTTCTATGGCAAAAGGCAACCATTCTCATAAAGACCTCAAACCTTAAAGGCATTAAAAATCAAATTGAGATGCAACTGGGTGGTTCAAAAACGAAATTTCTTCCCAAGTATAAACAATCCGACTCAGACGGAACCTATCATCCTAATTATTTGGCCATGCATGAACTGGAAAGTGCATTTTTGAATGAAACAGCTTTACCCAAAGTAGGTCGTATCAATTTTACGACCCTTATGACCGTAAATGGAAGTTCTCGAATACGGTTCGTACCTGTTGGCGAGCAAACTACCTTACACATGACCAGTAACTGGGAAGATCCTAGTTTCACCGGAAATTTCTTGCCTGAAGAAGATGCGGATGAAAGTGTTACCAATGAAGGTTTTGAAGCCAATTGGAAGGTATTGCAGACGAACCGGCAGTTTGAACAGGCCTTTTTTGGGCAACTTCCGAACCTTTCGTCATTTTCATTTGGTACCGACCTATTGGTACCTGTAGACGAATATCAAAAAAGCGAACGTTCCGCAAAATATGGGTATTTGGTCATTGCCCTTACCTTCTTGGTCTTCTTTTTAATACAGACCATTAGTACCATCAACATCCATCCCTTTCAATACTTGATGATCGGGCTTGCCCTGGTCATGTTCTATACATTGCTTATCTCCATATCTGAACACCAAAACTTTTTAAAAGCGTATGCTATTGCCAGTACCGCGGTCATCGGTTTGATTAGTCTGTATTCGCAAAGTATTTTAAAGAGCATCAAGTTCGTACTCTTCATATTCACCTCGCTTACTGCGCTTTACACCTTTATTTTCGTCATCATACAATTGGAGAGTTATGCATTGCTCGTAGGCAGTATCGGGTTGTTTTGCATATTGGCAATAGTCATGTTCGCCTCACGAAAAATTGATTGGGCCCGGGCTTAACTTATTTAGTTGGTTGCTAAAGGGTCGCAGCACACTATTGTTGCGGCTCTTTTTCAAAATAATATACCATGCTATCAGAAAAACTTATGGAAGAACTGAGTAAAGGTGCCCTAATATTGTTTTTGGCCACTACCCTTTTAGGAGGACATTTGACCGCTAGCTACCTATTTCTAGAACCAAATTATCCTGTTAGGGCGTACTATGGTTATGTTGCATTACTGATTCTGGTCATCAACACCCTGTATTTTTTGATGAGTCTTGCATTTCAGTTTTCACAACTACCCAACAAGCAAGGGTTGATGAAGTCCGCACTTTGTTTGCTCATCAATATACCCATCACCATCTTATATATCGTAATACTCATCGCTTATGAAATCTAAAGATCTGGTTTACCAAAAATATGCTGAGATCAGCACGCTGACAATAGGCTCCATTCTTGCCGTAGTATTGTTACTAGTTCGTATAAAACTTACAGGAAGTTACTTTCTGTTGTTTTTGGGCTGGAACCTTTTTTTGGCATTGATTCCCTTTGCAATCGCGCTACTGCTGTATAAACATCCGGTAATCATGGCAAAACCGGTGTATAGAACTGTAATTTCGTTCGTTTGGCTGCTGTTTTTGCCCAATGCCCCATATGTACTTACCGATTTCGTCCATCTGCACCTGAGTAGTCTAAAATTAGTTGTTTTTGACACGATACTTATAGCCTTCTTCGCGGTGACCTCTTTCTTATCAGGAATCTATTCTTTAAGGATATTTCAAGAATTTTACAGGATTTTCTATGCGGATGGGATAGTACGATTTATGACGTGTGCAGTTGCCCTACTTTGCGGATACGGCGTTTACCTAGGTCGATTTATACGGTTGAACAGCTGGGATGTATTTACGCATCCGAAAACCACTTTCATCTTAATAATCAGAGGTTTGGAGCATCCGCTTGCTTGGTTGGTCACGCTGATATTTGGAATGCTTATCTTTATTACAACAACTCGATGGGGCACACGCATTAACAAATAGATTGAACTTGAGGTAATCGTTGCTTCTTATGATTTCCGAAACATTGGACTGTCATTGAACGAAATGTAAGAACAAAGACGAGCTCAGCTCATAAAAAATCTTGGGAACCGTTAATCTCGACATCAAAGGCCTTTCTAATTTTAAGCAGGTACTGTTGTGGGGTTTTCTTGGAAATCCATACCCAATTCGAATTCATATCCACATCAAAATGAAAACATGAAAAGTCACCATCCAATTCACTGTCCATTTGTTTCAATAAAAATTTGGTGATTTTCGGCCTGAGTGTATACTCAAGCTCGATGCAGCGTTTCGAAAAATCTTGCTCCGTTTGGTTCTTAAAAATCCAGTTGAATTTCACTGTTTTCGCAATAGTAAAGCTATCAAATATATGAAAAAACCACTTTTAACCTAAAAAGCAACCCAATCTTTCGATAAGCCCCAGAATTTAATTGACATAATCACTTAAGTACTGGTATCGCTCTGTCAATTTTCCGTTTTTGGTCATTAGCGCCCTTTCTAGAATTCCATCGGCATCCCCATTAAAAAAAGCAGGGATTACGTATTTTGAAAAAGCCTCACCAAATCCGTCACTGGCATCACGTGGCAGTTCGGCGGGCAAGTTATCCACCGCCATTACGGCAATGGCTTCAGCAGCTTTAAAATCCATTTCGCCCTCTGACTGGGGTTCGTACCCATAAATAGGTTCCGCAATCGTTGATGGCCTTATCGTGGTTGCCACTGGGCCATCAATATCGCAGCTGACATCAGCAACTACCTTTATGTTAAAATCAGGGTGTTTGGCATCTTCCCTAGTGTATAAATATGGTGCGCCGTCGCCGTAAAAATGACCTGCGATATAGAAATCCGTTACCTTGGCGAATCGAAAGAAATTGGATTTATAGTCTTGCGGATTGGCAAAAAAATCCGCTTTATTACCGCGAACGCCATCTTTGCGTTTGTTATATTCAGAGGCATCAATTTGGCAATAGACCGGTTCTTTAAAAGTAGTGCTTAGATAGTCCGCAACATTCACTTTTTTAAGTCCCATGGCATCCAACATTTCTTTAGCACCATTACCGACCCTGCCCCTACCCGTAAGTAATATCTTGATGTTAGGTATCTTAATGTTCTGAAGTGCCGCAATCAAGGCTTGCCTATCCCTTAGGTTCTCGGCTTTAGGAAGCTGAAACAAATTGTATTTAAGCCCGTAAGCCCTTACCCCGTTGTAGGCCCCGACAATGCCCGCATAACGCCCAAACGCAACCAAACGTTGGCCATTTTGATTGGTAATTACCTCATGATCATACAATTCAATGTTCTTTGCCAAAATTGCCCTTAGCAAATCACGATTATAAGGTTGCTTTTTTATAGTGTGGGAAAAGAAAAAATATTTCTTATTAGGAATTAAGGCTTTGATAGGTACTTCCTTGACCCCTAAAAGCACATCACAAGATTCCATTTCATTGGCTACTTTGATACCCGTTTCACGATATTCATCGTCAGAAAATATTCGAATGGGCGAGGGTTCGACAACGATTTGTGCCTCGGAATGTTTTTTTAAGACATTTTGACAAAGGTTTGGTGACAATACGACCCTTTTATCAGGTGGGTTTTTGCGTTCTTTGATGATTCCGAACTTCATTTGGCTTTGGTATAATTATTGACCCAATTTAAGTGGATTGTCTAGGGTACGCAAACTTTTCTACCACCGGCAGATAAATTATGTAACTTTGACATCCTTTTAAAAAATTGTTCATTGAAAAAAAAGATGGGATGAGAAAAGATCCCTCGACTACGCTCGGGGTTCAATTCGATTTCACAAATCATAGATTTGTTATCTCATTGAAGGGGCCGACTGGTTTTGACAGCGAGACCAATTGGAATGTAAGCATGCCGAGCTATGGAAGTAATGCTCGTTAAACTCTATTCCACACTTTTAATTGGCGATAATAACTACGCTCTTGCCGCTTAATCTGAATTATAGTAAGATTGGCCTCGTCGCTACTAGGTAGTGAAGCGAGATGTCTCAGAATAGCCCTTGTTGACGGCGATTCGTTTTGAGGCACCATAAAAGTCAACATAAGGTTATTGTTTGCTTTGACAATAGCACAAAAATTTTAAGAAGCTAAGCGTACGATAGGCGGTTTTTGGTCGGTCGTGCGTCGACAACTGAACAAAGACTAAGCATGTAGAAAGCCTTTTAATTGCTTGTTTGGACGAGGGTTCGAATCCCTCCGGCTCCACTTTTTAGACACCACTCTAAATCTTAAACCCTGTAATCATATGATTTACAGGGTTTTTCATTTTTTATGATATCAAATAATATCATTTAAAATCAAATAAAAAGACACCTATTCGGTGAGCATTTTTAAATTTAAAAATGGGTGTCGATTTCTTTATAATTTACTAATTATTAGTTTTTTACGATTTTTTATTTTATCTTTTTTTCGTCTTAATCGATACCTATTCGACACCTAAAATGGCGGCTCATACCTATTCCATATTATTTTACCTTAAGGACAAGCGTCTTGACAAGAACGGTAAGGCGGGTATTTATGTGCGAATTACCGTGAATGGAAGGCGTTCCACACTAAGCATAAAGCGCAAGGTTGCCCCAGAACACTGGGACTCCCGAATGAATCGTGTAAAAGGAAAAGAAGAGGAGGCTAAAGAATTGAATTATTATATGACGACCATTCGTCATAAACTTAACAAAATACATCATCATTTAATTGAGGAAGGAAAACCGTTTTCTGCGGAAGATATTAAGGTTCGTTTCCTGGGTAAAGGTGAACCCCGTAAGATGTTGCTCGAAGTTTTTGAGGAGCATAATAAGCAAATGAAATCCTTAGTGGGCAGGGAATTTGCGTTAGGCACTTGGAAGCGGTATAACACCACTTTTAAGCACACGGCCGCATTTATCAAAAAGCAATACGGGAAGAATGATTTTCCGATAAGGGATGTAGACCATAAATTCATTACACGCTTTGAATATTTTTTAAAGTTTAGCAAAGAGTGCAACCACAACAGTGCGCTGAAGTATATCAATAACTTTAAAAAAATTATTCGAATGGCTGTGGCCAACGATTGGATTCAGAAAGACCCTTTCTACAATTACAAAGTAAAATTCAAGCATGTAGAACGTGAATTTCTGGCTAAGGAAGAACTAGAAGCCATTATTCGCTTAGATTCATTGATGCCGCGCCTAGAGCTTGTCAGGGATATGTTTGTCTTTTGCTGCTTCACAGGTTTGGCATATATCGATGTCAAAAAGCTCACCCCAAACAATATCGTGACCCATATTGATGGCAGTCTATGGATTCAAAGTGCACGACAAAAGACCCGTTCGAAATTGGGCATTCCCCTACTCCCTACCGCGATGGAAATCATTGAGAAATATGAGAATCATCCTCAGGTCAAAAATGGGGAATGTGTGATTCCCGTATTAAGCAATCAAAAATCGAATTCCTATCTTAAAGAAATTGCTGACCGCTGCGGTATCTCAAAAAATCTGACGACCCATTTGGCCAGACATACTTTTGCTACTACCGTAACCCTTTCCAATGGCGTACCCATTGAAACAGTAGGCAAACTTTTGGGGCATAAAAATTTGCGGACCACACAACACTATGCAAAGATTGTGAATAAGAAAGTGAGTGATGATATGGCAATATTAAAAGTTAAATTGGCGAAAGGTTCTAAAAAACAAAAATCTTCCAACTGAAGAGTGGAATTTCTTTCAGTTTTTGATAAAAGTAATCATGTTAAATTTTCGAGAAGGGTGAGTTTTGGAAGCGTTTAAAATAGCTAAACAGCAAATCCAGTTCTTTGAACAGCCATCAACTCTTAGTACATTAGCAGAGTCCCATAGTTTGATTTCTAAGTCTTTAAGTTCTTAGTTAGTCATTTCTTAATCTTATCAGAAATACGGGTAAAAGTCTTCGCAAATATCTTTCATCATTTTTGCCAGTGGTCGTTTTAATAAATCCTTACTCTCCATATAATTGCCAGTTACGAATCTTTTTATCATCTCGTCAGATAATACTTCACCATAGTTTTTTTTGAAGAAATCAACCAATTCTTGCCTTTTGTATTTATTATAAAACAATGACTTCAAGTATGTTTCCGCCACAACATCATTGAATTGATCATACATTGCTTCAATTTTAAACTGTTCATTGTAATTATCCAGTTTTTTTTGCTTTTTAGTATCTCCGTAGTGTTTAGCTCGAAGACCCAAAAGTAATTTTATCTTATTCTTATTAATATTCAAAAGAAATTCAACTAGACTTGAATGATCCGCCTCAAATACTGCAATCTGATCTAAACTATCAACATAAGGATGAATGTCTTCTTTTAAGTTAAAAGCCTTGTTTGATTTACTCATATTACAACTAGAGCAACATGGTAGCAGGTTAAAAAAAGATAAGCTCAAATAAGGATATTTATCTTGTGAAAAAAAGTGATCAAGATGAAACAACAACTTGGTCTTACCCTTACGCGCTACAGTTAAAGAATATTGTGTATTGCAATAAGTACAGGACTTAATATTTAGCTTCTCTGATAGCCATACGGCCCTAGCACTTCCACGAAATCTATCATACCCAAAAACATCTTTTATTGCTAATCCGGTTTTATTCAGAGTCTTATTTTTTGGTTTCAAAATCCTAGATTGATACCCTTTTGAATCAAACTCTTGTATTATCATTTCCAACTCCATTGGTTTTGCCTTAATAATTCGGTGAAGGTTTTTTTTGAGATAATTGAAAAGAGCCCTATCCCTATGCCTTGTATTTTTAGCTAACCAATCATCAATGCGCTTCATCGGAGATTTATAGTTACCATTTGATTTTATAATCAAACTAGCATAATCATCAACGGTAAGATTTGAAACTTTAATCGTTATCATCTGGTGATTCATTTCTTAATTTCTCCTCCAACTCTTGGACTTTTTTCTCCAAAGCACTCAATTTATCACGATTAGAAAAGTTATTTCTCATTATTTCCAGTTGTTGCTTGATAATAGGTTCTCCCAAACCCTCAATTATGTAATCTACTTCTTCCAAAGTTTCAGGAGTATGTTGTTGAATTTCGCCTTTCAAAACATCCAGCGCGAATTTGATTTTATTCTTTGCAAATTCCCCTATTGTTCCATTATCCATAAAAAAGGAATCGGACAATAAAGAATAAATATTGGCACCAAATGTTTGCTCCCTATTCAATTGAGATTTTACTGCGTTTCCATTTACACCTTTGTCCATAAATATTACGTTTTCTTTGGGAATATCGGACAAAACAAACGGGCTATGAGTAGTAAAAATCAATTGTATTTTCCTCTCATTGAAAAGATTGGACAAATAGGTAATCGCGGTGTCAAAAAACATCCTCTGCCATTCAGGATGGAACGCAATTTCTCCTTCATCAATAAAAATGAGAATTTCTTCACCCTTTGATTCTTGAGAGTCTTTTTCAATTATCTCTAGCTCCTTTTTAGCATAGTAAAACCTTGAATAGAAATTAAGTAAATTTTGTTCTCCCGCACTCATTTGATGAAAAAACTCGTAATGAAAATGAAGCTCATTGTATAACAGACGTTTCGTGGTCGAGATTAGTTTTAACAACTTATTTTTGATGTTTTCTTTTCTTGTATCAATTTCAATCCTTCGATATAGACTGTAAATCTGCAAATCTCTTTCGTCACCACGTGAAAGACTAGGTTCAATGATTTCTACTTCTAAATCTTCCCAATTATGACTATCTACAAGAGCATTTAGTTGTTTTTTTAGATTCTCTAAATCGGATAAAAGAGATTTGTCTTCAAGATTATATTCGTTATCGAGAATGAAGTCTAGTAAGAATCCTTCGGCGAAAGATTTTTTCCCAAAAAAGAGAAGACCCCTAAAAAAACATTTCAAAAAAGTTAGACGAAATGCATTTTTTCTAGTTTCACCTTTGACATTAAATGTTTCAAAACCTGTTCTTGTTTCAGAGTCAGATTTATATTGCTCAAAAAGGTGATGGCTAAATCCTACTTCGATGTTTTGCAATTCCTCATAATTTCTAGACCGTCTTTCCCCTGCCTCATCCTTTCCATATGATCTTGGTTGATTTAATAAATTATTCTCAGAGGGATGATCTATTGTGATTTGAATAATATCTGGAACGTCAATTAATTCTCTTATTTCGCTATAATTCAAAATAATATCTGACTCCCGTATTTTTTCACAACGAATATGAGCGGCCAAAGAATCCGTTGAATCCTTTTGACCCCAAGAATACCAATCATTAATAATCACAGATTTTAAGGAGTCGTAGACATCATATCTCATTAAATAACTAGTCGATATATTAATCATATTGCCAAGTCCACGACCGCTATAGAAAAGCCTATAGGAATGAATTGGGCAATAATAAATTATTTTGGTTTTTTCTAATATGTGCCAATCTCTCCCAGAATTTTTATCTAGTGGCGCATCCTTGTACCTAAATATCTCATATCCCTTTTCTTGATAAAAATTTTCATTCTTAAACTCAATATTTTCTTGAATAAATATCTTTTGGTCCAAAACCAACAAACCCTTGCCTGTCATGTAAACGGACAAACCTGAACTGACATGAGCAAGATTATATGTCAAAAACTCACTAAGGTTAGTTTTACCGGAACCATTTTTCCCAACAATGGCAGTTATCCCGGTTATATTTGAGCTGAAGAATTTTTTTGGAGCTTCTTTTTTTGATTCATTGACATGCAATTCATTGTTAGTAAAAGAAAACTGTTCTCTACTAGAATGTTTGAAATTGAAATCAATATCCTTGAGGTTTTTATAATCTTGAATCCATGTGTATTTGAGTTCCATTTTCGTATCAAAGTTCGGTGTTCAAAAAATCTAAATGCCATACTCTAAAGAATCGGCTATATCAGAGCCGTCATCCGGTTTAACTAGGAAAGCTTTACCATTCTTATTTGAAATAGTAATTAAAAGAATATTAAATTCTAAAATAGAATTTTTATCCTATTGCAGGAAAAATCCAACAAAAAACTAATCCATGTCAGGTTATTTTGAAGTTTATTATAAATAATAATTCATTTGAAGCAGTTCTAGCAAGTTATTTTCAGCCCCAAATCCACCATAACTAACCTGCGCTGGATCCTGTTTCGATTTTATAGTGTGCAGAAAGCTAAGCGTAAAGTAAAATTGAAATAGGGCGCACTTGCTATTTTCAAAATCATCTCTCCTTTCAAAATTCTATTTGGAAGCGTCTTTCAAATCGCAACAAATAACTGCAAATTAAATCCGTGAAAAAAAGTGGCTCAAACAGCAACAATTTGAGTCAAATACTATTTTTTGCGCCAAAAATTTCCAGTGTTTACTGGGGCTCCCAGAGCTTTTGGCGCAAAACTTAATTTTCACGGATTTTTATCTCTCTGTAAGAGATTGAAAATCAGTAAACTAAAAATCGTAACATCGCTTTAGCGTGTTACCCTCTTGCTTTACATTCTTCGTCCTGCTGGCAGGACAAAAAATGTAGACACAATGTGCTTTTTGAATCTATTAAATTCAACTAAATCAAACCAGATTTTATGAAATCCTAAATTCTTTGAAAAATCTTTTTTTTATCATTTTATATGGTATGTTATGCCATCAGATGACTTCAAAATGGCTTGTGAGGTAGATTATCTGCACGGCAGTTAGGACTTAACCCAATTTCAACGAAACTTGGGTTGTGTCCGGACAGAAAGAACCAATACACTCCATGCCCAATGAATGAGGTATGGTGTGTTCTGGTTCTTGTTTATTTACAAAAACATTGTAGATTCGCATATCGCGATTCGCGAATTGCAAATTATAATCATGAAAAAGCATAGTGGTATGCGACCACACGACGTGGTCATTTTACTTAAGATTATTGCTAAAGGTGATGAACCCTGGTTTAATAAAGACCTGGCCAATGAATTATATATAAGTCAAAGTGAGGTTAGCGAATCCTTGCACCGAAGCAAAATTGCAGGGCTTATTTCAGGAGATAAAAAACAAGTTTTTAAAGCTGCCCTTTTCGATTTTTTGACTCATGGGCTCCGTTACGTATATCCTGAACAACCTTCATCTTCCGTCAGAGGGGTACTAACTTCCCATAGTGCTCCCCCACTGAATGAAGTCATTCAAAGTGAGCAAGATTACGTTTGGCCCTATACCCTTGGTTCAAATCGTGGATTTGCCATTGAGCCTTTACACCCCAATGTTCCAAAAGCCTGTCTTGAAGATGCCAAACTTCATGAATTGTTAGCATTGACTGATGCGATGCGATTGGGAAAGGCTAGGGAACGAAATTTGGCTACTAAAGAATTGGAAAAGCGTTTACAATGAAGAATACGCTTATCAATAAAGAAATTATTAAAAAAGTAGCTTCTGCCCTAGGAGATTTAAATGATGAAGTCATCTATGTGGGTGGGGCTACCGTGAGCTTGTATATCAATGACCCAGCAGCAGATGATGTACGGCCAACAAAAGACATCGATATCAGCCTACAAATTCTTTCCATCCCCCAATTGGAAGAAGTAAGACAACTTTTAATTGAAAAAGGCTTTATACAATCTGCCGACCTTGGTGTTATTTGTCGGTTTCAACTGGATGATGTTTTAGTTGATGTTATGAGTACCAAGGCTGTGGGTTGGGCTCCTGCCAACCCTTGGTTTGCAAAAGGGTTTGACCTTAGAGAAACTGTTATGGTTGATGATATCAAAATTCAAATCATGCCCCTACCCTATTTTGTGGCCAGTAAATTCTCTGCTTTTAAGGATAGAGGTGGAAACGACCCTAGATTGAGCAAAGATTTAGAGGACATCACCTATGTATTGGATAACCGTACCGATTGGCATGAGATTCTAGCCAATAGTTCAAAAGAGGTCAAAGATTTTCTACAAACCTGTCTGGAAGAAATCTTGGAGAGTGCTCAACTTCAAGAAGCGGTGATGGGATTTATGTTTTACGACGGACAATCTGAGCGTTTTGAAATGATAAAGAAGAAGATTCAATTCATATTGAATAATTAATTAAACAGAGAAAAAAGTATTGTATTTATCAACTTATCCATACTCAGAATGCCTTGGCATTTTTTAAACTGTGAGTGTTTTACTACATTGTATTAACAGCCAACTGACCAATGAATAAAAAAGACTTATCCGAATCTGACATAAAGGCCAAATTTATTACGCCTGCTATACTCAATGCAGGTTGGGATGAACTAACCCAAATTGGTCGTGAAATATTTTTCACTGATGGTCGCATTTATGTTAAAGGCAAGCTGACGGCAAGGGGCAAAAGAAAATTCGCTGATTATATTCTCTTTTACAAGCCTAATGTTCCAATTGCCATTATCGAGGCAAAGGACAACAAGCATAGTTTAAAAAGTGGGATACAACAAGCACTGGGCTATGCGAATACTTTGGATATTCCTTGTGTTTTTAGCAGTAATGGTGACGGGTTCTATTTTCATGATAAAACCACAACCGATGGAATAATTGAAAAAGAAATCGCTCTAAGAGAGTTTCCTAGCCCTGAAGAGCTTTGGGAAAAATATAAAAAGTACAAAGGAATTGAAACCGAGGAAGTTGAAGAAATAGCCAAACAAGATTATTTTCAAGATAACTCGGGTAAAACACCAAGATACTATCAGCAAATAGCAATCAATAGAACTATTGAAGCGGTTGCCAAAGGACAAAACAGGATTTTATTGGTAATGGCTACGGGTTGTGGTAAGACCTACACAGCTTTTCACCTTATTTGGAGATTATGGAAAAGTGGCGCAAAAAAGAGAATTCTTTTCTTAGCCGACAGAACAGCTTTAATTGACCAAACTTTCCGCAAAGACTTTGCTCCTTTTAAGGAAGCAATGACAATAATAAAGAACAAAAAAATTGATACTGCTTACAATATCTATTTAGCTCTTTATCAAGGATTATCTGATAGTAAATCTGAGGATGCCTATAAAAAATTCAGCCAAGATTTTTTTGATTTAGTAATTATAGACGAGTGCCATAGGGGCAGCGCAAAAGACGATAGTAAATGGCGTGAAATATTGGAATATTTCAACAAGGCAACTCATATCGGCCTGACAGCTACCCCTAAGGAAACTACTGAAGTTTCAAATATTGACTATTTCGGTGAACCTATTTACACCTACTCCCTAAAACAAGGTATTGATGATGGCTTCCTAGCACCATATAAGGTAATAAAGGTAACGCTCGATATTGATGCCGAGGGCTGGCGACCACCAGATGGATTCTTAGACAAGAACGAAAATCCCGTTGAGGACAGAATTTACAATCGAACGGATTTTGATAAGAACATTGTTGTTGATGAACGAAGGCAATCAGTCGCACGGAAAATTACAGAATTTCTAAAGGGCTATGACCGATTTGCAAAAACCATCGTTTTCTGTATTGACATAGAACATGCGGAAGGAATGAGAACTGAATTAGCTAATGCCAACCCAGACCTATTCTTGCAAAATAATAAATATGTTATGCAAATAACAGGGGATAATGAAGAGGGGAAACGGGAATTGGACAGTTTTATCAACCCTAGTGAGTCCTATCCTGTCATTGCGACCACATCAAAGCTTATGACCACAGGTGTTGACGCTCAAACTTGTAAACTTATCGTCTTGGACAGCAATATCGGTTCAATGACGGAATTCAAGCAAATAATTGGTCGAGGAACCCGAATAAATGAGGAATACGGAAAAACGTATTTCACCATAATGGATTTCCGAAATGTCACAAATCTCTTTGCTGACCCAGAATTTGATGGTGATCCTGTTATGATTAAACAGGTAAATGAAGATGAAGATTTAAGCGGTGCTGAAGATGAAACAACAACAGAAATCATCACCGATATTCTAGATGGTGAGGAAATAGAATTTCCAGATGAACGGGACTATCCAGCAATTGAAGGTGGTGGTCATATCATAAATGAACCTAGCGGAAAAATTAGAATTAATGGCGTTCCAGTTAAAATCGTAAATGAACGTATTCAATATTTAGGAATAGATGGAAAAATCATAACCGAAAGCTTAAGGGATTACACTAAAAACAACGTAACCAAACAATTTAAAACGTTGGAAAAATTCTTGAATCATTGGAATCAAGCAGAAAAGAAAGAAGCAATAATTCAAGAGTTAGAAGAGCAAGGTATTTTCTTTGACCTTCTCAAAGAAGAAGTAGGTAAGGATTTTGACCCTTTTGATTTAATCTGTCATTTAGCTTTCGAGGCTAAACCACTTACACGCAAGGAACGGGCCAATAACGTTAAAAAAAGAAACTACTTCACCAAGTATGGGCAAAAAGCCCAAGCCGTATTAAACAGTCTATTGGATAAGTATGCAGAAGATGGCCTCTTGACCATTGAAACTACTGAAGTTCTAAAACTTGATCCATTGAATAAATTGGGAACCCCCATGGAATTAATAAAGGCCTTTGGAGGTAAAAAACAATATTTATCCGCCCTAAAAGAGTTGGAATCTGAATTATATAATAGCATAGCGTAAAATGGCGAACGTAGGAACAGTAGTAACAAACATTAGAAATATCATGCGTCAGGATAGGGGTATATCTGGTGATGCACAACGTCTGGAACAGTTGGGCTGGATGTTATTTCTAAAAATAATTGATGATAAAGACCAAGAACTTGAGCTCATAAAAGAAGATTATGAGTCTGTAATTCCAGAAAAGTTTCAATGGCGAAATTGGGCGGCGGACACCGAGGGTATCACAGGTGACGAATTATTGGATTTTATTGATAGAACCACTCAAAATGATAAAGGCCTTTTCGCTACTTTGAGTGCATTGACCAGTTCTAAAAATCCGAAACGGGCCAGTATAGTCCAGCAAATTTTTGACGGTACAAATAACTTCATGAAGTCAGGTTATGAAATGCGAAAGGTCATTAATGAACTTAACAAAATTGACTTCAATAGCTCAAAAGATAAACAAGTTTTTGGGACTATCTATGAAAGTATATTGGTCGAATTAAGGGATGCTGGAAATAAAGGCGAGTACTACACACCAAGGGCAGTGACTAGATTAATGACTTTAATGACCGATCCAAAATTAGGTGAAAATGTACTAGACCCGGCATCAGGAACGGCCGGATTTCTAACCGAGGCCATTGACCATGTAAGGGAAAATTATGTAAAAACTGTTGATGATGAACATGTCTTGCAAAACAGCGTTACTGGATGGGAATTTAAACCAGTACCTTTTGTGTTGGGTCTCACAAATCTAATTTTACACGAAATAGAAATACCGGATTACCATTATATTGATAGCCTAAAAAATGAATATAACAGTATTGGCAAAAAAGACCAAGTGGAAGTCATTTTGGCAAACCCTCCGTTCGGTGCGAGTATTGCAGACGGTGTGGAGACCAACTTCCCGGCAACTTACCGTTGTAAAGAATCTGCAGATTTGTTTGTGATATTGATGCTTCGATTGTTAAAACCAAAGGGTCGAGCAGCAATAGTGTTGCCAGATGGTTCCATCACAGGTGATGGTGTAAAAGCAAGAATACGTGAAAAATTATTGACCGATTGCAATTTGCATACCATCATTCGTTTACCACAAAGCACATTTCATCCAGCTACTGTAAGCACCAATTTATTGTTTTTTGAAAAAGGCAATAAAACCAAAGAAATATGGTATTACGAGCATAAATTACCAGAAGGTCAAAAAAGCTATTCCAAGACCAAACCGATTCAATTTGAGGAATTTCAACCTATTATTGATTGGTGGGATAACCGAGTAGAAAACGATTTAGCTTGGAAAGTCAATGTTAAGGATTTAAAAGATTGGGATTTAGATATTAAGAATCCAAATCAAGAAGAAGAAGCAACATTAATTTCTACCTCGGAAGCATTGCAAAAACTAAATGATTCAATCACAAAAAGTCAAGATTATATTGGCCAATTAGAAAATATGCTAAAGTAATTTATGGCCAAAGATTTTAAAATAAAGGACTTTTTAAAAAGAATAAAAAATACAGTCGAGATAAAAGACGGTGTTTTATATAAACGTGTTACTGTTTCTAGTAATCATAGAGGAGTATCATTGAGAGACAAGGTCGACGGCTCAAAAATTGGAACGAAAAAGCAATTTGTGATTACAGGTGGCGACTTTATACTTTCTAAAATTGATGCAAGAAATGGTGCTTTTGGAATAATTCCAAAATCGCTTGATGGTGCTATAATTACCGGAAATTTTTGGACGTATAAAGTCGATACCGAATTGGTAGATATTGAATGGTTTTTTTATTTCACCCATTCTTTCAACTTTCTTCAAATTTGCATTGAATCAAGTACTGGCTCGACACATAGAAAATATTTGGATGAAAAAGTTTTCCTAAATCACGGCATTGTTTTACCAAGCAAAAATGAACAAGTTGAAATGGTTAAAAGATATAAGGGGCAATCTGCAATATCAAATAACCTCACAAGAGAAATCAAAATTCAAAAACATGCACTTTCTCAACTCAAACAAGCCATTTTACAAGAAGCCATACAAGGAAAACTGACTAAAGAATGGCGGGCACAAAAGCCGAACACAGAACCTGCAAGCGAATTACTAAAACAAATAAAAGTAGAAAAAGAAAAGCTTGTCAAAAAGAAGAAAATTCGTAGGGAAAAACCATTGCCACAAATTTCAGAAGTTGAAATTCCTTTTGATTTACCAAAAAGTTGGGCATGGGTTAGGCTATTGGATTTATGTTCCAAAACTGGTTCAGGTAGCACACCTAGAGGGGGCAAATCAGCTTACATTAGTTCAGGAATTAAATTTATACGTTCTCAAAACGTCTATGATGATGGGTTAAGGACAAATGATATTGCTTATATATCTGATCAAATCCACGAAAAAATGAGTGGAACAAAAGTAGAATCAGAAGATTTACTGTTGAATATTACTGGCGGTTCAATTGGAAGATGTTGCATTGTTCCTCCAAAATTTGACACTGGAAATATTAACCAACATGTTTCGATAATAAGAAGTATTGATAAATCTTTTAGTTATTTTCTACATAAGGTAATTTGTTCAAATTATTTTCAAAGAACAATTATTGAAGTTCAGACTGGTGCTGGAAGAGAAGGCTTACCAAAAAGTAAAATGGACGAAATGTTGATTCCTTTTCCACCGGAAAAAGAGAGACAGGTCATTGTAGAAAAAGTAGGAGCTCTATTGCAAAAGTGTAACGCTTTAGAACAAGAGATAACTCGGAGTGAAAGGTTCTCCAATATGCTCATGCAAGCCGTTCTAAAAGAAGCTTTTGAGCCTAAATCCAAAAAGAAAACTAAAATTGTTAAGGTGCCAATCGCTCAAGAATTGGAAGAAAGACACTTTTTGAAAAGAAAAATGCTGGCATCCTACATTATCAATCAATCCAAAGACGATAAAAGGTTAGGAGATACGAAATTCGAGAAGCTTTTACACCTTGCAGATTATCATGTTCTAAAAAGAAATCTTGGGCAGGAATACAAGCAAAAAGCCGCTGGCCCATACGATAATAAATTTACCATTCCCTTTTTCAATCAAACCACTAAAGCCGGTTGGTTTCACAAGCAAGTCGTGGGCAAAATGAATAGGATATTGCCTGGAAACAACAATATCAAATCCCAAAATACTTACGACTATTTTTCACAGCAAGAATTGCAAAGCATTGATAACCTTCTAATCACCTTTAAAAGTTTTGATTATCAGATTCCTGAGATTATTTCAACCCTTTATGCTGTTTGGAATAATAGAATGATTCGAGGGCAACGGATAACAGATGATTTGTTGAAACAAGACTTTTTAGCATGGGATAAAGGAAAGGCAAAATATGTATATCCTAAAGATAGGGTTACGCCCGCATTGAATTGGATGAAAGAGAAGGGTTTTATCCCCGATGGTTGGGGTAAAATCATTGAATTACCAAAAAGTAAAAAGTAATATGGCGGATATAAAACTTTACAGTATCAATGGGGGAATAGCTACTTCAAAATCACCAATTGAATTCAATTACGAGCGAGAGATCCAAGCCCTTTGCGAAAAGAATTTAGATACATTTTTTGGAGTTCATTTTTTAGCATCAGAATATTCCACAGGAAATAAACATAAGGGCAGAATAGACACTTTAGGCATTGATGAAAACTTTTCACCAGTAATCATTGAATACAAACTTGATAGTAAGGAAAACGTAATCAATCAGGGCTTGTTCTATTTGGATTGGCTAATGGATCATCAAGCCAATTTTGAATTGCTCTGTATGAAAAAAAATGCATTGCCAAAAGATAAGCAAGTAGATTGGACCAACCCTAGATTATTGTGTATCGCGAAAGACTTCACTCGATATGACGATTATGCAATTGGGCAGATTAATCGGAATATAGAACTCATAAGGTACCGCATATTTGAAGGAAACAACGTCATTTTTGAATTGGCCGGAACGTCTCAAAAACAAGATTCGACCAGAACTTCAAATGGTTTGCCAACTAAATACCGAGACATGGACGATGCCATGAATGCAGCGTCCGATGATTTACTGGCTTTTTATCAAGAATTAGAAGATTTTATGTTCTCCTTAGGGGATGACGTACAGAAAAAAGAACTAAAATATTATCATGCCTTTTCCAGAATTAAAAACTTTGCTTGCGTAGAGATAAAGACCAAAAAGAAGGAGTTGGTCATCTACTTAAAGCTCGACTTTAAAAACTTAGAAAACCCTACCAAAAACATACGGGATGTTTCAAATATTGGCCATTACGGAACGGGCGACACAGAGGTCATTGTAAAAACAATAAAGGACTTAGAAGATACCAAAGGACTCATTGAAAACTCTTATAATAAAAGTTAAGCAATGAGCTTATATGAGGAGATTAAACGGGCCGTATGGCATGAAATGGGGCATCTCTGTATCGATATCATCAAGCCTACCCATCATATAGATTATGCGGTAAAGGAATTTTGCATAAAATATCGTCAAAGAAGAGATGATCTCCCTTCATGGGGCGGTTTCGTCAAAATGTTGCCAAGTATAAAATATTTGGAAATACCAAAAGATTCTTCTTTTATGGCTTATTCGTTGATGAGTCTTTGTGGCGGTTGCATTTTTGAAACAAGACATCTAGGGGGTGATTTAAAGGATTGTTTCGGACAAGACTTGAAAAGCGTTGGCTCCGGTGACTGGCGTGCATACAAAGGCATTGTTTCTACCTCTAGCAGAATACATCCATATTTTAGAGGAAATAAAGAAGTGTTTCAATTTATTGAATTTGATTATGTGAAATTAGTTCAAGATGAGATTTTAAAGCTTACCTATTTTTTTAAGGAACTGGAGAAGATCGTAAATAAGATATCCTCTGAAATTGAAAAGGATTTTTCATCCAAAGGAAAACCTTCTCCATATTCTTTACTAATAGATAATGAAAAGCTGGAAAAGTTGATAACCGAGGCAGCGGAAATATCAGAAAAATATGGTTTTACAGAAACGATATCCGCCTTGCGTGAAAGATTTATGGAAGAGTATGAATCATTCATAGAAAAATATAAAGACCCCAAACCAGAATCAGATTAAATTAAGGATTTGAACGACAAACTACTTTCGCTAATTCCCGACGAAATAAAATCAATTTCTGGTTCTGTTTTCTATTCTGGAAAAGAAGCGTTCCAAGGAAAAAAACTACTATATATTTTGGGATTAAATCCGGGTGGGTCGCCAATCCAACAGAATTATCAAACTTTGGAGTATCACACCAACAAAAATTTGAACAAATCAAATTGGTCAGAATACAGAGATGAAAGCTGGGGTGGTAAAAAGCCAGGCACCAACCGACTTCAACCACGCTTGCTACATTTATTAGAAATTCTTGAATTCAATCCAGCACAAATTCCAGCCAGCAATGTTGTTTTTGTTAGAACTCGAAGAGAAAAAGGGTTATCTAAGAACTTTACGGAATTGGCCAATCTCTGCTGGCCGTTTCATGAATATGTAATACAGACACAGAAAATCAAAAACATACTTTGTTTCGGCAAAACTGCTGGGGGTTTTGTAAGAAAGAAACTGGAAGCCCATATTTTTCAAGATGAATTCATTGAACAAAATAAAAGAAAATTGAAAACTCAGATTTTTTCCAACCCTGATAAAATAAATGTGATAGTGGCCACGCATCCTAGCATTGCCAATTGGTGCAATCGGAGCACTGACCCTTCCAACCTAATAAAGAGGTATGTAAACAAATAACTTGGGATTCGATTGTTTTTGTGTTTTTTAAATATTCTCTGCAAATAAATTTTTAACGAGACAATTCATTTTTTTATCTCTTCGAAATAAACGGCTTCAATATCTTTAATGATGGCCATATCCGATTCCAAAACGTTTGGGCCTATTAATTGAGTTTTCCGACAACTTGGACATTCTGCGCTTAGCTGCAGCCAAACTTTACCATTTTTCAAAAAGTCTATTTCTTTTGTTGGGATGATTTCTAACCAATTTTTTAGTTCATAGACTTCTTCCTCGTCAATCATGAAAATTATTTTATTGTTCTTGGCATTCTCTAAAGTCAATGGATTTTTCTTTCCTTTTACTTTGATTTTTATTTTGTAAATCGACGTGGCATGCCTTTGGGAAGAAATTGTCCTTTTTTCATCATCTACCGAAGAATAATCTGATTTAAAAGGATAATAAATCACTTTATCATCATATTCCAGCATATTTTTTCCTCGACCTAAGTTTTTAACTGCCCTAAACAAACCATTGTACCTAAATTCTATATTGGCGTAATCATCTTTATTTTCATCTAATTTCTCAATGTATTTGATACTCCTAGAATCCATTTCAATGTCCTTAGCCGAATTTGGCCCACTATCACCAAACAACTCTTTAAAAGAATATACAGTTGTCTGTTTTGGGTCAAGATATCGCAGAGTTGCTGTTATTAATTCAACATTGGATACGTCTCTTGAAAAACTGCCTTTTTGAGAAACCAGAATTTCTTTTTTACTAAAAGAGTATCCGGTCTTGATTTCATTAAACTTTAGATTATAACCTTCTTTAATTGCTGTTGCATTACCGTAGCTCGCCTCAGCTTTAGTTCCAAGCAACCTACTTTTATCATTCGAACTAGAATTTTCGGTATTAGAACTTTGATTTGAACTATCGACAACTGTAACACTGTCAATAAGATTACCATTTTCATCATAAACATTGGTCACTTTTGTTGTTTGTGGACTCAAAATATTTCCTGCAATATCTTTCAAACCGCTAGTACTATTATTTCCTAGATCATATCCAATCGAACCAGATACACTTAAATTAACCGTCTGCTCTCGGTTAAGGGTTCCAAGGTCAATCGTTTCATAAAGTGTCTGTATTTTATCAATGGTCTCAATTTGCCAGCAATTGCTACCCTTAATCCTTATTTCAGTATTTAACCATGCAATTCTTGAATTTGGATGTATTAACTGACCCAATGGTGCCGTTAAGGTATTTAGGGTAGCTTCGTGATACTGCTTGACATGATTTACATAAAGCCTAACCTTAACAGTCGTATAATCAGTTTTTTTGACTGATTTCTGTGTTTTAGGAACGAAGACCGGTTTCTTTAAGGCCTCAATGAATTTATCAGCATCCTCAATTTTACTGCTCAGTTCTTTGATGTAATGAACTTGGGTAGAATCCCTTAAATCCAAAAAGGTCTTTGGTTTTGGCTTCAGCTTGGATTTTGGTTCAGGTATTGGAACAATATTGACATCCATCCGGAAAAGATTATTTAGTTCTTGTTTTGAAACTTCAAAATCACCTCTATGTAAATTGGAGAGCTTTGGGGTAGAGCAACCAATAATACTTATCACGCTTAATATTAGAATCTTTTTTTTCATAATTATCCAATCTCAAATACATTATAATTTACCTTAATCCCTCGACAAAACTTGTAGGCTGTCTGTACAAAAATTGCAGTAAAATCATAGTCCAGTGCTTCGGAGTCACAACTCAGTATACCATCAACAAAATAATTTTCCTTTTCACCTGCAGCAAACGGATATTCTGTACCAGCATCGTAGATTATTCCATCATCTAAAAATGCGAGCGTATTTTGCGGGTCATTGACTTGTAATAAATTGAAAATGATACTTGCAGTAATACCTTCTTCGTTTACTAGATATTCTCTTATCTTACTCTTGAGATAGTTTGATGAATAATCATAATTCGTAATAGTCACATCTATCATTCCTTCGCCTGGTTGAATAACACCGTTTGCAAAGTGTTTGCCTCTGCCGACTATTTTTAATCTTGTTTTATTTTCTTCAATAGGGATAAGGGTGAAATGATTCTTACTCATAGCCACTTTATTTTTATGGTTGGATTATTTTATTTTCAAACTATCTAATGATTCATCTGTTTTTCGTGGTTCATTAGTAACTTTTTTGGATGCATCTAAATTTTCTTTACCAAAACCGAAAATGTGATTAAACTTCTTATCCTTTTCAGAATAAAAAAGTTCTACTTTTTCTAATTTCAGGCCGAGTTTTTTTAAATCAATAATTATGTCAAGCTGCCCTTTTTTCTGGAGTAAAAAATCAGCGTGAATTGGAGGTCTGACATTATTTTTTAAATCTTTACCATAAAGTACAGCCCACACCTTTTCTACATTGCCAAGGTTGCCCTGTATATAAAGGCTTTTTGAATCAGTTGTCACACTAAAATAAGTGTCTGGAACATCTTTGCTTTCTTCAAGGTTCTGTAAAAAAATCGCCAAAGGAAAGCAAATAAGAATAAAAAAGGTTGCTAATCCAACATAGCCAGCTGCGTCCTTTACCTTTTTTGATTGAGCTGCGATAATTCTAAAGTATGCCTCATTAATTTGAGTAGGACTCCGCATATCGGTGTTTCTTAACTCTAATTCACCACCATCAATGCTTACTTTATATTTTGCAATACCTACAATAACTAATGGTATTATGAACGCGAGATAGATGTACCATTTTGGAGATTCAAGATAAGTAGCATAAGTAACGCCTCCGACGCCCAAAAAAGCACCAGCAACCAAGTAATTGAGAAATTTATTCAGTGACTCTAGTCTTTGTGTGAGTGCTTGTGTAGTACCATCAATGGAATCCCTAGCTTTCTGTAACCAATATTCATCATATCTAACGAACTGATTCTTTGGAGAAGTATCGGACTTATCAGGCATGGGCTTACTCATTCGCCGTTATTTTTATGATTACTGTCTTCGAGAGGAGTGTCTAAATCCTTTAGTGCGATATAATTTTGATGATTGCTTTCACAATAGACAATCAAGTAATCAGTAGCTTCTTCAATCTCTTCAAATGTTGTTATACCGAAATTCTCCTGGGGTATTTGCTTTTGCATTTGCTCGTACCATTCCTTAATTAATTCAATCTCCTCATTTGTAAATTTTTCCGGCGTTTCTTGCGTTAACTTAAATTGTTTATTTACAGCGACTTTCGCTGCTGCAATTTGTGGTGGAGGAATATTGGCATCCGGACTATCAAGTGGAAATGTAAGTTGAACTTTGCCAGCACTTAGATTTACATAAAAATGAGGTGTAGGACAGTCTATGGCCTTACAAGTGACGAGTATCATGATTATCTAGTTTAAAGAAAATTAGCTATTTATATCTTTGTCAACCATCCCTATAAATAGGGATTTTGCCAAGATTAAAGGGAAAGCGAATGGGTATATAAAAGAGGCCCAAAAAGATAAGAAATCACTTTTTGATTATGGTGCACAAAAACCTTAAAAAAACTGTGGTTTTTCTATAATTTGTAGGTAGTTTTCAGGTAAAGTGACCTATCCGGTGAGCATAATTTTCCAACCCTCTCAAAATCCCTATATACAGGCCATTACAGCCTTCGGTTCGAATCCCTCCGGCTCCACTGAAGTCAAAATTCCATAATTAAATGCGAAAGCGAGCAAAAAAAAGCTCGCTTTTTGTTTTATGAGCGTAGCATTTAACAACCCAAAGGATTGAAATTTTGATTTTCAACCACGGCTAGGAGGGCAAGGAAAAAGCCAACTCCTGATTAAACTATTTTAATATGTTCTTTTAACGTTATTTAGACTCCCAGTTAGGGACATTGAAATTCTGAATCACTTAATAGGATTCTACAAAACTGGTAGCATCCTCATAATGGGATTATTAATTTGAGAAAATGCAAGTAAAGGATATAGAATGAAATTAATACACAAACAAGATTAATACTAAATACCCTCGGAAGTCCGTTCTAAAAATTTTTCATACTGTTTTTGATCAAAATTATTTTTTTTATAAATCTTAATTTTAACCTTTTTTTTAAAAGAATTCCATTCATCAATATAATTAAAATTCCGGCCCATAATTATGGGAAACAATGCTAGCAAAACAGGAGCTATCAATGTTGCTATTAATGAAACTAGTGGTTCTTTTCGTTCTAAATCTTCTCTGTAGGTATTATATAAATAAAAAATTAGCCAAACATATGACAACAAAAAGGTTAATAAAACTATTTTAATGCCAACAAGATTCAGTTTTAACCTATAATCAAGTTTATTTTTCAAATTATTTAATTGTGAAACAAGCCATTCATTTTCTTTAGAAGTTCTCTCTTTAAGTTCTTGGCATATTTCCGTAGTAATATCTATTGAAAACATGCGATTATCAAATACACATTCAAGTTCATCCTCAAAAGTCACATCGGCTTCTTTTTTAAAAATATTAACGCATTCAAGAGAATTATCTTGACTTTTGGTAATTGTAATTTTAGAAACCAAGGATTTGTTACAGTCTTCTCCATCAATAAAATAATCTTCTCCCCTGAAATGAGGTTCAAGATAATTTTCCTTTAAATTCTGAATATTGGTCTCATTCAGAATTTTTAGTATCCTATCATCTGTTAAGGCCAATTTCAAATGATAATAATGCATAATTATTTCGCTTTTTCAATAATTTGATTTTGTTCATTAGGACTAGGTTTCGGAACTACCAAGGTATCTTCGAATACCATAGAATTGAATTCTTGGTAAAACATAGGGTGAATAGCTAGAACATCTTGACTTTGGAAAGTTAAACCTCCCTTGATTTGATATTCGAAATCTGCTTGGCATATTTTTTTATCAGAGTCCTTGATTCTGGAAATGCTGGTTACCTTGCCGAGAATACCTGATTCTGCAAAAAGTCTTTCAATTTGATGTCGAGAACCCGAATAATCAATAATCAGACTTTTTGTTTCTCTTAAAAAAGATTGCATATCACCAAAAGTCATAATATTTTTTCTATCTGTAAAAGTCTTGTTTACGATGGGGTAAACATCAGTATAAATCTCTCTATACATATCCAAAACCGCAGAGCTTAAATCCTTTATTTCTGCATTAGTACCTTCAATTATATACTCTGGTGTAATCTTAGTGAAAGGAACTTTATTTTGATGCCCCAAAGACAGTATCTTATTGAAGAGTTGAATAACCTCCCTTGGTTTCTTTTGGGTATGGTTGATTACGTAGGAAAGCGTGTCATATTCAATTTTTGAATAGGTATTGATTGTTTTAGGAATGTAATTGTATATCTCATGAACACCTTCTTGTCCATCAGTATGACCTCTAGCATCTTCGATTCCCAAATCACTTAACATCAATGAATAACGCTTACTTATTAACTCTGCAATATCATTGTACTGCCAAAAAATGAAATGACTTTTCGTGTTTGTCTTTCCTTTATTCTCTGGATTCATATGGGGAACAATTTCACTCGGAAAAGCAACTTTTGCTTTAATTTTAGTCTGTCTAAATACCTGATCTATTTCTAATACAGCGCTTATTAGTCCAGTAATAGTATTCGAAAAAACCCTGTCATTAAATTTATAGCGCTCCTGGCTATCTATTAATACTAAACATGTTTTCTTTTCTTTATTTAAAACTGATATCAAACCATTTAGGGCAGAGAGATATTCCCTTGACTCAAGCTGTTTTATGGTTTTCAAAAGTGTTCCTATGAAATCAAGTTTATCATTCACATAAGATTCTTGATTCGCGTATAAATAATCTGTAATTGTCTGAATCGGAGAAAAACTAGAATGAAATTCCTCTTCCCCAATTAATTTTAAATCAACAAGGTATGTTCTTATTTTATCTAAATCTTCTCCTTTGACATCCTTGAAGTTTTTAAGAAGTCTTTTCATAGCGCAGACATTTATAATCCATTTGAAGAGTGATTTTGCCACATGAATCATTTCATCATCCGCTATTGAATCATTGTAAGATCGTAAAGCCATTGTCAAAGGCTTTAAATGGTTCTCTTTCTTGATTATGGTAGAATATGAATAAATAGACTTTAAATTCTTATTAGTCCTATGGTTTAACATTTGTAAAATTGATGTTTTACCCGTACCTCTTCTACCGAAAAGAAACAAGGTATTCTGAGAAGAAAATATCTCATAAGATTTAGTCAATACAAATCTGTCAGTAGAAAGTTTTTTGTTGTTGGCCCATTCTTTTGTGGCGTCAGGTTCCCCAATCCAAGTGTTTTGATCAATATAACCTTTATAAATACTGAAATCTCTATTGCCGTTGCCTACCGGTCTCGGTAGACCACATTGTTGAAGAATGGTTTTCTCAATTTTCATATTGGTAAATTCTTAAGGATTGAATGAAATTTTTGGAATTATCGAATTAATGTGACAAGTGATGCCCTCATTAAACTTTCCAATATTTTGATTAATTTGTCATTATTTCGACTTTTTTCAGAATAGTCTCTTATATCACTTTTTTTTGAACATCTAATGAAGATACTTAATGCTTTAAAATTCATTTAGTGATAATTTTTAATTTTATCCATGTACCTCAATTAATCAACCATAATATAGAAATGCTTTGCCTCATCTTTTTGATAAATATCAGGATAGATTCCTCTAATTTATCTCACTGTTTTAACCGTGGTTTATAATTCTTCGAAATACTAGTGCAGATAGTAGGTTCAAAAATTCCGAGTTCTTTCTTTTCACTATTTGCATTTACAATAGCAATACTCCGATTGATTAGTTCGTCAATTACTCCATTAAATCGCAATATCTTATTGTGGTATTTCTTTATGAGATTTTTCAAATACGTCGCTATTAGATAATGCATGTCCTTAAGGCTTAAGCTCTTTATAGATCTATGATAATATGATAGTTTTTTTGTAAATCGGAACCAGCCAAAAATGAGTTGATGTTTTCCCTTCCAAAACGAAACAAACAAGTATTGAGTTTCAGATAATATTTCGAAAGAAGAAGCTCAGAAAAAATATCCACCCCTATCATGACTCCTTCCCTAGACCCGCATCTAGGTATTTTTTGGTAACTAATCAAACTGTTAAATATAAACTTCATTCAAGGGTTCTTTTCCAAACGCAAAAGGATATGGTCTGAAGTAGTTTCATGAGGCATCGAAAAATAACAATTTCACAACAAATTCAACTACATGAAAACCTTAAAAAAACTAGGGTTTTAATGCAATTTTGAATTGAATTCAGGATAAAGTCACCTGTTCGATGAGCGAATTTTCTGAAACAATCTAAATTTCTTTATTTATTGGCATTTGAAAATGTAGGTTCTGGTCCTTTGCAATCTTCAATCCATCTCCTTTTTCTAAAAAACTAAGAATAATATTCACTGATTATACAAAAAAGCTTACAAATCATACATATCTATCTGCTAATCAAACCCTTTAGTATTACCTTTTAACAGTAAGTTA
This sequence comes from Croceitalea sp. MTPC5, assembly GCF_036985505.1. Lineage (NCBI taxonomy): Bacteria > Pseudomonadati > Bacteroidota > Flavobacteriia > Flavobacteriales > Flavobacteriaceae > Croceitalea > Croceitalea sp. MTPC5. The sequence goes on from NZ_BTGQ01000004.1 coordinate 374,134, forward strand.
CCAAAATACTTAATCAAGATGGACAAGAAGACCGTCCCTTTTAAGATACTGATATGGGCGATAGTGGCCATTGCCGTGTTATTCTTATTCCAACCCGAAATAGCCAATTTGCTCAACAATAGTAAAGAAGTCAACGTTTTCGGAACAAACATCAAGGCCAGTGAAAAATAATCAGAAGAACTGCTAGCCGCCCAAAATGAATTTGATGAAAAGGCTTCTCATTAGAATAAAAAAATTACAGCACAAGAAGTTGCCATGGATTCCCTTAACATGCTTGCAGTGAATTTGGCCGAACAAATTCAGGGGTGTCATGATGCGCAATTAACAGCGATTAATATGGACGCAAACCCTAGAAGTCTTAATGCGCTTAACAAGAGCATTATAAAATAGCTTTTTTACTTGAAGACTTTCAAATCATCAGAATGAATAAGTCGAAAACAAAAAATAACAACTAAACCATGAAAAAAAGCCTAAAGCCACTACGTATCACAACGCTCCTAATCCTTTTACCGCTATCATCATGCGTCAGCACACGTATCGAAGCCAGCCCCTATCAAGATAGCGTTGAAAATCTAGAGTGCCAACGTAAATCGAGTTGGAGTTATTGGTGGGGCGTGGCGCCGGGAGGCACTAAAACGGTAAGTGCAAATCCTGAAATAGCCGGAACCATCTGCCCTTGTGAGGAGAAAGCCATATCATGGACCGTGGTCAAGACCTCTTTTACCGACTTTTTATTGAGCTTGGTCACTGTCGGAATCGTAAACCATAGAACGGCCATCTATGGTTGTGCACGACCCCAAAATGGCGAAGGTGATTTGGATAATTAAAAAAGACAACTATGCTACCCAACGGAATAAACCAATTGCCCATTCAACAGTGGACCAACAAGCATGAAAATTTTACGCATGACCTTGTTCAAAACGCTTCTTTTAAATTAAGAAATCCTGCAGGGCAAAATCACAAGGAACGCTATCGAAAAACCACTAAAAATTTCCAATGGCTCATTCAACATGCCCTTGATAATAGCATAAAATTGCGAGCTATGGGCAGTGGATGGTCTTTCACTAAAGTAGGGGTTACCGAAGGGGGGTTAATAGATACAGCGGCATTGAATTTCTCGTTTCCACTTAGTCAAAAATATGTCGCGCACAATTATGCAAACAGTCCCGAAGACCTTTACTTTTTGCAATGCGGCGCCATTATCTATGAAGTCAATAACCGTTTGGATGCCAAAAATCCACCTAGATCCATAAAAGCTTCCGGGGCCAGTAACGGACAAACCATTGCCGGAGCGTTGTCTACAGGTACTCATGGGGCAGCATTCAAGATAGGGGCTATCCCAGATTTTGTAGTTGGCCTGCATTTGGTTACCGGACCTGATAGTCATGTTTGGTTAGAACGAGCTTCATACCCAGTAGCTTCGCAAGAATTTGTGGATTGGTTGGATGCCGATTTGATTCAAGACGACAATCTCTTCAATGCGGCATTGGTCTCTTTTGGCAGTTTTGGCTTCATTCACGGCGTAATGATTGAAACGGAACCCCAATTTTTATTGACAGAACACCGCGTTGGGAATATTGCTTACGACAATACATTGAAAAAGGCCATGACCCAACTCGATTTCTCGGACCTGCAACTACCCGGAACAGGACAAAATGGGGATTTATACCATTTTGAAGTACTTTTTAACATCCACAAATTTGAACCTAATAACCCTGATAAAGGTGCTTTTCTAAAGTACATGTTCAAAAAGCCTTTGGCACCACATCCTCCAATACTGAGAAGCAATGATTTTACCTATGGGGATGATCTTTTGGGAATCATTTCAACCGTTTTAGACAAACTGCCAGGTTCTGGGCTATTGATTCCAGCAATGGTCAATGCGATGTTTAAATTGGCTTTCGAAGCCCAAGACCCCATACAGGGGACTATAAAAGAGATTTTCAATTACACCAAGTTTCGGGGGAAAGTGGCAAGTGCAGCAATCGGAATCTCCATTGAAGATTCACCAAAAGCCGTTGAACTTATCGTAAAAGTGAACAAACAAAAGCCCTTCCCCGGTGGGCTTTCCCTAAGATATGTAAAGGGAACCCAAGCGGCCCTTGGCTTTACCAAATTTTCCAACACCTGTGTTTTAGAGATGGACGGGGTTGATGGCAATAAGGCTAGGGAGTTTTATGAAGCGGTATGGAACAAATTTGAGCAAGAGGGAATTGCCTATACGCTACATTGGGGCAAAATTAATTTCAACCTCAATGAAAACCGGGTTAAAAACATGTATGGCGCTAATCAAGTACAATCATGGATTGACGCTAGAAACCGATTGCTCTCCATTCCCGTATTAAGGGTCTTTGAAAATAAATTTATCGAACAATGTGGACTAAATAAGGTTCATGGCGCTATTGTTTAAGCCATAGTTTTTAAGGAACATGCTATTTATCAAATGTGTTGATACGAATCCCAAAAGAGCTTTATCAAACCTGGCTTTCAAGGAATTGACAATACAATTTTTCTCGCTACACTAGTATTCTAATCCAGCTCAAAGGTTCGATTTTTACGGTAAATAAAACCGCTGAAATGTACATTTTTTCGGTAAATTTCACAGCAATTGTTACTCGTCCGTAATATCATTTCCTGACCGATGATATTTTAATTTTTTAGGAATCCAGGGGATTTTTACAAAAAAATTACCCCAAATGAAAACTATCGTATTAAAGCTTAAAAAAGAGTTCACACCCACAAACCGATTAGCCGCTATTAGTTGCTTGATCATTTCAATCACCATTTATTTTATTATGGCCGTGTTGGGTAGGGAGATACCCTTATAAACTATTAAAACAAAAGTCTTAAGGCCACCTATTTGGTGGCTTTTTTCATTCTTAGTAATTTCAATTCCCAAAAGCCAAAAAGGATTCATTGTACACGATTATCGACATAGAGACCACGGGAAACGGAATTAAAGGCAATAAAATCACTGAAATTTCCATCTTTAAATTTGATTCGAACCAAATTATCGACGAATTCACCAGTTTGGTAAATCCGAAATGCCCCATCCCCCATTTCATTACAGGGTTGACCGGTATTGATAATGAAATGGTCGCTGCTGCTCCCACATTTGATGAAATCGCTGGGCAAATTCTTGAGATTACGAAAGACACCATTTTTGTAGCCCACGCCGTAAATTTTGATTACGGTGTCATCAAAGAAGAGTTTCGCCAACTTGGTATTGATTTTACACGAAAAAAACTCTGTACGGTTCGACTTTCAAGAAAATTGATTCCCGGTCTTCAATCGTACAGTTTGGGTAAGTTGTGTGCCGCAATTGCAATACCACTGACCGACAGACATCGGGCACGGGGTGATGCACATGCCACGGTACTTCTTTTTCAAACGCTTCTGGCGAAAAACGGTTCGGACGCTATACTAAAATCCTTTCTCAACGCCAGAAGTCAAGAAGCGACCCTACCCCCTTTGTTGGAGAAATCCAAAGTGGATAACCTGCCTTCGGCACCAGGGGTGTATTACTTCAAGAATAGTATCGGGCAAATCATTTATATTGGCAAAGCCAACAATATCAAGAGAAGGGTATTGGGTCATTTTTATGACAAAAGCAATCACGAAATCCGTTTATGCAGGGAAATAGCCGACATAGACCATGAACTTTCGGGCAGCGAGCTCGTAGCCCTTTTAATGGAATCAGCAGCCATTAAAAAACATTACCCAAAATATAATAGGGCCCAAAAGAGGGTGCTGAAACAATATGCCCTCTTTAGTTATGAAGACAGAAAAGGGGTTATCCATATCGCGTATGATACTCTAAAGAACATTCGTACACCCTTAAAAACATTCTACAATCAGGCTGATTGCAGAACCCATTTGGAAGAACTTTGCGAAACCTTTGCACTTTGTCCTAAATATTGTCATCTACAGCAAACTTCAAATGCCTGTTCACATTATAAGGCAAAAAATTGCGAAGGCATCTGCCGAGAAAGGGAAAGCGTTTCCGATTACAACCTAAAAGTGAAATCGGCCCTGGCCGATCTACAAAAAGTCGATGATGGAATCCTTATTCAAGAAAAAGGTCGTTGTATTGATGAAAAAGCTTTTGTACTTATGGAAAATACCTCTTATCTGGGGTATGGTTTTATCGACAAGGATGTACAGATAAACGCAATGGTTGATTTAGAGGCTTTCTTGATTCGGCAAGAAGATACGGTAGAGGCCAAGCGTATTATTCAAGCACATCTCAAAAAACATAATCCCCAACGTATGCCACTTCCACTGGTTTCATAAGAATTCGTCACACCAAATTCCATGAAACGATTTGGGGTACAGAAGTTGGTTACGATTGAGAACAACCACAACACGTCATCCCCAAACCGTGATTGGCCGAAACGTTATAGAAGCCAATATTTATTCAATGCGTATGCAAGTATCATCTTTTAAATCACGACACCTAGCACATTCCAATCCTGCATAAAGCGTTATGGATGGTATAGGTTTTTTTAAGTTTTTCTGATGACTTCATACCAAAATATACCTGTGAGTATTAAATTAATGGCATTTCAATACATTACCTGCTATATTAGCAAACATTATACTAACTTGCCTTTTTATATTTTTTTGAGTGAATGGATAAAACTTTAAAAATAGTACTGGTTGAAGATGAACCCATATCAAGTCTATATTTACAGAACCTAATTTCTGAGACTGGCATCAAACATGAGATTGTAGAAGAAATCACCTCGGTAGCAATGGCAGTATCCTTTTTCGCGAAAAATCCTGATTTTGATTTGATATTCATGGATATCCATCTGGGCGACGGCACTTGTTTTGATATCTTGGATACCGCTGGCATTGAAAAACCCATTATTTTTTGTACCACTTTTGACACCTATGCGGTTCAAGCCTTCAAATACAATAGCATCGATTATATTTTAAAGCCTGCCAAAATCAATGACGTGGAAAATGCCCTCAAAAAATATTGGTCAATCAAAAAATCCGATGAGGATGATTATTTAGTACGGATGGATAAAATGATGGATTCCTTTACGCCTCCACGCTATAAAAAAAGGTTTCTTATTCGGCATGAGAACAGGTTAAAGCCCGTACTTATCTCAAATGTCAGCTGTTTTTACTCTGAAGAAGGAAATACATATTTGGTGGAAAGGTCAGGTCACTCACACATTGTGGATTTTACATTGGAAAGGCTTGAAGAGCTTATTGATCCAAATGATTTCTTTCGTATCAACCGAAAAATGATGATCAATATAGACGAGATTCATTCTGCGGAAGATTACTTCAACAGTAGACTAAAAATAACATTGCAAACGAACCAATCAGAACTTGATCTCGTGGTAAGTAGAAACCGTGTAAGGCACTTCAAAAATTGGCTTAAAGGGGTTTCTTAAACCTTATTTTTTCATTTTTCGATACATCTTGGCCACAAAGAACAACCACACTATAAAAATTAGCGCAACCAAAATAGAGTAGCCAAGAATGAAATCCATTATTTTCTATACTTCAAGTAATTCATAAAGCCAAGTATGGTCGGTGCCCAAAATGCAATAAATATCGCATCTATCTTTTTTCCACTTAGGAAAAGTACTTCTGAGACGATGATAATGGATAATACCACTAAGAGCATGATGCAGTTCATCACCCCTATCCTCTCAATAAAATCTTTTAACATTAACAGTCATTAATACGATTAGTCGTACCAATTTACTTAAAATAACGTCTAATCCAATAAAAAAATTGTGATTCCTTTAACAATCTCGATTATCCCTTCGGATGAAGTCGAACCTGAAATACTTCTTCTTTAGTTACATGTTGAAACCCTTGGTGTAGTTCACGCTGCGCAACGGCATAGGGGTAAAAAGTTATCGGTTCTATACACAGCATATTAGATACCTCGGTCCAGCACATAAAATGTTTGAAACCTTCTGTTCTAATGGTCAACTCTTTTTTATCCTTCAAGGTTATTTCTTGGCAATCCGGAATTTCATAAGCACGGCTACCAACGGCTAAAACCTCACCAAGGGTCAGCTCTTTATCAGCTGTTTTAATCAAAGGATTCGAGGAATGTAACTTAAAAGCGGGATGATACCCCAACATAAAAGGCATATGATGGTCACCAGTGACCGCAAATGTAATCTCAAGGCCGTCGGCCAATAGATTAAATTGTTTTTCGACTTGAAAACTATAGGGCCAAGTCAATAATTCCTTAGGTGATTTTTCAGGATATTTTTTATTCTTAACAGGCGTACCTGCTTGATATTCTTTTCGAAACAAGGCACTTGTTTCAGAACTTTTGACAAGTTCATATGGCAACAGTCTAAAATGTCCGTGTTGGTCTTGAACCGCATTTCCCTTAGGTACTTTGACCAAAAAATCAGCCTCATCGACCGGGCCAATTATCGGAAACATTTCCGTGTCCGAACTTCCCCAACCGGGGCTTCCTTTCTGATGAATAAACTCATGCGAATCTACACGGTAACCTATCAATTCGCCATTGTCAATCGTTACAACCTGATTGTTCTTTTGTAATACTGTCATTTTCAATGTATCAATCTATATATTAAAATTGCCGCTCGTTTGGTAAGGGCCTCAATGGTATTGAGGTTTACGGTTTCTTGGGGTGTATGTGCACCTGAACCCATAGTACCTAAACCGTCTAGACAATCTACATAACTTGCCACAAACGATACATCGGCAGCTCCCCTTTTGCCAGGATCGTAGGCCGACACCTCACCTTGTTCCAAGTCTAGGCTCACTTGATTCAACAAGGTCAGTAATTTCATGTTCCCTTCTGTAGGCCCCATGGCGGGATAGCTATCGATAAAAGAAATTGACGCCGAAGTCTCCGGCAAATTATTGGCCACTATTTCACGCATTTTAGTTCTTGCCATCTCTTTTTGCGCTTCTGAAATAAACCTTAACCCCCCGTTCACCACGGCTTTTTGTGCTACTACGTTGGTTTTTCCAAAAACATCGCCCTTACTTGTGGTTTTATCATAATTGACGAAAGTACCACCAAGTAGGGTACCCGGATTGAATGTCAGTAAATCTTCACCTTTGACATCCGTATAAAATTGATGCAGGATTCTTGAGACCTCGAAAATCGCCCCTGCCCCTGTCCTTTCACTAAAAATACCTGAGGAATGTGCTCGTTTTCCCTCTACCTCCAAAACCCAACCAGATGCCCCACGACGTGCTACGGTAGCATAGTTAAAACCTGTTGAAGTTTCAAAGCCCAAGGCTATATCGCTGCGTTTGGCCGCTTCAATCAAATCTTTTCTACTCACTGATAAAGGCTTTCCGGTACTCTCCTCATCTCCCGTAAATGCAACAATGACTTGGGCATTATCTAATAAGCCATGCTCATGTAAGGCCTTTAAAGCAAACAATACCATAACATTGCCACCCTTCATATCATTGCCCCCCGGTGCATGGGCCACACTGTCATTTACCATTTTAAACTGTTGAAACGGACTGTCTTCTTCAAAGACGGTATCAAGATGGCCAATCAGCAATAATTTTTTTCCTTTACTACCAGAAGTCTCGGCAAACAAATGCCCCGCTCGATTCATCGCGATAGGCATATCAATCCACTGGGTCTCGAAATCGATGGCTTCGAGCGCATTTCTAAAAACCATACCGACTTCTTTGACCCCTTTGGTATTTAACGTACCACTATTGATATTGACCACTTCTTCGAGAAATGAAACGGCCTCGGCATTATTCTTCTCAATAGTCGTCAAGACTTTTTTTTCAACCCTCGTCAACTTTTGGGAAAATAGGGACCCCAGAACAAAAGCGAAGCAACATAATGCTAAAAGTCTTTTCATCTATTCGTAGTTCTTCTAAAGTTGGCTTATCGAGGTATCTAACCAATCTAAGCGCATTGTTATCCAATTCTGTAAATAAGCAAGTTCTTCGCCATAACTCGTGCCAACAAAATTGTTAGGCCAAACATACGACCCTATTACTGGCCAAACCTGAAAATTAATGTCTTTTGCCCCAGACTGTTCAAGGGTTTCTAAATAGTTGCCTATTCGCGCTTCTATAGCACCATTTGAAAACGTACTGCCCCTTAATGTGGCCCAACGGGCTTTTAACTGTTCGACAAAATCGGGGTCTTGCATAAACCTATCCCACCAAAATGGTACTAACCAAATATCTTGTGGGCAACGCTCATTGAACTTATACGCCCAAACCTGTGGACTACCGCCCCCGCAATAATCGGCATTACCAAAGGCAAGGTTAAAATCCCATATGGGGCCCATCTTCAACTTTTCATTTTTATCCTTATGCATGAATGTACTTAGTCGATACCCATCAACATTGTTTGCAAGTTCGTTAAGCAAGAAAAAATCAATAAAACTTGGCACATCAATGTAAGCTTCATAACCTAACACGGGATCCCTAAAATCATCTGATATCAAAGCATCCTCAAAAGCACCCATATATTCTGAAATATAAGTTTTCTGCGCTGCTGTAATATCTTCAGCATCTGGGTATTCGTACAAGAAATAGGTTTCTTGTCCACCGAAAGCATTTGGCGGTGGATAATCAGAAACAAAGGAATTCAACTCATTATAGCCCTCACCTAAATTGTTACCCGCAGTTTTATCAATCTTAAGTATATAACCACCAGTAACGTCTTCCCCCTCATTTTCATCCTCCTTGAGCTTGTTGATATCAATGCGTTCTCCGTCACGTTTTAGTTTTTCCATAAAAACGTAGACCCCTTGATAATTTCCATTAAGGGTCAAATCAACAAAAAGGCTCCTGCTGGCATACCTGCCGATATCACGGGACAGATCATAGATTAAAATATTGCGTATCAACGATTTATCGCTGTAAGGACCGTAAAGTATCCAATCCTCTTCTTCGGGAAGGCCTAAAAGTGACACATTAATGTCCTCATTATTTTCATCCCAGGTTTCAAGACCGTATGATTTTTTAGGAAAGAGGGTCTGTGAAGTAGCACCCCTAAATTCGATTCCCATATTACCGGAATACAGCGTATCATTTGCAACGATTATCGTTGCATCAGATGGAATTTTAGGTTCATCGACAATGGTACCCCCGTTCGTGTTTACGACTACTTGTGGCAACCTATCTTCTAACGGAATCTCAACAATTGGTTCCTCCTCACCGGTGACATCATCATCATTTGAAGGTAAATCATCATTACCACTGCAAGAGACCAGTACTAAAGTGAATAAAATTGTGTAGAGAAACTGAGAATCGTTTTTTAAGCGAAAAGTCATATCGGCAATTTTTTGACTTCAATTTACCAAAAACTATTCGATGTAACCCATTTTTTTCATCCAATCATCATTGAACATTTTACCGACATATCGACTACCGTGGTCATGAAACAACACCACGACGACATCCTCTTTGGTAAAATGTTCTTTCAGCTGTAACAAGCCTTTAACGGCAGCTCCGGCAGAATTGCCCAAAAACATCCCCTCTTCTTTGGCCAAGCGTTGGGTATAGACAGCAGCATCTTTGTCGGTAACTTTTGTAAACCCGTCAATAATTTCGAAACGTACATTTTTTGGTAAGATATCTTCCCCTATACCTTCAGTGACATAAGGATAAATCTCATTCTTATCGAAAATACCCGTTTCATGATACTTCTTAAAGACAGACCCATAGGTATCAATGCCCCAAACCTTTACATTCGGATTCTTCATTTTCAAGTACGATCCCACCCCTGAAATCGTCCCCCCGGTGCCTACACCAACCACAAAATGTGTGATTTTACCTTTTGTCTGTTCCCAAATCTCTGGGCCGGTACTTAAAAAATGGGCCTTACAATTACTTGGGTTATCATATTGGTTCACATACCAAGAATTAGGTATCTCTGTTGCCAATCTTTTCGCAGTCGAATAATAACTTCGTGGATCTTCTGGTGCAACGTCGGTTGGGCATACATGCACCTCACTACCAACGGCTTTCAGTATATCGATTTTTTCTTTGGACTGTTTGTCACTGATTACACAGATCATACGGTAGCCTTTCACGACGGCAGCAAGTGCCAAACCCATACCGGTATTGCCCGAGGTACCTTCAATGATGGTACCGCCAGGTTTTAAAATTCCCGCAGCTTCCGCATCATTTACCATTTGAAGGGCCATACGGTCTTTTACGGAATTTCCAGGATTGAATGTTTCGTATTTAGCGAGTACCAAACAGGGTAAATCAGCGGTCAATTGATTTAATTTCACCAATGGGGTGTTACCAATGGTTTCGAGGATATTGTTAGCGTATTCCATAGTTGGTGCCAAAAATACGAAGTACTTGGTTCAAAGTACCATTTTAGAAAAATGAATTATACAATACAGCTTGATAAAAATTTATGGGCTTCGATATCGTATAACTTGTTTCTTGTCCCTTGTCCAAAGAATCCTACTCAAACTTTATCGCCTTTACCGGAGCTATTTTTGAAACTGCGTACGATGGGATCAATAACATTAACAGACAGAGAAAAAGTACACCCACGTTTAAAAACAAAACCGAGGTGAGGTCAATATGCACGGGAATATATTCTACGTAGTATTCTTCAGGGTTGGGAAACTTCAAAAACCGAAATTTTTGCTGCAGAAAGAGTATTCCGAGACCGATAAGATTGCCCCAAAACAATCCGATCAAGATCAAATATGCCGCATTGTACAAAAAGACTTTTCGAATACTCCAGTTAGGCGAGCCCAGCGCCTTAAGAATACCTATCATTTGTGTACGTTCCAATATCAAAACCAATAGTGCGGTAATCATATTGATTCCCCCAACAATAATCATGATACCGATAATCAGTGCAGTATTAAAATCGAACAATGAGATCCACTCAAATATTTTGTAGTATTTGTTCTTCAGGTTTGTAGTATCTAAATCAGAAACGGTATGATTATAGATTTCCACGGTTTTTTGTTCAATCTCATCAAAGTCATTCAGAAAAACCTCAAAGTTTCCAACTTCATGAGCTTCCCATTTGTTCATGCGTTGAACATGACGAAGGTCAACAAAAATATAAGAGGCATCCAATTCTTCAAATCCACTATCATAGATGCCGACAATCTTGAACCTTCTGTTATTAGGTGTTTTGGATAAATCCCCATCCTTTAAAAAAATGGAGAAAAAAGTATCATCTACTTTTAAATTCAGTTTATTGGCCAAGATTTTAGAAATCAACACCTGCTCATTGAGTTCCCCCATGAAATCAGGGGTCTGGCCTTCTACCAAAAACTCTTCAAAAAATTTCCAATTGTAGTCTTTACCGACCCCTTTCGCCAAAATACCCTCAAAGGTCTCTTCAGTTCTAATAATTCCGGCCTTTACCGCAACTGCTTGAATATGCGAAACCCCTTCAACATTTTTAAACTCAGGATAAAACTCTTGGTCTAATGATACTGGCACAACGGATACTTCAGAATTATTATTATCAAAATTCAAAATCTGTACATGGCCATTAAAAGCAGCTACCTTTTCACGAATTTTCAATTGCAGCCCCGCACTAGAAGCTATGGCAATCAACATCATCACGATGCCAATTGCGATGGCAGCTATGGCTATTTTTATTATCGGAGCGGAAATACTAATTTTATGTTCCTTCCCTGTAATAAGGCGTTTGGCAATAAAAAACTCAAAATTCAATTGATGCCGTTTTTCTTAAGGTTCAAAAATACTCTTTTATGCTTTAGTTTAGTACTAGTTGCATGCGCCCAAAAATCAAAAAAACAGGTTTCCATCGAAAAAACCGAAGAACTACCGACCCAGAAAGCGGTGGTTGTGGGGGCAAATAGAACAGCTGCCTACCTACCCCTACTTCAAAATAAGACCGTAGCCCTAGTTGCGAATCAAACCAGTACTATTTTTACGGCATCTGAACATACCCATTTGGTAGACTCGTTGCGCTCTTTAGGCATAACCATCAAATCGGTTTTTGCACCTGAGCATGGTTTTCGTGGTAAGGCCGATGCCGGTGAATTGGTAAAAGATGGTACCGATACCCAAACTGGCCTACCTATTGTTTCCCTTTACGGAAAGAATAAAAAACCAAAAGCGGAACAGCTTGAAGGCGTCGATGTCGTCGTATTTGATATTCAAGATGTTGGTGTACGCTTTTACACGTACATTGCCACATTGCAGTTGGTCATGGAAGCTTGCACCGAAGCTAAAATACCGATTGTACTCTTAGATAGACCCAACCCCAACGCGCATTATGTAGACGGACCGACCATGCAAGCAGAACATTCAAGTTTTTTGGGAATGCAAGAAATACCCTTGGTATATGGCATGACCATTGGCGAATATGCCCAAATGATCAATGACGAGGGCTGGCTTGAAAATGGACTTAAAGCTGACCTAACCGTTATTCCATTAAAACATTACACACGCGATGTTCCCTATAGTCTACCGATACGACCTTCGCCAAATTTACCTAATGATACGGCCATAACCCTGTACCCTAGCCTTGGTTTGTTCGAGGGCACGAATATTAATGCAGGGCGCGGTACAGCGTTACAATTTCAACGCTATGGTGCCTCATTTTTAGATAGTACGGTGTTTGGATTCAAATATATACCGCAACCAAATTTTGGCTCTAAATATCCTAAAGAGGAAGGCAAAATATGTTACGGTGAAGATTTATCAGCACATGGGGGCATGGATTCGGTTTCTTTAAAATGGCTCATCAAAGCATATCAAAATTGTACTGACAAAAGCCGATTTTTTAAAACGGAAAGCTTTACCAAACACGCTGGAACCGAAAGATTGCAACAACAGCTAGAGGCCGGACTTTCAGAAGCTGAAATCAAAGCGACCTGGCAAGATGATTTGGAGGCATTCAAAAAAATTCGGAAAAAATACCTTCGCTATTGATCAAGGGCGATTCAAAAACCTAAAGGCATATTGCAAAGACTCAAAAGACAATATCTAGGTATCCAGAGGATTGACCTGAATCAAATACCTTCTTTTTCGCTCTCGTTTTAAACCGAGAACAAGGGCGAGCAAACCTAGCAAGGGAAAAGACAAAAGCCAGAATATTGCATTTTCTTCACCTAAAAATAGCTTGCAAAATAGTGTTTGAACAAAAAGGACCAACCCAAATAATGACCATAGCTTATCGTTTTCCATTAATTTTTCATGGGTCAGTGTTGGCCTAAGATTAAAAATGATTTTAAGCTCATTCCATTCCCAAACGATTAGAAGAATATTCGCAAGCAACATTAACCCTGTAATGACCGGGGTAAACGCAAAATAATATGACAGCGTAATCATGAAAATATTCAATATTATGGGCAAGTTGACCAATGCCGCAAGTTTGGAATAGCGCTGCGTCATTAAGAGAAACCCTGATACTAGCTGGGCCACACCTATAAACTTCCAGTAGAGCCCCGAAGCGTATAGGGTCTCAAAAAAATGCCAAGCACTATCAATAGGATTCGATGCCCCGCTTTCCGCCGTAAAACGCCCACCCATTACTTTTACCAAACTGGCAAACACAAAAGCGCCCCCGATTAAATACCGGGTGTATATGATGAAAATCTGGGCCCAGAGTTTCTTTTTGATTTTATCCATTGGGTTGGTTTGAACAGAAGACGATTCCATACCAAAATTGTTACCAAAAGCCCTTTATTTTTGTAGGCTTTGTAATAGTGGACTTTATTTGGCCTGGTTGCCCTAAAATCAATAACCGCCAGCCCGGCACTCGCGATACCCCCAACAAAGCCAAGTAAGTACTTTCCTTGAATTACTAAAAATACTTACGCAAGAACGCCAATGATTTATGATTTGCCAGTAGTTGGTTTTCTGTATTTATGAAATGGTTGCCTCAGAAGTCCTGAAATACTGCTATTCTCTTTCTCATCAGGAAAAGTATCAACCCCATACGTAATTTTATCGGGTGCTAATTCCATATACGTGCCAAACAGACGATCCCATATGGAGAAAATATTACCGTAATTGGAATCGGTATAGGGTAATACAAAATGATGGTGGACCTTATGCATATCGGGTGATACGATAATCCAACTCAGGGCTTTATCAATTTTTCTGGGTAGTCGGATATTTGCATGGTTGAATTGAGAAAGTACCACCGACAAACTTTGGTACAGCATTATGATGCCCACCGGAGCACCTACAATAAAAACCCCTACCAAAGTAAAAGTATATCGAATCAGACTTTCCAAGGGGTGGTGACGGTTAGCCGTGGTAGTATCTACATTATGATCCGAGTGGTGCACTAAATGGACCATCCAAAGTGGTTTCACCTTATGCTCAACCAAATGGGCAGTGTATGCCCCTATCAGATCAAGCAATACCACCCCTAACAACACATAAAACCATAAAGGCATTTCAGGCAACCAATTGATGATGCCAAAATCATTGGCAATGGTCCAATCCGAAGTTTTCAAGAGTAAAAAAGCCAATGGAAAATTTATGACGATAGTCGTTAGGGTAAAGAAAAAATTTGGTAGGGCGTGCTTCCACTTTTTATACTTCACGTTAAAAAGGGGCATGATGCCCTCTAAAATCCAGAAAAAAGTGATACCACCGACCAGAATAAGACTTCGATGTAACGGGGGAATATTTTCAAAATAAGCCATTAGCTGTTCCATAGCGTTAAAATACGAACTCTAATGCAAATGTCAAATTGAGGGGTTAGGGGTTAGGGGTTAGGGGTTAGGGGTTAGGGGTTAGGGGTTAGGAAATTATGAATTTCATCCTTATCTTGAATGTTATCCTGACTCCTGGCTCCTGGCTCCTGGCTCCTGGCTCCTGGCTCCTGGCTCCTGGCTCCTATTTCCTAAAAAAGAATCTTCTTCTTCATTTCTTCGACAATATTGAAAGCAGCAGGACAAATTGCTACGTTTTTCAAAGTAAGATTGCTTATTTGATGAAACTTTTTACGATTGGTATGCGGAAACTCCTTACATGCTTTTGGTCTAACATCGTAAATGGAACAATAATTATCCGACCCTAAAAAAGTACAGGGAGCTTGTTGCAATACATAATCATTTTCTTCATCCAACCGTAAATAGCGCGCTATAAAATCTGACGGTTTTTGCCTAAAGTGTTTGGCAATTCGTTCAATATCGGCATTTGTGAACAAGGGTCCCGTTGTTTTGCAGCAATTCGCACAGGTAAGACAGTCTGTCCGTTCAAATTCATCTTCATGCAGTTCCTGCATCACATAATCCAAGTTCTTGGGTGGTTTCTTTTTAAGCTTGTTAAAAAACCTCTTATTTTCAGACTGTTTTTCTTTAGCCTTTTGTGGCAATTCTTCCAATTGATGTTCCATTTCAAACAAACCTAAAAATATTATTCCATTTTTGTAGTCTAATGATTTCGTAATGATCGATATTATTGGTGAGGCACTAGTAGACTTTAATCAGGGTATGTATAGCGAAGATATCAAGACGTACTCCTCGTTGGATGAAGAAGGCACCATGCCACTCCCCTATCTTTTTCGAGGGTTCGATGAAATGCCGGACCTGGAGCAAAAAGCCCTGAAACTATGTTCAGGCAAGGTATTGGATATTGGTTGTGGTTCTGGAAGCCACAGCCTATACCTACAAAATAAAGGATTTGAGGTAACGGCACTTGACCGTTCAAACGGTGCAGTTCAGGTTTGTAAGGATCGTGGTATATTAAAAACGCTGAACTGTTCGGTTCTCGATCACGAGGGCCCAAAGTACGACACTCTTTTACTACTTATGAACGGTATCGGAATAGCCGGTGACCTCAACAGTCTGAACATCTATTTGAACCATTTTAAAAAACTTCTCAGACCTAATGGCCAAGTTTTATTGGATTCAAGCGATATCATCTATATGTATGACCAAGACGACGACGGGGGCTACTGGATACCCAACAACGGCGACTATTATGGCGAAGTACTGTTTGAAATGGAATACAAAGGAAAACGGAGCAAACCATTCAAGTGGCTCTATATTGATTACCAAACTCTAAAAAACTGCGCAGAAAACCATAATTTTAACTGCGAATATGTAAGTGAAGGTCCACATTACGACTATTTATCTAGGCTCACGTTAAAACAATACTAGATTGGTACAAATCATCGTTCTTATAAAAAACATTATGAAGCATATACGCCACATATTTTTACTTGTACTCACGATTATTTTTGTAGCCTGTGGTTCTAGTGACAATGGTACGGAGGATCCAATAGGCATGACGGATGATGGTCCGGAGGAAGTTGACAGATCTCAAAACCTGTTAGCTACCGGTGCTTCGGCAAACGACATACTTTCAAACACAAATTTTGATCGGTTGTTGATTGAGGTAACTTTCGCCCCAGGGTTTCGCCCTACAGAGGAGGCTATGAACAACTTTCAAGACTATTTAAGGGAAAACACGTTTAAAGATGATATCGAGGTTATCTATAAGGAAATTCCCTCACCTGGTGAAGAGTCTTTTACACTTGAGGAAATAGATGACCTTGAACAAGAAAATAGAACTGCATTCAACGATGGTAGTACCCTTGCGATTTACATCTTTTTTGCGGATGCCCCATCTGATGGCGATGATTTGGATGAAGGATTGGTAACGGTAGGGGCCGTTTTTAGAAATACCTCTATGGTCATTTACGAGCGTACTATTCGCATATTGGCCAGCGGCAGTGGGTTCTCGGCCCAACCGCTTATTGACATTGAAACGGCTACACTTAACCACGAATTCGGGCATTTATTCGGTTTGGTCAACTTAGGTACGGTAGCGATCAATGACCATGAAGATGTTGACGCTCCCAACCACTGCAATGTACCGGGTTGCTTGATGCAGGCCCAATTGCAATTTGGCACCACAAGTAGGGTTGCCAGTGCCATAGGTAAAGAAGCCTTGACCTCCCCTTGCTCGTTAAGTGGAACGGGAATTCTTAAACTTTTAGAACAACAAGCCGCAAGAGGTAGTCAAGTGGTTCCCGTTTTGGACCCGGAATGTCTGTTGGATCTATCAGGTAATGGCGGCCGACCGGTTTCGGGCAGTTAAGGAATATTCAGATACTTATGGGTCTGCAATGATACTTTCCATTGCGGATGTTGCATGACGTACTCCACTATCAGTGGTGTTACCTTCTCACGCACGCTCCATTCTGGTTGTAAATACAGTATACATGCTTCATTGACTTTTTTTGCCTGTTCTTCGGCAAATACAAGGTCGTGCTTATTGTACACAATAACTTTCAACTCATGCGCTTTGTCATAAATTTCTTCCTGTGGCAATTTGTTCTTCTTAGGGGATAGGCAAATCCAGTCCCAGGTTCCGGTAAGCCGATAAGCTCCGGAAGTCTCAATGTGTATTTTCAGATTTTTTGCCTTTAAGGCCTGGGTCAACGGACCCATATCCCAAGTCAAGGGTTCCCCACCCGTAACGACTATGGTATCTGAATATTGGGATGCATTTTCCACAATACTCCCTATTTCTGTTGGAGGATGCGTCTCGGCATTCCAGCTTTCCTTCACATCACACCAATGGCAACCAACATCACAACCACCGATACGCACAAAATACGCAGCAGTACCCTTATGAAAACCTTCGCCTTGAATGGTGTAAAACTCCTCCATCAAGGGTAACATTTCCCCCTTGTCCACCAAGTGCATCACATCTTGTAAAACCATAGTGCAAAGATAAGGCTACTTCACCGCAATCACATCAATTTCAATTTTGGCCCCAGCAGCTAGACCGGCTGCGGCAAAAGTGGTTCGCGCCGGTTTCTTTATAAAATATTTCACATAGACCGCGTTAAAGTCCTTAAAATCATCGATATCACTCAGAATAACGGTGCACTTTACCACATTATCAAGGTCAAGCCCATGATATTCTAAAACGCCTTTTATATTCTTAATGACTTGTTCCGTTTCGCCTTCTATACCGCCTTCCGCAAGTTTACCCACCGTTCTATCCATTCCTATTTGTCCTGCCAAAAAGAACAGGTTTCCAGCCTGCACTGCTTCGCTAAAAGGCGCTGAGGCGCGAGCGGGGTTCTCAGGTTTGTGGAATGTGATTTCCGTTTTTTCTTGTGCATGGGTGGTTGTGGCAAACACAACAACAACCAATACGAAGGCTAATAGTGTTTTTGTTCTCATATCCGGTTCCGTTTTTTTGAATGTCTTGAATCTTTTGTCTTCTACCAAATTACCCTATTTTTATCGGAAATTGGATTCGATGAGCAACAAAGAAAAATTCTTTGCCCATATTGATAAGGGGTATACCACGAAGGGGGACTTTATCACCATGGGTGCTGGTATGGTTGATGGCGAAACCGTAACGAACGCCTTCGTCAAAGTTCCTTTAAAGACTTTAAACCGTCATGGACTGATTGCAGGGGCGACGGGAACAGGCAAAACGAAGACCTTGCAGGTAATCGCCGAAAATTTATCGGATAAGGGTATTCCTTTACTGTTGATGGATTTAAAAGGGGATTTAAGCGGAATTGCGAAAGCAAGCCCGGGTCATCCAAAAATAGATGAGCGTCATAACGCCATTGGCCTACCGTTCGAACCTAAGGGATTTCCGGTTGAAATTTTATCGCTCTCCGAACAAAATGGGGTTCGGCTAAGGGCTACGGTCTCAGAATTTGGCCCGGTATTGCTCTCTCGTATATTGGATTTAACGGTCACACAAGAAGGTATCGTCGCCGTGGTCTTTAAATACTGTGATGACAATAAATTACCCCTACTCGACCTGAAGGACTTTAAAAAGGTACTACAATACGCAACAGGCGAGGGCAAAAAGGAATTTCAAGCGGAATATGGTCGAATTTCTACCAGTTCAACGGGAACCATACTTCGAAAAATAATTGAACTGGAACAACAGGGGGCAGACCTATTTTTTGGGGAAAAATCTTTTGACGTTGAAGATTTGGTACGAATAGATGAAAATGGCAGGGGCTATATCAACATCATTCGCCTTACGGATATTCAAGACAAACCAAAGTTATTCTCTACCTTCATGCTTAGTCTGCTCGCTGAAATCTACTCTACTTTTCCCGAACAGGGTGATAGTGACCGCCCTGAACTTATCTTGTTCATTGATGAGGCCCATTTGATCTTTAAAGAAGCTTCAAAAGCCTTGTTAGACCAAATAGAGAGTATCGTAAAACTCATTCGGTCTAAGGGTATCGGATTGTACTTTGTCACTCAAAACCCAACTGATGTGCCCGATGCGGTGTTATCCCAATTAGGCTTAAAAGTACAACATGCCCTTCGCGCTTTCACGGCCAAAGACCGAAAGGCCATTAAGCTGACCGCTGAGAATTATCCTGATTCAGAATTTTATGACACCAAAGAAGTGTTGACCTCATTGGGTATCGGTGAGGCCCTGATTTCGGCTTTAGATGAAAAAGGTCGCCCAACACCACTGGCCGCTACCATGCTTCGGGCCCCAATGAGCCGTATGGACGTGTTGACCAAAACAGAACTCGAAGAAACCCTTGAAAGCTCAAAACTTATTAAAAAGTACAACGAGGAAATCGATAGGGAAAGCGCCTATGAAATCTTAAATGAAAAAATTGAAAAGGCTGAAAAAGAAGCAGCCAAAGAAAAAACCGCCTCACGTTCACAAAGAACGACCACACGGCGTAAAAGTACCCGAATGAACCCAGTGGTCAAAGTATTGACAAGCGCTACCTTTATACGCGGGGTATTGGGGGTTTTGAAAAAAGTGATTCGTTAGTTGTTGGATGTTGGATATTGGATATTGGATGTTGGATGTTGGATGTTAGATGTTAGATGTTAGATGTTAGATGTTAGATGTTAGATGTTAGATGTTAGATGTTAGATGTTAGATGTTAGATGTTAGATAAATGAAAAAAATATACTTGACCATTGCAAGTTTTACCCTTATTTTTTGCAGTTCGTGCACTGAGAAGGATACCACTTTTCAAATCACAGAAAATAGTGTTGGCCCCTTGCGGAGAGATACCCCTGTTTCTAGGCTAGAGGACATGTTTAGTGCGGATTCCATACTTAAGGATACGCTGTCCACTAAAATCGGGGCCTCGACCAAAAAGATCCAAATCTTTGAAAAAGGTGGGCGGCCGCTTCTAAGACTTACCCCAAATACAGATAGCATACAGACCTTTGAGAATGTGCAGATTCTAGATTCTAGATATACCTCTGAAAAAGGGATCTCACTCAATAGCACCTTTAAAGACATTCAAGAAAACTACGCAATTAAAAAGATTGTCACGACTTTTAACAGTATTGTGGTATTTCCAAAAGAGAGCAATCTTTATTTTACCATAGACAAATCTGAATTGCCATCCAGTTTACGGTATACCACTACTAAAATTGAAGCGGTTCAAATACCTGATGAAGCAAAAATCAAGTATTTGATGCTTGGGTGGGATTGAGTTGGTTGTTGGTTGTTGGTTGTTGGTTGTTGGTTGTTGGTAAAATAAAGAAATGAAGAATTATATCCTTCAAAAATCACCTTTTGTCGTTCCTACCGAAGATGGTAAATACATAGCAGAACACTTTGGTTTGGCAACGGACGGTAATGCCAACATCAGTATTGCCCATATGAAGGCACCAGCGGGATGGAGCGAACCGTTTCAAACCCCAGAATTTGACGAGTTCACTTTTATCATTAAAGGTCAAAAACAATTTCTCGTTGATGGTGAGAAAGTGGTATTAAAAGCAGGGCAATCCATAAAAATCCACAAGGGTACAAGGGTGCAATATTCAAACCCTTTTGAAGAAGAATGTGAATACCTCGCTATTTGCATGCCTGCATTCAGTATGGATACTGTTCACAGAGAAGACTGATTCGTTAATTTGTTCATAACCAGTGCTTTTTATTGATAGGTTTTCCCTAATTTCAAGAATAGTTAACCACGACCAATACCATGAAAATCGTCATTCAACTCATTACCATCGCAGTTTTGCTGCCGAGTTTTGTTTTGGCCCAATACGATTTTGAGCCATCTTTTGAAAATCCTTACGGACTTCCAAATCCGGATGCCCCTGAACAAATTACCGATTTCGCCCCCCTAATTGGCACCTGCAACTGTAAGTCGCAATCTCGAAACCCAGATCAAACATGGGCAGAACCTGTCGATATGGTTTGGAAGTTCAAATACATTATGAACGGCATGGGCATTCAAGATGAGACCCTTAAAGCCGATGGGCGTCATTCGGGCAGTATACGTCAGTTCATCGCCGACAGTACCAAATGGTACGTGCATTATTATAGTTCTGGCACGCCCACGCCCCGATTAGCTACCTGGGAAGGCGTCAAAACGGAAGAAGGTAAAATCGTACTGTACAAAGAACAAAAAGCCCCCAACGGAACCGATGGCTTTTCTAGATTGACCTTTTATGATATCAATGAAAATGGGTATAAATGGGTTGGCGAATGGGTAGACAAAACCGAAACTGTCGCATTCCCATTTTGGAAAATAGACTGCTCAAACCAGAAGAAACCGCAACAAGGCGATAAGCAAGAAATCATAGCAGCCTCCAACCAATTTTCGCAAGCGGTCATGTCTGGGGATATTGATGGTATCATGGATAGTTACACCGCTGATGCGAAAATTTTCCCCAACAACAGACCTATTTTAGAGGGACCCAAACTTGAAAAATACTGGACCCCAAAAAATAATGGGTACAAAACCGTACACCATAAAATCACGTCAAAAGAAGTGAAATTCTTTGGTGAGTATGCACATGATTATGGAGTGTATGAAGGAAAAACGCAAAACCCAGACGGACAAATTAATGAATGGCAGGGCAAGTATGTCGTTGTTTGGAAAAAAGAAAATGATCAATGGAAAATGCACCTAGACATTTGGAATTCGGTAAAACGGTGAACTACATATTTTCTATGTTTCCATATTTACTTCTATTCGCTATCACCTTCGGGCTATTGAGATGCATCCATTCGGTCAATTCCAATAGTTTTTCCACATAGTTCTGTCCAAACTCCGTTAGGCTATATTCGACCCGTATGGGAACTTCGGCATAGGCTTTTCGCAAAATATAACCATCGGCCTCTAAAACTTTCAATCGTTGACTCAACACCTTGTTTGAGATACCGTACACAAACTTTTTCAATTTATTGAAACGTAAAACCGGAAAATAACCAAGCCATAAGATGATCAAGACGCTCCATTGATCCGAGGCCACCGACATAATATCCCTAACAGGGCAAAGTTCTGGCGGATGTTTGTAATCAAGATGCCCGAACATTTTTTCGAGCTTTTTTATTGTCCTATCTTTTTGATTATCAGTAACGGTTTCCATAGAGACATCAGGTTTTGTGCGGGTAACTTCTTTTTTTCCTAAAAAAGAATATGTATTTTTAGTTTCCTTTAAAGAGTAAGTTACAAAAAGTAACCTTATGAAAAAAATACTTGCCAAAATCGTTCCGCTTGCCTATGGTAAACTTTTCAATATTCAAGTCCTTTTTAATCCACGGGCAACGGCCATTAAGGCTTTTGATGTTTTCTGTACGATTCGAAAAGGAAAGGTCTTACCTGTTCAAAAAGCGTTTTTAGACGCTGCAAAACATGAGGTTGAAATCGTCGGTGAACACCAGGTACAATCGTACCAATGGGAAGGAACCGGGGACACGGTGCTTTTAATGCACGGTTGGGAAAGCAACACCTACCGATGGCGAAACCTTATTAAAAAACTCAAAGAGAATAACTTTAACATCATTGCGTTTGACGCTCCCGCCCACGGGTATTCTTCTGGCAAACGCCTTCATGTACCCTTATACTCGCTGTCATCACGTCATATGCTCGATAAATATCGCCCTAAATATGTGGTTGCCCACTCCGTTGGTGGCATGACGATATTGTACGACCATTTTAAAAACCCTGAATCAACGGTAGAAAAAATCGTGACCGTGGGTTCCCCTTGCGAGTTCTCCCAATTTATGGACCATTACCAAAAACTGCTACGATTCAATAACAGGGTCAGGGCGGCCATGGACAAAAGGTTAAAAGAATGGTTGGGTTTTCACTTTCATGAATTTTCAAGCGCACGGTTTGTGGCCAACAATACCAAAAAGGGCCTGTTGTTTCATGACGAATATGACCTACAAGTACCTTTTTCAGCCTCAAAAAGGGTTCATGAACACTGGAAAGGCAGCCAATTGGTGGCTACCAAAGGGCTTGGGCATTCCATGCACCAAGAAGCGGTAAATGAACAAATCATCGCTTTTTTAGCGTAATGAATTGTTAAGCAGTCTATATTCATTTATTTTTAAGGCACATATAATTTGAATATAGTTGCTAGTAACTATATTCAGTTGTTGGCACCAATTTGAAAAAATAAAATTTGATTAAAATATCAACTTTCGAGAATAGAAAATTTGAAGATATAAAAGAAATTGACCAAGAATATTTTGATAAATTAAGAGAAGATTCTGAAATATTAAAACATGTTTATACTCAATTTGTTATTTTCAAAAACCTTCAACTAAATCTCAAAGACTATTCCTCATTTTTAGAGAAAATAACGGATATTTCAACGGATAGGGCTGACTTGAAAATTCTACATCATCCCGATTTATTACTAAAAGCAAATCAAGTAATCTTAAACTTTTTATCGTCATTCAAATTCTTCCTGGATAATGGGGAATCATATTTGAAAAGAAAATATGGAAAACACTCTGATGAGGCAAGCAGTTTTCTAAAACTTACAAGTCAAGAATTTGATAATTGTTTTGCCTATCGTTTTTTAATTAAACTAAGAAATTATTCGATTCATTTAGGTTTTCCATTACAAGGACTAGTCCTACAGGCAGAAAAATTTATTGATGTTCCAGGAAAAACTTTAGGTAGTATTCAATTGTTAATAGACATAGATTTGATAAAAAAAGAAAAAAATCTGCTGGGAAGTATTGTTTACAATGATATATGCGAATTGACAGAAAATATTGATTTAAAACCCCTAATCTATGATGTATCTATTTCAATTATTAACATACAAAGGCATGTGATAAATATTCAAAAAGAACAGATTCTCAAAGCAATTTCCAATTTAGAGGAACGAGTAGGTAGCTATAAAACCAAATCCAACGATATTAAAGTTATGAATAGCTTTAAAAAAACCGGAAAAACACTTACGTTTAATGCATACCATATACCATTTGAAATAATAGAGGAGTTAAAAAATAGGATATAAAAACTGGTGCTAACAATGCTTAAGTATAATGCAGACTTCAGGGCAAAATCTAAAGGTCTGTGTATATTTATGAAGTCAGCAAAATCTTTGGGATTTTGCATTTGACCAAAAAAAAGAAAAATACTAAACCATAAGCTTTTGCCTAGTACGTAGCTGGAAATCCGATGGATTTCTGCGCCGCACTTATCATAGACGAGACCATTAGCAAGCATTTCAGCAAAAAATGAAAATATTAATCAACGACTTTAAATCATCTGAAGATACGTATAAGAATATTTTCAAAAATTATGGTTACGAAGAAAATGAATTAATCTTTTGCTATTCATTCGAGAAAACCAAATCATTTATAATTGAACAACTAGAAAATAAAAAACTTCACATTGATGCAATAATCACCAATGAATCATCAGCAGAACATAATGATATCTTACAAGCTTCCAAAATTTTAAGATTTAGAAATGGATTTAAAACCTCTTATTCAAAAGGCAATTTTAGGATTAGTTCTATTCCAGTCATACTATATACTGACATAGAAACAAGAGGAACAATTTCAGTAGAAGGTTGGCAAGCTATTATTAAAAAGAATAAGGAAGGACAGCACGATAAGTTTATTGCCGAATTTGAAAATACAATAAGGACTTGGCGAAAAAGATTAGTAACCGATTTAGAAAACCTGGAAATTTTAAATAAGAACACTCATAATTTCCAAGAATCAACTTTTTATAAAACTCATTACAAAAATCGAATAAGCAAAAATTCTGAAAGTTACTTCTTACTTAAAACCTTAATCGTATCCGAAGAATTCATCAAGCTACCAACACCATTAGTTTACGATTGGTTGATAATAAATAGAAGAGAAATAGAACAATCAATTTTAGAATTTAACTCAACCTATAATAACCATATCAAATATGATAGAAAAAATAATGAACGTACAATACTACACGATTTTTTCAATCAGAATAAAATGATTCTTTTAAGAGATGCATATGTTGATTTCGAATACGAGAAAAATTTATATGATTTGAATGGGAAAACTAATGAAGAATGTGATTATATCCTTAAAACAGAGTTTCCCGAGTTTTTAAAAACAACGTTTTTCGAGGTAAAAAAAGAAGACGTTACTTTTTATGTCAAAAAGAAAACGAAAAGACCTCAATTGAGCAGTAACTATATATCTCACTTAGAACAAGTTTGGAGATATAAAGAGTATTCTGGCAATAAAGAAAATATGCCAGAAATAGAATCTAAATTAGGTTATAAGACAGAAAACTTTGACCATATTTTACTAGCAGGGAGGAAAGAAGAAAAGCTTGAAATGAAAGAAAAATTTTCAAGTGACCTTAATCGAATGTATATTGGAATCGGGGTGGTTACCTATGAAGAGCTTGAAGAATTAAATGTAGATTATTTTGATAAATTCAATCGCCTAAGCATCGAATTGAAATAAGAACACTTGCTAACGCGGTGTATGGGTAATAGCGTTTAAGTGATAAAACGAAAGTATAAATATTAAACAAAGGTCAGTGCAAAACCGAAAGGTTCGTGAGTTGAAATCCGCTACTACTCATGCATTAGAAGTTACACACAAAAACAAGGAAGTCTTCACTTTTAGGGAAGACTACAAAGGCCCTAAATAGTATTGGAAATTTTTAATTAACTTACATTTTTAACATCATTAGTCCGAACGAATCTCTCAAAAGAAAATGAAAAAAAATCCCCGGGAGGATATGAACTAGAAAGATTCGCAAAATTGAAATTACTATTGAACTTAAAAATAAGTCTATGACGATACTATTCCACAAACCTAACGGACGTTCACTCATTTTTAATCTACTTTTAGTAGTCGGCAGTGTCATTTTGATAAACGGCCTGATTTTCAGTCTAGAATGGAGTACCAACTCATCTGAAAACCCGATACATACGCCTTCATTTGCACCCCCGGGATGGGTCGTAGGGCTGGTTTGGACCATCTGGTTTATAGCATTGGCCGTATCTCGATGGATTGTGGGAAAATCAGAAGATCATTTGTTGAGGTCAAATCGGGTGTTTGTTGATGCCCTCATCATTTCTTGTCTGCTATATCCGTTCTATTCGTTGGCCATCGGTAGCGTACTTGGTGGGTTAATAGGAAATGTGTTTACTATTTTTATAGCTTCATATGTTTTTTACCGTATTCTTAAGCAATCCAAAACCGCGGCATGGTTGATCTTTCCCATTATTCCTTGGGTAACTTTTGCGACGCTGATCACCTTAGCTGAAATAGGTCTACTTTAAGGTGTCGCCTTACGGATTGTTTGAGTATTGATGATAGCTGAAAATAAGATACGGATATTGGGATTTCTAGACCTATACCGGTTAAAAATTAAAAATCCATTCACGAGACTAACTAAAGATGTTCGATAAAGTTCCCTTAACGGACATTTTCACTATTTTTAGATCTATGAATAACATTACCCCTTTCCATGTCGCCATCCCCGTCCATAACCTTGCTGAATGCCGCACTTTTTATCGCGATGTTTTGGGCTGTGAAGAAGGGCGATCCAGTGACCATTGGGTCGATTTCAACGTATTTGGGCATCAAGTCGTGATTCATTATAAACCGAAGGGTGAAGAGGATTTGCATACTAATGCGGTAGACGGTAAAAATGTTCCCGTACCCCATTATGGAGTTGTTCTGCCTTGGGAAACCTTTGAATCGTTTGCTACAGCGCTACAATCAAAAGGAGTTGAATTCGTAATCGAACCTTATGTGCGATTTAAAGGGGAAGTCGGGGAACAGGCCACCATGTTCTTTTTAGACCCCGCGGGCAATGCTTTAGAGTTTAAGGCTTTTAAAGATATGGGGCAGTTGTTTGCAAAATAACCAACACGATGCACTACCTTCTTAATATAAAATAAGCAAAGGCCTACCGAATACCACAAAGCAAACACGAACTATGTTAGTATCTATGATGTGTTTCATTTGTGATTATGTCATTTTATAAGATTTCAGTACTGCAAAAAACACTTCGACTGCGCTCAGTGTGACATGATTATAAATTGATTATCGATAACCCCAATTGGTGATACGGGCGTCTTTCATAACAATTTCCACAGATGGTTTCGTGATCTTGCGATTCGGTAGCCGACATTCCGTAAATTTCCAGTGCTGCATTAAAACACCTCGACTGTGCTCAGTATGACATGATTATAAATTGATTATCGATAACCCCAATTGGTGATACGGGCGTCTTTCATAACAATTTCCACAGAAGGTTTCGTGATCTTGCGATTCGGTAGCCGACATTCCGTAAATTTCCAGTGCTGCATTAAAACACTTCGACTGCGCTCAGCATGACATGGTTATAAAACTGATTATCGATAGCCCCAATGGGTCACACGGGCGTCTTTCATCACAATTTCCACAGATGGTTTCGTGATCTTGCGATTCGGTAGCCGACATTCCGTAAATTTCCAGTACTGCATTAAAACACTTCGACTTCGCTCAGTATGACATGATTATAAATTGATCATCGATAACCCCAATTGGTGATACGGGCGGCTTTCATAACAATTTCCAAAGAAAGTTTCGTGATTTTGAGATTCGGTAGCCGACATTCCGTAAATTTCCAGTGATGCATTTAAAACACTTCGACTGCGCTCAGCATGACCTGGTTATAAAACTGATTATCGATAACCCCAATGGGTCACACGGGCGTCTTTCATAACGATTTCCACAGATGGTTTCGTGATCTTGCGATTCGGTAACCGACATTCTATAAATTTCCAGTGCTACATTAAAACACCTCGACTGTGCTCAGTATGACATGGTAACAAAATAGCTTATCGATACCTCCAACTGGTTACATCAGCATCTTTAGGAGCACTTTCTGCAATGCGTTTCATGATTTTGGGCACATACATGCTGTTGTACCGCAACCTTGAAATATGGTTGGGTTGGTCAGGGTCACCGTTCCAACAATGTTCGGCACGGTCACCGTACAACACTTCACCATCATAATAAGGGTCTGTAGTACTTTCTAAAAAATCTTCCATAAGATATACGGCATTGTTCAAATAATAATTGTCCATATCACCACAGTAGATATGGATTTTACCTTTTAGGTTAGCACCCAACTTATCCCAATCCCGTTCTAAAATGTGACGTAGATCAAAGTTCTCTTTCCAGTAATTGGCGACCTCAGCATTGATATCGCCGGTGCTTTTATCCCAAATTCGCTCAGGATACCCCTCTGAGTTTTGCGGGGAATAGGTTGCCTCCCAAATATCCCATTGTTGGCCTGATCTTGATTTTGTGCCAAGCACCAGTTCCAGATGGTTTTCATCTTTAATGGTTGAGGTAATATCACCCAAATAATCACGGTGTGCAGGCACTTCGAGTTGCTTATGCCCACTATCGTAATAGTAGGCATTCTTATCCTCATAAATATTCGTCAAACAATAGGCCCTAAAGTCAATGGGATCGGGGCAGGCGGCAAAACAACTATTGTATTCCTCAGGATATTTGACCTGAACAGCCAAAGCTTCCCAACCCCCGGTCGAACCACCGTACAAAAAGCGTGACCAGCCCTCGCCCATACCGCGGAACTCTTTTTCGATATGAGGAATCAATTCATAAGTGATGGCATCTCCATAAGGTCCTTGACTCGCTGAGTTTACGGCATAAGAGTCGTCATAATACGGGGTGGGATGCTGTATTTCGACAATCAAGAATCGAGGAAAGTCAGGTTCGTTCCATCGCTTGTAGAAATCATGGGCTTCTTGCTGTTGTATGATATTGTAGCCCTCCACGTCAAAACGGGCCGAATATTCGGGTTTGGTATCAGGGTCGGGTGGCGTGGTTCGAAAACCCCCAAAATTATCTGGAAAATGACCATGAAAAATCATTAGGGGATATTTGGCCTCTGGATGGTCTTCAAAACCTTTTGGCAAGAGTACATGGGCACCGAGGTACATATCCCTTCCCCAGAATTCGGATAGTTTTTCTGACTTGATCTTGATGTGTTTGATCCATTGGGTATCTTCAGGCTCTTCAATGGGCGGAATCATAGTATCCATGGAAACCGCAATGTCATTTGCCCCATTTTCATTAATCGTAATCTTAAATGGCTCACTATACAAATTACCAGGTGAACGATTCCATTGTTGTCCCTCACCATTATCCATTGGCAGTTTTACGGTATGCCCTGTAGCCAAATCAAAAGTCTCATACGTATGCAATAGGGCTTGAACATAATAATCCCCAGGCGGTACGTCAGCCAAACTTGAATAAGGGAATCCAAATACGGTGTCATCAAATACCATTTCGTCCCCAGGTTTCATTGATTCCACGTCCATGCCAAAAATCAATTGGGTCGTCAAGCCAGAATTAATCTGAAATCGCGGTTCTTTTTCATCATTGGTAGCCAACATTAAGAGCAAACGGCCATCCAGTGTTTTTGAACTGGCATCTTTTGAAAAGGAAACGTTAAACGTAGTACTTCTTTTGATGACTGGCTCACAGGAAAACAATAAAGCCACTGTTAGGGAACAAATTAAAAATGGAATTCTCATGATTGGTTACATATTTGAACCAAAAAGATAGTCAATTTACCTTTGCCAAATGATATAATAAGACATTGAAGTTAAGCGTTATATCCATTATAGTCCCAAAAAAAACGATTCTAAAATAATCTGGAATGAAAACACTACTACTACTTATCGCGCTCCTTTTTTCTTCTATGGCCATGTCGAGCTGTACGAATGATGAGGGAGACCAAGATGTGGAAATCTTGACCCCAGAAGAGGAAACCCAAAAAGAAGATTAGGCCTAATTCCCTGCCCTATGCCGCTCTCTGGCAATCAGGGTATTCTTGAGCAGCATGGCAATGGTCATGGGGCCGACCCCACCGGGTACTGGGGTGATGTAAGAAGCCTTTTGACTTACTTCATCAAAATCAACATCGCCGGTGATGTAATATCCTTTGGCTTTTGTTTCATCTGCAACCCTGGTGATACCGACATCGATGATAACCACTCCTTCTTTGACCATGTTCGCCTTTAAAAAAT
Organism: Croceitalea sp. MTPC5; assembly: GCF_036985505.1. Classification (NCBI taxonomy): domain Bacteria; kingdom Pseudomonadati; phylum Bacteroidota; class Flavobacteriia; order Flavobacteriales; family Flavobacteriaceae; genus Croceitalea; species Croceitalea sp. MTPC5. The sequence goes on from NZ_BTGQ01000004.1 coordinate 404,355, forward strand.
CTGGAACCCCTAATGCGGATACCACGATATCGGCATCTTTGGTAAAAGTGGTCAGGTCTTTTGTCCTACTGTGGGTCAACGTAACGGTGGAGTTCGCCGCTTTTCCCTTTTGGCTCATTAAAATACTAATGGGTCGCCCTACTATATGGCTCCTGCCGATTACCACGGTATGTTTCCCTTCGGTATCCACATTATAGCGTCGTAATAGTTCCATGATGCCAAAGGGGGTCGCTGGTATGAAAGAATCCATATCCAAGGCCATTTTACCAAAATTGGTTGGATGGAAGCCATCTACATCCTTATCGGGGTCCACGGCCATCAATACCTTTTGTTCATCTATATGCTTGGGCAATGGCAATTGTACGATATACCCATCAATATCTGAATTCATGTTCAGGGAGACGACTTGTGCCAACAACTCTTCTTCGGTGGTTTCTTCAGGAAGATGGATCAAAGTCGACTCAAAACCTATTTTTTTACAGGACCTTACCTTACTGCCCACATAAGTTAAACTTGCCCCGTCGTTGCCGACCAGAACAGCCGCTAAATGTGGGACTTTCTCGCCCCGTTCCTTCATTTTGGAAACCTGAACGGCTATTTCATCTTTGATATCGTTCGATACTTTCTTTCCGTCAAGTATGTTCATTGCTTTCAATTTTTAAGGTTCAAGGTTTCAATGTTTAAGGTTCAAGGCTTATGTCCTATTTTTATACTTGACTCCCTTGAACTCGGACTTTGACAAATAGGTAATAAAAGCACTTATCTTTTTGCTCACTACTAGTACTTTTTGTCTTAGAACCTGGAGGGTAGGCTCGTCTATATATTTTCTATCATACGTTCTGTAAAGCTGTGAACGCAACTCACCACATGAAGCCTTGGCAATGCTCAAAAATTGAATGAACTCTTTATTGCCATTTCTCTCAAAACCTTCGGCAATATTATCCATTACAGATCCAGAACATCTATCCATCTGATCTCTCAATGCATAATTCTTGCCCAAGGGGGTGGTTTGTATCAAATCGTAAATATCATTACAAACCTCTCTTGCCATTTGCCATGCTTCGATATCCTCAAAAGATTCAATCTTACCCATTCTACAAACCTTGATCTTTAAACCTTGAACAATACATCTACCTCATATTCTGCATCATCTGCATCATTCGCTTACCGCCACCACCTTGCATCATTTTCATCATTTTGCTCATTTGCTCAAACTGTTTCAAGAGTTGGTTTACATCTTGAATGGTACGTCCGCTCCCCTTCGCAATACGTTTTTTTCTACTAGAGTTCAACTTCGAGGGATTCGAACGTTCATCAGGGGTCATGGAGTGGATAATGGCCTCGATATGCTTAAAGGCATCATCATCAATATCCAATCCTTTTAAGGCCTTACCCATACCGGGGATCATCCCCATCAGATCTTTCATATTGCCCATCTTCTTGATTTGTTGGATCTGGCTCAGAAAATCATCAAATCCGAACTTATTCTTGGCAATCTTCTTTTGTATTTTGCGGGCCTGTTCTTCATCAAACTGTTCTTGTGCACGCTCGACCAAAGACACCACATCACCCATACCCAAAATACGGTCTGCCATACGGGAGGGATAGAAAACATCAATGGCCTCCATCTTTTCACCGGTACCAATGAACTTTATGGGTTTGTCCACTACCGATTTAATCGATATCGCGGCACCACCACGGGTATCACCATCCAATTTCGTAAGAATGACACCATCAAAATTCAAGACATCGTTAAAGGCTTTCGCAGTGTTTACGGCATCTTGACCCGTCATGGAATCGACAACAAATAGCGTTTCTTGTGGAGCGATAGCCTTATGGATATCAGAAATTTCATCCATCATCTGTTGATCTACGGCCAAACGACCCGCAGTATCGATAATGACCACGTTGGCCCCAATCGTTTTGGCATGGGCAACCCCAGCTTTTGCAATGGCCACGGGATCATTGTTATCCCTATCAGAGTATACCTCGACCCCTATTTGTTCACCAACTACGTGCAACTGGTCAATTGCAGCAGGACGATATACGTCACAAGCTACCAAAAGCGCTTTTTTAGTCTTCTTATTTTTTAAGAAATTGGCCAGTTTACCAGAAAAAGTGGTTTTACCAGAACCCTGAAGACCAGACATTAAGATTACGGATGGGTCACCGGTCAAATTAAGTTCTTCGGCATCGCCACCCATTAGGGTAGTCAACTCATCTTTGACAATCTTCACCATCAATTGGCCAGGTTGTAGGTTGGTCAATACATTTTGACCCAAAGCCTTTTCTTTTACCGTATTGGTAAACTCTTTGGCTATTTTAAAGTTGACATCGGCATCAAGTAAGGCACGCCTAACTTCCTTTAAAGTTTCAGCAACATTGATCTCTGTAATCTGACCATGACCTTTCAGTACATGTAAGGCCTTATCGAGTTTTTCACTTAAATTATCAAACATGGGCAACCATCATTTATGAAGAAGCACAAATTTAAGAAATACCTATGGATTCACATGTTGCGGGAAAACATAAAATCAGCATTTGAAAGATTTCATTTCACAAACAAAAAAAGGACAGCTTTGGGGCAAGCTGTCCTTTTCAAAAATGTGGGGCAAAAAAGGGTTACATTTTTTTCTCGAAGACCAATTTGTCAAAGTTGACATTTTCATCTTCGTAAATCAATTCTATTCGATCGGCCGTTACCTCACCAATATACCATGCTTCGGTAAGGTCGCTAAAGGTTTCATCATCACCAAGGTTTAAAAAGAACTTAAGGTTGCCATCGGTATCCCTCAACACCCTCCATACTCCGGCCGTGATAGGATCGTCATTGATTGAAACCTCAACCTGGTTGAACATCGAGAATCCGAAATCCATCCCTGCATAATCATCGGTTTCATCAACACCTTCGTCTTCAAATAAGGCCACGTTCCAAAGCCCACCTAACATAATGTTCCTGATTTCGCTTACATCGTCATCGCCAGCATTGTCATCACAAACTTTTTGCAAGACCATCTTATATCCGATCTGCTCGTCTTTTAATGTAATTCGGGTCGTATCTACAATACTTGAACCTTCAATTTCAACAAGCGGCCATTCTAGGCTTACTGCAGTTTCCATCATAATCTCTATAAACAATGTACGATCCCCAGCTTCGTTCGAACCTACTTCCCAAACACCATCAAAGGTCGTGATGCCGTCACCTAAACTAACACTGCCATCTTCATTGAAAATGAATTCATAACCCAATAAGCGTTGTACTTCTTCATTTTGAACTTCGAGGTCTTTTATGATCCACTCACATTCGGTCAAGGTATTGATCAACGTTTCGATGCTAATGATACCATTATCATCCCCACCATTATCATCTCCATTGTCATCATCGCCATCACCGTCGGCGCAGTGCTGTCTCAAGATGATCTTGTTACCATCGTCGGCATATAACTTTATCTTGTGCTCATCAATTTCATAGACTACCCACTCTAAATTAAAATCAACCAAAACATCAAACTCTAGCGTAAGAAGAACACCACGATCCGAAACCCTTGTTGACCACTCACCAGTCAACATGTTGCCCATTCTATCCTTTACGCTAACGGCACCATCTTCGGTGAAGGTCATTAGATATTCTAAATATTGATCGGTCTGATCCATACCATCGCGCTTTACCTCCCTTACTTCCCATGGACATTCGACTAAATAGGCATCCAATCGCTCTTTCGAGAAATCGTCATCATTGAAGTCATCATCATCATCCTCATCGCATTCGTCTTTTGCCATTTCTAGAGCAGTGGCCAACTCAGCATTGTTATTGACAACGATTTCAGTTCCGTCAGCTTTTACAAGGGTTACCGGAAAATCAATACTTATCAAATCATCATCATCCAAATCTTTGAAGAAAAGCCTCAACTCACGATCACTATTGATCCTAAAATTTCCAGTTTCTTGCTCATTAATATCAAAAGTGAACAAAGTTATGGGGTATACGAAATCAATACACTCAATATCATCGTCATCACCACCTTCGGTACATTCGGCGGCAAGTTCTCGAAGCGCTTCTTTGTTCTCGATGACCACTTCAGTGAAATCGGCCAGAATAATCGTGATTGGAAAAACAAAATCAAGAATGTCTTCATCGTCATCAAACTCATCATAGATTTCTTCGATCAATTCTAAATCTTCAATACTATCAATGGTTATTTGAATTCCGGCAACGTCAACCGTATATGGAAATTGCACCGCGATACAACTGGCACCATCAACGATATTATCAAAAGAACCATCGTTTAAAGAAGTCTTTACTATCAGTTCAGAAGTACTTGAACCTGCCATAAAGGTCTGTTGCTCCTCAGCACCACCCACTTCTTCAAACTCTTCTTGACACGAGTTGAGCACTAATCCGAAAAGGACAAGGCCCATATAAACTATATTTTTAAAATTTTTCATAACGATTTGGATTTTTTGTTTATTCAACCCTAAAACAATCGGTCAGAGTAAAACCCTACCTGATTTTTAATTTTTTTTAAAATATCTTTAGGGCAACCAAGGAAATAAGCATACATGAATAATGTTTGTGAAGAGAAAACCTTCAGTTCCGTTTTTGAGTCCAATTCAAAAACGATCTTCAATTACATATATTATAAATATGGAAATGAAGAAAAAGCGCATGATGCCGTTCAAGAAGCGTTTGTCAAACTTTGGGAGAACTGTGCCAAGGTAACCCCTGAAAAAGCAAAATCGTATTTGTATACCGTTGCGAACAACCTGTACCTCAATGTACTGAAAGCTGAAAAAGTAAGGTTAAAGCATGCGGACAGACATTCGAATACCGTCTCAAATGAGTCCCCGGAATTCGTTTTGGAAGAAAAAGAATTTCAAAAGAGATTGGACGAAGCGATCAATGCCTTGCCAGAAAACCAGCGTACCACTTTTCTTCTCAATAGGATTGATGGAAAAAAATATGCCGAAATCGCTGAAATGGAAGGTGTAAGCATCAAAGCCATTGAAAAACGGATGCATTTGGCCTTAAAGGCACTTCGTGATAAGATAGAGGGGATATAGTGATGAGTGTTAGGTGTTAGGTGTTAGGTGTTAGGTGTTAGGTGTTAGGTGTTAGGTGTTAGGTGTTAGGTGTTAGGTGTTAGGTGTTAGGTGTTAGGCAAAAAAAAAGAATTAGACACTTTGGGTTTGGGCTCCATATAAAAAAGTAGGGTTTTAGAAACTTAAGTTGTTACAATAGCATAACGTATAGAAATCATGCAAGAGGATTATCTGGCAAAGTGGCTCAATAATGAACTCTCTGAGGCTGAATTATCGGAATTCAAAAAGTCTGATGAATATGCTTCCTATATGAGGATTCTAGAGGCATCAAATACTTTGGAAGCCCCTGAATTTGATATGGAGGGGGCATGGAATACCTTTAAGGGACGTCAATTCACCACTGAAACCAAGGTACGCCCATTGCATCCTTACAAGCAATTCTTAAAAATCGCTGCGGTAATTGCGATACTATTGGCAGGTTCTTATTTTTACCTGAATACCTTGGATACCACGTTTTCCACGACATTGGCAGAACGTACCGAAGTGATGTTGCCTGACAATTCAGAGGTGATTTTAAACGCTGATTCCGAAGTTTCTTTCCATAAAAATAAATGGGATAAGCAGCGTGCCGTCCAATTGAACGGAGAAGCCTTTTTCAAAGTTGCAAAAGGCAAGAAATTTACGGTTAGCACCACTGCCGGTAAGGTAACGGTTTTGGGCACACAGTTCAACGTTGAAAATAGGGAAGGCTTTTTCGAGGTCACCTGTTACGAAGGTTTGGTACGTGTTTCTTACCAAAATCAAGAACTAAAATTACCCGCCGGAAATTCATTTTTGATGATCAATGGAAAAGTAAGATCAACCGAAAAACCAAACACCACTTCCCCATCATGGGTAAACAATGAAAGTACCTTCTCAAGTATTCCCTTGAAGTTTGTTTTGAAAGAGCTCGAAAGGCAATATAATATTGAGGTGCAAGTAAAAAATATTGATGTGGAGCAATTATTTACTGGCTCGTTTAGCAACACCGATTTAAAAATAGCGTTAGAAAGTATAAGTATTCCTTCACGGATTAGTTATAAATTAGGTGAAGCTAACGTACTTTTTTATGCCGAGAACACGCCATAATAGCCTGCTAAGACTTTTTTATGGGATTGTTTTTTCGTTCATCGTAAGTCAGACCAATGCACAGGAATCGGCTAAAGTTGAACTACAATCGTATTTGGCCCAACTTGAAAACGAATACGATATCAAGTTTTCATTCGTAGATGAGGATGTTTCCAAAGTTTCCATAACCGTACCCGACTTTAATGACCTCAATGCCATTTTACAGGCCATTCACAATCAGACCCTACTTGAGATAAAAAGACTTGACGACAGATACTATACCATTGCCAAGACCCGGTTGGTCGATATCTGTGGGAAGGTCTTGGATAATTATGCGGAAAATAACATACCAGGTGCTACCGTAGAAGTGTTAGGTTCTGGTAAAGCCCTGGTTACCGACGACAACGGCTATTTTGAATTAAAGCAAGTACCCCGTAAAGCCTCACTTAAAATCAGGTATCTGGGCTATGTTACCAAGTATATCGCCATTGAGGGCCTGGCAGAATCCGACGATTGCCCTAAATTATTGCTGGCCCAGAATTTTCAAAAACTAAAAGAGGTCACGGTTTACGAATTTTTAACGTCGGGCATTACGAAGCAACAAGATGCAAGTATCACACTTAATACTGGTGAACTGGGTGTCTTGCCCGGTCTCATCGAGCCAGATGTGCTTCAAAGCGTTCAAGCTTTGCCAGGCATCAAGAGTATTGATGAAACCGTTTCAGACATTAATGTGCGAGGGGGGACCAATGATCAAAACCTTATTTTATGGAATGGGATTAAAATGTACCAATCCGGTCATTTTTTTGGTTTGATTTCTGCTTTCAATCCCTATTTGACAGACAAAGTAACCGTTTATAAAAACGGAACCCCTTCACAATATGGGGATGGCGTAAGCAGTGTCATCAGTATGGAAACAAAAAATAATATGGACGGTTTGTTTACCGGTGGAGCTGGAATAAGTTTTATCAGCGGTGATATTTTCGGTCAATTCCCCATTAAAGAGCATATCGCGTTTCAATTTTCGGCACGCCGTTCGACGACCGATTTTTTAAACACCCCTGCTTACAGTAGCTTTACGGACCGGGCTTTTCAAGATACCGAGGTGCGCAATCAACAAAATGAAGAAGTAGAGGACAATTTTGAGCGCGATGAGAATTTCTTTTTCTACGACTTTTCGGGCAAATTGCTTTATGACATCAATAGGGACCAGAAATTACGCTTAAGCTTTATAGCCATTGATAATGATTTGGATTTTACCGAGACCGACCTAAATACCGTCGAAACATCCACAAGTTTTTTAGACCAGACAAATATATCGATTGGCCTAGCCCTCACAAGCGAATGGTCGACCAGGTTTTCATCATATGTGAACGGTTATTTTTCTAGATATAGCCTAAATGCGCAAAGCCTTTTTCCAAATCAAATACAAGAGTTACGTCAAAATAATCGGGTCACCGAAAATGCGATTAAAATCGACACCAAGTATAACCTATCAGAAAAAATGGATTGGTATAATGGGTATCAATTCATTGAAACCGGTATTACGAATATCACAGAGGTGACTGAGCCTCAATTCAACAGTAAAATCATTGGTGTTATTAGAATTCACGCCCCATATAGCGAAATAAGGTACAATTCGTTTGAAGACAATTTCATTGCCAGTGGTGGCGTCAGGTTAAATTATATTGAAAATTTAGGTACATTTTCCAAAATTTTGATAGAACCCCGTGTCGATATAAATTTTAGGGTCGCCAATTATTTAAGGGCTGAAATTTTGGGAGAGTTCAAAAGCCAAAGCACCAACCAAGTCATTGATCTTGAACAAAACTTCTTAGGGATTGAAAAACGACGTTGGATCCTATCAGACGAAGATGAACTACCTGTTACCCGAAGTAGGCAGGCGTCTATCGGCTTCAACTATGCAAAGAATTCATTTTATGTCGGATTAGAAGGATTTTACAAACAAGTAGACGGTATCAGTACCAGAACACAGGGCTTTCAAAATGAAAACCAGTTCAATGGTGAAATAGGTAGCTACGAAATAAAGGGCGCAGAGTTTTTAATCAATAAAAAGGGGCAGAATTATAGCACATGGCTTAGTTACACCTATAACAAGAATGATTATACCTTTGATAGTATCGTACCACCTGGGTTTCCTAACAATCTAGATGTCAGGCATACGGTGACATTGGCAAGTACTTACACCATAAAAAAACTAAAAATGGGGGTCGGTCTCAATTATCGAACGGGAAAACCGTTTACTGCACCCGATGAAACCAACCCTATCGACAATGCGTTTTTTCCATTGCGGATCAACTATCAAGAATCGAATAGTGATCGACTTCCAGAATATTTTAGGGTCGATGCCTCAGCTACTTATTCGTTTGATGTTAGTAGAAGGGTCAAGGCAAGTACCGGCATCTCACTGCTCAACCTTACCAATCGGAGGAATATTCTTAATCGTTACTATCGTATTTCAGAAAACGACGAGATTGAGAAAGTCGAGAACACTTCTTTGGGTTTGACCCCGAATATTAGCTTCAGGATGACCTTTTAACCCTCTTCCAGTTTTGACATTACAATAACATGCGGAAAGGTAATCGCGGCCAAAAAGTAGACCATAATCGAGATGAAAAAATCCATGTTATCTTGAAAAATCATATAGATGACAACAAGACCAAGAATGGAAAGCAACCAATACATCCATGAACTCTTAAGATAGGCTACAAGCTGTGACCTGCCCGCTTTGCCATACAACAATCGAATTTGATCGGCCAAAGAAGGGATGCTATGCCATAAAATGAAATAAATGGCAAAGCCCCAAAGTAGATCAGCAACATTAAAAACAACAAAAAGTACCAACAAATAGAAAAATTCTTCAATCAGATTCGCTTTGAGCTGTTTCGTTAATCTAGCATAAAACATGACGGCCGTAAAAACGACCAGTGATAAGATCAAGACAAATTTAAGAGAGGTATCTGTTAGTCTAAATCCTGTAATCTCATGTAGTATTTGAATAGTTTTGTTTACGTTAAAATAAAATATCATAAACAAAATTAATAATCCGTATGAAGAAAACAAAACTACCTTAAAAAATCTTGACAACGTCTGCCGATCCTTAAAATGTTGTTCGCCAAAATGATACCCACTTATAAGGATAAAAGACAATAATGCCAATGGAGGATAGCTAAAAAATAGGAGAAGTGTACCAAATACTGCTGCTATATAATACAATAGGGCACTTGAATACCTTAGTGGAATGGCATTCTTAAGTGCTGCAAACCGAATCAATGTAAGATCATTGGCCCCATGCAAGACCCCAACAGTCAAAATCAAGGCATACCCTAAAAACTGTTGTACAACCGCACTGAACATTGTAGAAATCCACAGGCAAAAAAAAGTAGCAACGATAATCCCATTTTTCATTTTAAGAAAAATTTATCTATTTGTTTAAAGATATGACAAAAATATTAAACATTTTTTATGTTATTTTGTTTAATATTATTTAATTTTACTTAAACATTTTTAACTAATTCCTATATATATGAAAACGCTTTTACTTAGTATGCCGCTTTTTGCGGATGTTTCGAAAATTGCAACCGATGACTATGTCGGGTTTACATTCTTTGTGGGTTGCATGGCCATGATGGCAGCTTCTGCCTTTTTCTTTTTATCAATGAACGATTTTGATAAAAAATGGAAAACGTCGATCTTGGTTTCAGGGTTGATTACGTTTATTGCCGCAGTACACTATTGGTACATGCGTGATTATTGGGCAGGTGTAGGTGAATCCCCAACATTCTTCCGTTATGTTGATTGGGTATTGACCGTACCTTTAATGTGTGTTGAATTCTATTTGATACTTAAAGTCGCGGGAGCGAAAAAATCTTTGATGTGGAAACTGATTTTCGCCTCTGTGGTCATGCTCGTAACCGGGTACTTTGGCGAAGCTGTTTATACCACCGGGTCAGGACCAGCATTATGGGGACTTATTTCAGGTCTTGCCTATTTCTACATCGTCTATGAAATATGGTTCGGTGGAGCTAAAAAACTGGCTGAGGCTGCAGGTGGACCTATTTTGTCAGCACACAGAACATTATGTTGGTTTGTATTGGTAGGTTGGGCAATTTATCCAATAGGCTATATGGCCGGAACCACAGGATGGTATGACGGTATTTTTGAAGGCTTAAATATGGATGTCATCTATAACATCGGTGACGCCATAAACAAGATTGGATTTGGTCTTGTTGTCTACGGTGCGGCCGTTGCCGCCCGAAATAAGGCATAATCCAGTATTTAGTTGGTTACTTAGAAGAAGCCCTAACCTTAGTTTAGGGCTTCTTTGATTTGAGACAAATCATTTATTTGACCCCCTTAGGTGCTACAGGGTTAAAATTGTACATAGTCTTTAAGACATTATATAGTTCTAGGTGATTTGCGTGAAAAGTATCGGGCGTCTCTATAAAATTCTCAGTGATTACCGCTAAAAATTCATATGGATTCTTCTTGGCATAATTTCGAAAGTAACCTGAATCCAGTGTAGTAAGCGCAAATTCCTTATCGTTAAACAATCTTTCCAGTTTTCGAAAACCCCATTGAAATCGAAGGGCGCCCCATGAATTCTTGCCTTTAGTCTCAAAATAAAGTGCATGGGCAAATTCATGTATGGCCAAATTAATATTATCAGAGTCATCTTCAAATCCGAAAACCAAGGTATCGGCGGCGAAGGCCAAAGCTTTTAACCCAGGATTATACTCCCCTAAATGATAACGTTTGTTGAATGATGAATAGTAGTCCGTTGGGTGGATTACGATTCGGTGTATACTTCTTATAAATTTATAGTTCTTAAAACCCAAGGTCAATAGCATGCCTGCACTACTTATTAAAAGTATGATATCTTCTTTATCAAAGGTTTCTGACTTAAAAGTAAATGTCTTCTTTGCCCTAAACCATGCTACTCTTTTGTACAATTTTTCCTTTTGGCTTTCATCAAGATGCTTAATCGTTTCAATATGTTTAGACAGTAATCTTTTTTCAAGGTCCTTTAAAGGTATTGGCCTAAAGAAAGGGTTTAGGTCATATAGCCCTATGGCGTAATATAAGATATATAAAAAGTAGCTAAGAATGAAAAAAAGGCAGCCAAAAGCGAATATGTTGACCCAAACATTATCCAATACTACATTCTTTCTGGTACCTCAACGCCTAACAAGCGAAACGCATTTTGAATTACCCCACCAACCTTTTTAGCTAGTTGAACCCTAAATTGCCTCTTTGTTTCATTGGGCTCGCCAAGTATCGATACCTGTTGGTAAAACGAATTGAATTCCTTGACCAAATCATAGGTATAATTGGCTATCAAAGCAGGGCTGTATTGTTCAGCGGCCATTTGTACCGTTTCAGGAAACAATTGTACTTGCTTTAACAACTCCTTTTCTTTTTGGTGTAATTCCAACGTGGTTTCGAAGGCATTGGTAATTGCCATATCATCGGCTTTGCGTAAGATGGACTGTATACGGGCATAGGTGTATTGAATGAATGGACCGGTATTACCCTGAAAATCAACGGATTCCTCAGGATTGAATAGAATACGCTTTTTAGGGTCAACCTTAAGAATGTAGTATTTCAACGCCCCTAAACCAATAGTCTTGTACAACTTTTGCTTTTCTTTGTCTGAATACCCCTCTAACTTGCCCAGTTCTTCTGAGATTGAAGCAGCAGTTTGGGTCATATTATCCATCAAATCATCGGCATCGACCACGGTGCCTTCCCTGCTCTTCATTTTTCCGGATGGTAGGTCTACCATTCCATAACTCAGGTGATGTAATTTCCCCGCCCAAGAGTAGCCTAATTTTTTTAGAATCAAGAACAAGACCTTGAAATGATAATCTTGCTCGTTACCCACGGTATAGACCATACCATTGATATCTGGAAAATCGGTTACCCGCTGAATTGCCGTACCAATATCTTGGGTCATATAGACGGCCGTACCATCAGACCGCAATACTATTTTTTCATCCAACCCCTCATCAGTGAGATCGATCCAAACACTACCATCATCCTTTTTAAAGAATACCCCTTTTTCAAGTCCGTCTTTCACCACGTCACGCCCCAAAAGATAGGTGTCACTTTCGTAGTATAAGGTATCAAAATCCACACCCATATTCTTATAGGTAGTATCAAAGCCTTCATAGACCCAGCCATTCATCTTTTTCCAAAGGGCTACGATTTCGTCGTTACCAGCTTCCCATTTGCGAAGCATTTCCTGGGCTTCCACAAGTATAGGGGCCTCTTTCTCCGCTAAGTCTTTTTGCATTCCTTCGGCAACCAACTCGGCTATTTCAGCTTTATAGGCTTGATCAAAAGCCACATAATACTTCCCTACAAGATGATCCCCCTTTAGACCCGAGGATTCTGGGGTCTCACCATCACCGAACTTTTGCCAGGCCAGCATACTCTTACAAATATGGATACCGCGATCGTTAATGATCTGGGTTTTATACACTTTGTGTCCTGCAGCCTTTAAAATTTCAGCGACTGAATAACCCAAAAGGTTATTGCGAATATGCCCCAGGTGCAATGGTTTGTTGGTATTTGGTGAAGAGTACTCCACCATAATGGCATCTTTTGAATTCCCTTTGGCATATCCATAGTTCTTTTGACTACAAATCGCATTGAAAAACTCAATATAGTACTTTTCAGAGATGACCAAGTTTAAAAAGCCTTTCACTACATTATACATTGAGACCTCATCAACATGGTTTTCAAGGTATTCCCCAATTTGATTTCCAATCTGAACAGGATTACCTTTTAGCATTCGAAGCATCGGAAAAATCACTACCGTAACATCACCTTGAAAGTCTTTTCGTGTGGGTTGGAATTCAACACTGGAAAGTTGTACACCGAAAATCGCCTGTACCCCTTCTTTTACTTTCTGTTCCAAAACCTCTTGTAGCTGCATTGACTTCATATTTTAAGCGCAGCAAAACTACGTTTTTTTAAACTTTTTAGAGAAGATTAAGAAGCTTCAAACGCTTTGGTCATGGTATTTGCTTAAATTTAATCCATGCTACTAAATGTTTCGTACTCAGACAAAAAAATTACCAAGAAAATAGATGAAGCGGTCGGCAAACCCTTTACCTTGAAAGAACGTTTTAAAATGGGGGGTATTGGTTCCCCAAAATTGGGGATCGCCAAAGCCAGCGTCGAAATATACAATCTTCTGATTCTTGATAACAATACCAACATTTGTAATATTGAAATGCGGCCTAAAGGTATCATAGTCGGATTCCGCTCCCTATTGGAATCTTATGCACTAATAATTCCATATTACAAATTGACCATTTACAAGGGTGATTTTGCCGTATATTCCGTGCATGTCGATAATCATTTTATCAAAGTAAGGTCAGACACCAAAGCCATACAGAAATTCTTTAAAAAGTTATTGGACCATAAGGCTGATAATCTACCTACCTCAATAGAAGATTTATGAAGATATTACTTACTGGTGCCAACGGTTATATTGGCATGCGATTACTACCTCAGTTATTAAAAAAGGGGCATGAGGTAATCTGCGTAGTACGTGACGAAAAGCGATTGTCGGTAGATTTTAGCACTAGAAAAAAGATTCAAGTCATTGAAATCGATTTTTTGGATGAAGGTTCAGTGGATACCATTCCTAAAGATATCGACACGGCGTATTACCTTATCCATTCCATGACATCATCAATAGCCGATTTTGATGAAAAAGAGGCGATGGCAGCGCGAAGGTTCAATACACTTCTTGAGAATACCGATTGCAAACAAGTAATTTACCTTAGCGGCATCGTAAATGACAACAAGCTATCAAAACACCTCTCATCACGAAAAAATGTAGAAGATATCCTCTATCAGGGGAACTTTCATCTTACCGTACTTCGGGCTGGGATCATTGTGGGCTCAGGTAGTTCTTCTTTTGAGATAATACGTGATCTTTGCGAAAAGCTTCCCTTTATGATTACCCCGAAATGGGTGCTGACCAAATCACAACCCATCGCCATTCGGGATGTCATTAATTTTTTAATGGGGGTACTACAAAATGAGAATACCTATGATAGGTCTTTTGATATCGGTGGCCCCGATGTATTGACCTACAAACAAATGTTACATAAGTATGCCAAGGTAAGGGGCTTCAAAAATTGGATCTTCACGGTACCTATAATGACCCCAAAACTTTCATCATACTGGCTTTATTTTGTAACCTCAACGTCTTTTAAACTGGCAGTCAACTTGGTCGATAGCATGAAAATGGAAGTAGTCGCACGAGACAATGAATTGCAAGAGTTACTTGGTATTCAAACCCATACTTATGAAGAGGCCATAGCAATGGCCTTCAAAAAAATCGAGCAAAACCTAGTCATAAGCAGCTGGAAAGATAGTGTCGTCAGCGGCCAGGTAGATGAAGATCTTGAAAAATACATTCAAGTACCGAAATATGGGGTACTTAAAGACGTGCAGTCCATTACCATTGATGATGACCAAAAAGTCTTGGATAATATTTGGCGTATAGGTGGGGAACAAGGCTGGTACTATGGCAGTTGGTTATGGAAGATTCGTGGATTTCTCGACAAGTTGAATGGTGGTCCGGGCCTAAGAAGGGGGCGTACCAATGCAGATAAAATATTTCCGGGGGACGCCTTGGATTTCTGGCGCGTTTTATTGGCCGACAAAAAAACGAAACGACTTTTATTATTTGCTGAAATGCGATTACCGGGCGAGGCCTGGTTAGAATTTAAAATTGACAAGAACAATACCCTACACCAAATTGCCACGTTCAGGCCCAAAGGCCTTAGGGGTAGATTATATTGGTACAGTGTGCTCCCCTTTCACTATTTTATTTTTGGAGGTATGATTCGAAATATCGCGAAGGCCCAGTAATTGAAAATCCATAAACCCTTTCAAAAAAATCACATCTTCTGGGCAACGGTAACTGTATGATAGGCGTCTAAAAGATATAAACTTATGCCAATCAAAATATGAGATTCTTACGATCTATTTTCCTATTACTTTTCTATTTCTTGATAGTCACTGCCGAAGGCCAGACCATTACATCAAAAGTAGTTGATGCAAAGACCAAAAAGCCAATTGCTTACGCCACCGTACAATTTGCAGAAAACCAAGGCGTGATTACCAATGAAGAAGGTGTTTTTAGTTTTGCGATGGATGCCACGGACAAGAAACTTGATTCCTTCTATATTTCAAGTATAGGATACGAGAAAAAGGGATTCCCTTTCGAACATTTTTCCGATACTACCCTCTTTATAGCCCCAAAAGCTATTGAACTAGGCGGGGTTTACCTTTTTGACAAAGAGCTGTCTGTTGACGATATCATTGAAAAAATGATTCAACGAATCCCTGAGAATGCCAACAATGATCCTGTAAAACAACGGTATTTCTTACGTCAATCGATTTTTGGAAACATCCAAAAGGCGGATTTTGGTTTTGAAAAGTCGTCCATTGAAGAATTGAACAAAGAATTGATTGATAGTATTGCCGATGCCCTACCCCGATATTCGAGCCATTACACGGAGTCCCTTGGCGACTTTTACAAAACGAACAGTGCATATAAGGTAGATGTCATCAAAGCAGCTGAACTATATGACAAAAAGAATATTGGTTCATTTGAAGACCTGGCCAAACGTGTAGAGGTGATGCTGACAAAAAATGTCAAGCCCGATTCTTATTTAAAGATCAAATCAGGAATTTTTAGTCAAAAGGTTCAAGTAGATTCCATTTTGAGTGATATTGAGGCGGAAGAAGCCGAAAAGCTAGAAAAAGAACTTCAAAACGACACTATTTCTGGGTTGGTTGACGGGCAAAAACAAATTTTTGAGGAGCTACTTGGCGAAATATTTTATCAAGAGGACACCAAACTGAATGTTGTCAATAAAAATAGGAAATACGACTTCACACTTTCAGGATATTCTGAAATCGAGGAACAGGAGGTTTATGTCATTGACTTTAAACCCAAAAGAAGTGCAGACTTCAAAGGCCGCTTTTTCATCAACATCGAGGATTTTGCCGTGATGCGAATTGATTTTGAAAACTTGAAAAACCTCAAAAACTTCAGGTTACTCGGTATTTTTTATCGTGAGACACTATACAAAGGTTCCATGCAGTTTAGCAAACTCAAAAATGGTCGTTATGAACTGAAGTTTGCGGATTTTAATTTTGGGCGATGGTTAAGATTTGACCGCCCCCTTGATGTCATTGAAAAAAACAAGAACGTAAAAGGTCGGCGCAAACAAAATGAACTGCGTCTCAATATTGATTTCAGGCTTAAAAACACAAATAAGTGGGAGCTTGTCGTTTTCGAAAACACGCTTATTGACCAAACACAGTTTGACAACTTCAAAGAGGATAAAAGCAAGAAATCCACTTATATGCCAAAATACAACCCTGAATTCTGGGAAGGCTACAACATCATGGAGCCTAATCAAGCGATAAAGGGGTTTACCGTAGAAACGGAAGATTAAGCTTTAGGCAAAAACACCTCTGCCATCATACATCTTGCGCTACCGCCACCACAAGTTTCAATGGTATCTAAAGAACTATGAACGATTTTACAGTGTTTTTCAATGGCGGCTATCTGGTCTTTTCGAAGACTATGGTACGCGGTTGAGCTCATGACCATAAAACGTTGATCATCGGCACCTATGACCTGAAGCATATTACCTGCAAAACAATGCATCTGTTGTTCAGTGATGGTTATAACTTCCTTACCGTTCTTTTTCAAATGTTCAACTACGTTTTTACGCTCTTTTTTATCATCTATGGTAGCCGTACAAATAACTGCAAAGGTTTCTGCCATGGCCATCATGACATTGGTATGATATATGGGCAGGCGTTCGCCATTCACGGTTTGATTTGCCGTAAAGATAACGGGGAAGCAATCAAAATCCTCACAAAATTCAATGAACAGTTCTTCGTGGGCCCTTTCTGAGAGCGCACAATATGCCTTTTGATTTATCCTATCCTTTAAAATACTACCCGTTCCCTCTAAAAAGACCCCCTCTTCCTCAGCGGCTGTGTAATCTATAATATTGTCTATTCGAAAACCCTGCTCTTCGAGGACATCAAAAACATCCTCCCTCCTTTCCTTTCTCCTATTCTCGGCAAACATAGGGTATACCACGACGGTTCCACTATCATGAAAAGAGACCCAGTTGTTCGGAAATATGGAATCAGGGGTATCCGTCTCGACCCTATCTTCAATCACAATCACGGTCACCCCATTTTGACGAAGCACCTCGACAAAATCATCAAACTCTTTCTGGGCCCTCTTATTGATCATGTCGTTTTTGATAGCAAGGTCTTCTTGAAAATAGTTGTTCACCGCGGTCTGCTCGTTCATTCGAAAAGCAACTGGACGAATCATTAGTATGGTATTGGTAATTTGCATAGATCAAAAAAAAGTTTCGCTAAAGTAATGATTACATCAGTGATATTGTAACAAAAAAATGAGGTCATTATCTTTAAGAAAGAATAAAGAACAATGTTTAAAAAGTACCTTGGCAAATACAATGATCTTACACTGTTTCTAGTGCTTATCCCCTTTATCAACACCATTAACTATCACCTGACGTATGCCACGATCCGGTGGGATTGGTATACCTATACCACCTATGCAATAGATACGGCCACCGGATTTGTTGCATGGTACTTAATACGGATGGTAATAAATCGACTAGATATAAAAATGCCTTATGAAAGCGCTTTTTTGAAACGAATCTTATGGCAAGTTTTCATCACCAATATCGTCGCACAGGGATTCATTGTCGTTGAGACTGAAATTATCAATGCCCTATTCGGAAGTGGCCCGTTGCCCACTAAATTCTACACGTATAATTTGTTTATTTTCTTTATCTGGATATTGGTCGTAAACGGCATCTATATTGGGTTCTATTTACATCACCAATGGAGTACTTCGCAACGTGTTCATCAAGAAGAATTAAAACTACGCTCAACAGGTCTTGAAATTTTATTGGGCAATACCAGAAGAAATATTCCCTTTGAGCAAATCGTATTATTTTATGTCGATGAAAAAACCACCTATTTAAAAGACCAAGATGGCAAGGATTATATTATCGATGGCTCACTGAATAAAATTATGCCCAGTTTACCAAGCGAGCTCTTCTTTCGTCTAAACAGGAAATATATCATACATAGAAAGGCTATTATCGGCTATCGAAAAGAAGTAAACGGAAAATTGGAAGTTGAATTTCAAGTTGCTGACAACAAAGTAAAATCAATTGTAAGCCGCACCACTGCCCCGGTTTTCAAAAAATGGTATTCGGCCACCTCATTGGTGATCTGATCCAAAGAAAACAAGACACTTTATCCTAAAAAATAATACACCTCATCATCTTGGGCCCTGACAAAGCTCGAATGACGGATTCTTCAATTGATATTTGGCAAAAATTATCAATCATAATACGAACTTGAATTTTCTGCATGTACTATTCACATCATCGATTCATGTGGGTTACAGAAGGCATTCAAATTTTTTGAACCTGCCTGACGGTGAGCGGGAATTCAGAAAAAATCAAACAGATGAAAAAATTAATCTTCTGGGTAGGCTTATTTTTTTTGGCCAGTACCCTTCAAGCACAGAAAAATGAATTTCCTAAAGAAAGACAAGATGCGGTAAAAGGTGTTCTTAAAAAGTATACTGAAATGGGTATTCCTGGTCTAGCCCTAACCGTATACACCGAAGAAACCGGTTTTTGGTCGCATGCAGAAGGGTTGTCCAATATAGAAAACGGGATTGCGTTGACCAATGACCATTTATTTTACTTGCAAAGTGTCAGTAAAACGTATATGGCCGTAGTCATCTTGCAATTATATGAAGAAGGAAAACTGGATTTAGACGACCTCTTGACAAAATACTTGGACCAAAACTGGTTGACCGACAAAAAGGGAGTTGACAAGATTACCCTTAGAATGTTATTGAACCATACTTCTGGGCTACCCGAGTACAACTATGACCCTATTCTGGTATCGAAAATCTTACACGAACCCCAAAAAGTGCTCTCGGTAGAAGATTTACTATCACATATTAAGGGTAAACCAATGGATTTCGAGCCTGGCAGTAAATATTCGTATAGAAATACCAACTATGAAGTACTTTCATTAGTGGCCGATAAAATTACCGGTGACCATATTACCTATATGGAAAAACACATTTTCAAAAGACTTGGGTTGTCATCAACCTTTTATCTATCAAAGGATAATATCGACCAAGAATTAAATATCGCCGATGCTTACTGGGATGTTTTATTGGAAAGCATACCTGTGAACATTTCAAAATTACAACGGGTCAATGTCTCTTCAATGAAAGGTGACGACGGAATCGTGACCTCTACAAAAGATGCCGTTCTTTTTCTCAAAGGCCTGATCTCAGGAGAACTACTACGACCTACCACCTTAGCATCGATGCAAGAATTTGTACTGAACGAAGCAGGTGACAAAAGATATGGACTAGGAATTCAATATTATGATTTGGATGTCACCTATGCCCTGGGCCATTCGGGTGGGGGCATGGGAGCAGGGTGTGTATTGCTCTATTTACCAGAATTAAATGCAATTGTCTTTATGGCGACCAACTTCAATACCATGATGGAATCACCTATTCGTAAAAAAGCCGAAAATTTACAATTGGATATTCTAAAAGCCCTGTTCATGTAAGATCACTCCCTAATCAAGGGTAGTGTACTACAACGAAGTAATCCCTCTTGCTTTGCAATTTCGGCATAAGGGATTTCTTCTACGATAAACCCTTGATTTCTTAACCAATTGTTCAATCTTGTGAAACTTTGTTCTGAAACGACCACCTCTGGCGAAATAGAGAAGACGTTACTGAACATCTGATACATTTCATCAGCGGTAATCTCAAAGATATTCCCAGGTCCAAAATAATTGACCAACCATTGGTATTCTTCTTCGACCAAAAACCCATTTTTATGTAAAATCGCCTTGTTTTTTCCGATTGGTTGAAAACAACAATCCAAATGCAGGGCATTGGCCTTAGCATCAGTATTGGATTTACGAAGTTCAAAGGGCTTTACTATTTTATTAGGGAATTGCGCTTCTAAAAACGATACAGCTTCTTTATTCGTTCTTGCCGTGATGTACTCTGGATAATCATCCGCAGTGTACGTACCAACAAAAATATAGTCGTTCCATGGCATGACGTCACCACCTTCAATATGAACTTGCTCAGGTGGGTAAACCACCTTTTCGGCAGGGACTTCATCAACAATATACTTTATGGCCTGAAATTCTTTCTCACGATCTGGAAGGATATTCGCATGGAAAAGTTTATCATCGATTACAAAGGCAATATCACGTGAGAATATCTGATTGACATCTTTGAGTACTTTTGGTCTAAAAACCTGAACTCCATATTTTTCAAAGACCTTGGCAAAAGCATCCATCTCGAAGACCATGTCTTCCTCTTTAGGGTATGTACCCGCCAAGATATGTGCGAGCGATTTAGGGTCATAGGCTTCTTCAGCTTTTGGTACCGGACCACAGCTTTGTGCAGTACCCAGAACAACAGCCTTTAGTGGTGCGGTTTCATCTTTAATGTTCAATTGAAGCATTACCGTCGTTTTAAGGGTTAGTTATCTTTTCACAAAAAAAGCCCTTTTATGCTAGAAAAGGGCTTTTGTTTTTATTAAGGTAGCAATCTACCTTTTATCTACTTCGACAAAAGGACGATGGTTCTCACCAATATAAATTTGACGAGGTCGACCAATCGGTTCGTTTCTTAAACGCATTTCCCTCCATTGGGCAATCCACCCCGGTAATCTGCCCAAAGCGAACATTACCGTAAACATATCCGTTGGTATTCCTAAAGCGCGATAAATAATTCCAGAATAGAAGTCCACATTGGGGTAAAGCTTCCTTTTTACGAAATATTCATCTTCCAACGCTTCTTTCTCCAATCCCTTGGCAATATCCAAGATAGGGTCATTGATACCTAAATCCGCCAAAACCTCATCAGCGGCTTTTTTAATGATTCTCGCACGTGGATCAAAGTTTTTATAAACACGGTGACCAAAGCCCATTAATCTGAATGGGTCTTCTTTATCTTTGGCCTTGGCCATATATTTTTTAGTATCACCACCATCAGCTTCAATAGCTTCCAACATTTCAAGAACGGCTTGGTTGGCACCGCCGTGCAATGGGCCCCATAGTGCCGATATACCGGCAGAAAGTGATGCAAACAGTCCTGCATGTGATGACCCAACGATCCTTACCGTTGACGTCGAACAATTTTGTTCGTGATCGGCATGTAAGATCAATAATTTATCCAAAGCATCTATGACGATCTTATTCCGTTTGTACTCTTGGTTTGGCCTTTTGAACATCATTTTATGGATGTTCTCTACATAACCTAAAGAATCGTCACCATAATCTAACGGAAGTCCCATTTTCTTACGCATCGCCCAAGCAACCAACACAGGAAATTTAGCTAGTATACGAACAATGGAATTATACATGGCATCATTGGATGCTACATCTACAGATCCCGGATTAAAAGCCACCAAGGCACTTGTCAATGAAGATAAAACACCCATGGGGTGTGCCGATTTCGGAAAACCATCCAAAATCTTTTTCATCTCCTCATCTACATGGGACTCATTTTTGATATCAAGATGAAAAGCGGCCAATTGCTCTTTATTGGGCAACTCCCCAAAAATCAATAAATAGGCTACCTCAAGAAAATCCGCTTTTTCAGCCAACTCTTCAATGGAATATCCGCAATACCTTAAAATACCTTTCTCACCATCTAAAAAGGTAATGGCGCTTTCGCATGAGCCCGTATTCTTGTAGCCAGGGTCAATTGTGACCATACCACTCAAGCCACGCAGGGTTTTAATATCGATTGCCAATTCATCTTCCGTTCCTTCGATTACCGGAAACTCATATTTTTTACCTTCAAATTCAAGAGTAGCAGTTTTTGACATGTACGTATATTTGTTAAAATTAAGACCTTAAATTTAAGAAAAATGGAAGCTCTTAACAATTAAAGCGTTAAAAATTGGATTATTCTTAACAGAATAAAAACAAGTGTAAAACAAGTTACAATTGATACAGTTTTGAGTAATAGGCATTCACTGACTTCTGCCAGGTAAAACGCGCTTTTTTGGCGTTGGCCTGAATCTTTTTCCAAGTCGGTTTGTCATTGACGAAAACATCAAGTGCCAAATCAAAAGTGGCGAGCATATCCGCTATTTTCTCATCGTATTTGTCGCCCCCAAAACCAAAACCTGTCTTCATATGTTTAACGGTATCTATCAGCCCGCCGGTATGGTGCACCAAACATGGGTTTCCATTACGCATTGATAACATTTGGCTAATGCCGCAAGGTTCAAAAAGACTTGGCATAAAGTAGAGGTCAGATTCTAAGTACATGGAATCTATAAGACTTTCTGATTGCCCATTGGTGAATATAAAGTTTTTGTGCTTGTAGCTCATTTCACGAAAGAGCTCTTCATATTCGGGTGCCCCGGTACCCAACAAAATGAAAATACCATCAACTTTTTCAAGTTTTTGCAGTATTTCTACAAAAGCCTCTGGCGAGCGTTTAAAAAAATAGAATTTTTGTTCGGTCAATCTAGCGACACTTGAGACTATAAATTTGGGGCGAGTACCTACGTATTGCATTATTTTCTCTCCGGTATGTGCCAAAAAATCAGCTTTGTATTTTTTTGATTCTTCTTGTAACCACTTAAAAAGAGCCTTTACCGTATTTCGATAAATGTGGCCTTTCTCCTCAACATTGACGTTCTTGTAGTTACAGCCATTGAGTATACCGAACAGTCGTTCTTCTTTATTGGCCTGTTGCAGGTCTTTTTCCAACCCCTCACCCCCTATAAACTGTGGTGGGTCACTTGGTTTCATTACATCTTCTTTGTACGATGGGGAAACGGTATGGACGGCATCTGCAAAACGAATACCGACTGCCATTAGATTGATGCAATCGGGATAACGGTAATCAAGCAGGCTCTCCTCATCATAACGAACATCTGGGAACCAATTTCGTACTGAAGAATAATTGTTCTCAAAAGGTCTTATACCCTGAATTGCGAGATTATGGATACTATACACAAATCGAATCTTTTTCAGGTTCTCGTACCTCAAATGGTACTCCCGTAAAAAAAGTAACAGGCTACTATGCCAATCGTGGAGATGGATAATATTTAGTTCTCCGAACACCTCTTGTTTTACTGCCTCGGCAACAGCTGTACAGAAAATAAAATATTTAATGGCATCGGTAAAAAAAGGTTCCTCTGGATCATCATGGTAGATATGTGCAATTCCCCCAGCCTCGATTTCTGGATGGTGTATCACATAATGATGAATATTCTGAATAGTTTTTTTTGGCTTTACCTGATATAGTTCCGCGGTATAGTTCAGGCCTCTCAATTCAAAGTTTAACGTAGTTATGAAATCTTGACCTTGGTGCAGCCTACCATAAGACGGTACTGCGACATGCACCCTATCGCCACTTTCGGCTATTTGTCTTGGTACATCACGAACCACATCACCCATGCCACCCGCCTTACAGTTCGCGATTGCATCGTTTTCGGCCGCGGCAAACAAAAAATTATTCATCCATTTAATTTTTTTCGAGCGATAATATACGTTTAAAACAGCGCAAAAAAAAGCCTTTCAAAATAAGAAAGGCCCTTTTCCATATTAAAAAATCTTTAGGTTTATTTTACTTTGAACGCTTTCTCTTGTGGGTAATATGCAATTTCACCCAGTTCTTCTTCTATACGCAACAATTGGTTATACTTTGCCATTCGGTCACTACGTGAGGCAGAACCTGTTTTAATCTGTCCAGTATTCAGTGCTACGGCTAGATCGGCAATCGT
Organism: Croceitalea sp. MTPC5; assembly: GCF_036985505.1. Classification (NCBI taxonomy): domain Bacteria; kingdom Pseudomonadati; phylum Bacteroidota; class Flavobacteriia; order Flavobacteriales; family Flavobacteriaceae; genus Croceitalea; species Croceitalea sp. MTPC5. The sequence goes on from NZ_BTGQ01000004.1 coordinate 428,429, forward strand.
ATTGTCTTCCGTTTCGCCCGAGCGATGCGACATTACAGAGGTATACCCCGCATTTTTCGCCATATTTACCGCAGCTATGGTCTCTGTCAATGTACCTATCTGATTGACCTTGATCAAAATGGAGTTGGCTATACCATTTTCAATTCCGCGAGAAAGCCTTTCCACATTCGTCACAAACAAATCATCACCTACCAATTGAACCTTATCCCCTATTTTTTCAGTTAGGAGTTTCCAACCATCCCAATCGTTTTCATCCATTCCATCCTCAATGGAAATGATCGGGTATTTTGCGGATAAATCGGCTAAGTACTGTGCCTGTTCCGCAGAAGTCCTGATTTTTCCTTTATCCCCCTCAAATTTGGTGTAATCGTACTTTCCATCTACATAGAACTCGGCAGCCGCACAATCCAAGGCAATCATCACATCATCCCCCAACTTATAGCCAGCTTTATCAACAGCTTTTGCAATAGTATCCAAAGCGTCTTCCGTACCACCTTCCAATGTAGGGGCGAAACCACCCTCGTCACCAACGGCAGTACTTAAATTACGATCATGGAGCACTTTCTTAAGGTTATGGAAAATTTCGGTTCCCATTTGCATTGCATGGCTAAAGTCTTTGGCTTTTACAGGCATAACCATAAACTCTTGAAAAGCAATTGGTGCATCAGAATGTGATCCCCCATTAATAATGTTCATCATTGGAACTGGAAGGGTATTGGCACTTACGCCACCCACGTATCGATACAAAGGCATTGAAAGCTCTTCAGCTGCAGCTTTTGCAACGGCCAAGGAAACTCCCAAAATCGCATTGGCACCTAACTTCGATTTGTTTGGTGTTCCGTCTAAATCGATCATGGTTTGATCGATATAATTTTGTTCAAAAACCGACGCACCCACCAATTCTTCAGCGATTACGGTATTCACATTGTTAACGGCCTTACCGACACCTTTACCCATAAATGAATTACCGCCATCACGCAGCTCAACAGCTTCATGCTCACCCGTTGAAGCACCTGAGGGCACCGCAGCCCTACCAAGCACGCCATTTTCCGTGATCACATCTACCTCGACCGTAGGATTACCTCGAGAATCTAAAATTTGTCTTGCATGGATATTGATAATAACACTCATTGTCTTTTAATTTATAGTTGAAAAATCTTTAACGAAGATACGAAAGGCCACGTTTTTAACTTCATGATAACCAACATAAAAACGATGCAAACACCTTAATAAACCAACTATAACGTTTTAGTTGACACTGGCTTTAATTGCTTCGAAAAATTGATCGAAAAGATAATCAGCATCATGTGGTCCTGGGCTTGCCTCTGGATGATATTGCACCGAAAAGACATTCTTGTACTTCATCTTGATTCCAGCAACGGTCTGGTCATTTAAATGGGTGTGGGTAACCTCTAAATCAGGATGTGCCTCAGCCTCTTCTTTGTTTATGGCGAAACCATGGTTTTGAGAGGTAATCTCACCCTTACCGGTCATTAGGTTCAAGATGGGATGGTTAATTCCGCGATGCCCGTTATGCATTTTGTAGGTAGAAACCCCATTGGCCAATGCCAATACCTGATGGCCCAAACAAATTCCGAAAAGTGGTTTGTTCCCCTTAAGTATTTCTTTTGTAGTCTCTATTGCCTCGGTCAGGGGTTCGGGATCGCCGGGGCCGTTTGAAATGAAATAGGCATCGGGATCCCAATCAGACAATTCTTCTTTCGAGGTATTGTAAGGGTACACTTTTATGTACGCATCACGTTTGGCCAAATTTCGAAGAATATTCCTCTTGATACCGATATCGAGTGCTGAGATTTTATATGTGGCATTTTCGTTACCAAAATAATAGGGTTCTTTAGTGGATACTTGTGAAGCTAGCTCAAGACCTTTCATGCTAGGCACTTGCTTCAATTCTTTTTTCAAACCCTCTATATCATCCACTCGGGTGGAGATTACGGCATTCATGGCACCATTATCCCTAATATAACTAACCAAAGCACGGGTATCGACGTCAGAAACCGCAAAAAGGCCATTCTCCTCTAAAAACCCCAACAAACTTGAGTCAGCACTGGGCCGTGAATAGTTGTAGCTGAAATTTTTCACAATGAGACCTGCTATCTTGATGGAATCTGATTCCATTTCTTCACTATTGGTCCCGTAATTACCGATATGTGCGTTGGTCGCCACCATCAGTTGACCGTAATACGAAGGATCGGTGAAAATCTCTTGGTATCCTGTCATTCCGGTATTGAAGCATACTTCCCCAAATGCCGTACCTTCCCTATCGCCAACGGCTTTTCCATAGAAAATGGTGCCATCTTCCAATAATACGAGTGCTTTCTTTTTTGTTTGGTATTTCATCTGTAAACTAAAATTTCACAAAAAAACATAAAAAAAGGATACGTTTTAGCGTATCCTTTCATCTATTATAAACTAATAATTAACATGTTATTCTTCAGAATCATCTGTTGGTGTTTCTACAACCGGGGCGGTCTCTACCTTTTTACCACCACCTCTTCTACTTCTTCTCGTAGATTTCTTTTTCGGTTTGTCTGCATTGTAAGTTTCATTGAAGTCAACCAACTCTATCATAGCCATATCAGCGTTGTCACCCAATCGATTACCTAATTTGATAATTCTGGTATAACCACCTGGCCTTTCACCGATTTTCTCAGAAACCGTTCCGAAAAGTTCTGTGACCGCATACTTGCTTCTCAAATTTGAGAAAACTATTCTGCGATTATGGGTACCTTTCTCTGTGGTTTGATTATTCTCAATCTTTGATTTGGTAATCAAAGGTTCAACGAACTGTTTCAAAGCCTTTGCCTTGGCAACCGTTGTATGAATTCTTTTATGCTCAATTAGGGAACATGCCATATTGGCCAACATCGCCTTTCTATGTGCGGCCGTTCTTCCTAAGTGATTAAATTTCTTTCCGTGTCTCATGTGCTTATTTTATCATCTTGCTACCAAACCCGAACACTTCGAGGAGCAAAATATGATTATTAATCTTTATCTAATTTATATTTGGCCAAATCCATTCCAAACTGAAGCCCTTTGTTGATTACAAGTTCTTCCAACTCAGTCAATGATTTTTTTCCAAAATTCCTGAATTTCATCAAATCGTTCTTATTAAAAGAAACCAAATCCCCTAGGGTATCCACTTCAGCTGCTTTTAAACAATTCAACGCGCGTACCGACAAATCCATATCGACCAATTTGGTCTTCAAAAGCTGGCGCATGTGCAATGATTCTTCATCATAGGTTTCGGTTTGGGCGATTTCATCAGCTTCTAATGTAATGCGCTCATCAGAGAACAACATGAAATGGTGAATCAAAACTTTGGCAGCTTCCGTCAAAGCATCTTTTGGGTGTATCGAACCATCTGTCACAATCTCGAAAACCAACTTTTCAAAATCGGTCTTTTGTTCGACCCTAAAGTTTTCGATGCTGTATTTAACGTTTTTCACTGGAGTATAAACCGAATCCACCGCGATACTTCCTAGCGGGGAATTTGATTTTTTATTCTCTTCAGCAGGTACGTAGCCCCGTCCTTTTTCGATGATGATTTCTAAGTTTACGGCGACTTTAGCATCCATATTGCAAATGACCAAATCGGGATTCAATACTTGATACCCTGAAATGAATTTTTGAAAATCACCTGCGGTCAATTGGTCTTTACCACTAACCGAAATAGATACGGTCTCACTTTCAACATCATCAATCTGTCTTTTGAAACGAACCTGTTTCAAGTTCAAAATGATTTCCGTAACATCTTCAACAACACCGGGTATAACAGAAAACTCATGCTCAACACCATCGATGCGTACCGATGTAATTGCAAAACCTTCCAATGAAGAAAGTAGTACTCTTCGTAATGCGTTCCCAACAGTTAATCCATAGCCAGGTTCCAAAGGGCGGAATTCAAATTTCCCCTCGAAATCTGTTGAGTCTATCATTATAACTTTATCGGGCTTCTGAAAATTAAGTAATGCCATAATTGGATCAGTGTTGTTTTTATTTAGAATATAACTCGACGATTAACTGTTCTTTGATGTTCTCAGGAATCTGAAGTCTCTCTGGTACGGCAACGAAGGTTCCTTCCTTCTTTTCGCCATTCCATGTAATCCATTCATAAACACTGCTATTATTCCCTAAAGAATCGTTGATAGCTTGAACGGATTTCGATTTTTCACGAACACCAACAACATCGCCGGCCTTTAATGAATAAGAAGGTATGTTCACCAACTCACCATTTACTGTAATGTGTCTATGTGACACCAATTGTCTTGCCCCTCGTCTAGTCGGTGCAATACCCATTCTGTAAACCACATTATCTAAACGTGACTCACAAAGTTGTAAGAGAACCTCACCAGTTACACCTTCTTTTCTTTTAGCCGATGCGAACAGGTTTCTAAACTGACGCTCTAAAATACCGTAGGTATATTTTGCTTTTTGCTTTTCCATCAATTGGATTGCGTACTCTGACTTTTTACCACGGCGACGGTTGTTACCGTGTTGTCCTGGAGGGTAATTCTTTTTTTCGAAGGCTTTATCGTCTCCGAAAATCGCCTCACCGAATTTACGGGCGATTTTTGATTTTGGTCCTGTATATCTTGCCATCTTCTTGTTTTAAGAAAGTGTGATTATGAATTAAGGCTTATCCTTCGATAATCTTCATACACTCTCAAGTGAAAATCCGCCATTGGCGGACCATATTAAATTAATTATACTCTTCTTCTTTTCGGAGGTCTACAACCATTATGTGGCATTGGGGTCACGTCAATGATTTCTGTTACCTCAATACCAGAGTTATGAATGGAACGTATCGCAGATTCCCTACCGTTACCTGGCCCTTTGACATAGACCTTTACTTTTCGCAATCCTGCTTCATGTGCCACTTTCGCACAATCTTCAGCTGCTACCTGAGCGGCATAAGGAGTGTTCTTCTTAGAACCCCTGAACCCTTGTTTACCTGCTGAAGACCATGAAATTACATCTCCTTTTTTATTGGTCAAGGAAATAATGATATTATTAAAAGATGCCGTAATGTGTGCTTCTCCGTTTGAATCAACAATTACTTTGCGCTTTTTTGTTGTCTTTGTATTTGCTTTTGCCATATTTTCTAGTTTCTAGCTGTTAGTTTTTAGTTATTGGAATCCTAGACTTTTACATTTCAAACAGATTCTTCTAACTTCTAAAGACTAATGACTACCGTTCTATTTATTATTTAGTTGCTTTTTTCTTATTGGCAACTGTTTTACGCTTTCCTTTTCTTGTCCTAGAGTTGTTCTTGGTACGTTGGCCCCTCAACGGGAGACCAGATCTATGACGAATACCCCTGTAGCATCCGATATCCATCAAACGCTTGATATTCAATTGGGTTTCAGACCTAAGCTCTCCTTCTATAGTGTACGAAGAAACTGCATCACGGATTTTACCGATTTCATCATCGTTCCATTCCGAAACCTTTTTATCCTCGCTTACGCCTGATTTTTCTAAAATCTCTTTGGCACGGCTCTTACCAATTCCGAAGATATAGGTAAGTGCAATTACACCTCGCTTTTGTTTTGGGATATCTACCCCTGCAATTCTTGCCATAATTACCCTTGTCTTTGTTTAAATCTAGGATTCTTTTTGTTGATTACGTATAATCTGCCCTTTCTGCGAACAATCTTGCAGTCAGCACTTCTTTTCTTTATTGATGCCCTTACTTTCATCCTTTACTTCTTAGTATCTATATGTAATTCTTGCTTTGGTCAAATCATATGGGCTCATCTCTAACTTCACTTTATCACCTGGAAGCAATTTGATATAATGCATACGCATCTTTCCTGAGATATGGGCCGTTACTACGTGACCATTTTCTAATTCAACACGAAACATCGCATTTGATAATGCTTCGATTATTGATCCGTCTTGTTCTATTGCTGGCTGTTTTGCCATTTTCTTAGTTGTTTGTTGTTCGTTGTTCGTTGTTCGTTTTTGCTAAACTCGTTTTACCATAAACCAGCAACCATCAACTTTAAACTAATTTTATGCTACTTTTCTATTTTTACCGGTTTTCATCAAACCATCATAATGCCTGTTCAATAAATAAGAGTTCACTTGTTGAACGGTATCAATGGCAACCCCTACCATAATCAACAATGAGGTACCCCCGTAAAACAAAGCCCAACCTGCTTGAACGTCCATCAATTTTACCACGATTGCCGGCAAGACCGCCAATAACGCCAAGAAAACAGACCCCGGAAAGGTTATCAAAGACATTATCTTATCTAAATAATCACCTGTCTCTTTACCTGGACGTATACCAGGAATAAAGCCTCCACTGCGCTTTAAATCGTCTGCCATTTTATTGGTAGGCACTGTAATCGCAGTGTAGAAGTAGGTGAAAATTATAATCAATACCGCAAATAAAATGTTGTAGGCCAACCCGAAAATATCGGCAAACTGAACTTCCATCCATTGACCCGCCGCAGTATTATTGAATGTTCTACCAATCAAACTTGGTGCGAACATAATTGCCTGTGCAAAAATAATTGGCATAACCCCTGAAGCATTCAACTTTAAGGGGATATACTGTCGTGAACCCATTACATTTTTCTCATAACCACCGGAAGCGGTTCTTCTAGCATATTGAACGGGTATTTGACGTGTAGCCATTACCAACAAGACACTCGCTAAAATTACCAAGAACCAAACGATAAGTTCTATAAGAATGAACATGAGCCCCCCCGTATTGTTAGCTGTTCTAGAGATAAATTCTTGAACAAAAGATTGGGGCATCGTCGCGATAATACCGATCATAATCAAAAGTGAGATACCATTACCGATACCTTTATCCGTGATTTTTTCACCCAACCACATTGCAAACACACATCCGGTCACCAATATAATTACGGCAGGCACAATAAAATCAAGGCCTTTTCCTAAAATAAAGGCACTATCAGGAACACCGAGGGCACCCAAACCATATAAATAGGCCGGTGCCTGAACAATACAGATTGCAATTGTCAACCAACGTGTAATCTGGTTTTTTGTCTTTCTACCGCTTTCACCTTCCTTATCCAATTTTTGAAGGTATGGTATTGCAATACTCATCAACTGCACCACAATAGATGCGGATATGTAGGGCATAATACCCAAGGCAAAAACCGATGCATTTGCAAACGCACCGCCTGTAAAGGCGTTTAAAATACCCAAAATACCATCACCTGCATTAGCGGATAGATTTGCCAATTGAGTGGTATCGATACCTGGAAGCACTACTTGGGCACCAAAACGGTATACTAAGAGCAAACCCAACGTAATTAGGATACGCTGTCTAAGCTCTTCAATTTTCCAAATATTCGATACGGTCTCAATAAACTTCTTCATAATATCTTAATTGTTATAAACTTATTGCCTCACCCCCAACTGCTTCGATAGCTGCTTTAGCGGATGCACTAAATTTATGTGCGGAAACTTTAAGTTTGGCCTTCAATTCGCCATTACCCAAAATTTTCACCAATTCGTTTTTTCTTACCAATCTATTTTCAAGCAAAGTATCAAAAGTAACCTCTCCCTTTACAACTTTGTTATCTACCAAGAGCTGCAATTTATCCAAATTCACGCCTTGATACTCTTTGCGATTGATATTTTTGAAACCAAATTTAGGTACACGTCTCTGTAAGGGCATTTGACCTCCCTCAAACCCAATTTTCTTTGAGTAACCAGATCTAGACTTGGCACCTTTGTGTCCCCTAGCAGCAGTTCCACCTTTACCGGAACCTTGACCACGTCCAAGACGTTTTCCATCCCTGTTGACTGCCCCTTCTGCTGGTTTTAAATTACTTAAATCCATTCCTTATCGTTTCTTTAAGCTTCCTCAGTGGAAACCAAGTGTTCTACTTTCTTTATCATTCCAAGGATATTAGGTGTTGCCTCATGTTCAACAACATGGCCAATTTTCCTCAGGCCCAATGCTTCAAGAGTCCTCTTTTGATTCTGTGGTCTCTTAATGGCACTTTTCAACTGCTTCACTTTAATCTTTGCCATTCTATTTATCCTTTAAAAACTTTTTCTAAACTAACACCTCTTTCTTTGGCTACTGCGCTAGCATCCCTCAACTGTAACAATGCATCAAATGTTGCCTTTACCACATTGTGAGGATTCGAAGAACCTTGTGATTTGGAAAGTACATCATGCACACCTACCGCTTCAAGTACCGCACGAACGGCTCCACCAGCGATTACCCCGGTACCTTGCGAGGCAGGCTTGATAAACACCCTTGCCCCACCGAATTTACCTTTTTGTTCGTGTGGCAATGTGGCCTTGTTCAAAGGAATCCTTACCAAGTTTTTCTTTGCATCTTCAATCGCTTTGGCGATGGCCGTAGCAACTTCTTTAGATTTTCCTAATCCGTGGCCTACTACACCGTTTTCATCACCTACCACAACAATAGCAGAGAAACCAAATGCCCTACCACCTTTTGTAACCTTTGTAACTCGTTGTACGCCAACCAATCGGTCTTTTAATTCTAAACCTCCTGGCTTTACTAGTTCTACGTTTTTGTATTTCTGGTACATATTGATTTAGAATTTAAGTCCTGCTTCCCTGGCACCTTCAGCCAATGATTTTACTCTTCCGTGATACAAATTACCTCCCCTGTCAAATGCCACGGTTTCAATTCCGGCTTTTTTTGCCTTATCGGCAATAGCCTTACCTACAGCGTTAGCAACTTCTGATTTGGTGCCTTTTGCATCAATATCTTTATCCCTTGACGAAGCAGCGGCTAATGTTTTTCCATTAACATCGTCAATCAATTGGGCATATATTTCTTTATTACTTCGAAAAACAGACAAACGTGGCCTTGTTTCTGTACCAGACGAAATCTTTCTGATTCTTCTTCTGATCCGTAATCTTCTATTGGTTTTTGAAAGTCCCATAATGCACTACTATTAAGCTGATTTACCTGCTTTTCTTCTTATTTGTTCACCAACAAATCTGATTCCTTTTCCTTTGTAGGGCTCAGGTTTGCGAAAAGCCCTGATTTTTGCGGCAACTTGACCTACTAACTGCTTATCAAATGATGTCAGTTTCACAACAGGATTTTTACCTTTCTCAGATGTTGTCTCAATTTTAACCTCAGGAGCAATGTCCAAAACAATGTTGTGGGAAAACCCTAGGGCTAGGTCCAATTTTTGTCCTTGGTTGCTCGCTCTGTAACCCACACCTACTAGTTCCAACTCTTTGGTCCAACCCTTTGATACACCTTCGACCATATTCAAAAACAAAGATCTATACAAACCATGTTTTGCTTTGTGCTCTTTAGAATCCGATGGACGCTTTACCATTATGTTGCCATCTTCCATTGCAACTTCAACACCTGAAAATTCTTGGGTCAATTCGCCAAGCTTTCCTTTCACGGTAACGACGTTATCATTGATTTCAACCGTCACTCCCTCTGGGATCAAAACTGGATTATTACCTATTCTAGACATTATTTTATAGTATTTAGTAGTTCGTATTTAGTAGTTAGTTTTCACTTTCTGAAAAAGTCTGCAAAACATACTACCATACTTTTTACCCATTACTTTTTACTTAATTATTAATATACGTAACACAATACTTCGCCACCAACATTCTCCTGCTTAGCTTGCTTGCTAGTCATTACCCCATGTGAAGTAGAGACTATGGCAACGCCTAAACCGTTCAATACCCTTGGCAATTCTTCTGCTCCTGTGTACTTTCGAAGGCCTGGTTTACTGACACGCTGTAATCTTTTGATAACAGGGGCCTTTGTAAACTTGTCGTACTTGAGGGCAATTTTAATATTCCCCTGCACGGTATCGTCTTCAAACTTGTAACTAAGAATATAGCCTTGGTCAAACAAAATCTTTGTAACCTCTTTTTTCAAGTTAGAGGCCGGAATGTTAACGACTCTATGACCAGCTCTACTGGCATTACGAATTCGTGTTAAATAATCTGATATTGGATCTGTAAGCATTTCTACTACTCTTTAATTCTGTTTACCAACTAGCTTTTTTCACACCAGGTATCAAACCTTGGTTGGCCATTTCTCTAAACGTTACCCTTGAAATACCGAATGTTCTCATGTAACCTCTTGGCCTACCCGTCAATTTGCAACGGTTACGCATACGCACGGGTGAAGCGTTTTTAGGAAGCTTCTGTAAAGCCTCATAGTCACCAGCTTCTTTCAAAGCTTTGCGCTTTGCCGCGTATTTTGCTACTGTTTTTGCCCTTTTTCTTTCACGGGCTTTCATTGATTCCTTAGCCATAATTACTTTTTAAAGGGTATTCCCAGTTCGGTTAACAATGATTTTGCTTCTTTATCTGTTTCGGCCGAAGTCACAAAAGTGATATCCATACCGTTGATTCTATTTATCTTATCGATATTGATTTCAGGAAAGATGATTTGTTCGGTAACCCCCAAACTATAATTTCCCCTTCCATCAAAACCTGTGGCACGCACCCCTTGAAAATCCCTAACTCGGGGCAAGGCAGTCGTAATCAATCTGTCTAAAAACTCAAACATACGTTCACCACGCAAAGTAACTTTTGCACCGATAGGCATCCCTTTACGCAACTTAAATGCCGCTACGTCTTTCTTGGAAACGGTAGCAACGGCTTTTTGACCTGTGATATTGCTTAACTCGTCAACGGCATGGTCGATAAGCTTCTTATCTGCCACAGCTGCACCAACACCACGGCTGACCACGATTTTTTGCAGCTTGGGTACTTGCATTACATTTTTGTAACCGTACTCTTCAGAAAGCGCTTTTATTACGCGTTCCTTATATTCTTGTTTTAATCTTGGAATGTAACTCATAACTAGATTATTTCTCCAGATTTTTTAGAAACCCTTACTTTTTTGCCATCCCTTACTTCATAACCCACTCGTGTTGCCTCGCCTTTTGAATCAACCAAGGTCAGGTTTGAAATATGGATAGGGGCCTCTTTTTTAACAATACCACCTTGAGGGTTTTTAGCACTTGGCTTCTCATGTTTTGAAACCATGTTAGCGCCTTCAACGATGGCTTTATTCTTTTCAGCATCAACACGCAACACTTTACCTTCTGTACCTTTGTGGTCTCCGGCAGTAATTACAACTGCATCTCCTGTTTTTATTTTCAACTTTATCATCTCTTACAAATTCAAGTTCAAGCTCAAGATCAAAATTCAAAAAACCAAAATGTTTCAACGAACAGCATTCTTGTATCTTGATTCTTTTGTCTTATCTCTTTTAAAGCACCTCAGGGGCCAATGAAACTATTTTCATAAACTGTTTGTCACGCAATTCCCTTGCAACAGGACCAAATACCCTTGTACCCCTCATCTCGCCGGTAGGGTTCAACAATACACATGCATTGTCGTCAAAGCGGATGTAAGAACCGTCAGGTCTTCGAACTTCTTTTTTAGTTCTAACTACTACCGCGGTAGATACAGAACCTTTTTTCACCCCACCATTGGGTGTAGCCTCTTTTACAGTGACCACTATCTTATCACCGACGGAAGCATATCTTCTTTTTGTTCCTCCAAGTACACGAATGGTAAGCACCTCTTTGGCACCCGTATTATCCGCAACCTTTAATCTAGATTCTTGCTGTAACATAATTATTTAGCTCTTTCAAGGATTTCAACCAATCTCCAACATTTCGTCTTACTCAACGGTCGGGTTTCCATAATTTTTACGGTATCTCCTTCGTTGCAGTCATTTTTTTCATCATGAGCAACGTATTTTTTGGTTTTCAAAACGAATTTACCGTACATCGGATGCTTTACACGCTTCACTTCAGCTACCACAATGGACTTTTCCATTTTGTTACTGGTTACTACGCCAATCCTTTCTTTTCTTAAATTTCTTGTTGTTTCTTCCATAAGGCCGAACCCGTTATTGTAATTCCCTTTTAGTTAACTCTGTCGCCAATCTCGCCACCGTTCTTCTGGTCTTTCTTATCTGCATTGGATTTTCTAATGGTGTCACGGCATGTGCCACTTTTAAATCAGCATACTCTTTCTTAGTTTCAGCTAATCTCTGCTGAAGCTCTTCAACCGATAGTTCTTTAATTTCTGATTGTTTCATTTCTTATCAGTTTATTTAAGCTGCGTCGTAATCTCTTGCGACAATAAATTTTGTTTTAACAGGTAGCTTCTGCGCTGCAAGTCTCAATGCTTCTTTAGCAACGTCATGTGGCACCCCAGCAACCTCGAACATGATGCGACCTGGCTTAACTACCGCCACAAAATACTCAGGTGCACCTTTACCTTTACCCATACGTACTTCTAAAGGCTTTTTAGTAATAGGCTTATCCGGAAATATTTTAATCCACAATTGACCTTGTCTTTTCATATACCTAGTCGCAGCAATACGAGCGGCTTCAATCTGACGGGATGTGATGAAGTGTGAATCCAAAGACTTGATACCAAACATTCCATTTGAAAGTTGGTGACCCCGTTGTGAAAGTCCCTTCATACGCCCCTTCTGGGCTTTGCGAAATTTTGTTCTTTTAGGCTGTAACATCTTACCTCTTCTTTACCTTAATTATTTTCTACGACGTTGTTGTCTCTTTCCTCCATCATTCTTACCTCCTTTGTTGCCAGTAGACAAACCTACTAATGGAGACAACTCGCGTTTACCATACACCTCACCTTTCATGATCCACACTTTGATACCCAATCTTCCATAGGTAGTATGTGCCTCAACCAATGCATAATCAATATCGGCCCTGAAAGTAGACAATGGAATTCTACCATCTTTATATGATTCTGAACGCGCCATCTCTGCCCCATTCAAACGACCTGAAATTTGAATTTTGATACCCTCAGCATTCATCCGCATTGCAGCAGCAATTGCCATTTTAATTGCACGACGATACGAAATTCTACTTTCAATCTGTCTTGCAACACTGGCGGCAACCAATTGCGCATCAACTTCTGGTCTTTTTATTTCATGAATGTTGATTTGAACCTCCTTATTGGTGATCTTTTTCAACTCTTCTTTTAATTTATCAACTTCTTGACCTCCTTTACCAATTATAATACCAGGTCTTGCCGTAGTGATGGTAATGGTAATCAACTTAAGGGTCCTCTCAATAATTACCCTTGAAACACTTGCTTTCGCTAAACGGGCATAAACGTACTTTCTGATTTTGTCATCTTCGGCCAACTTATCTCCGTAATCGTTTCCACCGTACCAGTTGGATTCCCATCCCCTGATAATTCCTAAGCGATTTCCTATCGGATTGGTTTTCTGTCCCATATTATGCTTTAGCTTCTGTGTTATTGTTAGAGCCCAAAACCATAGTTACATGATTTGAACGTTTTCTAATTCTATGTGCACGACCTTGTGGTGCCGGCCTTAAACGTTTCAACATTGTTCCACCATCAACTCGAATCTCTTTGATAAATAGATTGGCATCTTCAATGTTACCGTCTTCATTTTTAGCTTCCCAATTAGCAATAGCGGAAAGTAATAGTTTTTCCAATTTTCTGGAGGCTTCTTTAGGATTGAACCTTAAAATTGCCAAGGCCATTTCAATATTCTTTCCTCTTACCAAATCGGCAACCAATCGCATTTTTCGAGGCGAAGTAGGGCAGTTATTAAGTTTAGCAAAGGCCAACTCTTTCTTTTCTGCCTTGATTCTTTCAGCCATCTGTCTTTTTCGAACTCCCATAGCTTACTTTTTACCTTTATTTTTAGCACCGGCATGTCCTCTAAAAGAACGTGTTGGTGAAAATTCCCCTAATTTATGACCTACCATGTTTTCTGTAACATACACAGGTACAAATTGCCTACCGTTATGAACAGCTATAGTTTGCCCAACAAAATCAGGTGTTATCATTGAAGCTCGTGACCAAGTTTTGATTACGGACTTCTTACCTGACTCAACATTCTGTTGAACTTTTTTCTCTAAACTATGATGAACGTAAGGTCCCTTTTTTAATGAACGTGCCATTTACTTTTTCTTTTATTTCTTTCTACGTTCGATGATATATCTATTACTATCTTTCGTCTTAGAACGTGTTCTATAACCTTTAGCAGGAATACCATTCTTAGATCTTGGGTGACCACCAGATGCACGGCCCTCACCACCACCCATTGGGTGATCCACAGGATTCATTACCACTGGTCTTGTTCTAGGCCTTCTACCTAACCATCTACTTCTACCCGCTTTACCGGATACCAATAATTGATGGTCAGAATTGGAAACCGCACCAATTGTAGCCAAACAATTGGCTAAAATCAATCTCGTTTCACCTGATGGCAATTTAATAGTCACAAACTTTCCATCTTTTGCCATTAATTGCGCAAAAGTACCAGCACTTCTCGCCATAACGGCTCCCTGACCTGGACGAAGTTCTATACAAGAAATTATTGTTCCTAAAGGTATATTGCTCAAAAACAATGCGTTTCCAATTTCTGGAGCCGCCTTATCACCTGAAACCACTTTTTGACCTACTTGAAGACCATTTTGGGCTACAACATATCTCTTTTCGCCGTCTTTATACTCCAACAGTGCTATAAATGCCGTTCTGTTCGGATCATACTGAATCGACTTCACCTCTGCAGTTACTCCCTGCTTTTCCCTTTTGAAGTCGATAATGCGATACCTCCTTTTATGACCACCACCTCTATGGCTCATGGTCATTTTTCCTTGACTGTTTCTACCTCCTGACTTTTTTAACGGAGCAAGCAAGCTTTTCTCCGGCTTATCAGTAGTAATCGCGTCAAATCCGTTTACTACTCTAAAACGCTGTCCGGGAGTGATTGGTTTTAATTTTCTAACTGACATTACTTGTCTTTATAGATTACTGTAAAAATCAATGATATCTCCTTCTGCTACATCAACGACCGCTTTTTTACGCGAATTCGTCTTACCGTGTTGAATACCGGTCTTTGTGTAACGTGTTTTACGCTCTGGACCATAATTCATCGTTCTAACCTTTTCAACCGTCACACCATAAGCAGTTTCTACCGCTTCTTTGATTTGTAGTTTGTTGGCCTTAGGGTCAACATAGAAACCATAACGATTGAAAAGCTCGCTGTCAGCGGTCATCTTTTCTGTAATGATTGGCTTTATCAACACACTCATGATCTACTTATTTACTTAGATTAGATTCAATTCCTTCTAAAGCACTTTCCATAACCACTAAACTTTTAGCATTAAGAATTTTGTAAGTGCTTAATTCTGCGCTTTTTACAACTTCAGAACCTTTGAAATTTCGCGACGACAAATATACGCTATTATTCGAGTCGCCCAATACAATCAAAGACTTTTTCTGTTCAATGCCCAAAGACTTCAAAACCTGAACAAAATCCTTAGTCTTAGGGGTCTCAAAGCTAAAGTCCTCTACAACTAGCACAGCCTTGTCTTTTGATTTCAAGCTTAAGGCCGATTTACGTGCCAAACGCTTTACATTCTTGTTTAACTTTTGGGCATAATCTTTTGGTCTTGGGCCAAAGATTCTACCACCACCTCTAAAAACCGGGGATTTAATACTACCAGCTCTAGCAGTACCAGTACCTTTTTGTTTCTTAATCTTTCTGGTACTTCCTGCAATCTCTGCCCGCTCCTTAGCTTTATGGGTACCTTGCCTTTGATGCGCCAAATACTGTTTTACATCCAAATAAATGGCATGTTCATTTGGCTCTATTCCGAATACATCCTTAGAAAGTTCGACCTTTCTACCTGTATCTTTTCCTTTAATATCTAAAACTGCTACTTTCATTACCTTACTTTTCTACGGTTACGTAAGCATTTTTATGACCAGGTATTGCTCCCTTAACAACAATAATGTTCTTTTCAGGAACCACTTTCAATACGCGTAGATTTTGAACAGTAACCCGTTCGCCACCCATTCTACCGGCCATCTTCATACCTTTAAATACCCTAGCAGGATACGAGGCAGCACCAATGGAACCCGGAGCCCTCAGCCTATTATGCTGACCATGGGTAGCCTGACCAACACCGCCGAAACCATGCCTTTTGACCACACCTTGAAAACCTTTACCTTTTGACGTACCAATAACATCAACAAATTCCCCTTCTTTAAAAAGATCGACACCTACGGTATCACCCAATTTAAATTCTCCTTCAAAATCACGGAATTCAACAACTTTTTTCTTGGGAGAAGAACCTGCTTTTTTAACATGGCCTATTTCAGCCTTATTAGCACGCTTTTCTGCCTTGTCATCGAAACCGAGCTGAAGGGCACTATACCCGTCTACCTCTTCGGTTCTGACTTGGGTAACCACACATGGTCCAGCTTGAATGACGGTACATGGAATGTTCTTTCCGTTCTCGTCAAAGATGCTGGTCATGCCGATTTTTTTTCCTATTAACCCAGACATTTGATATTAATTATTAATTATTTCTTCAATCTATTCGCCAATTTAATGGCACTAAAAAAGGGTCAAGAAAATCCTCTGACCCAGATTTTTTTCTTTCACCGTTTTTCCCTCGCCCGCAGCTCAGGACATGTATCTCTTTTTTCAAAGAGCGTGCAAATTTACACTTTTATTTCGACTTCCACACCACTTGGCAACTCTAATTTCATTAAAGCATCAATTGTTTTGGAAGAAGAGCTATAAATATCCAATAATCGCTTGTAAGAACTTAACTGGAATTGCTCTCTTGATTTCTTGTTCACGTGCGGTGAACGTAAAACTGTAAATATTTTTTTGTGCGTTGGCAATGGAATCGGACCGGTAACCACAGCACCCGTCGTCTTAACCGTCTTAACGATTTTTTCAGCAGACTTGTCCACCAAATTGTGATCGTAGGACTTCAATTTAATTCTTATTTTTTGACTCATCTTCTGATATTTAAACCGTTACTCCTTTAGCTACTTTAATCACTTCTTCTGCAATATTACTTGGCGTCTCTGCATAATGCGAGAATTCCATCGTAGAAGTAGCCCTACCTGATGATAAGGTTCTTAATGCGGTTACATAACCGAACATTTCTGATAACGGAACTTCACCTTTAACAACTTTTGAACCTGCCCTATCACTCATGTCACTAATAGTGCCACGACGTCTATTCAAATCGCCAACAATATCGCCCATATTTTCCTCAGGGGTCAAAACCTCAATTTTCATGATAGGCTCCATCAACACGGAACGAGCAGCTTTTGCAGCAACTTTATATCCCATTTTTGCAGCCAACTCAAAAGATAATGAATCAGAATCGACAGGGTGGAAAGAACCATCCTTAAGGGTAACTTTCATACTATCCATTTCGAATCCGGCCAAAGGACCATTCTTCATAGCCTCTTTAAATCCTTTTTCAACTGAAGGAATATATTCTTTAGGTATGTTACCACCTTTTATTACGTTCACAAATTCAAGACCTTCGACTTCATCACCTGCAGGTTCCATTGTAAATACAATATCGGCGAACTTACCACGACCACCGGATTGTTTCTTATAAACCTCCCTGTGATCGGCAACTTGCGTTATTGCTTCTTTGTATTCTACCTGTGGTTGGCCTTGATTGACATCAACTTTGAATTCACGTCTCAAACGATCAACGATAATATCCAAATGAAGTTCACCCATACCAGAAATAATGGTCTGACCGGAAGCTTCATCCGTTTTTACTTGGAATGTTGGATCTTCTTCAGCCAATTTAGCCAAGGACATACCCAATTTATCAACATCTGCCTTAGTCTTCGGCTCAACGGCGATACCAATTACAGGATCGGGAAAATCCATACTTTCAAGAACAATAGGATGCTTCTCAGAAGACATCGTATCTCCAGTTTTGATATCCTTAAACCCTACGGCAGCACCAATATCACCAGCTTCAATGTAATCAATAGCATTTTGCTTGTTGGAGTGCATCTGATAGATACGAGAGATACGCTCTTTTTTACCTGAACGATTGTTCAAAATATAAGAACCTGCATCTAATCGACCCGAATAAGCTCTAAAGAAGGCCAAACGACCAACAAATGGGTCCGTGGCAATTTTAAAGGCCAAAGCTGCGAAAGGCTCTTTAGCATCAGGCTTTCTTGTGATTTCAGCTCCTGTATCAGGATCCGTACCGACAATATCATCTTTGTCAATTGGTGAAGGTAGGTACCTACATACGGCATCCAACAAAAACTGGACTCCTTTATTCTTGAACGAAGAACCACATATCATAGGAATGATAGCACGATCCATAACCGCGGCCCTTAAGGCAGCGTGTACTTCTTCTTCGGTGATGGAATCTTCATCTTCAAAGAACTTTTCCATCAATTCCTCATCATACTCCGCAACAGCCTCAATTAAAGCACCTCTATACTCCTTGACCTCAGCTTTCATTTCTTCAGGAATATCGATTACATCAAAAGTAGAACCAAATCCTTCTTCGTGCCATACGATAGCCCTGTTCTTTGCCAAGTCAACGATTCCTTTAAAATCAGCTTCTTCACCGATTGGTAGAACGATTGGCACCGCATTGGAGCCAAGCATTTCTTTAACTTGCTTACAAACCATCAAGAAATTTGATCCTTGACGATCCATTTTATTCACAAAACCAATTCTTGGCACCTTATAGTTGTCGGCCAATCTCCAGTTGGTCTCAGATTGTGGCTCTACACCATCGACTGCACTGAACAGAAAAACCAATCCATCAAGAACACGCAATGAACGATTTACCTCAACCGTAAAATCAACGTGCCCGGGAGTATCAATAATATTAAAATGGTATCCTTTTGCATCAGCAGTTGGCTGACCATTTTCGGTTGGAAAATTCCAGGTACAGGTCGTTGCAGCAGACGTAATGGTAATACCACGCTCTTGCTCTTGCTCCATCCAGTCCATTGTAGCGGCACCATCATGGACCTCACCAATCTTATGACTCACACCGGTATAGAACAATATGCGCTCTGTAGTCGTGGTCTTACCAGCATCAATATGTGCCGCAATACCTATATTTCTCGTGTATTTTAAATCTCTTCCCATTGCTAATTAAAATCTGAAGTGTGAGAATGCTTTGTTCGCTTCGGCCATCTTGTGGGTATCCACCCGCTTTTTGACCGCCGCGCCTTCTTCTTTTGCAGCAGCCAAGACCTCTGCAGCCAGTTTTTGTGCCATTGATTTCTCATTACGCTTTCTTGCATAAAGAATCAACCACTTCATCGCTGTTGAAATCTTCCTATCTGGGCGTATCTGCATTGGTATTTGAAATGTAGCACCACCTACCCTCCTACTACGCACTTCAACATGGGGCATTACATTTGATAAAGCATCTTTCCAAAGCTCTAATGCAGTTTTCTCTTCATCGGTGTTTTTTTCCGCTACGATATCAATAGCGTCATAAAATACCTTGAAAGCAACGGACTTTTTACCGTCCCACATCATCATATTCACAAATCGTGTCACCAATTGGTCACCAAATCTTGGATCTGGCAACAATGGTCTTTTCTTTGCCTGTCTTTTTCTCATCGTTTCTTACTAAAGTCTTTTAAATTACTTTTTTGGTCTTTTCGCACCATACTTAGACCTACGTTGCGTTCTACCCGCAACACCTGCGGTATCCAATGCTCCACGAACGATGTGGTATCTAACTCCCGGTAAATCTTTTACCCTTCCACCTCTTACCAATACTATCGAGTGCTCTTGGAGGTTATGCCCTTCTCCAGGAATGTATGCATTTACCTCTTTACCATTAGTCAACCTAACCCTAGCAACTTTTCGCATCGCTGAATTTGGTTTTTTAGGTGTAGTAGTGTAAACACGCGTACAAACTCCCCTTCGTTGTGGGCAAGAATCCAAAGCGGCCGATTTACTCTTCTTGGTAATTGTGACCCTTCCTTTTCTTACTAATTGTGAAATTGTTGGCATTAATAATTTGTATTAAATAAAATAACCCCATTTTTTGGGGCTGCAAATGTAGTGATATTTCTTAATTATTCAAATGGTTAGGTATTTATTTTAGAAAAACTTCCTAGCATTCCAACAGCCCTTCACACGAATCATCAATACGATGGACTATCATCTTAAAAACATTGATTTCACATAGCAATTCTTTAAAAATCTTTACTGTCTTATCACCCACTACAAAAAAAAAAAAAAAAAAAAGACCATACCTTATATTACTGCAATCCTAAAAATAAAGCAGAACAAAACTTTAGGCATCCATTCCCAATCCGACCTGGGGAATCCGGTTTCAATAAACCCAAAAAGCAAATCCATTTAAATCAATCATTCAATCACAAATACAAAACGAAATACCATCTAAAAGAAAGGACAACAAGAAATATCGTTTTTCACAGAACCCATACCCAAACAATATAGAAAACATAACTCTTCGTTACAGCAATCCTTACGATACGGAAAGACATGAGCTTTGGACATACCACTAAAAGAAAGGGACCTGCCTGCGCCCAACATTCACAAAACTAGGGGTACGGTTTCAAAAGAAGCTCTTTTAACACTGGACAAATCAATTGGCAAGAACACAATTAAAAATAACAATAACACCCTCATTTTAACTAATACCCATTCAATGGCTCAACCACCATGAAATAAAAATAAATTTTATGCAATTTTTTAACAAAAATTCTTTCGATAATCGTGTTTAATGCAAATTAGTTAACACAATTTGCAAGAAGGTTAATATTTGACAAGAGTGTGAAATTTTAGTGAAATTAGTTTGGATTATTAACATGAAATTATGATTTTAGCGGCTAGCTAATTCAAATAATTTAAAAATGAGAACAAAACTAAATGGAATCTTAACGCTTTTGTTGGCGTTTGTCGTGCACTTGACTTTTGCACAAGACAAGACGATTTCAGGTACGGTCACAGATGCAGACGGTCTGCCTTTACCTGGGGTTAACATTGTCGTTGAAGGTACATCCAATGGTACCCAAACAGATTTTGATGGAATTTACTCAATAACAGCGAGCCCAGGCCAGAGCCTATTGTTCACTTATATTGGGCAGAGGGATGTTAGAAGGACTGTTGGTGCGGGTAGTACTATTGATGTACAGATGGAGGAAGATGCACAGGCACTTGAAGAAGTTGTTGTGACGGCGCAAGGTATCAAGCGTGAAAAGAAAGCACTTGGTTACGCTGTTACCTCTGTAGGTTCTGACCAATTGGAAAACAGAACTGAGGGTGATGTTGCAAGGGTACTTTCGGGTAAGGCTGCAGGTGTACAGATCACCGCTGCTGGTGGTGCCTCTGGTTCCGCAACAAACGTTACGGTAAGGGGTTTAAGTTCCTTTTCAGGAAGTAACCAAGCCTTATTTATCGTGGATGGGGTACCTTTCAGTAACGACACAAACAATAGTTTGAATGGTACTGATGGAGCCGGCTTTATTGATGGTGTCACAGGTTCTTCACGTTTCTTGGATTTAGATCCAAACAACATTGCAAGCGTTGAGGTATTAAAAGGTTTGGCCGCGGCTACCTTGTATGGTACTCAGGGTAAAAATGGTGTTATACTTATAACCACCAAGGCTGGGGCTGCAACTAATGGTCCAAAAAAGACCGAGATTACGGTAAACCAATCTTTCTTTACTGTTGAATATGCTTCATTACCTGATTATCAAGATCAATTTGGTAATGGTTTTGACCAATCTTTCGGATGGTTCTTCAGTAACTGGGGACCAAGTTTCGATAGGGATGGTGTCTCTGGATGGGGAAATCAGCCAGCCATTGATGACAATGGTACTCTAGAACACCCTTATTCGTCAACTTCCGTTGCTGCCACAAGGGAAGCCTTCCCTGAATTACAAGGAGCAAGATACGAGTGGAGACCTTATAATTCCGTAGAAAGGTTTTTAAGTCCTGGCTATGCTACCAATACATCTATCAATGTTGCAGGTGCAAGTGATGATGGGAATACAAGTTATAATGTCAATGTTGGTTACTTAAACGACGTTGGCTTTACACCTGGTAACTCCTTGAATAGGGCTAACGTTTCTATTGGTGGTCGTTCAAAACTATCAAACAAATTTACCGTAACCGGTACTATGAACTATGCTCGTACGGATTACAGAACACCACCTATTGCCTCAAGTAGGGGTAACGGGACGGATGGTCTTTCTGTATATGGTAATATTCTCTTTACTCCTCGAAGTGTGGATTTGATTGGTTTACCATTTGAAAATCCTATCGACGGTTCTAGTGTTTACTACAGGGATGGTAACGATATCATCAACCCACGTTGGACTGCACAAAACGTTACGAATCGTCAGTTGACCAACCGTTTCTATTGGAATGCCCAGTTGGCGTATCAGTTAAATGATAATATCAGCTTGAATTGGAGAACTGGTCTTGATTTCTACAATGAACGTAACATTCAAAGTTCAAACAAAGGCGGTGTTAACTTTACCCAAGCAATTTTTGGTTTCTTGAATACTTTTGATAACAACAATACTATTTGGGAGCATTTCTTCTCAGTAAATGGTAATTACGATTTATCAGAAAAATTAGGAGCTTCCTTTACTTTAGGTGCGACATCAAGACAAGATAGTTTTGACCAACAAGGTGTTGCGAGTACCGGACAGATTGTTTTTGGTATCAAAAGACACTTTAACTATGAAAACCAATTGCCTATTCAGTTTACACAAACAAGAAATATTGTAGGTCTTTTGGGTCAAGCTACTTTTGATTACGATGATATGCTTTTCTTAAACGTTTCAGCAAGAACGGACTGGGTGTCAAACTTGACTACTGAAAACAACAGTCAAACATACCCTGGTGTTAGTTTATCATTCTTGCCTACCAATGCTTTTAGTGGTTTAAAATCTGAAAATGGATTGAACTTCTTAAAGGTTAGGGCTAGTTACGGTACGTCAGCCACTTTCCCAACAGGGTATCCTACGGTAAATGTTGTTGAACAAAACACATTAAGATTTACGGATGAAGTAGGTGGCGGTGGTCCAGTGACTACGAATCAAATTGACAATTTCAGGGCAAATCCAGATTTAAAACCAGAGCTTCTAGAGGAATTGGAATTTGGTTTCGAGGCCAAACTTTGGAAAAACAGGATTTCACTTGATTTCACCTATTTCGATCGTAGAACGAATGATCTTATCGTAACGGAACCATTGGCACCTTCTACTGGATTCACGTTCACACAAAGTAACATTGGACAAATTCAGAATGAGGGAATCGAAATTGATTTAGGTGTTGATTTATTCAAAAGCGAGAACTTTAACTGGAATTCAAGGGTTAATTTCTTCACCAACAATGAAACTGTTACAGAGCAAGAACAAGATTTCATTGCCTATGCAGGTTCTTTAGCCCAAGGTGGTGGCTTGTTTAGAGGTTCAAACGCAGCGATTGAAGGAGAGTCATTGGGGACTATTGTAGGTACTGCCATTGCTCGTGATGAAGCAGGTAACTTCCTAATAAACGATGCCGGTAGCTATGTGGTCGCTGAACAAGACCTTAATGGTGATGTGCCAATCGTGGGTGATGCTATCGCAGATTATACGATGAACTTTATCAATACCCTTAGGTATAAGAATTGGAATTTAGGTTTCCAAATCAATCATACCAAAGGAGGTGATATCCTTTCAAGCACAGTTGCAACACTATTGGGTAGAGGACTTATTGTTGAGACGTTGGATAGGGAGAATACATTTATCTTACCAGGTGTGCGTCAAAGTACAGGTGAAGTAAATAATATTCAATTGAACAACTCTACGTATTACTTTAGCAACCTGCTTTTTGGTCCAACGGAAACTAGAATCTATGATGCTTCTGTCGTTCGTTTGCAAGAGATATCTTTGGGCTATAGCTTCCCATCGAAATTCTTGGACAAAACCCCATTTGGATCATTGACGCTTACAGCTCAAGGTTTCAACCTTTGGTATGATGCTTATAATACTCCTGATGGTGCTAATTTTGATCCTAACGTTGCTGGTGTTGGTATTGGTAACGGTCGTGGGTTTGATTTCATTAACGGACCAAGTTCTAGAAGATACGGAGTCAGTCTAAAAGCTACATTCTAATAAAAATTGTTAATGATATAAAAATTATGAAAAAATTTATTAAATATATTTCAGTTGTCTTTATCGCAGGTGGACTTTTCACCTCCTGTGAAACGACGGAATTGGACAACAGAGTTAGTCCAAACGACCTTGCTGCAGATCAGGCAGATCCTAATCTGTTATTAAATTCCATTCAGTTGGCGTACATGACGAACCAACAAGTTCTAAGTGATAGAGCTGCTGAATTAACTAGAATAGATTACTTTTTTGGAAGGAATTATTTCAACCAATTACCCGGTAACACGCTTAATGGTGTGTGGTCAAGAACATATAGTTCTGGTGGTAATGGCGCTGGAGACCCGGTTTCCATCGGAATTTTGACCAACCTTCAAGGTTTGGAATCCATTGATGCCAATACTGATGTTGACTTTTCCTTCCACATCGGGGTAGCAAAAACCTTATATGCACATTCCTTGTTCCAATTAGCGGATTTTATTGGAAATGCTGCATTTAGTGAAGCAGGAAACCCTGTTGAGTTTCCTGCGCCAAATTTAGATAGCGCGCAAGATGTTTATGCCGCTGCCTTTGTCCTGTTAAATCAGGCAGAATCCTTATTGGCTGCTGAACCAGCTACACAAGGCGCACAAGATTTGTTCTACGCCGGAGATACTGATGCATGGATAAAGGTTATAAACACCATTAGACTTCGTTCTTACTTGAATACAGGTAATATAGCTGCTTTCAATTCGATTATTGCCGGAGGTGATTTTATTTCGGAAAGTGCTGATGATTTTCAGATTACCTATGGTACCAGTGAGCTACAACCAGATAACAGACACCCCGATTATGCTGCTGATTATACTCCTTCTGGAGCGAATATCTACCAGTCAAATTGGTTGATGGAAACAATGTTGAATAACAATGATCCAAGAATACGGTACTACTTTTTCCGCCAAGTGGGCGAAACACCTGGGGCTGATGCGGATCCAAATGAAGAAGAGTTGGCCTGTTCTTTAGTTGTACCACCACAGCACTATCTTGATGGTGGATTCACTTACTGTTCTGTACCCAATGGTTATTGGGGCCGTTCACATGGTAATGATGAAGGAACTCCACCAGACAGTTTTAGAAGGGCTGCTGTAGGGGTTTATCCTGCAGGTGGTAAATTTGATGCTGATTTGTTCAGAAATGGAGCAATCGAAGAGGATGAGGATGGTGATTTTGAATTTGTTCTAGATGGTGACGATGATGGCACGGGCCTTGGGCTAGGTGCTGGCGGTGCTGGTATAGAGCCTATCTTTTTATCTTCGTATGTCGATTTTTGGAGAGCTGATGTTGCTATATCCTCTGGTGATATGGCTGGAGCCGCTGCTTTGTTGCGTTCAGGCTTGGAAAAATCGATTGAAAAAGTTCAATCTTTTGTAGATCCACAGTTTAATTCGGGAGCACTATTGGACGGCACTACTTTTGATGCAACTACAGGTGAAATAATTACAGCTGAATTTGCGTCTTCCTTAGTACCTACAGGTGATGATAATACAGCTTATATCGATGAAATAGTTCAAGAGTTTGAAGATGGGGATATGGATGACAAGTTAAACGTGTATGCTGAACAATATTTTATCACCCTGTTCGGCGGTGCCACTGAGGCTTATAATTTCTATAGAAGAGTAGGATTTCCTACTACGCTTTTACCGAACTGGGAATTGAACCCAGGTCCATTTCCTAGAACCTTCTTATTACCACAGAATGAGGTTATCAACAACCCCAATTTGACGCAAAGAACGGATTTGAATACTCAGGTTTTCTGGGATACCAATCCGGCAAGTCCAACTTTCCCTATTGCTAACTAAAAAATTATCCGTGATGAATAAGAATAATATTAAATATTTTTTGGGAGCGACCTTACTGACAGCAATGCTGTTCACGGGTTGTGATGACGGCGATCAAATCGTTGATCAGATTACGGAGAATGTTCAAAGAGGTGCCGTATTACGTACTGTTGATTTAGTCTCTAACGAACTACCAATTGGAGAAGCGGACGGTAACTTCTCTGTTGATCTAGAAGTACAAGACATCGAAAATGGTACCTTAGTACAAGATGTTGAAGTTTACATCGGCTTTAGGGACAATACTGATGAATTTGGACCAGGTACTGATGTTGACGAAGCTTTAGTTGAGACCATCAGTAGTTCAACATTTACTATTGGTGAATTTGGTTTACCAAGATTCAGTTACACAGTAACACTTCCTGAGCTTTTATCCATTGTGGGAAGGAACGAATCTGACATCACCGGTGGAGACCAATTTACAGTTCGCTTTGAATTGGTATTGGTGGATGGTAGAAGATTTTCTTTTGCAGACAATTCAGGAACACTAACGGGTTCATTCTTTAGTTCTCCCTTCTTGTATACACCAACCGTAGTTTGCCCAATACCAGAAGGTGCATTCACCGGAACTTACACTTCTGTGCAAAATACACCTGGGATTTTTGGAGCTACAGTAAGAGATGCCGAAGCAGAACTAACTGCTACCAGTAATACTGCTCGATCTGCGACTGTAAATTTATATCCACAGTTCAACGGGGGTGCAGGCTTTGATAATAGCTTGGCATTTGATTTGGTTTGTGATCAAATCTCGTTTATACCATTGGATACTGGCTTGGCTTGTGCTGGAGCACCTACAATTACTTATGCTCCTTCATCCACTATAACCATGTATGATCCAGAAGATGATTCCATGTTTACGCTTGTCTTTGATGTAGATGGCGGAACATGTGGTGGTAGTGCAGAAGTATCTGTTACTTTTACGCGTGTAGATTAAGGTTGAAGTATTATAAAAAGGAGGAAAATAAATTTTCCTCCTTTTACATAATTAGACCTAAATCATAATTCAAATAAAATAGTACGACAAATGAAATTTTCATACAAATATTTATCAGCACTGATTATATTCATCTTCATTTTTACTTCTTGCGAAGATAACGATCAGGTAGTTGATGGTATCGTAGATAATGTTGAGCGTGGTGCGATCCTTAGAACTGTTGAGGTAATTTCCAACGAAATTCCAATAGGCAATGATGAATCAAATTTTGCAGTCGATTTAGAAATACAGGATATTGAAAATGGAACCCTCGTGCAGTCGGTTGAAGTTTGGCTTGGCTTTCGAGACAATTCAGTAGCCGAAGGTGGCACTGATTTCAGTACCACTGAAGAAGTTTTATCAGAAACGATTGACACCTCTGATTTCATGATTGGCGAATTTGGTTTGCCCAGGTTCTCTTACATGATTACACTTCCAGAATTGGTTAGTGAACTGCCCATTTCCAATTCTACCGTAGACGGTTCCGATCAGTTCACTATACGTTTTGAATTGGTGCTTGTAGATGGCAGAAGATTTTCATTTGCCGACAACTCCGGTACATTGACAGGTTCGTTCTTCAGTTCTCCTTTTCTGTACACTGCTACAGTGGTTTGCCCACCTAAACCTCCAACACCTGGGGTTTGGACGGTAGAAATGCAAGATTCCTATGGAGATGGATGGCAACCAACGACCGCTAATGGAGGTGGGCCAGGTCTTATCGTTACATTGAGTGACGGTACCGTTTTTGAAATAGGTCTATGTACACCATATGAGGATCCGGGTTATGATTGCTCAGATGGTACCAGTGCAGGCACAGCAACCTTTACGGTTCCTGATGGTCTGGAAGAAGCTGCGGATTTTGCTTTTCAAGGTGACTTTTGGGGTGAAATGTCATTCCAAATTATCACACCAAACGGAAACACGGTAGGGGATTTTCCTGCTAGTACTGATGCTGGTAGTCTTGCGATTGATTTTTGCAAAGATTAATCCATAATATAATCTTAGTAAAAAACCGCCTCTTTAAGAGGCGGTTTTTTTATTACTATGAAGTTCTTAACGGCATAGTATAGTCTTGAATTAATCCAAGATACACTCCTACCATTTAACATATCTTGGCTACTATCCCTTAGGCATAAATCACTAAATTTACTCCCTTGTTAGCTTAATTATGATGCAAATACTACGCAAAGCCAGAACAACATTCCCATTTAAACAGTTTCTAGCTTTTCATTTTATTATACTGGCATTACTTAGTTGTGTCGATAGTTCGAAAACCCCTACTGCCTCATTTAAGGTTCACCCCGAATCGCCCAAGGTTTTTGAGCGAATCACAGCTGACAAAAGTGGATTACGATTCAATAATGCACTCACGGAGAATCTTGAGACCCTAGAAAATTTATTTAACTATGACTATTTTTATAATGGTGCCGGAGTAGGAATAGAGGATTTGAACAATGATGGGTTACAAGACATTTTCTTTTGTGGAAATCAAGTGGACAACAAACTTTTCTTGAATAAAGGTGGAATGTCATTCGAAGATGTTTCAAATGTTGCTGCTATAAATGATGGAAAGACATGGTCAAACGGCGTAACCTTTGTTGATATCAATAACGATAACTGGTCCGACATTTATGTATCCCAAGGTGGGCCAAATTCAAGGCAAAACCGCAAAAACCTGCTCTATATCAATCAAACCGATGGCACATTTGTTGAAAGTGCAGATGAGTATGGTTTAGCTGATATGGGTATTAGCACCCAATCCGTTTTTTTTGATTTTGACCAAGATGGTGATTTAGATTGCTTTGTAATGAATGAAAATGAGCTTTATGGAGTTGACCCCATCAGTCTTTATAAACTAATTGATGAAAAACCAGAAAAC
Source organism: Croceitalea sp. MTPC5 (assembly GCF_036985505.1). Lineage (NCBI taxonomy): Bacteria > Pseudomonadati > Bacteroidota > Flavobacteriia > Flavobacteriales > Flavobacteriaceae > Croceitalea > Croceitalea sp. MTPC5. The sequence continues at coordinate 457,116 of NZ_BTGQ01000004.1, forward strand.
AACTATTTCAATAGCTCTCATTTATACGAAAATCAAAACGGCAAATTTGTTGATGTTACCCAAAAAAGCGGTCTTCAGCGCCCTATTTTTGGCCTTGGCGTATCGGTTAGTGATATTAACAACGATGGTTTGTTAGACTTATATGTTGCAAGTGATTATTATATCCCAGATGCGCTTTTCATTAACAACGGGGACGGCACCTTTGAGGATAAGATAAAGGAGTATACCCAACAAATCTCTTTTTTCGGAATGGGAATGGATATCGCCGATATCAACAACGACAACTTACAAGACATTTTTGTGTTGGATATGGCCGCTAACGATCATGTGAGATCAAAAACATTAATGGCTTCAATGAATACCAAAAGATTTGACTATTTGGTAAATCAAGCTGGTTACCATCACCAATACATGTATAATTCCTTACAAATAAATCAGGGCAAAAACGCTTTCACCAATATTGCCCAAGCTACGCAAATGGCAAATACGGACTGGAGTTGGTCCGTACTATTATCAGATTTTGATCATGATGAAGATAAAGACGTTTACATCACCAACGGTTATAGAAGATACGCTTTAGACAACGATTTACAACGTAGGGTTTTTGAAGCTAAAATGAAATATAAGAATAACGTACCCTTAGCTGTTAAAAAGCGACTATACGAAGAAATGCCCTCTGAAAAATTACCGAACATTTTATATGAGAACAATGGGGGGCTTCAATTTAAAGAGGCTGCGGAAAAATGGGGGCTATCAGATTTCTCTTTTAGTAATGGTGCGTCAATTGGTGATTTGGATAATGATGGAGACTTGGATATCGTCACCAATAACCTTGATGAGAACTGCTTTCTATATCAAAATAATACCATTGAGAACAATGGCGGCAATTACTTGAATGTAAAGGCCATCGGCTCGTTGTCAGAATCATTTCCCAAAATAAGGATCAATTACAATAAGAAGTCTCAATTCATTGAATTTAGAAGGGTGAGGGGGTATCGTTCTTCACACCAAAACATAGCACATTTTGGTGTTGGGCACGAGAAAACCATAGATACAGTTCAGGTTTTATGGCCTAGTGGAAAACTAGAGGAAAAATATGATGTAAGCAGTAATTCGGTTTTGACCTTCAATGAGGCGGATGCAGTTTTGGCCCCTCCGTTAGACATTAAAAGTGATGGCTTGTTCCAGACCAAATCCGCGGAGGAAATCGGGATAACATTTGAACATCGTGAAAATACCTACGACGATTTTGACAAAGAAATCCTATTACCTTACAAACAGTCAAACTTAGGGCCTTTCATGGCAAGTGCAGATTTAAATGGTGATGGTTTAACGGATGTCTTTATCGGAGCGGCATCTGGTCAAGCAGGAAAAATCTATCTTCAACAGGGTTCTGGAAATTTCGTTGAAAAGATATCTGACGATATCAAAAAGGACAAGACCCATGAGGATATGGAATCAGTATTTTTCGATTTTGATAACGATGGTGATTTAGATCTTTATGTGGTAAGTGGCGGCAATGAATTCCTTCCATATTCTTCATACTATGCAGACCGACTGTATCTAAATGATGGAGCTGCCAATTTCATCAAATTTGAAAGTAAGGCACTTACAACAAACCCGAAAAGTGGAAAGGCAGTAGTCGCTATTGATTATGATAAAGACGGTGATAAAGATTTAATAATAGGCAATAGAATCGAACCTCAGAACTATCCCATTCCCGTATCTTCAACGGTCTACGAAAATAAAAATGGAATGTTGACCGATGTCACTTCAAAAGTAGCACCCTATCTGTTCAATTTCGGAATCATAAACGATTTGATAGCCACTGATTTCGATAATGACGGTTGGGAAGATTTTATTGCAGTTGGTGAATGGACGGGTATCGGACTTTTTAAAAACAATCAGGGTATATTCTCCAATATTTCAAAAAGTGACGAGAGTCTTTCTGAACAAGGCTGGTGGTTCTCCGTCAACGAGACTGATATAAACAATGACGGCCTAACGGATTATATCGTTGGAAATGTTGGCCTCAATTTAAAGTTCAAGGCAAGTAAGAAAAAACCGTTCAAAATATTTGCAAACGATTTTGACGACAATGGCACTACCGATATTGTTTTGAGTAAAAAATATAATGGTGAATACGTGCCGGTGAGGGGTAGGGAATGTTCTTCTCAACAAATGCCGTTTATTCAACAAAAATTTGAGTCTTATTCAGAGTTCGCGAATGCAAAATTGGTTGATATCTATGGTGAGAAACTCGATATGGGCTATGAAGATGAAGTAACTGAATTTCAATCCATACTATTGATTAACCTAGGTGATGGAAAATTTGAAAAACAGTACCTGCCTATCGAAGCGCAATTGTTTCCCTTATTAACCTCTTCTTGTCTTGATTTGAACGATGATGGCTATGAAGACATTATCATCGGAGGCAATATTTATGAAACCGAAGTGGAAACCCCTCGATTGGACGCCATATCGGGATTGGTGCTCCTATCAAACCAAAAAGATGGATATAATCCGCTATCTTTTTCAAAATCAAGTATTTATTTAAAAGGGAATATAAAGGATATCGAAGTTATCAACACAGGGGGAAAAAACCTTTTGTTGGCCACTCAAAATAATGGCCCCATTCTCGTACACGAAATGGTAAACTAATTTTCACGGCACATGATTATGCAAAGTAAACTGGCATTTAGCGTATTGACCTTAATTCTAGCAATTTTCATGGTAGTATCATGTGACTCTGCGGATGATGCCCTAACAAGCGCGGAAGGTGAACAAGTGGACGAACCCGAGAATCCCATAGAAACAGAAGACCCTGTTGAGAATATAGAAGGTTTAGAGGTATTAAACGCCAGTTTGGTTTTTGACGGATATATTTTGGTCAATGACGCGGCGTCAAATCGTGTTTATCTCATGGATAAAGGTGCAAACATCATTTTTGAATGGGATTTGAAAGGAAAAAGACTTGGTAATGATGCATATCTTTTATCAGATGGGAGACTTTTGGCCATGTTGGAAACAGAAAACCCCTTTATAGAGTTCGGGGGTTTTGGAGGTGTAATCGCCCTCATTAATAAGGAAAGTGAGGTAGAATGGAGCTTTGAATATTCAAATGAAGACCATATCGCGCATCATGATGCGGTAATGATGCCAAATGGAAACATATTGTTCTTATCATGGGAGAAAAAATCATTGGATGAAGCCAATGCTGCCGGTTATGCCTTAAATACCGAGGTAATCTATGATGCTATACTCGAAATAAATCCAAATACCAATCAGATTGTCTGGCAATGGCATATGTGGGACCATATTATTCAAGATTTTGACAATAGTAAGGATAACTTTGCTACCATAGCAGAAAACCCAAGATCGATAGACGTAAACTATGTTGTTGAGCCAGATGCCGAAGGGGATATTAGTCATGCAAACGGTATTGACTATGATGAGGAAAACGACCTTATTTATTTGAGTGTTAATTTTTATAACGAAATATGGGTTATCGATCACAGCACTACTATTGAAGAAGCTGCTTCAAGTAGTGGTGGAAATTTTGGATTTGGAGGGGATTTGGTCTATCGATTCGGTAATCCCGATGCCTATGACAATCCTTTTGGTGAAATACGTTTTGACAGAAACCATCATCCCAACCTGCTGAAGGGGGAGAACAAAGGGAATATCCTCGTATTTGCCAACGGCCTTTCAAAGCAACAATCAACCGCCTATGAGCTTGAACTACCTTCTACCCTATCACTAAGACCGAATGAGGATAATGAACCTATTACCGCTTGGAGTTTTACACAATCTAATTTGTTTTTCGGAAAAGTATCGGGTGTTGCATTATTGCCGAATGGCAACCGCCTGATAACAGAAGGTGATTTTGGTTTTTGGGAAGTAACCGAAGCTGGTGAAGTAGTATGGCGCTATGAAACCCCGGGCTTTTTTTGGAGGGGATATCATTTTGATAAGAATGACCCCGCCATACAGCATTTAGAGCAATAAAGTACATCGATTTTTATGAAACTTTTATCACAAATACCTTAACAAAAGATAAACATTTTTTTAGCTTTGCGATATCTTAAAAACGTGAAATGAAAAATCTACTCTTTATTACATTAGCTGTAGCCGGAGCAACTTTCTTAAATGCCCAAACCACTGGTCAAATTGCCAACTATGGTGCTGCTGGAAGTGCTGGATTCGAAGCAAACGGTCAATTGAATGCCGTATTAGGCCCAATTCAAGAGGCAAGACAAAAATTATCATTCTCAACAGAAGAATTTCAAGGGTCGCCTTACACTACCGATACTTTTTTACCAACAAAATTGTACTATGGCGACGAAAACCTTGGTGACTTGTTCTACCGCTACAATGCCTATAATGAGGAAATTGAAATTAAGCAGACGAATTTAGAAACAGAGGGTATCAGGGCATTGGGCAGAGATAAAAAGATAGCCATTGTAGTCAATGGTAAACCTATGGCTTTTGAGACATTCATTGATAAAAGGGGGAAAACCCAAAATGGATATTTGACCCAACTTGTGGACGGAAAATATTCTTTCTATAAGAGAACCGATGTAAAATATACGGAAGGTCAGAAGGCCCAGAACTCATTCGTTCAGGCTATTCCTGCACGTTTTTCACAATTCACGGAGTACTATTTGGAAATTGATGGGGCCAATAGAATAGATGAGCTTGAATTGAGCAATCGTAAATTCATAAAACTTTTACCAAATGACAAAAAGGAAGCAACAAAAGCTTTCTTAAAAGAGAATAAAATAAAAATCAATGACGAGGCAAGTGTTCTAAAAGTTTTGGAATTTTTGAACCAAGACTGATATTTGCATTTCATCCTGTATACAAAAAGGTGGCTATCAAGAGATAGCCACCTTTTTTTGTTTACCCAATTTTAGTGGAAATCCTAATCCCTGTATCAATATTTTTATTAACTTACTAAGTAATTTAAAATCAGAGAGATGAAAAAGTTAATAAGTTTATTTTCAATTCTATCCTGCTTCAGCGTTATAATCGCGCAAACAACAGGACAAGTGCCAAGTTATACCGTTAATGCAGATGGTGGCGTATCCGATTCCTTTTATAAATATGCTACAGGATCAATCGATGGGATTATGACAAAACAACCTACGACTGATAATCAGATTGATGGCTCACCTTACACTTCAAATGATTTCGATTATACTTCCATACACTATGGTGATGAAATGGCCGGAAAACTGTACTATCGTTACAATGCTTATAATGAAGAGATTGAAATCAAACAACAAAATCTAGAAGGTGAACCTATAAGGGCACTAGGTCGCGATAAAAAAATAAAGCTTATGGTTGATGGCAAACCCATGAGTTTCAAGACATTCATTGATAAAAATGGGAATACTAAAAATGGTTACCTTACGTTACTGAAAGATGGTAAGTTTAAACTCTATAAGCGAACCAATGTAACATTTAAAGAGGCCAAAAAAGCCCCGAATTCCCTTGTGAAAGCTACGCCGGCACGTTTTACACAGTTTACGGAATATTATATTGAAACAGAAGGGGCCAACCGAATAGACCATGTCGAATTAAGCACGAAAAAATTGATGAAATTGGTCGGAAACGAAAAACAAGATGCCCTTAAAAAATTCATGAAAGAAAATAAAATCAAACTAAAGGATGAAAACGGAATCAATAAGGTAATTGATTTTTTAAATAGTTAAGACCAGAAGCAATATCAGTCTTAGTCGTACAACATTTTATTCTTCCATTTTAAAAAATGCGCTCTTAAAAGAGCGCATTTTTTATGGCCCCCTTTACAATTGTAAACCCCAAGGTTTAGTTAACTTTACCAACTATATGAAGAATGCACAACTTATCTACGGCATACGTGCTATAATAGAAGCAATTGAGGCCAATAAACCCATTAACAAGCTTTTTATTCAGCGAGGACTCAAAGGCGGGTTATTTCAAGAACTTGAACACAAGCTTCGAAAAAACGGGATTGGTTTCTCTTACGTTCCCGTCGAAAAACTAAATCGATTGACCCGAAATAACCATCAAGGGGCAATTGCCCAAATATCACCAGTGGCATTTCATGATTTCGAAGTTCTCGTAGAAACCATTTTAAAGGGGGATACCACTCCCTTATTTTTGCTCTTAGATCAAATTACGGATGTACGTAATTTTGGAGCGATTATCAGAACTGCTGAATGTACGGGCGTCAATGGTATAATTATACCTAAAAGTGGCTCTGCGCCAATTACGGATGATACTATAAAAACTTCGGCGGGTGCCGCCTTTAAAGTGCCCATTGCCAAAGTGAACCATTTAAAAGATGCCATTTTCTACCTACAGCAATCTGGAATACAGGTTCTGGCCGCAACAGAGAAGGCCGCAAAACCAGTTTACGGAACAGATCTCACTTTGCCATCTGCAATATTAATGGGTTCAGAGGACAAGGGTATCTCTACTTCCATTTTAAATAGTACTGATATACAGGCCAAACTGCCCCAACTAGGTACTATTGGCTCCTTAAATGTATCGGTCGCCTGTGGCGTTTTTCTTTATGAAGCCGTACGACAGCGTACGACCTAGTCTTCCTTATCACTTTTTTTATAGTCATAAATTATTTGAATCCCTTCTTTATCGGCCTCTTCAGGACGTTCAATAAAGTTGCCATCCTCATCAAAGTGTTTTAAGAAGGCATCCTCTTCCTCATTAAAATCATCTTTTTCCCATGGGTACTTTTTCACGACAGGTGTTTTTGTTCGAACTACTTTAGCCAATAGCAACCCAACCAAGAATCCTGCTAGATGGCCTTCCCAAGATATCCCATCCTTTATAGGAAATATGTACCACAACATACTACCGTATATGAACACTATGGCTAATGAAAGTGCTATCAACCGGTAATACTTGGTAAATACCCCTTTAAAAAAAATAAAACTGGCCAGAACATATATCAATCCACTGGCACCTATATGATAAGATGGCCTTCCAATAAGCCAAGTTAAAAACCCTGAGAGCAACACCCCCATAACCAAAATCCGTAATGCATTCTTTCTATAGAAATAGCTCAATGACAATGTCAGTACCGCCAACGGAATCGTATTGTTATAAAGGTGCTCTAGCGAGCCATGGATAAATGGACTACATATTACACCCATCAAACCCGATAATCTTCTAGGATAAACGCCGAAATGATTGAGATTGACACCAAATCGCAGTTCGACCCAAAATACGCTCCATATGGAAAGTACTGCCACCAAAGGCACCAACAATAGCGACGGCGAAAATTTAAAATAATTACTTTCGTTCATAAACAACAAGCTACAACTTATTGGCCAAAACTGTAAAAACGGTTAAATTGTCATTTTGTTATTAGCCTATTTTTACGGTATGAATGAACCCTTGGCAGAGAGAATGAGGCCCAAAAGCCTATCAGACTATATTAGTCAAACCCATTTGGTCGGTGAAAAAGGATCGCTCACGCATCAAATAAGTTCTGGTACCATTCCCTCCCTACTATTATGGGGCCCTCCTGGAACCGGTAAGACAACGCTAGCCAATATTATCGCTACAGAGAGTGATCGCCCGTTTTATACATTGAGCGCCATTAGTAGCGGAGTAAAAGAAGTACGCGAGGTTATTGACAAGGCAAAACAACGCGGAGGACTTTTTACCACAAGAAATCCCATCTTATTTATTGATGAAATACATCGATTTAGTAAATCGCAACAAGATTCTTTATTGGGTGCCGTTGAAAAGGGATGGGTCACTTTGATTGGAGCAACTACTGAAAACCCAAGTTTTGAAGTTATTCCGGCCTTACTTTCACGCTGTCAGGTCTATATTTTAAATCACTTTTCAAAACAGGATCTAGAAGTTTTGCTGAAAAGGGCAATAAAAAATGACCCTGAACTCAAAACAAGAAACATTGACCTTCAAGAAACCGAAGCCTTAATACGTCTATCGGGTGGTGATGCAAGAAAATTGTTGAATATTTTTGAGTTGGTCGTAAATTCAGAAAAAGGTAGTTCGATTTCCATAACCAACGATCTTGTTCTTCAAAAAGTCCAAAAAAATACCGTTCTCTATGACAAAACAGGGGAACAGCATTATGATATCGTCTCGGCATTCATAAAATCCATTAGAGGCAGTGACCCCAACGCGGCGGTTTATTGGCTGGCGCGAATGATAGAGGGTGGTGAAGACGTAAAGTTCATTGCTAGAAGAATGTTGATTCTGGCTTCTGAGGATATTGGTAATGCCAACCCGACGGCATTGGTTTTAGCCAACTCCACTTTTCAAGCCGTTACTACTATTGGATATCCCGAAGCTAGGATTATTCTAAGTCAATGTGCCATATACTTAGCCAGTTCGGCAAAAAGCAACGCTAGCTACATGGCCATCAATAAAGCGCAGCAAAAGGTTAAGGAAACGGGGGATCTTCCGGTTCCCTTACCCATCAGAAACGCCCCTACCAAATTGATGAAAGATCTGGGTTATGGCGATGGCTATGGATATGCACATGACTACGAAAACAATTTTGTGGAACACGAATTCTTACCGGAAGAAATTAGCGGCACGAATTTTTATAACCCAGGAAATAATTCCAAGGAAAATTCCATAAAAGACTTTCTGAACAAAAGATGGAAGGGTAAATATGAATTCTAAAATTTAATGTCCAGTTCTTTTACTTGTTTGTTTCCAGATGTAGTAGACTCTAAATACCATTTGCCGTCTTTTAAATAGATCATTCCGTTTATTTCAGAATCATTGACCAAGTACACATTGTCAATGGTCGTCTTTACCATTTTCAACTTTACCTTAGATGATTCATCCACAAGTTGAAAACCATTTTCTATGGGTTGTGCTTTAAAAGTCTCCGTCAGGTTTTCGGTATTAGGCCTTAAGTCTGTTTTAATAGGTGTTTTCTCAGGTTTATTGTTATCCACCTGCAATGATTTCACATCATTTTCAAAACTTATGGTAAGTGCTTTTTCTTCTTTAGTTTCTTCCTTTTCTTTGGTTTCGTTGGCTTCTTTAGGTTGGTATGCATAATTCAAGCCCTTGTACGACTCAAATGCTTCAGTAATGGTTTCCCTGTACGCCTTTTTGTACTCTTTTTCCTTACTTTTACCCTGAACCGAGTTAAAAACCGTATTACCCTCGCAATCATTCAGTGACAAGGTAAATCTTGTTACGAACAATGCGGATTCGTCATTGATGCCAACAGTAAGGCCTAAACACCGATCCCTTATGCCATCTTCTGGTATGGCATCATCATAAACAACAGTAAAGCCTTCATTGGCGAAAAGATGTTTTATGAGCACACTGGTCTGATACTCATTTGCGGTTCTAAAAACATCGAATCTTTTAGGTACGATAATGTACTTATAGTCATTTAATTGGGCATTGGTGGCAAGGGCATAGCTAAAAACTAAAAATGCCAATACTAAATTTCGTCTCATACCTTGGATTAATCAATTATCGTTCCAAGATATAATATTAAATCCGAACTGTAAAGACGCATAATTGCTTGCGGGTATGTTTTGATAGGACAACAAATTATCTGCCATTATATAGAAATTGACAGGTCCGGTTTGCAAATTCAATCCGAGACCTACATTCGTAAAACTGTATTTATCGGCGGTATATGTTGTTTTCAAAGCAAGCGATCTGCCGAATCGTGTTTGATAAAAAGCCGTTACGGCCGCTTGCGGGCCACGGGGGCGATGTATCATGAAAAGATGTCCCCCAACGGCATTTTTATAATCAAAATCCTCACTTTTTACACTTGGTCTCGTAGTACAATCACAATCTTTACCCAGCGCTCTGTAACTACCAAAATTATAACGGAAGGAGGCATTCAGTTTCGTGGGTCTCAAAGAAAAAAATGAATTATCGTCTGTAGTAAATGGAACCTGTCTTTCAATGTCATCTACTAAATCTTGCCAAATATCAGTATTTAGGTCGTTTAAATCATCGGGCAAAACTATTTCAATCCCTTCATTTGTGGCTGCACCACTTAACCTATAGTTTTTCACATCGTTTGTATGATAAATGAAGCCAACATCAATAATACTGGCAGTTATATAAGAGTTTTTACCAACATTATAAGTAAACCCAAAATCAAGACCGAGCCCTAAATTACCCCCAAGTAAAGACCTGCCTAAAAGCCATTTTGGCAATTCAATACTCTGGGCAACGTCATCATCCAATAGAATATCAAATAAACTCTCGACGCCAGAGGTACGCATTGTTACATCTGCTACGACCGTGTTTCTCAGAATATTGTTTTCCCCTTGTGTAGTTACAAAATAACCATCGTTGTTGACCGACTTAAATTCAAAAACACTGGAGTACAGTTTGGCCCTTGCACCGACTATCCACTTTTTATTAAGTTTACGATTAATACCAAAATGAAAAACATTTACGGCTTCACCTTGGGTTGAAAAATGGTTCAGGTCGAACCTTCTATTGAGATTGTTCGCATTTCCCTCAAAAGCAAGTATGGCTAAATCCCTTGGCCAGTATTGTGCGATAAAACCTTCGCCGTAAACCCCAAAAGAATAGTAATCACTGGGTCTATTGGCATTTCTAAATCCGACGGAAAATACCTCTATTTGACCACTACCCCCAAAAACATCCCGTTTGGTCAGACCGTTTATTACCCGCTCCCTGAACTTTGTCGTAAAGTCAATTCCATCATTGGCAAAAATATCATTCACACTGATACCACTACTTCCCGCTTGTATCGAGGTACCTGATAACAAGGGTAGGCCCACATGCCATTTATAGGGTGTTTTTACCCCAGGGTTGAGCATTAAAGATTGGGGAATCTCATAAAAATCATATAACAATTGTTTGTTTTGGGCATGCGAAGCATACATTCCCAAAAGAACGCTCAAAAAAATCAACCTAACACATCTCATTGTAGTCTTAACCTAAATTCTGCGCTGGATCTTAAGATTATTTTAGGTTCGTTCAATGAAGAAGTACTAGTGGTATCACCTAAATTTTCACCACTTACCCTGATATCGGTTGTGTTTCTAAGTATATCAAGACTACGACCCGCGGTTCCATAAGCGATTTGACGCTCTATCAATGGGGCAGGTTCTGGTGGCACGATAAAAGATTCGACATCCAATACAGCTCCATTGGCATCTAAGAACGCTATTGAGATACTGAGCTCTTTGCTTGTAGTATTTTCAACTTGATAAACAATCGTACCCTCTAGTACCCTTTCAGAAACGAATGGTTGATTAAACGCCTCGAATGTGAAGTTTTGATTGTAAAAAGCACCCGGGCCGGCCTGATTGATGGTCTGCTCATCCGATTCAAAATAAAAAATACTTGAGGCGACCAAGGGTTCAACGCTCAAATCATCAAATTGGTCAAAATCTTGCTCATCTGCACATGACGAAAGAAAAACGACATTAGTGAAAAGAAGGGCAAGACCCAAGAGATGGTTTTTCATTTTATAGCGAATCATTTCCATGGTAAACAATCAAAAAATGGTTTACCCTATTATAACTCTATAAAAAACTTTTTATTTCGTCAAGATGATCTATAATCTCACAAATCTCATGCTTGGGTTCCTGATGCGAATTGAAATGGATTACATGAATGCCCACATTCTTTGCCCCTAAAATGTCCGCTTCAAGACTATCACCTATCATAAGCGCCTTATCTGGACTCACCCTAGCCTGATTCAAAGCCATTTTGAATATTTTCGGATTGGGTTTCTTCACCCCTGCCATCTCTGAATTCACAATAACATCGAAATAATGTCGAATGTTTGATTGTATCATTTTCTTTTCTTGTACTTCTTCAAAGCCATTCGTAATGATATGAAGTCTATAATTATCCCTTAAATAATCCAATATCTCAAACGTACCCGGAAAAACATGATTGAACGAAGATAGGCACTTGATATATGCCTCTGATAAAAGGTGAATTTGCTCATCTGAAACCAACATATTAATGGTATCAAATGTTTTTCTTAGCCGCTCGTAACACAATTCTGATTTTGTTACACGTTCTTCCCTATACAGTTTCCAATAGGCCAAATTGGTAGGCACGTAAACTTCTAAAAATTCTGACAGCGGTACGTCAATTTGGTTGGTATTAAAGATTTCTTGAAAGGTCAGTGCCGAGTTTTTTTCAAAATCCCACAAGGTATGATCTAAATCAAAAAAAATATCGGTCACAATACTTTTATACATAGTAACGATTTAAAAAATCCTTATAAAGTTTTAACCAGTTTATACGATGTGTGCCCCCCAGAAGTTCATTAGAAAAAATGACGTTGAAATCTCCATTTACATTTTTGATCTCTTTATAGATAAGGTCCATTTCATTAAATATTTCCCCTGCCTTTTTATATTTATTAAAAGCATAGTCACAGACCACAAAGGGGTGTATCTTGATGGGTTGCTGCACTTCAAGGTTAATATCGTAAAATTGAAACGGGGTACAGGTACCTGCCCGAAAACCCACAATATGTGTATAGCCCATGGTGAAGTCGTCCGTAAATTCCGCTTCAATCAAATTACGATAGGTATTGGGCACCACTACCCTATTGTATCGCATTCTTGAATAATCGACCGGTCTATTGATAAGGTCGGAAAGTCGCTTTTTCTCTTCTTTTAAAATACCAAGATCTTGTGATGACGCCATTGATGCACTTAGCGAAACGACGCTATAGTCCGCTACCGATTTTATCAAACACCTGAATTTATTTCTATGTATTGAAACATTTTTGTCATGTTCGGAATAATCGGCAAATTGAAAAAAGAACATCGCTTTTAAACTGTATTTTTTATGGGTCTCTATCAAAGTACCGAAATTATCATAGGGGTCTTTTTTAGGATTGACCAAAACGGCTGTTCTCTTTGCCACCCTAGCTAATTTAAAACGAAACAAATCAAGAAAAAAACCAGCTATCGTCCTTGCAGGACCTTTTAAGGCATAACAATGCGATGTGGTTACGTTGACAATAGGCGTGAGCTTATACTTTTTTCCCTGAACCACAATTTCTGGAAACCTTAATCGTAATATTTGTAAAAGTTTTTGCGCCCATAAATCAACCACGGGTCGTTTTAAAAACCCAAATTGAAAGGCTATACTTGATTTTGGGGGAAATCTACCCAGGTCATCCTTAACGTGGGGCAAATACTCTTCATACCTACTCAATAAATAAAAGCTTGCTGAAAAAATATCAAATGGAATACTACTTCGCTCGCCACTTTCAAAAAAACAGGGAACCCCATCCCATTCACCCATCCTAATCTCAATATCGTTTATCCCCTGTTCAAACAAAAGGTCATTCGACCTAATAAAGAACTCATTTTGAAGGGGTTGTTTGGTATAGGTGATTTTTGGCCCTGAATGTTTTATGAAGTCTTCAACTTTAGTGGTAAAAATCACCTCTATCCCCAAAATTCTAGTGAAGATATGTTTCATGACATAACTAAGCCTATTCGAGATCTTATGGGTATATATTAGTAGCATCAAAGAATTTGTCGGTCGGCAAAACTAAAATAAGCTTTTTCGGTAATGATAAGGTGGTCTAAGACCTTAATGTCTAGAGTAGCGGCAGCATCTTTCAACTTCTGTGTAATCCGCTTGTCGGCAACACTTGGTTTCAAGGTGCCCGATGGATGATTGTGGGCCAATAATAACCCAACCGCACCATGTTCAAGTGCATGTTTCAATACAAGCCTCACATCGACTAAAGTACCTGTAATACCGCCCTTGCTCAATTGTTCTTTATGTAAGACCTTGTTGGAATTGTTCAAATAGACAATCCAAAATTCTTCATGGGGTAGGTCACCCATGATGGGCTGTAGAAGGGTAAAAGCAACGGTACTACTTGTGATTTTGGTTATCGCCATAGCTCCTTCCTTCCTTCTTCTCCTGCCCATCTCCAATGCCGCTGCAATTGTAACTGCTTTGGCTTGGCCTATTCCTTTGAAGCGCATCAACTGTTTTACGGAAAGTTTACCCAAGTCATTCAAATTGTTGCCCGTAGTAGCTAAAATTCGCTTAGATAGTTCAACAGCACTCTCTTCTTTATTACCAGAGCCAATTAAAATCGCAAGTAGTTCTGCATCAGAAAGTACAGAACGCCCCTTTTGGGCCAGTTTTTCTCGAGGCTTATCGTCATCAGACCAATTTTTAATTGAAAAAGAGGTTGAATTTTCTTGCATTTGCTAAAGATAATCTGATTTATTGAGTCTTTACATATCACATTTTAGATTTTATTACCCGTATTTTTTCACCTAATACTTTGTAACTTATGACTTCAAATAAAACCCAGAATAATGAAATCATTATTGGATGATAGCTGCTACCAAGAAGTCAAAACGAGGCTAGATAATCTTAACGAGAATTCAGAAAGGCAATGGGGTAAGATGACCGTTGGTCAAATGGCCTGGCACTGTCAATATCCATTAAAGCTTGCCATAGAAAACAAAAAGAACGCCTCGAAAGGTAATTGGTTCATCAAAGCCTTTTTCAAGAAGTCACTCTATAACGACAAACCATGGCGTAAAAACTTACCGACCGCCCCTCAGTTAAAAGCAAAAGAGCCCAAAGTCTTCACTGAAGAACGTAAGAAATTGAAAGAGCTCGTAGATGAGTTTCATGCCTTAAATGACCGCGATGTGTGGTATCCTCACCCAACATTTGGCACATTCACAAAAGAACAATGGGGACAAATGGAATACAAACATTTAGACCACCACTTAAGACAGTTCGGGGTGTAAACTTCTAACCCTGCAACAAAGAGATACGTATAGACATCTAATCAATAACACCTTCTTCACTTAAGGCCTCCACTATTTCGATTCTCACTTTGGTATCATTCACACTGCGATCTTCTTCAAGAATTACATTAGAAAAACCCAACATTATAGCAACAAGTACCATTGACAACCATTGTTTTAAGGTACTTGCTTTCAATTTTCTTGCCCTTGAATTATTTCGCATCATGATTTCAAATGATCAAAAGTTATACCCAGAAACAAAAATCTGCCAAAATCGCAGTTCCACTATTACGGTTTATCCATTAAATAATGTGGAGACCTCATTGAAGTCCAATCCCCCATAATTACCAGAACTCATGAATAATGCAACGGAATCATCAAAATTTTGAGCGAATACAAAATCTTCAAATGTTTTTGCGTTTGTATGGATTTCCAGATCATTTCTTTGAAAAGCCAAAGAAATCTGTTCTGTGCTTACCGGCTCCAATTTTTTAATGGCCACTGACTCTGGCAAATAAAATACCACAGCTAGGTCTGCAGCGGCAAGTGCGCCCTTGTACTCTTGTAAAAACCCAGGATTAAAGCTACTGTACGTGTGTAATTCTAAAAATGCCACTAATTTTTTATCTGGATATTGCTCTTTCACAGCAGCTGTAGTAGCCCTTACCTTGCTAGGGGAATGGGCGAAATCTTTAAAAGCGATACTAGTTTCACTTTCGGCTATTTTCTCTAATCTTTTTGATGCTCCTTTGAAGGTTGCTATGGCCTCATAAAAGTCATCTTGATCTACGCCCATGTTTTGACAGACCCATTTGGCCCCTGCGAGATTATTCAAATTATGTTTTCCGAAGACCTCAATCGGCATTGGACCTTCAGGGGTTTCCAACAAGGTGACCCCTTCTTCAACTGAATATTCAGGTGTACGGTATGGGAACTTTCGAATACTGTTCTCAGATTTTTCGACTACCCTTCTGACCTCATCATCTTCTTCATTATAGGTAATACTTCCGCCTTTAACAATGCTATCCACAAAAATTTGAAACTGTTCTACATAGTTTTCAAAAGTGGGAAAAACATTGATATGGTCCCAAGCAATACCGCTTAACAACGCAATATTTGGCTGGTATAAATGAAATTTTGGCCTTCTGTCTATTGGCGACGAAAGGTATTCATCCCCTTCTAAAACGATAAAATCGTTACCTTCGGTTAAATGCACCATACGGTCGAAACCGTCTAACTGCGCCCCTACCATGTAATCAACCTCAATACCATTGTAGTTCAAAACATGAAGTATCATTGAGGTAATGGTAGTCTTACCATGGCTACCTCCAATAACTACTCGTGTCTTGTTCTTTGATTGTTCATAAAGAAACTCAGGATAGGAGTAAATTCTCAATCCTAATTCTTGGGCTTTTAATAGTTCAGGATTATCTGATTTTGCATGCATACCGAGAATAATGGCGTCTAACCCCTCATGTATTTTTTCAGGGAACCAACCAAATTCTAGTGGTAATAGCCCTTTTACTTGTAATCGTCCTTTTGAGGGTTCAAAGATAACATCGTCGCTTCCTGTAATCTTATACCCCTTATGTGCTAGGGCTAATGCCAAATTGTGCATAGCAGAACCTCCAATGGAAATGAAGTGTACATTCATAATTATAAAATTGCCTTCAAAGATAGCCAATGGATTAAAATTGTTTTTCGATTCTTACTATATTGGTAAAAGATAAGGGATGTATTTCTTGGGGATACGGTTTAAATTATTCAAATGAAAAAAACGGCCACAATTCTACTTTTGGTTTTGACCATCAAAGCTTTTGCCCAAAATGGGGAATATTCCATAAAGTCATTTATGGATGAGGGAACTAAAGCGCCCAACACACACCACATTGGCGAAGCATGGCTCAATTTTTTGATTCAAGAAGGTGATGACATAGGGTATAATATAACCCAAGCTACCTTTGGCGCCAATGCCACTTTAGACTGGCATAAACATAGTACGCCCCAAGTCTTGATCGTAATCGAGGGAAGGGGATATTACCAAGAAAAACAAAAGGAACCTATTCTCCTTCAAAAAGGGGACGTCGTCAAATGCGCAAAAGATACGGAGCATTGGCATTCGTCTTCAAAAGATAGCAAAGTTTCTTATTTGGCGATTTACGGCAATTCACCAACTGTTTGGACAGAAAAATTGACCCAAGAATATTACGATAGCGTGGCGAAAAAGCTAAATGACGACTAAAATCTTAATCTTACTTACCATTATCTATGAATTTAAAAGACATACCATCAAAAGAAATAATGCCCGGTTATCACGGAAAAATGGTACACGCCGAACAAATGAGCTGGATTTTTTGGGATGTTGAAGTAGGTGCGGAAGTACCCGAACATCATCATATACATGAACAAATAATGCATGTTGTATCAGGTACTTTCGAGTTTACACTTGATGGTGAAACCAAAATGTACGAGCCGGGGGATGTTGTTGTAATACCTTCAAATACCCCCCATAGTGGAAGGGCGATTACACCTTGCAAATTGATGGACATTTTTAGTCCGGTCAGGGAAGCGTATAAATAGGCGTTAAGAAAAAAGAAAAGTTTATGGATATATCCTTAAAAGGAAAAAAGGCCCTGGTAGGTGGCAGTAGTGGTGGAATCGGGAAAGCAATCGCCCGTCAATTGGCCGAAAGCGGTGCCAGTGTTACCCTGATGTCCCGTAGTAAAGACAAGATGATTTCCATTATTGAAAATTTACCTACAAACCTAGGTCAAGAGCATCAATACCTAGTTGTCGATTTTAAAGATTATCAGGCCTACAAGGTTATTATTCTAAATTATTTCAAGAAGAATACTATTGATATCTTAATCAACAACACCCAAGGCCCCGAAGCTGGGGGCGCGCTCGAAAAAAACGTGGATGACTACCAAACCGCCTTTGACTTGTTATTCAAGTCGGTAGTATTAACCACGGAATTTGCCTTAAAACATATGCGGCAACAAGGTTGGGGGCGAATTGTAAACTTAGCCTCTATTTCGGTTAAAGAACCACTCAATTATTTGGCCCTGTCCAATTCTATCAGGGCCGCCGTAGTCGCCTGGGCCAAAAGCCTATCAATTGACGTTGCCCAAGACGGTATCACGGTGAACAATGTTTTGACCGGGTATTTTGATACCGAACGTATCGCACAACTGAATGCAAAGAAAGCTGAGAAATTAGGGGTAACGGCAAGTGAAGTTAGAAGCATTATGGAAAATAATGTTCCCACTAAACGAATTGGAAAACCGGAAGAATACGCTTATTTAGTTACCTTTTTGGCTTCTGAAAAAGCCGCATACATTACAGGAACAAACATTCCTATAGACGGCGGATTATTGAAATCTATGTAGAAAAATATGTTTTTAGCTGTTAATTTTCTATTTTACAGCTACTTTAATTAGCAAACCAACAAAATACAATCTTATGAATTCAAAAGTTTTTTTTGTCATTAGGATACTTTTAGGACTAATGGTATTAGTTTTTGGGCTTAACAAGTTTCTGCAGTTTATACCTCCGTTTGAACTTAATGAGGCAGGGCAAAATTACTTTATGGCCTTAACAAGTACTCAAACCATGACCATGGTCGCAGTAGTTGAAATAGCTGCCGGAATTGCACTGATCACAAATAAGTTCGGTGCTTTAATGTCGGTTATTTTAATGAGTGTTTCGGTAAATGCCGTATTGTTTCATGCCACTTTGGCCCCTGAAGGCATTGCTCCCGCACTTGGTCTTTTATTACTTAATATTCTTGTGCTTGTCGGCTACAAAAGCAGGTATGAAGGTATGCTGAAGGCTTAAAGGAAAAATATAAGATTTAGGTAACAAGGTCGTAAAAGGCCTTGCTACCTAAATACTCATCCTATCTTTGAACAAATACGATTGTCTTCGAGATACCTCGACCTCACAGCCATTTAGCATAGTCAGTTTCAATTTACCATTGAACCAGGGAACAACATTCTGTATATGGTTAATATTGACGATTTGTTGTCGGTTTACCCTAAAAAACGATTGCTCAGGAAGCTTTTCCTCTATTTGATTCAGTGATTTGTACAACAACGGTTTATGATCTTCAAAATGCACACGGGTATAATTACCAACAATCTCAAAATGGGAAATAGACCCGATTTTCACTAACCAACATTGTTCTCCATCCTTGATGAAAATCTGACTTTTTTCTGTTAATTGATTTTTTACTTCTGATGTAGTCTCTTCCTCATTCAGTTTCGATTTTACTTTATCGATGGCCAACGCGAAACGTTTCGCATTGATAGGCTTTAAAAGATAATCTAAGGCATTATACTCGAACGATTTGATCGCATATTCGTCAAATGCCGTCGTAAATATGGTTATGGGTACTTCATCTAACATTTCCAAAAGCTCAAAACCATCTTTTTCGGGCATATTGATATCCAAAAACAGTAAATCCGGCTGTTCTTTTTGAATGAGGTTAAAACCCAAATCCACATTTTCAGCCTCCCCTATGAGCGTGATATCATCATGGTTCTTGAGCAATTCTTTCAACTCGTTGCGAGCCAAACGTGAATCTTCTACAATAACTGCCCTTATTTTCATGTCAACGGAATTTTGATATTAGCCACGACCTCATGTTCTATCTCGTTCAATGTGAACTCAGCTTTATCTCCGTAAAGTAAATGCAATCTTTGGCGAATATTCTTCAGCCCCAATTGTGTCGAATCTTTTGAAATCTGAAGTTTTCCCGTATTCGTGACGCACAGTTGAAGTTTATCTTCTTTCTTTCTGATTTCCAAGACTATTTTTCCACCTTCCTTTAAATTTGAGATACCGTGTTTCATTGCATTCTCAACCAACAGCTGTATGATCATTGGTGGAATCTGAAGCGAAAGACAGTTGTCTTCTATCGTTCTTTCAAATTGAAGTCTGTTTTCAAACTGAATTTTTGAAAGTGCAATGTAGTTATCCACCATATCCAACTCTTCTTCGACTGCAATGGCATTCACGTTGTTCTTGGTCAATGAATAACGTAATATTTCTGAGAGTTTGGTCAACATCTCCCTTGAGCGATTGACATCTTCAAGCATGAGTCCCCTGATATTGTTCAGACTATTGAACATAAAATGAGGGTTTATCTGCCCCTTCAACGTGTTTAATTGGGCCTGTTTTAAACTCGTATTCAGCTCTAAGCGTTCTATTCTATTTTGATTTGCTTTTAGTAGTAGTTTTATCACCAGGTAACAAATAACCCAGCAAATCATTATGAATATAGAGTTGAAAACCAATATCCAAATATTATCAAAGGCTTTCAGTATTTCTTTTTCGGTTTCTGAGATTTCAGGTCCGAACTTTCCATAGGCACGTCCAATAAAATAGCTTAGAAAACCATAAATTGCCGAAGCCACGATGGTAGCTAACACAATTTTGAGAAACTGTCTTAAATCAAAATTCTCAAGACTGACTTTTGCCCTGAGGTAATACCTAAGAAGTGTTGATGACCCAATACCTATTAGAAGGCCGGTTACCAATGAAAAAATCACGAATTGTAATCCTAACTTTTTCAGAAAAAGAATGGATGTTAGATTCAAAAATCCCCAACCACAGATTTGAAGTATCCAAAATATGAGGTTTCTTCTTTTAACGGTAAGATTCATTGAAATTTAGGATTTTCTTTAATGCGACCAAAGATAAATAAGTTTGCCTACTGAAAACCCAAGACCAAAGAATACCACTACCACCCCCAAAGTAACCTTTAGTATCTTGGCCTTGCTGTTAAAGCCAGTACCACATTTGGTATCTTTTGCATCTTCCCTAAAACCCTGAAACAATAGTATTGCGGCCGACAGGACTAGCAGAGTCGCCAAAATCAAATCAGCATCTTTAAACTGTGAAATCAATGCAGCGGTCAATAAAATTCCCCCTGCACCATAAAGCACGTTTCTTTTGCTTAGTTTCATAAATCTGCAGGCTTAGGCATTTATTTTAAATTCAGCTATCCCTTTTGGCGCTTTATGAAGCAAAGCCGTTCCCATTAGGGTAAGCCCAGTATAAATAGGGAAAAAATAACTCATTAAGTCTTTGTTGGCAATTGCGCCAAATACCCCTACCAATAGGGCAATGAATCCGATGATGAATACAATTTGTTTGGTGTTTTCTAAATTTTTCATGTTGACTGTTTTTAGGATTGGTGTTATTTAAATTAAAATGCTCAATACAAGTGATACTACTAATTTTACCAGTGCTATCATTTATCTATTTTTTGATTTTCAATTGATTATGAAGCAAATATACTGGCGAACCGTATTCATGGAAAGTTATTTATGACCAACGGTAAACCAAGCTTACCGAACGGTAGTGAAACTTTACCCAACTGATTTTCGGGCATTAAAAAAGGGGACACTAGTCCCCTTCTCATATGTAATGTATATGATATAGCTTAGTCCTTGAGGGGTTGTTCCGTAATATTATCTTTACCCAAGTGCTTGGCATAAAAGCCCATCATGGCTTTATAAAGGGCTATGGAATTTTCTTCTTTTGCAAAACCATGTCCTTCATCATATTTCACCATATAGGGCACCTCAAAGCCTTTGTCCCTTAATGCACTTACAATCTGGTCTGATTCATCGATATTCACCCTTGGGTCATTTGCGCCTTGCACAACGAACAAGGGTTTTTTGATTTTATCTATCTGATATACCGGTGAAACTTCCTCCATAATCTTCTTTTCTTCAGCGACTGCTTCATCATACCAGATTTCTTTTAGAATCTTTAAATAAGGTTTCCAATACGGTGGAATGGTCTTCATAAAAGTAAAAAGATTGGAAACCCCAACGTAATCTACCCCACAGGCATATAGATCCGGAGTTTTGGTCAGTCCTCTTAAAACAGCATAACCACCGTGGCTACCACCATAGATCGCCGCTTTTTTTGCATCTACCCAACCCTGATCGATCACGTATTGCAAACCATCTTCAACATCGTCCATGGCCTTTCTGCCTATTTGTTTGAAACCCGACTCTAAAAACTCTTTTCCGTAGCCTCCTGAAATCCTAAAATTAACCTGTAATGTGGCATAACCCCTACTTGCGAACAATTGCGCCTCTGGGTTAAAGCCCCAAGAATCTCGAATACCCTGTGGGCCACCATGGGGGTTTACGATTACCGGAACTTTCTCTCCAGCTATTGCTGCTTTTGGCAATGTAATGTAACCGTGAATAGTAAGTCCGTCCCTGCTTGTAAAGGTGATAGGTCGCATTTCCGACATATCTTCTTCTTTAAGTTGTGGCATAAGACTGTATAAAAACTTAAATTCATCTTTTTTGACATCGTAAGAATGGTACGCTCCATACAATCGGTCACTTTGCAGAAAAATGAGTAGGTTATTCTCATCATCGGTAGCGTCAGCAATACTATATTGTTCGTTTGGAAATTGGGTCACTATTCGCTCATGTAATTTTTTATAAGATTCGCTGATTGGAACTATTACATTCTTCTCACCCTCATAAGAGACATAATCGAGTTCATACCCGCGCATTCTAGAAAGGTACATGTCGGCAACGTCAAAACTATCGTTACTAAAAATCTCTTCAAGCTGTTTATTTTCTTTTAAATCGTAACGAATGATCTTGGCCTTGTCACTGTTTAAGTTTGAAACCATATAGGCATCATGGGGGTAGTCTGTAGCGTAATCAAAGG
Source organism: Croceitalea sp. MTPC5 (assembly GCF_036985505.1). NCBI lineage: Bacteria > Pseudomonadati > Bacteroidota > Flavobacteriia > Flavobacteriales > Flavobacteriaceae > Croceitalea > Croceitalea sp. MTPC5. The sequence goes on from NZ_BTGQ01000004.1 coordinate 479,594, forward strand.
TCAAAATACCAAAGGCATCCTTCCAATTAAGGTTCTTGATGACCTTAAAACCACCTTCACCATCTTCGTAATACAAATCTTGCTCGACACCATCCCTTATTTTTGTAAATCCCTTTAAATTGCCGTCTTTGTCAAAATTATAGGCGGTAATTGGGTTAGCGGCATCTTCATTGGTGTATAATTGTTCTAACTGCCCTGTGCGCACATTCACTTTAAAGGGTTCAAATACCTGAGGATTGTTTTTGTTCATCTGAACAATGATATGGTCTTTATCTTCTTTCAATAAGTCAGAAAATTGGGCCTGTACGCCATCAAATGGGGTCAGATCTTTTAATTCGGTTCCATCAAGGTTGACGGCATAAACGTGATAATTTTCATCACCTCCACTATCCATCAAATAAACCAAGCGTTCATTATTTATCCATCCATATCCACGAACCAGTTCATCTTTTTCCTCAATGGCCCGTGTCGTAGTATTCGAGCTTATGTTCTTTACATAGATATGTCGTTTTCCGTTTTCATCTTTTTCTCGGTAAGACATATAAGTACCATCGGGTGAAAACCTAAATGTTGATGCTTTTGGTTTGGCAAAGTAATCTTCGACCGTATATCGATAATCACCTTGATCTAGGTTTGCCAAAGCAGTTAATTCTTCTTCTGAGCTTGGTAATTCGGTATTTCCTGGTTTGGTCTTTATCGTTTTCATTAAATTCAAGGGCAATTCCATTCCCCCTTGATAAAACGTACCGGTTATAGTTTCATCCTTCAGGCTACCTACATATTTTATACCTGCCTGTTTGAAAACAATGGTCAATTCATTTTCGGCAAATAGGGTTTCATCCATGGGTATGTCAGTCGCGCCTTGAGAAGGGCTGTCCATTGTTGACTTCAATTCCCCATTATCGTTTGTGACATTGAAAATTAGTGGCATTTCCATTCCTTGAACTGCCAAGGTTCCCTTCCAAGAGCCGGCAATATCCTGGGCATATCCTATAACCCCCACAAATAATAAGGTCAGTGATAGTAGTACATACTTCGTTTTCGATTTCATAAAATATAGGTTTACTTGTTTATGTATAGTGTTTGTAATGAGTGTTTAAATGAACCGTTTTGTTACATCGTAACACCCTTCAAATATATAAACCACTTCAATCTATAGATATGGAAATATGATAAGCGGCAAAATGGAGAACATGAACGGAAACTACAATGTTCTATTTAGGGGGATATTTCACAAATACCTTATCGATTACGGCCCTCAGACGTTTTTCGCGTAGAATGGGGGAATCATTTTCTTTATACACCGATTTACTGGACGCTTGCCAAAAAAGTGAATTTTTTTGACTGTCGATAAAATCAAATTGAATGGAACGTTGAATACTGGAGCTCCCCAACGGAATGCCGACGGATACTCCACCTCCAACATTTCTACCGGTGCCCCCTATACCCAAGCCAACATTATTACCGCTATTTTCGATAAATTCAGAACTTATGATATCAATAAAGAACTCTGGTTCTTCTGCAAGCAATAAACCTTTGGCATGAAGCGTGGAATCCAGTATGCGCAACAAACGTTTCTCGTCTAATTGGCTCAGGCCCGATTGCATGTCAGCATAATAGTTATAGGTAGTGTAGTTAGAAAAATCAGTTGTACCATCGTAGTCATATTGCACGCGCACCGAACTACATGCCGATAAAAAAAGAAAGCAGAAAACGATGTAAATATGACTTCTCATAAGTGTTATAATCCTGAATTTACAAATTATGTTTTCTCATAGCGAAAAAAACGGAGACTATTCGTTCAATAGCTTCCATAGCAAATCCTTCAGATCCTGAATGCCTTTCTGGGCCACCGATGAGATAAACAGGTAAGGAACATCAAGGTCATGATCCAATATCGCCTTCATTTCGCCCATCAGTTCATCATCAAGCATATCACATTTTGAAATAGCAACGATACGGTTCTTATCCAACAACTCTGAATTATACCTTCGAAGCTCATCCAATAAAATCTTGTATTCTTTGCTGATATCATTACTATCTGCAGGAATCAAGAACAATAGCGTTGCGTTGCGTTCAATATGACGCAGAAAGTAATGCCCGAGCCCTTTACCTTCGGCCGCACCTTCAATTATACCGGGGATATCGGCCATTACGAAGCTTTGGTAATCGCGGTATTCAACAATGCCTAAATTGGGCTTTAAGGTGGTAAACTCGTAGTCGGCAATCTTAGGTTTTGCAGAGGTCATTACGGAGAGTAGGGTCGACTTTCCCGCATTCGGAAAACCTACAAGGCCAACATCGGCCAAAACCTTCAATTCTAAGGTAATCTGTCGTTCTTCACCTGGTATACCCGGTTGGGCATAACGTGGGGTTTGATTCGTAGCTGTTTTAAAATGCCAATTACCACGACCACCCATACCTCCTTGGGCAACTATACGTTCTTCACCATTTTCGGTAATCTCAAAAAGAATGGCATTGGTCAATGTATCCCGTACGACAGTGCCTAACGGCACATCCATATAAATATCCTCACCATCTGCCCCAGTACTTCGATTTTTACTTCCATGTGCCCCGTGGCCCGCCTTAAAGTGTTTTTTGAATTTATACGTGACCAAGGTCCAGAGATTCGAATTGCCCCTAATGATCACGTGGCCTCCCCTACCACCATCGCCGCCGTCGGGGCCTCCTTTGGTAATATATTTTTCGCGATGTAGATGCACAGAACCTTTACCTCCATTACCTGAGGCAACAAAGGCCTTTACATAATCAACAAAATTACCTTCGGTCATTTTCTAAGTTTACAATATTCGTGTTTTCTACTTTTAGCAATTAGGATAGAATCGCTGTATCAACCGCTTGGTATCGAATCGTCAAAATAAAAAAGATAAATGAAATATACGGCCGCAGAAATCAAAAACAACAGTACCGCAGAACAGCCGGTAATAAAACAACCTTTAAACGCGTACTTAGCAGGTATAACTTCTTCTGGCATTTCATCATCATTTTAAGAAAAACGGGCTATGACCTTGGCCAATCGTTCTGTAATTTCAGCAATCTGCCCAATACCATTCACCGAATGAAACTTGCCCTGTTTCGAATAATAGTCTTTTAAGGGCGCCGTTTTTTGATTGTACTCATCAAAACGATTTCGAATCTTGCTTTCATCTTGATCATCACTTCTTCCACTTTCCCTACCGCGTTCCAAGAGTCGTGCGACCAATACGTCTTCGTCTGCCTCCAATGCAATGGTAGCATCGATTTTCATGTCTTTTGACTCCAAAAAATTATCCAATGCTTCTGCCTGGGCGGTCGTTCTCGGAAAACCATCAAAAATAAAACCGGCCGCATCACTGTTTTTCTCCACTTCGTCTTTCAGCATGTTGATGGTTACCTCATCGGGAACTAGGTCGCCTTTGTCGATATAAGATTTGGCCAACTTACCAAGCTCGGTACCATTTTTCATATTAAATCGAAAAACGTCACCAGTTGAAATGTGTTTTAGACCGTATTTTTCTTTTAGAAATCCAGCTTGGGTTCCTTTGCCTGCTCCGGGTTTTCCGAAAAGCACTAAGTTGATCATATTGGTTTGATTTAATTGATAGACTTCTTTCAAATTGCGTCCGAGCTCCTTGTAATCCAATCCGTAGCCTACGATAAAACTATCCGGAATTTCGAGGCCAACGTAGTCAATCACATATTCCCCGTTATAAACATCCGGTTTATAAAAAAGTGAGGCTATCTTAAATTCCTTGACATTGGCGCCCGAAAATAAGTTGACCAGTTTTTGCAACGTGCGTCCGGTATCAATGATATCTTCTAAGATAATCACACTACGGCCCTCGATGTTTTCTGAAACGTCCAATAAGGTCTCTACGATACCCGTTGAAGTCAAGCCTTGATACGAACTTAATTTCACAAAAGACACCTCGCAAGGATATTCGTAGGCCTTCAAGAAATCGGATACGAACATAAAAGAGCCATTTAAGACCCCTACGAAAATAGGAACATCATCTTTATAATCTTCGGCAATGTCACTCGCCATTTTTTGAACAGCGTTCAAAATACGAGTCTCGCCCAAAAATGGTTTAAACAGCTTGTCGTGTAGCTTGATCAAAGTCTTTTTGTTCTTGAATAGTTGGCAAAGATAGCATAATTTAATGGGGGTTTTGGCGGCATTGCTTCCCCCTTTTGGTAATTCAGTGTATTTTTGTCGGCAATACTATTTGATTCAACATGCACTATTTTTCCTCTGATTTTAAACTCGGTATCCTAGGCGGTGGACAATTGGGCAAAATGCTGCTCTACGAAACCCGTAAATGGGATATCTACACCAAAGTTTTAGACGCTTCGGAAGAAGCCCCATGCAAAATTGCATGTAATGACTTTGTGGTGGGAAGCTTATTGGATTTTGACGCCGTTTATAATTTTGGGAAGGATGTGGATGTATTGACCATTGAAATCGAAAACGTAAACGTCGATGCCCTTGAGAAATTGGAAAGTGAAGGAATCAAGGTATATCCACCAACGAAATCACTCCGCATTATCCAGAATAAGGCCAATCAAAAATTGTTTTATGTAGACAACAACATTCCCACGGCCAACTTTCAACGATTCGCCTACAAAAGTGAAATTACCGACAGCTATACCAATGGGGCCTTGCAGTTTCCTTTTATTTGGAAAGCGGCACAATTCGGATATGACGGGCAAGGTGTAAAAGTCGTTCGCTCTTTAGCTGATTTGAACGAATTACCTGCCGGGGAATGTATCGCTGAAGAGATGGTACATTTCAAAAATGAATTGGCCGTTATCGTAGCACGAAGCGCAATTGGGGAAGTCAAGACGTATCCCGTTGTGGAAATGGAATTTCATCCAGAGGCCAATCAGGTCGAATACGTACTATGTCCGGCTAGAATCGATGATGAAGTGGCAAAAAAAGCCCAAGAAATCGCATTGAAAGTATCAGAAAAAATACAACAGGTCGGTTTGTTGGCCATAGAACTGTTTCAGACCCAAAATGATACGATTTTGGTCAATGAGGTGGCGCCCAGACCCCATAATAGCGGCCACTACAGTATAGAAGCCAGTTATACGAACCAATTTGAGCAGCACATTCGTGCAATACTTGGTTTACCATTGGGTATCACGGATAGTAAGGTTGCCGGTATCATGGTGAACCTTGTTGGAGAAGAAGGGCATACCGGGGATGTGGTCTATGAAAATCTGGATACCATCATCAAGAAACATGGTGTTACCCCTCATATTTACGGAAAAAAGCAAACACGTCCTTTTCGTAAAATGGGACATGTCACCATTGTAAATAAAAATATTGAAAGGGCTCGGGAAATCGCACAACAGGTAAAAGAAACCATACGGGTGGTCGCCAAGTAGAAGATCCTTTCCGGCGCTAGCTGACTCAACGGTAATTAAAACAAGTTTCGAATATGAAATTCAATTTTATGAATATTGGAAAAAAATATCGTTTAGAAGAAAAATTCGTCAAGGCTGACCAGAATCTCAAGGCAGGCAAGATTGCTGCGGCGGTTGAAGAATTCGAGGCCATATTGGATGAAGATGAGACCTTTGGCAAGGCCTATAACCATTTGGGTTGGGTGTATGAAACAAAATTCAAGGACTATGAAAATGCGGAAAAGAATTATAAACTGGCCCTAAAGTATACCCCAAATTACACTGCTGTATATAAAAATTACGCCATACTCTTATCGACCATAGGTAGATACGATGATTTAAAAGTACTGCTCGAGAAGGCGATTACGATACCTGGCATGGATAAATTCACCATTTATAATGAATACGGTATCATGTACGAGCAATTGGAACAGTACAAATTGGCTTCCCAATATTACAGGGACGCTGCCAAAGCCACAATGAATGATAAAACCATGAAAGCGGCAATGGATTCTATAGAAAGATGTAATACAAAAATGAGTCTTTAAAATATGAAAAATGAGTAAAGTAGCTGTAGTAATGGGGAGCACCAGCGACCTACCGGTGATGCAAGATGCCATTGATATTTTAAAAGGTTTTGACATTGAGGTCGATGTCGATATCGTATCTGCGCACAGAACACCTGAAAAATTATTTGATTTCAGTAAAAATGCCCATAGCAATGGATATACGGTCATTATTGCAGGTGCAGGAGGGGCGGCACATTTACCCGGCATGGTTGCATCAATGTCACCCTTACCGGTCATCGGCGTTCCCGTAAAAAGTAGCAATTCCATTGATGGGTGGGATTCCGTACTTTCCATCTTACAAATGCCCGGGGGCGTACCCGTGGCTACCGTAGCCCTGAATGGTGCTAAAAATGCAGGTATTCTTGCCGCACAAATTATAGGCGCTTCCGATAAGTGCGTTTTAGATAAAATTTTAGTGTATAAAGAGGGGCTAAAACAGAAAGTAATGGATGGGGCCAAAAAAGTAAACCAATGAAATTAAAAAGTACTATTATTTTATTGACGGTTGTATTATTTTCTTGCCAAACCAAGACCTGGGAAGAATACGAGCTCACCAGCCCGACCCTAGTGCATATCGCACCAGATAGTTTGGTAATCGAACAGCTAGTACAAAAATGGGGCGAAGAAGACTTTCAAGCGACCATTGACGATGTTATTTGGTACCATAGTGAACTAATGATGCTAGTAGATACCTTGAAAATAGACCAAATCACCACAGAAAGCAAAAACATTTCACTGATAGGCGGCGAAAAAACCTGGAAAATAGCTACGGACACCCTAGACTACAAATGGCATTACATCTATTTCAATGGTAACGACTTTATCGAAAAAGATGCCTATACCATGAAAGAATACCTTCTCAAGAATAATTAACGAAATCATACATGCAAAACCCACTTCTTGAATCATTTGATCTAGCCCCTTTTTCTAAAATAAAGAACGAACACTTTAAACCTGCTTTTTTACAGGCCATTGCTGAGGCGAGGGCAGAAATCGCTGCGATTACGAATAGCAAAGAACCAGCCAATTTTGAAAACACTATTGAGGCCTTGGAGTTTTCTGGACAACAATTAGACAGGGTTTCCAGTGTCTTTTTTAATCTAAACTCGGCTGAGACGAACCATGAAATGCAAAAAATCGCGCAAGAAGTATCCCCGCTTCTTTCAGAGTTCAGCAATGATATTACGCTTAATGAAGATTTGTTCCTCAGAATTAAAACGGTTTACGGGCAAAGGGAAAAATTGGACTTGAATACCGAGCAGCAGACCCTGCTCGAAAAAAAATATAAAAGTTTTAGCCGTAATGGGGCCAATCTTGATGAAGACAGTAAAAAAAGGCTTCGAGAAATTGACACCGAACTCGCTAAACTTAAGCTCAAATTTGGAGAGAATGTTTTAGCCGAAACGAATAATTATGAGCTTCACCTTACGGATGAACAAGAATTGGAAGGACTACCGGATGGCGCCAAGGAGGCTGCCGCACAATTGGCGAAATCGAAAAACAAACAAGGCTGGGTAATTACCCTAGACTATCCGAGTTATATCCCCTTCATGAAATATGCCAAGAACCGTGACTTACGTAAAGAACTTTCCTTGGCATTCGGAAGCAAGGGATTTAAAGGTAACGAATTCGATAACCAAGAACAGGTACTCGAAATAGCAAAATTACGCTATGAGCGTGCCAACTTACTGGGTTATGACACCCATGCGCATTTTGTTTTAGAGGAACGCATGGCAGAAACACCTGAAAAAGTGCACAAATTCTTGGGGGAACTTTTAGAAAAAGCAAAACCTGCTGCGGATAGGGAATTCAAACAAATGGCTGATTTTGCCAAGGACCTTGATGGTATTACCACATTTCAAAAATGGGATAGCGCTTACTACGGTGAAAAATTAAAACAACGCCTTTTCAGCTTGGATGATGAAAAGCTGAAACCCTATTTTAAATTAGAAAATGTAATTGAAGGGGTCTTCAAAGTAGCCGAAAAATTATTCGACCTTACGTTTAAGGAAGTTTTTGATGTTGACACCTACCATAAGGATGTTAAAACGTATCAAGTGCACGATATGAATAAAAATCCGGTCGCTTTTTTCTATGCCGATTTTCATCCAAGAAAAGGAAAAAGGGGCGGTGCTTGGATGACTTCTTTTAAACCACAATATCATAAAGATGGAAAAAATGTGCGACCCCATATCGCTAACGTCTGCAACTTTACCCCATCTACTGACACCAAACCATCATTGTTGACCTTTAATGAGGTGACCACCTTATTTCATGAGTTCGGGCATGCACTGCACGGTATGTTGGCAAACACCAGTTATCCAAGCCTTTCTGGCACTTCGGTCTATTGGGATTTTGTTGAACTACCCAGTCAAATTTTAGAAAATTGGTGTTACGAAAAAGAAGCCTTGGAACTTTTTGCCAAACATTATGAGACCGGGGAGACCATTCCAATGGAATTGATAGACAAAATAAAAGCGTCCGCCACTTTTCAAGAGGGAATGCAAACTTTACGACAACTTAGTTTTGGCCTTTTGGATATGTCTTGGCATGGTTTAAACCCTACTCAAATTACCGATGTAAAAGAGCATGAAAGCAAGGCGTTTGAAGGTACTATGCTATACCCAGACACTTCAGAAACTTGCATGAGTACCGCTTTTGCCCATATTTTTCAAGGTGGGTATTCTTCTGGATATTATAGTTATAAATGGGCCGAGGTATTGGATGCGGATGCCTTTGCTTATTTTAAGGAAAACGGGATTTTCAATAAAGAAATCGCCAATAAGTTCAAAGAACATGTTCTTTCAAAGGGAGGCACCGAAAATCCAATGGAATTGTACAAACGTTTTAGGGGTTCAGCACCCAATATCAAGGCCTTATTGGAACGTTCAGGGCTATTACAGGCTTCTTAAAATCAATAAATGCGATTTACCGCTAAGCATTAAATCGCATTTTTATCTTCGTTGAAGCTATTGACTTCATAGAAACTTTACCATTAATAGAGATTAGTGTCCGTGACATAATTCAGGTCAACGTCAAACTTGTTCAAATAGCGTATGGAGGCCCCTTCCAACAAGTGTTCCTCAGCACTCAATATCACATTGTCATCAAAATCAAAAAGTTTAATGGCCAGAGTACTATCCTTTTTATTTACCAAAACATTTTTGACCCTATTATCTTGATATCGTGGCATCAAAAGCACAGATCCCGAAATTAACTTCCCCTTCTCGAAAATGGCTTCATATTGTTGTTTTCCCGTTTTATCATACCGAATCACTTTACCGTCAAGACTCGCATTTGAAAGGGTGTAGCCCAATCTTTTTTTATCGGAATCTTTATAATATGCAGTGGATCTTACTTCACCATTACCGCTATACAAGGTAATCGTCTTGCCCTGGCCGTCGTATTTCACTTGTTTGATCAACTGACCATTCTTGTAGGTTTCCATATTAGGATTTTTGCCATAGTAGCTATCTAAAATTCTGGTACCGTCTACAGGCAATCCTTCTCGATAAGTAATCTCGGCAAACACCTTCCCTAGCTCATTGTAATACAAGGTCTTACCGTTAAGTTTTCCATCACTATAATTTTCGGCTTTCTTTAGATTACCCATGTAATCGTAATAGTTGAAAGTACCCGTTTCTTTATCAGCTACGAATTGCCCTTCTTCTAGAATACGTTGGTCATAATCCAATTTTTGATACCTTCCATTGCGTTTACCTCCTTTCAAGGTATATCGTTTTCTTTTGTCCTTATCGTACCAAGTACCTTCCCAAGGGCTACTATCTTTATAGGTGACCTTGCCTAAGACCGCTCCATTAGCATCATAGAAAGTTCCGCAACAATCAACATCGATCTCTTCAACGAGTATGGGGTTGATATTACCATATCCATTACTTTTTCCATAATCATATCGCTTTAATGCGACGATTTTTCCATTCTTACGCTCTTCCATAAGCCGCAGATGATCTGAATCGCCAAAAAACTCGAAGTACTTTCCTTCTTTCTTTTCAAAATCATAGGTACCTATCTGCTCCCCTTGGTCGTTATAAAATGTTCCTTCTGTTTCTTTATAATCTTTGAAATAGATATCGCTCTGTTTCTTGTTGTTGCTGTAGAATTTGATTTCCCTGGTTTTTTTATAGCCATCGGTCCCGTATTCTTCGATTCTTTTAAATGTTCTATACAAATCTTTACCTACCAACCGTTTTCTAAAACTCATACGGTTCACAACGACACCGTCTTTAAAGATTTCAATGCTTGAAATATCACCGTCCGTAGAACTCGTGGTATACCGTTGCCCAGATACAGGTTTGGCATATCCATTCCCATATTCCAACTTCAACTCCCCCAGCACCTTGCCTTGCATATCATAAAAAACCTCACGCTCTTTGGTCTTTTTCGATCTTGGTTTCTCAGATTTAGGATAAAACGTAACCTCTTCAATAAGTTCTCCGCCTTCATATGTCGCTTTTCTATCGTACAAGATCTCGGTGCCATCATAGGGGCGATAATCCTTATAGACCATTCTGGCCATTTCTTCACCTGATTCATCGTAGCTGACCTGTAGTTGACGTGTTCCCTTATCATAGGTGGTCATACTTTTCAACTGACCGTTTTCATGGTAAAACCTGTCTTCACTGATTATACCGTCTACATAACTTCTTGCACTTTGAGTGACACCAGTCTTTTCCCCGCCCTTTCCATAACTGAAGAAAAACTCTGTTCCGTCTTTTTGTTTTAAGCGGTCACCTTCTAGTTCGTACGTTATTTTACCGAGCTGCTTACCAGCTTTCGTAAAGTAGGTTTTTGACCATAGTGGTGTTTTTTCGACCTTTTCGCGAACTTGGCCATTTGGGTAAAACGAAGATGATATCAACAGCTGACCAGATGGATAGTAGTTGATTTCCCTAATCCTCATGGGGTTATAATAATAGAACACCTCAACACCCTTGTAATACCCATTGGGCAGTAGCACGCGTTCACCGATTAATTTTCCACCCTTATCGTAGTACTTCGACAAACCTCTTGGTCGCTCTTTCGTACCGTAATATTCATAACGAATTCCATTGATATCCTTCTCATAACTAATCTCTACCAGCGAATCTTCAACCCGTTCTGTGTACATTTGAAGTGTACCCATTGGGGAGTTTCTCTTACCTGACACAAAATAACCATTGGCATATTTTGAAATGAGCTTTTGACCATTTAAATAAGTGACGAACTCACCTTCAAGACGGTTATCTTTATAATTACCTTGCTGAAAAATACTGCCATCTTCATTATACCAAGTAACGACCCCCTGCCAAATATCCTTTTCACGACTTGTTGAGGTGGCAGTCATTTGTAGTTGGCCCGAAACATAATAGTCTTTGACCAAATAGACCCCTCCCCTCTCTTTCACCGGTGGGCGATAGAAAGCAGCACTATCTTTCACTGTGGGGATCCACTTTGAATCATAATATAAGGTATCATTCTGGGCCCACGTGATGGTTACGATGAAGAACATGGCCATGCGCACACCGATTTGTAATGTATTTCTTTTGATTTTCATGGTAATCAACACTTTTTATCGACACAAAAATAGGTAATGCGGTCTGGTGGCACACCCCTGAATTCAGTTAATTTAACTTCCTGAAACCAGGGTAGTCGTTAGTTTGAACCAAGAAAAAAACGATAGCTATGGTAACGGTGTAAACCTTTAATATAACAGATCCAACCGATTCCAACAAATCTTACCTACCGATTACTTTTTTCTTCGGGCAACAAATCGTTCTTGAACGGATTTTTGACAAATGGAAATGCAAACTGTCTTAAAAATCCCTTTGGAAAGGAGGCATCTACCAAACCTGTCCCGCTAGGCCATTCTTTACCAGGCAAATAATACGTTCCAAAAATTTTATCGATAAACGGAAACACGACCGCAAAGTTCTTACCATAATGTTCTGGCTCTTTGCAATGGTGCCAATGATGGTATTGTGGGGTCGTAATGATATATTTCAAGAAGCCAAAATTGATATTGGTATTGGCATGGATCAAAACGGCATGGATAGCTATAAAAACAATATACACGTTGAAAGTCAGCGTACTGAACCCCAATACATATAGTGGAATATATGACATACTCCTGGTAAAAAAGATATCTATAAAATGGGTTCGCGAACCAGCCAGCCAATCCATGTTTTCTGTGGAGTGATGAATGGAATGGAATCGCCACAGAAAGTAATGGGAATGGAAAATACGATGTGCCCAGTATTGAAAGAGATCCGTTACGACCAATGCCAACAAAAGCTCTGCAATAAAAGGAAGTCCGTTGACCCATTCATGCACACTTTCGAGGTTCATCCAACCAAAGAATGCCACAGCCGGCTTTTTGGTCAAAACCCCAAAGAGTTGGATTGCCAAATGACTAATGCCAAAATAAATCAGATCGGTACGCCATTCGCCATGAAATTTAGACTGTAATTTATTTTTTGGAAATGCCAGTTCAATGGGTACGAAAATCAAAACCATGACCAAAAGGTCCAATAGCAACCAATCAAGGCCCAGGCTCCAATTTACCTTCTCTACCGCTCGGCCCTCGACTGTCAATCCACCAAGAAATATCGCCATGGCCCCTAAACCTACCCCAATGACCGCAAGTTTTTTGTTTTTGGCAAGCAGTATACTTACCAAAGCAAAAAGAAATGTTGCGATTATGGCACCCAACATCAGGTTTTCCACTATTTCTGCGGTGTAGACCTCCCTAAATTCAGGTGTGGTCAACTGCTCTGGAAATTTGAAACACAATATTCCTGTTACCGAAAGTGCCCCGAGAAAAATGGAAACGGCACCACTTATCTTTCCTTCCCCGATTTGCATTCTTTTGTTTTGGGTCTTCATTATCTTACTTTTAGAGAGAAACCACGAATATCAACGTTTTACACTACTACTTAATTGTCTTATCCATAAAAATAGAATCGTAAAATAGAGCTGTGTTTTTTGATGTTTATCAACGCAAAGCCAACACCCTATCCATTTGTCGTGATCTTCTTGTGATATTTATACCAGAGGTTTGCAAGGTTAAGATATATCACTAACTTAAGCCTTTAATTTTACCTCTAAAATCGTTATGTCATCACACGAATTGCGCCCAGACACATGGATCGATAATTACGCCGATTATCTTTTCAACTATGCCATCACTAGGGTGAGTGATACTGAAATTGCGAAGGATTTGGTTCAAGAGACTTTTTTCGCTGGTTTGAAATCTGCCAAAAACTATAAGGGTGATGCCGCAGAACGCACCTGGTTGATTGCCATTCTCAAACGAAAGGTTATTGACCATTATCGAAAGATAAATTCTAAAAAAGGTAAGGCAGAAGTTCGAATGGGCTATAGTTCAAATTCAGACGAAGAGGGGGATTGGCTAGAAGAAAAGGTAGCCGATCCTTATGGAAAATCAGGTGATGAAACCATTGAAAACCAAGAATTAGGTTTGGCAATCCATGACTGTATCGCTAAATTGCCAAAAAAGCAATCCCTTGTTTTCACCATGAAAACAGTTCAAGGTATGAGTACGGAAGATATTTGTAATGAATTAGGAATTAATGCGTCAAACCTATGGGTGATGATACACAGAGCCCGCACATCACTTATGGGATGTATGAATCAAAATTGGTTTTAATATGATGATTTCTTGTGACGAGGCGTCAAACATTTGTAATAAAAAGCAATATAAGGAAGCTTCTAAATGGCAAGTTTTTAAACTTCGCTTTCATATCTTGTATTGTAAAACATGTTCAAAATTTTCTTCAAAGAATACAAAACTCACTTCGTTGTGCCAGCAGGCCAATTTACATACCATATCCAATGAGGATAAGGAGATGATGAAAAAAGAGTTTGAAAAACAGCTTTAAACTACGGGTATAATCAATTTCAGAATAAGCAATAAAACCATGGGAATTGCCTCTATCCAAAAGGAGGCAAAATATTTTGGTTGTTCTTTTTTGGTCATGAAAATTCCTGCACCGAGTAAGAATGAAGCTAAACAACGGTAGGTCACTTCTAGTGTCGTAAACCCATCCTTAAAAAAAGTTAGGCTAAAAAACAGTATTAAAAGTATGTAACCGAACATCTTGGTTTTAACGATACCCAGCCGTTGGGGAATTGTTTTTAATTCTTTGCTGTCATGGTCTAAATCTCGAATATCAAAAGGCAGTATCAAGACGATGACCAACAAAAAACGTTGAAAAGATAGCACCAAGATATTCAAGGTGAATCCCAATTCACTATCCAATACTTCCAGAATTAACGTACAACCCGTCCAGACTAGGGCCACAAGATAGATTTTTGTTCCATCAAGGCTTCTCAAGTTTTTTGCCTTTGGTAAAAACGGCACCGCATACAACGCAGATAAAAATGCGAAAACAACTATCGCCGACCATAGCTTAGTGTCAAGTTTAAAGAAAAAAAACAACGTTGCGAAAAAGGCCAGAAAACTAAAAAATTGAATTGCTTTTTGATAGCTGCTACGAACGATTATGTATTTTTTCGCCTCGACCCCATATTTAATAAAATTATAACAGACTATAGTGCTACAAAAAAGAAAACCTACCAAGCTCCAATTTGTTGAACCATCCAATAACCCTACTGTTATAAAATACAATGCTACCACCGAAAAAGCCACATGAATACTAGCATCCAAATAAAAGTTGAAAAACAGTCGAAGCACTCGCATTAAACAAAACTAGCTATTCTATTTCGAAGGTTGATTTCTGGTTAAAAACTTTCGGTTCGGTCACTAAAAAACCTGCCTTTTTCCTAGAATTAATACCTAATTTTGGAAACTTTATTTTTTGAAGCTATGAACACAGAAAACTTTGCATTACGCCATATTGGCATTCACGAGGAAGATTTACGTAAAATGTACGAAATCGTTGGCGTAAATCATCTAGATGAACTTATTGACCAGACCATACCAGATGACATTCGTTTGAAAGAAGAGCTACACTTGGCCGATGCGATGAGTGAGCATGAGTTTCTGCATCATCTTCAGACCCTATCTAATGAAAATAAGGTGTTCAAATCATATATCGGGTTAGGATACCATGAGGGGTTGACCCCATCGGTGATCAAACGGAACATTCTGGAAAATCCGGGGTGGTATACCGCTTACACACCGTATCAAGCCGAGATTGCACAAGGCCGATTAGAGGCATTATTAAATTACCAAACCATGGTTTGCGATCTTACCGGCATGGAACTCGCAAACGCTTCCCTTTTAGATGAGAGTACGGCAGCGGCAGAGGCCATGACCATGCTCTATGACCTTCGAAGCAGGTCCCAGAAAAAAAATGGGGTTTTAAAGTTTTTTGTTTCTGAAGCCATTTTACCACAAACGCTGAGCTTACTTCAAACAAGATCGACCCCCCTTGGTATCGAGTTGATTGTGGGCGACCCCCAAGACTTTGATTTCCCTTCTGATTTTTACGGTGCGATCTTGCAATATCCAGAAAAATATGGCCAGGTTCACGACTACTCTGAATTCGTTTCAAAAGCACAACAAAATGATATTAAAGTAGCTGTTGCGGCAGATATTTTAAGTTTAGTAAAATTGACACCACCCGGTGAGTGGGGTGTCGATGTTGTCGTGGGCACCACGCAACGTTTCGGAATCCCCCTGGGGTACGGTGGCCCTCATGCGGCCTTTTTTGCAACAAAAGAAGCGTACAAACGAAACATTCCCGGTAGGATCATTGGATTAACGAAAGATACCGATGGTAATCCTGCACTTCGAATGGCCCTGCAAACCCGAGAACAACATATCAAAAGGGACAAAGCCACTTCGAATATCTGCACGGCACAAGTGCTTTTAGCCGTAATGGCAGGTATGTATGCCGTGTACCATGGCCCTGAAGGGCTAAAATTCATTGCCAACAAAGTACATGATAACGCTAAGCTGGTCGCCCAGCTTCTAGAATCTATGGGTTTTGAACAACTGAACTCACACTTTTTTGATACCATTAGAATAAGGGTAAAGAGCACCCAACAACTAAAGACCAGTGCCGAACTGCGCGGTATCAATTTCAATTATATAGATGATGAGGTGGTATCCATATCGTTGAACGAAGGTTTTCTCGAAAAAGATATCAAACCCTTGATTTCCTGTTTTGCAGAATCACAAGGGCTATCTGATGAAGTGACTTATCCTGAAGAACTAAAAAATGTTATTCCTTCCAAGATAAAGCGAGCTTCCACTTTCATGCAACAACCCGTTTTCAACAGTTACCACTCTGAAACGGAGCTCATGCGCTATATTAAAAAATTAGAGCGTAAAGATTTGGCCTTAAACCATTCTATGATAGCATTGGGCAGTTGTACCATGAAATTGAATGCAGCTACGCAAATGCTACCTTTAAGTTGGGCGAACTGGGGCAATATCCACCCCTTTGTGCCTCTTGACCAAGCCAAAGGCTACCAACTGGTCTTAAAAGAATTGGAAGAGCAGTTGAATATTATCACCGGCTTTGCCGCTACTTCCTTACAACCGAATTCGGGTGCCCAAGGAGAGTATGCCGGCTTAATGACCATTCGTGCATATCATGAGGATCGGGGTGAGGCCCATCGTAACATCTGTATCATTCCGGCATCGGCACACGGTACCAATCCGGCTTCCGCGGTCATGGCAGGGATGCAGGTTGTGGTCACTAAAACCGATGAAAAAGGAAATATTGATGTCGTTGATCTAGAAGAAAAAGTAATTGCCCATTCGAACAATTTGGCCGCCTTAATGGTGACCTATCCTTCTACACATGGGGTATTTGAGTCATCAATACGATATATCACCAAATTGATTCATGATCATGGGGGTCAAGTCTATATGGATGGTGCCAACATGAATGCCCAAGTCGGACTAACGAATCCGGCTACCATTGGCGCCGATGTATGCCACCTTAACCTTCATAAGACCTTCTCGATACCCCATGGAGGTGGAGGGCCCGGCGTAGGCCCCATTTGTGTGGCTGAACAATTAAAACCCTTTTTGCCCTCAAATCCAATCATTAAAACAGGTGGTAAACATGCCATCACTGCAATTTCAGGAGCACCATGGGGAAGCGCATTGGTTTGTCTAATTTCATATGGTTACATTAAAATGCTCGGGGGCAAAGGTGTTACCGATGCGACTAAAATCTCAATTCTTAATGCCAATTATATCAAAGAACGCCTAAACGGCAAGTATGATGTATTGTACACCGGTGAACAGGGTCGGGCTGCCCATGAAATGATCATTGATTGCAGACCGTTCAAAGCCCATGGCATTGAGGTAACCGATATTGCCAAACGTCTAATGGATTATGGCTTTCATGCCCCCACGGTGTCCTTTCCGGTTGCAGGAACCATGATGATAGAACCGACCGAAAGCGAAAGCCTTGCTGAACTGGATAGATTTTGCGAAGCAATGCTTTCGATAAGACAAGAAATCGATGGGGTGAATGCAGATAATCCCGACAACGTTTTAAAAAATGCGCCCCATACATTAGCGATGGTTACCAGTGATGATTGGAAGTTTCCCTATAGTCGCGAGAAAGCAGCGTTTCCATTGGCTTTCGTTAGCGAAAATAAATTTTGGCCCACGGTAAGACGGACCGATGAAGCTTTTGGGGATCGTAATCTTATCTGCACTTGCACTCCTATTGAAGCTTATGCAGAAGCATAAGAAACCCTTTAGAATATAGCGAAAAAGCCCATTCCCTAAATTTATGGAGTGGGTTTTTCTTTTAACAAAGTATTTTTTTTTGGATTGGATATCATATAAATTTATTATGCATGCATAATAATTAACCTTGATTGTATTAACTTTCAACAAATTAAAGCCACACTAACACTCCATTACATGAAAATAGGAATCACCGGAACCGGAAGTTATTTACCGGAGGTCATTACGAAAAACGAAGACTTTTTAGAACATCGTTTTTTAGGGACCGATGGCAATCAATTTGAGCATTCGAATGAAACCATCATTGAAAAGTTCAAAGCCATTACGGGTATCGAAGAAAGGCGGTATGCCCCACCTGAGCTCAAAACCTCAGACCTGGGCTTTCTTGCCGCCGAAAAAGCGATCCAAGATGCAGGCATTGATAAAGAAACCCTTGACTATATCATTTTTGCACACAATTTTGGGGACGTTGAAAATGGCAAAATACAAGGCGATACGTTACCCTCACTTGCTACCAGGGTAAAACACCTACTCAAAATAAAAAATACATCATGCGTAGCTTATGACATGTTATTTGGTTGCCCAGGTTGGATAGAGGCCCTGATTCAGGCCAAGGCATACATTCAATGTGGAATGGCTAAAAAATGTTTGGTCATCGGAGGGGAAACGCTTTCTAGGGTTATTGATCCGCATGATCGTGACAGTATGATTTTCGCTGACGGAGCTGGTGCCTGTATCTTGGAAGCAGATGGCGACTATGGGGAAATATTGAGCCATGCAAGCCAGACCCACGCCAATGGTGAGGCCTATTATCTATATTTTGATAAAACCAATGATCAGGAAGGCTGCTCTGATACCCGGTACATAAAAATGAATGGACGAAAAATCTACGAGTTTGCATGTAATCATGTTCCGCAGGCGATGGCTGATTGCCTAAATAAAAGTGGGGTCGCCATTGAAGGGGTCAAGAAGGTATTCATACATCAGGCCAATGAAAAAATGGATGAGGCCATTATCAAAAGATTCTACCGTTTATACGGAAAACAAGCGCCCGAAACCGTCATGCCGATGATAATCCAAGAAATGGGTAATAATTCGGTAGCAACCGTCCCAATTTTATTTGATAGGGTTAGAAAAGGAAAAGTGGAAAACCATGGTCTTCAAAAAGGGGATGTTGTAATTTTTGCCAGTGTTGGTGCAGGAATGAACATCAATGCCGTGGTCTATCGGGTCTAATGACCTAAGATATTGCATTGCACCCCTTGATTATATGGATGATGCCCCTTAACTTCTTATGGTTTTTGGATTTTCTTAGATTTTCTTGTTTAAATTTTGGATTTTTACAGCATGTACGAAGGTAAATATCCGCACAAGCGCTATCGAATAACCTTAGAATTCTTAAAAAAGCACATTGATAAAAAAACTGCTATTTTAGATTTGGGTGTCGAAAACCCATTTTCTGAAATCTTAAAAAAAGAAGGGTATACCGTAAGCAATACCGCAGGCGAGGATTTAGATTTAAATTTTTCCACAATAAAGAACTCAAATGCCCAGGTCGTGACGGCGTTCGAAATTTTCGAACATCTCATCGCCCCGTTCAATGTATTAAGGGAAATTAAGGGTGACAAGCTCGTCGCAAGCATACCGTTACGGTTGTGGTTCGCTTCGGCCTATAGAAGCAAGACGGACCCTTGGGATAGGCATTATCATGAATTTGAAGATTGGCAATTTGATTGGTTACTTGAAAAATCAGGTTGGAAAATCGTTGATTCCGTAAAATGGACAAATCCGACAAAGAAGATTGGTCTCAGACCCTTACTTCGTTATTTCACCAATAGGTACTACTTGGTATATGCCGAGCGAAACGACACCCATGAGGTAGCGAACATCAAATAAGTCGCCTTTTTTGGAATATGTAATTTCTTTTTTGGAATTTTAGCGAATGCATATCAGCATTATTATTCCCGCACACAATGAAGAACAATACCTAGCGGATTGTTTGACTTCCATGGTGGAACAAAGCCAACCGCCTGACGAACTCTTGATCATAGACGACAACTCAACGGACAACACCTATACGATTGCTTCAGATTTTGCCTCAAAACATCTGTGGATACGGGTCTTTAAGAGACAGGGCGAAAGTAATGGGCATATTCCAGGAAAGAAGGTAGTCGACACGTTCAATTATGGGTTAAAGCATGTTTTGGATTACGATTTGCTTGGTAAATTCGATGCGGATATCGTACTGCCTAAAAATTACTTTGAACAAATGCGCAATCATTTTCAGGGCAATTGGAAACTCGGTCTATGCTCCGGACTGCTATTTATAAAGAAAAACGACAAATGGCTCTATGAAAATATTGCAAACAAAGATCATGTACGCGGACCTATAAAACTATATCACAAAGCCTGTTTTAACAAGATTGGAGGATTACGACCCGCTACCGGTTGGGATACTGTAGATACCCTTTTGGCAAAATACCACGATTTTGAGGTCTTGACAGATGAAAACCTGAAAGTAAAACACCTTCGACCAACCGGTCATGGATACACCACCAAAAATCATCGTGCCAAGGGCAAAGCGCTTTTTAAGATGAGATACGGCATAGTTCTGGCGAAACTCACCGCCTTAAAGATGGCCTGGCAGGCCCGAAGTGCAAGGTTATACCTTCAAACCATGTTCGGGTACCTCGAAGCCTTCTTTAGAAACAGTCCGCGTTTTGTAACCAAACCTGAGGGAAAATTTATACGAAATTACCGATGGAAAGGAATCTTAAAAAAGATAGCCTAATCCAAAACCTCAACAATTGGCTTTCCTGTAGTTCCATTTGGGTAAGCGACACCCAACATAATTGCAATGGTAGGGGCAATATCGGGTATTTCGGTTCTTGAAACGGTCTCCCCCTTTTTGATACCATTGCCATAAAACAACAATGGAACATGGGTATCATAGATCATTGGTGACCCGTGGGTAGAACCTGTACTCCCATAAGAGATATGGGCAGGTTTCGGAACGAATAAGACATCACCGGAACGTTTTTGATGCCATCCATTTTGTAAAATATAGGGAATACCATGGGTATAGTCATTCTGCCACATTTGATACCCGGTAAACACTTTATCCATGTCATCGTATCGCAGTAGTTCTGCAGCGATTTCTTCTTGAACGTCATCTAAATCCATATCAAGATTCGAAATCACCTTATGGTCTAGAAATACTTGATAATTACTGATACTTTTAATGATATCGGTAGTGCCAAAACGATATTCCACAAATTTTGTGAACTCCTCCTTTATTTCGCCATAGTCCAAATATCCAGCAGGTATTTTGACATCCTTTAGATAGCTAGGCACATTTATCGCGCCATGGTCAGCAGTCAAAAATAGGGTATAAGAACCCTTTCCGACCTCAGCATCCAAAGTGTTCAACAGGCGCTCCAAATCCATATCAAGACGAATGTAGGTATCTTGTATCTCCTTTGAGTTCACCCCAAATTTATGCCCGATATAGTCCGTACTGGAATAACTTATGGCTAGAAAATCTGTAACATTGTCGATACCCAGACCTTCGTTCTCTAAGGCCGCAATGGCAAAATCGGTGGTAAGGCTATTCCCATAAGGGGTGTACTTGATAATCTCGAAATCTTCGGTCTTACTCAATAGGTTTGGAGTACTATGGGGCAAGGACGGACTTGACTCGGTTTCAAAAAGACCTTCGTAGGTGTTATTATCCGTCCCACTTTCAACATACAAGTCAATATCTTTTAGTGTATTCCAATCCTTTTTATACTCCTTTATCGTTCCCGAGGCATTAAATGTAGTTACCCAATCAGGAAGCTTATCCATGTAATAAGTACTGGTTATCCATTTTCCCGTATTACCCCCTTCAAACCAATAGGCCGCATTTGCGGTATGACCACCGGGTAAGACCGCACCTCTATCTTTAAGGGCGACCGCAATGGTCTTCCCCCGCATTTGGGTATGCAATCGCAATTGATCCGGTAAGGTTGTGGTCAATAGGTTACGGGGCGACATTCTACCGCCTTCGGAATTTGTACCCACAGTTTCATAATTTTCATCGGAAGCGCAATAGATATCTTTATCCGTTTGCTTATCAAACCAGTTATTACCGATAATACCATGGCTTGACGGTGTCGCGCCGGTATAGACGGAAGCATGCCCTGGCCCCGTGCTGGTAGGCGCATAATTGAAGTGGTTATTTTTGCAGTTGAAGCCCTGGGTCGCCATTCGTTTGAAACCACCTTCACCGTAATGGTTCCAAAAACGGGTCAGATAATCATAGCGCATTTGATCGACCACAATGCCCACTATAAGCTTCGGTGGAGCCTCAACAGTACTTACTTCAGGGGGTGTATTATTTTTTTTTCTACGTTGTCCCATAGTCCAATGTGCGGTCATTACCAGTGAAACAAGTAGTAAAAGGGTGGTTTTTCTCATTTTGGATAAAATTATGAACTGCACAAAGCTATCGAATTACTTTGGCTAAAAAATTAAATCAAGGTTAAATACAAACCAATATTAGTATTTTTACGTTCGAAGCAGAATTTGAATGCATGGGTTACATAGCGGCGATTGGTAAGTACTTTCTTATGGTATGGGAGGTTTTTAGGAAACCAACCAAATGGCGTATCATGAGATCGCTTATTTTAAAGGAAATCGATGAATTGGTCTTTGGGTCAATGGGCATCATCATTTTCATTGCTTTTTTTATCGGTGGTGTCGTCACCATTCAGACCGCGCTCAACCTCACCAGCCCGTTTCTACCGAAGAGCCTTATTGGTTTTGCGACCAGACAATCGGTGATTCTTGAATTTGCCCCGACCTTTACTTCCATTATCATGGTAGGGAAGGTAGGTTCTTACATTACCTCAAGTATTGGGACTATGCGGGTCACCGAGCAGATTGACGCTTTGGAAGTTATGGGGGTAAACTCCCTGAATTATCTGGTTTTCCCCAAAATTATAGCAATGCTATTGTTTCCATTTGCCGTTGCAATCGCTATGTACGTGGGTGTACTTGGTGGATGGGTGGCCGCAGTAGTTGGCGATTATGCCCCGAGCGGTGAATTTATCAAAGGGTTACAAATGGAGTTTATCCCTTTTCATGTTACCTATGCCTTTATCAAAACCTTGGTGTTTGCCTTTATCATCGCTACCGTTCCGTCATATCATGGTTTTTATATGAAAGGTGGGGCTTTAGAAGTAGGTAAGGCAAGTACGACGGCCTTTGTCTGGACGAGTGTTGTTATCATTATTTTGAACTACGTATTAACCCAACTTTTATTAGGCCAATGATTGAGGTAAGCAATGTACATAAATCGTTCGGTGACACCCATGTTCTTAAGGGTATAACCACTTGTTTCGATCAAGGCAAGACCAACTTGATCATTGGACAAAGTGGATCTGGAAAAACAGTATTCCTAAAATGCCTATTGGGCCTTTTTGAACTTGAAGAAGGTAGTATTTGCTATAGTGGACAGGTATATTCAGAATTATCATCAGGTGAGCGTCGTGATTTACGACAAGAGATGGGAATGGTCTTTCAAGGAAGCGCCCTGTTCGATTCGATGACGGTTGAGGAAAATGTAATGTTTCCGATGGATATGTTTACCAAAAAAAGCAAGGGCGAATTAAGGGATAGAGTCGATGAGGTCTTACAACGGGTAAACTTGATCGATGCCCATAAGAAATATCCATCTGAAATATCCGGGGGTATGCAAAAAAGGGTCGCCATCGCCCGGGCAATCGTAATGAATCCGAAGTACCTATTTTGTGACGAACCAAATTCCGGATTGGACCCCAAGACCGCCATCCTTATGGACAACCTGATTCAAGAGATAACCCAAGAGTATAACATCACTACGATAATCAACACCCATGATATGAATTCCGTAATGGAAATTGGGGAAAAAATCATATTCCTAAAAAACGGTTATAAAGAGTGGGAAGGAACCAATAAGGAAATTTTCAAAACCGATAACAAGGCCGTTACGGACTTTGTATATTCTTCAGAACTTTTTAAAAAAGTTCGGCAAATGTATATTGAAGAACGCAATTGACCCAAACCCCGACCTTCTAATACTTCCAATTATCCTTGAAACAACTTCACTGAATTCTAGGGATAGCAGTAAATATCATTCCACTATTTTGACTTGAAGCGTACTATCTTTTAGGCGCACCCTAAGCCATGAGGTCATTTTTTTTAGTTCTCCTTGGCGTTGATCCGATGTTAGTCCCTTTTTGAGCTGCAGCTCAAACAATGCCACGGTATCCAATTTATTAAAATCAGTTTGGATTCGGTTTGAAAATCCTAATCCGACCACATTCTCATAATTGATCTTGGCTTCTGCGCTTATTTCTTGAAAAGGAATGCTCTGCGCTGCATATTTACCCAGATTTGCCACTTCTTCCTCTAAGACCCTTATACGTTCTTCTTTCGTCAACAGCTCTGCTTTTTTTGATTCGTAAAGCTCATTGACATAGTTGAATTTCTGTTCTGAATCATCGCGCCCACCCTGCAAGACCCTTAGATCAGCATCTTTCAATCGGGTATAGGTATTCTTCTTATTGCGCCACATGTTAACGATATTCTCTGGCACTTCTTCCGTACCTAAAATGGCGACTTCAAGGTAAGATCCCAACTTTTCGTCAAAATGGATATCGGTCAAACCATTTTCATAACGACCATTGTCTTTAAATTCATAGATCTCAACAGTGTCCGCTAAAAATTCTTGGGCCTGTTTTAAGAACAACGATTTCTGCAAAACGTTGTAAAAAGTTATCCCCGCGGGAATCATGACAGCCAAGCCTACCACAGAAGCCAATCTGGCAACCAATCTTCGCCTTTTTGAATTGGCATAGCGCACCATTGGAAAACGGAGGTACTTAATGACCAAAAAGGTGGCCAAGGCAATAAATATGGTATTAATGGTAAACAGGTACATGGCACCCAAAGCATAAAGTGGTTTGCCGATGGCCAAGCCAAAACCTACGGTACATAAAGGTGGCATCAAAGCGGTAGCAATGGCCACCCCGAAAATCACACTGGCAATGGTTCCCTTTTTGGCCCTGGCCACCACCAGTGCCAAGCCACCGAAAAAGGCAATCAAGACATCTCGAATATCTGGTGCGGTGCGTGCCAATAACTCAGAAGACTCATCCCGAAGTGGAAAAAAGTAAAAGAACAAAAACGCCGTCAACACACTTAAAACCACCATCACGGCAAAGTTTTTAAGGGAGCGGCGTAACATATCAATGTCATTTATGGCCAACGACATGCCCATGCCCAATATAGGGCCCATCAACGGAGAAATCAACATTGCCCCTATGACAACGGCTGTTGAGTTGGCATTCAAACCAATGGATGCAATAAAAATAGAACAAACAAGAATCCAAGAAGTGTGTCCTTTGAAAGGGATATCGGCAATAATCGATTCTTTTGTAGCAACAGGGTCCGTATTGCTGCGAATCTCTAAAAGTTCGAATAAAAACTTTTGGGCACTACCCAAAAGACCCTTAAAGTCTTTTTTTATTTCTTCACTGCTGTCCGCAGCTGAAGGCTTTTCCTCAAATAAATTTTCTCCCATAGCTAAGCATATTGGTCGCCGAATTTTTCTTGTACTTGACCGCGCACCTTTTTAATGTCTTGTTGTTTCGACTTTGGATATATCAATAAAACATCATCTTTATCAACGATAATATAGTCTTCAAGACCATCTACAACGACGATCTTGTTCTTTGCCGAACGAATCATATTGCCTTTAGCATCAATTAGAAGGGGCTGACCATTGACCACGGCGTTTTCGGCTTCGTCTTTATACAATTTTTCATAAAGGGCCCCCCAAGTGCCTAGATCATTCCAATCGAAAGTTGCGGGTAAGGTATAAATGGATTTGGAATTCTCCAAGATAGCATAATCTATCGAAACGTTTTCCGCCTTTGGATAATTCTCGGCAATAAAAGCCTGTTCTTCATTCGTGTTATAACAAGACAACCCACTCTCAAACAAATCAAACTGTGATCCTTGATGTTTTTTGAAGGCATTTACAATGGTACGCACGCTCCATATGAAAATACCGGCGTTCCACAAAAAATTACCTTGGTCCAAAAAGTCCTTGGCCGTTTCCAAATCAGGTTTTTCACGGAATTGGGCTACCTTTTTTAGCGGCGCCCCTCCCTCCTTCTGATATTCGATATAACCAAAACCTGTATTCGGGTAGGTCGGTTGAATACCCAAAGTACATAAGACCTCTTCTTTTTCACATTTCTCAAAACAAGTTTTTACATCATTTTCAAATGCTTGTTCATCTTCTATCCAATGGTCACTCGGCGCTACTATCATGACGCCATTCGGGTTCATTTTTTGAATCTTTAATGCGGCATATAAAATACATGGTGCCGTATTTCTCATGGCCGGTTCTAAAACGACCTGTTCCTGTTTAACTTCGGGTAATTGTTTTAAGACCAAATCATTATAACGTTCATTGGTAAGTATCAAAATATTTTCGGTAGGCACGAATCGATTTAGTCGTGCAAAAGTCTTTTGGATCAAGGTATCACCTGTACCTAACATATCATGGAACTGCTTCGGATTATCCGTAGTGCTCACAGGCCAAAATCGCGATCCAACGCCACCTGCCATTAAAACGGCGTAATAATTCTTATTCATGGTCAATTATTTAGTCTCTTATTAATTCGACCTCGGCATTCGGCTGAAATAAATACAACCTACCCGTTGCCAATTCTATACATTCGTACCTTTTAACACGTTTTTTACCCTTTTTGAAAAGCTTACCGTTGTACAAACGAAAGGTACTACCCAAGGGTAATTCAAAAACGTAGGAATTATCTTTCTGTTGCGTCGTGTCATACGCTTTTAAGGCAATGGACAAATTGGCGTCCGTACTACTGCTCGCTTTTGGGTTTCTAAAGTGCTTCGCGATTAAGGGCAACAATTTGGATGGAAAGATCTCTGGCCTTATAAATGGCACCATTAGACGCTGAAAAGTACGTTTCCACTCCAATCCATGTGGCTTGATTCGTTTTCCGAACTCTTCAAAAGCTACCAGGTGTGCGATCTCATGTATTAAGGTAATCAAAAAACGATATTTATTCAATGAGGCGTTTACCGTTATTTGATGTAACCCATTGGACAATCTGCGGTAATCACCATGTCTGGTAACCCTATGGTCTACAATCTTAAGATTGACCCCATGGGTTCTTATCAAATCAAAGCAAGGTTCAACGGCCCGCTCTGGAAGGTACTTTTGCAATACGTCGCTCACGGCGGTAAAAATAACGATTCTATCTATTCTCGATATTAGGTATCTTTATAAATCAAACAATTTTATATGAAATATCTTCTTTATGTTCCGCTATTTCTTTTGGGGATCGTTCTTATTGGTTGTGGTGAACAAACACCATTTTCTTTTACCGATGGGCTTACCGATGAAAACGGAATCAAAGGGAAGGCTGAATACCTACCCTCTCCTTATGTGACCGCTGGAAATAGGGTATATATGGTAGGGCATCAAGATGGGACTTTCCCTGAATTGGGATGGCATATTAAAGGTGAAATGGGTGGTATTTGGAATCATCCTATAAAACTGATGGATGGTTTTGATATTCGGTTAAATTGGCCCGACCTTACCCACAGCCTAGAAAACGCCGAATCATTCGTGAATTATCCATTTGCCAATACACACAAATTCAGCATCCCCGAAAAATCCCTTAAGATAGAACGCTGGCAATTTGTGCCAGATGGTATTGAAGGTATTGCGATACAAGTGCTACTTTCAAATGAAGGTTCTGAGGCCCAAACGTTTTCATTGGATTTTGTAGGCCACGCTGATTTAAGGCCGACTTGGTTGGGCGAACGTACTGAAATGATCGATGGGCAAGATTCTGCCACTTTTAACGATGACATCAACGGATGGGTCGTAAAGGATCAAAAAAATCCTTGGTTTGTTTGCTATAATGCACAAATAGCCCCAGATAAAAAGGCCGGTACCGAAAAGAAATATCAGGGCAATGGCGTGTCAAATGTACTGGGATATCCTATGAGCCTGAAACCCCATGAATCTAAAACAATAACCTTCGCGATTGCCGGCTCATACCGATCAAGGGAAGCCGCGACTTCGACGTTAAAGGAAATCCAAGATAATCTGCCAAGGTTATTTGAAGAAAAGAGATTGCGCTATATGCAATTGGCCGATCAAACCAAACTCACGATACCGGATAAAAAACTGGAACAGACTTTCGAATGGTTAAAATACAACTGTGATTGGCTGGTACGGACGGTTCCAGAAATTGGAACGGGTATCACGGCGGGCATCCCAGATTACCCTTGGTGGTTTGGGGTCGATAGTGAATATGCCTTACAAGGTTATATGGCAGTTGGGCAAGAAGATGCCGTTTACAATACCATCAAGCTTTTGGATAGTGTCTCGGCAGCGGTCAATGGCAATGGCAAGATCATTCATGAAATGTCTACCAATGGGGCTGTATTCAATTCTGGCAATATCAATGAAACCCCGCAATTCGCCACTTTAATTTGGCGTATTTACCAGTGGAACGGTGATGAATCCTTTTTAGCAAGATACTTTCCAACAATCAAGAAAGGACTACAGTGGTTAATGAATGAAAACGATTTAGATAAAAATGGGTTCCCCGAAGGATTCGGGATGATGGAAATTCACGGTCTTGATAGCGAAATGATCGATGTTGCCGTATACACCCAACAAGCTTTTACCGATGCCGCACGAATAGCCGATGTTTTAGGCCAAAAAGCCCTAGCGAACACCTATGAGGCCATAGCAGCAAATCTTAAGACAAAAATCAACACGGAATTCTGGTCTGAGGATTTCAACTCTTATGCGGATTTTATCGGTACCGATGAGCAGGCCTTACATCTAATCGAAGATGCCATTGTACGTGCCGACACCCTTGAAAAACCTTGGTCTGTAAAAGAAATGGAGCAGACCAGGCAATTTATCTTAGATAATCCGTCAAACAAACCGAGACCTTTCGTGCTGCATCATAACTGGGTCGTAAATACCCCCATGGAAATGGGTATCGCCGATACCGAAAAAGCCCTAAAAGCACTGGAAACGGTCAAAAACTATGTAAATCCGTTCGGGGTTTTCGTTACGGGGATTGATCGCGATGAATCGGCAGGCTCCAATGAAAACGCCTATAAGGCCCCACCTATCTTTACATATACCGGGGCGGTAATGACCTTACCCACAGGTGTATCGGCCATTGCTGAAAATAATTATGGTCGACCTAACGAGGCTTTAGATTATTTAGAACGTATGACCCGTTCATTTAGCTATGCCTTACCGGGCAGCATGTACGAAGTATCGCCCGATTTTGGCATGATGGCCCAGGCATGGAATATCTACAGCTACGCCTACCCCATCGTACACCAGTTTTTTGGCATGCAACCCAATGCTGCAGCAAAAGAAGTGGTTATTGCCCCCCAAATGCCCGATAAATGGAAGGAGGCCTCATTGGAAAATGTTAA
This sequence comes from Croceitalea sp. MTPC5, assembly GCF_036985505.1. NCBI lineage: Bacteria > Pseudomonadati > Bacteroidota > Flavobacteriia > Flavobacteriales > Flavobacteriaceae > Croceitalea > Croceitalea sp. MTPC5. The sequence continues at coordinate 508,814 of NZ_BTGQ01000004.1, forward strand.
GGTTGGGGATAATGAAATATCGATTTTTTATTCAATGACCAATAACAAACCTTCAGTCACGGTAAACCAAACCAATACCAATTGGACCCTCAAACTACTCCTGCCGAATACCAATAAACCAGTAGCTGTGGTTGGAACACTTGAAAATTTGGATGATGGAATTCTGGTTACCGGTAAAGGCAGTACTATTTCCGTTACGTATTAATTGAACCAACCCATGAGAAACCGGGCAACACTTTTTTTATTCATCATAATCTTAACCCTTATAGCGGCTTGCTCTGGTTCAAAATTTAAATCAAGTTGGCCCAAAACTACTGCTCCTGAAACCTTTCTCACTAGATTCGAAACCTCACAAGGGAATTTTGAGGTACAGGTAGAACGAAAATTATCCCCGAAAGCCGTGGACCGCTTTTACCAATTGGTTAAGACCAGATATTTTGACAACATTCTATTTTATAGGGTCAACCCGGGGTTTGTGGCCCAGTTCGGGGGCAATGACAGCGTGATATACAACGGTTGGAATCGTTATAAGATTCCCGATGAACCTGTTTTACAAGGGAATGCCAAAGGCACCTTGAGTTTCGCACGTGGCGGCAAGGAATCCCGTGGAACGGATTTGTTCATTAACCTGCGCAACAACCATCGCTTAGATACCTTGAATTATATTGGCGTGACCGGATTCCCAACTTTTGGAAAAGTCATCAGCGGCATGGATGTTTTAGAAGCGCTGTACGATGGCTATGCGGATACGACCATGACCAATTTAGATTTAATGTATAACGATTTGGATGCTTTTATCAAGAAATACCCAAAGCTTGATACGATATATAGGGTTAGATTCATTGAATAAAGGCTTAGTTAACAAGAGTCTTTAATTTTATATTTTTATAGAACGTATCATGGAGATTTAATCAATAATCATATACACTTGTTGTACGCAATTTAAGAATGACTGAAGCAGAATTAGAAACTATCATTGATTTGGAAAAATGGCTAAAGGAAAATTGCTATCCAATGAACAGTTATAGCATTAATGGAAATGCTATTTACGAAGGGCATGGTTTGGAAAATAATGGCGGACTTTTCCAATGGTTCTATACGGAACGTGGAGATAAAGAGACTTTGAAACATTTTGCGACCGAAAAAGAAGCTGTGGAATACGCTCTAAAAAAAATTAAAGAGGACGAACACGCAAATCGGAATTATATCGGAATGCATAAATCTGACGAAGACGTTGAACGAATATTATCGGAACTCAACAACCGTGGAATTGAATATTGGACGGACAAAATTCCATACGGAGGAATTAATGATTACCGGACTAGAATTTTTGTGATTGGTTGCGGAATTAAAAAAGCACAGGATTTAATAAAAGGTGAATAAAAAAACTGCGTGCAACAAAACCTATAAACAATACGGGCTTCGGGCTTAGTCGCAAGGTTTGTGTATTTTTATGAAGTTCGCAAAATCTTTTGGATTTTGCTTTTTAGCTGGACAAATAAAAAAATCACTATGTGCATGATGGAAGGTAAACTTTAGTTTGCTACTCTACTGTTCATAGATACTGTGTTATATACAATACCAATAAATCGAAATGAAAAAAGTTATTTTACTTATCACATTTTTAATCTCTTGTTCGGGATTTTCCCAAAGTATCTGGAAAAAGTTAGCGGACGTTAGAAAAAATAATAAAATCAAAGAAACCAGTATCTATCAAGTGGACCTTGAAAATCCAAGTAAAAAAAGGCTTTGGGACTGGAATTCTTATGATCGTAATGGTAGGCTTGTGGAATCGAAAAGATATTTCCCCAATGGAAAAATAAAAACTCATTACAAATTTGAACATCCCAGTCCAAAGAACAGAATATTGATTTCATTAGACAAACGAAGGAAAGAAATAGAACGAATTGACCAAGAATATGATCTATCAGGGGAAAAAGAACCTTTAAAGGAATTTAGTGATAATGGACTCTTTAGATATGAATATGACGAAAACGGAAATACCACGAGAGTATGGCGGATAAAAGAAAAACCAGAATTGCTACAAACCGAGGTGGAATTTGACGAAAACAATCTTAGGATTTTAGTAAAATCACTGGTATTTAATCGAGACAGAAGTACTTATATCAGTACCAGTAAGTTCGAAAGAGATGGCAAGGGAAATATAAAGAAAGTGACAAATGAGGCTAAGGGGAAAACTACAAGTATCGAAATTCACGAGCATAAAAATTACGGCACATAACATTATGTATAGCTCATTGCGGCAGATTTTCCGATTGGAAAATCTAGCCTGATTCGCTAACTTGGGTCTGTGGGCGGAAAAGTCCAGCGGACTTTTTCCGCAACAAGCCATACACGAACCGTCGTACACGATATAACCCAAAAGAATGAACAGAAAACTAATTACACTTTTACTATTAGCAATATTTACAAATTTTGGATATTCTCAATCTGACAGAATCAATATCAAAACCGAAAATTTGATAGAAGCGAATTATCTGAAAATAGATGATTTTTATTTAACTCATTACTTGTATATAGACCTGTTTTTAAGAGAAAATCTGTTTCCAGAAGCAAGTCCTGAAGACGTTTCATCTATTCTAAAAGCACTGAAAAAATACGTTTCAGTAGAAAGTAAATTGGACATCGAAATTGAAAAACCTGGAAAACGAAACTATTTGATTCGCTTTGCTATTCTAAAGAAAGATGACGGAACGGAACTTTTAATAGCCTTTACTAATTGGACTGTAAAGAAAAAAGTATTCGAAAAAGAAATTAAAATGGAAAATGATTCCTACACTAGATGGTATTCTCTAAATGGAAACAAAATGACTTACCGAAAAGATATGTCGGACCAAAACGATTACTCAACTATGAATAAATCTGACTTGGCCAATGCTTACTTATTCGATGAACTATCCGAAAACGATTCCAAGATAAAAAGTACAATAGCGGAATATCTTAATCAAAGTGACATAAATATTTTAGATAAAATTACGGTGAATTTAATTCTCTTAAAATATCTAATCTTTAAGAAAGAGAATGATAATGTTACCAAACAAACTGAACACTTGACTGAATTGTTCGAACAAAACAAATCAGAACCAAACTTAAGAGGTTTACAAGTGGCTTTTGATGCTACGAAATACCAAATAGAGTTAATGAAATAAATACTATGTACAACAATGGCTACAAGCAATTGCTTGTTCACAATGCTAAGGCGTACTATTACTGACCTGAAGCAATTTGCCATTATAAAGCTTGTTTCCGGTCAATGCAAAGTCTTTGATGTATATGGCCATTTGCAACGCAGTCACCGGAGCCTCATAACCGGGAAAAGCTTCTGCCAACATTTCGGTCTGTACCGCACCAATAGCCAATACATTAAATGAGGGACCGGCTTCCTTGAATTCCTCTGCCCAAAGTTCCGTTAAGGTAATCACCGCAGCTTTACTGGAACTATACGCTGAAAGCCCTGGGAATTTTAGACTACCTTGAACACCTCCCATAGAACTTATGGTCACTACATGGCCTTCTTTTGACATTTTGGGTAAAATTGTCTTGGTCAATGCTGAAACACCAAAGACATTCACCTTATAAACCGCTTCAAATTCATCCATTTCAGTCTCTAAGAATGGCTTGTTCAGAAGACGACCTGCATTATTGATCAAAATATCGACCGTTTTCCAACCTTCAATAAAATCGGACACCTTGTTATAGTCATCAGCTTCGCCCAAATCAAAGGGGAAGGTCGCGATATTCGCATGGTTCAGGTCGAGAATGGGTCTAGGATTTCTTGAAAGCGCCAATACTTTATGTCCATCATCGGCAAATAGCTTCGCCAATTCAAAACCTATTCCCCTACTGGTCCCTGAAATTACTATGTTAGCCATAAAAAATAGTTAGGCCTTTCTCCAAAATGCAGCCCATATCCTAAAAGCTTTCTTTTGGACTACGTTTAAAGTGACCGATGGTTTTTAGTTCAATTTAATCTCTTGCGTTTCGGCATTGGCGATTCCCTCTACAACCGGAATCATTTTATTGATGATGGTAGCCATATGGTCAAAATCCATAATATCGACTTCGTCGCCCACTTTATGATAATGGTTAAAATTGGTGAAATCAAAGGTACAATAGGTGTGCGAGGGCACCGCAAACTCTTGATGAAACGGATAGTTGTCAGACCGTTGAAACAGATTGTATTCTTTGGCCGTGGGTAAAAACCCTACCAATTTTTCCTCTGCATATGTATTACTCACCATTGCCAGATTTGACTTGTTATAGCCCGTGATATAAATCTCATAATCCTTTCCCTTTAAAGGCACACCTGTCATTTCAAAGTTCAACATAGTATACAGGTTCATTTCTTCTTCCTTGAGTTTTTTGGCAAGATGTTTCGACCCCAACAATCCTTTCTCCTCAGCACTGAACAAGGCAAATACCAAACTTCTTTTATTCGTCCTATTTTGAGAAAAATAGCGTACAAACTCAAGAACGGTCGTGGTACCTGAGGCATTGTCATTGGCACCATTGGCAATAGCATCACCATTTTCAGCATTAATGACACCGATATGGTCATAGTGCGCCCCGATTACGATATATTCTTTTCTTAGGTTTGGATCCGTACCCTCAATCAAACCTACGATATTATAAGCGGGTCTTTCAAAATTGGATAAGGTATCCTTAAAAGCGGTAAAATAAGGTACTACCCCTTGATTTGAAAATCGTTTTTCTATATATGCCGCGGCCATCTCAATACCTTCGCTTCCAGAATCCCGCCCCTTAAGCTCATCAGAGGCCAAATAATTCATAATGGCTTCCACTTTTGTTGCATCGGTAAATGCGCCATTACCATTTGAAGTAACTTGGGTTATTTTGGCCTTTAAGCCATCCGGACCTCCAATACTGGCCCCATTTGTTTTTGTTTTTTTTGTTTGCGTACTTCCGCAAGCATAAATAAGGGCAATGGTGCAAAGTACTAGTACATTTCTCATGTGTTCTAAATTATATTAGTGTTAAAGATAAAAAAGCATCCTATTATCCAGGATGCTTTTTTATTCAAACCTCGTGTTTTAAAATAGTTACGCCAACATCGTTACCGGGTTTTCCAAATACGCCCGTAGGGTTTGTAAAAACTGTGCTCCGGTAGCACCATCAACGGTTCTATGATCACAGGCCAATGTCACTTTCATGGTGCTGCCCACGACTATTTCACCATTTTTCACCACCGGTTTTTCGACAATGGCACCGACCGATAGAATTGCGGAGTTGGGTTGATTGATAATTGAGGTAAATTCAAGTATTCCGAACATCCCCAAATTGGAAACCGTAAATGTACTTCCGTCCATTTCTGCAGGGGTCAGTTTTTTGCTTCGTGCCCGACCTGCCATATCTTTTACGGCGCCCCCTATTTGCGTTAAACTCATTTGATCTGTAAATTTCAAGACAGGCACCACAAGACCATCATCAACAGCGACGGCCACCCCAATATGAATATGATGGTTGTACTTCGTGACATCATCATTCCATGTCGTATTGACTTGGGGATGCTTTTTCAGTGCCATGGCACATGCTTTGAGTACCATATCATTAAAAGAGACCTTGGTTTCAGGAAGTGCGTTGATTTGTGCACGAGATGCCTTGGCATTGTCCATATCGACCTCAATGGTCAAATAATAATGTGGTGCGGAGAATTTTGATTCACTCAAACGTCGCGCGATCACTTTGCGCATCTGCGAGTTCTTGACCTCTTCAGAACCTTCTTCCCCCACAGGAAGGTTTATTGGTGCGGCAGCTGCGGGAGCAGCAGAAACAGTATCTGAACTTGCTTTGACCGGAGCTGATGTAGCGGCAGCGGAAGGTTTATAATTCTCTATATCCCTCTTAATGATGCGCCCCCCGTCACCACTGCCCGAAACATCGGCAAGGTTTACCCCTTTATCGGCAGCTATCTTTTTGGCCAATGGCGAGGCAAAAATTCGATTTCCATCCGAAGAGGATGTTGTAGCATCATTGGAAGTTTCTTTTTCGGTAGGTTCCGCAGCTACTTTCGTATTTTCTTCAGAAGTGGGCTGTTGAGCTTCCGACCCGGGCTTCGCCTTTAGCACGGCGTCCACATCAGTACCTTCTGGCCCTATAACGGCCAATAGGGAATCGACGGGTGCTCCCTCACCTTCAGCAATACCAATATGCAAAAGTGTTCCCGAATAAAAGGACTCGAATTCCATCGTGGCCTTATCCGTTTCGATTTCTGCCAAGATATCCCCCTCTTCTACCGCATCACCAACCTCTTTTAACCAGCTTGCAACGGTGCCCTCTTCCATGGTATCACTCAAACGGGGCATTTTGATAATCTCGACCCCTTCTGGTATCTCAACCGGGGCGCTATCATCGGCACTCCCACTTGAATTGGAATCTTCGGTTGGTGCCTCACTAGGCTCTTCTTTAGGGGCAGCCGTACCCCCTCCATCCAAAAGACTGGAGATATTCTCACCCTCTTCACCGATAATGGCCAATAGCGAGTCGACCGGTGCCCCATCACCTTCTGCAATACCGATATGCAATAAGGTACCTTCATGGAACGACTCAAACTCCATGGTCGCCTTGTCCGTTTCGATTTCGGCCAAAATATCACCCTCCTCTATTCTATCACCCACATTTTTCAGCCATTTTGCAACGGTACCTTCTTCCATGGTATCGCTCAATCGGGGCATATTAATAACTTCTGCCATGTACCTAGAGTTTATGTTTTAAAAATGGATAATCTTCTTGTTCGTAAACCATATCATACAGTTGCTGTACCGGTGGAAAATCAGATTCCTCGGCAAACTTCTCGCATTCAACCACCAAGTCTTTGACACGCTTGTCGATTGCCTTTAGTTCTTCTTCGGTCGCATAGTCCTTTTCTAGAATGACATCCTTAACCTGGGTTATGGGGTCTATCTTTTTGTATTCCTCCACTTCGTCCTTGGTTCGGTAATGCTGTGCATCTGACATGGAATGTCCGCGATAGCGATACGTCTTCATTTCCAAAAAGGTTGGGCCGCCCCCGGTTCTTGCGCGTTCTATGGCCTTATCAACTTCTTTGGCAACCGTTACGGGGTCCATACCATCTACGGGAGCACAGGGCATCTCATAGCCTAGGCCCAATTTGTAAATATCCGTAGAGTATGATGTTCTGGCCACGGAAGTACCCATGGCATAACCGTTATTCTCACAGATGAAAACTACGGGCAATTGCCACAACATGGCCAAGTTAAATGCTTCATGCAATGAGCCTTGACGTACGGCACCATCACCCATATAACATAAGGTAACGTTGTCACGTTTAAAATACTTATCGGCGAATGCCAATCCGGCACCTAAGGGAATCTGGCCGCCTACGATACCATGTCCGCCATAAAATCGATGTTCTTTTGAGAATATATGCATAGATCCACCCATACCTTGAGAGGTACCGGTTACTTTGCCATACAACTCGGCCATTACCCTTTTGGGGTCAACGCCCATTCCAATCGGCTGAACATGGTTACGATATGCCGTAATCATTCGGTCCTTAGTGAGGTCCATAGCATGCAAAGAACCGGCAAGCACTGCCTCTTGACCGTTATACAAATGGAGGAATCCCCTTACTTTTTGCTGAATATAAACAGCCGCCAGTTTGTCTTCAAACTTGCGCCAAAAAAACATGTCTTCGTACCATTTAAGGTAAACCTCTTTTGTAATTTTTTTCATCAATCGGTATGTTTAATACTAATGCCCTGATTAAAGGAAAAACAAAAATACGTATATATCTGTTTTGTGGAAAATTTGACTTAAGAATCCCTTAAAAAAGAATTATTGAATGTTAGTGGCAATAAATCGACCACGGCATCGCACTTATAAATCGGTCCTTTTTTGCCCCTCATTAAAATTGCTATCGGACTTTTTTGCCTATGCTCATACTCCATCATCGCCTGCCTGCAATTTCCACAAGGTCCGGCAGGGATTTTCATCTCATAGTCTTTTGAATTGGCACTTATGGCAATGGCCTTGACGACTTCATTAGGATGGTTGGCACCAGCACAGAAGATAGCTACACGTTCTGCACACAGCCCAGAGGGATACGAGGCATTTTCTTGGTTATTGCCAAGTATTATTTCTCCGTTCCCTAAAAGCACGGCGGCCCCTACTTGAAAATTGGAATATGGGGCGTAGGCTTTTTTCCTTGATTTGACTGCCGAATCCAAGAGTTTTTGATATTCCCTTGGTAATTCGTCGATAGCATCGTAAATACTTAACTCAAAACTTATTTTCTTTTTCAAACAAACACTTTTAAGTATTGAATTCGGTTTAGACTTTTTGGATTGAAGCGAAAATCAGACATCTTTTACCCAATTGAGAAAGTTCAAACGAATTCATTGTTTAAAAATAAGAAAACCCCAACGTATTGTTGGGGTTTTCCATAAAAATCAAAGCTTTTAGATTAATCGTTGTAAAACTCTTGCCCAAAGTTAAAGGTAAGCGAAAAACGTAGTGTGTTTTCCAAAGGGTTTCTAACCTGTGACGTTGAGAACAGATAAGATAAGTCAATCTGGGCCGACTTGAATTTGAATCCAGCACCCAAGGTAAAAAACTGTCTAGCTCCTTTTGCTTCATTCTCATTAAAATAACCGGTTCTCAGCATGAATGCCTCTTGATATCTGTATTCGGCACCAAGCGACCATGTAACCTCTTGTAATTCTTCACTAAAGCCATCAGGGGCATCGCCAAAAGATTCAAATACGCCATTAAAGAAACTAATGTTCTGGTATTCGTCATTATCCTCTGAATCGATATCACCGTCACCATCAAAATCCCTTGGGGTCGGCACCAACAACTTATTGAACTCTGAATAAACACCCAAAACATTGTCTTGGTCAAAAATAAAATCAAATCCACCACCAAACCTTAGGTTGGTAGGTAAAAAGTTCTCTTGCCCCCCTTCGTCATATTGAATTTTTCCTCCAAGATTGGAAACATTGAATCCTGCCCTCCATCGGCCATCAAACGAATTGTAGGCTATTTCACGTGACCTATAAAAACCGGCAATATCAACCGCAAAAGTATTCGCGGCCTGTGAATCTTGTTGCCCATCTTGAAATCTTAGGTTAGAGCTTATGAACCTACCCCCTACGGCCATCGAGAACGTCGGACTCAATTTTAAGGAATAGGAACCATCTATTGCAAACTCATTGGGCTCAACAACAGTTGGGGTCTCATCTATGGTCTGTCTTAATTCTATCTCCCCGAGGCCAAAATACCTTATACTGAATGCAAAGGCACTTTGGTCGTCTAATTTGTTGTATACGCTCGCGCTTAAAAGTGAAATGTCAGTAACAATACTTTCCAGGTAGGGGGTGTAACTGACCCCTATTCCCAATTTTTGTTCTGCAAATGCGAACTTCGCAGGGTTCCATTGTTGTGAGAAGGCATCTACTGGGGTTGCAACTCCCATATCCCCCATACCAGAAGCCCTGGCATCAGCAGCGATATTCAAAAAAGGAACTGCAGTAGTAATTGCCCGTTCTTGTTGGGCAAAAACATTGAAGACACAGAAGAGTGCCAACAAGGAAAATAACTTTTTCATCTATTTCATTTAAATTAAAGTGGTCGAAAGTCCAAAATACGGCTACAAAAACCAAAATATTTAGACGTATTACCATTAAACGAGCTTTTTGGCGAATTCTTATATACGTAATGCGCTATTTCGATGAAAAGTTAAAATTATTTTGACCCCGACCATGTTAAACTCCCTAAATAGCTATACTATAACCGAAATTGTTTCGTTCCTTATTATAGTGTGGCAAATCGAAAAATAGCACATAAATATTTTTAATCGATAAAATATTATGGGCTTCTTTCCGTTTTAATGCCGATAGCGATTTAAATCAAATGAAACCAAAGTACCGATTGTAATAGAATATCGGTTATTGAACTCAAGTCCTAATTATGAAAAAAAGCTTTTTTAAAGTTGTACTTTCTTGTTTTGTGGTTGCCGGAACACTTTCGAGCTGCAAGAATTCTTCCTCGTCATCTAAAAATGTTTCGAGAGCAACAGGATGGAAAATAAATGCCAAAGAAGGCGGTTTTCAATACAATTCCAATTTCAAAGAACAGGAAACCCCACCAGGAACCGTATTCATTGAAGGGGGTACCTTTACCAAAGGTCAGGTGCAAGATGATATCATGCACGATTGGAACAACTCCCCGACAGCTCAACACGTACAGTCATTTTATATGGATGAAACCGAGGTCACCAATGTGATGTACCTTGAATACCTAGATTATCTGAAGGCGGTCTATCCTCCTGAAAATCCCATGTATGAAAATATTTACAAAGGGGCTTTACCAGATACTTTGGTATGGAGAAATCGTTTGGGCTTTAACGAGACCATGACAAATAGCTATCTACGCCATCCTGCTTATGGGGAATATCCCGTAGTTGGTGTAAACTGGATTCAAGCTACACAATATGCTGAATGGAGAACAGACAGGGTAAATGAAGCCACCTTAGAAAGGGAAGGTTATTTGGCCAAAGATGCAAAATATAAGGTCTTGAACGGTGAAATAGGTGGAACGTTTAGTACGGAAGCTTATTTGAATAATCCAGAATCGGTTTATGGGGGGCAAATAGATTCGTTACAGGGCAAGCAAAAAAAGGATTCCATTAATTCTTTTGCAAAAAGAAGTACGGGAATTATCAGTCCGGAGTATCGATTGCCTACCGAGACAGAATGGGAATATGCCGCACAGGCTTTGATAGGGTCGCGGGAATACAATAATTATAGAGGTAGAAAGAAGTATCCATGGGAAGGTGACTACACACGAAATGGACAACGCCTAGGTCGTGGTGACCAATTGGCGAACTTCAAACAAGGTAAAGGTGATTATGGCGGTATCGCAGGTTGGTCTGATGATGGTGCCGATATTACCGCAGAGGTAAAATCATACAAACCAAATGATTTTGGACTATATGATATGGCCGGTAATGTTTCAGAATGGGTAGCCGATGTCTACAGACCCATCGTTGACGACGAAATCAGTGATTTCAACTACTATCGTGGTAATATTTATCTGAAAAAAGCCATTGGTGAAGATGGAAAAGTCCAGATTCTTCGAGATTCGGTTGTTTTTGATACTTTACCCAACGGAAAAGTGGTTGCATTGAACCTACCTGGTGAAATAAAAGAAGTGCCTGTAGGTGAAGAAGAAACCTATTTAAGGACAAACTTCTCAAAAAGTGATAACCGGGGATATCGTGATGGTGACCCAGGATCATCAAGGTTTTTCCAAAGATTCAGCGATGACGAATCCGACGCTCGAAAAATGTACGATTCGCCCAAACACAAAGTGGAACGTGATTCAACCGGAAAACTACTTCGACAATATGACACCTCAAACTACCGAACGTCTTTGATCAATGACGAGGTAAGGGTTTACAAAGGTGGCTCTTGGAGGGACAGGGCATTTTGGTTAGACCCAGCGCAACGCCGTTACCTACCACAATATATGGCTACGGATGATGTAGGGTTTAGATGTGCGATGTCAAGAGTGGGATCAAAATCCAAAACCAAGAACAAAACGGTTCGACATAAAAAAGTAAGGTAAGCATTGCTTACGAAAGATATTGGGCCCTTAGCAATTTTGTTAAGGGCTTTTTTTATCTTCGACTATGAAATTGAACGAACTTCACCAACGGTTTCTAGAACACCCAACGGTTTGTACCGATACCCGAAAAATAACCGCGAATTGTATTTATTTTGCCTTGAAGGGGCCAAACTTCAACGGTAACGAATTTACCGAGGAAGCTTTAAAAAAAGGAGCGGCATTGGCGGTAATAGATGAACCGGAATACCAAGTGGCCGATAAGACCATCGTGGTTGAAAATGTATTGCAAACCCTTCAAGACTTGAGTGCCTACCACAGAAAACAGTGCAACGCACAGGTTATCGCGCTGACAGGCAGCAATGGAAAAACAACAACCAAAGAACTGATTCATCGGGTACTTGAAAAAAAATACAATACAGTAGCAACTAAAGGAAATCTCAATAATCATATTGGGGTTCCCCTAACACTTCTAAGTATAAAAGAAGATACGGAGTTCGCCATCATAGAAATGGGGGCCAATCATCAAAAAGAGATTGCATTTTTAGCCCGTATCGCCCAACCGGATTTTGGGTATATCACCAATTTCGGAAAGGCACATTTAGAAGGTTTTGGCGGTGTTGAAGGGGTCATTAAAGGCAAAAGCGAACTTTACGACTATTTACTGGGTAACGGTAAACATGTTTTTCTGAATGCGGATGATCCCATCCAAAAAGACAGATTGGCATCTTATATAAAAAAAATAGGCTTCAGCAAAAAGGACCACAACTACTATACGATTTCATTTATAGCTGCCAACCCTTTCATACGTTTATCTTTTGAAGAGACGGTGGTTAACACCAAATTGATTGGAACATATAATTTCACCAATTGCTGTATTGCCATTTTAATTGGAAAGTATTTCAATGTACCTACCTCAGCTATTAAAAATGCCATTGAAGGTTATGAACCAGAAAACAACCGTTCTCAAATTATCAAAAAAAATGGACATCATATTATTCTAGACGCCTACAATGCCAACCCAACCAGCATGAAAGCCGCTTTAGAAAGTTTTGAAACCACGGCAGCACCCCGCAAAACACTTTTCTTGGGCGACATGTTTGAGCTGGGGGAAGCTGCAAGCACAGAACACCAACACATTGCTGATTTGGCGAAGAAAATGAACTTTCAAGAAGTGTTTTTAATTGGACACAACTTTTACGGTACTAAAACCGATTACAAAAAGTTCCGTTCGTTCGAGGCGCTTGAAGAACACCTTCAAAACCAGCCCTTGCCAACAGGTTCCATTCTCATTAAAGGCTCGCGTGGAATGGCCCTTGAGCGTATCCTTGAATACCTGTAAATCATAAAACTTTCTAAAAAATGGTCTAATGTGTGCCGACCGATGAAATGATTCTTTGTTTTATTCGAACTAAAAGGGTAAACAAGCAATCATGAAAACCAATATTATCATATTTGATGGAGAGTGCAACCTTTGTAACGGTGTTGTTGGATGGCTTTTACAATTAGTACCTGTAGAAAGTTTTGAGTTTGTCGCATTTCAATCACCGACCGGACAAAGAATGCTTTCTCAACATGGGTTTCCCACAAAAGAACTGACCACGGTGATTTTATTCGATGAAGATGGGCCCCATACCCACTCAGACGGATTCTTAAAAATCGTCTCAAAAATTCCGAAGTGGAAATTAGTGGCTACATTGTTGGCATTTATCCCCAGAATAATAAGGGATACAATATACCGTCTTGCATCTAGAAACCGGGTCAAATGGTTTGGAAAGTCTAAAACCTGTACGGTCAGTTTTTAAAGTGGAGTATACTGGATTCGAACCAGTGACCTCTGCCCTGTCAAGGCAGCGCTCTAAACCAACTGAGCTAATACTCCTTAAAATCGCTGCAATATCGTAAAAATGTTACCAATCTCCATATTCCGCAGCATTCTTTTGTGTTTCGAATAAAGTTATGTGCAATTTTTGCCCAGGATCGAGCTTTGGTTTTAAAATATCATAGATAATTTTAACAAAATACTCCGTTGACGGCAGAATACCTTCAAACTCAGGGCAGTCCTCGTTTAAGTTCTTATGATCAAAACGCGCTTCGATTTCATCTTTGATTACCTTTCCCAAAACCGCTAGGTCCATTACAAAACCCGTATCTGGATTGACTTCACCACGTATACGCACTTCTAAATCAAAATTGTGGCCATGGTAATTAGGGCTATTGCATTTACCAAATACAGCTCGGTTTTTCTCATCACTCCACTTCGGATTATGCAACCGATGCGCAGCATTGAAATGGGCTTTTCTACAAATTGTGGCAATCATAGCTTAAAATAAGAGTACAAATTTAGCTTAAATTTCATTTTTAAACCTAACAACGTCGAATTACAATTCGAGACCGGCACTTGATTGGAAGCAAGAGAGTGCCTATATTACCCTCAACGTGAAATATAACCCATGAGGATTTTTTTAAGTACCTTTTTTGTCATTTTGGCGATATGTTCTTGCACCAAAAGGGAAGCACCCTTCAAACAACCGAATATTGTACTGATTTTAACCGATGATCAAGGTTGGGGTGACTTAAGTTATCATGGCAATACCAATCTTTCCACACCAAATATTGACAGTATAGCCTATAAGGGTATGGTGTTGGAAAACTTTTTCGTTCAACCAGTTTGTTCACCTACCCGGGCGGAGTTATTAACCGGCCAGCACTTCTCAAGACTAGGGGTGTATGCTACCTCAGCCGGTGGGGAACGGATGGACTTTGACGTACCTACGATAGCCGATGTTTTGAAAAGCAATGGATACCAAACTGCGGCATACGGTAAATGGCACAATGGCATGCAACCGCCCTACCATCCCAATGCTAGGGGTTTTGATGATTTTTACGGATTCTGTTCTGGGCATTGGGGAAATTATTTTAGTCCCATGTTAGAACGCAATGGCGAAATTGTACAGGGGAACGGTTTTTTAGTAGATGATTTGTTCAACCACGGCATCGATTTTGTTTCTGAAAATCGTGACAAGCCATTTTTCTTGTACCTGCCCATAAACACCCCTCATAGCCCAATGCAATCACCCGATGAATACTGGGCCAGGTTCAAAGACAAGCCGCTTACTATGCAATATCAAGGTGACGGAATGGAAGATGAACGGTTTACCCGGGCAGCATTGGCAATGGTTGAAAATATAGACTGGAATATGGGTCGATTGAATGCCATCTTAAAAAAGAATGGCCTAGAAGAAAACACCATCGTCATTTTCATGTCTGACAATGGCCCCAATGGTTGGCGGTGGAATGGCGGTATGCGCGGCAAAAAAGGCAGTACCGACGAGGGTGGGGTAAAATCACCCTTTTTTATAAAATGGCCTAAGCATATAAAAGCTGGGCACAAATCAAAACAACTTATGGCGTCGATAGACCTATTGCCTACATTGACGGGTCTGGCAAAAATCAAACTACCTGACACATTGAGGATGGATGGACTTGACCTAAGTTCGAAAGTATTGAATCAAAACCCTGCTACAACGGCTAGGGTCGTATATAACCATTGGAATGGAGAAACCAGTTTAAGAACCCAAAAATACAGGTTGGATTCGGAGAATAGACTCTATGACATGGACGATGACCTCGGTCAAACCATCGATATCAGCTCAAAAAAACCGATTATAAAGGACAGTTTAGTTCACATTAAAGAAAAATGGGAGCAAGAAATACTAGCTTCGAAAATTGATAAGAAAAGACCTTTTACCATAGGCACAAAGGATTATGATTATACACAACTACCCGCTCGCGATGCCATAGCGACCGGTTCGATCACAAGAAGCAATCGATGGCCTAATGATTCTTTTTACACCAATTGGGTCAGCACGAATGACTCCATTTTCTGGAATGTAGATATACTTGAAGAAGGCACTTTTGAAGTTTTTCTTTATTACACCTGCAAAAAGGACGCTGTTGGCACTGAACTTCAATTAAGGCTAAACAATTCAAAAATAACCAAGGTCATTTCCGAATTCCATGACCCCGATTTAATTGGGGCAGATAAAGATAGAAGCCCAAGAATGGAGTCTTATGTCAAAGACTTTAAAGTTATTAAGTTGGGTGAAATTTCTTTGAACGATGGGGTTGGTCAGTTAAGTTTAAGTGCCGTAACTATGCCGGGAAACACTGTCATTGATTTTCGATTATTGAATTTGAAGCGGAAATAGGTTCTTTGCATATTTTCTTTGCAAATCGAAGCCAAAGAAAGACCAGAAATGTTCATCAAGGGCGAAATAGTACAGAGGCGGGCAACATAGTTGCAAGTTTCCCTATATCCAGTGCTGCTTTCGGGGCCGAACGCGCATTTTGAACGCCTAGTCCAAGTAGTATTTATGAATGATATACCATCTAAAACACGGACTCCGTCACCAATATAACCTAGTAAAAACCGCTAAAATCAAAATAAGGCCTTGCTTAATATTTTATTTATCAAGTGATGATTGAAGAAATTTGAGACTTTGGGGTATTTGTTTCACGGCCTTTGACGATTCGTCCTCAATAAAAAGGTAATCGATTTGAATTTTAACAGCCTCTGCTACAATGGCAGCAATATTGATTTGCCCCATACCCAACACTACATTGGTTTCCACATCCGATGTTCCATTCAAATTACCCTTAACACCTTTCTTGCAATCTTTAAGGTGCATCAATTTAAACTTATCGGGATATCTTCTTAACCATTCAATGGGGTTTTCACCGGGATGCGCAAACCAATACACATCCATCTCAAAAGTAAAATGCTGTGCACTTTCAATCATATGGTCCATCAACAGGCCTTTCTTATAGGGTCTGAACTCATATCCGTGGGGGTGGTATGCTAAAGTGATTCCGGCGTCTTTCAACTTTTTGCCAGCTTTGTTGAACACATCAATGGCCGCCTTGGTTTCTTTAATGGTGAAAATGGTATCGTTATGCGGTATCCAAAAACAAACTGCATATTTTGCCCCATAAGCCTTAGCCTTGGAAATGATTTTTTCAGGGTTATCCCTAAAATCCTCATAACTTCCACTAACACTTACAATCTTTAGTTGATTTTTATTCAACAGGGCCTTATAGTCTTGTATGGAATACCCATGTGTTCCTCCATTACCTTCTTCTATATTTGAGATACCCCAAGATTGGATTTTTTGCAATGTACCTTCAACATCATCTTTCATCTCGTTACGGAGACTGTAAAGCTGCAAACCTATTTCTTGTGAGACCGATTCAAAATTCATTGTAATGGCAATTAGAAAAAATACTATTGAATTCTTAATTTTCATCATCTTTTTATTAGGTCAATAAATTTCCTTGTTCGTCCCATTGTGCTAAAATACCCCGTTTTGACTGGTCCACGCATTTTTCGACCCACTTGGCATCATACGAAACCCCATGTTGCGCCAAAACAGCTTCAGGCACCCCATCCCATATATTGGGCATATTACCTTTGTACCCCAGCTCTTCAATTCCTATTTTAGAGGTATAAAAACCGGTCATGGTCAGGTTTCGCATCAAAGAAAAGAAATTGACCTCTAAAGGTCTTTTCACTTCTTGAACCTCAATATCAGGGTAGGCAATTTCATCTAATATGGCTTTTTGCTGTTCTTTGGTAGCGGTTTTGAACTCAGCACCATAATCGGTATTACTTTTATGGTCTATCCACATCAAGCCTCCACGAAGGTCTGTTTGAAAAGGTGGATGATCTTTTGCCATAAACTCTATAAAGTCTGGTACTTCGGCATCCAAAGCCCCTTTGTATGTGTCATCTGAAGGCAAGATCAAATCACATAACACGGCAATGGTCTCCATTTCATGTGTATTGAAAAACTGCTCTGATAGTAGTTCTTCATCGTATTCCTTTTCCTTGGGAGTGCGGCCATAATCATATTCTTTGATTTTTACGACCTCATCCAACTTTTGCTCACTTTGAGGTTTACACCCATGAATGGCCAATCCGCCAGCAACGCCACCCAATACTATTGATTTTAAACTTTTTCTTCTGTCCATGATCAAATATTTTGCTGCTTTAATTGTTCAATAATATAGTCGGAAGTTCTCCAGGATAAAGCCAAAATAGTCCAGGTTGGGTTCTTATCTGCCTGTGATACAAAAGGCCCGGCATCGACAATAAAAACATTATCCACATTGTGCAATTGCTGATATTTGTTTACCACAGACGTTTTTTTGTCATCCCCCATACGGGTCGTACCTACCTCATGTATGATCCATCCGGGTGGGGCGATCCCGTAATTTTGGGCCTCCGTTGGTTTGTCACCCAAGGCCTCACCCCCCATATGGTGTATGATTTCTTCAAACGTATCGTGCATATGTTTGACCTGTTTGATTTCATTGTCCGTCCATTTGTAATGGAACTTTAGCACGGGTATGCCGAATTCGTCTACTTTAGAGTTGTCGATCTCACAGTAATTACTTTTCTGGGGAATGGATTCCCCCCTTCCCCCAAAACCTAATACAGATCCATAATACTTTTTTACATCCTTTCGCAGCCCATTGCCATAGCCCCCGACCGTCAACCCAAAGAATCGGTTGAAGTCATTGGGGTTGAAACCAAAACCATAGCTTGGCATACCCATTCCGCCCCAGACTTCAATATGATAGCCCCTAGGGAAATCCAATTTCTTATTGTCTAACCACCATGGGGAATACACATGCATTCCGCCAACACCATCTTCATTATACGACACTTCCCTTTTCATCAAATCAGGTACGAAAGCGGCCCGGCTGCTACCTGTGGAATCATGAAGGTACCTTCCAACAACATCACTCGTATTACCAAGGCCATTAGGGTGTTGCCTGCTCTTTGAATTCAGCAGGATTCGGGCCGAGCTGCATGCCGATGCCGCAAGCACCACAACCTTGCCTTTTAGTTGATATTCTTTTCTATCTTCTTTATTGATATAAGAAACCCCGGTCGCCTTGCCTTCTTCATTGGTCGTGACTTTTCGCACCATGCAATTTACATAGAGATCGACCTGCCCCCCATTTTTTTGGGCCGGAAATATCAAACAGCTCCCCGATGAAAAATCTGCATACACGGAACATGATCTTGAACACTGCCCACAGTAAAAACAAACTCCCCTTTCATTATTGATCTTCTTGGTCAACATCGACATTCTAGAAGGTATTACTGGAACGTTGGCACCTTTGGCACCTTTGATATAGAATAGTTCGTGTAACCTCGGTTTTGGTGGCGGCAAGAAGAAACCATCGGGATCATTCGGTAACCCTTCATTGGTGCCGAATACCCCGATCAATTTATCTACCTTATCATAATAAGGTTTCACATCATCATACCCGATGGGCCAATTGTCACCAAGACCATCTTGGTCTTTTCTTTTAAAATCCTTCGGACCAAATCGAAGTGAGATACGGCCCCAATGGTTGGTTCTACCCCCCAACATGCGAGATCGAAACCATTTGAAATCGCTCCCGTCTTCATTGGTATAGGGTTCTCCTTCAATTTCCCAACCTCCATAGGCTGTATCAAAATCCCCAAAATGACGTACCGTATTGGCACCCCTTCTTGGAGACTCATAAGGCCATTTCAGTTGCGTCTGTTGGTCAGGGTTTGCGGGATCGAAATGTGGCCCCGCCTCAACGACGGCTACTTTAAGGCCGGCGTCAGCAAGTATTTTTGTTGCCATTCCACCACCGGCGCCTGAACCTACGATAATGACATCGTATGTTTTCGGAGTTTCAATGATCTGCATGCTCTTATTGTAGTTTTTATGTTATTGTATCCTTGTTAGTTTGTAGAATTCCTTACGGTATTGACTTGGGGTACACCCTTTTGCCTTTTTGAATACCCTATTGAAATTTGCAATGTTGTAGAATCCACATTTATATGCGATTTCAGAAACTCCAAAGGTCTCCTCTGCCAACATACGTGAGGCATTTTCAATACGAACGTCATTCAAATATTCGACAAAGGTTCGTTCGGTACTTTTCTTTATGAACCTATTGAACGAAACCTTGCTCATATTCAAAAGGCTTGACACTTGGTCTAGGGTAATTTTATTGGCATAATTTTCTTGAATAAAGTTGTAGAAGAGCTTCACCTTGTCACTATTATCGAAATCGTCCCTTGACATCTGTGATACCGAAAGTAATCGCTGGTTTTTAGTTAGCGATAAATCGTATAAAATGGAAAACATCTCTAAAAAGTAGTCGAATCCCTCTATTTTAGAGACCCGGGTTATTCTTGAGGCTATCTTTCTTGACTCATTTTTATCAAATAGAATACCGTGTACGGACCTTTCCATCATTTCACGAAACGGTTTCATGATACTTCTTCGCAGTAAGTTCTCGGTAAAAAGATCGTTATGAAATTGAATGGTCACCTCGTGAACACTTTTCGTACAGTTGTGCATTTTCCATCCATGGTACACATTAGAGCCTACCAAAACCAATTCATGGTCATCAATTTCCTCAATGCTAAAACCTACGGTACGTTGCATCCCTATACCATTATGAATATAATTTAGCTCTAATTCAGGATGAAAATGGATAGGATAATCAAAAGTATCCCTAAATCGATCCATGACCAAAAAACTGTCTTGCGGAGACAATGCGGTGATTTCCCTTTGATACGTTTTTAACAATTGGATTCGTTTTTAGGGCAAGTTAATACTATTTTGTCATTAACCTTATTTTAAATCCTTTTTGAATCTTTAAAATACCAGAAAATCTTAAATAATATGTTAAAAAAATAACAGCGCAATAAGATTTGCTACTGATATTTATCGTTTTTTGATTGGCAACCAAGACAGTTTATGCATCCATACCCCATATCCCTGCCAATATCACTGTCTCAGCGCAAGTTTTAACAGTTAATTTCAATTTCTAAAAAATAGTATAAGAGAATGATAATATAATACATATTTCATGCCTATTGATTGTATAATTTTATCTCTTATTCAGTATTTCCCTAGTTTCTGGCTACTGAATGAACTAAACTATTTAACATAACTAATAATAACACATGATTATGAAACAATCAATTTACTTTGGCTTTTTCACATGGATGGACAAGACCAAAAGGTTGTTCAAAGCATCCCAAGTACTTGCTTTGGTCGTCTTTTTGGTTTCTGGGCTCCACCTAGCTCAAGCCAACAACAACCTAACACTTGATGCACTACCGAATGTACAGAATACGATTTCAGGTACTGTAACGGATGCCGCTGGTGCTCCGCTACCTGGCGCAAGTGTTCTGGTCAAAGGCACAACTAATGGTACCCAGACCGATTTTGATGGCAACTACACCATCAATGCCGATTCAGATGATACTTTGGTTTTCAGTTATATCGGTTTCGGAACCCAAGAGATTGCAATCAATGGGCAAAGCACCATCAATGTGACCATGTCTGAAGACATGAACAATCTAAGTGAAGTGGTAGTGGTTGGATATACGACCCAGACTAGGGGCGATTTGACCGGCGCCGTAGCTTCGGTAGATGTTTCAGAAGCGACGAAACAGCCACTGGTGAACGTTGCTGAGGCACTAGAAGGAAGGGCTACTGGTGTTAACGTTACTAATAATGGTGCACCAGGAAGCCAGCCCGTAGTTCGTATTCGTGGCTTAGGTACCCCAAACAATAACAACCCGCTCTATATAATTGACGGTGCACAGACAACTGATGGAAGTATCTTGAATACCATCAATCCTCAAGATATAGCACAGATAAATGTATTGAAAGATGGCGCGGCTTCTATTTATGGTGCAAGGGCTTCAAACGGTGTAATTATAATAACTACTAAGAGTGGAAGCTACAACCAAAACAAATTGAGCGTGAATGTTGACATATCTACCGGTTTTAGTAGAGCTACCAGATTGCCCGAAATATTGAATGCACAACAATTGGGAGATGTTTTATTTGAAAGTTTGACCAACGATGCCATACAAAATGGAACCGATCCTGCGGCAATAAGTCACCCTCAATTTTTCCCGACCGGTGGTTCCCCTACTGTTCCCTCGACTTTATTGGGTGCTCCTGTACCGACTACTGTAAATGGCCAAATTGGCACTAATTTTTTAGACGAAATATTTAGATCGGCAAGCACCCAAAATGTAAGTATCTCAATGTCGGATGGTGGGGAAAAATCGAAGTTTTCAGCAACATTCGGTTATCTTGATAGACAAGGTATTCAATTGGAAACAGGTTTTAAACGTGGACAGGCGAGGCTAAACTCAGAATTTAAGTTAGGCAATCGGCTAACCATTGGGCAACACGCCAATATTTCTTTCAATAATAATCAAAATTTTCAAGGCAATAGAACACAACTTGCCATGCGTTTAAGCCCTTTAGTGCCCGTACGTGATGACAACGGTTTCTTTGCAGGCACCTATTCGAATGCGCTAGGTTTGTCAAATGCTACGAATCCGGTTGCAGACTTGATACGCTCGAGTGATGATTTTCTAAAACAAACTAGGATAATTGGGGACGTTTATGCAAGTCTTGAAATTGCGGACGGTTTAACCGCTAAGACCTCTATAGGTGGTGATATCAGTATACTTAATACCAGAACTTTCTTGGCTTTAAATCCAGAACATTCTGAAGCAAGGGGAACCAACACACTTACTGAAAGAAATCAGCAGACCTATAATTGGATATGGACCAATACCTTAAATTACGTCAAAAATTTTGATGAGCATACCGTAAATGTACTCGTCGGTGTAGAAGCACTTCAAAATACCGGTAAAGGATTACAGGTTGCGGCTACTGGTTTTATAAATGAGACCCCAGATTTTTATTTACTGAGCAATGCTTCTGGAAGTCCGATAGTAGATCCTGGAAACACTTTCGACTTTGAGAATACACTATCCTCCGTTTTTGGTTCGGTAAATTATTCCTATGCGGACAAATACTTGTTCAGTGCCACGGTACGAAGGGACCGTTCTTCTAGATTCATTGGAGATAATGGTACGGGCGTCTTCCCCGCTTTTAGTGGGGGCTGGGTCGCTAGCAACGAAGACTTCTTTCCGCAAGATGGATTTATAAACAGACTGAAAGTGAAGGCTTCATGGGGACAATTGGGTAATCAAGAACTTCCTGTAAGTAATCCTTCAGCAAATATATTCAGCCTGAACAATCAAGTGGCAGATTACGCATTTGATGGTGGCAGCACTATATCTTCAGGTGCATTTTTATCACTTCTAGGAAATCCTGACCTTACTTGGGAAACCAGTGAAACCTTTAATGTTGGGGCCGAGTTTGGCTTATTTGATAATGCCTTATCCCTCGGTATAGAATACTATCAAATTACCACTCAAGATTTAATTGTTTCCAACACCAACATTGGTAGTGATACAGGTGCAGATGCCACCGCACCGTTCGTAAACTCAGGAAATGTTGAAAATCGTGGATTCGATATAAGCGCGTCTTTTCAGACGAATTTTTCCGAAGATTTCTCATTTGGGGCAGATTTAAACGTTTCAACATTAACCAATGAGGTCACCGAATTGTTAAGTCCGCTAATTGGAGATACATCCTTCAGGAACGGAGCTATCACTAGAACAGAAGTAGGACTACCTATATCTTCTTTTTATGGAAGAGTGGTTGACGGTATTTATAGGAGCGAAGCAGAAGTAAATGCCGGACCTGACCAAGGATTTGCCACTTCGGCTGACGGAGTTGGGAGACTTCGATATGTTGATATTAGCGGGGATGGAGTCATCAACGATGATGATTTGACATTTATAGGAAACCCACATCCGGATGTGATACTAGGTTTAAACCTTAACGCCACCTATAAGAACTGGGACTTTTCTGCTTTTTTCAGTGGAACTATAGGAAATGACATCTATAACTATGATAAAATTTTCACTGACTTCGCAACTTTTCCCAATGGGAATAGAAGCTCTAGGGTATTAGATGCTTTCAATGCCACTACCAACCCAGATGGGTCACAACCTGCATTAAGTTTCAGTGTTCGAAACGGAGAAATAAATCCAAACTCCTTTCTTGTTGAGGATGGTTCCTTCGTTCGTTTGAAAAATGTGGTAGTAGGATATACATTACCTAATCAATTGACAGATAGATGGGGCATTTCTAGTTTGCGTATTTATGCAAATGCCAGTAATTTGTTTACCATAACGGGCTATGACGGTATAGATCCAGAGATACCGCCATTTAGTGGTGCCAATTCAGCCTTGACTATTGGTGTGGATACCAACAATTTTCCACTAGCTCAAATTTTCCTTTTTGGAGTTAATTTAAAAATGTAAAAAAAATGAAAAAGAAATTAATTTGCTTAAGTTTAATTTTAATGGGATTTGTCATCTCATGTGGTGATGAGTTTGCCGAAACCCCTGCGGTTGGGGCATTGAGCCCAGAAAATTTGGTAAATCCACAGGGGGTAGACCTTTTATTAACAGCCACATATTCCCTTCTTGACGGGTGGCGAAATAGTATTCAAGGTAACCAATTCGCTGTAAGTGGTGATAACTGGTGGTTTGACGTTATCGCCGATGATGCCCATAAGGGTAGTACCGATAGTGACCAAGGTGACCTAGAATTAGTGGAAGAAAATGACTGGCAAACCAGCAACGGTTATTTCAGGGCAAAATTTACTTCATTGTATGCCGGGGTAAATCGAGCAAACGCAGTCCTTTCAGTAATAAACGGTATCGACCTTACTACACTTCAACCGAGTGAAGCCGAAGCTATAAGCAATCAAGCCGCAGAAGCTAGATTCTTAAGGGCACACTTTTATTTTTCCTTAATCAAAATCTTTGGAAATGTGGCTATTGTCAGTGTTGAAAACTATGATGCGCAAGAATTCAATCAGCCCAATGTCGAAGGCAGTCCTGTAAGTGCTATAGGCGATAGTCCTGCTTGGGCTCAAGTAGAGGCTGATTTTCAATTTGCCGTAGAAAACCTTCCTGCGACTAGAGCAGATCAACCAGAAGCAGGAAGGCCAACCGCTATTGTTGCGAGAGCTTATTTAGGCAAAGCCCATTTATATCAATCCGATTGGGCAAATGCGCTTACTGAATTGACTGCTGTAATCAATAGTGGAGAATTTGCACTTAACCCAAATTACTTGGACAATTTCACCGCTGCAGGTGAAAATGGGGCTGAATCCGTATTTGCCATTCAATTTGCCGCAGATGGAGGACAATCTTTCAATGGAAACAGAGGTGGTACATTAAATTTCCCAGGCGGACCCCCAATAGGTGATAATGGAACGTGCTGCGGATTCTACCAACCAACCCAAGACTTAGCAAATGCTTTTCAAGTAGACGCTAACGGCTTGCCTCTTTTCGATACATTTAATGATTCTGATTTTTCCAGTGATTATGGTATTCCCTCAGATGCAGCCTTCACACCTGACACTACCACTCCGGTAGATCCAAGAATCGATTATACCGTCGGAAGAAGGGGAATTGATTACAACGGTTTCGGAGAGAATATAGGTGCTGATTGGATAAGAGCGACTTTTGCAGATTTTTCGGGTCCTTATTTACCAAAGAAAAATGTGTATCAAGCAAATGAATTAGGTACAAGTCAAGGAACCGGAGCGTGGGGTCAACAACATTCCGGTGTCAACTACAATATTATCCGCTATGCAGATGTGTTGTTAATGGCTGCTGAAGCTGCCGTTGAAACAGGTGACCTTGCTACTGCTTTAAATTATGTAAACCAAGTCCGTGCAAGAGCTTCAAACACCCCAGTAGTTCAAGCCATAGATGGTAGTGGCCCTGCAGCGAATTATCAAGTGGGAGAGTATAGTTCTTTCCCAGATGCCAATTTTGCTAGGGATGCGGTTCGTTTTGAGCGACGTGTGGAATTGGGTATGGAAGGACATCGCCTTTTCGATTTAAGACGTTGGGGTGTGTCTTCTCAAGTATTAACCGAATACTACTCTAACGAAGGTAGGGCAATACCTCCTTTTGGAGCATCCGTTAATCCTTATGACACCAGACAAGATTTGTGTCCAATTCCTCTTGATGCTTTAGGTTTAAGTGGTGGTACTTTAACACAAAATCCCGGTTATTAAATTTAAGTTTAGTTGAGTTTTATTAGTTTAAGTTTAGCTGCAACGGACAGGGCATTTATATAAATGCCCTGTTTTTTGTTTATCCCCATGGTCTGTTTAAATTAGTAACCCGAAAAAAATTGTTATGATCTCTAGATTTTTTTTAAGCCTACTGTTCATTTTTGGATGTATATTTCTAACGAGCTGCGCTGATGAAAGCGACAATAAAGAACAGGTTTCCCAGACCATTTTCAACAGACTCGCTATAGACCAAACGAACATTGATTTTTCAAATACCTTACGCGAAAACGATTCGTTGAATTATTTCACCTATGCCTACATTTATATGGGTGGCGGAATATCTGCCGGTGATATCAACAATGACGGCCTTACCGATTTATATTTTACAGGCAATATGGTACCCAACAAGCTCTATCTGAACAAGGGCAATCTACAATTTGAGGACATTTCGGCCAAGGCTGGCGTATCTGGTGATTCGCGTTGGTACACAGGCACCACGATGAGTGACGTGAACAATGATGGCTATCTGGATATTTATTGTTCCGTGGGAGGAAAATTTGGCCCCAAAGAGAACCAACTTTTTATCAATAACGGCGATAATACCTTCACTGAAATGGCCGACGATTATGGTATTGCCGATGTAAGCAACAGTGTACAATCGACATTCTTTGATTATGACCGTGATGGGGATCTAGACCTGTATATCGCCAATTACCCTCCTACTCCCTTTAACGCACCAAACTATTTTTATGCGTTCAAACAAAAATCCCAGAAACCATTGGAATCTGACCGTCTTTTCAGAAATGATGGTGACACCTTTACCGAGGTTACCGAAGAGGCCGGCTTGAAAACCTTTGGTCTTTCGCTTAGCGCCACCGTAGGTGATCTAAATCAAGATGGTTGGCCCGATTTATATGTCTCCAATGATTTTAGCACACCAGATTATATGTTTATCAACAACCAAGACGGAACATTCTCTGAACAAGTACGTTCTGCCACGAAAAACACCTCATTTTATGGTATGGGCGTCGACATTGCCGATTTTAACAATGATAGATTTTTAGATATTCTTCAAGTAGACATGACCTCTCAAGTCAATAGAAGGGCAAAAGCCAATATGGCCAGTATGAATCCTGATTTGTTCTGGAGTACCGTCAATTATGGGTTTCATTATCAATACATGCAGAACAGTCTTCAGATGAATAACGGCAACCTATTAGACTCCATTCCCGATTTTAGTAACGTATCGAGAATAGCTGGCGTTTCATCAACAGACTGGAGCTGGGGCCCCCTAATCGCTGATTTGGACAATGACGGTTGGAAAGATATTTTTATCTCGAATGGAACCCGGCGTGAAATCAATAACAGGGATTTTTTTAAGGAAATCGAGAAAAAAGGATTACCAAAGGATAGTACCCTTCAAAAAACCTTGGCCATTCCCTCTGAGAAAATTGACAACTATGCCTTCAAAAATAATGGGGATTTGACCTTTAGCAAAAAAAATAAAGAGTGGGGTATTGAATTCAAAGGCTTTTCTAACGGTAGTGTTTATGTGGATCTTGATAATGATGGTGACCTTGAAATTGTAACCAATAATATTGACGATGTTGCAAGTATTTTCGAAAACAAAAGTTCTTCAAAGAATAATTCCATCACATTGAAGTTCAAAGGAACCCAAAAGAATCCATTTGGAATCGGTGTAAAAACAACCTTATTTTCAAATGGGTCAACGCAGTACCAAGAACTCACAATGACTAGGGGCTTTCAATCATCGGTTGCACCAAAAGTCCATTTTGGTCTTGGACAGACAAAGACCGTTGATTCCATTAGTGTGGTATGGCCTGATGGAAAACAAGAATTAATAGTCGCTCCTGATACAAATCAAGAACTACTGGTCAACTATCAAAATGCAGGGGCAATAGACCTCGTTAAGCCTAAAATACCAAAAAAGCTCTTTCAAACTGAAAAAAGTAAAAATCGTATAGTGGAACACTTACATAAAGAAAATCGTTATGATGATTTTTACAAAGAAATCTTGCTTCCCCATAGCACCTCTATGTTTGGGCCAAATGTAGCAGTTGGTGACTTAGATAATAATGGTACCGATGATATCGTTGTTGGCGGTTCTTCACACCATCCTACCTCGATTTACTTACAAAAGGCGTCAGGCTTTGTTCAAACTGATATTAGTGTCTTCAGTGAGGACCTTATTTCTGAAGATATGGGCATACATATCTTTGATGCCGAAGGTGATGGGGATAATGATATTTATATTGCTAGCGGTGGCAATGAGTTTGCGCCGGATGCCAAGGAACTTCAAGATAGGTTATACCTGAATGATGGCAAGGGCAACTTCTCAAAATCAACCACGGCTTTACCCAAAATGATTACCAGCTCATCACGGGTAAGTAGTCACGACTTTGATAAAGATGGTGATTTAGACCTGTTCATCGGGGGTAGATTGATTCCAGGAAACTATCCATCACCGGCCAATAGCTATATATTGGAAAATAGAAGTACGGAAAGTAAGGTGCAATTTGTGGATGCCACACAAAAGATAGCTCCTGTTCTTTCGAACCTTGGCATGGTAACCGATGGCCTTTGGACGGATTACGATCAAGATGGATGGACCGATTTAATCCTTATAGGTGAATGGATGCCCATAACGGTCCTCAAAAATGACGAAGGGTATTTCAAAGATGTTTCGTCAATTTTAGGTGTTGAAGATTCCCGTGGTTGGTGGTTCGGTGTTAATGAGGGGGATTTTGATAACGATGGCGATATGGACTATATCGTTGGTAATCTTGGGCTTAATTACAAGTATAAGGCAAACGAAGACGAAACCTTCGATATTTACTTCAATGATTTTGACAATAATAGCACAAATGATATTGTTTTGAGTTATTACAATGAAGGTGAAAAATTCCCAGTACGTGGCCGCGAATGCACCTCACAGCAAATGCCGGCCATCAAGAAAAAATTCAAAAACTATGAATCATTTTCAACGGCGACCTTAGAGGATGTTTATACAGAAAAAGAATTGAATGAGTCGTTACACTATCAAATAAAATCATTTGCAAGTGTGTACCTAGAAAATAAGAATGGAAAGTATATTTTTCATAAGCTGCCGACATTGGCCCAGCTATCATCCATAAACCAGATTCTTGTGAACGATTATGATGAAGATGGTAATCTCGATGCCCTTGTTGTAGGCAACTTGTATAGCTCGGAGGTAGAGACCCCTAGAAATGACGCCAGTAATGGACTGTTTTTAAAAGGTGATGGAAAAGGTGGTTTTGAACCGATTACCGCAATGGAAAGCGGCCTTTATGTACCAGGGGACGTTAAAGACATGGTGAAAATCAAAATTCAGGGAAGCGATTACTTGATTGCCGCCAAAAACTCAGATTACCTGCAATTCATTCAAGTGAATTAATTTCAAAAAGCCTAAAAATAAAAAAGCCGATGTAATTACATCGGCTTTTTTTGTGGGCGCTGAGGGATTCGAACCCCCGACCCCCTCGGTGTAAACGAGGTGCTCTGAACCAACTGAGCTAAGCGCCCTAATTCCTCATCTTAAATGAGGAGTGCAAATATAGCATCATTTTTTCGTTACCCACAAATAAATACCAGAAAAATTAAACTACCTCAGCAACAACAAAAGTACTACCGCCCACGTAGATAAGGTCTTCCTTTTTTGCAGCATGTTTTGCCTTTTTAAACCCTCTTTTTACTGTATTATGTATGGTTCCTTTTAAACCGTAATTTGCTGCCAACACCTGTAGCTTTTTCGCATCAAAGCCACGGGGAACATTAGGTTTCACAAAATAATATTTCGCATTCTCAGGGAACAGCGGCAATAACTTCCCTAAATCTTTGTCGTTTACAAAACCTAGCACCATATGTAATTTGGCATACCTCTTTTTTGACAACTGATCTAAAACCAAAGTTAGCCCCTCCTTGTTATGGGCGGTATCACATATGGTGAGGGGTTTTGTTGCCAATACCTGCCATCTTCCTAACAAACCTGTATTACCCACAATATTCTTAAGGCCTTTTTTCAATGATTTTTCTGATATATCAAACTCTTTAAGCTCCTTTAAACAACCTAGCACACCTTTAATATTTTTCTTTTGATAATTACCGATCAAATCGGTTTTGTAGACATTGTGTTCAAAATCATCCGCAAAAACAATTTTAGACTTTTTTTGATGTGCCAACAGCTTGAATATCATCTCAGTTTCTGATTGTCGCTCACTGATAACTACTGGGACTCCCCTTTTAATAATTCCAGCTTTTTCCATCGCAATTTTTTCCAAGGTATTACCGAGCATTTGCATATGGTCGTACCCAATATTGGTTATCAATGAAACTTCTGGGGTGATAATATTCGTAGAATCCAATCTTCCCCCAAGCCCGACCTCAATTATTGCAATATCTACTTCCATTTTGGCAAAGTGGTCAAATGCCATACCAACAGTCATTTCAAAAAAAGAAAGGTGATGGTATTCGAGAAAACCCATATGGTTTCCAACAAACGAGGTGACGGCTTTCTTTTTGATTTTTTTTCCGTTAATCTTAATACGCTCCCTAAAATCTCTCAAATGGGGTGAGGTGTAGAGCCCGACATTATAACCTGCTTCCTGTAATACGGATGCCAACATATGGCAACTAGAACCTTTACCATTGGTTCCAGCGACGTGTATACTTTTAAACTTCTTTTCGGGATGGTCTAGATACCTTGCGAAATCTTTAATGTTATCAAGCTTATTATTTAAGGCAGAAGCGCCTTTCTGCTGATACATTGGAAGTTGGGCAAACATCCATTCCACAGTTTTTTGATAGTTCACTACTGCCCCAATTTGAAGTTCACCACTACAAAACCAGTCTGTTGTGAGGGCGCATTGGAATCTAGGTTCCATTTGTGCATAAACGCCGTTTTTCTGGCGGGTTCAAGTAAACAAGGCGCGTTATTGGTCGTGCCTTTCACTCCAGGCACCGCTTTGATTACCTTTCCATTTCTATCCACCACTATTCGTACCACTACCCTACCATCTTCATTGCATTCTTGTTGTACCTTACCTTTACTGACCAATGATCTTCCATTCAATCCATACCCCCCTGTACCGGCCCCACTGCCTGGGGCTCCATAGTAACTAGTGGCATACGGGTTTCCATCGGGCCTTCCTTTATCACCCTGTCTGATGTCATCACCCTCACTACCAGAGTCTTCCCCATCAGATTTACCTATGCCCCCCATTAGCGCATCCAACTTTTTCTTTTTAGCCTCTTGCTCTTGCCTTAGCCTTTCTTCGGCCTCCCGTTTTTCACGTGCTCTTTGTGCTGCTTCAGCTTCAGCTTTTTTTGCCACCGCTTCCGCTTTTCGTCGAGCCTCCTTTTGTTGTTTTATACGAATGGATTCCTCACTTTCTTGGGTAAGTACTTTTTCAGTAGGTAATTCTTCTTCTGTGACTTGTTGCTCCTTAATAGCTTCGCTCACTTCTTCAACTTTTTCTTGAACTTTTTCCGGTTCAACCGGAGGTTTCGGAATATCCAAAGGTTCTGACCTTATTTTTTTCTTGGGCTGTTGATTTCCACTGCCAAAGTCCATAGTACCAAAATTAACGGCAATACCATTTTCTTCTGGAGGATCTAAATAGGTCAAGCCAATGTAAAAAAGTAATAACAGAAGTACACTCAACAAGACTGTTGTTAGTGTGAAGGATTTTTTCTTGTGTCTCGTATCTAAAAACGACATTATTTCGGTCGCACGGCCAAAATTACCTTATAATTATTTCGATTGGCGATATCCATAACATTGACCGCTTCTTTAATGGCAACGCTTTCTTCCGCCCTCAGTATTATAGTTGGTTTTTCTTGACCTTCAAGTGCTTTTTTTAGTTCAATTTCAATGTATTCTCCGTTAATCTGTTCATTATTAACGTAGTATTTTAAGTTTTTATCAATCGTGACCGAAACGTTTTGTGTATTCGTTGATTTCCCTTTCGCCTTAGGCAGTAACAAATCCAATGCATTAGGTGCATTAGCCGTCAACATAAAAAAGACCAACAGCAGAAAAACAATATCCGTCATCGAAGACATGCTAAAATCAGGACTAACCTTATTTCTTCCTTTCAATTTCATTCTAGTCAGTCTATATAGGCTCGTTCAACAAATCTAAAAATTCCACCGCGTTAGCCTCCATTTTATGGACTACCTTATCCGTTCTGTTTACCAAATGATTGTAACCGATATAAGCAATAATACCAACAATCAAACCGGCTACGGTCGTGGTCATCGCAGTG
This sequence comes from Croceitalea sp. MTPC5, assembly GCF_036985505.1. Lineage (NCBI taxonomy): Bacteria > Pseudomonadati > Bacteroidota > Flavobacteriia > Flavobacteriales > Flavobacteriaceae > Croceitalea > Croceitalea sp. MTPC5. The sequence goes on from NZ_BTGQ01000004.1 coordinate 540,787, forward strand.
TAAATACCTGAGGCCAGTGACCCCATTTCAGCTTGACCACCACTACTGGCCATTTGATGAAAGGCTAAAATCATACCGATTACAGTCCCTAGAAAACCTATCATGGGAGCAGCACCAGCTACGGTTGCCAAGATATTGACATTCTTTTCCAGTTTGTATACCTCTAAGGTACCCGCGTTTTCAATGGCAGTATTGATATCATCCAAAGGCTTCCCGATTCTAGAGACACCTTTTTCGGTCAATCTCGCTACCGGTGAATCTGTTTGCGCACATAGCAGTTTGGCCGCTTCTAATTTACCATTCATGACATGGTCACGAATTTGATTCATAAAATTCTTATCGATTTTTGAAGCCGCACTGATAGCAAAGGTTCTTTCGAAATAGATATAGAGTGCCACAAAGAGAAGTACAAAAAGCACGATAACAATAATAGTACTGGCCGCACCTCCATTTAAGATCAAATCAATTACGGATAGTGTCTTTTCTTCTGAGATAGCATCTGTTAAATTCTCATCAGACGCCTGGTCTTGGAATAATATCATAAGTTGTCCCCAATTTTAATTGACCTTATAACGGGGAATTCTGCATAAAATTATGTTTAAAGTACAAAATCGCGCATTGCAATAAATACCAATGCGCCAGCTACAAAACCTATAAATGCCAGCCAAGCGATTTTCTTCAAATACCAGAAAAAATCAATTTTCTCCATACCCATGGCAACCACACCTGCAGCAGAACCAATAATCAACATACTACCCCCCGTACCGGCCGAATAGGCGATAAAATGCCAAAGGGGATTATCCCCACCTTCAGAAAACATACCGATACTTGCGGCCACCAATGGAACGTTGTCGATTACCGCAGAACCTATACCCAATAACATGACCACAATATCGGTCTGCGGTATGGCTTGGTTCAAGCTTTCGGCATAGTTGAACAATAACCCCAATGACTCAAGGGCGGCAACGGCCAGCAAGATCCCTAAGAAAAATAGGATGCTGGGGAGCTCAATTTTGGTCAAGGCCGAATGAACGGGGCTATGGTGTGAAGACTCGTGATGGTCTTCATCGATTGCAGAACTAATGTTAAACTTGGCGTTACTATAGATTTCTGCAAAAGTAGCTACTATGGCCAAAGAAAGCATCATGCCCACATAAGGTGGTAAGTGTGTAATCGTTTTGAAAAAAGGAACAAAAACAATGGCCCCTAGGCCCAAGTAAAGCATGGTAGGCCCATATTTTGATTTTGAACCTTCCGTATTTGTATCAATATCCACATCACCACTAAAAACCTTAAATCTACTTGCAATGATCGTTGGCACCACCATACAGGCTATTGAAGGTACCAAAACCCGCAATACCAAAGATCCGGCCTCGACCTTTCCGGCTATCCAAAGCATCGTGGTAGTGACATCACCAATTGGCGACCAGGCACCCCCCGCATTGGCATTGATAATAATCAGACCCGCAAACCAAAGTCGTGTTTCACGATCTTTGATTACCTTTTGTAATATGGTAATCAATACAATAGTGGCGGTCAGGTTATCGATAATCGCAGAAAGGATGAATGCTAAAATGGAAAAGATCCAAAGTAGTCGACGTTTGCTCCTGGTTTTTATATAACCTTTAATCGTTGCAAACCCATCAAAGTAATCAATGATCTCTACAATCGTCATTGCACCCAACAGAAAGACCAATATTTCAGCGGTCTTACCCAAATGATGCAATAGTATTTCCTCGATGTGGGTGGGTTCCAACTTTTTCAATTCCGCATTGACCTCAAAAACATCCATATGGGTCAAGGCAATAATTGCCCACAAAATAGCCATCATGGCCAAGGCTGGAATAAGCTTATCTATTTTTAGATTGTGCTCTAAGGTTATGGCCAAATATCCAGCCAAAAAGACAATAATTACTATAGTTTCCATTATTCAGTTGGTTTAGAAGAAATATTTGTAGTCAGTTTAAAATCTTGACTTCGTTAAATCGGTAGTTCAAGATAAGTTAAATATAAGGATTGAAAAAACGAACTCCCAATCAGCCAGCAACTTTTTTATGTATTCAACAATTCTCGCATTTCATCCATTATTATTATGAATTCCCTATCTAAACCTTATCTTTGTATAGATTTTTTACTTTTTCCTCAATATTATGGATTTCACCCTTACAGAAGAGCAATTAATGGTCCAACAAGCGGCTAGGGACTTTGCACAAAATGAATTATTAGCCGGAATAATTGAACGTGATGACGCCCAACAATTCCCGACCGAACAGGTTAAAAAAATGGCCGAATTGGGATTTTTGGGTATGATGGTGGATTCAAAATATGGTGGAAGCGGTTTAGATACGCTCTCATATGTGTTGGTCATGGAAGAACTCTCAAAAATCGATGCATCCTCTTCAGTAATAGTTTCAGTGAACAACTCTTTGGTATGCTGGGGGTTGGAGGCGTTCGGTTCGGAAGCCCAAAAGGAAAAATATCTGACCAAATTGGCAACAGGTGAGATCATCGGTGCTTTTTGCTTATCAGAACCCGAAGCAGGTAGCGATGCAACCTCTCAAAAAACAACTGCATTGGATAAAGGAGACCATTATATCTTAAATGGTACTAAAAACTGGATTACAAACGGAAATTCGGCTGAAGTTTACTTGGTCATCGCTCAAACCGATATAGAAAAAGGGCATAAGGGAATCAACGCCGTTATCGTAGAAAAAGGTATGGAGGGTTTTGAAATAGGACCTAAGGAGAATAAGATGGGTATTCGAAGCAGCGATACACATTCCTTGATTTTCAATGATGTCAAAGTACCCAAGGAAAATAGAATCGGTGAGGATGGTTTCGGATTTAAGTTTGCAATGAAAACCCTGGCTGGTGGCCGAATAGGTATTGCAGCCCAAGCCTTGGGCATTGCGGCCGGTGCATATGAGCTGGCCTTGAAGTATTCAAAAGAGCGTAAAGCATTTGGTACTGAAATCGCAAACCATCAATCGGTGGCCTTTAAGTTGGCCGACATGCATACCAAGATTCAAGCAGCGAGGCACCTAGTTTACAAAGCAGCTTGGGATAAGGATAATGGCAACAACTATGACCTATCAGGCGCAATGGCCAAATTATATGCCGCAGAGACCGCAATGGAAGTCGCTACGGAAGCAGTTCAAATACATGGTGGAAATGGTTTTGTCAAAGAATATCATGTAGAACGATTAATGCGTGATGCCAAAATCACCCAAATTTATGAAGGTACGTCTGAGATTCAGAAAATCGTTATCTCTAGAAGTATCTTAAAAGGATAATTTTTAAACCCCCTAAATTCTAGGGGGTGTATCGAATTATTCTAATTCTTTTTGAGGCGGACACCATTTTGACATGGTAATTTCCATTTTGGAGGGTACATTTTCCTGAAAACCCTTTTTCAAAAGCAATCCCATCGGTATTTTTCCCTTTAAATTGCGAACATCCTAATTTAGGCATGGTTATTTTTCCATTATGGATATTATTTAACATTTACCCATGGTTGTTGGTTTTTTTATGGTGTTTGTTTTAAAATCATGATTATTATTCATTGATTATGATATTTTTGAAGAAATACCATAACAATGAAGCCAGAAAAACAAGGACTATACCTTCCAGAGTTCGAACATGACAATTGTGGTGCAGGGTTTATTTGCAGCCTTCAAGGAAAAAAATCAAATGACATCATTCATAAGGCACTTGAAATTTTAGACAAATTAGAGCACCGAGGTGCCGTAAGTGCAGATGGAAAGACCGGTGATGGCGCTGGAATACTAATAGATATCCCCCACGACTTTTTCAAAAGTGTTTGTAGTTTTGAATTACCAGAAGCTGGAAATTATGCTGTTGGCAATGTTTTTCTGCCCCAAAAAGAAAATCAACGACAATTCTGTATCAATACTTTTGAAGGGAACATCAAAAAACAAGGATTGCGACTTTTAGGCTGGAGGGATGTACCGGTCAACAAAGCCGTACCCGGTCGAATAGCGGCGGAAACGGAACCTTTTGTCAAGCAGGTTTTTATAGCACCTGATGGCGAGAAGGATTTTTTTCAATTTAACTTGAAGTTGTTCATTGCACGAAAGGTAACAGAGCATACCATCAATACCTCAAAGCTTTCGCAAAGTCAGTTTTTTTATATACCGAGTTTATCGCAGAAAATCATCATATTTAAAGGGCTGCTTGTTCCCGTTGATATTAGCCGTTATTATGAAGATCTATTAGACCCTAGGGTAATTACAAGATTGGCGTTGGTCCACCAACGGTTTTCCACCAATACCTTTCCTACATGGGATTTGGCACAACCGTTTCGATATATGTGCCACAATGGTGAAATCAACACCCTTCGGGGCAATGTTGCCCGTATGCGTTCAAGGGAAGAATTGCTGCAGAGTGATTGGTTCGGTAAAGAGATAAAGAATATCTTACCGACCGTCCTACCCGGTAAATCGGATTCGGCCAGTATGGATATGGTTGTCGAACTGTTGCTTATGACCGGCCGTTCATTACCGGAAGTAATGATGATGCTCGTACCAGAAGCGTGGGAGAAGAATACGGAGATGTCGAAGAGCAAAAGGGCCTTTTATGAATACAATTCATGCTTAATGGAACCTTGGGATGGTCCCGCATCAATCCCATTCACCGATGGCAATTATATTGGGGCCGTATTAGACAGAAATGGCTTGAGGCCTTCACGCTATTCGGTGACTAAGCAAGGATATGTTATCATGTCATCTGAAACGGGTGTAGTGGACCTACAACCTGAAGACATCGAATATCACGGCCGTCTTGAACCAGGAAAAATGTTCTTGGTCAATATGGAAGAGGGGCGAATTGTCAATGATGAGGAAGTAAAGGAAACCATCGCCAAAAAACATCCCTATCAAAAATGGCTCAAAAATAATCTAGTCCATTTAAAAGATATTCCATATAATGATTGCCCAGTATTCTTCGGTGAGTTTCCTTTGGCTACAAGACGTGCTGCATTTGGATACACCCAAGAAGACATCAATACCATTATCATGCCCATGGCACAAAATGGTAAAGAACCGATTGGGTCAATGGGTTCTGACACCCCAATAGCGGTGTTATCAGAACGTCCACAACTGATCTACAACTACTTCAAACAATTATTTGCACAAGTGACCAACCCGCCCTTGGATGGTATTCGGGAAGAATTGATAACGGATATCAGCTTAACCCTGGGAAGTGATCACAACATATTTGACATTAATGAACTTCATTGTAGAAAATTAAAGATTCAAAATCCGGTCATTTCCAAAGAGGACTTGGATAAAATCAAAAACTATGATGTCAGTAAGGATTATAAAGTCACTTCGATTTCAACCCTGTATGAAATCGCAAAAGGCCATAATGGCCTTGAAGAAGCTTTGCAAGCTATTTTAAAGCAAGCTTCCGATGCCGTTGATTCCGGTGCCAACATCATTATTCTCTCTGATAGAATGGTAAGCTCTGAAATGGCGGCGATTCCCGCTTTGTTGGCATGTTCCCACGTGAACAGCGGTCTTCGAAAAATGGGCAAACGTTCAAGGCTTAGCATCATTATTGAGTCAGCAGAACCTAGGGAGGTACATCACTTCGCCTTATTGTTCGGTTTCGGGGCCAGTGCGATCAACCCCTATCTGGTCAATGAGATCATAGGTCAGCAAATAGAAGAGAATCAAATCACCGAATACACTTTCGACGAAGCCATTAAAAACTACAATAAGGCAGTTGGCAAGGGCATTCTAAAGGTCATGAACAAAATTGGTATCTCGACATTGAATTCTTATAGGGGTTCCCAATTATTCGAATGTATAGGAATCAACACCAAAGTGGTCGATACGTACTTTCCAAATACCCCAACAAGAATTGAGGGAATTGGGCTGTATGAAATCGAAAAAGAAATCGCAAAACGACACCGCAAAGCATTTAACCGCGATGTTATTGATGCAAATCTCGAATTGGAAATTGGTGGCGAATACCGTTGGAGACGCGATGGTGAAAAACATATGTTCAATCCGTTGAGTATTGCCAAATTGCAAAAAGCCGTTCGCAACAATGAACCTAGCACCTATAAAGAATATTCAAAATTGGTCAATGAACAGTCAAAGCGCTTAATGACCATAAGGGGCCTGTTCGAGTTTTCCAATTACGACCCTATTCCACTTGAAGAAGTCGAACCATGGACCGAAATCGTAAAGCGTTTCAAAACCGGTGCAATGTCATACGGCAGTATTAGTAAAGAAGCGCATGAAAACCTAGCAATTGCCATGAACAGGATTGGGGGTAAGAGCAACTCTGGCGAAGGTGGTGAAAATGCCGAGCGTTTTTATAAAAATCAATCGGGAGACTGGCGTAACAGTGCTATAAAACAAGTTGCCTCTGGCCGTTTTGGGGTGACCTCCAATTATTTGACCAATGCCCAAGAAATACAGATAAAGATGGCCCAAGGCGCCAAACCGGGTGAAGGTGGTCAATTACCCGGCCCAAAAGTGAATCCTGATATTGCACAAACCCGAAATTCGACACCCTATGTAGGTTTAATTTCGCCACCACCACATCATGACATCTACTCCATCGAAGACCTGTCCCAACTGATATTTGATTTAAAGTCTGCCAATAGGGAAGCCCGCATCAATGTGAAATTGGTGTCCGAGGTTGGTGTGGGTACTGTGGCGGCCGGTGTCGCCAAGGCCAAGGCAGATGTAGTTTTGATTTCCGGTTTTGATGGCGGAACGGGGGCATCACCATTGACCTCGTTAAAACATGCCGGTCTACCATGGGAGCTGGGCATCGCTGAAGCCCAGCAAACGCTGGTGTTAAATGATTTAAGAAATCGTATCGTACTCGAATGTGATGGCCAATTAAAAACCGGGCGCGATGTAGCCATAGCTTGCTTGTTGGGTGCAGAGGAATTCGGTTTCGCAACGGCACCACTAGTCGCTTCAGGCTGTGTGATGATGCGGGTATGTCATCTGAATACGTGCCCCGTTGGTATTGCGACCCAAAATCCTGAACTACGTAAAAAATTCAAGGGCAAACCAGAGCATGTGGTCAACTACATGTATTTTGTCGCTCAAGAATTAAGGGAGATTATGGCAAAACTAGGTTTTAGATCTGTAGATAAAATGGTAGGCCAAGTGCAAAAGCTGGACAGAAAAAAAGCGATAGACCATTACAAGTCGGCCGGTATTGACCTTAGCCCTATTTTATACCAAGTAGACGTTCCTGACGGCACGGCATTCCACAACACTGAAACCCAAGTTCACAATATTGAAAAATCAATAGAATTCGATATCATCGCGAAAGCCCATCCAGCATTGTTCCGAAAAGAGAAAACAACCTTGGATTTTCCTATTTATAATACCGATAGGGCGATAGGAGCGATAATCAGTAATGAAATCTCAAAAATTTATGGAGCAGATGGATTACCTGAAAACACATTGCGCCTTAATTTTTCAGGTTCGGCAGGGCAAAGCTTTGGTGCATTTGCAACTAAGGGACTGACTATGATCGTCAATGGAAACACCAACGATTATCTTGGTAAAGGGCTTTCAGGTGCAAAATTGATCATAAAAGTCCCTGATAAGGCTACCTTAAAACCAGAAGAAAATGTAATTACCGGTAACGTGACACTTTACGGTGCCACTTCGGGTGAAGCCTATATTAACGGTAAAGCGGGCGAGCGTTTCTGTGTGAGAAATTCAGGGGCAAAAGCGGTTGTTGAGGGTATAGGCGACCATGGGTGTGAATATATGACCGGTGGTGTTGCGGTTATTCTAGGCGAGGTCGGTCGTAACTTTGGGGCAGGAATGAGTGGTGGAATTGCCTACATCTTCGACAAGAATGACACCTTTAAGAACAAATGCAATTCAGAATCATTGAACTTACTCGCCGTAGAAGAAGACAACGACATCGAGGAATTAAGATTGCTAATCGAGAATCATTACAACGCCACCATTAGCCCTCTCGCACAACACATTCTTGAGAACTGGGAACAATGCCTATCGAAGTTCATAAAGGTGCTACCTGAAGAATACAAACAGGCCTTACTTCGATTGGAAAAAGAAAAATTAGCATTACAATAGGCACTTAATTAAAAAAGTAATCATGGGAAAGACAACCGGGTTTTTGGAATTTAAGCGTAAAGATGAGTCTTATGCTCCTGCAAAAGAACGTGTCAAAAATTATAATGAGTTTACAAAACCCCTTAATCAAACGGAATTACGGAATCAGGGGGCACGGTGTATGGATTGTGGCATTCCCTTTTGCCATAGCGGATGCCCATTAGGCAATTTGATTCCTGATTTCAACGATGCCGTTTATCAAGGTAAATGGGAAAAAGCAACAAAAATTTTACATTCCACCAATAACTTTCCCGAGTTTACCGGTCGCTTATGTCCTGCACCCTGTGAAGAAGCATGTGTTTTAGGTATCAATGAAGACCCAGTATCGATTGAAAACATCGAAAAGAACATTGTGGAAACGGCTTTCAAAAACGGATGGATAACGGCGAATACACCGCCGAAAAGAACCGACAAAAAAGTAGCCGTTATTGGTTCGGGGCCGGCAGGTCTGGCAGCGGCACAGCAACTAAACCGAGCAGGACATACGGTGACCGTTTATGAACGTGATGAGAAAATAGGGGGATTGCTCCGCTATGGCATACCTGATTTTAAAATGGAGAAGAACGTCATTGACAGAAGGTTGGCCATTTTAGAAGAAGAAGGTATTATTTTCAAAACAGGAGTCCACGTAGGTGTGGATATCAAGGCCGATGATTTGAAAAAAGAATTTGACGCAGTGGTACTATGCGGTGGGGCAACGATAAAAAGAACCCTTCCGATACCGGGATCAGATTTAAAAGGCGTAGTACAGGCTATGGATTTTTTACCCCAGAACAATCGCCGTGTTGATGGGGTAAAAGACTTAGGCGAAGAGCTAGTGGCAACCGATAAAGATGTCATCGTTATCGGTGGTGGCGATACAGGTTCCGATTGTATTGGAACATCCATTCGTCATGGAGCCAATTCCGTCTCTAATTTTGAAATTATGCCTATGGCGGGCACCGAACGCCCTGTTGATCAACCGTGGCCATTTTGGCCCATGAGATTGCGCACCAGTTCTTCACACAAGGAAGGTGCAGAACGCTTTTTTAGCATCTCGACAAAAAAGTTTATTGGTGATGAAAATGGCAACCTTACTGGACTTATCACGTCAGAAGTCAAATGGCAACCCGTGCCTGGACAGCGCCCTAAGTTGACTGAAGTTGCTGGCACAGAGAAAGAATGGAAATGTCAACTCGCACTATTGGCCTTAGGCTTTACAGGTTCGGAAACAACATTGGCCGATCAATTCGGACTTGAGTTCGATGAAAGAACCAATATAAAAGCTTCAGAATCGAATTATAAGACCAATATCCCCGGTGTTTTTGTTGCGGGGGATCAGCGTCGTGGACAGTCATTGATCGTATGGGCAATTTCTGAAGGTCGTCAAGCAGCATATCATATCGACACCTATTTAATGGGTAAATCAAACCTTCCCCTAAAAGGAGAAGGTGATTTGCCGCGAATTTAACCAGAAATCATACGGAACGGACCCTTTATCTAATAACCAATCTCTTGATTACCGATTTGTTTTTTGAAGTTATTTTCAAAAAATAGAGTCCACTTGAAAATTCCTCTATTTGAATGGTTTCATTTGAATTGTAGGTCTTATCCAATACTGTGCGCCCGTCAAATGAAATCAATTTCAGATTTACCTTAGAATCAACTACATTTTTAACTTGTATGTTGCTATGTGCAGGGTTCGGAAAAACAAATGCCTCTAATTCGTTATCAAAATCTGATAACTGGATTTCATCAGGTAAACCGGCTAATAATGGAGTACTGCTAAACAACTCATAGGCACCTATATCAAAATCACCTCCTTGGGGTCTTGCCAAATTGGTAATATCGGATACGATTCCCCATGCGGAAACGTCTGAACCCGCATCTACCAAATCAGAACTTGGATCTGCAGGACTAAAGTCATTGGTCGCAGTAGCCGTAAGCCCCAAAGTATCCATCTGACGGGTCATGATATTGGAGTAAATCCTGCTTAAAGAGCTATCCCGTTCAATCCTCTTATTAAAATCAAAATAACTTTCTTGATCTCCTTTCCATGTGTTGCCCGAAGCGTGATCATTACCAGGGTCAACAATCAAGTTGTTTACAAAATAAGTGGGTACGTTCTCTTGTGTACTGTACTTTAAAGATGCGTCATTGGTTTGTGTAATAACGGTGTTATAATAAACCCCAGAATCCCCAGGTTCAACAATTGTATTGTTCACCACATAATATCCCTCGTTAGCATCATCAAATTCGTGCCTATTATGCATAAAGATTCCGTGAAAATCAGGTTTTACCAATACGTTATTATAAATCTTGGTTCCGCTTTCGGCACTGATAAACTGCATTCCCTGACCTAAATTCGCTGGCCCATTTTCCATATAATTATTATATATGCTATAAATCCCGCCACCGATACTCATAGCAAAATCTTGGGCATATCTGTTATCCGTTCCGTAATCAATAATGGTATTGTCCCTAATCCACCCATTTTCCCTGACCAGGTTCAACTGTATACCATCCCAAGCTATATGTTCCAATAAGTTGTGATGGATATCGACATTTTCAAGCCAATGTCCAAAAATAGGGGTGCCATTACAACTTCGGTTGGTCTTGATCTTGTAACCGCCGGTATAACCAATATAAATTCCCTCGGCCCCTGTATGGTGAATGTAGTTATTGTGTATCTCTAAATTTTTAAGTACATACCCATTAGAACGCCAAGTATCGGGATTGCTACAACTAGGGTCGGTTTTGGCCATAATGCCTGCAAAACCCGTATTTTCGATTTCAATGTGGTCAATTTCAAAATCAGAGCTCAAATCTTCAATACCTATACCCGAAGAACCTCCATTGGCAACTTCCTTAATATGTATACCGTACTCAAAAGCTTGATCACCAGTACCCGTTATACGTATGAATTCACTTCGTTTAAAGGCGATTCCGGTGTACTGTTGTTCTACAATCTCAACTTTTCCACCACAATTCGTAAAAGTTACGGGCTCAGTGTCGGTCCCCTCAAAATCGAAGAACCTAAAACCGGCATAGGTACCAGCCGGAATGCAGATAGTATTACCAGGTGCATAATTAACTTGGGATGCCAAAATGATGTTCAACGAATTTTGTTTCAACCCTGTCAAAGTAACATCACAATTACAAGACTGCGCGCGCGCAGTATGTAATACCAAAAAAAACAAAAAAGTAAAGTGTAATTTTCTTACCATAGTCTAATTTTATGAATTATCAAACAGATAGACCATAGCAAAATATCCGTTCATATTTTACAATTGTTCAAGAAATAGGAGGGGGAACGTGCTTAGGAGACTTAAGGACTTTGCGAATATATGAAATGTAGTCTTTTTCTTACCATTATATTGAAATATTTTAACATTTAGC